>NZ_JAPEMT010000002.1:0-1467709 GCF_026342435.1 Streptomyces sp. NBC_00237 | reverse complement strand
GGGGTACCGGTCTTTTTTGTTGCTGTCGTGGGCCTTTTGTTGACTTCGGACCTCGAATGACCGAATTGGATCGGTTATGGCAGGGTTGGGAGTGAGGAAGCTTGATTCTGTGATGTCTGTGTCTGAGGAGGACGCTCCATGTCTGTCGTGAAGAGCACGCTGCCCGAGGCCGATCTCAAGGTCGTCGGCGAGGCGTTGCAGGGCGCGCTGGTGGACCTGGTCGACCTGTCACTCGTCGCCAAGCAGGTCCACTGGAACGTCGTGGGCCCGCGCTTCCGCTCCGTGCACCTTCAGCTGGACGATGTCGTGGCTTCAGCGCGCCTGCACTCCGACTCGGTGGCCGAGCGGGCGTCCGCGCTCGGGGTCAACCCGGACGGGCGGGCCGCGACGGTCGCCTCGTCCAGTGCGATCAAGGAGACGCCGACCGGCTGGATCAAGGACGGCGACGCGGTGCGCATCCTGGTCGACGCGCTCGGCGCGGTGATCGTGCGGATGCGCGAGCGGATCGAGGCGACCGGTGACCCGGACCCGGTCACCCAGGACCTGATCATCGGTCTGACGGCGGACCTTGAAAAGCACGCGTGGATGTTCCAGGCGGAGAGCGCCTGAGGTGCTCGGGACGCTTGGGGCGCCTGGGGATTCTGAGGTGTCTTGGGCGTCAAGGCGTACGGGGTGGGTGCGCCGGTAGTGCTTCGAGCGCTTCCGGTGCGCCCTCCCGGGCGTGAATGGCCGCGCATAGCGTCGGTCGCGAGGAGGCAGCGATGGGGCGACCGCCGGAGGTCCGGCTTCGGGGGCGTAGGGCCGTCCTGGGGGCGCTCGCGGTGCTGCTCGGCGTGCTGTGGTGGTGGGCGGTGCTGCGGCTGGCGTTCGTACCCGAGGGGGCGGGGGCCGTCGAGGGCGTGGTCGCGGCCGGGGGGTGGGGGCTGAGTCTGCTGCCCGTGCACGCGGCGGGGCGGGGGGCTGCCGAGGGGGCGGGGCGAGGGGCACTGCCCGGGCGAGGTTTCACCAGGGCATCGCGACGCCGCCGTTCGGGCGGAGGATCTGACCCGTCGTGAAGGCCGAGGCGTCCGAGGCGAGGTGGAGGACCGCGTGGGCGACGTCCTCGGCTTCGCCGACGCGGCCGAGCGGGGTGATGCGGACCATCCTGGCTTCGGTGCTGTGCTGGAGTGCGGCGTCGTGCTTGTCCGTCATGGGGGTGCGGATCCAGCCGGGGGCGACCGCGTTGACGCGGATGCCGTGCGGGCCCAGCTCGGTGGCGAGGGTCTTCGTCAGTTGGACGACCGCGGCCTTGGCGGTGCTGTAGGCGAACAGTCCGGCGTTGGCGGAGTCCATGGCTCCGGAGGCGAGGGTGACGATGCTGCCGCCGGGGATTTCGGGGGCGGCGCAGCGGAGCATGAGGCGGGCCGCCTCCTGGCAGGCGTACAGGACTCCCTTGAAGTTGACCGCGAGGACGCGGTCGAGGTCGTCGTCGGTGGTGTCCAGGACGCTGCTGACGTGCATGATTCCGGCGGCGGCTACCAGGACGTCGAGTCGGTCGGCCGATTCCGTCGCGGCTTTCAGGGCGGCTGTGACCTCGGGGCGGGAGGTCACGTCGAGGGTGTGGGTGCGGGGCGTGCTTCCGGTGGACTTGGCGATGAGGGCGGCCGTCTCGGCGAGGCCCGGTGCGTCGCGGTCGGCGCAGTGCACGGTGGCACCCGCTTCGGCGAGGAGCGCGGCGGAGGCGCGGCCGATGCCGCTCGCCGCGCCGGTGACGAACGCGGTGCGGCCGGTGAGGTCGTACGCCGGGATTCGTACGGGGATTCGTACGGGGAGGGGCATGGTGGTGACCGTACGACTGGACCTGACGGGTCGTCAATCATGGGGTGCGGATTGATCTGGCGCCGCGTCAGGGGGTGCGGATCGACCTGGTGCTACGTCATGTGGTGGGGCCGCTCTGGCAGTTCGGGCACCAGTAGGTGGGGCGCTCGCGGGTTCCGTCGCCCTGGTCGGCCTTGCGGATCGGGGTGGCGCAGCGCAGGCAGGGGCGGGCCTCGCGGCCGTAGACGTAGAGGAGGTCGGGGGAGCGGGAGGTACGGGAGGTGTGGGGGATGGTCGTGGTGCGGCGGTCGGGGTGGTCCTTGTTCAGGTCGAGGAGGCGGTGGGCGGTGGCGACGAGGCGGGCGGGGACGTCGGGGGCGAGTGCGCCGACCGGGAGCCAGGGCGTGACGCGGGCGAGGAAGCAGAGCTCGGACTTGTAGACGTTGCCGATGCCCGCGAGATTGCGTTGGTCGAGGAGGGCTTCGCCGAGGGGGCGGTCGGGGGTGGCGAGGAGGTTGCGTACGGCTTGGGAGGGGAGGGACTCGGGTTTGCGGGTGGGGGGTTCGGTCTCGGGGTGGTTGGTGGGGGCTCCGGGCCGGGTGGGAGCCTCGGGCCCAGTGGGAGCTTCGGGCCAGGTGGGGGAGAGGAGGTCGGGGCCGAGGTGGCCGATGGCGGTGTGTTCGTCGGCGGTGCGGAGGAGTTCGAGGACGGGGAGGCGGTAGCCGACGGCGGTGGCGTCGGTGTTCTGGAGGACGGCACGGATCTGGTGGGAGGGGCCGCCGCGCCAGGGGGCGCCGGGGGCGAAGACCCGCCAGGCGCCGTCCATGCGCAGGTGCGAGTGGAGGGTGAGGCCGCCTTCGATGCGGGTGAGCAGGTGCTTTCCGTACGGGGTGACGTCGAGGACCGTGCGGCCTGTCAGGTCGGCGGTGGCGAAGCGGGGGACGCGGAGGTCGGCGTGGGTGAGGGGGCGGCCTGCGAGGGCGGAGTGCAGACGGGCGGCGGCTTGCCAGACGGTGTCTCCTTCGGGCATGTCTCCATGATGGGGGTGGTGGGGTGGGAGCGCGTGGGGGAGGGCGGACGGGTGGCCGGGTGTGGCGCGCCATGTTCCGGCCGTGGCTCCGGCCCAGTTCCAGGCCGTGGCTCCGGCCCACGAGGCGGCGACGATGAGTGAGGAGTACGGAGAGGAGCGCTGCGGTCTTTTCGGGGCGGCCTGGGGTGGGGGCTGGGGCGTGCTTGCGTGTCCGGGGCTGCCTCTGCGGGTGTGTCCGGGCCTTGGGCTGTGCGCGCTGGGGCTGGCGTGCGGGGTCGCGTGGGTGCTCGGGTGCGTGCCTGGTCCAGGGGGGGCTTGAGTCCGCACCCGTGTCCGAGGGTGTGCCTGAGCCCGTGCTCGGTGTGTGGGGCACGCCGAGCTTCGCGATTGCGGGCGGGGTCAGGGGCGGATGCGGAGGCCCTTCGGGGTGGCGTGGAAGCCTGCCGTTTCCAGGGTGCGCCCCAGGGGGGAGGTCAGGGCGGGAGTGTTGTTGATGCGCTCGACGGTGACCGTGCCGAGCGCACCGGCGCGGGCGGAGGCGGTGAGTGCTTCGGCTGCCGCGCGGAGGCGGTCATCGGGGGTGTCGTCGGTGACGCCTTCGGGTGCCGGGCGGCCTTCGGCGGTGGACGTGGCGGGGTGGGACGGCCAGGCGAGGAGGGTCTTGCCGCCGCGCTCCATGTACAGGGTGAGTTCGCCGTCGACCAGGACGACGAGGGAGCCCGCCTTGCGCCCCGGCTTGTGGGTCACGCCAACGGGAGGCTCGGGCCAGGGGAGAGCTGCCCCGTACGCGTTGGCGGGGTCGGCGGCGGCCAGGACGACAGCCCGGTGGGGGGCGTCACCCTCGGATCGGTCGCGGGCGGTGGCGGCGGCACGCAGCCGGTCCACCGCGCCGTCCATCGCGAACTGGGCCGCGCCGAGCCCCTCGACGACGTAACCGCGACGGGCCTGCCCGCTGTCCTCGAACGCGGCGAGGATGCGGTAGATCGCGGAGAACCCGCCCTCGACGCCCTCGGCGGCGACCGCGCCCCGGGTCACGACGCCGTGCCGGTCGAGGAGAGTGCGGGCCAGGGCGTGCGCGCGGTGGGTGGGGTCGGGCTCCGGGGCGGGGAGCCGGGACCAGCGGCCGGAGACCGTGGGCGGTCCCGTACGGGAGACGGGGCGGGCTGCGCCGGTGAGGGAGCCGTAACGGCCGCGCGGGATCGAGCGTTTCGCGCGGTGGGCGGTGGCACCGGCGGTGCGGCCCGAGCCGAGGACGGCGCGCAGCGGCGCGAGGGTGTCGTTGGTGAGGCGGCCCGACCAGGCCAGGTCCCAGAGGGCGTCGGCCAGTTGGGGATCGCCGGCGTCGGGGTGGGTGGTGGCGCGGACCTGGTCGGCGATCTGGCGGAAGAAGAGCCCGTAGCCGCCGGAGAGGGCGGTCAGGACGGACTCGTGGAGGGCGGAGAGCTCCAGGGGGTGGGGCGGTGGGAGGAGCAGCGGCGCGGTGTCGGCGAGGTAGAGGGAGACCCAGCCGTCCTTGCCGGGGAGGGCGCCCGCGCCCGCCCACACGACCTCCCCGGTGGTGGTGAGTTCGTCGAGGAGGGCGGGGGTGTAGCCGGAGACGCGGTGCGGGAGGACGAGCTTCTCCAGGGCGGATGCGGGGACGGGGGCGCCCTGCAGCTGCTCGACGGCGCGCACCAGTCCGTCGATGCCGCGCAGGCCACCGCCTCCGTAGTGCTGCCACTGGGGGAGGAACGTCGCGAGGGCGGCGGGGTCGACCGGCTCCAACTCCTGGCGGAGTGCGGCCAGGGAACGGCGGCGCAGGCGTCGCAGGACCGTCGCGTCGCACCACTCCTGGCCGATGCCCGCCGGGTGGAACTCGCCTTGAACCACGCGTCCGCCCGCGGCGAGCCGGTGCAGGGCCCCGTCGGTGACGGCCGCGCCGAGACCGAAGCGGGCGGCGGCGGTGGCGGAGGTGAACGGGCCGTGCGTGCGCGCGAACCGGGCGAGGAGGTCGCCCAGGGGGTCCTTGACGGGCTCGGTGAAGGACTCGGGGACGCCCACCGGGAGCGCCGTGCCGAGGGCGTCGCGCAGGCGTCCGGCGTCCTCGACGGCTGCCCAGTGGTCCTTTCCGGCGATACGGACCTGGATCGCGCGGCGTGCGACGGTGAGGTCCCCGGGCCACCGGGGATCGGCGCCCCGCGCGGTCAACTCCTCGGTGGTGAGCGGCCCCAGGACGCGCAGCAGGTCCGCGACGCCTTCCACGTCCTTGATGCGGCGGTCCTCGGTGAGCCACTGGAGCTCCTGCTCCAGCTGGGTCAGGACGTCCGCGTCGAGCAGTTCGCGCAGCTCCGCCTGGCCGAGGAGCTCGGCGAGGAGGCGCGAGTCGAGGGAGAGCGCCGCCGCGCGCCGTTCGGCGAGCGGGGAGTCGCCCTCGTACAGGAACTGGGCGACGTACCCGAAGAGGAGGGAGCGGGCGAAGGGAGACGGCTCGGTGGTGGTGACCTCCACCAGGCGCACCCGACGGGCCTCGATGTCGCCCATCAGCTCGGTCAGGCCCGGCACGTCGAAGACGTCCTGGAGGCATTCGCGGACCGCCTCCAGGACGATCGGGAAGGAGCCGAACTCGGAGGCCACCTGGAGGAGCTGGGAGGCGCGCTGGCGCTGCTGCCAGAGCGGGGTGCGCTTGCCGGGACTGCGGCGGGGCAGCAGCAGCGCGCGGGCGGCACACTCACGGAACCGGGCGGCGAACAGGGCGGAGCCGCCGACCTGGTCGGTGACGATCTGGGCGACCTCGCCCGCGTCGAAGAGGGTGTCGGCGGCACTGATCGGAGCCTGGCCGTCGTCGTACTCGGTGCCCAGGGGCCTGGCGGGGGCGGCGTCGAGCGGGTCGAGGCCCATGAGGTCGAACCCCATCAGGTCCGCGTCCGGCAGACGCAGCACGATGCCGTCGTCGGCGTGCATCACCTGGGCGTCCATGCCGTACTTCTCGGAGAGGCGGGCCCCGAGCGCCAGCGCCCACGGGGCGTGCACCTGCGCGCCGAACGGGGAGTGCACGACCACCCGCCAGTCGCCGAGCTCGTCGCGGAACCGCTCGACGACGATCGTGCGGTCGTCCGGGACGTGCCCCGCCGCGCGACGCTGCTCGTCGAGGTACGACAGGACGTTGTCGGCCGCCCAGTCGTCGAGGCCCGCCGCCCGGAGGCGGGCGCGGGCCTTCTCGGGCTTCAGGTTCCCGATCTCGCGGAGGAACGCGCCCAGGGCGCGGCCCAGTTCCAGCGGGCGGCCCAACTGGTCGCCCTTCCAGAAGGGGAGGCGGCCCGGCACCCCGGGGGCGGGTGAGACCAGGACGCGGTCGCGGGTGATGTCCTCGATGCGCCAGGACGTCGTACCGAGGGTGAAGACGTCGCCCGCACGGGACTCGTAGACCATCTCCTCGTCCAGCTCGCCGACCCGGCCGCCGCCCTTCTTCGGGTCGGACCCGGCGAGGAAGACGCCGAACAGGCCCCGGTCGGGGATGGTGCCGCCCGAGGTGACGGCGAGCCGCTGCGCTCCCGGGCGGCCGGTGACCGTACCGGCGATGCGGTCCCAGACGACGCGCGGGCGCAACTCGGCGAAGGCGTCCGAGGGGTAGCGCCCGGCGAGCATGTCGAGGACGGCGGTGAACGCCGACTCGGGGAGGGACGCGAAGGGCGCGGCGCGGCGGGCCAGGGCGAGCAGGTCGTCGACCTGCCAGGAATCCATCGCGACCATCGCGACGAGCTGCTGGGCCAGCACGTCCAAGGGGTTCGCCGGGACGCGCAGGGACTCGATGGAGCCGCTGCGCATCCGCTCGGTGACCACGGCGGCCTGCACCAGGTCGCCCCGGTACTTGGGGAAGACGACGCCCGTCGACACCGCGCCGACCTGGTGCCCCGCCCGGCCCACGCGCTGGAGGCCGGAGGCGACGGACGGTGGTGACTCGACCTGGATCACCAGGTCCACCGCGCCCATGTCGATGCCCAGTTCGAGGCTGGAGGTGGCGACCACGGCGGGCAGACGGCCCGCCTTCAGGTCCTCCTCGACGAGGGCGCGCTGCTCCTTGGAGACCGAGCCGTGGTGCGCGCGGGCGAGCAGCGGCGGGGCTCCCTGGGCGGCCCCCGACTGCCCCATCAGCTCGGCCGGGGAGCCGCCCTCCGGGAGGGCCTCGCCGGTGGCTCTCTCGTACGCGATCTCGTTCAGCCGGTTGCACAGGCGTTCGGCGAGGCGGCGGGAGTTGACGAAGACGATCGTCGAGCGGTGCGCCTGGACGAGGTCCGCGATCCGCTCCTCCACCTGCGGCCAGATGGACGGCTTGTCGCCCTGGTCGTCGTCCTTGGCCGGGGAGCCGCCCAGCTCGCCCATGTCCTCGACCGGGACGACGACCGACAGGTCGAAGACCTTGCCCGAAGGCGGCTGGACGATCTCGACCCGGCGTTGCGGGGACAGGAACCGGGCCACCTCGTCGACCGGGCGGACCGTCGCGGACAGGCCGATCCGGCGGGCGGGCCGGGGCAGCAGCTCGTCCAGCCGCTCCAGGGACAGCGCGAGGTGGGCGCCGCGCTTGGTGCCCGCCACCGCGTGCACCTCGTCGAGGATCACCGTCTCCACGCCCTCCAGGGCGTCGCGCGCGGAGGAGGTGAGCATCAGGAACAGCGACTCGGGGGTCGTGATGAGGATGTCCGGCGGCTTGTTGGCGATCGACCGGCGGTCGGCGGGGGAGGTGTCGCCCGACCGGATGCCGACCCGGATCTCCGGCTCGGGCAGACCGAGGCGGACGGATTCCTGGCGGATGCCGGTCAGCGGGCTGCGGAGGTTCCGCTCGACGTCGACGGCCAGGGCCTTCAGCGGGGAGATGTACAGCACCCGGCAGCGCTTCTTCGCCTCGGCGGGCGGGGGAGTCGAGGCGAGCGCGTCGAGCGAGGCGAGGAACGCCGCCAGCGTCTTGCCCGAGCCGGTCGGGGCGACGACCAGCACGTCGGAGCCCTCGCCGATGGCCCGCCAGGCCCCTTCCTGCGCGGCCGTGGGCGTCCGGAATGCCCCCGTGAACCAGCCCCTGGTCGCGGGGGAGAACGTATCGAGCGCGGTCCTCACCATGGCCCCATCGTGCACCCCGGCACTGACAATGCCCGGTCCGGACTGTGGACGCGCAGGTCAGGGGCGTTGCGGCGAGGCGCAGAATGGTCGGATGGAGAGGGGAGCGACGGCCACCGAGCGCGAGGGCGAGTGGGCGCGGCACTGGCAGTACGCCGGGGTGCCGGGCCTCGACCTGCTGCGGGCCCGCTACGTCCGGCACACCTTCCCGCGCCACAGCCACGAGGGCTTCGTCCTCGCCGCCATACGACGCGGCGTCGAGGACCTGCACATGCCCGACGGCACGATCAGCGTGATGCCCGGCAGCGTCGTCATGATCAACCCCGAGGTGCCGCACTCCGCGCATGCCGGAATTCCCGAAGGCTGGTCGTACGGCACCCTCTATCCGTCGAAGGAACTGGTCGCCGACGTCGCGTCCGAGATCACCACGCTGCGCGGCACCGCCGGATTCGCCGAGACGATCGTCCACGACCCCGACACCGCGCGGCTCGTCCACGAGGTGCACCTGGCGGCCGAGGCGGGCAACGCGCTCGCCGCTGACAGCGTGCTCCGCATCGCCATCGCCCGGATGCTGAGCCGCCACGGACGCTCCCTGCCCGCCCGGGGCCCCCTCCCGGCCGCCGCCCGCACAGCGGCGCTCGCCCGGGAGATCCTGGCCGACCGGATGACGAGCCCGCCGTCCCTGGAGGCTCTCGCCCACGAACTCGGCACCAGCCCCTTCGCACTGCTGCGTGCCTTCAAGGCGGCGTACGGCATGCCTCCGCACACCTGGCTCACCAATGCGCGCGTACGCCGGGCCCAGCACCTCCTGAGCGCGGGAACCACCCCTGCCGACGCCGCCCTCGCGGTCGGCTTCACCGACCAGCCGCACCTCAACCGGCACTTCACCCGCATCGTCGGGGTGCCGCCGGGTGCCTATCGGCGCGAGCGTGCAAGAACGTACAAGACCCAAGGGCCCGCCCCCTCGTAGCGTCCGGGGCGTGGCAGAACAGACAACGTCCGCGGAATGTCCGGACATACGCACAACAGCTCCCGCCGTTCCCGTCGGCGCGCCCAAGGCCGACGCAGCCGTCGTACGGGACGCCCTCGGCGTCGGCGTCGCGGTGGGTCTCTCCGGCTTCGCCTTCGGGGTGACCTCTGCCGGTGCCGGGCTCACCGTCGCGCAGACCTGCGCGCTCAGTCTGCTGGTGTTCACCGGGGCCTCGCAGTTCGCCCTCGTCGGGGCGCTGGCGGCCGGGGGCAATCCGCTCACCGCCGCCGCCGGAGCCTTCTTCCTGGGCGTACGCAACACCTTCTACGGGCTGCGCCTGTCGCAGCTGCTCGCCCTGCCCCGCTTCGTGCGCCCCTTCGCGGCACAGGTGGTCATCGACGAGACGACCGCCGTCGCCCTGGCGCAGCCCACCCGGCGCGGCGCCCGCATCGGCTTCACCGTCACCGCCATCAGCCTCTACGTGCTGTGGAACCTCACCACCCTGCTCGGTGCACTGGGGGCCGAGGCGCTCGGCGACACGAACGCCTGGGGGCTGGACGCGGCAGGGCCGGCCGTCTTCCTCGCCCTGCTGGCACCCATGCTGCGGTCCACCACGGAGCGCACCACGGCAGGCATCGCGGTCCTGCTGATGCTCGGGCTGCTGCCCGTGCTGCCGGGAGGAGCACCTGTACTGGTGGCAGCGCTCGCGGCACCGCTGGTGCTCTTCGTGAAGGGGCGGGGCGAGCGCCGCCGGGCCGAGAACGGCACCGGAAGAGGCGCACGATGAGCGTCTGGATCGCGATCGTCGCCACTGCGGTGGGCTGCTACCTCGTCAAGCTGCTCGGGCTGCTGGTCCCCGCAGACGCCCTGGAGCGCCCGCTCGTACAGAAGCTCTCCGCCCTGCTGCCCGTCGCCCTGCTGGCGGCCCTCACCGCGCAACAGACCTTCGCCACCGGGCAGCAACTGGTGCTGGACGCCAGGGGCGCGGGCCTCGCGGCAGCCGCCCTCGCACTGGTGCTGCGCGCCCCCTTCCTGGTGGTGGTCGGCGCGGCGGTGGCCGTCACTGCGGGGGTGCGGGCGCTGGGCGGCTGACCGTACGTCCCCGCAGACCTCCCCGGCCCTCCGCTCAGCCGATCTCCCTGCCGTACGCACGCAGCGTCAGCAGTGCGTCGATCGTCACACAGGGGCGCGCCTCCAGTACGTTCCCCGGCGCCCAGGCCCGCCAGCGCACCGGCCAGCCGCCGTCCTCCTGCTGCTCGGCGGCCAGGAAGTCGAGCGCGCGCCCCATCTCCTCGTCCGTGAACCAGCCGCGCGCCAGGGATTCGGGCACGCGCGCGTAGTCGTACGCGAAGTGGTGCTCGCCCGGCCCGTAGCCGGGCGCCACCGGGATCTCCTCGCGCCGGGCCGGATCGAGTACGACCAGCCCCTGTGCGCGCGTGAGCCGCCCCAGCCGGTCCGCCGCCGCCTGGGCGCGGGGGCGGTCCGGCACGCCGTCCAGGAAGGCGAGCGCGGCCTGGATCTCGTACGGATGGGACGTCTCCAGCGCGTCCACGGCCGCCCAGCAGAAGTCCGTGGCGCGAAACAGCCAGGCGTGCCACACCTCGTTGCGGTGCAGCACCCCCACCACGGGGCCCGTGGCCAGCAGCTCGCCCGGTGGATCGTCCACGACCGGGACGAAGGGGGCGGCGGGGTAGCCCCGCTGCGAGGGGTGCACCGAGGGCAGGGCGCCCTCCTTGGTGGACACCCCGGTCAGATAGCGGCAGACGCGCTCCACGCGCGTGCCGCCGCACCGGCCGACGGACTCCAGCACCCGCAGCGCGTGGGCAGTGTGCAGGGGCTGGCTCACGGGCCCCCGCAGGTCGGGTTCCAGGGCGTGGCCAAAACCGCCGTCCTCGCCCAGGTACGCGCCGAGCGCGGCCTCGACGGGGTCCGCGCCGCCGTCGAGGAAGTGGTACGCGAACCGGCGCTGCTCCAGCACCCGGGCGGTCAGCCACACGAAGTGCGCGGCGCGGGCGAGGGGGGACGGTCCGTGGGGGGATGCTCCAATTCCAGCCATGTGCCGACGGTGAGGGTGCGGAGCGCTCCCCGCAAGAGGTGCGGCCGGGCTGCACTCTCAGGGGCGCGATACTGATGTCATGCGGTTGACGATTTTCTGGGAGCGGATGGCGGCGCACTTCGGCGAGGCGTACGCCGACTCCTTCGCCCGCGACCACGTGATGTCCGAACTCGGCGGCCGTACGGTGCACGAAGCGCTGGACGCGGGCTGGGACGCGAAGAGCGTGTGGCAGGCCGTGTGCCGGGCGATGGACGTTCCGTCCGACAGGCGTTGACGTCCGTTCGGTACGTTCGTTTGGTACGTCCGTTCGGTACGTCCGTTCCGTACGTCAACAGGGCGCGTGACGCACCGTCCATGAGGTGGCACGGGTACGCCGTACTCGCACTCATGAGTGACACTTGGCCCCGTGGCACCGACTGATGAGACCGCGAAGGACCAGGCGAAAGCCCAGGACGACGACGGGGCGGCCGTCCCGCCGGGCATCGCGCCCCCTGCGGCGCCCACCGGCCCGGCGCGCATGCCCCGCTGGCTGCCGCGCGCGATGGTGCTCGCGCTCGCCCTGTACGCCTGCTACCAGCTCGGTGACTGGGCGTTCCACCAGCTGATCACCCTGCTGCTGAACATCGTGATCGCCTTCTTCCTGGCGCTCGCGGTGGAACCCGCGGTCGGCCGGATGGCGGCCCGCGGCATGCGTCGCGGCCTCGCCACCTTCCTGGTCTTCTTCGGCGTGATGATCGCGGGCATCGGCTTCGTGGTGATGCTCGGTTCGATGCTGGCCGGTCAGATCCTGGACATGGTCGACGAGTTCCCCAAGTACCTGGACTCGCTGATCAACTGGATCAACCACACCTTCAACACCGAGCTCTCCAGGGTGGAAGTGCAGGCCAGTCTGCTGCGCTCCGACTGGCTCCAGAAGTACGTGCAGAACAGTGCGAGCGGGGTGCTGGACGTCTCCACGACCGTACTGGGCGGCCTGTTCAAGCTTCTGACGATCTTTCTGTTCTCGTTCTACTTCGCCGCCGACGGGCCCAGGCTGCGCCGCGCGCTGTGCTCCGTGCTGCCGCCCGCCCGGCAGACCGAGGTGCTGCGCGCCTGGGAGATCGCCGTCGACAAGACGGGCGGCTACCTCTACTCGCGCGGCCTGATGGCGCTGATCTCCGGCATCGCGCACTACATCCTGCTGGTGATCCTCGACGTGCCGTACGCACCGGCGCTGGCGGTGTGGGTGGGGCTCATCTCGCAGTTCATCCCGACCATCGGAACGTACCTCGCGGGTGCCCTGCCGATGCTGATCGCCTTCACGGTGAACCCCTGGTACGCCCTGTGGGTGCTCGGCTTCGTCGTGGTCTACCAGCAGTTCGAGAACTACCTCCTCCAGCCCAAGCTGACCGCCAAGACGGTCGACATCCACCCGGCGGTGGCCTTCGGCTCGGTCGTCGCGGGGACGGCGCTGATGGGCGCCGTCGGCGCGCTCATCGCGATCCCCGCCGTCGCCACGCTCCAGGCGTTCCTGGGGGCGTACGTGAAGCGGTACGACGTCACCGACGACCCCCGGGTGCACGGTCACCGGAGCCGCCGCGCTTCGGTCCTGGCGCGGATGCGGAGCGCCCTGCGACGGGACCGGAACGAGACTCCGCCGCCTCCGGCGGGGGACGACGCCTGAGCTGCCGACCTGGTCGGCCGTGCCATCGCCACCGCCGGCGCGGCCGAGACCGCGGCCGCGCCACTGCCCTGGCGGCGGACACGGGACCCGTCGCGGGTGCCGCGTGGCTCGCTTGACACGAAAATCGAACATCCATTCTCATTGGTGTTCCGGCCCTGTGACCCCGGGGCTTTCCCACGGGGTTATCCACAGGTCAGGGCGACGCCGAGGCCGATTGTCAGTGGCAGGCGTTAGCGTCATTGGCATGAAGCGATCGACTCAAGCAAATCGGGTGGAACCCATGGCAGCAGGCACCGACCGCGAGAAGGCGCTGGACGCCGCTCTCGCGCAGATTGAACGGCAATTCGGCAAGGGTGCGGTGATGCGGCTCGGCGACCGGCCCAACGACCCCATCGAGGTCATCTCCACCGGGTCGACCGCCCTGGATATCGCGCTCGGCGTCGGCGGACTGCCGCGCGGCCGCGTGGTGGAGGTGTACGGCCCGGAGTCCTCCGGCAAGACGACGCTGACGCTGCACGCCGTGGCGAACGCGCAGAAGGCCGGCGGCACCGTCGCCTTCGTGGACGCCGAGCACGCGCTCGACCCCGAGTACGCCAAGGCCCTCGGCGTCGACACGGACAACCTGATCCTCTCCCAGCCGGACACCGGTGAGCAGGCGCTGGAGATCGTGGACATGCTCGTCCGCTCCGGCGCGCTCGACCTGATCGTCATCGACTCCGTGGCGGCGCTCGTGCCGCGTGCGGAGATCGAGGGCGAGATGGGCGACTCGCACGTCGGCCTCCAGGCCCGGCTGATGAGCCAGGCGCTGCGCAAGATCACTGGTGCGCTGCACCAGTCCGGCACCACCGCGATCTTCATCAACCAGCTCCGCGAGAAGATCGGTGTGATGTTCGGCTCGCCGGAGACCACGACCGGTGGCCGCGCGCTCAAGTTCTACGCCTCGGTACGCCTCGACATCCGCCGCATCGAGACTCTCAAGGACGGCACGGACGCGGTCGGCAACCGCACCCGCGTCAAGGTCGTCAAGAACAAGGTCGCGCCGCCCTTCAAGCAGGCCGAGTTCGACATCCTCTACGGCCAGGGCATCAGCCGCGAGGGCGGTCTGATCGACATGGGCGTCGAGCACGGCTTCGTCCGCAAGGCGGGCGCCTGGTACACGTACGAGGGCGACCAGCTCGGACAGGGCAAGGAGAACGCCCGCAACTTCCTGAAGGACAACCCCGACCTCGCCGACGAGATCGAGAAGAAGATCAAGGAGAAGCTGGGCGTCGGCGTCAAGCCCAAGACGGAGGCCCCCGAGGGTGAGCCCGGCGTGGACGCTGCGGGGGCCGCACCGGCCACCGACGCGAAGTCCGTACCGGCTCCGGTGACCAAGGCCAAGCCGGCCAAGGCCGCGGCGGCCAAGAGCTAACCCGTGACCCGGAGGACGGACTGGCCGGACAGCACCGACGACGTACCCGGAGGGAACGGGGGTTCCGCCGGGTACGCCGCGCACGACGGTGACGCAGGGGAGCCCGGGGAGTCCGACGGACCTCCCCGGCTCCCCTGGTCCTCCCGGGATGCCGGAGGGCCGGGGGAGACCTCGGCGTTCGGGGAGTCCCGGAGGGGACACCGGGGCGCCAAGGGCTCCCGGTCCTCGCGGGGCTCCCGGGCTCCCGGGGAGCCACGGGGAGCCCGGGACGGCGGGGAAGGCGGGGAGAAACCCCCGCAGGACCCGGCCGAGCGGGCGCGGAACATCTGTCTGCGCCTGCTCACCGGCACCCCGCGCACCCGCAAGCAACTGGCGGACGCCCTGCACAAGCGGGAGATCCCCCCGGAAGTCTGCGACGAGGTGCTGTCCCGCTTCGAGGAAGTGGGCCTGATCAACGACGCGGCGTTCGCGGACGCCTGGGTGGAGTCCCGCCACCACGGCAAGGGCCTGGCCCGGCGTGCCCTCGCCAACGAACTGCGTACCAAGGGCGTGGACCCGGCCCTGATCGAGGAGGCCGTCGGGCAGCTCGACTCCGACCAGGAAGAGGCGACCGCCCGCGAGCTCGTCGCCCGCAAGCTCCGTTCCACCCGTGGACTGGAGCGCGACAAACGGCTGCGCCGACTGGCCGGAATGCTGGCCCGCAAGGGCTACCCGGAGGGCCTGGCCATCCGGGTGGTCAGGCGGGCGCTGGAAGAGGAGGGCGAGGACACGGACGGCCTGGACCATGAGCCGTTCTGACCCTCACCGCCCCTCGCTCCTGCGAGGCCCTTCCGCCGGACCCCCTGAAATCCAGGGGGTCCGCGGGGCGGTCACGGCCCGTTGGCGTCAGCCGCCGCCGGTCAGTACGGGCAGCCCCGCCGCCCGCCATGCCTGGAAACCGCCGTCCAGGTCCGTGGCCCTGTGCAGGCCGAGCTGGCGCAGGGAGGCGGCCGCGAGGCTGGACGCGTACCCCTCGTTGCAGATCACCACGACGTGCAGATCGTGCCCGGTGGCCTCCGCCGCCCGGTGGCTGCCCTGCGGATCGAGCCGCCACTCCAGCTCGTTGCGCTCCACCACCAGCGCGCTCGGAATCAGCCCGTCCCGCTCGCGCAGGGCCGCGTAGCGGATGTCCACCAGCAGCGCCCCGGCGGCCGCCGCCGTGTGTGCCTCTTCCGGGCCGACCCGGTCGAGGCCCGACCGTACGCGCTCCAACAACGCGTCGATCCCCACGGGGGCGTGCGGAGCTTTTGGCCGGGGCTCTTCGGTCCGTGTCACTTCGGTCCCTGTCACCTCGGCGTGCGTCACTTCGGCGTGTGTCACTGCCACTCCTCCGGGATCTCCACCTGCTCCAGGCGCAGTACCGCGCCCGTACGGCTGTAGCGCCGCATCAGCGGCAGCGGCGGATAGTAGGCGTGCACCGAGATCGCGTGCTCCCGGACCGACTCGTTGAGCACCTGGTGCACATGGTGCTGCCCGAAGGCGCGGCCCTGGCCGGTCCTCAACTGCCTTTGCCTGTCGACTCCTTCGGCCAGTTCCAGGGTCTTCCACCCTTCGGTGGGCAGCCGTACGGCCAGCGACTGTTCGGTCAGCCCGCCCGACGCCGTGGCGAACGCGCCGCGCGAGCCGCCGTGGTCGTGCCAGCCGGTACCGGTGCCCGGCGGCCAGCCGATGAGCCACGCCTCGCTGCCGCCCGGCCCGTCGAGCCGCACCCACGTACGTCCCTCCGGGTCCAGCGGGAGGGACGCCACCAGTGCGGCGTCGGCGGCGATGTCACGGACGAAGTCGAGGAGTTGCGCGGAAGTGGGCCCGGTGGTGGGGGCAGGGGCGTGCAGGGGTGCGGGAAGAGACACGGAGGGACCGTCCTGGAAGTTCGCGAGGACGTACGGCGGTCCCACCGGCCGGACCCTGGGGGTCGACGGCCGGGAGACGGCACACCGCACGTGGAGGAAGGGGCGAATCAGCAGGACGGGCGACAGACGCAGCCCGCGTAGCGGACCAGGTCCATATGGACCCTCCGCCACAGGCTCACATCGGTGTCGCTCACGTTTCGGAGTACACCATGCGAGCCAGGGCCGGTCAATTGACGTCCGCGGTCCGATCGGTGTTCACGGGAGCGTCCGGGGCCTCTTCGAGCGCCTCCGGGCTCTCACGCGCGCCGCCGCGCGCCGTGTCGGCGGCCGCGTACAGCTCAGCCGGGTGCACCCCGTCGAAGGCCGCCACGAGGTGCCCGTCCGGGCGTACGAGAAGGACGGTGTGCGCGGTCGCCCCCGGGTAGCCCTCGGCGACGAGCAGCTCCGCCGGTACGGGGAGCGCGGTGACGGCTGCCGCCAGCCGTGGCATCACGCCCGCCGACATCCAGTGCCGCCGGTCCCACACACCGGTGCCCGGTGCGACGAGGACGACCAGCAGGTGTCCCTGCCCGAACCGCTCCCACAGCCGTACGGCGGTGCCGTCGGGGGCGGTCACCGGGACGTCCGTGACGGGCGCACCGTACGGGGTGTCGACATCGGCCCGCGTCTCGGCGGACGGCGGCAGGGGCGCGAGGGGGGAGTGCGGATAGGTCGGCAGGGCGCCCAGCGCGCCGTTGCCGAGGTGGCCGTCGGTGAGGAGGCTGTCGTGGCTCTTGCCCGCGCCGGGCAGGGCCGCGCGCAGACCGCCGCCGCCCCGCAGTATCGGCAGCACCTGGTCGGCGGCGCGCAGCCGGGAGGCGACGGAGGTGCGCCGTTCCGCCTCGTAGCTGTCGAGGAGTTCTTCGGACGCGTCGTGGTGGAAGGCGTGCGCCAGCTTCCACGCCAGGTTCTCGACGTCCCGCAGGCCCTCGTCGACGCTCTGGGTGCCGATCGCGCCGAGCAGGTGCGCCGCGTCGCCCGCGAGGAACGACCGTCCCTCGCGCCAGCGTTGGGCGAGGCGGTGGTGCAGGGTGTAGACGCCGGTGTCGATCAGTTCGTACGGGGGAGTCGTGCCGCACCATCCGGCGAGGGTGTCGCGGATGCGGGTCACCAGGGCGTCGGGGGTCACCAGGTCGCCGCGCGGTGGCAGCAGCCAGTCCAGGCGCCATACGTCGTCGGGGAGGGGCCGGGCGGTCACCTCGGGGCCCGCGCCGCGCCAGGGCGGCTGACGGTGCAGCAAAGCGGTCTCGGGCCAGGGAAGTTCGGTGCGCAGGGCGGCGACGGCGTGGCGTTCGACGGCGGTACGGCCGGCGAAGCGGATGCCGAGGAGCTTGCGGACGGTGGATCGGGCGCCGTCGCAGCCGACGAGGTAGCTGCCGCGCCAGTACAGGTACCCCGGCTCGCGGGTGTGCACGGTGACGCCCTTGGCGTCCTGCTCGATGGTGTCCACGCGTGCGCCAGTCGCGAGCTCGATCAGGGGGTGCGCCTCGGCGGCCGCGTACAGACCGTGGGTGAGGTCGTGTTGCGGAAGGTGCAGGGGGGCCGGGAACTCCTCGTGCTCACCGAGCGTTAGTTCCCGTACGACCTGCTTGCGCCGCATCGACCGCCATGAGGCCCAGACCGCCCCCTGGGCCGGGGCGTCGGTGCAGCCGAGCCGCTCGACCAGAGCGGCCGTGTCCTGCCGCAGGACGACGGTCCTGGCCGTGCGCTCCTCCTGCGTGCCGTCGCCCTCGTCCAGGACGACGGAGGGGACGTGCTGCGCGGCGAGGGACAGGGCGAGCGCGAGCCCGATAGGTCCGGCGCCGACGATGATCACCGGGTCCACGGCGCGACTCCTCCGCTCCGTACGGACAAGCGGAAAGCTGCACATGAGGCAGTGGAAACACGGTGCTCGATCACAGAACGTATGCAACCCACTGCAGGTGCTTGCGTCAAGTGACGGAGGCGAGTCCTTCGGGAGTGGGGGGATTCCTTTGTGGGTTGCCCTCCAGGAGATGTGCGACAGGCCGACCCTTGAAGAAGGGTCGGCCTGTAGTGGCAGCGGTGTGGGGCTCAGACGATTCCGCCGCCTGCCTCGATCACATTCCGGTCGACTTCCGCGCCACTGCTCTTCTTCGCGCGGCGGAGCCGCTTCTCCAGCCAGCCCGCGAAGGAGGTGAGGGCGAAGTTCACCGCGATGAACAGCAGAGCGACCACGGTGAGTGCGGCGATGGTGTTGGCGCCGTAGTTCGCCGTGATGGTGCGTACTTGGGAGAGGAGTTCGTTGAAGCCGAGGAGCGCGCCGCCGAGCGCGGTGTCCTTGACGATGACCACCAACTGGCTGACCAGCGCGGGCAGCATCGCGGTGACGGCCTGCGGCAGCAGTACGAAGACCATCATCTGGCCCTTGCGCATACCGATGGCCTTGGCCGCGTCCGTCTGGCCGGTGGGCAGGGACTGAATTCCCGCTCGTACGATCTCGGCTATGACCGAGGCGTTGTACAGCACCAGGCCCGTCACCACAGACCACAGCGGGCGGATCTCGGAATCCATGTTGGTGAACTGGGAGAACAGTGCGCTGGCGAACACCATCATGATCAGCACTGGGATCGACCGGAAGAACTCGACCACCACGCCGACCGGAACACGGATCCAGGCATGGTCCGAGAGTCGGCCGATACCAAGGGCGGCACCGAGCGGCAGAGCGATTACCAGCGCGAGGGCTGCGGCCTTGAGGGTTTCTCCAAGCCCGGGCAGCAAGAAGGTGGTCCACACCTTGGAGTCCGTGACGAACGGGCTCCACTTCTCCGCATCCAGTTGGTTCTTGGATGCCATGGTGTCCAGAGCCCACCATGCCGCCAGCACGAAGATGATGAGGAAGACGACCGTGTAGATGATGTTGCGCCGCTTGGCGCTGGGCCCGGGGGCGTCATACAGAACTGAAGTCATCGCTTGACCGCCACTCGCTTGGCCACCCAGCCGAGCAGCAGGCCGGTGGGAAGGGTGAGAACGATGAACCCGAAAGCGACCACGCCGAAGACGGCGAAAAGCGCCTGGGTCTCGTTCTCCAACATCTCCTTCATCAGCAGTGAAGCCTCGGCGACACCGATGGCAGCAGCCACAGTCGTGTTCTTCGTCAATGCGATCAGCACGTTCGCCAGTGGAGCGACGACCGAACGGAACGCCTGGGGAAGGATGATGAGGGTCAGCACCTGGGTGAAGCCGAGGCCCATCGCGCGGGCCGCCTCGGCCTGGCCGACCGGGACGGTGTTGATGCCTGAGCGCAACGCCTCGCAGACGAAGGTACCGGTGTACACGACCATGCCGAGGATCGCTAGCCGGAAGCCGATGTCGTCGAAGTTCTCGCCAGCGCCGAGCGCGATGCCGAGGGTCTGGTACAGGCCGAGGGAGGAGGCGACGATGATGATCGTCAGCGGTGTGTTGCGGACCAGGTTCACGTACGCAGTGCCGAAGGCCCGCAAGAGAGGAACCGGGCTGACCCGCATCCCGGCCAGCAGTGTTCCCCATATGAGTGAGCCGATGGCCGAATAGAAGGTGAGCTGAACCGTCACCCAGAAGGCACCGAGCAGGTCGTACCGCCCGGAACTAAGAAAATCGAACACGATGCCCCGCGATCTCTCCTTGTTGGATCGTGGCGCGCGCCGCCGACCGGAGCCGGCGGCGCGTCAGTCACTGCTGGCTCAGCCCTTTTCGGTGATGGCCGGGGCGGGATCGGCGATGTAGTTGGCGGGGCCGAGATTGGCGTCCACGGCCTTCTTCCACGAGCCGTCCTTCTGCATCTTCTCCAGCGCGGCGTTGATCTTGCTCTGAAGGTCCTTGTCACCCTTCTTGAGCCCGATGCCGTAGGGCTCGTCGCTCATCTTGAGACCGACGAGCTTGAACTTGCCCTGGTGCTCCTTCTGTGCGGCGTAGCCCGCGAGGATGGTGCCGTCGGTGGTCAGGGCGTCAACGGTCTTGTTCTCCAGGCCGTTGAGGCACTCCGAGTACCCGCCCTGCTGTAGGAGGTTCGCCTTAGGGGCCAGCTTCTCCTTGACGTTCTGCGCGGAGGTGGAGCCGGTGACCGAGCAGAGCTTCTTGGAGTTGAGGTCCTCGACCTTCGTGATCGAGTTGTCGTCCTTGCGGACCAGCAGGTCCTGGTGGGCCATGAAGTACGGGCCCGCGAAGTCGACCTTCGCCTTGCGCTTGTCGTTGATCGTGTACGTACCGGCGACGAACTTCACGTCACCGTTGCTGATCAGGTTCTCGCGCTCGGCGGAGGGCGCCTGCTTGAACTCGATCTTGTCCTCGGAGTAGCCGAGCTCCTTGGCGACGTACCGGGCCACGTCGACGTCGAAGCCGGTGAACTTGCCGTCCTGCGTCTTCAGGCCCATGCCGGGCTGGTCGAACTTGATGCCGATGACGATCTTGTCGCTCTTCTTGCCGCCACCGCTTTCGCCGCCACAGGCCGAGAGAGCGAGAGAGAGCGAGGCGACCGCGACAACAGCGGTGCTGACCTTGCGGAGCTTCATGGAAAACATCCCTTACGTCGTTAGAGCGTTGGTCGTCGAGCCGTATCCCGCCTGGCAACGGCCTTACGGAGAGCGGCGGTTGTCAGTGATGCAGGATCTTCGACAGGAAGTCCTTGGCCCGATCACTGCGAGGGTTGCTGAAGAACTGGTCCGGCGTGGCCTCTTCGACGATCTTGCCGTCGGCCATGAAGACCACCCGGTTCGCGGCAGAGCGGGCGAAGCCCATCTCGTGCGTGACGACGACCATGGTCATGCCGTCGCGCGCCAGCTGCTGCATGACTTCCAGAACCTCGTTGATCATCTCCGGGTCGAGCGCCGAAGTGGGCTCGTCGAAGAGCATGACCTTCGGCTTCATGGCCAACGCCCTTGCGATGGCGACGCGTTGCTGCTGACCGCCGGAGAGCTGTGCCGGGTACTTGTCCGCCTGTGCGCCGACGCCCACCCGGTCCAGCAGGGCGCGGGCCTTGTCCTCCGCGGTCTTCTTGTCCGTCTTGCGGACCTTGATCTGGCCCAGCGTGACGTTCTCCAGGATCGTCTTGTGGGCGAAGAGGTTGAACGACTGGAACACCATGCCGACGTCGGAGCGCAGCCGCGCCAGCTCCTTGCCCTCCTGGGGCAGGGGCTTTCCGTCGATCCTGATGTCACCGGAGTCGATCGTCTCCAGGCGGTTGATCGTGCGGCACAGCGTGGACTTCCCGGACCCGGAGGGTCCGATGACGACGACGACCTCGCCACGGGCGATGGTCAGGTCGATGTCCTGGAGCACATGCAGCGCGCCGAAGTGCTTGTTGACGTTGCTCAGCACGACCAGATCGCCCGACGCGGGTACCGCGTCCTCGACGCCCTTGGTCACTGAAACTCCGCTCATCGGCTTTTGCTCCGTCCTCCTCGGTTGGGGAGGACCCTAGTCACACAGTGCTACCAGCGTCATTACATCTGAGCGGAAATTGAGCATAACGATCCGGCCGCAACCGGACACTCTGCGTGAACAGGGCATGGGGCGGGGATACCGGCTCCATAACGGAACAAGCCCGTAACGGGGAGGGCCTTGACGGAGCGTGTCCGCATCAGCGTGGATGCCCTGTGGCCACACATCGAAATCCCGTGGTCACACACCAGAACAGGGACGCAGGGAGGGGGAAGCCACATGAGGCTGCTGCTCGTCGAGGACGACAACCACGTCGCCGCCGCACTGTCCGCCGTCCTCACCCGGCACGGCTTCCAGGTCGTCCACGCCCGCAACGGCGAAGAGGCCCTCCAGGCGTTCCTGCCCGACGACCGCGCGCCCCAGGAGCAGGAGCCGTTCGGCGTCGTCCTGCTCGACCTCGGCCTGCCCGACCAGGACGGGTACGAGGTCTGCGGCAAGATCCGCAAGCGCACCAGCACCCCGGTGATCATGGTGACGGCGCGTGCCGATGTGCGCTCCCGCATCCACGGCCTCAACCTCGGCGCCGACGACTACGTCACCAAGCCGTACGACACCGGAGAGCTCCTCGCCCGCATCCATGCGGTGAGCAGGCGCAACGCCACCGGCGACGCGCCCGCCTCGGCCTCCGGCACGGCCGTCTGCCTCGGGCCGGTACGGATCGAACTGCCGACCCGCCGCGTCAGCGTCGACGGCACGCCCGTCCAGCTGACCCGCAAGGAGTTCGACCTGCTGGCGCTCCTCGCACAGCGCCCGGGAGTCGTCTTCCGCCGGGAACAGATCATCAGCGAGGTGTGGCGCACCAGCTGGGAGGGCACCGGGCGCACCCTGGAGGTCCACGTCGCCTCGCTGCGCTCCAAGCTGCGGATGCCCGCCCTCATCGAGACGGTGCGCGGCGTCGGCTACCGGCTGGTCGCGCCGAACGGCACACAGGCCCCGGCCCGGGGCGACGCCGACGCGCCCCGGAACACGTAACTCCCCGTGCGCACCCGCCTTCTCCCGCTCCTGATCATCCTGCTCGCGGGCATGCTGATCGCCTTCGGCTTCCCGCTCGCCGTACGGGTAGCGGCCGCGCAGCAGCAGCAAGTGGTGGTCGACCGCATCGACGACACGGCGCGCTTCGCCGCCCTCGCCCAGTTCGTCACCGACCGCCCCCCGACGGCCGCGGAACGAAGAGCGGACACCGCCCAGGGGGCCTCCAGGGACGAGCGGCGCGCCACCCTGGAGGTCGAACTCGGCCGCTACCACGCGGTGTACGGCATCCGGGTCGGCGTCTTCTACCGCGACGGCAACGCCATGGCGGCCGCCCCGCGCGACTGGACGGTGACGGCGGCGGGCGACCTCGCCAAGGACGCCTTCCAGGAGGCGCTGGCCGGGCGCCGCAGCCACGACCCGCCACAGGTGTGGCCCTGGCAGGACCACACGCTGGTGGTGGCCTCGCCGGTGGTGCGGGACGGCGACGTGGTGGCGGTGGTGGTCACCGACTCGCCCACCGGGCACCTGCGTTCGCGCATCCTGCACGACTGGCTGCTGATCGCGGCGGGCGAGTTCGCCGCCCTGTTCCTGGCGATCGGCGCGGCCTTCCGGCTGACGGGGTGGGTACTGCGCCCGGTGCGCGTCCTGGACGCCGCCACCCACGACATAGCGACCGGCCGGATGAACTCCCGAGTGGCACCCGCCGGGGGCCCGCCCGAACTCCGCCGCCTCGCCCGTTCGTTCAACGAGATGGCCGACAACGTCGAGGACGTCCTCGAACAGCAGCGCGCCTTCGTCGCCGACGCCTCCCACCAGCTCCGCAACCCGCTCTCCGCGCTGCTCCTGCGCATCGAACTGCTCGCCCTCGAACTTCCCGAGGGCAACGAGGAGATCGCCTCCGTACGCACCGAGGGCAAGCGCCTCGCCCGGGTCCTCGACGACCTCCTCGACCTGGCGCAGGCCGAACACGCCCCCGCCGACCTCCGGCTGACCGACCTCGGCGAACTCGTCACCGAACGCGTCGCGGCCTGGGCACCGCTCGCCGACGACAAGGGCGTACGCCTGCTGCGCAGTGGCCCGGAGGCCGTCACCGCGTGGGCGGACCCGGTCGCCCTGTCCAGCGCGCTCGACGCGGTCATCGACAACGCACTGAAGTTCACGCCGCCGGACGAGGAGGTCACCGTCACGGTGGAGGCCGGAGGCCACACCTGCACCGTCGTCGTCGCCGACGGCGGACCCGGCCTCACCGAGGACGAACTCGCCCGCGTAGGCGACCGGTTCTGGCGCAGTAACCGCCACCAGAACATCAAGGGCTCGGGCCTCGGCCTCTCCATCTCCCGCGCACTGCTCCTCGCGGGCCGCGGCACGATCACGTACGACGCCAACGAACCCCACGGCCTGCGCGTGACGGTCACGGTGCCGCGCACGGAGCCGTAGCGCCGGGGGAGGCGTCGCTGGACGGCTACGGCTACGGCTACGGCTTCGCGGACCGGTAGTAGCGGGCCGCGCCCTCGTGCAGCGGCAGCGGGTCCGTGTAGATGGCGGTCCGCAGGTCCACCAGCTGTGCCGCGTGCACCTGCCGCCCGATCCGGTCCCGGCTGGCGATCACCGTCTCCGTGAACCGCTCGGTCAGCTCCGGATCCGTTCGGTCCGTCGTCACCAGCAGATTCGCCACGGCCACCGTCGGCACCGCCGCCTGGTTGCTGACCTTCGCGTACGCGTCGGCGGGCATCACCGCCGACCGGTAGTAGCCGGTGGTGCCCCCGGGCTTCTGCAACGCCTCCACCAGATCCGGACCGAGCGGAACCAGCCGTACCGACATCCGCTCCGACAGATCGCGCACCGCGCTGGTGGGCAGTCCGCCCGACCAGAAGAAGGCGTCGATGCTGTCCGACTCCAGCTGCCCCGGCATGGTGTCGATCCCTATCGACACCGGCCTTATCCCCCGCTCGGGATCGAGCCCGGCGGCGGCGAGCAACCGGTTCGACAGCAGCCGCACCCCGGAGCCCTCCTGCCCGACCGCCACCCGCTTGCCGCGCAGGTCCGCGACGGTACGGATCCTCGAATCGGCCGGCACGACCAACTGCACGTAGTCGTCGTACAGCCGTGCGCACCCGCGCAGCCGCTCCGCCCCCGGCCGCCGGTTGCGCTGGTACGTCGCGACGGCGTCCGCGGTCGCCACCGTGAAGTCGGCGTCCCCGCTCGCCACCCGCGCCAGGTTCTGCTGCGAGCCCTCACTGGTGTTCAGCGTCACCTCGACCTTCGGCATGTGCCGCCGCAGCGCCTCCTCCAGCAGTTCCCCGTACTTCTGGTAGACCCCCGTGGGCACCCCCGTACTGAAGGTGATCCGTCCCTCGGGCGACGGCGAACGGGACGGCAGGAGCCACCACAGCAGCAGCCCGCACACGGCCAGCGCCGCCACCGCCCCCTGCAGGGCACGACGACGACCGATACGGGAGAACCAGGGGAGCATGCGCGCGATCCTGCCAGCTCAAGGCCCCGCCCGGCCAGAGGGAAGCCGCAGCGGCCCCCGCGCGACGCCCCCGGCCGCGCGGGCCCCGTACCCTGGTGGGCGAGATGAGCGAGAAGACATACGAGGTGCGCACTTACGGGTGCCAGATGAACGTCCACGACTCCGAGCGCCTGTCGGGCCTCCTGGAGGGCGCGGGATACGTCCGCGCGCCCGAAGGGTGCGACGGTGACGCCGACGTCGTCGTCTTCAACACGTGCGCGGTCCGGGAGAACGCCGACAACAAGCTGTACGGCAATCTCGGGCGGCTCGCGCCGATGAAGACCAAGCGGCCCGGCATGCAGATCGCCGTCGGCGGCTGCCTGGCCCAGAAGGACCGCGACACCATCACCAAGCGGGCCCCCTGGGTCGACGTGGTCTTCGGCACGCACAACATCGGCAAGCTGCCGGTGCTGCTGGAGCGGGCCCGCGTCCAGGAAGAGGCACAGGTCGAGATCGCCGAGTCGCTGGAGGCGTTCCCCTCGACGCTGCCCACGCGTCGCGAGAGCGCCTACGCGGCCTGGGTCTCCATCTCGGTCGGCTGCAACAACACCTGCACCTTCTGCATCGTGCCCGCCCTGCGCGGCAAGGAGAAGGACCGCAGGACCGGCGACATCCTCGCCGAGATCGAGGCCCTGGTCGACGAGGGCGTCTCCGAGATCACGCTGCTCGGGCAGAACGTCAACGCGTACGGCTCCGACATCGGCGACCGCGAGGCGTTCAGCAAGCTGCTGCGCGCCTGCGGGAAGATCGAGGGCCTGGAGCGCGTCCGCTTCACCTCGCCGCACCCGCGCGACTTCACCGACGACGTGATCGCCGCGATGGCCGAGACGCCGAACGTGATGCCGCAGCTGCACATGCCGCTCCAGTCGGGATCGGACACGATCCTCAAGGCGATGCGCCGCTCGTACCGCCAGGAGCGCTTCCTCGGGATCATCGAGCGGGTGCGCGCCGCGATGCCGGACGCCGCCATCTCCACCGACATCATCGTGGGCTTCCCCGGCGAGACCGAGGAGGACTTCGAGCAGACGATGCACACGGTCCGCGAGGCCCGCTTCACCAACGCCTTCACCTTCCAGTACTCCATCCGCCCCGGCACCCCCGCCGCCACGATGGAGAACCAGATCCCCAAGGAGATCGTCCAGGAGCGCTACATGCGCCTGGTCGCCCTCCAGGAGGAGATCTCCTGGGAGGAGAACAAGAAGCAGGTCGGCCGCACCCTGGAGGTCATGGTCGCCGAGGGCGAGGGCCGCAAGGACGGTGCGACCCTGCGCCTGTCGGGGCGCGCCCCCGACAACCGCCTCGTGCACTTCACCAAGCCCGACCAGGACGTGCGCCCCGGCGACGTGGTGACCGTCGAGATCACCTACGCCGCCCCGCACCACCTGCTCGCCGAGGGCGAGGCGTCGGCCGTGCGTCGCACCCGGGCCGGTGACGCCTGGGAGAAGCGCAACGCCGAACCGCAGCAGGGCCCCGGCGTCATGCTGGGCCTGCCGAAGATCGGTGTCCCCGCGCCCCTGCCCGCGGCCACGGGCGGGTGCAGCGTCGGCTGAGGCCGCCGAGGGCCGGGCCCACGGGTCCGGCCCGGGCCCCGCTCGGGCTCCGGCCCGGGACAACGTGATGGCTCCGGCCCGGGACAACGTGATCCCGGCCCCGCGTTAGGCTGCCGGGCATGCTCGTAGCCGCCGCCGTATGCCCCTGTCCGCCGCTGCTCGTCCCCGAGGTCGCAGCCGGTGCCGCGCCGGAACTCGACGCCGCCCGGGACGCCTGCGCGGACGCCCTGGGAGTGCTCGCCGCGTCCCGGCCCGACCTGCTGGTCGTGGTCGGCCCCGCCGGGCCGGACCGGCGCGGGCCGCACCCGCAGGGCGCCAGGGGGAGCTTCGGGGGCTTCGGGGTCGACCTGGAGGTGCGTCTCGGCGAGGACGCACACAGTGCCGGTGACGACGCCCCCGACGCGACCACGGGATCCGCCGCGGGAGCCCTCCCGGACTCGCTCGCGGTGGGGGCCTGGCTGCTCGGCCGTACGGAATGGGCCGACATCCCCGTCGCGGGGCTGGGCGTCGGGGACACCCTGGAAGCGGCCCGCTGCGCCGAGGCGGGCCGGGAGATGGCCCGGCGGGCGGACCGGGTCGCGCTCCTGGTGATGGGCGACGGCAGCGCCTGCCGCACCCTGAAGGCCCCCGGCTACCTCGACGAGCGCGCCGAAGGCTTCGACGCCGGTGCCGCCCGCGCGCTGGGCACCGCCGACACCGACGCCCTGCTCGCCCTGGACGAGGACCTGGCGTACGCCCTGAAGGCGTCCGGCCGCGCCCCCTGGCAGGTACTCGCCGGTGCCGCGGAGGGGACGGACCTGGGCGGGCAGCTGCTGTACGAGGACGCGCCGTACGGCGTGGGCTACTTCGTCGCCTGCTGGTCCTAGTCGACCACCGGCGGGCGGCAGCCGGGTGCCGCCCCACTGCTGCCTTCTGGAGTTGCCAAGGTGCGTTTCGTACTACGGGAACGGCCGCGGAACCGAAATGGTTCCGCGGCCGTTCCCGTAGGCGCGCCGACGTGTCAGGAAGCCGGCGGCGGAGGCGGCGGAGTGCCGCCGTCGTCCTTGGTGGAGAGGCGGTCCAGGGCGCCCTTGGCCTTGCCCGTACCTGACTGGATCTGGTTGCTGTACTTGCCCTTGGTCTTGGAGTCGACCGCCTGAGCGGCCTTGTCGAGGCCCTGCTCGATCTTGCCCCCGTGCTGCTGCGCGAGGTCCGCGGCCTTCTCCTTGGCCGGAGCCAGCTTGGCCTTCAAATTGTCCAGGAAGCCCATGGGGCACCTTCCCTCGTGGGGACGTATCGGTCCGGTCCGGAACCGGTTCGTAGCTGTAGCTCCGGAACGGTTCCGGACTACTTTCGGGCGCTTTCGCCGACCTCATTGTCCGCTGCTTCGTCCGCGGACTGCTGCTTGGGGATCTCCAGCCCCTCCGCGTCGGGCGCGTCGGCCACCGCGTCCGCGGCTTCCGGCACGGCCTTCGTGGCGTCATCGGTGACCTCGGCCGACGCCCCTTCCGGGGCCTCGGACCCGGCCTTCACGTCGGCGGGATTCCCCGCGGCAGCGGTGACCTCGGGGGAGTCGGCCGTCGGAGTGCCGGTCTGCTCCTCCTCGGTTGACGCCTCGGCGGTGTCCTTGGACTTGCGGCGGAACATTGCAAAAACGCCCATAACTACTCCATAACGTACTCGTGTGGGCGAAATACCGCGCCTTCCGGTGCGTCCCATTGCGCCGCCCGGAGACGCCGGTGCGTAAACCGGCGTGCGGAACCTCGCAACAGGCAACGACCCCGGGCGCGTGCCGTCACGTCGCTCGTTCGGGGACATGTCCGCGTGTTTGCGAGACTGGGGCGGTGAGAACAGCAGCCCCCGCACCGCGGGTCATCGCCGTCGTCGGTCCCACCGCGGCCGGAAAGTCCGATCTGGGCGTCGCCCTGGCCCAGCATCTCGGCGGCGAAGTCGTCAACGCCGACTCCATGCAGCTCTACCGGGGGATGGACATCGGCACCGCGAAGCTGACGCCCGACGAGCGCGGCGGCGTCCCGCATCACCTCCTGGACATCTGGGACGTCACCGTCACGGCGAACGTCGCCGAGTACCAGCGGCTCGCCCGCAAGGAGATCGACCGGCTGCTCGCCGAAGGCCGCACGCCCGTCCTCGTCGGCGGCTCCGGGCTGTACGTCAAGGGCGCCATCGACGTCATGGAGTTCCCCGGCACCGACCCGGAGGTACGCGCCCGACTGGAGGCCGAACTGGCCGAGCAGGGCCCCGGCGCACTGCACCTGCGGCTCGCCGCGGCCGACCCGGCCGCGGCCCGCGCGATCCTCCCCAGCAACGGGCGCCGCATCGTCCGCGCCCTCGAAGTGATCGAGATCACCGGACGCCCCTTCACCGCCAACCTGCCCGGTCACGAGTCCGTGTACGACACCGTGCAGATCGGCGTCGACGTGGCCCGCCCCGAACTCGACGAACGCATCGCCACGCGCGTGGACCGCATGTGGGAGGCGGGGCTCGTGGAGGAGGTGCGCGCCCAGGAGGGGCAAGGGCTGCGCGAGGGCGTCACCGCCTCGCGGGCCCTGGGGTACCAGCAGGTGCTGGCCGCCCTCGCGGGGGAGTGCACGGACGACGAGGCGCGGGCCGAGACGGTCCGGGCCACCAAGCGGTTCGCGCGCCGCCAGGACTCCTGGTTCCGCAGGGACCCCCGGGTCCACTGGCTGAGCGGCGCGGCCGAGCACCGTGCGGAACTCCCGCACCAGGCGCTGGCGTTGCTCGAACGAGCGGTCACAGCCTGATCACGTGATGGCATCGGGACGCTCCGCCCGTCATGGGGGCGCCCGTGCGCGTGCCATCATCGAGCTTCGAGCGACCGTTGGAGTCCGAGTGGGGAGGGCGCGTGGCGATGGAGGCCGGCCCTCGCGACAGAGCACAGGAAGAACCGGAGCGGTTGAGTCCTGACGGGCCCGAAGACCAGTCCCGACTGCCGGGCGAGCACCCCGGGCACGGGGAGCACGCCGATGCGCCGGAGCTGCCCGAGGTTCCCGGGCTGCCCGCCCCCGAGGCCGAGGTCGAGGTCGAACTGCGCCCCCAGCGGCGCCTGCGGATCTGGCAGCTCGCCCCCATCGTCGGCCTCGCGGCCGTCGGGTCGCTGATGTTCGCCTTCCCGCTCGCCTTCGAGATCGGCGACGGAGGCGCGGTCGTCGCGATGCTCGGACTGCTGATCAGCTGCTGCGCCGCGGGCTGGGGCATGATGGCCGCCCGCCGCGTCGGCTACACCTGGCCGGGACTGCCCGCCAAGGGGGCGGGCGGGCGCGCTGACTGGCGCGTCGCGGCCCTCTACGCGGCGGTGTGCGTGGCCCTGGTCGCGCTGGCGATCTGGCGCGTGGCCCGACTCCGCTGACCCGGCCGTTCGATCTCTCGGAGCGCGTACGGCGCGTGCGGTCCTTAACTCGTCGGCGTGCGTACGTCGGCCCGTCCCGGCGGCGCCCGCCCGGCCCGTGTCGGGCGTGTGGAGCAAGGCCCGTACCCGCAGGCCCGGCGGTCGAAGACCGGTTGTCGGACCCGGCCCTTACGATGGACCGCGTGACCACCGCACCCGCCGCCCCCGCACCGCTCACCTTCCTCAAGGGCCACGGAACCGAGAACGACTTCGTGCTCGTTCCCGACCCGGAGAACGCCCTCGTGCTGCCGCCGACCGTCGTCGCCAGGCTGTGCGACCGCCGGGCCGGAATCGGCGGCGACGGCCTGCTGCACGTCGTGCGCTCCGCCGCGCACCCCGAGGCACGCGCGATGGCCGCCGAGGCCGAGTGGTTCATGGACTACCGCAACGCGGACGGCTCGGTCGCCGAGATGTGCGGCAACGGCGTGCGCGTCTTCGCCCGCTACCTCCAGCACGCCGGGCTGACCGACGGGGGCGACCTCGCTGTCGCGACCCGGGGCGGCGTCAAGCACGTCCACCTCGACAAGAACGGCGACGTCACCGTCTCCATGGGCCGCGCGGCCCTCCCCGGGGGCGACGTCACCGTCGCCGTGGACGGCCGAGAGTGGCCCGCCACCAACGTCAACATGGGCAACCCGCACGCGGTCGCCTTCGTCGAGGACCTCGCACACGCCGGGAACCTGTACGACCCGCCGCCGTTCAGCCCCGCGAGCGCCTACCCGCAGGGTGTGAACGTCGAGTTCGTCGTCGACCGGGGCCCGCGCCACGTCGCGATGCGCGTGCACGAGCGCGGCGCCGCCGAGACCCGCTCCTGCGGTACGGGCGCGTGCGCCGTCGCGGTGGCCGCCGCCCGCCGCGACGGGGCGGACCCGGCCGTCACCGGCGCGCCCGTGACGTACACCGTGGACGTGCTCGGCGGACGCCTCGTGATCACCGAGCGGCCGGACGGCGCCATCGAGATGACCGGCCCCGCCGTGATCGTCGCAGAGGGACAGATCGACCCGTCCTGGCTCGAAGAGGCCCAAAACGCCCCCGCATAGACCTTCGCTCGAATGGGTGATCCGGTTCACGCCGGGCGGGACCCGGTCAACACCGCGTGATGGGCTCGGTAGCATCAAGCACCGGCCCGGACGGGACACTCCCGACGAAGGCAGGGGGAGTCACCACCCGCCCACCGCCGGTCGAGGCTGCCGGAGGTGCCCATGAGTGCAGAGGCCACCAACCCCAACGGTGTGTCCCCGGAGTTCCGCCCGCTGACCCAGCCGGCGGCACTCCCCAGGACGACGCAGGGCCGCAGGCGCGGCCGTCCCAGGATCGACCTGCGGCGGCTCGGCCGGGCCGCACTGCTCGGTCCTGCCACGCGCGGCCGGACCCCGGACGCGATCGCCCATGTGGCCGAGGCCCATCGCGCCCACCATCCGGACGCCGACCTCACCATCCTCAGCAGGGCCTACGTCCTCGCGGAGTCCTCACACCGCGGCCAGATGCGCAAGAGCGGCGAGCCGTACATCACGCACCCGCTGGCCGTCACCCTGATCCTGGCCGAACTGGGCGCCGAGACCACCACCCTGACCGCGTCCCTCCTCCACGACACCGTCGAGGACACCGACGTGACCCTCGACCAGGTGCGGGAGCAGTTCGGCAACGAGGTCTGCTTCCTCGTCGACGGCGTCACCAAGCTGGAGAAGGTCGACTACGGGGCCGCCGCCGAGCCCGAGACCTTCCGCAAGATGCTCGTCGCCACCGGCAACGACGTACGCGTGATGTCGATCAAGCTCGCCGACCGGCTGCACAACATGCGCACCCTCGGCGTGATGCGCCCCGAGAAACAGGTCCGCATCGCCAAGGTCACCCAGGACGTCCTCATCCCGCTCGCCGAACGGCTCGGCGTGCAGGCGCTCAAGACCGAACTCGAAGACCTCGTCTTCGCGATCCTCCAGCCCGACGACTACGCCGGCACCCGGGCGCTCATCGACGGCAACGCCGTGCAGGGCGACCCGCTCGCGCCCATCGCCGAGAGCGTGCGCGGGGTCCTCAAAGAGGCGGGCATCACCGCGGAAGTCGTCGTGAGGCCCCGGCACTTCGTCTCCGTGCACCGGGTCTCCCGCAAACGCGGCGAACTGCGCGGCACGGATTTCGGACGGCTGCTCGTCCTGGTCGGCGAGGACGCCGACTGTTACGCCGTACTCGGTGAACTGCACACCTGTTTCACCCCGGTGATCTCCGAGTTCAAGGACTTCATCGCCTCGCCCAAGTTCAACCTGTACCAGTCGCTGCACACCGCCGTCGCGGGCGGCGACGGGGCGGTCGCCGAGATCCTCATCCGTACGCACCAGATGCACAAGGTCGCCGAGGCGGGCGTCGTCGCCCTCGGCAATCCCTACGCGCAGCCCGACAGCAGCGAGCCCGCCCCGGACGGCGAGCGCGTCGATCCGACCCGGCCCGGCTGGCTGTCCCGGCTGCTGGAGTGGCAGGAGTCCACGCCCGACCCGGACGCCTTCTGGACGTCCCTGCGGGCCGACCTCGCGCAGGACCGGGAGATCACCGTCTTCCGCTCCGACGGGGGCACGCTCGGGCTCCCCGCGGGAGCGAGCTGCGTGGACGCCGCGTACGCCCAGTACGGGGAAGCCGCGCACGCCTGCATCGGTGCTCGCGTCAACGGCCGTCTGGCCACCCTCAGTACGGTGCTGCGCGACGGCGACAGCGTGCAGCTGCTGCTCGCGCACGACGCGGCCTCGGGCCCCTCGCCCGACTGGCTGGAGCACGCGCGTACGCCCGCCGCCCGCATCGCCATCGCGGGCTGGCTCGCCGACCCGGACACCGAGCACGACGCGGGGCCGCCCCAGGGGGTGCGGGCGGGCGCGGAGACCGCCAGGGCGGCCGGGGCCTCACCCGCGCCCCCCGTGGCGCCAGAAGGCGCTTCACGGCCCGCTGAGGACGTCTCGCGGCCCGTCGTGGAGAACGCGGTGGCGGACCTTCCGGACGCGAGCGTCCGACTGGCCGGGTGCTGTACGCCCGTACCGCCGGACAAGGTGCTCGGCTTCGTCGTCCGGGGCGGCGTCGTCACCGTGCACCGCGAGGCGTGCGCCGCCGTGGACCGGATGCGGGCGCTCGGCCGGGAACCGGTCGGGGTGCGCTGGCAGCAGGGCACCGCGGACCTGAGGGTGACCCTCGTCGCCGAGTCCTTCGGCCGACCGCACCTGCTGGCCGACCTCACCGAGGCGATCGCCACCGCGGGAGCCGAAGTGGTCTCGGCGACGGTGGAGCCCCCGACCGAACAGCGCGTGCGGCACACGTACACCCTCCAGCTCACCGACGCCGCCGGGCTCCCGGCGCTGATGCGGGCCATGCGGGAGGTCGCGGGCGTGTACGACGTCAGCCGCGCCCAGCACCCGGCGACGGCCTGACCGGCGCTCGCGCGCACCGTCGGGGTCACCCGCGCAGGTCGGGGTCACTCGCGCACCGTCCGGGTCACCCGCGCGGGGCAGTCCGACCCCGTTCGAGTGGTGCGGAGCGTGCCGTCCCCGCCGTTGCGCTCGGGCGCTGATAGCGGTGGTTCATGCTGCTCACCTCCCGGCGCCTGCGTGCCGCTCTGCTGGCCGCCGCGTCCGCCTTCCTCGTCGGCGCCGTCCTGCCCGCGCCCGTCCCCCTGGGGATCGGCGACACCCTCTTCCCGCACCTGGGCAACCCCGGGTACGACGTCCTCTCGTACGACATCGGCCTCACCTACGACGGCGACAACGGCAAGCCGCTGAACGCCGTGACCAGGATCAAGGCGCGCACGACCGAGACGCTGGAGCACCTCAACCTCGACTTCGCGCACGGCACCGTGCAGTCCGTCGAGGTGAACGGCGCACGCGCGACGTTCGCCACGTCCGGCGAGGACCTGGTGATCACTCCCGCCTCGGCCCTCAGCAGCGGAAGCCGCACGGTCATCACGGTCAAGCACACCAGCAACCCCGTCGGCGACGCCTCCGACGGCGGCTGGGTGCGCACCGGCGACGGACTCGCCATGGCCAACCAGGCCGACGCGGCGCACCGCGTGTTCCCCTGCAACGACCACCCCTCCGACAAGGCGTACTTCACCTTCCGGGTGACCGCGCCCAAGGAGCAGACGGTCGTCGCCAACGGACTGCCCTCCGCGACGCCCCGCGCGGTGAAGGGCGTCAAGGGCGGCAAGGACGCCCTGTCCTGGACGTACACCACCCGTCACCCCATGGCCACCGAGCTCGCCCAGGTCTCCATCGGGAAGTCCGCCGTCCTGCACCGGACGGGGCCGCACGGACTGCCGGTGCGGGACGTGGTTCCGGCCGCCGACGCGAAGAGACTGGAGCCGTGGCTCAAGAAGACTCCGGCGCACCTGGCGTGGATGGAGGAGCGCGTCGGGCGCTACCCCTTCGAGACGTACGGGGTGCTGATCGCGGAGGCCAACACCGGCTTCGAGCTGGAGACGCAGACGCTGTCCCTGTTCGAGCGGTCCCTGTTCGCAGGCACCGGATACCCGGAGTGGTACGTCGAATCGATCATGGTGCACGAGCTGGCGCACCACTGGTTCGGCAACAGCGTCTCCCCGCGCTCCTGGTCCGACCTGTGGCTCAACGAGGGGCACGCCAGCTGGTACGAGGCGCTGTACGCGCAGAAGGACCGCCCTCTTGAGGAGCGCATGAAGGCGGCGTACGGCAACTCCGACGGCTGGCGGCGGGCGGGCGGCCCCCCGGCCGCGCCGAAGCCCTCCCAGCCCGGCCAGAAGATCAGCATCTTCCGGCCGGTCGTCTACGAGGGCAGCGCACTGGTCCTGTACGCACTGCGCCAGGAGATCGGCGAGAGGGCCTTCGACACCGTGGAACGACGCTGGGTGAGCGAGCACAGGGACGCGGTGGCCACCACCGCCGACTTCGTGAAGCTCTCGTCGGACGTCGCCGGACGTGACCTCGCCGGATTCTTCGAGAAGTGGCTGTACGGCCAGAAGACGCCCCCCATGCCGGGGCACCCGGAGTGGAAGAGCGCCGCCGCGCAGGGGCCGGAGAGTCACCGCTGAGGACGGCTGGGGAGACGGGGGAAGCGGGCGGCGACCGGATGCGGGGAGACCGCGAAGCGGGCGCTAAACCCGTGTGACGCCCGGGCCGTGCCGTGCGACCATCGACGGGTCGGCGGCACGGTCGGGCGGGAAATTCTCCGGAGATCTCCGGGGGAATCACCGGGGTCCTTCGGGAATCATCCGGGACCGTCACGCGTTGTGACTGTCGACGGGGCCTTCGGGTCTCCCCACGGAGGGGAGGTCTGCGGCTCCTCCACACATCGACACGACGACGTTAGGACCCAATGACCCCCTCCACTTCTTCCCCTTCCAAGAACGACAACATCACAGACAGCCTGCGGGCCGATGCCCTGATGGAAGAGGACGTCGCCTGGAGCCACGAGATCGACGGAGAGCGGGACGGCGACCAGTTCGACCGCTCCGAGCGCGCCGCACTGCGTCGTGTGGCCGGCCTCTCCACCGAGCTTGAGGACGTCACCGAAGTCGAGTACCGGCAGCTGCGCCTGGAGCGCGTCGTGCTGGTCGGTGTGTGGACCTCGGGGACCGCGCAGGACGCGGACAACTCCCTCGCGGAGCTGGCGGCGCTCGCTGAGACCGCCGGAGCCCTGGTGCTCGACGGTGTCGTCCAGCGGCGCGACAAGCCGGACCCGGCGACGTACATCGGCTCGGGCAAGGCCATGGAGCTCCGCGACATCGTCCTGGAGACCGGCGCCGACACCGTCGTCTGCGACGGTGAGCTCAGCCCAGGCCAGCTCATCCACCTCGAAGACGTCGTCAAGGTCAAGGTGGTCGACCGGACCGCCCTGATCCTCGACATCTTCGCCCAGCACGCCAAGTCCCGAGAGGGCAAGGCGCAGGTCGCCCTCGCGCAGATGCAGTACATGCTGCCGCGACTGCGCGGCTGGGGTCAGTCGCTCTCCCGTCAGATGGGTGGCGGCGGCGGTGGCGGCATGGCCACCCGTGGTCCCGGTGAGACCAAGATCGAGACGGACCGGCGCCGGATCCGCGAGAAGATGGCGAAGATGCGCCGGGAGATCGCGGAGATGAAGACCGGCCGCGAGCTCAAGCGCCAGGAGCGCAGGCGCAACAAGGTGCCCTCGGTCGCCATCGCCGGGTACACCAACGCGGGCAAGTCCTCGCTGCTCAACCGCCTCACGGGTGCGGGCGTGCTGGTGGAGAACTCCCTGTTCGCCACCCTCGACCCGACCGTGCGCCGTGCCGAGACGCCCAGCGGGCGGCTCTACACGCTGGCGGACACCGTCGGATTCGTCCGGCACCTGCCGCACCACATCGTCGAGGCGTTCCGCTCCACCATGGAGGAGGTCGGCGACTCCGACCTCATCCTGCACGTGGTGGACGGCTCGCACCCGGCGCCGGAGGAGCAGCTGGCCGCCGTGCGCGAGGTGATCCGTGACGTCGGCGCGCTCGACGTGCCGGAGATCGTCGTGATCAACAAGGCGGACGCGGCCGACCCGGTCGTCCTCCAGCGGCTGCTGCGCATCGAGAGGAACGCCATCGCGGTCTCGGCCCGTTCGGGTCAGGGCATCGAGGAACTCCTGGAGCTCATCGACCGCGAACTGCCGCGCCCCTCGGTCGAGATCGAGGTGCTCGTGCCGTACATCCAGGGCGCGCTGGTCTCGCGGGCGCACGCCGAGGGCGAGGTGATCTCCGAGGAGCACACCGAGGAGGGCACGCTGCTCAAGGCGCGGGTGCACGAGGAACTGGCGGCGGAGTTCGCCACGTTCATCCCGACCGCGCACTGACGCACGCGTGCGCCGTGCGGCTCGGGCTGGTACGGCGTGCGCCGTACGGCTCGAATGCGTAGGGCCACCGCGCCAGCACGGCCGTACCGCACGCGTTCGGCTCGTACCGTGCGCGAAGGCCGGTGGCCCGCACCCTCCTGACGAGGGTGCGGGCCACCGGCCTTGCGCGTACCGGAGGAGATCAGCTCTTGCCGTACCTCTTGCTCATCATCGTGTAGAGCTGCTCGGCGCCCTTGCCGAGTCGCGGGCCGGCCAGCCAGCCGTGCGTGACGGGGCCGATCGAGGTGTTCGAGACCAGGCTCAGGCCGCCGCCCTGCCGGTTCATGAACCAGCCGCCGCCCGAGGAACCGCCGGTCATGGTGCAGCCGATGCGGTGCATGGTGGGCGTGGTCGGGCTGAGGGACAGCCGGTTCGGCCGGTCGACGCACTTGTGCATGACGTAGCCGTCGTAGGGCGGGCCCGCCGGGTAGCCCCAGGCGCCCATCGCGCTGATCCGCCGGGTGTCGGGCGCGTTGAAGTCGATCGGCATCGCGGTGCCGACGGTCTCCTCCAGAGACTTGCCGCCGTTCTGCGGCTTCACGTGCAGGACCGCGTAGTCGTACGGAGCACCGTTGCCGCCGGTCGGGCCGCCGCCCCGGATCCATTCGCCGGAGGTCGCCACCCAGTCCGCCCAGTAGGCGCCGTAGGGAGCTTCCTCCTGCGGCGGGGCCGCCTGGAGCGCGGCGGGCGACTTGGCGTTGTTGTTGTACGCGGGAACGAAGATGATGTTGCGGTACCAGCCGCCCGCACCGCCCGCGTGCACGCAGTGCCCGGCCGTCCAGACGAGGTTGGACCTGCCGGGGTTGTTCACGTCCTTGACCACGGTGCCCGAGCAGACCATGTGGCCCTTGGGGGAGTCGAAGAAGAGCTTCCCGACCGGGGCGCCGTGCCGGGTGTACGGGGTCTTCTCGCGCGCCGCCTGTACCGGACGCGGCGCGGGGTCCGAGACGCCCTGGCCGGAGGAGAGGTCACTGGCGGTCGTCGTCTTCGCGGGGTCCTTGGCGCTCCGCATCCGCTCAGGCTTCCACAGGCCCTCGATGACCGGGTTGACGAAGTCCTTCGCCTCGCGCAGCCACTTGTCCTTGTCCCAGTTCTTCCACTCGCCGCTCTTCCACTTCTCGGGGTCGACGCCGTGCTCCTTGAGCTTGTCGGCGAGGTCCTTCGGAAGAGCGATGTCGGAATCCCCTGCGGGAGTCGAGGCGGCCGGTGCGGACGCCTTGTCGCCGCCCCCGGACGCCTTGTCCTCGGTGGGGCCGCAGGCCGTCGCCGTCAGCGCGAGTGCCGCGGCGAGGCCGGTGACGGCCAGTAGTGGACGTATGGATCGCATGGAAATGTTTCCCCCTGGATGTACCGGATGTTCAGATGTGTCATGAGCGTGTCATGTGCGGAACTGACGTGCGGGAAGGTAGCAGACGGGTCTTCCGGGTCCCGCGAAGGAGGGCGCACCCCGCGGGGTGCGCCCTCACGGCTTCTCGCTAGCGCGAACCGGCCTTGTCGTAGATGGTCTTGGCCTCGGGGCCGAGCCGCGGACCGGCCAGCCAGCCCGCCGTGACCGGGCCGATCGAGGTGTTGGACACCAGCGCGGGCTTGCCGTCCTGGCCCTGAGCGACCCAGCCGCCGCCCGACGAACCACCGGTCATGCTGCATCCGATGCGGTACATCGTGGGCTGCGCGGGCTTGATCGCGAGGCGGCCCGGTTTGTCCTGGCACTGGTACATGCGCTCGCCGTCGAAGGGCGGCGCGGCCGGGTAGCCGGTCGCCTCCATGCTCGCGATCTTCGGCACGGCGGGTGCGTTGAACTCGACCGGGAGCGCGGAACCGACCGTCTCCTCCAGCGACTTGCCCGCACCCTTCTCCGAGGTGACGTTCAGCACCGCGAAGTCGTACGGGGCGCCCTCGCCGCCGGTCGGTCCGCCCTGAGTGATCCACTGGGCGGAGGTGTAGGCGTTCTTGGCCCACCACACGCCGTACGGTGCGATCTGCTCACGGGTCGTCTCCTTGGAGACCGCCCCGGCCCGGTCGTTGTACGACGGCACGAAGGCGACGTTGCGGTACCAGCCGCCCTTCGCGCCCGCGTGCACGCAGTGGCCCGCCGTCCACACCAGGTTGGACTTGCCCGGGTGCGCCGGGTCCTTGACGACCGTCGCGGAACAGGACATCGACCCCTCCGGGCCGTCGAACAGCAGCCGCCCGGACTCGGGAGCGGCGGAGTGGTACGGAGCCTTGGCGGCCTTCGCCGGGAGGCGGGCGGGGATCGGGTCGGTGATGCCCTTGTCGCCCGAGATGTCATTGTCGACGGGCTTCTGCGGCTGCTTGTCGGCGTCCTTCATGCGGTCCGGGTTCCACAGGTCCGCGATGATCGGGTTGACGAAGTCCTCGGCCTCGCGCAGCCAGTCGTCCTTGTTCCAGTTCTTCCACGCGCCGTTCTTCCACTTGTCCAGGTCGATCCCGTGCTCCTTGAGCCGGTCCTTGAGATCGTCCGGAATCGTGATCTTGTCGTCGCCCGAACCCCCGGTGGTGGCCGCCGAGCCGGTGGTCCCCGTGGTCGGCGTACCGGCGGCGCCGTCCTCGGTGGGGCCGCAGGCGGTGACGGTCAGCGCGAGCGCGGCGACGAGACCGGCGACGGACATCGAGGGCGCACTTCTGCGACGGGCGCTCTTCCCCTGACGAACGGTGCGGGTCGGGCGTATGGGTCGCATGTCTTGATCCCCCTGGGACTTCGAACGTGACGGGCGAGGCGGTGCGGCGGGTGGAAACGGGTGGAACAGGCAGAACGGGTGGAACGGGCGGCACCGGTGGGGTGTGTCCTGCGGCCCCGGGAGCGCCGGAGACCGGCCACCACTATGCCGGTGCCGATGGGGACGGCCAACGGCAGGGCTGCGGTTCCGCGCCGGAAGGATCTTCTGATTGCCCGTGATCCCTCGGGGTCACTGTCGTTGGTACGTACGAGGGATATCTGGTGGGCGTTCAACCCTGCGGGGCAATGCGCGCAAACCCGTACCAATGGCACACCTGGGGGAGGACCAGCAGTCGTGGCCGTGACCGAACCTGCTCCGGCATCGGCACTCGTTGCCCAGCCGGGCGCCGCCCCGCCGACCGGCGCTCCGCCCGCCGCCGACCGGCCGACGGTCGCCCACGAGGGCATCCTGCGCCGGCAGTCGCTGCGCGAGTCCGCCGCCCGGACGTACGCGCGCTCGCTCCCGATCGTTCCCGTACGCGCGCGAGGGCTGACGATCGAGGGGGCGGACGGGCGGCGCTACCTGGACTGTCTCTCCGGGGCCGGGACGCTCGCCCTCGGGCACAACCACCCGGTGGTGCTCGAAGCGATCAAGAAGGTCATCGACTCGGGCGCCCCGCTGCACGTCCTGGACCTGGCCACCCCCGTCAAGGACGCCTTCACCACCGAGCTCTTCGCGACACTGCCGCCGGGACTCGCCGCCGACGCGAGGGTGCAGTTCTGCGGACCGGCCGGCACCGACGCGGTCGAGGCCGCGCTGAAGCTGGTGCGCACCGCCACCGGCCGCAGCGGGCTGCTGTCCTTCACCGGTGCCTACCACGGCATGACCGCCGGGGCGCTGGACGCGTCGGGCGGGGCGCAGGACGTACGGGTGACGCGGCTGCCCTATCCGTACGACTACCGCTGTCCCTTCGGGGTCGGCGGCGAGCGGGCGGCGGCGCTCGCCGCGCACTGGACGCAGAGCCTGCTGGACGACCCCAAGGGCGGAGTGCCGAGGCCCGCAGGGATGATCCTCGAACCCGTACAGGGCGAGGGCGGAGTGATCCCGGCACCGGACGGCTGGCTGCGGCGGATGCGGGAGATCACCTCGGCCCGCCGGATCCCGTTGATCGTGGACGAGGTACAGACCGGGGTCGGCAGGACCGGCGCGTTCTGGGCGGTCGAGCACAGCGGGATCGTGCCCGACGTCATGGTCATGTCCAAGGCGATCGGCGGCAGCCTGCCGCTCGCCGTCATCGTCTACCGGGCCGAACTCGACGCCTGGGAACCCGGCGCGCACGCGGGCACCTTCCGCGGGAACCAGCTCGCCATGGCCGCCGGTGCCGCCACCATGCGGTACGTACGGGAGAACGGGCTCGCGGAGCGCGCGGGGACGCTCGGCGCGCGCATGCTCGCGCAGCTGCGCCAACTGGCCGCCGAGCACCCGGTCATCGGGGACGTCCGGGGCCGTGGCCTGATGATCGGCGTCGAGCTGGTGGATCCCGAGCGGGCGGTGGGGGAGGGCCTCGGTGGGGATCGCGCGGATCAAAGCGACACGTCCGTGGACCGGAGTTCCGAGGACGGCAATTCCCAGGACTGGAGTGACGGGGTCGCGGAGTCCGGTCCCGCGCCTGCGGCACCCGCGCTGGCCGCCGCCGTTCAGCAGGAGTGTCTGCGGCGCGGGCTCATCGTCGAGGTCGGCGGCCGCCACTCGGCGGTCGTACGGCTGCTGCCGCCGCTCACCCTCACCGACGAACAGGCCGTAGCGGTACTGGACCGGTTCGCCGACGCCCTCGCGGCCGCCGAGCGCTCGCCGTACCGCACCCAGCCGCCCCGTCAGGGGCAGTACCGCCCGGAGCAGTACCGCCAGGAACCGACCGGCACATCGTGCTGACACCGGCTGGCAGCCGACAGAGGCTGGCACCGGAACAACCTCCCAAGGAAGCCCTCCGTGAACCCCACACCCGCACCCGACACGTATGAGGACACCGCAGTAGAGGCCGTCGGCGCCGACGCCGACGCAGGCCAGGACACCGAACGCGTGGCGGCCGTCTCCGCCGCATCCGTGGACGCCCCCGCGCCCGCACCCGTGGCGGATCTCCCGGCCGAACCGGTGACCGTCCCCCGGCAGATGTCCAAGGCACACAACGCGCCGCACCGTCCGCAGCCCGCCCAGGGTGCGCGGCCCGACCTCCTCGACCACCCCGACCCGCAGACGGCGGCGGACGCGGCGGCCGTCGAGAACCTCCTGCGCTGCTGGGTGCGCGAGACCGGTCTGCCCCGCCCGCAGGGGAGCACCCTGCGCATCCCGCTTCCGAAGACCGGCACCTCCCTCCTGGTGCCCGTCCGCTACTGGTCCGTCGCGGGATGGCACCGCTTCGGGATGCCGGTGCTGGCCTGTGGCCCCGCGCACGCTCCGACGGCCGACGCGGTCACCCTCGCGGCCCTCTTCGGCAGGGAGTCGGCACCGGACGCGGTGCCGGATGCGGCGGCGGGCTCGGTACCCGGCTCCGTGTCGGATCCGGTGCCGGGCCCTGTGTCGGGAGGAGGGGCTGCCTGCGGCACCGCCGGAGCCCATCGGCCGGAAGGAGCCGACCTGGTCGGCCGGGTCGCCGACTCCGTGCGCAGGACCGCCGACTTCCTCGCCGACCGCCGCCGCGCCCCCGGCCCGGAGGGCGGGAGCGAGGGAGGGGCCGAGGGGTCTGTCGACCTCTTCCTCGCCGCCGAACAGTCCCTGCTCCTCGGGCACCCGACGCACCCCACACCCAAGAGCAGGGAAGGGCTCTCCGAAGCCGAAGCGCGCCGCTACTCACCCGAGTTGAGGGGTTCGTTCCCTCTGCACTGGATGGCCGTCGACCGTTCCGTACTCGCCCAGGACTCCGCCTGGACGGAACGCGGGCGCACCCTCAAGGCCGAGCAGCTCGCCATGCGGCTGGCCGGAGACCTGCGCGTACCGGAAGGGACCGTGCCGCTTCCGCTCCACCCCTGGCAGGCCCGCGAACTGGCACTGCGCCCGGCCGTCGCCGCGCTCCTCGCCGAAGGGCAGCTGCACGACCTCGGCCCGTCCGGCGACGCGTGGTACCCGACCTCCTCCGTGCGTACGGTGCACAGGCCAGGGGCCGCGACGATGCTCAAGCTCTCCCTCGGCCTGCGCATCACCAACTCCCGCCGCGAGAACCTCCGCAAGGAACTCCACCGGGGCGTCGAGGTGCACCGCCTGCTGCGCGGCGGACTCGCCGAGCAGTGGCACGCCGCACACCCCGGCTTCGACATCGTCCGCGACCCGGCCTGGCTCGCCGTCGACTCCCCGGATGGCGAACCCGTTCCCGGCCTCGACGTCATGGTCCGGCACAATCCCTTCGGGCCCGCCGACGACGCCGTCTGCATCGCGGGCCTGACCGCGCCCCGCCCCTGGCCGGGACGGACCGGCATGCACTCCCGCCTCGCGGACTGCGTGGCGCGGCTCGCTTCCCGTACCGGAAAGCCCGTGGGAGCCGTCTCCGCCGAGTGGTTCCTGCGCTACCTCGACCAGGTCGTACGCCCCGTGCTCTGGCTCGACGGCACGGCGGGCGTCGCCCTGGAGGCCCACCAGCAGAACACCCTGGCCCTGCTCGACCGCGACGGCTGGCCCGTCGGCGGCCGCTACCGCGACAACCAGGGCTACTACTTCCGCGAGTCCCACCGCGACACCCTCGAAGCACGCCTGCCCGGCATCGGCGAACACAGCGACACCTTCGTCAGCGACGCCGTCACGGACGAACGCTTCGCCTACTACCTCGGCATCAACAACATCCTCGGTCTGATCGGCGCGTTCGGCGCCCAGCGTCTCGCCGACGAGCGGGTCCTGATCGCCGCCCTGCGCCAGTTCCTCGGCAAGTCCACCGGCCTCGGCTCCGCGCTGCCCGCCCAGCTCCTGGAGAGGCCGACCCTCCGCTGCAAGGCCAACCTGCTCACCCGGCTGCACGGCCTGGACGAGCTCGTGGGCCCGGTCGACACCCAGTCCGTCTACGTCACCATCGCCAACCCCCTCCGCCCCTGACCCGCCAGGCCCTTGCGGCCCTTGCCGACTCAACGCCCCGCCACCACACAAAAGTTCCCCCGCTTCGCACCCCGAGTCCAGCCGCGGGCCCGCCACCCCATCGGCCCGCTGAGAGGAGAGCGCCGCCGTGCACACCATTCCTGCGAGCACCGACACCGGAGCCGACCCGGGCTCCTCCGCAAGGCCGAGCAACGAGGAGACCCTGGAGCTCCGGCTGCCCGACGAGTTCGTCGCACGGTTCAGAACGCCGGAGACCGCCGACGCCGCCGAGGAGGAGACCCGGCCGCAGGGCGACCTCCTGGACTCCGTCGCGGGCTGGTCGGCGGCGGCCACCCCCGAGGGCAAGTTCCGGCTCCGCTTCGTGGACCCGGCGGCGGACCTGCCGCTCCTCACCCGGTGGATGAACGATCCCGCAGTCGCCGCCTTCTGGGAGCTGGCAGGGCCCGAGGAGGTCACCGCGGCCCACCTGCGCCCCCAACTCGAAGGCGACGGACGCAGCGTCCCCTGCCTCGGCGTCCTCGACGGCGTCCCGATGAGCTACTGGGAGATCTACCGGGCCGACCTCGACCCGCTGGCCCGCCACTACCCGGCCCGCCCGCACGACACGGGCGTGCATCTCCTCCTGGGCCCCGTCGCCGACCGAGGACGCGGCCTGGGCACTCTGCTCCTGCGAGCCGTCGCCGACCTCGTACTGGACCACCGGCCGGCCTGCTCCCGGGTCGTCGCCGAACCCGACCTCCGCAACACCCCGTCCGTCGCGGCCTTCCTCGGTGCGGGTTTCCGCCTCACCGCCGAAGTCGACCTCCCCGGCAAACGCGCCGCACTCATGATCCGCGACCGAGCCCACCGGCATCAGCTGTAACTCCGACCCGCTCCGCCTCCCGGCGCCCCGGCACTTTCCCGCACTGCTCGTTCCATCGGTCCCACCCCGAGGAGTCACCGTGTCGAAGCCTCCACCCGTCCCTTCTCCCGTCCCGCCGTCCGGCCCCCAGTCCGTCCCCCAGCCCGGCCCCCAGTCCGTCCCGATTCCGGCTCAGTCCGCGCCGCGTCCCGGCAGGGGAGCACCGGACCGCGCGGCGCCGGTCCTGTTCGCCCCGCCGGAGCTGACCTCCGCCCTCTGGGAGCACGCGGCCGGCCGCCTGCTCGCCAAGACGCTCGCCGAATTCGCGTACGAGGAGATCATCGAGCCGGTTCCGGCCGACGCGACCTCCCCCGACCGGGCCGCACCCCACACCCTCCGCCTCGACAACGGCGCATTACTGTCCTTCCGCGCCCGCCGCGGCTCCTACGGCAGCTGGCGGGTCGACCAGGACTCCATCGAGATCCAGGACCACGACCACCCCGAGCGCCGCCCCTTCCGCGACCCGGTCCGCTTCATGGTCCTCGCCCGCCGCCTCCTCGGCCTCGACGGCACCACCCTCGGCCACCTCGTCCGGGAGCTGACCGCCACCCTCGCCGCCGACGCCCGCCTCGACCACACGGCCGTCAGCGCCGCCCGCCTCGCCGACCTCTCCTACGCGGAGCTGGAGGGCCACCAGACCGGCCACCCCTGGCTCGTCCTCAACAAGGGCCGCGTCGGCTTCTCCGCCGAGGACACGTCCGCCTGGGCACCCGAGGGCCGCACCCCGGTCAGGCTCCCGTGGATCGCCGTCAGCACCGCCCTCGCCCGCTACCAGGGCGTCCCCTCGCTCGCCGACCCCGAGCAGCTGTATGCCCAGGAGCTCGACGCCGCCACGCGCGCGTCCTTCGAGGCCGCACTGCGCGACAGGGGGCTGGACCCGGCCGGGTACCTCTGGCTGCCCGTGCACCCCTGGCAGTGGGACGAGGCGATCCTGCCGCTCTTCGCGCCGGCGGTCGCGCGCGGCGAGATCGTCCCGCTGCCCGCCGACGGCGACCTCAGACTGCCGCAGCAGTCCATCCGCACGTTCCTCAACGTGAGCCGCCCCGAGCGGCACACCGTCAAGCTGCCGCTGTCCATCCTCAACACCCTCGTCTGGCGCGGCCTGCCCACCGAGCGCACCATCGCCGCGCCCGCCGTCACCGCCTGGATGCAGGGCCTGTACGACGCGGACGCGTACCTCAAAGAGGAGTGCAGGGTCGTCCTGCTCGGCGAGGTCGCCTCGGTGGCCGTCGAGCACCCCGTCTACGACCACCTGCCGGAAGCCCCGTACCAGTACAAGGAGCTCCTCGGCGCGATCTGGCGCGAGCCCCTCGAAGGCCGTCTCGACGGCGGCGAGCGGGCGCGCACCCTGGCCGCGCTGCTGCACACCGACCCCGGGGGGCGGGCGTTCGTCGCGGAACTCGTCGACCGCTCAGGGCTCACCCCCGGCAGCTGGCTGCGCCACCTCTTCGGGGCGACCCTGCCGCCCCTGCTGCACTTCCTCTACCGCTACGGCACGGTGTTCTCCCCGCACGGCGAGAACGCCATCGTCGTCTACGACGGGAACGACGTCCCGGCCCGCCTCGCGATCAAGGACTTCGTCGACGACGTCAACGTCAGCGCCGAGCCGCTGCCCGAACACGACTCCATGCAGGACGACGTGCGCGCCACGCTGCTCACCGAACCGGCTTCGTTCCTGCCGCAGTTCATCCAGTCGGGCCTCTTCATCGGCGTCTTCCGCTACCTCGCCCCCCTGTGCGAGGACCAACTCGACGTCCCCGAAGCGGAGTTCTGGTCACTCGTACGGGCCGAAATCCTCCGCTACCACGCACGCTTCCCCGAACTGAAGGCCCGCTTCCAGATGTTCGACCTGCTCACGCCCCGGCTGGACCGCCTCTGCCTCAACCGCAACCGGCTCCACACCGACGGCTACCGCGACCGCCCGCACCGCCCGCACGCCACCGTGCACGGCACCGTGCCCAACCCGCTGCACCGGCCGTGACGCCGTCTTCGGGGGCGGTCGGGACTCCGGCCGTGACCACCGTTGTCAGTGGTGCGTCGTAGGGTGGTCGGGCTATGACGAAGCCCTCACTCCCCGAGCTCCTCCACGCCGCCGTCGCCTCCGTCGGCGGTGTGGAACGGCCTGGCCAGGTCACCATGGCCCAGGCCGTCGCCGACGCGATCGACGACACCTCCCACCTGCTCGTCCAGGCGGGCACCGGCACCGGAAAGTCCCTCGGCTATCTGGTGCCGGCCCTCGCCCACGGCGAGCGCGTCGTGGTCGCCACGGCGACGCTGGCCCTCCAGCGCCAGCTCGTGGAGCGGGACCTGCCGCGCACGGTGGAGGCGCTGAAGCCGCTGCTGCGCCGCACCCCGCAGTACGCCATGCTCAAGGGCCGGTCGAACTACCTCTGCCTGCACCGCCTGCACGAGGGCGCCCCGCAGGACGAGGAGGACGGCCTCTTCAACCCGATCGAGAGCTACGAGGCCAGCGGCCCCAGCAGCAAGCTCGGCAAGGACCTGCTGCGGATGCGCGACTGGGCCGACGAGACCGAGACGGGCGACCGCGACGACCTCACCCCCGGCGTCTCCGACAAGGCATGGGGCCAGGTCTCCGTCTCCTCCCGGGAATGCCTGGGCGCCAGCAAGTGCGCGTACGGAGCGGAGTGCTTCGCCGAGGCCGCGCGCGAGCGCTCCAAGCTGGCCGACGTCGTCGTCACCAACCACGCCCTGCTCGCCATCGACGCCATCGAGGGCGCTCCGGTCCTGCCGCAGCACGAGGTGCTGATCGTCGACGAGGCGCACGAACTGGTCTCCCGGGTGACCGGCGTCGCCACCGGCGAACTCACCCCCTCCCAGGTCACCCGGGCCGTCAAGCGTGCCTCGAAGATCGTCAACGAGAAGGCGGCCGACGCCCTCCTGACGGCGTCCGACAGCTTCGAGAAGGTGATGGAGCTGTCCCTGCCGGGGCGGCTGGAGGAGATCCCCGAGGACCTCGGGTACGCGCTGATGGCCCTGCGGGACGCCGCCCGCACGGTGATCTCGGCGCTCGGTTCCACCAAGGACCGGGCCGTCACCGACGAGGACGCCGTCCGCAAGCAGGCCCTCGCCATGGTCGAGAACATCCACGGCGTCGCGGAGCGCATCGCGAACGGTTCCGAGTACGACGTCGTCTGGTTCGAGCGCAACGACCGCTACGGCACCGCCTCGCTGCGCGTCGCACCGCTCTCCGTCTCCGGGCTGCTGCGCGAGAAGCTCTTCACCGAGCGCTCCGTGATCCTCACCTCCGCCACCCTCAAGCTGGGCGGCGACTTCAACGGCGTCGGCGCCTCGCTCGGCCTCGCCCCCGAGGGCCAGCACGGCGAGGACCTGCCCGAGTGGAAGGGCCTCGATGTCGGCTCGCCCTTCGACTACCCCAGGCAGGGGATTCTGTACGTCGCCAAGCACCTGGCCCGCCCCACCCGGGAGTCAGGACGCGAGGACATGCTCGACGAACTGGCCGAGCTCATCGGGGCCGCGGGCGGTCGCACCCTGGGGCTCTTTTCCTCGATGAAGGCCGCCCAGACGGCGGCGGAAGCACTGCGCGAGCGGCTCGACGTGCCGATCCTGCTCCAGGGCGAGGACACCCTCGGCGAGCTGATCAAGGGCTTCGCGGCCGACCCGCAGACGTGCCTGTTCGGCACGCTGTCGCTGTGGCAGGGCGTGGACGTTCCCGGACCGAGCTGCCAGCTCGTGGTGATGGACAAGATCCCGTTCCCGCGCCCCGACGACCCGCTGATGAGCGCCCGCCAGAAGGCGGTCGAGGAGAACGGCGGCAACGGCTTCATGGCGGTGGCCGCGACCCACGCGGCGCTGTTGATGGCGCAGGGCGCGGGCCGTCTCGTACGGGCCATGGACGACAAGGGTGTCGTGGCCGTGCTGGACCAGCGTCTCGCCACCGCCCGCTACGGCAGCTACCTCAAGGCGTCGATGCCCAACTTCTGGAACACCGTGGACCGCAATCAGGTGCGCCGCTCGCTGGCGGCGATCGACGCGGCGGCGAAGGCGGAGGGCAAGTAGGGGGCCAGAGGGCGACGGGCCAGGAGCCCGCCCTGCCTGCTGGTGATGTGCGAGGGCCCCGGCCACCACCTCAGTGGTCCCGGGGCCCTCGCACATCACCCCAGCGGGCGTCAGACACGTCGCAGTACTGCGACGACCTTGCCGAGGATGGTCGCGTCGTCGCCGGGGATCGGCTGGTACGCGGCGTTGTGCGGGAGCAGCCAGATGTGGTTGTCCTCACGCTTGAAGCGCTTCACGGTGGCCTCGCCGTCCAGCATCGCGGCCACGATGTCGCCGTTCTCCGCGACCGGCTGGCGGCGGACGGTCACCCAGTCGCCGTCACAGATGGCCGCCTCGACCATCGAGTCGCCGACGACCTTCAGGACGAACAGCTCGCCGTCGCCCACCAGCTGGCGGGGGAGCGGGAAGACGTCCTCGACCGACTCCTCGGCGAGGATCGGGCCACCGGCCGCGATCCGGCCGACCAGGGGGACGTACGACGCCGCGGGCTTGCCCGCCGTGTCGGTGGGCTGGTTGCTGGGCTGGTCGGAGCCGCGCACCTCGTACGCCCGGGGGCGGTGCGGGTCGCGGCGGAGGAAGCCCTTCCGTTCGAGAGCCATCAGCTGGTGGGCTACGGAGGACGTGCTGGAGAGCCCGACCGCCTGCCCGATCTCGCGCATCGACGGCGGGTATCCCCGACGCTGCACGGAGTCCCGGATCACCTCGATGACCCGTCGCTGCCGGTCGGTGAGCCCGGAGCTGTCCGCCCTGATGCCCGGAGGTCGGCCGGGCAGTGAACGGGCGGGCTTGGCGCCCTCGGAGTTCGTGGTCGCGTCATTCATGGCATGCACCGGCTCAAGTCGGCCCTGGGAGCGGTCCTGGGCGGCGATCGTTGCGCTGTCCGCGGTGGTGGTCATGGTCGGCCCCTCTCGAATGGTCTCCCTGACCGGACAACGGTAGTAGCTTTCGAAAGGTTGCGCCAAACACACGTTCGAGTGAAAAACCGCAGAATGACTGCCCTATTCGTACGGATGGGTGTATGGAACGAGGGTTCCGCGGTGATCAACGGCCGAAGGGCCGAAGATCCTCGGTCGGAGGCCCGAACGGCAATTCGGCTCATTACGGTAGCCTTCTTCCTCGGATGCCGCCCGGTCGAACATCCCGCCGTGAGGCGTCGCCCTCCTCGTGATGCGCCGTCCGAGGGAGCGGAATCCCGCTCGGCCCCGCGCGTCCCGTACCCTCGTGGGCGGTCGATGCCACGCCCCCTCCGGCGCTCCTCCCCGCGGCTTTCCCGCCGTTTTGCGGTGCGACACGCGCGTAGGGGTGAAGAGTCGCCGAAACCCCAGATCTAGTGGTTGGATCGCTCCAGCTGCCCACAAGTTGTGGTCTGTGGTCCATCGAGGCCGGGGGATCGACTATGCTGGGAGCTGCTTCGAGGGTCCGTTCCGCGACCTGCCGAAGCTCTTCAGACGTGCCGCGAAGGAGGCTTGGAACCATGCACTGCCCCTTCTGCAGGCACCCCGACAGCCGAGTGGTCGACAGCCGCACCACGGACGACGGGACGTCGATCCGCAGGCGCCGTCAGTGCCCCGACTGCTCCCGCCGTTTCACGACGGTGGAGACGGCCTCGCTGATGGTGATCAAGCGCAGCGGGGTGACCGAGCCCTTCAGTCGTACGAAGGTCATCTCCGGCGTGCGCAAGGCGTGCCAGGGCCGCCCGGTCACCGAGGACGCCCTCGCCAAGCTGGGCCAGCGGGTCGAAGAGGCGGTGCGTGCCACCGGCAGTGCCGAGCTGACCACGCACGACGTGGGTCTGGCCATCCTCGGTCCGCTCCAGGAGCTCGACGTCGTCGCGTACCTGCGGTTCGCGTCCGTGTACCGGGCGTTCGACTCGCTCGAAGACTTCGAGGCCGCCATCACGGAACTCCGTGACGGACGGCCTCCCACCAAGGAGGACGGGCCCGGCGGGAATCCCTCGGTCCCCGTGCCCGCCGCGGCCACCGACTAGTTCGGTCCTCCTGCCGGTCGCCGCGCACAGCGGCACCCCTCGGTGACACACCGGGGGGCGGCACCCCGAGAACTTCACGACCTGCCCCGGGCGCCGTCTGCGACGGCCGGGACATCACGACACACACCGTGCCCCGGGAAGAACTGGGCACTTCTGGGCGTTTTAGCCCGATATGGGAGGCGGCATGACCGAGACGACGAGCGGCCCGGCACGAGGTTCCCGCAGCAAGGGTTCCAAGGCCAGCAAGGGTCTGCGTATCGAGCGCATCCACACCACTCCGGGCGTGCACCCGTACGACGAGGTGGTCTGGGAGCATCGTGACGTCGTCATGACCAACTGGCGCGACGGCTCGATCAACTTCGAGCAGCGTGGCGTCGAGTTCCCCGACTTCTGGTCGGTGAACGCGGTCAACATCGTCACCAGCAAGTACTTCCGCGGCGCGGTCGGCACCCCGCAGCGCGAGACCGGTCTCAAGCAGCTCATCGACCGGATCGTCAAGACGTACCGCAAGGCGGGCGAGGACTACGGCTACTTCGCCTCCCCGGCGGACGCCGAGATCTTCGAGCACGAGCTGGCGTACGCCCTCCTGCACCAGATCTTCAGCTTCAACAGCCCCGTCTGGTTCAACGTCGGCACCCCGCAGCCGCAGCAGGTGTCCGCCTGCTTCATCCTGGCCGTCGACGACTCCATGGAGTCGATCCTCGACTGGTACAAGGAAGAGGGAATGATCTTCAAGGGCGGCTCCGGCGCCGGCCTGAACCTCTCCCGCATCCGCTCCTCCAAGGAGCTCCTGTCCTCCGGCGGCAACGCCTCGGGACCGGTCTCCTTCATGCGCGGCGCCGACGCCTCCGCCGGAACCATCAAGTCCGGTGGCGCGACCCGCCGCGCGGCCAAGATGGTCATCCTCGACGTCGACCACCCCGACATCGAGAACTTCATCGAGACCAAGGTGAAGGAGGAGGAGAAGATCCGCGCCCTGCGCGACGCGGGCTTCGACATGGACCTGGGCGGCGACGACATCACGTCCGTCCAGTACCAGAACGCCAACAACTCGGTCCGCGTGAACGACGAGTTCATGAAGGCCGTCGAGTCCGGCGGCAAGTTCGGCCTGCGCGCCCGCATGACCGGCGACGTCATCGAAGAGGTCGAGGCCAAGTCCCTCTTCCGCAAGATGGCCGAAGCCGCCTGGGCCTGCGCCGACCCGGGCATCCAGTACGACGACACCATCAACAAGTGGCACACCTGCCCGGAGTCCGGCCGCATCAACGGCTCGAACCCGTGCAGCGAGTACATGCACCTGGACAACACCTCGTGCAACCTCGCCTCGCTGAACCTGATGAAGTTCCTCAAGGACGACGGCAAGGGCAACCAGTCCTTCGAGTCCGAGCGCTTCGCCAAGGTCGTCGAGCTGGTCATCACCGCGATGGACATCTCCATCTGCTTCGCGGACTTCCCCACCGAGAAGATCGGTGAGAACACCCGCGCCTTCCGTCAGCTGGGCATCGGTTACGCCAACCTGGGCGCGCTGCTCATGGCGACCGGCCACGCCTACGACTCCGACGGCGGCCGCGCCCTCGCCGGTGCCATCACCTCCCTGATGACCGGCACCTCGTACAAGCGCAGCGCCGAACTGGCCGCGGTCGTCGGCCCGTACGACGGCTACGCCCGCAACGCCCAGCCGCACCAGCAGGTCATGAAGCAGCACGCCGACGCCAACAGCGCCGCCGTGCACGTCGACGACCTGGACAACCCGATCTGGGCCGCCGCCACGGAAGCCTGGCAGGACGTCATCCGCCTCGGCGCGAAGAACGGCTTCCGCAACGCGCAGGCATCGGTCATCGCCCCCACCGGCACCATCGGTCTCGCGATGTCCTGCGACACCACCGGCCTTGAGCCCGACCTCGCCCTGGTCAAGTTCAAGAAGCTCGTCGGCGGCGGCTCGATGCAGATCGTCAACGGCACCGTCCCGCAGGCCCTGCGCCGCCTGGGCTACCAGGAGGAGCAGATCGAGGCGATCGTCGCCCACATCGCCGAGAACGGCAACGTGATCGACGCCCCCGGCCTGAAGACCGAGCACTACGAGGTCTTCGACTGCGCCATGGGCGAGCGTTCCATCTCCGCGATGGGCCACGTCCGCATGATGGCCGCCATCCAGCCCTGGATCTCCGGCGCGCTCTCCAAGACGGTCAACCTGCCGGAGACGGCGACCGTCGAGGACGTCGAAGAGGTCTACTTCGAGGCGTGGAAGCTGGGCGTCAAGGCGCTCGCGATCTACCGCGACAACTGCAAGGTCGGCCAGCCCCTCTCCGCCAAGACCAAGGAGAAGGAGAAGGAGGCGGTCACCGCCAAGGCCGAGGACACCATTCGCACGGCCGTCGAGAAGGTCATCGAGTACCGTCCGGTCCGCAAGCGCCTCCCCAAGGGCCGCCCGGGCATCACCACCTCCTTCACCGTGGGTGGCGCCGAGGGCTACATGACCGCCAACTCCTACCCGGACGACGGTCTCGGCGAGGTCTTCCTCAAGATGTCCAAGCAGGGTTCGACCCTCGCGGGCATGATGGACGCCTTCTCCATCGCGGTCTCGGTCGGCCTCCAGTACGGCGTCCCGCTGGAGACGTACGTCGCGAAGTTCGTCAACATGCGCTTCGAGCCTGCCGGCATGACGGACGACCCGGACGTGCGGATGGCGCAGTCGATCGTCGACTACATCTTCCGCCGCCTGGCGCTGGACTTCCTGCCCTTCGAGACGCGTTCCGCGCTCGGCATCCACTCCGCCGAGGAGCGTCAGCGCCACCTCGACACCGGCTCGTACGAGCCGAACCTGGAGGAGGACGAGCTGGACGTGGAGGGCCTGTCGCAGTCGGCTCCGCTGGCTGCGGTCGCCGTCGCCGCCCCGAAGGCGGAGGCTGTCGTTCCGGCCCCCCAGCAGAGCACCCCGCACACCTCGGCCGAACTGGTCGAGATGCAGCTCGGCATCAACGCCGACGCACCGCTCTGCTTCTCCTGCGGCACGAAGATGCAGCGCGCGGGCTCCTGCTACATCTGCGAGGGCTGCGGCTCGACCAGCGGTTGCAGCTGATCCACGGCTGACGCCCTGAACGGGTAGCACGAGGGCGGCACTCCACTGCGGAGTGCCGCCCTTGCTGCTGTGCGCGTAGGCCCGTGCCCGTACACCAGCGCCGGTGCTCGTACGTCAGCGTTGCCGCACGCCCATCAGCCGGGTGAACTCCTCCGGTCCCGCGTCGAATCCGCGCACCGTCTCGTGCATGTCCCAGCTCCCGTCGGCCGCGCGCACGAACTCCGCGACAGTGGCCGCGGTGGCCCGCGCGACAGTGGAGAAGTCGCTGGTCAGGAGCTCGGTGTAGCCTTCCGCCACCCGCATCGTGGTGCTCTGTATGTCACCGAACTCCGCGCGCCCTTCACGCTGTTGGATCGCCACCCCGAGCACCACCCGCCCGTACTCCCGCGACAGCCGTTCCAGCTCGATCGTCATCTGCTCGTCCGGGCCGAAGCCCTGGCCCGTCTTGCTGTCCCGGTGCAGGGTGATCGTGCCGTCCGGGGAGCGGCTGCCGAAGTGCACCAGGTAGGCGGGGTTGTCGTACAGCTCCTCCGCCCGGTACACGGCGGCGACGATGTCGAGGTCGGCGGCGGGCGTGCCGCGTGGGTTGGGGTCCCACTTGAGGGCGACCTCGGCCTTCCGGATTCCCTTGTTGAAGCTGCTCACGGTCTGTCCCTCCGCTTCCAGTCGTGCGCCGATCCTCACAGGGCGAGGGAGGCGCGACAAGTCGGGGCAGCCCCGGCGATCATTGTGTCCATGACGACATGGGGCGGGGAACAGATCGACCTGGACGCCTACTTGGCGAAGATCGGGTACGAGGGCGAGCGTGCGCCCACCCTGGAGGTGCTGCACGCACTGCACAGGGCGCACGTGACGACGATCCCCTTCGAGAACGTGGAGGTCGCTCTGGGGCGCGAAGTGCCCCTCGATCTCAAGAGGGTGCAGGAGAAGCTCGTCGGACAGGCGCGCGGCGGTTACTGCTACGAGCAGAACACCCTGCTGGCGGCCGCACTGGAGCGCCTCGGCTTCCAGGTGGCGGGGCGAGGGGCGCGCAACCGTACGCGTGGTGACGCCCTGCTGCCCGTCACGCACGCCGTGCTCGTCGTGACGGTCGAGGGCGAACAGTGGCTGGTGGACGCCGGGTTCGGCTGGCAGGGGCTGCTGGAGCCGATGCCGCTGCGGGCCGGGGCGCAGGTGCGGCAGAGCGACGGATGGACCTTCGCGATCGCCGAGGAGGAGGGCGAGGGCATCCTCGTACTGAGGTCGCTGCGTACCGAAGGGTGGGTCGATCTGTACGCCTTCGCGCCGCAGACGCTCTACCCGGTCGACTTCGTCCTGATGAACCACTACAGCTCCACCCACCCCCGCTCCAGCTTCCTGGGCAAGGTCGTCGCCCACCGCATCGCCCCCGACGCCCGGTACGGCTTCGTCGCGGACAGTCTGCGCACCGGCAGGTCGGACGGCAGCTTCGACGAACGTCCGGTCGCCCCGGAGGAGTTGGCCGACCTCCTCGCCGAGGTGTTCAGGATCGGGCTGAGCGCCGAGGACGCGGCGGCCGTCGGCCGGGTGCACCCCGACGCGGGGTGACCTGCGCCACCCTCCTGGCCGTACGATGGCGCGGTGCTGGTCAAGTGGATTCGCTGCACTGTCGTGGACCGTCGAGGTTTTGAACAGGGGCAGCGGAAATGGGCGGGGCTGCTCGGCGAACCCGGATTCCGGGGCCAGGGCGGCGGCTGGAGCAGAGGGCGGGACGGGGTGGCCCACGTCTTCGCCTTCTGGGAGAGCCGCGCCTTCTACGACTCCTTCATGGCCCGCTCGCACGACCGGCTCGCCGCCGCGCAGTCCGGAACGTACAAGGACGTCCAGGTCAAGCTGTTCGACTACCGCTTCGACGTGAAGACGGGCTTCGAGCCGCGCTTCACCGACGCCGACGTGGTGCGCATCGCGCACTGCAAGGTGCGCGAGGACCGGGTCGAGCACTTCGCGCTGATGCAGCAGAAGGTGTGGAACCCGGCGATGGCGGGCTCGCCGGGCATGCTGCGGGGGGTCTTCGGGGAGGCCCCCGGCAACGAGTTCCTGGTGCTGTCGATGTGGCAGTCGGCCGCCGAGCACGGAAAGTACCGGGCGGAGCGCGTGGAGCGGCTGTCGCTGCGGGCGCAGACCGAGGCGGACGTCGCGGCGCTGGCGGGGGACGTGGTGGAGCTCGAGCCGTACTGGACGGTGTGACCGTCCGGTCCGGCGCGGCGTTCCGTACGCCGGATGGAGGCGCTGCGGGAGGCCGGTCGAGCCCGCCGAGCGCCGTCGAACTAGGGTTTCGGCATGGCACGACCGCGACGCATCGTCCTCGTCCGGCACGGCGAATCCGAGGGCAACGCCGATGACACCGTCTACGAGCGCGAGCCCGACCATGCCCTGAGGCTCACGGACACCGGCTGGCAGCAGGCCCGTACGGCGGGCGGGCGGCTGCGGGAGCTCTTCGGCGACGAGCGGATCAGCGCGTACGTCTCGCCCTACCGGCGCACCCACGAGACCTTCCGCGCCTTCGACCTCGACCCGGAGCGCGTACGGGTCCGGGAGGAGCCCCGGCTGCGCGAGCAGGACTGGGGGAACTGGCAGGACCGCGACGACGTACGCCTTCAGAAGGCGTACCGGGACGCCTATGGGCACTTCTTCTACCGCTTCGCCCAGGGGGAGTCTGGTGCGGACGTCTACGACCGTGTGGGGGCCTTCCTGGAGAGCCTCTACCGCAGCTTCGAGGCGGCCGACCACCCGGAGAACGTCCTGATCGTCACGCACGGGCTGACCATGCGGTTGTTCTGCATGCGCTGGTTCCACTGGTCCGTCGCCGAATTCGAGTCGCTGTCCAATCCCGGCAACGCCGAGATGCGGGTGCTGGAGCTGGGCGACGACGGGCGGTACACGATGGACCGGCCGTTCGCGCACTGGTGCACCCCGGAGTCCTACGGGGCCACCGGTTAGAGTGCTGAGCGATGACCGCTGACTCCGATTCCGACCCGCGCTTCGAGCGCGCGCTCGACAGCCTGCGAGGGCTGTCCGTGGGAGACGCACTGGGCTCCCAGTTCTTCGTACCCGCCAACTACCCCCTGCTCAAGCGCCGGGAACTGCCCGAAGGACCGTGGCAGTGGACCGACGACACCGAGATGGCCGCGTCCGTGCTGGCCGTACTCGCCGGGCAGGGAAGGATCGACCAGGACGTCCTCGTACGCTCCTTCGCCGACCACCACGACTTCGACCGAGGCTACGGGCCCGCGGTCAACCGCATGCTGCGGCTGATCCGCGAGGGCGGCGACTGGCGGGAACTGGCCGCCGCGCTGTTCGACGGACGCGGCTCCTGGGGGAACGGCGCCGCGATGCGGATCGCGCCGCTCGGCGCCTGGTACGCGGACGACCCGGAGCAGGCCACCCACCAGGCCGAGATCTCCGCGTACGTCACCCACCAGCACCGGGAAGCGGTGATGGGTGCCATGGCGGTCGCCGCCGCTGCCGCCTTCGCGGCGGACCCGGCCGGACCGCCGACGCCCGCGGCACTGCTCGACGGCGTGATCGCGCTCGTCCCGCGCAGCGCGGTCGGGGCGGGATTGCGCAGGGCGCGCGACATGCTGGACTACGACGACGCGAACACGGTCGCGGCGGTGCTGGGCTGCGGCAGGCGCACCAGCGCGCACGACACCGTGCCGTTCGCCCTGTGGGCGGCCGCGCGCGGGCTCGGTGACTTCGAGGGCGCCTTCTGGCGGACCGCGCAGGTCGGCGGGGACGTCGACACGAACTGCGCCATCGTCGGCGGGGTGCTCGCGGGTACGCGGGCGGGCCGCCCGCCGGAGCGCTGGCTGGAGCAGACCGAGGTGCTGCCGCAGTGGCTGCCGGAGCGGGTGGGCTGAGCGCTCGTTCTTCGGGTGCGTGCTCGCTGGTGCGTCAGGGGGCCGCGCGGACGGTGTCCGGGCGGCCCCCTTCCGTCTGCCGGTCCTCGCCGACAGGTTGACGGTGCGCTGTCACGGTTCTGTCCGCATCTGCGACGGGGCGTCAGGGACGCGCCGACTCCGGGCTAATCTGACGGCACGCCGCCGCGATGATCACTTCCGGCGGGCGCCGAATGAGACACCAGGTGCAGCCCGCCGCGTACCGCGCGAGGCGTGACGTGCCTGGTCGGGAGGGGGTCCCGTGCCTGACGACGCACAGCCGTCGATACCGTCACCGTCCGCATCGCCCGAGGGGGAGAGTGCCTCCGCGGGGGCGGAAGCCGGGGCCGCAGAGGTGCCTGCCGCCGGTCCGCAGGACGCCGTACCGCAGCCTGCTGTCACACCGGCACCGGCGTCGGCACCGCTGTCGGCACCGGGACCGGCGTCGGAATCGGCAGCCGCCCCCGCTCGGGCAGTCGCGGCGGCACCGGCGGCCGCCCCCGGTCAGCCGCAGCCTGCCGCGCCCGCACCCGCGCCCGCACCCGCACCCGCGCCCGGCCACGCATACGCGCAGACCCCCGCGCAGGAACTCCGGCAACAGCAGCAGTGGCAGCAGTGGCAGGCGCACCAGCACTGGCAGCAGCAGCGGCAGAAGAAGGCTCTCGACCCGCCCGCCTGGCGTGCCGGAGTGCGTCCCGCGCCCCCGGCCCGGATCCGTGCCGCCTCCCTGTGGGCGGTGCTGGCCACCGCGCTGCTCAGCGCGCTGTTCCTCGGCGACGGGCTCGGCCTGAACCTCCTGGTCGTCGCCGTGCCCGCCGCCCTCGCCGCGTACTTCGCCGCGCAGGCGGCGGGCCGCCGCATCCGGCCCTGGACCCTGCTCTGGGGCCTCGGCGGGCTGGCGCTCCTCGCGGTGCCCGCGCTGCGGGACGCGGGCTGGCCCACCTTTCTCGCGATCCTCTCCGCGCTCGCGCTCGGCTCGCTGGCGCTGCACGGCAGCCGGTCCTGGGCCGGTGTCCTCATCGGCTCCGTGGGCATCGTGGGCTCAGTGGTCCCCGGCGTGCGCTGGGGCTGGCGGGGGATGCGCGAGCGGGCGGACGGCTCGCGGGACCGCTGGGGGCCCGTGCTCCGTACCGGTGCCATCGCGGCCGCCCTGCTGGTGGTCTTCGGCGCACTGTTCGTGAGTGCCGACGCAGCCTTCGCCCAACTCCTCGGCGACCTCGTGCCGGAGGTCTCCGTCGGCGACGGGCCCTGGCGGTTCCTGCTCTTCTTCCTCGGGCTGGTCGGCGCGCTCGCCGCCGCCCGCACGGCCGCGGCCCCGCACCAGTGGGACAAGGCCAGGATCAAGCCCGGCAGGGCCCGCAAGCGCCTGGAGTGGGCGCTTCCGCTGATCGTGCTCAACCTGCTGTTCGCTGCCTTCATCGGGGTGCAGCTCGCGGTGCTCCTGCGCGGCTACGAAGCGGTGCTCGACGAGACCGACCTGCCCATCGCCGAGTACGCCAGGCAGGGCTTCTGGCAGCTCCTGTGGGCCACCGTGCTGACCCTCGTGGTGATTGCCTTCGCGAAGCGCTGGGCGCCGCGCGGAGGTGCGCGCGATCACGTGCTGGTGCGTTCCGTGCTCGGCGTGCTGTGCGTGCTGACGCTGGTGGTCGTGGCGTCGGCGCTCAGCCGGATGAACATGTACGTCGACGCGTACGGCCTCACCCGGCTGCGCATCTCGGTGGCCGCGATGGAGCTGTGGCTCGGCGTGGTGATCGTCCTGATCATGGCCGCCGGGGTGTTCGGGGCGCGCTGGCTGCCCCGCGCGCTCGCCGCGAGCGCCGGGGCTGCGGTGCTCGCCTTCGGGCTCGTGTCGCCGGACGCGCTGGTTGCGGAGCGGAACGTCGCCCGGTACGAGAAGTACAGGACGATCGACGTCGAGTACCTCCAGGACCTGTCGGCGGACGCCGTGCCCGCATTGGACAAGCTGCCCGAGCCCCTGCGCACCTGTGCGCTGCTGGAGATCAGGGAGGGGCTGGACAAGGACAGTCCCTGGTACGCCACCAGCCGCAGCGAACAGCGTGCGCTGGACCTCTTCGAGCAGCGCCCGGTCGACGGACGGATCGCCGAGTGCAACGGCTCCTCCGTGGGCGACCACGGCGACGACTATCGCTGACACCGGCCCGTGAAGCGCCGACACCTCCCCGTAAAGGTGTGCGGAAGCGAATCGGACGTGCGCGTTCCGGGGCGGTGACGGAGAGGGGCCCTCTCCCGTTCCGCCCCGGTCCGCACCGCCCCGGGCCCGGGGTGTCGCGGGCGACCCCCGGCGGCGTACTCTGGCTGGCGCCATGCCGTACGAACCACCCACACACACCGTCGAGCGCTCGCTGCGCGCCACCACCGGTGCCCGTACCGTCGCCGGAGTCGACGAGGTCGGGCGCGGAGCGTGGGCCGGACCGGTCACCGTGTGCGCCGCCGTCACCGGCCTGCGCCGCCCGCCCGCCGGACTCACCGACTCCAAGCTCCTCACCGTCAAGCGCCGTGACGCGCTGCTGCCGGTCCTGGAGGACTGGGTCACGGCGTACGGCCTCGGCCACTCGACGCCCGAGGAGATCGACGCCCTCGGCATGACGGCAGCCCTGCGGCTCGCCGCCGAACGTGCGCTAAATGCCTTGCCGGTACGGCCCGATGCGGTCATCCTCGACGGGAAACACGACTATCTCGGGGCTCCCTGGAGGGTTCGTACGGTGATCAAGGGCGACCAGTCCTGCATCGCGGTGGCGGCCGCCTCCGTGATCGCCAAGGTCCGGCGGGACGCCATGATGGCCGAGCTGGAGTCGGAGGCCGGAGGCTGCGCGCCGTACGGTTTCGCGGCCAACGCGGGTTATCCCTCGCCCGTGCACCAGGCGGCCCTCGCCGAACTGGGGCCGACCGCGCACCACCGCCTCTCCTGGTCCTATCTCGACGGACTTCCCAAGTGGCGGCACCTCAAGAAGCACCGGCCCTCGGCAGAGGCCGCAGCACTGGAAAGCGGGGGCCAACTCGGCTTCGACTTCTGATTGCCCGCGCCGCCGGGCAGGAAGTCGCCCAGGCACCCTCCGCCCCGCGCGTCGCACTGATGTACTACCCGCTGGTGCCTCATCGCACCGGCGTTTGACAGATGTCCCACTCACGCCTCTCATCCCTCAGGAGCCCCAGATTCACGAGAGCGCCCAGGGTCCCCGCGCCACCCCGGCTGCCAGCCGTACCGCGCCGACCCCTCGCCCCGTACCCGGCCCGCGTCCCGCGGCGGTGCCGCGCCCCGGTCCCGCCGTCCGCCCCGGCCCTCCGGCGCAGCGGACGCACACCCCCCGGCCCCCGGCCCCGCGCGCGGAGAGCCCCTCCGCTCCGCAGGCCGACGCCGGAACCCAGATCCAGCTGATCCCGGCCCCCGCGAACGGCGCGCTCGACGCCGCGGGGGAGGCGGTGGACCTGCTGCTCGACTCCGGCCGTGCGCCGGGCGAGGTGCTGGTACTCACCACCGGTGACCAACACCCCTGGGCCACACACGAGCTGTCCTTCGGTGAGGCGTCCTACTGGGCGCAGCACGACGCCCGGGACGACGTCTTCTACGCGGCCGCCAAGGCCGCCGAGCGGGCCGCGCGGCGTCCCGTCGTCATCGTGGCCGTCAACGACGAGTCCGGTGACGACCTGGGCCGCGCGCTGGCGGTGTCCCGCGAGCGCGCGGGCACGCTGATGATCGTCTGCGGCGACCCGCAGCGGATCAACTCCGCGCTGGGTGCAGGCGTCTGACGCCCGGCAGGGCCGTGGCGTGAAGGTCCCGCCCGTGAGCTCACGGGCGGGACCTTCACGGCGTTCCCAGCGTGCCGCGTTCCTAGCGTGCCGCGGCCCGGCGCAGGGCCGCGGCGGCTCCGCCTCCGGTGCGCTGCGGCGCGGGATCGGGCTCGGCCAGCGACTCGGCGAGCCCCGACGGCCGGGACCCGGCGAAGGGCCGACGGCCGCCCCGGCCCTCGCCCAGCACCTGCCAGCCGCCACGGGTCAGCGTGATGTACGCCCCGCAGCGCAGCCCGTGCAGGGTGCAGGCGTCCCGCAGTCCCCACATCCAGGCCCCGTCCTCCTCCGTCCAGCGCTCGTCGCCGTCACGGCAGTAGAGCAGTACGGCCGTACGGACCGGAGTGCGGCGGCGCAGGTCGTGCGGGACGACCCGGCGCAGGTGGGCGAGCAGTGCGTTGCGCAGTTCCCAGCCGTCCGCCGGGGTGGACCGGCGGACGAAGGAGGCGCTGGCGATCAGCCGTTCCTCCGTGTCCAGCACGGCGACGACGGCGGTCGAGGTGACGGGGAGGTGGCGGGCGTGCAGGCCGCTGACGACCTCACGGGGGTTGCGCAGCAGGGGGATTCCCGCCGACGCCCATTCGGCCGGCTCCAGCGTCCGGCCCAGGCGACCGGCCGGATCGGCCGACGACGGGCTGAGCGAACTCGGCGACGGAGCGAATCCGAAGGTCACGGTCCTCCCTTCGGGTACGCGCCCGCGACTGCGGGCAAGGGCGGGTGGGGGCGCACCACGGCACAGCCCTTGCGGACCACAGGGGAACCGTGCGGGAGCGCTTCCAATTCTTCCTGGCGCGAGGGGATGCGGCAACGAGCAATTGGGGCGGGCGGCCGGATTCTATGGATATGACACTGATATCCCTGCCCAATCCGGCCGCTCCCGACTCCTCGGTCACCCTTGAACGGCGAGGACCAGCGGAAACACCCCCTCCGCTCCGGACCGGCGCAGCATCCGGGCCGCCACCGCGAGGGTCCACCCAGTGTCGGACGCGTCGTCCACCAGTAGGACCGGGCCTCCGGCGTCCGCGAGGGCGTCCGCGAGCTCCGGCGGAACGGTCAGCGTCTGATGCAGCGAACGCACCCGCTGGGCGCTGTTGGCCTGCCCGAGCGGCGCTCCGGCGGACTCTGGGGCGTACTCCAGCGAACCGAGCAGAGGCATCCGCCCCACCTCCGCGATCCGGCTGCCCAGCGACCGTACGAGAGCTGGCCTGCGGTACGACGGGAGAGTGACCACACCCACCGGGCGCGGCGGTGCGCCCGCCTCCCCGGAGGCCCAGCCGCCGGAACCCTTCGCCCAGTCGGCGAGGACCGTCACCACCGCGTGCAGCACATCGTCCGGAACGGGGCCGTCCGGTGCCTGCGCGGCCAGCATCGGACGCAGCCGGTTGCCCCAGCCGATGTCCGAGAGCCGTCCCAACGCCCTTCCGGGGAAGGCGATTTCACCCTGCGGGATGCGCCCCTTGAGGTCGACGCCCACTGCGGGCAGTCCGGTCGGCCACATCTTGCGGGACTCCACCTCCACACCCGGGCGGCCCAGTTCGCCGCGCGCCGCGTCCAGGGCGGCGTCCGAGACCTCCGCCTCGAACCTGCCGCCCGCGCAGTTGTCGCACCGGCCGCACGGGGCGGCCTCCTCGTCGTCGAGCTGGCGGCGCAGGAACTCCATCCGGCAGTTCGTCGTCGCCGCGTACTCGCGCATCGCCTGCTGCTCGGACTGGCGCTGCTTCGCGACCCACGCGTACCGCTCCGCGTCGTACACCCAGGGTTGGCCCGTGGAGATCCAACCGCCCTTGGTGCGGTGCACCGCACCGTCCACGTCGAGGACCTTGAGCATCGCCTCAAGCCGGGTGCGCCGCAGGTCCACCATGGGCTCCAGGGCGGGCAGCGACAGCGGCCTGGCGGACTGCGCGAGGGCGTCCAGCGTGCGCCGCACGAGCTCCTCGGGAGGGAAGGAGACCGAAGCGAAGTACTTCCAGATCGCCTCGTCCTCCTTGCCCGGCAGCAGCAAGACCTCCGCGTGCTCCACGCCACGGCCCGCGCGCCCCACCTGCTGGTAGTACGCGATCGGGGACGAAGGAGAGCCCAGGTGCACCACGAACCCGAGGTCCGGCTTGTCGAAGCCCATGCCCAGCGCGGACGTGGCGACCAGCGCCTTGACCCGGTTGGCGAGCAGATCCTCCTCGGCCTGCATCCGGTCGGCGTTCTCCGTGCGTCCGGTGTAGGAGGAGACCGTGTGTCCCCGATGGTGCAGGTACGCCGTGACCTCCTCGGCGGCGGCGACGGTCAGCGTGTAGATGATCCCGGAGCCCGGCAGCTCGTGGAGGTGGTCCGCCAGCCAGGCCAACCGGCTCGCCGCGTCCGGGAGTTGGAGCACGGCCAGGCTCAGGCTCTCCCGGTCCAGCGGGCCGCGCAGTACCAGTGCGTCCGTGCCCGCCCCCGTACCGAGCTGCTCGGCGACGTCGGCGGTCACCCGGGAGTTGGCGGTGGCGGTGGTGGCCAGCACGGGCACGCCCGAGGGCAGTTCGGCGAGCATGGTGCGCAGCCGCCGGTAGTCGGGGCGGAAGTCGTGGCCCCAGTCGGAGATGCAGTGCGCCTCGTCGACCACGAGGAGCCCGGTGGCGGCGGACAGCTTGGGTAGTACGTGGTCCCGGAAATCGGGGTTGTTGAGGCGTTCGGGACTGACGAGCAGCACGTCCACCGTGCCCTCGGCGATCTCGGCCTGGACCGTGTCCCACTCCTCGGGGTTGGAGGAGTTGATCGTGCGGGCCCGGACGCCCGCGCGGGCTGCGGCGTCGACCTGGTTGCGCATCAACGCGAGCAGCGGGGAGACGATCACGGTCGGCCCGCTGTCCCGCGCGCGTAGCAGCGACGTCGCCACGAAGTACACCGCGGACTTGCCCCAGCCGGTCCGCTGCACCACCAGCGCCCTGCGCTTGTCCGCGACGAGCGCCTCGATGGCCCGCCACTGGTCCTCGCGCAGCCGTGCCGTGCCGCTCGGGTCCCCGACGAGGCGGGCGAGTACGGAATCGGCGGAGGCCCGCAGATCGGCGCGGTCCGCGGGGTCGGAGGAGGCCGCAGGGGCGGGGGAGGAGGTGGGGGCGTCTGGGTGGGTCATGCCCCCATGCAACCCGATGGCACCGACAATGCGCGAACGCGTCGCCAGGGCCTGTGGACAAAGTTATCCACAGGGGTTTCGGAGTACGGGTCGGACGTCGGAAAGTAGCGGCATGAACACGAACAGTGACGCAAGCGGTAATCGCGATCTCACCCACGGCTCCCCCGCGGACATGTCGGCGGGCGTGGCCAACGCCTCCCCCTCCAACGCCTCCGCCGAACCGGGCGAGGAGCAGCAGGTCACGCTCCGCGGCCCCGCCCAACTCGCCGACTCCCTCCCGTACTTGCTGGGGTTCCATCCCACCGACTCCGTGGTCCTCGTGGCGCTGCACGGGCCCCGGGGCCGGTTCGGTGGACGGCTCAGGGTCGGCATCCCGAAGTCCCCCCAGGAATGGGCCCCGGTCGCCACCCACCTCGCCGAATGCCTGACGGCCAACAGCGAACGGCACGGCAGCCGTCCCGAAGGCGTCGTCGTCTTCCTCTGCCAGGACCCGGGGGAGGGACAGACCGGCCGACAGGTGATGGAACGGCTGCGTGCCTTCGCCCAGCGGCTGCGCACCGCCTGCGGAACCCTGGAGGTGCCCGTCCTCGAAGCCCTCTGCATCTCGGACGGCCGCTTCTGGTCGTACTGCTGCCCCGACCGGCGCTGCTGTCCGCCCGAGGGAACGGGCCTTGCCCTGCCCGGCACGTCGGTAATGGCCGCTGCCGCCGCGTACGCGGGAATCCAGGTGCGGGGGACGCTGCGGGAGATGGAGGCCAGGTACGCACCCGGCGCGACGACGCCCGAGAGCGTGCGAGCGACGGTCCGGGCCCTCGACGACGCGGGCAGCGCGGTGATGCCCCGCATCCTCGCGGAGACGGGCCGCGAAGAGGTCGGCAGGCAGACGCTCACCCTGGCCAGGACCCTCGTCCGCCGCCTGGGGCGGACCGCTCCGCCCCGCAGCTCCTGGCTGGACGCCGACAGCGCCGACGACGCCCTGGTCAGTGACGAGGAAGCGGCCGCCGTTCTCGTCGGCCTCCAGGACCGGGAGACCCGTGACCTGGTGGCGGAGTGGATGGAGGGACCGGAAGCGGCCCCCGCGCTGAGGCTGTGGCGGCTGCTCTGCCGACGGTGCACGGGCCCGTACCGCACCTATGCGGCCCCGCCGCTCACTCTCGCGGGCTGGGTCGCCTGGTCCACAGGCGACGAACCGGAAGCCAGGGTGGCGCTCGGCCTGGCCCTCGGGGTCGACGAGCACTACACCTTCGCCCAACTCCTCCACCAGGCATGCAACCAGGGGCTCGATCCGGAGCAGTTGCGCGCCTGCCTGCGCCGGGAGCGCAAGGGGCGGTCCCGGCGGACCGGCGCGTCAGCGGGCTCCGGACGTGCCGTACGGCCCGCCGGATCCGGTACGGAAGCCACCGCGCGGGGAGCGGGGCGACCGGTGCCCCGGTCTCCGAAGGGGGCCCGGAGCGGGACCGCCGGGGCCGGGCGTCGGGAGGCGCCGCACCGCACGCGGCGCGGCACGCGGAGCGGGCGATGAAGGGCTGGTGCCCGGTCGGCCGTGACCCCGCCGCCCGCCGCGCCGTTCACCTGAGTGGCGGCACCGCTTTCACCGCGTCGCCACATCCGACGCCACCCTCCGGAGCGCAGAGAAGGCACCGCATGGCCCTCACCGTCCCGCCGTCCTCCGCAGCCCGCGGCACGCCCCCGGCGCCCCGGCGCACCCCACAGGGCTCCGCCCCGGGCGGTGCCCCCGGAGGCGGTGCGCCCGCCGTGCTGCCCGCCGCACACGCGATGATCGTCTGCGTGGACCTGCCCTCCCTGGCGCTCTCCGCCGACCACGGGCAGCTCACCGGACACGGGCTCGACGGCTTCTACCAGTCGGGCCGAAGGCTGCTCTCCCGCTGCGTGCTGCGGGTGGCGGGCCGCGAACCGGTGGCCGTCCAGGGCCGGTCGGTCGCCGCGGACCGGGCCAGGTTCGTGGCCGTCGTCCGTACGCAGGGAGACGGCGGTCCCGACCCGGGGATCATGGTGGAGCGGGTCAGGACCGCCGACGGCTCCGAGCGGATCACCCTGCGCAGCTCCGCGCCCCGACCGCTCAGGGTCCCGGTCGAGATCACCCTCGCCACCGACCTCGCCGACCTGGGGGCCATCGGAGCGGGCCGCCCCGGCCCCGAACTGCCCGCCAGCGTCCACGACTCCGGCCTGCGCTGGACGGCGGGCACCGTCCACTCCGTGGTGACCGCCGACCCGCCTCCCGGCGACGCCCTCGCCTCGGCCGGGCTGCTGCGCTGGGAGATGGAACTGCCGCCGGGCGGTTCCCGCACGGTGGAACTGCGGGTGAGGTCCGAAAGGGCCGTGCGCTCCGCCGGGAAGACCGGCGGCTGCCCCCTCCCCGAGGTGAGCGCGGAGGGCGACGACCCCCGGGTGCGGGAACTGCTGCGGACCGGCGTCGACGACCTCAGGTCCCTCCTGATGCGCGACCCCGCCCACCCGTCCGACGTCTACCCGGCGGCGGGCGTCCCCTGGCGCTGCGGGCTCGCTCCGGCGGAAGCGCTCTGGGCGGTCCGCATGGCGCTCCCGCTCGGCACCCGGCTCGCCGCGGCGACGCTGCGCACGCTCGCCCGCACCCAGGCGGGCGGCAACGGCCGCATCCCCGGCCCGTTCCGCGACGCCGGACCGCACCTGCCTCCCGGGTGCACCGGCGTCGAGGCCACGCTCGCCTTCCCCGTGGTGCTCGCCGAGGCCCGGCGCTGGGGGATGCCCGAGCAGGACCTCGCGGAGCTGCTGCCCGCCGCGGAACGCTGCCTCGACTGGCTGCGGACCGTCGTGGGGGACGACGTGTACCTCCGCGACCCGGGACCCCTCGGCCTGCGGCGCGCCGAGACCCAGGCGCACGCACACCGGGCGGCACTGCTCGGCGCGGACCTGCTGGAGTCCTGCGGGCGGCCCGGAGCCGCCCACTGGCGGGACTGGGCCACGGCGCTGCGCCGTGCCTTCCGCGAGGACTTCTGGATCGAGGACCGGGCCGGCGGCCGCCCGCCCGCCGCCCTGGCCCCGGACGGCCGGGCCGTCCCGTACCTCGGCAGCGGCACCGCGCACCTCCTGGACACCGGCCTGCTGGGCGCGGGACGTTCGGCCCCAGGACTGCTCGACAAGGTGCAGACCGAGCAGCTGGCCCGGCTGCTCGGCAGTCCGTCCATGGACTCGGGCTGGGGGCTGCGGGGCCTCGGCGCCAAGGAGGTCGGGCACAACCCGTTCGGCCACCGCAGCGGCGCGGTCCGGGTGCACGAGACGGCGGTCGCCGTCTCCGGACTGGCCGCCGCCGGGTACGAGAGGGAAGCGGGCTCGCTGCTGCGCGGACTGCTCGACGCGGCGCAGGTCTTCGGGTACCGGCTCCCGGAGATGTACGCGGGGGAACAGCGCACCGCCGACAGCTCGCCCCTGCCGCACCCGGCGGCGTGCCGTCCGGCGGCGGTGTCGGCCGCCGCCGCGGTCCACCTGCTCGCCACCGTCGTGGGCATCCGTCCCGACGCCCCCGCCGGAACCGTCCGGCTGGCCGCCCTCAGCAGTGCGCCGCTGGGAGCCCTCCAGCTCTCGGGGCTGCGGGTCGCGGGCGAGCCCTTCGCCGCCAGGGTCAGCAGGCTCGGCCTCGGCATGGTCGAGGAGGCCGCCGACGGACTCCAGCTCGGAGTGTGACCGTGACCGGGGAGAGGACCGTGACAGGCGAACGGATCATGACTGACGAGGCGTCCCTGACCGGCGAACGGATCATGACCGGCGAGACGACCGTGACGGGCGAACGGATCATGACAGGCGATGTGACCTTGACCGGCGAAGGGACTGTTTATCGTCAGGCAGACGACTATGATCGCCGCATGTCCCCCTACGATCCGTCGGCCTTCCCGCCCTTCGCCGTCACCGTGGATCTGGCCGTGCTCACCGTGCGCCGACACGCGCTCTGTGCCCTGGTCGTCCGCCGGGGGGAGCCGCCGTTCCAGGGGCGGTGGGCGCTGCCCGGCGGTTTCGTCAGGGAGGACGAGGACCTCGCGACAGCTGCGGCCCGCGAGCTGGTCGAGGAGACCGGGCTGATCGCCCTGTCCACTCCGACGGCCCCCTCCGCGCCCTCGGTGCACGCCGCGTCAGGGGTGTCGGCCGGGCCCTCCCGCCCCGCCTCGACCGCACCTCCGGCCTCCGTCGCTCCGCACGGCGCCCCCGGACAGTCGGCCAAGGAATCCCCGGCCACCGCCCTCGGCAAGGGGGCCCATCTGGAACAGCTCGCCACTTACGGAGATCCCGCGCGAGACCCCCGGATGCGGGTCGTGAGCGTCGCCCACCTCGCGCTCGCCCCCGACCTCCCCGCCCCCCGGGCGGGCGGTGACGCCAACAGCGCCCGGTGGGCATCGGTGGAAGCCCTGCTCGGCCGCGAGGACGTGTTCGGCAGGGACGAGGAGCAGACGGTTCCGCTCGCCTTCGACCATGCGCAGATCCTCGCCGACGGCGTCGAGCGGGCCCGCTCGAAGATCGAGTACTCCTCGCTCGCCACCGCCTTCTGCCCCCCGGAGTTCACGGTCGGCGAGCTGCGCAGGGTGTACGAGGCGGTGTGGGGGGTGGCGCTCGACCCGCGCAACTTCCACCGCAAGGTGACCGGCACCCCGGGCTTCCTCGTCCCCTCGGGCGGCACGACGACCCGTCAGGGCGGTCGCCCCGCACAGCTGTTCAGGGCGGGCGGCGCGACCGTGCTCAATCCGCCGATGCTGCGTCCCGAAGTCTGAGGTTTCCGCGTCCCGAGGCCCGATGCCGCCTGGGCTTCCGCGAAAAGCCCTAAATGTCGCGTTATGTTGCTGCGGTACCCGCCTCAGCCGCCGAGCGTTCCCTCCACCGCGGGGAGCCGAGGACGTCGCGGGAGACGCACGAGACGCGAGGGAAGCGATGCTCCAGGCCATCGGACTCACCAGCACGCCCCGCCGGGGCCGTCCGCCCGCCGTGGACGACCTGACCTTCGAGGCCCGGCCCGGCTCCGTCACCGCCCTGCTCGGCGCCCCCGGCTCGGGGAAGACCACCGCGCTGCGCCTCATGCTCGGCCTCGAACAGGGCCGTGGTGTCACCTACTTCCGGGGCCGGCCCCTGCACCGCGTCGCCCATCCGGCCCGCGAAGTGGGCGCCCTGCTCGGCGACGTTCCCGGCAACCCCTCGCGCACCGCCCGCGGTCAGCTCCGCATGCTGTGCGCCGCCGCCGGAGTACCCGCCTCGCGCGCCGACTCCCTCCTCGACGTCGTCGGCCTCACCGAACTCGCCGGGCAGCGCCTCGGCAGCCTCTCCCTCGGCATGGACCGCCGCCTCGGCCTCGCCTCCGCGCTCCTCGCCGACCCGCACACCCTCCTCCTCGACGAGCCCGCCGCAGGACTCTCCCCCCGCGACAGCAGCTGGCTCTTCGGACTCCTGCGCGCACACGCCGCCCACGGCGGCACCGTCCTCTACGCCACCGACGACTCCAAGGAGGCCGCCCGCACCGCCGACCGCGTCGTCACCCTGGACGAGGGCCGCCTCGTCGCGGACCAGGCGGTGGCCGACTTCGCCCGCACCCGCCTGCGCCCCCGCGTCGCCGTCCGCACCCCACAGGCCGTCCGGCTCGGCGCCCTCCTGAACAAGGAGGCCCGGGTGGCGCGGCGCTCCGTGGAAGTGGTCCCCGAGGAGGGCAACCGCCTCTCCGTGTACGGCAGTACCTGCGCCGAGGTCGGCGACACCGCCTTCCGGCACGGCGTACTCCTCCATCAACTGGCCGACGAGATCGGTGACATGGGGCCCCGTAACATTCCCGCACCCGACCCGGCAGCTCCCGCCGCACCGACCCCTGACTCCTCATCAGCCTCCACAGTTACGGAGACCTCTGGCGCCCCGTCGGCCCCCACGCCCGCACGGAACCCGGAGGCCGTACCCGCACTTCCCACCCCCCTGCGCCCCCTCCGCAGTCCGCTGCGCCCCCTGCGCTACGAACTCCGCCGCACCTTCAGCACCCGCAGCACCACCCTCGTCACCGTCGCCGCCCTCGCCGTCTCCGCCGCCCTGGCCCTCCTCCTCGTACACACCGGAGGCACACCCCTGCCGACCGCGCTGGCCGCGTGGCCCGCGTTGCTGCCCCTGCCGCCCGCGGCCTTCGCGGCGGGACTGCTCGGCGCGCTCTCCTTCGGTGACGAGTTCCGCTACCCGGCGCTCGCCGCCTCGCGCGGCACCTCGCCCCGCCGCCTGGGCCTGCTCCTCGCCAAACTCGCCGTCTCCGCGGGCCTCGCCCTCCTCCTCGCCGTACTGACGATCGCGGTCAATCTGCTCCTGCTCCGTCTCCTGTACGGCGCCGAGCCGACCGCTCTTCCCCCGGGTCTGCCCGCCAGAGCCGCGAGTTGGGCCGCGCTGTGCGTCGGCTGTGCCTGGGCCGGACTGCTGGGCGCGGGGGTCTTCCGGGTCGCCGCGGCGGGGTTGGCCGCCGTGCTCGCGGTGCCGGTCGTCGTCGCCCCCGCCGTGCAGCACCTGCTCACCGGCCCGGCAGCGCGTTCGATGGTCGGACTCCCGGGCAGGCTGCGGGAGCTGATCTGGATCGGGATTCCGGCCGAGGCGGACCAGTTGCTGCTGGCCACGATGCGGCTCCTCGCCCAACCCGTCGGCGCGGCCCTGGCGTTGTCGCTCCCTGTGCTCCTGTGCACGTATCTGCTCACCGGCCTTCGCCGCAAGGCCCGTTGGTGACCGCATCCTGACGATGAGGCGTCACATCGCCCGCAACTCCCCCTAGGACGCCCATTTCTTTCCGATAAGGCGTCAATTGGAGAGGGGGCGGTGATCACCCTTTCGTGTGCTTTTCACCAAAGACCTCAAGGGGCAGGAGCCGTACGCCGACAACTCATCCGTGAGTACCCTTGCGCACACCATGATGACCGCCGCCCGTTCCGTCGACTCAGGTCTCGCCGGTCCCGGCGACCTCGACCGCTACCCCTACGCGGAGGTGTCCGGCGCCGATCGCGTCGGTCCCCTCGGCTGGGACAGTCCCGAATCCGACCTCGGCCGGGTCGGTCGCCGCGCGGCGGGCAACCGTGGCCGCGGGCTGCACGGCCAACTCGTCCAGCAGCTCGGCCAGATGATCGTTTCCGGCGACCTCGGTGCCGACCGCCCGCTCGTGCCGGAGGAGATCGGCCAGCGGTTCGAGGTGTCCCGCACCGTTGTCCGCGAGTCGCTCCGCGTCCTGGAGGCCAAGGGTCTGGTCAGTGCGCGCCCCAATGTGGGCACCAGGGTCCGACCGGTCAGCGACTGGAACCTGCTCGACCCCGACATCATCGAATGGCGTGCCTTCGGCCCCCAGCGCGACGACCAGCGGCGCGAACTCGCGGAACTGCGCTGGACGATCGAGCCGCTCGCGGCCAGGCTCGCCGCCGGGCACGGGCGCGACGACGTGCAGCAGCGCATCGGCGACATGGTGGAGATCATGGGGCACGCCCTCGCCCAGGGCGACTCCCTCACCTTCTCCAGGGCCGATGCCGAATTCCACTCCCTGCTCATCCAGCTCGCCGGCAACCGCATGCTGGAGCACCTCTCCGGCATCGTCTCCTCGGCCCTTCAGGTGTCCGGCGGGCCGATCTTCGGCTGCGACCGCCCCACCGATGTCTCCCTCTCCCACCACGCCCGGATCGCCGACGCGCTCGCGGCGGGCGACGGTTCCGGGGCCGAGGCCGCGATGCGCCAACTCCTCACCGTCCACCCGGAGGTGGAGCGCGTCGTTCCGGCTCCGCGCGAGCACTGACGCGACCCCGCCCCGGCCGCTCCTTCTCCGTACCGCAGACAGCACTTCACCTGCCGCGCCGTGCGCGGCCGCACTTCCCACCGTGTCGCCGGACCCCTCGGGTTCGGCGACACGGTTGTGGGCACCCGCCCCCTGTGCGGGCGTTCACCGCGCCCGCCTGTGACTCGGGCCACCAAGATTGAGGCGTAACACTCCGTCGGATCCCGCGATGACCTAAGAGGTGACAGCCGAGGAGGGAATGCGGAGGCCGCTCGCGGCATCGCAGACGGTTCCCGGTTCTCGCCCGGTCCGCCGGTGCGTCTCCCCAGCCGGTGGTCGTCGGCTCAGGCCCTTCAGCGGGCGGGGCCGGACGCCATTTCCATCGTTCCGAGAGGTTGTTCGTGTCGGCCAGCACATCCCGTACGCTCCCGCCGGAGATCGCCGAGTCCGAGTCTGTGTTGGCGCTCATCGAGCGGGGAAAGGCTGATGGGCAGATCGCCGGCGACGACGTGCGTCGGGCATTCGAGGCTGACCGGATTCCGCCGACCCAGTGGAAGAACGTCCTGCGCAGCCTCAACCAGATCCTTGAGGAAGAGGGTGTGATGCTGATGGTCACTGCCGCGGAGCCGCCGAAGCGCGCCCGCAAGAGCGTTGCGGCGAAGAGCCCGGTGCAGAAGAGCCCGGTCCAGCGGACCGTGCCCCGGACCTTCGCGGCAAGTGCCGCCGCCCCCAAGACAGTTGCCGCCGCCGCGCCCGTCGCGGACTCCGTCGACGTCGTCGTCGACGAGGCCGCCGCCCCGGCCGGGAAGGCCGCCGCGAAGAAGACGACGGCCAAGAAGGCCACGGCGAAGAAGACCACCACCAAGAAGACCGCGGCGAGGAAGTCCACGGCCAAGAAGGACGAGTCCGCGGACGGCGACGAGCCGGCCGAGGAGACCCGGGCCAAGGCGGGCGACGACGAGGAGAGCGCTGAGGGCGGCGAGAGCGGCGAGTCGAAGGGGTTCGTGCTCTCCGACGACGACGAGGACGACGCCCCCGCGCAGCAGGTCGCGGTCGCCGGTGCCACCGCCGACCCGGTCAAGGACTACCTCAAGCAGATCGGCAAGGTCCCCCTCCTCAACGCGGAGCAGGAGGTCGAGCTCGCCAAGCGCATCGAGGCGGGCCTGTTCGCCGAGGACAAGCTCGCCAACTCCGACAAGCTCGCCCCCAAGCTCAAGCGCGAGCTGGAGATCATCGCCCAGGACGGGGGGCGCGCCAAGAACCACCTCCTGGAGGCCAACCTCCGTCTGGTCGTCTCCCTCGCCAAGCGCTACACGGGCCGCGGCATGCTGTTCCTGGACCTCATCCAGGAGGGCAACCTCGGTCTGATCCGCGCCGTCGAGAAGTTCGACTACACCAAGGGCTACAAGTTCTCGACGTACGCGACGTGGTGGATCCGCCAGGCGATCACCCGCGCGATGGCCGACCAGGCGCGCACCATCCGCATCCCGGTGCACATGGTCGAGGTCATCAACAAGCTGGCCCGCGTCCAGCGCCAGATGCTCCAGGACCTGGGCCGCGAGCCCACCCCGGAGGAGCTGGCCAAGGAACTCGACATGACCCCCGAGAAGGTCGTCGAGGTCCAGAAGTACGGCCGCGAGCCGATCTCGCTGCACACGCCGCTGGGCGAGGACGGCGACAGCGAGTTCGGCGACCTCATCGAGGACTCGGAGGCCGTGGTCCCGGCCGACGCGGTGAGCTTCACGCTCCTCCAGGAGCAGCTCCACTCGGTCCTCGACACCCTGTCCGAGCGCGAGGCCGGTGTCGTGTCCATGCGCTTCGGCCTCACCGACGGCCAGCCGAAGACCCTCGACGAGATCGGCAAGGTCTACGGCGTGACGCGTGAGCGCATCCGCCAGATCGAGTCCAAGACGATGTCCAAGCTGCGCCATCCCTCGCGCTCGCAGGTGCTGCGCGACTACCTGGACTGACGTGCGAAGACCGCCTCCGGGCCCGGGTCCCTCGCGTGCGTTCGCGTACGGGGTCCGGGCCCGCTGCACGTCCGGGTGCGGGCCGTGCGCGGGGGCGGGGGGATCGCCTCGGGCAGGCGGCGCGAGGGTGCGGGGCGTTCTGGGCTGGATGACTCTGGGTGTGCGGAGTTCACCCCTGAGTCAGGAGGACGTATGCGTCGACCCAGCACCAGATCGCTGACGGGGGCCCTCGCCCTGACCGCTGCCATGGCCGGGCTGCCCCTCGCGGCGCCCGGAACGGCAGCCGCCGACGGCGTGGTCATAGGGGGCCAGACCGTGAAGGCGGCGGACAGCCCGTGGGCGGTGGCGGTGGCCAGCCGTGACCGATTCGGAGGTACGCGGGCGGGACAGTTCTGCGGGGGAGTGGTGGTGGCGCCGACCAAGGTCGTGACCGCGGCGCACTGCCTGGGCCGGGACGTGCTCGGCGTACCGCTGAACGAGGTGCCGGACCTGAAGGTCATCGCGGGGCGCGGGGAGCTGCGCGGGTCCGGCGGGCGGGAGGTCGCCGTGCAGAAGGTATGGGTGAACCCCTCGTACGACCCGGTGTCGAACTCCGGGGACGTGGCCGTGCTCACCCTGGCGGCGGCACTGCCCGATGCGTACGTGATCCGGCTGGCCACGGCGGACGGCGGCCTGACCGATCCGGGGACGGGGGCCACGGTCTACGGCTGGGGCGACACCACGGGGGGCGGGGCGTACGCGACGTCGCTGCGGGCCACACGGGTGCGGGTGCTGCCCGACGCGGCGTGCGTACGGGCGTATCCCGGCAATCTCGACGGAACGTATCTTCCGGCCACGATGCTGTGTGCGGGGGATCCGGAGGGGGGTCACGACGCCTGTCAGGGCGACAGCGGGGGGCCGCTGGTGGCGCGGGGGCGGCTGATCGGGCTCGTGTCGTGGGGGAGTGGGTGTGGGCAGGCGGAGAGCCCTGGGGTGTACACGCGGGTGTCGGCGCTGGAGGGGGCGCTGGGAGGGCAGGTCTGAGGGGCCGAGGGGCTGAGGGCTCGTGCGGTGGTGCTCAGGGGGCCGATCGGGTCCGAAAGGGTCCCGGTGGGCGGGGTGGGGCTGAACGGGCGGTGGTGGGGCGTGTGGGCCCCTTGGCGGGGCTTGCAAGGTGCGGGCGGCGCCGGGGTGGGGCGGGGGTGCTCCGGGGTGGGCCCGGAGCGAGAGGGGCCGCCCCCTTGCCCGCCCGTTCCGCCTCCGCCGCCCAAGGAGGCTAGGCGAGCGGCCATGCCGCCCAAGGGGGCGAGGGAAGCGAGGGGGGCGGGGGTGTTCGGGTGCGAGAACGGGCGGTGTTCCCCGCACACCCGGGGGACACCGCCCGTCGACCGGTCTGGCTCCGGTCCTCGGCTCGTCGTGGACGCTCTCAGGGCGTCAGCGTTCGTCGTCCTCTGTGGACGCAGGCGTGACCGTCAGCCGGTCCGTCTCATCCTGTATTTCCGCGGCGATCTTCTTGAGCTCGGGCTCGAACTTGCGACCGTGGTGGGCGCAGAAGAGCAGTTCGCCGCCGCTGGCCAGGAGAACGCGCAGATATGCCTGGGCGCCGCAGCGGTCGCATCGGTCAGCGGCCGTCAGGGGGCTCGCGGGGGTCAGAACAGTAGTCACGTCGCCTCTTCTCTAGCTCGACGAGCTGTCGTACCAGGGTCAACATCCAACCAGGCCGAAAACGTTCCCGCTCGTGGCTTTTCCTTGAAACTTCTTCCGAAGGTCTTCCGGAGTGGTTGTCTGTTGCCGGTTGGCGGCGAATGAGCCGTATTGCGTCGCTTTACGGTTTCGCGTTGCTGGCTTGTCTTGGTGGGGCGTCCCGCCGGCTGGATTGCCGGGTTGTTCATGAGGACGTGCCCGGAGCCTAAATGGTTCATGCCCGGAAGGGAACGTGACATGTGCTTCACTCCATCGAGGGATCGAACATGTGTACGCCCCTGGACTAGCATGAGTTTTCCCGAGGGTGGCGTTACACCCGCTCTACCAGGCCCCGTTACCCTCTGAGCGGCGAACGACGCCGACCCCGTACCCCATCGGGGCCCATTTGAAATTCAGCGAGGAGCGAACCGCGTGACCGCCGATACGACCGTCCCGTCCACCGCACTGCTGAGCGGCGCGGACCGTGACGGTTCCAATTACACCGCGCGGCACCTGCTCGTCCTCGAAGGTCTTGAGGCGGTCCGCAAGCGTCCCGGCATGTACATCGGGTCCACCGACAGCCGCGGCCTGATGCACTGCCTCTGGGAGATCATCGACAACTCCGTCGACGAGGCCCTCGGCGGCCACTGCGACCGCATCGAGGTGATCCTCCACCAGGACGGCTCCGTCGAGGTCCAGGACAACGGCCGGGGCATCCCGGTCGACGTCGAGCCCAAGACGGGCCTGTCCGGCGTCGAGGTCGTGCTGACCAAGCTGCACGCGGGCGGCAAGTTCGGCGGCGGCTCGTACGCCGCCTCCGGCGGTCTGCACGGCGTGGGCGCCTCCGTGGTGAACGCGCTCTCCGCCCGACTCGACGTCGAGGTCGACCGCAGCGTCACGCACTCGATCAGCTTCCGCCGGGGCGTCCCCGGCATCTTCACCGAGTCGGGCCCCGACGCCCCCTTCGACCCGGGTAACGGGCTCCGCAAGGGCAAGCGGGTCCCCAAGGGCCGCACCGGTACCCGCGTGCGCTACTGGGCGGACCGCCAGATCTTCCTCAAGGACGCCAAGCTCTCCCTGGACACGCTCTACCAGCGCGCCCGGCAGACGGCCTTCCTGGTGCCGGGACTGACCATCGTCGTCCGCGACGAGCGGGACCTGGAAGGTGTCGGCAAGAGCGAAGAGACGTTCCGCTTCGACGGCGGCATCAGCGAGTTCTGCGAGTACCTCGCGCAGGACAAGGCGATCTGCGACGTCATGCGGCTCAGCGGGACGGGAACCTTCAAGGAGACCGTCCCGGTCCTGGACGACCGCGGCCACATGACGCCCACCGAGGTCACCCGCGAACTGGCCGTGGACATCGCGCTGCGCTGGGGCACCGGGTACGACACCACGGTCAAGTCCTTCGTGAACATCATCGCCACCCCCAAGGGCGGCACCCACGTCTCCGGCTTCGAGCGCTCCCTCACCAAGACGGTGAACGAGACGCTCCGCTCCGCCAAGCTGCTGCGCGTCGCCGAGGACGACGTCGTCAAGGACGACGCCATGGAGGGCCTCACCGCGGTCGTGACCGTACGGCTCGCGGAGCCGCAGTTCGAGGGTCAGACCAAGGAAGTGCTGGGCACCTCCGCCGCCAACCGCATCGTCGCCAACGTGGTCGCCAAGGAGCTCAAGGGCTTCCTGACCTCCACCAAGCGCGACGCCAAGGCGCAGGCCCGCTCGGTGCTGGACAAGATCGTCGCCGCCGCGCGGACCCGCATCGCGGCCCGCCAGCACAAGGACGCCCAGCGCCGGAAGACGGCCCTGGAGTCCTCCTCGCTGCCCGCGAAGCTGGCGGACTGCCGCAGCGACGACGTGGAGCGCAGCGAGCTCTTCATCGTCGAGGGGGACTCCGCGCTCGGTACGGCCAAGCTGGCGCGGAACTCCGAGTTCCAGGCGCTCCTGCCGATCCGGGGCAAGATCCTCAACGTTCAGAAGGCGTCCGTCTCGGACATGCTGAAGAACGCCGAGTGCGGCGCGATCATCCAGGTCATAGGAGCGGGGTCCGGCCGGACCTTCGACATCGACGCCGCGCGCTACGGCAAGATCGTGCTCCTCGTCGACGCCGACGTCGACGGCGCGCACATCCGCATCCTGCTGCTGACGCTGTTCCAGCGGTACATGCGTCCGATGGTGGAGGCGGGGCGCGTGTTCGCGGCGGTTCCGCCGCTGCACCGGATCGAGCTGGTCCAGCCCAAGAAGGGCCAGGACAAGTACGTCTACACGTACTCGGACAACGAGCTGCGGCAGACGCTGCTGGAGTTCCAGCGCAAGAACGTCCGGTACAAGGACGACATCCAGCGCTACAAGGGCCTCGGCGAGATGGACGCCGACCAGCTCGCGGAGACCACGCTCGACCCCAGGTACCGCACGCTGCGCCGGATCAACATCGGGGACCTGGAGTCGGCCGAGGGCGTCTTCGACCTGCTCATGGGCAACGAGGTCGCGCCGCGCAAGGAGTTCATCACCAGCGCGGCGGCGACGCTGGACAGGTCGCGGATCGACGCCTGATCCGCACGGTCGCTGCCGCTGTGTCAACCCGTGGGTGGAGCGCGAAGCTCCACCCACGCTCCGATTCGCGGGGGCGTCCGGCTCCGTAACGTCGGAGCATGGACACGCAGACGACGCCGTCGAGCGGCGGATTCACCGCCTGGCCCTCCGAGGAGGCCATGTCGCGGATCGGAGTGCCCCGGATGCGGATGGCCATCGACCTGACCATGTGGCTGGGCATCGGCGGCTGGCTCCTCTGGGAGGCGTACGGGGCCGACGTCTTCGACGGGGTCGCCGTCGTGGTGCCGCCGCTCGCGCTGGCCGCGGTCACCGGGGCCGCCGAACTGTACGACCGGCTGACCCTGCGGCACCGGCTGCCGGCCTCGCTCGGGGTGCTCGGGGGCGTCGCGCTGCTGGCCGTGGGGGCGCACGCGGTGGGCGCGACCATGGCGGGGGGCATCCTGCTGGTGGTCTGCGTGGTGCAGGCGATGGTGCGGCTGCCGCTGGCGGTCGCGGTTCCGGTGGGGGCCGCGCTGGTGACCACGCTCGGGCTGCTGGGGCGGGTCAGCCTCCGCGAGGGGGCGATCGTGAGCTTCATCGTCCTGGTCACCGGGTACATGCTGCGGCTGGACGCGCAGGCCCGGGGCTCCGGATTCCTGCAGCTGCGGCAGGAGAGGGCCGTCCGCGCCGCCGAGGCCGAGTCCGCCGCACTCGCCGAACGGGCCCGTATCGCCCGGGAGATGCACGACGTCCTCGCGCACAGCCTCTCCGCCCAGATGGTCCACCTGGAGGCGGCCCGCCTGCTCGTCGAGAGGGAGCCCGAGGGACCGTTCAGGGACGGGGTGCTGGAACGGGTAGTCGACGCCCGCAGGATGGCCCGCGAGGGGCTCGCGGAGGCCCGTCAGGCGCTCTCGGCGCTGCGCGGCGACTCGGCCCCCGTCGAGGAGTACCTGCGGGAGCTGGCGGCCATGGACCCGGCAGACGTACGGGCCGAGGTGCGGGTCACGGGGGAGCCCCGGAAGCTTGCCGCGGACGCCTCCCAGGCGCTGCGCAGGGTGGCCCAGGAGGCCCTGACCAACGTACGCAAGCACGCGCCGGGGGCCGCGACGCGGATCGTGCTCGACTACCGGCCGGGTGAAGTGGCCCTGGAGGTACGGGACTCGGGCCGGCCGGACGCGCAGGGCGAGCTGGCGGGGACCGGCGGCGGGTACGGTCTGGTGGGGATGAGGGAGCGGGCGCAATCGTTCGGGGGCACGCTGGAAGCGGGGCCCGAGGGGAAGGGGTTCGTGGTGCGGCTGCGGATGCCGGTGTGAGCGGGTACGGAGTCGGCGGGGCCCCTGACGGCGCAGGCGCGGTCCGGGTGCTGGTCGTCGACGACCAGGCGATGGTGCGCGAGGGGATCGTGCTGCTGCTGGGGCTGCTGCCCGGCATCGAGGTGGTCGGATCGGCGCGGGACGGCGAGGAGGCCGTCGAGCTGGTCGGCCGGTACGGTCCTGACGTGGTGCTGATGGACCTGCGGATGCCCCGCTGCGACGGGGTGGAGGCGACCCGGCGCATCCGGGCTGGGCATCCCGCCACGCAGGTGGTCGTGCTGACGACGTACGCCGACGACGACTGGCTCTTCCCCGCGCTGCGGGCGGGCGCGCGCGGCTACCTCACCAAGGACGCGGACGGCGAGGAGATCCTCCGGGCGGTGCGGGACGTGATGTCCGGGCAGGCGGGGCTCTCGGCCGGGGTGCAGCGCAGGCTCCTGGAGCAGGTCACCGCTCCCCCCTCCCTGATGTACGGGGCGGCCGGAGGCCCGGGTCCCGTCGAACTGCCGGACGGGCTCACGCCCCGCGAGGCCGAGGTGCTGGAGCTGATCGCGGAGGGGCTGCCCAACGCGGAGATCGCGCGGGCCCTGCGGATCGGGCCCGCCACGGTGAAGACGCACATCAACAACCTCTTCGCGAAGACCGGCGTGCGGGACCGCGCGCAGGCCGTCCGCTACGCCTACCGGCAGGGCCTCGCCAGGCCGCCCCGTACGGAACCCACGGACCCGCCGGGAGCAGACGTCACCTAATGGGGTGAAGAGAGGGGATTGCCGATCCGAGGATCTCTCCGGTCTGCCCATCCTGGGGCGCGCGGACCAGTCCGGCCGCGGACAAGGAGAGTTGTTCGGTGGAGAAGCACGAAGGGCGCGACGCCGCAGCGATGCGGTTCGACGATCCGTGGTACGACGCGCTCGCCTCCGGCTGGGGGGAACTCGACGGCGCGGGAGCCGGGTCGCCCGCCGTGCCGCACCAGAGCGCCGCCCCGGAACACGGTCCCAGCGCCGCCGAGATCTACCTCGAAGTGCAGCGCAGCCCCGCCTTCCAGCAGGTGCGCAGCCGCTACCGGCGGTTCGTCGTCCCCGCGACCCTCGCCTTCCTCGCCTGGTACGTCGCGTACGTCGTCGCCGCCACCGCCGCACCCGCCCTGATGGCCCGGCCGGTGGCGGGGGCGGTCAACGTGGCGATGGTCGCGGGCCTCGGCCAGTTCCTCTCCACCTTCCTGTTGACCTGGGCGTACGCCCGGCACGCCCGGCTCCGCAGGGACCGGGCCGCGCTCGAACTGCGCTGGGACACCCAGGAGTTGACCAGGCTGACCGAGACGGGAGGGGCCAGCAGGTGAATCACGGCCACGAGACCCTGGCACTGCTCCTGTTCAGCGCCTTCGTCGCGACGACGCTCGCCATCACCACGTGGGTGAGCCGCAACCGGCACGGCTCGGCCGAGGAGTTCTACGTCGGCGGACGCCTCTTCAGCCCCATGGAGAACGGTTTCGCCATCGCGGGCGACTACATGTCCGCCGCGTCCTTCCTCGGCATCTCCGGCCTCATCGCCCTGTACGGCTACGACGGGATGCTCTACTCCGTCGGGTTCCTGGTGGCCTGGCTCGTCGTGCTGTTCCTGGTGGCGGAACTGGTGCGCAACTGCGGCCGGTTCACCCTCGCCGACGTCGTCGCCTCGCGGATGCGCGAGCGGCCCGTGCGGATCGCGGCGGGGACGTCCTCGGTGACGGTGTCCGTGCTGTACCTGGTGGCGCAGATGGTGGGGGCCGGATCCCTGGTGGGGCTGCTGCTCGGCGGGAGCAGCGGGGCGGCGCAGACCTGGACGGTCGTCGGAGTCGGTGCGCTGATGGTCATCTACGTGACCCTGGGCGGGATGCGGGCCACCACCTGGATCCAGATCGTCAAGGCGGTCCTGCTGATGGCGGGGGCGCTGACCCTGACGGTCCTGGTCCTGGTGCGCTTCGGGGGCGACTTCAACCAGCTGCTGACCACCGCCGCCGCGCGCAGCGGGCACGGTCTCGACTTCCTCGCGCCCGGGCTCAAGTACGGCGGCGACTGGACCGCGCGCCTCGACTTCATCAGCCTCGGACTCGCCCTCGTGCTCGGCACGGCGGGGCTGCCGCACATCCTGTCCCGCTTCTACACCGTGCCCACGGCGCGGGCCGCGCGCCGTTCGGTGATCTGGTCGATCGGGCTGATCGGCAGCTTCTACCTGATGACGATCGTCCTCGGCTTCGGCGCGGCGGCCCTGCTCGGCTCCGACACGGTGCGGGCGTCGAACGCGGCGGGCAACACGGCGGTTCCGCTGCTGGCCCATGAGGTGGGCGGGGGCGCGGGTTCCACAGGAGGAACGGTTCTCTTCGCGGTCGTCGCCGCAGTCGCCTTCGCGACGATCCTCGCCGTCGTCGCCGGAATCACCCTGGCCTCCTCGGCCTCCGTCGCCCACGACCTGTACGCGTCGCTGCGCAGCAGGAGCAAGCGGGGCAAGCCGTACAGCGAGGTGGCGGTGGCGAGGGTCGCGGCCGGAGGGATCGGCGTGGTGGCGATCGCGCTGGGGCTGCTGGCCAAGGACCTGAACGTGGCGTTCCTGGTGGGTCTTGCGTTCGCGGTGGCGGCTTCGGCGAATCTGCCGGTACTGCTGTTCTCGCTGTTCTGGAGGGGGTTCACGACACGGGGGGCGGTGTGGGCGGTGTACGGGGGGCTCGGGCCTGCGGTGCTGCTGGTGATCGTTTCGCCGGTGGTCTCGGGGAGTCCGGAATCGCTGTTCCCCGGGGCCGACTTTCAGTACTTCCCGTTGCAGAACCCGGGGTTGGTGTCGATTCCGCTGGGGTTCCTGGCGGGGTGGCTGGGGACGGTGATGTCCGGCGACGAACCGGACGAGGCGAGGCACGCGGAGACGGAGGTGCGGGCCCTGACGGGGGCGGGGGCGGCTTAGGGGCCGGACAGGGCTTCTGGGAGGACGACCGTGAACTCGGCGCCGCCGCCCGGGGCTTGGGTGACTCGGGCGCTGCCGCCGTGCCGTTCGGCGAGGCGTCGTACGAGGGCCAGGCCCAGGCCCCGTCTGCCGTGGGACGGGGGTTCCTTCGTCGTCCAGCCTTCCGTGAAGATCGACTCGCGGTGGGCGGGCGGCACCCCGGGGCCGCTGTCCGTGACGCGGAGGACCACCTCCCGGCCGCGGGCGTACAGCGCCACCTCCACGAACGCGTCGGGCGAACCGGCCGCCGCGTCCAGTGCGTTGTCCACCAGGTTGCCGACCACCGTGACCAGTCCGCGCGGGTCGATCAGACGGTCGGGCAGCATCGTCTCCGCCGCCGGGCGCAGCACCACAGCGCGCTCCGCCGCGACCGTCGACTTGCCGACCAGCAGGGCCGCGAGGAGCGGGTCGTGGACGCGTTCGGTGAACTCCTCGGCCGTCGCCCGGTGTACTCCCGCCACCTCCGTCACGAACTCCATCGCCTCCTCGTGCATGCCGAGTTCCAGGAGGCCCAGGAGGGTGTGCATCCGGTTGGCGTGCTCGTGGTCCTGGGCGCGCAGGGCGTCGATCAGGCCCCGGGTGGAGTCCAGTTCGCGGCCCAGCTGCTCCAGTTCGGTGCGGTCGCGCAGGGTGGCCACGGCGCCGCCGTCGTCGGTGGGCATGCGGTTGGCGACCAGCACTCGGGGGCCCCGTACGGTCAGCAGGTCTTCGCCTGACACCCGTCCCGCGAGGACGTCCGCCGTGCGGCCCTCGCCCAGGACCTCGTCCAGCGGGCGGCCCGCCGCCTCGTCGCCGATGCCCAGGAGGCGACGCGCCTCGTCGTTGACCAGCCGCACCCGGCCCGCCGGGTCCAGGGCCACGACGCCCTCGCGGATGCCGTGCAGCATGGCCTCGCGCTCCGCGAGCAGGGCGGCGATGTCCGAGAAGGCCAGGTCGTGCACCTGGCGCTGGAGCCTGCGCGAGATGAGGTAGGCGGCCAGGGCGCCGATGGCGAGTGCTCCGCCCGCGTACGCCAGCAGGCCGGGGATCGCGGCGAGGAGGCGGGCGCGGACGCTGTCGTACTCGATGCCGACGGAGACCGCGCCGACGATGCGGCCGGTCCCGTCGTGCAGGGGAACCTTGCCGCGCGCGGAGGGGCCGAGGGTGCCGCTGTCGATCTCCATGACCTCGCGTCCCGCCAGGGCGTCGCTGGGGTTGGTGGAGACGACCCGGCCGATGCGGTCGGTGGCGGTGTGCGACCAGCGGACGCCCCGCCGGTCCATGATCACGACGTACTCGGCCCCGGTCGACCGCCTGATCCGCTCGGCCTCCGCCTGCACGGGGCCACCCGGCGCGGCGGGGGAGTCGAGCAGGGTCCGTGCGACGTGGGGGGACGCGGTGGTCTGGGCGATGGCCAGCGCCCGCCGCATCGCCTGGTCGTCGAGCTGCGCGCCGAGGGGGGCGAGGAAGAGGCCGGTGGCGAGGACGGTGATGCCGGTGGCGATCGCCAGTTGCAGCAGGAGGAACTGGGAGACGACGCGCTGGGGCCAGGAGATGCGCATGGGTACGCACCGTAGACGTACGGGGACGCGGGCCGTGCGGCGCGTCCGGTACGGAGGTGCGGCGGCCTCCGTACCGGACGGGAGCTACGCGTCCGGGATGTCGGCCTTCGCCCTGATCAGGGTTTCGCGGGTGATGACGACGATCCGCTCGTAGTCGGCACGGCCTGCGTCGGACGGCAGGGCCCCGTCGAGAGTGTCCGTGAGATCGGTGCCGATGACGGCGAAATTCCCGTCGTTCAGCTCGAAGATGTCCGGACAGGTCTGGCCTGACATGCTCCCGCGTTCGCGAGGAGATGCGCCGATCCTGCGTTTGATCATTGACGGGGCCCATTCCTGTAGGGAGTAAATTCCCCACCGTGCATGCCCATGCAGATTCCGCTCTGTGGGCTGCCGTCGTCAATTCTGTCTGAAGGTCCACTATTTCGAGCGAAATTTATTCGCTCAGGTGACCCACCATCGATCACGTTCCTCACTCGCGCGAGCGACGACGGTGTCCACCATCGCGGCGAGGGTCCGCTCCTGGGACGTGGCGGGCAGGGCCTCCCTGTGGTGCCGGGTGGCGTCCCAGTAGTCCCGGAAGATCGCGCTCTGGGAGATCCCCCGGAGGTGCGCGAGCGTCTCGGAGGTGTCGATGGTGCCGAGGCGGTACGCGTGCAGCAGGTTGCCGTAGAGCGCGTTGGCGAGGAGGAACTGGCGTTGCCTGCCGGTGGGGATCTCCTCGTCGTACGTATCGAGTACGGCAGCCAGTTCCGGATCGTCCATCGCCTTGCAGAGCAAGTCGAATTGGAGCCGGTGCTTGTCCGCGAGTTCGATACGGCGTTGCATATATCTGCGTTGCGCGAGTTGTGCGAGAAATGCCGCGCATGCTGCGGCTGACGTCGCGGCGTAGGCGATTCCGGTTACCGGCACCCTGTGCCGGCGGCATCCGTGCGCGATCATGACCTGCCCCACCCCCGAACTCCGGCTTCCAGGGTGGCGGGTGGTCCCGGCCAGTGGGAGGCGGAGAGACGGCGCACAGAAGGAACGATTCCTCGAACAAAAGCACGCCATATCGAATGTGTGCCCGGTGTGCGCCGCCGACAACCGCTCGCCGCCCGGCAGGCCGGGGAGGGGGCTCCTTTACGATCGGGGGATGTCCACGCAACAGATTCCCGTCGTCGTCCTCGCAGGATTCCTGGGATCGGGCAAGACGACTCTGCTCAATCATCTGCTCAAGCGGAGTCGCGGCACCCGGATCGGGGCGATCGTCAATGACTTCGGGGCGATCGAAATCGATGCGATGGCGGTGGCCGGACAGCTGGGGGACAGCACCGTTTCGCTCGGGAACGGGTGTCTGTGCTGTGCCGTCGACGCCAGCGAGCTGGATGTGTACCTGGAGAAGCTCGCGGAGCCCGGGGCCGGGATCGACGTCATCGTCATCGAGGCGAGCGGGCTGGCCGAACCGCAGGAACTCGTGAAGATGGTGCTCGCCAGTGAGAGCCCGTACGTCGTGTACGGGGGGCTGGTCGAGGTCGTGGACGCGGCGGAGTTCGCGGCGACGCGAAAGAGGCATCCGGAGATCGTGCGGCACCTGGCGATCGCCGATCTGGTCGTGCTCAACAAGACCGACCGGGTGGCGGAGGGGGAGCTCGCCGCGCTCAAGGCGGAGTTGGGCGGGCTCGGGGAGGGGACCCTGATCTCCGCCGAGTACGGGCGGATCGATCCGGAGGTTCTCTTCAACCGGCGGAGCGACGACCAGCACCGGCAAGACGGGTGGCAGTTGAGTTTCGAGGATCTGAGGGCGGAGGCCGAAGCGGGGGAGGGGGACGATCACTCCGGGCATCTGCACGCCGCGTACGAGAGCGTGGAGTTCGTGTCCGAGGTGCCGATGGACGCGGCGCGGCTCATGGCGTTCCTCGACGCGCGGCCCGAAGGGCTCTACCGGATCAAGGGGTACGTCGACTTCGGCGCGGCCGATGCGCGGAACCGGTACGCGGTGCATGCGGTGGGGCGGTTCCTGCGGTTCTACCCGGAGGCGTGGGGGGACGGCGAGGAGCGGCTCACGCAGCTCGTGCTGATCGGGTCGGGCACGGACGGCGCGGCGCTGCGGGAGCGGCTCGGCGAGTGTGTGGCGGAGCCGAGTGCGCGGGACCTCGCGCCCGGTAAGGACACTCCCGGTGAACGCGCCATGTGGGGCGTGCTGCGCTACGTACAGGAAGTGCGGGAAGCGCAGGAAGTGCAGGAAGACGAGGAGGGTGGGCGGGAAGCGGACGGGTCGCAGGCGCTGTAGAGGGGCGGGCCGGGCGCGACGAAGTCGGCGCCCGGCCCGCAGGGTGCTCCCTACACCGCGCCCGCCAGCGCGGCGACCTGCTGCGGCAGCGGGGTGCCCGAGCCGTCGCGGCGCGGGTCGATCTCCGGGAGTTCGACCGGTGAGCCGTTCTGCTGGGCGGCCCTGGCCGGGGCCGCTCCCGCCCAGGCCAGCATCAGGACGTCCTCGCCGCGCAGGAACCGCTGGCAGCGGACGCCGCCCGTGGCCCTGCCCTTGCGCGGGTACTGGTCGAACGGGGTGAGCTTGGCGGAGGATTCCGCGTCGCCCAGCAAGGTGCCCTTCGAGCCCGCCACCGTGAAGACCACGGCGTCGGCGGCCGGGTCGACGGCGGTGAAGGAGATCACCTTCGCGCCCGCGGACAGCTTGATGCCCGCCATGCCGCCTGCCGGGCGGCCCTGCGGACGGACCTGCGCGGCCTGGTAGCGCAGGAGTTGGGCGTCGTCCGTGATGAAGACGAGGTCCTCCTCGCCCGTACGCAGTTCCCGCGCGCCGACGATGCGGTCGCCGTCCTTGAGGGAGATGACCTCCAGCTCGTCCTTGTTGGAGGGGTAGTCGGGGACCACGCGCTTCACCACGCCCTGCTCCGTGCCGATCGCCAGACCGGGGGAGGACTCGTCGAGGGTGGTGAGGCAGATCAGGGTCTCGTCCGCTTCCAGGGAGAGGAACTCGGAGACCGGGGCTCCGCCCGAGAGGTTGGGGGCGGAGGCCGTGTCGGGGAGCTGGGGGAGGTCGATGACGGCCAGGCGCAGGAGACGGCCGGAGGAGGTGACCGCGCCGACGTCGCCGCGGGCCGTCGCGGGGACGGCGGAGACGATCACGTCGTGCTTGGTGCGGCGGGCGTCGTCCAGGGCCAGGGGCTCGCCGTTGGGCGTACGGGCCAGCAGGCCGGTGGAGGAGAGGAGGACGCGGCACGGGTCGTCCGGGACCTCCAGCGGCACGGTGGCGACCGCCGAAGCGCCGGACTCCAGCAGGACCGTACGGCGCTCGGTGCCGAACTTCTTCGCCACGGCGGCCAGTTCGGTGGAGACCAGCTTGCGCAGCTCCACGTCGGATTCGAGGATTCCGGTCAGCTCGTCGATCTCGCCGTTGAGGCGGTCGCGCTCCGACTCCAGCTCGATGCGGTCGAACTTGGTGAGGCGGCGCAGCGGGGTGTCCAGGATGTACTGGGTCTGGATCTCGGAGAGGCCGAAGCGCTCGATCAGGCGCTCCTTGGCCTGCGCCGAGTTCTCGCTGGAGCGGATGAGGCGGATGACCTCGTCGATGTCGATGAGCGCGACGAGCAGGCCCTCGACCAGGTGCAGCCGGTCCCGGCGCTTGGTGCGGCGGAACTCGCTGCGACGGCGTACGACCTCGAAGCGGTGGTCGAGGTAGACCTCAAGGAGCTCCTTGAGGCCCAGCGTGAGGGGCTGGCCGTCGACCAGGGCGACGTTGTTGATGCCGAAGGACTCCTCCATCGGCGTCAGCTTGTAGAGCTGTTCGAGGACGGCCTCCGGCACGAAGCCGTTCTTGATCTCGATGACCAGGCGCAGGCCGTGCGAGCGGTCGGTGAGGTCCTTGACGTCCGCGATGCCCTGGATCTTCTTCGCGCCGACCAGGTCCTTGATCTTCGCGATCACCTTCTCCGGGCCGACCGTGAAGGGCAGTTCCGTGACGACCAGACCCTTGCGGCGCGCCGTCACGTTCTCCACGGCGGCCTTCGCGCGGATCTTGAAGGTGCCGCGGCCCTTCTCGTACGCGTCCTTGATGCCCGCGAGGCCGACGATCCGGCCGCCGGTCGGCAGGTCGGGGCCGGGGACGAAGCGCATCAGCGTTTCGAGGTCGGCGGCCGGGTGCTTGATCAGGTGGCGGGCGGCGGCCACGACCTCGCCCAGGTTGTGCGGGGGCATGTTGGTGGCCATGCCGACCGCGATGCCGGTGGCACCGTTGACCAGGAGGTTCGGGTACGCGGCCGGGAGCGTGACGGGCTCGCGCTCCTTGCCGTCGTAGTTGGGGCTGAAGTCGACGGTGTTCTCGTCGATCGACTCCGTCATCAGCGACGCGGCGTCGGCCATCCGGCTCTCGGTGTAACGCATCGCGGCCGGGGGGTCGTCGTTGCCCAGCGAGCCGAAGTTCCCGTGTCCGTCGACCAGCGGCAGCCGCATGGAGAAGGGCTGGGCCATCCGGACCAGTGCGTCGTAGATGGACGCGTCGCCGTGCGGGTGCAGCTTGCCCATCACCTCGCCGACGACCCGGGCGCACTTCACGTACCCCCGGTCGGGGCGCAGGCCCATCTCGTTCATCTGGTAGACGATGCGGCGGTGCACCGGCTTCAGACCGTCCCGCGCGTCCGGCAGGGCGCGCGAGTAGATCACCGAGTACGCGTACTCAAGGAAGGAGCCCTGCATCTCGTCGACGACGTCGACGTCGAGGATCTTCTCCTCGAACGCCTCGTCCGGCTGCGGGGTCTTCGTGCTGCGGCGGGCCATCGCGCTGCGGCTCCTTCTCACTGTTCAAAGGGGTGGTTGCGGAATCGGTGGTGCGGGACGCGTGGGGTGCTGACGCGGACCATTGTGGACCGCCGCACTGACAACGCCGACCTCGACCCGTCCGTAGCGGTCGCGGAGGCATCCCCGAGGAGAGCCGCGGAGGGGTCCCCGAGAAGAGTGGTGGAACCGGGAACTTCGCGGACTGTCAGTGCGCTTGCATACAGTGGCAGGACTTAATTGCAGGACTTGTCTCATACGCGATCGAAGGGACGTACATGCCCATGGGTCACACGGCCACAACGCAGGCCGGCTCCGGCGGCCTGACAGCGACCGAGCACCGGCTTGCGAACGGTCTGCGGGTGATCCTCTCCGAGGACCACCTGACCCCGGTCGCCGCGGTCTGCCTCTGGTACGACGTCGGCTCGCGCCACGAGGTCAAGGGCCGCACGGGCCTGGCACACCTCTTCGAGCACCTCATGTTCCAGGGCTCCGCCCAGGTGCACGGCAACGGGCACTTCGAGCTGGTGCAGGGCGCCGGCGGTTCGCTCAACGGCACCACCAGCTTCGAGCGCACCAACTACTTCGAGACGATGCCCGCGCACCAGCTGGAGCTGGCGCTGTGGCTGGAAGCCGACCGGATGGGCTCGCTGCTCACCGCGCTCGACGACGAGTCCATGGAGAACCAGCGCGACGTCGTCAAGAACGAGCGCCGCCAGCGGTACGACAACGTGCCCTACGGCACCGCGTTCGAGAAGCTCACCGCCCTCATGTACCCCGAGGGCCACCCTTACCACCACACCCCCATCGGCTCGATGGCCGACCTGGACGCCGCGACGCTCGAAGACGCCCGCGCCTTCTTCCGTACGTACTACGCGCCCAACAACGCGGTGCTGTCCGTGGTCGGCGACATCGACCCCGAGGCCACGCTCGCCTGGGTCGAGAAGTACTTCGGGTCCATCCCCTCGCACGACGGCAAGCAGCCGCCGCGCGACGGCTCGCTGCCCGACGTCATCGGCGGCGAACTGCGCGAGCTGATCGAGGAAGAGGTCCCCGCGCGGGCGCTGATGGCCGCCTACCGGCTGCCCAGCGACGGCACCCGCGAGGCGGACGCGGCCGACCTGGCGCTCACCGTCCTCGGCGGCGGCGAGTCCTCCCGGCTGCACAACCGTCTCGTACGGCGCGACCAGACGGCCGTCGCGGCGGGCTTCGGCATGCTGCGCCTGGCCGGGGCCCCCTCGCTGGGCTGGCTGGACGTCAAGACGTCGGGCGGCGTGGAGATTCCGGAGATCGAGGCGGCCGTCGACGAGGAGCTCGCGCGGTTCGCCGCCGAGGGCCCGACGGCCGAGGAGATGGAGCGCGCCCAGGCCCAGCTGGAGCGCGAGTGGCTGGACCGGCTCGGCACGGTCGCGGGCCGCGCCGACGAACTCTGCCGGTACGCCGTCCTGTTCGGCGACCCGCAGCTCGCCCTGACCGCCGTCGGGCGCGTGCTGGAGGTGACGGCCGAGGAGGTGCAGGCCGTCGCGAAGGCGCGGCTGCGCCCCGACAACCGTGGGGTCCTGGTGTACGAGCCGCTGGCCGCCGCGGAGTCGGACCTCGCGGAGCCCACCGACGCCGCGCACGCCGATGTCGTACAGGAAGTCCAGCAGGACCAGCAGGAAGGGGCGGACCAGTGACGGAGACCGCAGCCACGACGGGCGACACCGCACCCGTGATCAGCGAGATGCAGTTCCACCCGCAGCCGCAGGCGGGCCCCGCCACCCCGTGGGCCTTCCCGGCCCCCGAGCGCGGCGCGCTGCCCAACGGCCTGACGGTGCTGCGCTGCGACCGGCCGGGACAGAAGCTGGTGGCCGTCGAGGTCTTCCTCGCCGCGCCCCTGGAGGCCGAGCCGAAGGGCCTCGACGGCGTCGCCACGATCATGTCGCGCGCCTTCACCGAGGGCACCGACAAGCACTCCGCCGAGGAGTTCGCCGCCGAGCTGGAGCGCTGCGGCGCCACCCTCGACGCGTTCGCCGACCACCCGGGCGTGCGGGTCTCCCTCGAAGTCCCGGTCTCCCGGCTGCCGAAGGCGCTGGGGCTGCTCGCCGACGCCCTGCGCGCCCCGGCGTTCTCGGACGGCGAGATCGAGCGCCTCGTGCGCAACCGGCTCGACGAGCTCCCGCACGAGGCGGCCAACCCCTCCCGGCGGGCCGCCAAGCAGCTCTCCAAGGAGCTGTTCCCCGCGGACCTGCGCATGTCGCGGCCCCGCCAGGGCTCCGAGGAGACCGTCAAGAACATCGACTCGGCGGCCGTGCGCGCCTTCTACGAGGCGCACGTCCGCCCGGCGACCGCCACGGCCGTGGTGGTCGGCGACCTCACCGGCATCGACCTGGACGCCGTCCTGGCCGACACGCTGGGGGAGTGGACGGGCAACACCGCGGCCCCGCGCCCGGTGCCGCCGATCACCGCCGACGACAGCGGACGGGTCGTCATCGTGGACCGCCCCGGCGCGGTCCAGACGCAGCTCCTGATCGGCCGCATCGGCGCCGACCGGCACGACCGCGTCTGGCCCGCCCAGGTGCTGGGCACGTACTGCCTCGGCGGCACCCTCACCTCGCGTCTGGACCGCGTCCTGCGCGAGGAGAAGGGCTACACCTACGGCGTGCGCGCCTTCGGCCAGGTGCTGCGCTCCGCCGAGGACGGCACGGGAGCCGCCATGCTGGCCATCAGCGGCTCCGTGGACACCGAGTCGACCGGGCCCGCCCTGGACGACCTCTGGAAGGTCCTGCGGACGCTGGCGGCCGGGGGTCTCACCGACGCCGAGCGTGACGTCGCCGTGCAGAACCTCGTCGGGGTGGCCCCGCTCAAGTACGAGACGGCCTCGGCGGTCGCGGGCACGCTGGCCGACCAGGTCGAGCAGCACCTGCCCGACGACTTCCAGGCCCAGCTGTACGCGCGGCTCGCCGCGACCGGCACCGTGGAGGCCACCGCCGCCGTGGTGAACGCCTTCCCGGTGGACAGGCTGGTCACGGTCCTGGTCGGGGACGCCTCGGTGATCGCGGATCCCGTACGGGCGCTGAACATCGGCGAGGTCACGGTCGTCACGGGCTGACTGACCGACTGACCGGCTGACCGGCTGACCGATCAAAGACCGATCCAAGGCCACCCGGGCAACCGGTGAAAAGCAGGACAAGTGGGGCCCCGTTGACTTCCGAGTCGTCGGGGTCCTCCTTTATGTCCGGTTTATTGGAGAGGTTGCCTGTCTGCCGTGTGGGCTCCTTCACAAAAGCGGCCGTCTGTTTGGTGATTGAAAGAAGGGCCGCTTAGCGTCGACCCGGCTGTCCGTCAGAGCGCGCCGCAACCGCGGCACCGGGCAGTCATCGCCGAGTCCCCGTCAGGCGCGAGCCTGGGGAGCCGGGGACCCAATCAGTCCCTGGGGTGAATCGGACGCCATCGCCCTTCACGGGCAGGTGGGGCCCGTAGGAGACCTTCCTGCTCCGAACCCGTCAGCTAACCCGGTAGGCGAGAAGGAAGGAAAGGAAACAGCCACTCCATGGCGTTCACCCGTGCCGCCGGGAAGCACCGGCGTCCCTCCGTGCTGTCGCGCAAGAGCGCCAACATCGCCGGAGTCGCCGCCCTCACCACGACCGGTGTCATCGGAACGCTGGCCCCGCAGGCCATCGCCGCCGAGCAGGACCTGGCCGCGGAAGACACCGGCTCCATCCGCGCCGTCGCGCTGGACCACTCCGCCGCAGGCACCCTGACCGCGCAGGTCGAGGCCCAGGCCCTCGCGCAGCAGGAGGTGCTGGACCAGGCCGAGGCCGAGCGCCAGGCGGAGATCAAGCGCAAGGCCGAGATCAAGCGCAAGGCCGAGGCGAAGGCCAAGAAGGAGCGCGAGGAGCGCGAGCGCGCCGCCCGCGAGGCCGAGCGCAAGCGCCTCAACACCTTCCGCCTGCCGGTCGCCGACTCGTACGTCTCCACGAGCTACAAGTCCGGCGGCTCCCTGTGGTCCTCCGGCAGCCACTCCGGCGTCGACTTCCACGCGTCCTCCGGCTCCTCCGTCGTCGCCGTCGGCTCCGGCACGGTCGTCGAGGCGGGCTGGGGCGGCGCGTACGGCAACAACGTCGTGATCCGGATGAACGACGGTTCGTACACCCAGTACGGCCACCTCGCCTCGATCAGCGTCTCGGTCGGCCAGAGCGTCGGCTCCGGCGACCAGATAGGTCTGTCCGGCTCGACCGGCAACTCCACGGGCCCGCACCTGCACTTCGAGGCCCGCACCTCGCCCGAGTACGGCTCGGACATCGACCCGGTCTCCTACCTGCGTCAGCACGGCGTCAGCGTCTGACCGCGCCTCCCGCTCGAAATGCCCCGGCTCCGTGTGAGCCGGGGCATTTCTCGTACCACGGCATGGCTGATTGCCGTACCGGCGAACCGCCTTCCGTAATTCCCGGTCGCTGCAATAGAGTTGACGGAACAATTCAGTGGGCAGACGGAGGTCCGGGCATGCGCATTCCCGCGCATTCGGTGTGTACGGCGATCCGCGACGACATCGTCTCCGGCGTCCTGCCGCGCGGCAGCAGGCTCACCGAGGAAGTGCTGGCCCGCCGGTACGGCGTCTCGCGCGTTCCCGTCCGCGAGGCGCTGCGCACCCTTCAGGCCGAGGGCTTCGTCACCACCCGGCGGCACGCGGGCGCCTGTGTCGCCGAGCCGACCGCCCAAGAGGCCGCCGACCTGCTGGAGATGCGGACGCTGCTGGAGCCGCTGGGCGCCGCGCGAGCGGCCTCCCGGCGCACCGACTCGCACCTCAAAGTGCTCCGTGGCCTGGTCAGGCTGGGGCAGGAGCGGGCGAGGCGGCCCGAGACCGCGGATCTGTCGGCGCTCGGCGGCTGGTTCCACGAGACGCTCGCCCAGGCGTCCGGCAGCCCCGGGCTGATCACGCTGCTCCTTCAGCTCAAGCACAAGATCGCCTGGATGTACGTCGTCGAGGGCCAGCAGCGGCCCGTCGAGGTCTGGGCCGAAAGGGGCGCGATCGTGGACGCGGTGGCGCGGCGGGACGCGGAACGGGCCAGGGCGCTGACCGCGCTGCACGCGGAGCGGGCGGTGTCCGCGTACCGCATGAGGATTCCGCAACGTGCCGTCAACATGACGGGCGGCCGGATTTAACACGCGGGGCCTATAAAAGACGGAGAGCAATTCCCGTGCCGTGAATTCACGGGCAAGGACAGCACCGTGAATTCACGGGCGAACGACAGAAGCCGCGGCCCCCGAATGCGGGATGCCGCGGCTCCTGTGCGAGAATTCGCCCGTACGGGCGCGACCTCATGGGCCGTGAAGTCCGGGGCGAGAAGCCCTCGGGCAGCCTCAGACGGTCTCGGGGAGCTCGTCCAGACCCTCGGCGACCAGCTTCGCGAGGCGGTCCAGGGCTGCGTCCGCGCCCTCGGCCTCGGACGCCAGCACGATCTCCTCGCCGCCCTGCGCGCCCAGGCCCAGCAGCGCCAGCATCGACGCGGCGTTGACCGGGTTGCCGCCCGCCTTGGTGATGGTGACGGGGACGCCGGTGGCCGTGACGGCGCGGACGAAGATGGAGGCGGGGCGGGCGTGCAGGCCCTCGGCCCAGCCGACGGTGACGCGGCGCTCAACCATGATGGTGCCCTTCATGTGCTTATTGGTTGTCTAGACCAGTCTCTCACGTGGTGCGGGCTGCTCTGCCCGGCGAAAGTCCCGAACGGGACGGGCCGAACAGGACGGGCCGAACAGCACCAGACTGCCCCGCTCTCCGGATGCCCGCGAGTCGTAGGCTGCACCCATGGCCAAGGCTGCGGACGGTGCGGATCAGGTGGAGCACGACCAGCGAGGGGGCGAGGCCGACCACGCCTACCCCGACCACTGGGAGGCCGACGTGGTGCTGCGCGACGGCGGCACCGCGCGCATCCGGCCCATCACCACCGAGGACGCGGAGCGGCTGGTCAGCTTCTACGAGCAGGTCTCGGACGAGTCGAAGTACTACCGCTTCTTCGCGCCCTACCCCCGGCTGTCCGCCAAGGACGTCCATCGTTTCACCCATCACGACTACGTCGACCGGGTGGGTCTCGCCGTCACCGTCGGCGGCGAGTTCATCGCCACCGTCCGCTACGACCGCATCAACGCCGACGGCCGTCCCGCCTCGGGTCCCGACGCCGACCAGGCGGAGGTCGCCTTCCTCGTCCAGGACGCCCATCAGGGGCGCGGCGTCGCCTCCGCCGTCCTCGAACACATCGGGGCCGTCGCCCGCGAGCGCGGCATCCGGCGCTTCGTCGCCGAAGTGCTGCCGGCCAACTCCAAGATGATCAAGGTCTTCACGGACGCGGGCTACCAGCAGAAACGCTCCTTCAAAGACGGCGTCGTCCGCCTCGAATTCGACCTGGAGCCCACCGACCGCTCCCTCGCGGTGCAGCGCGCCCGCGAACACCGCGCCGAGGCCCGTTCCGTGCAGCGGCTCCTGGCCCCCGGCTCCGTCGTGGTCGTCGGCGCGGGCCGCTCCCCGCAGTCCGTGGGACGCACGGTGCTGCGCAACCTCCTCGGCGCGGGCTTCACCGGCCGTGCGTACGCGGTGAACGCGGCGCTCGACCCCGGCACCACCGAACTCGAAGGCGTCCCCGCACACCGCTCCGTCGCGGAGATCGGCGCCCCGGTGGACCTCGCGGTGGTCGTCGTACCGGCCGACAGGGTTCCGGCCGTGGTCGCCGACTGCGGCGAGAGCGGGGTGCAGGGGGTGGTCGTGCTGGCCGCCGGATACGCCGAGAGCGGGGCCGAAGGGCGGGAGCGGCAGCGGGAGCTGGTGCGGCAGGCGCGTTCGTACGGGATGCGGATCATCGGCCCCAACGCCTTCGGCATCATCAACACCTCCGACGCCGTGCGCCTCAACGCCTCCCTCGCGCCCCGCTCGCCCGAGCGCGGCCGGATCGGCCTGTTCACCCAGTCCGGCGCGATCGGTATCGCGCTGCTGTCCGGGCTCGACCGGCGCGGTGCGGGCGTGTCGGCCTTCATCTCCGCCGGGAACCGGGCCGACGTCTCCGGCAACGACTTCCTCCAGTACTGCCACGAGGACCCGGACACCGACGCCGTCCTCCTCTACCTCGAATCCATCGGCAACCCGCGCAAGTTCACCCGCCTCGCCCGTCGTACGGCCGCCGCGAAGCCGGTCGTGGTGGTCAAGGGCGCACGCCACAGCGGGAGCACGCCGCCGGGGCACGCGGTGCCGGTGGCGCGCATTCCGGACGCCACGGTCTCCGCGCTCTTCCGGCAGGCGGGTGTCGTCCGGGTCGACACGGTCACCGAACTCGTCGACGCGGGGCTGATGCTGACCGGCCAGCCCCTGCCGCGCGGCCCGCGCACCGCGATCCTCGGCAACTCCGAGTCGCTCGGCCTGCTCACGTACGACGCCTGCCTCGCGGAAGGACTCCGTCCGCTTCCGCCGCGCGACCTGACGACGGGAGCCACCCCGGCCGACTTCCGCCGCGCCCTCTCCGAGGCCCTCGCCGACCCGGCGTGCGACGCGGTCGTCGTCACGGCGATCCCCTGGGTGGGGGAGGGCGGAACGATGGAGTCCGGCGACGGCGAGGTGCTGGCCGCCGCCCTGCGCGAGGCGGCGGCGACGGCCCCCGCGAAGCCGGTGGCGGTGGTCCACGTCGAGATGGGCGAACTGGCGGAGGCCCTGGCGGCGGCGACGAGCACGGCGCCGGGCAGGAACGCGGCGACGAGCACGGCGCCGGGCGGGAACGCGGCGACGAGCACGGCGCCGGGCAGGAACGCAGCGCCGCTAGCTCGGGAGACGGCCCCCGTCGCGCCCGTAACGCCCGCCGAGCCGCCCGCCGACGCCCCCGCCCCCCACTCCATCCCCGCCTACCCCGCCGCCGAGCGCGCCGTACGGGCGCTCGCCGAAGCGGTGCGGTACGCGCAGTGGCGGCGCGAGGCCGCGGAGCCCGGGAAGGTGCCCGAGTACGAGGACATCGACGAGGCGGGGGCCGCCGCCCAGATCGACGCCCTGCTCACCGAGGACGGCGACCCGCGCGGTCTGCCGCTCAAGCCGGACGCCGCCCGTGAACTGCTCGGGCGCTACGGCATCGACGTACGGGACGCCCGCCCCGCGCCCGACCCCGGCACGGCCGTCGCGGCGGCGGCCCGCCTCGGCTACCCCGTCGCCCTCAAGACCACCGCCCCGCACCTGCGCCACCGCCCCGACCTCGGCGGCGTACGGCTCGATCTGGCGGACGAGGACGACCTGCGGCGGGCGTACGGGGAACTGACCGAGGCCCTCGGCAAGCCCGAGGAACTCCTCCTCGTCGTGCAGGCCATGGCCCCGCGCGGCGTGGACACCGTCGTACGGGCCGCCATCGACCCGGCGGTCGGCGCCGTGCTCTCGTTCGGGCTCGCCGGGGCCGCGTCCGAGCTGCTCGGGGACACCGCGCACCGGCTCGTTCCGGCCACCGACCGGGACGCGGCCGGGCTGATCAGGTCGATCAGGACCGCGCCGCTCCTCTTCGGCTGGCGGGGGTCGGCCCCGGTCGACACCGCCGCCCTGGAAGAGCTGCTGCTGCGGGTCTCGCGGCTGGTCGACGACCACCCCGAGGTGGTCGGCGTCGCCCTGGAACCCGTGGTCGTGGCCCCCGACGGGCTGTCCGTCCTGGGGGCGACCGTACGACTGGCACCTCCCGCCGTACGGGACGACCTCGGCCCCCGCCGCCTCCCGAGCTACTGAGCCCCCGCCTCCCGAGCCGCCGAGCCCCCGGGGGTGTCCCCACGTCCCGCCCCCGGCTCAAGGGACATCCGCCCTCCCGGGCCCCGTAGGATGGAAGGCATGGCGAAGACCGGTACGACGACCCAGGGGCTGCGGACAGCGATCGAGCGCAGCGGCTACTACCCGGCTCTTGTGGCCGAAGCGGTGGAGGCCGCCGTCGGTACGGAGTCCGTTTCGTCGTACCTCGTGCACCAGGAGACCACGTTCGACTCGAACGAGGTCCGCCGTCACGTCACTGTCCTGGTCCTCACCGGCACCCGCTTCATCGTCAGCCACACCGACGAGCAGAACGCGGACACCACCTCCCCCTCGCCGTACGCCACGACGTCGACCGAGTCCGTGAAGATCGGCCGGATCTCGTCCGTCGTGGTCAGCCGGGTCGTGGCCAATCCGGAGAAGTACGTTCCGGGGACGCTGCCGCGCGAGGTCGTCCTGACCATCGGGTGGGGCGCGGTCGCCCGCATCGACCTGGAACTCGCCGCCTGCGGCGACCCCGGCTGCGACGCCGACCACGGTTACACCGGCAGCTCCACCGCCGACGACCTGAGCCTGCGCGTCAGCGAGGCAGGCGACGGCCCGGACACGGTCAAGCAGACCCTCGTCTTCGCCCAGGCGCTGTCCGAGGCGACGGCCGCGACCGGCTCGTCCGCCCGCTGATGGCGCTGCCCGCCGCCTGGCAGGACCCCGTCCCCCTCGCGCTCGACACCGCCCCGGTCCCGGAGTACGGCTCCGGCTCCCTCGCGGACCTGCTGCCGACCCTCGTGGCGGGCATGGACGTACCCGGAACGACCGCCTCCATCGACGAGTTGACCCCCGCCGACCGGAACTGCGTGTTCCTGATCGACGGCCTCGGCTGGGAACAGATCAAGGCACACCCGGACGAGGCCCCGTACCTCCACTCGCTCCTCGCCACCTCGCGCGGCGGCACCGGCCGTCCCCTCACCGCCGGATTCCCCGCCACCACCGCGACCTCGCTCGCCTCCGTCGGCACCGGGCTCACCCCCGGCGTGCACGGCCTGGCCGGGTACACGGTGCGCGACCCCGACACCAACGCCCTGATGAACCAGCTCCGCTGGCGTCCCTGGACCGACCCGCACGTCTGGCAGCCGTACCCCACGGTCTTCCAGCTCGCTGACGCGGCGGGCGTGCACACGGCGCAGGTGTCGTCCCCCGACTTCCAGCACACCCCGCTGACCAAGATCGCGCTGAGCGGCGGCACCTTCCAGGGCCGCCTCACCGGCGAGGACCGGATGGACCTCGCAGCCCGGCACCTGGCGGCCGGGGACCGCTCGCTGGTCTACACGTACTACAGCGAGGTCGACGGTGCGGGACACCGCTTCGGCGTCGACTCCGACGCCTGGCGCGGCCAGTTGATGCACGTGGACCGGCTCGCCCAGCGCCTCGCGGAGCAGCTGCCGCCGCGCAGTGCCCTGTACGTCACCGCCGACCACGGCATGATCGACATCCCCTTCGACGAGCAGTCCCGCATCGACTTCGACGAGGACTGGGAACTGGGCGCGGGCGTCGCCCTGCTCGGCGGCGAGGGCCGGGCCCGGCACGTGTACGCCGTCCCGGGCGCGACCGGCGACGTGCTCGCCGTGTGGCGCGAGGTGCTCGGTGAACAGTTCTGGGTGGCGAGCCGCGACGAGGCGATCGAGGCGGGCTGGTTCGGTCCGTACATCGACGAGCGCGTCCACGGCCGGATCGGCGACGTCGTCGCCGCCGCCCACGACGACGTGGTGATCACCGCCTCCCGCAACGAGCCGGGCGAGTCCTCGATGGTCGGCATGCACGGCTCGATGACTCCCGTGGAGCAACTCGTTCCGCTCCTGCAAGTACGCTCGTAATCCGCCCGTTTCTCCCTCTCCCTCCCCCTCCTCCGCACGGCCCCGAAAGGCTCAACTCCTCATGTCCGAGCTCGTGTTCTTCTCTGGAACGATGGACTGCGGGAAGAGCACCCTGGCGCTCCAGATCGGTCACAACCGGTCGGCGCGGGGTCTTCAGGGCGTGATCTTCACGCGTGACGACCGGGCCGGTGAGGGGAAGCTGTCGTCGCGTCTGGGGCTGGTGACGGAGGCGGTCGAGGCCGATGAGGGCATGGATCTGTACGGGTACGTGGTGGACCAGGTGTCGCGGGGCGGCCGGGTCGACTATGTGATCGTGGACGAGGCGCAGTTCCTCGCGCCGGAGCAGATCGACCAGTTGGCGCGGATCGTGGACGACCTGGACCTGGACGTGTTCGCGTTCGGGATCATGACGGACTTCCGGACGCGGTTGTTCCCGGGTTCGCGGCGGCTGATCGAGTTGGCGGACCGGCTGGAGACCTTGCAGGTCGAGGCGATGTGTTGGTGCGGGGCGCGGGCGACCCACAACGCCCGTACGGTGGGTGGCGAGATGGTCGTCGAGGGTGAGCAGGTCGTGGTGGGGGACGTGGACCGGCCCGCGGAGGCCGTGGGGTACGAGGTGCTGTGCCGACGGCACCACCGCAGGCACATGACGAGTGCGTCGGCGCACGCGGGGGCGTTGTCGCCGGACGTGCTGCCGGTGTCCTCCATCTGAGGCTGGTGGGGCGGGGGCGCGGGGCCCGATCCGGGCTGTACCCGGCGTACAGGCCGACTCGTCTGCCGCTATGGCCCTGACCAGGGATTTTTCCTTGGGCGGGGCCATATTTCGTTGAGTGGGTCTTCCCGCTGTGACCTGCGATTTCCCGGAATTTCCCGCGCGGGTGTGCACGCGTTGTGCATGCGGGGCTTGGGCTGACGCCAGGCAATGGGCGCTGGGAGGCTGGCCGCAGGGCTGAGTCTTCGGCAGAAGCCACAAAACATGGCTGCTCAATCGGACGTCGCGCCGCGTGCGAGCGGAGGAACAGCGTGTTGCGGCTGCGATCGATGTGCGCGTCGACGTCGAGGTCGATGAGTTCGTACGTACCCCCCGGGTCCGGCTCGACGGTCCTGAGCTCCCGCGCAAAGCGTCCCTGGCCGCCCGGGGCGTCCTGGCACGACCTGCGGTCGCGGCCGTCCTCGCGGTGGGTCCGGGGGAGGCTGCCGAGGGCGTCGTGCAGGGTGCCGCAGCACCTCTGCGACCAATCTGGCGGACGCGGACCGCTGGGCGGCTGCTGTCAGCTCTCGATCAGCGAGTGGAGGAGCACAGTGTCGAAGATGTCCTCCATCCGCACGGCCCGGCCCTTGCTCAGGGTCCAGGAGTGGACGAAGGGCATCGTTTCCGTACGGCCGCGTCTCGATGTCACCTGGCGGGTGCCGAAAACCACCACCCGGTCGCCCGACTGCACGAACTCCCGTGGGTCCAGGCGCATTCCGCCCAGCACCGACGGGACGTGGGCCAGGAACTCCAGGACACCGTCATGGCCGTGCTTGGTGCCCCCCAGGCCGTACTCCGCCATCCCGTCGGGGTGGACCCACTCGATGTCCGGGGAGAGCGTGTCGAGGAGCGCGTCCACGTCATGGGCCAGGAAGGCCCGGTAGGCGCGGTGGATTATGTCGAGTTCGAGGGTCCTGCCGGGGTGCCGGGTCAGGTAGTCCGTCGTTACGAGGGTCTCCATGCGGGTCTCTATCACGGTGTTGTCTCCTTCAGTGACGGACGTGCTCAGTGACGGACGTGCTCGGGGTGCAGCGCTTCAAGCGTGCGGTGGATGCCGTCGCGCCAGGCGACCCGGCACGGACCGGTCAGCTCCCGGCGCAGCGTGGGGTCGAACTGATAGGTCTCACGGGTGACTTCACTCGGCACGAGCTTCGCCTCGACCCCGGTGAGGGCCTCCATGTGACGTACGCAGTCGGTGATGCCGACCGGCTGGTCCCCGCCCCAGTTGACCACCCGCGCCGGAGCGGTGGCGGCCCTCCACAGCGCGGGCACCTGCGCCACGAGGTCGTCGGTGTGCAGGAGGGAGCACCAGTTCTGCCCGCTGAGGGGAACCGGGATGGGCTCACCGGCGAGCATGCGCTGGAAGTAGAGCATCGGGACGCCGCCGTAACCCCCGGGCCCGTACACGATGTTCAGCCGGGCGATGGTGGTGGGCAGGCCGAGCACCTGGGCGAAGGCCCGTACCGCGCCCTCGGCGGCGATCTTCCCCACGGGGTAGGCGGGCAGCCAGTCGGCGACACCGTCGACCGGGTCGGTCTCGGTGTACTTGTGGTCCAGGGTCTGCCGTGCGTAGAGGGCGCCGGTCGACACGTACAGGAAGGACTCGGCGGTACGGGTGTGCGCCATCAGCCGCCCCGCGGCCACCGAGTTGACCTCGGCCGCCGCGTTGAAGTCGCCGTCCTCGCCCCGTCGTACGGCGGAGTGGATGACATGGGTGAAATCCTCGGGGAGGTCTTTGAGCGCGTCACCCGAGAGGTCGTCCATGTCCCAGTGCCAGGTGGTGATGGATCGCCGGTTGAGCTCCCGCTCGATACCGGGGGTGCCGAAGCGGCCCAGGCACCAGACGTCGTTGTCCTCGGCGAGCGACTCTGCCACGGGCCGGGCGACCTGCCCGGTACCGCCGGTGACCAGGATCTTCTTGCCCTTCATCAGGAGGTCTCTCCTCGTCCGGCGGTGCCTTCGGCGGCAGCGGTACGTGCGGCACTGGCGCGGTCGGCCTCGCCCAGGGCCAGGTCGAGCTCGCGGCGCAGGATCGCCTGGAAGGTGGCCACATGACGGGGGTTCATGAGGGTGTAGTGCTCGCCGGGGACCTCGATGTAGCGGTTCGGACTCCTCGTGTACTGGTCCCAGCGGCGCAGCTCGTTGTGCAGCCAGTCCTCTCTGGAGCCCCGCAGCGGGGTGGCGTGGAAGACCTTCACCGACTCCACCGACCCCCCGGGCTCGTAGGTGCGGCCCAGGGCGGTCAGCCGGTCGGCGAGGTCCGCCCAGGCGCCGAACTCGACGATGCCCAGGTCCAGTTCGGCTAGTCGCTCCGGTGACGCGAGCGCCATGATCCGCTCCAGCTGCTCCTCCTCGGGCAGCGCGCGCAGTTTGCCGGGGAGCTCCAGGGACTGCTTCTTGTCGATCAGGGCCAGGAAGAATGCGAGGCTGGTGGCGGTCTCCACGAAGTCCAGTTCCTCCATGCGGTACTTGATGTGCGGCGGCAGGTTGAAGCTGCCGACGAAGTCGACGCGTTCCCCCTGGGACTCCAGTGCCTTGGCGATCTCGAAGGCCACCACACCGCCGTAGGAGTATCCGGCGACGGCGTACGGGCCGTGCGGCTGCCGGCCCCGGATGGCCGCCACGTACGAGTCCACCATCTGCTCGAAGGTCGCGTGCGGCTTCTCGCCGTCGTTGAACCCGCGGGCCCGCAGCGCGTAGAACGGCCGGTCGCCCACGAAGTACTTGGCGAGGTTGACGAAGACCAGCACCTCCCCGACGCCCGGATGGACGCAGAACAGCGGCGTTTTGGTACCGCTCGTCTGCATCGGCACGATCGGGTCGTACTGCCGCTCGGCAGTACTCGACCGGCCGTCGGCACCTGTCTGCTCGCCGATCCAGGCGGCGAGTGCGCGCACGGTGGGCGCCGTCAGTACCGTGACGATCTCCAGCCCGGACACCCCGAACCGCTGGGCCACCTTGCTGCGCAGCCGCAGGATGTCCAGTGAAGTGCCCCCCAGATCAAAGAAGTTGGCGGTGGCGCTGATGGTGGTTGCGTCGGTGTCGAACATCTCGGCGTAGATCTCCGCAAGCGTCTCCTCGGTCCGGCCCACGGGTGCGGTGTAGCCGCCGAGCATGCGCAGGGTGAGGTCGGCGACCCGGCTCATGTCCGTGTCGTACGCACCCGACTCGAGGCGACGGCGCATCAGTGAGCGCTGGATCTTGCCGAGGCTGCTCTTGGGGAAGGCATCCTTGGCCAGCGGCAGGAGGAGGGAGGGCCGGATGCCCCAGTGCATCACCACACTGCTCCGCACGGCGGTCAGTACCCGGTGGAGCGCGGCCGGGTCGTCCGCGGGTGCATCGGCGTGGAAGGCGATCACGAGCTGTTCGGTGTCGTTGCCCGCCGGGCGGACGGGGAAGGCCGCGAGGTAGGAATCGGTGACCCCGTCGAGCTGTTCGAGCGCAGTCTCCAGCTCATGGCTGAAGTAGTTGACGCCGTTGATGATGATGCTGTCCTTGCAGCGGCCCACCAGGGCCAGCCGGCCTCCGTCGATCCGGCCCAGATCGCCGCTGCGGAACCAGCCGTCGGCCGTGAACGCCATTGCGGTGGCACGGGCGTTGCGGTAGTAGCCACGGGTGATCATCGGACCGATGAGCTGGAGTTCACCCACCTCGCCGGCCGGTAGTTCCCGGTCGGCAGGGTCGGCGATCCGGATGCGCAGACCCTCGACCGGGGTGCCCAGGCCGGCGAACTCCTTGCCGCGGTCGATGTCGGGGAAGGCCGCCCGGGAGTAGACACTGCCCGCGCAGGTCTCGGTCATTCCGAAGGCGGGCCAGAGGGCGTTCCGGGCGAGACCGTGCGGGGCGTACCGGTCGAGGAAGGTCTCACCGGTGGCGCAGACCACCGCCTCGCCGCCACTGATGATGTGCCGCAGTCGGGTCAGGTCGAGTTCCTCGCCGGCCTCGGTGAGGCGATCCGCCGAAGAATTGAGCATCCCCAGAAGGAAGTTGGGGGTGAAGGTCATGGTCACGCCGTGCCGGGAGGCGAGGCGCAGGAACTCCAGGGGTTCGCCGATGACAACCGGGGGCTCAACGTGGAGTTGGCGGCTGCCGGTGGACAGCGGGAGGAGGTGGCATTCCAGCAGGGCGGCCACATGGTCGAAGGAGACCCAGTTCAGGGTGGTGTCGGCGGCGGTGAGCCGGTGGTGGCCGTTCTTGCCGGCCATCGACGCCACCAGATTGGTGTGGCTGAGCATGACCGCTTTGGAGTTCCCGGTCGAGCCCGAGGTCAGCACCAGGACGGCGGTGTCCTCGGGAGCGGCGGTGTACGGGATCGCGGGCTTCGCACAGTACAGCCGTTCCAGCGGGACGACGTCGAGGCCGGCCACCGGCGGGAGGTCTGCGGCCAGGGACTCGCTCGTGACCACCAGGGGGTTGTCGAGCAGCGTGTTCACGTGAGTGAGCTGGGCGGCCCAGCGCTCGGGGTCGGCGCGGAGCGGAGCCATCGGGCAGGGCACGCAGCCGCCGAGCACGGCTGCCCAGAACGCGGTGAGGAATTCCTGCGGGCGCTCCAGTATCAGGACGACCTTGTCGTGTGGACGCAGCCCCTGGGCGCGCAGCCCCGTGAGGACCCGGCGGGCGTCGTCGAGGAGTTCCGGGTGGCTCTGGTCCTGGAACTCCGCGGCGGCGCCGCCCAGGCAGTAGCGGATGCCGGAGTCGGGATGGTGCTGGGCGGCGCGGAGGAGGAGGTCGGCGATGGTCTGAGGAGGGGGCGTCTGCACGATGGTCTGTCCTCCGTTGCGTCAGTGCGCGGTCGTCTCAGTGCCCGGCTCGGTGCTCAAGGTGGCGAAACTCGGTAGTGCGGGGGGCTCGGTGGTGCAGGGGGTTCAGAGATGTCGCACAGTGACGTCTCTGCCTGCTGCGGCCGGTAGTGCCAGGGCGGCGGCCCAGCCCTCGGGCACGGGGACGTCGGCCACCCGCCACGTGGACGGGGCAACGAGTGCGTCGACGGTGACTTCGGCGGGCCCCTCGGACCAGGCGCGGGTCTCCAGCAGGGTCAGATCGGTGACGATCCCGATCCCCACGGCCTTGAGCACCGCCTCCTTGCGGGTCCAGCAGCGCAGGAATGCCTTGGTGCGGGCAATGCCTTCCGGTTCGGCGAGCACGGAGAGGCGCTCGCGAGGCGTCAGTACGTTTCCGCTGATGTTTGCGACCGGGATGTCTCGGACAGCCTCGGTGTCGATCCCGACCGGGAAGGGGGCGGCGGCCAGCATCGCCAGGCCGGCGGAGTGGGAGATGCTGAGATCACGAGGAGTTCCGGGACCGAGCAGGGCCGGGGGTCCGTGGTCCGCGCTGCCGCACCCCGGGCACGGCTTTCGGCCGAGCACGATCTCGCCGACCGGAATCTCAAGATATGTGGCCAAAAGGCGACGTACCGACGCATGACACGAAATGTATTCAGCCGCAGCGTTCGCCGATCTGAATTGGTGCGCGCGGGCGAGTTCCGAGCTGTCGAGCAATTCCAGGTCGGCACTTGTGTACATGCCTGCCACTGTCAGCCACGACCACACCTGAACGTCGGCGGTGGCGGGCGGGGCCGACGGGCCGCCCGGTGCGTGAAGCAGCTGTGTGCGAGATGTGGTCACCGGGTGACCATAGGCCGGAAACGCTCGGTGCCGGATATGCCGTGACAGCAAATGGTCACGGGGGGAACAGCTCGTGAGGGTACGGATGCCCAAGGTGACCTAAGCGGAATTGGGGGCGTTCGGTTCCGGGTGTTGGAGTGCAGCTTGTTGCCAGGTGGGGCGAACGGGCCGTTCTTCCGGTGGAAGGTGCCGACTCTGCGTGTGCTGGAGAAGCGCCCTGTGGGTCCGGATATTGTTGACTGGCTCTGATTCAGCGAACTATTGTCTGGCGGGGAATCGGTGGCCCTTCTGGCGCGAAAGTAATTTTCGATTGAACTGTTTTCGCGGTCATCGCCTTGGCTAGTGACACCAAAAAATTTCTGGCGGCCATTGCGGGTACTGAACACCAACGGGGAGAACGTGACGGGTGCAGTTATTGATCCACTGGACACGGGCGGGTTGGACGACGCGAATCCCGATCACCCCGCTGCCCGCCTGGAGCAGACGCTGCTCCAGGCGCGGGCACTGATCGAGTCGACCGTCTCGATGCACAGGCAACGGTCTGTCGCGGCGCCCACGGACATTGCGGTGCTCGCCGAGGCGCTCGACCGGATCATCGGCAGGGCCCGGTACTCGGTCGGCGTCGCCCTGACCGGTTCCCGGGAATTCGCCGACTCCGTACTGGCGCTGCTCGCCGCGGTGCCCACGAGTGTCGCCGTGCGGGTGCTCTGTTCCGCCGAGGCTGCGGACGCCTCGCTCGCGCGGCTGAGCCAGATCCCCGAGTCCCGCATCGAAGTCCGGGTCCTGGAAGGGGAGTTACGCGAGATCGTGGTGGTCGACGGCGCGGCGGCACTGGTCCGGGGAGTCGACAGGGGTGACGGACCGCAGGTCACCGCAGTCAACGACGCCGCTGCCGTCCGCGCACTGGACCTGCTCTTCGCCGGGGCCTGGTCCCGGGGTCGAAAGCTCGCTGAACACCTCGCGTTGAGCCCACGCCTGCGCAGCGAACTGACCCGGAAGATTCTGGAGCAGCTGCGGGGCGGCCACACCGACGACGCCGCGGCGCGTGACCTGAAGGTGTCACTGCGCACGTACCGGCGGCACGTCGCGGAGATCATGCGCGAACTCGACGCCCACTCCCGGTTCCAGGCCGGTGCCCGCGCGGTGGAACTGGGGCTGCTCTCGGAATAGTCGACAGGTGAGTGCGGGGGGAGCCGCCCACCGGGCGGCCTGTCGAGTGAGGTGCCAACGGGGGATGGTGGAGAGCGACGTGTCCACAAGGCCAGAGGACGAATTGGAGCGGGCGCTACTTGAGGTCCGGGCGCTGATCGAGTCGACGGTGGCCATCCACCGCGACCAGAGCGTTCGTGAGCAGCAGATCGCCACGGTCGACGGCGATTACAGCGCTGTGCTGGACTGTGCTCTGGAGCTGATCGACGGAGCCACGAGAACCATCGACATCGTGCACGCGCGGATGCAGGCGTCCGATGAGCAGCCCGACCCGGGGAGCAGCCCCGAGCGCGATCTGATCTACCGGGCGGGCGCGTCGGTCGCCGTGCGGCTGCTCACCAGCCCCACGCTGCTCGACGAAGAGTACGTGCGTGAACAGCTCGGAAGGGAGCATCCGGCGGCGATCAGGGTGGCCAGGTTGCCACCCCTCCAGGCGCTGCTCGTGGACGGCACCAGCGCCCTGGTGGTGGCCGAATCCGCAGTCGGCCGCCGGGCCTCACTGATCCGGGCCCCCGAGGTGATGCGCACCCTCAACGCCCTCTTCTCGAGCGTCTGGAGCAACGCTGTGCCCGCGGGCGAGCGCATCGTCTTCGGCGACCGTGACAGGGCCGCGCTCGCCCTGCAGATCCTGGGCGCCCTGCGGGCGGGTGTCACCGACGAGGTCGCTGCCCGGGACCTCTCGGTCTCCGTCCGTACCTACCGGCGCTACGTCGCGGAGATCATGAAGCTGCTCGGCGCCAATTCCCGCTTCCAGGCAGGGGTACGGGCAGCCGAGTTGGGACTGCTCCCGGCGCCGAAGGGACCGCTTTCCAGCGGTCGTGGCCCCCGGCAGTAGCCCCGGGGACAGCCGTCGGAAAGGCATGCTGGCAGCTTCCTGAAAGGACCGTTGCCGCCCTTCGAGGCGGGCAGTTGTATGGGTCGTCAGGTACGGGATTCCAGGTCTGCTGGAAACCCCTTCCCTGGCGGCGGCTACCCCCCCCAGCACGCCGCCAGTGCACGGGGGCTCCGGGTGCCTGGCAACGGATCCGGATCCCCGTGCTCTCTGGCGAGCATCGTGCGGAAGGCGGGCCATGAACCAATTGCCGATCGGTCTGGTGTTTCCCGGACAGGGAACACAGAAGCAAGGAATGGGCGAACCCTGGCGGGAATCCCCGTCGTGGGAACTCACTGCGGAAATCTCCGAGGTCTCCGGGGAGGATCTCCAGGAACTGCTGCTGCACACCCCGGCCGAACAGCTCCGGCGCACCGACCTGGCACAGCTCGCCGTGTTCGCGGTGGCCGTCGTCGCCCACGTTGAGGCGCAGCGGCTCGGAGCGCTCGGCGGACGGGTGGTCGCCTGCGCCGGCCACAGTCTGGGCGAGTACGCGGCGCTCACCGCAGCCGGTGCCCTCACGGTCGCCGCCGCCGCCGAACTGGTCGCCGTCCGCGGCCGGGCGATGCGGGACGCGGCCCAGGCGCGCGAGGGCACCATGGGCGTCCTGGTCGCCGCACCCCTGGCGGAGGTCGAGCAGCTGGTGCACGGGATGCGTGCCGAGGGCTGTGACGTATGGGTCGCCAACATCAACGCCCCCGGCCAGAGCGTGGTGTCCGGCTCCCGCGAGGGGATCGACGCGCTCGACGCGCGGGCCCCCTCCATCGGCGCCAAGATGATCCGCCTCCAGGTCGGCGGCGCGTTCCACAGTCCCTACATGGCTTCCGCCGCCGAGAGTCTGCGCGACGCCCTCAAGCGGGCCCCGTTCAGCCCCGTACACCTGCCGGTGGTGGCCAATGCCGACGCCGAGCCGCACGGGGGTGACAGCGACTGGCCCGAGCTCTCCACCCGTCAGCTCACCGCCCCGGTGCTGTGGGAGCAGAGCGTACGGACCCTCACCGGCCCGCTCGGCTGCCGCCGCCTGGTCGAACTCGGTCCGGGACGCACGCTGGCCGGACTGATTCGCCGGATCGACCCGGACACCGAGGTCGTGTCCGTGAACTCTCCCGGCGACCTGGACTGAAGCCCCCACGCGAGCGAGGAGAGCGACGCATCATGGCACTTGGCACAGACAGCATCTGGTTCCGCAGGTACGCCACTGCGGTACCGCCCCGCATGAGACTGGTGTGCCTGCCGCACGCCGGTGGCTCGGCCAGCTTCTTCCACTCCTGGGGCCACGCTTTCGGGGCCGACGTGGAGGTCATGGCCGTCCGCTACCCGGGGCGGCAGGAACGCATCGCCGAGAACCCCGTCACCGGGATGGAGCGGCTCGCGGAGGCGGTCACCGAGGCACTCCTGCCCTGTATCGACACCCCGCTCGCGCTCTTCGGCCACAGCATGGGCGGCTCCCTCGGATACGAGATCGCCCTGCGGCTCCAGGAGCGGCACGGGGCGCCACCGTCCGTCCTGATGGTCTCCTGCCGCAAGGCACCGCATCTGCTCACCGCCCGGACGGCCGCCTTCAGCAGCGACGACGAGCTCGTCGCCGAGGTGCAGCGCCTCGGCGGCACGGACACCTCGCTGCTCGACGATCCGGACCTGCGCGAGTTGATCCTGCCCGCCATCCGCGCGGACTTCGGGACCGTTGCCGGGTACACCGCGCGCCCCGGAGTCCCGCTGGACTGTCCCGTCGTCGCGTACGTGGGCGACAGCGACCCGGACGTGGACGTCGAAGAGGTCAGGGGATGGCAGGGTCTTGCCCCCAAGGGCTTCGACCTGAAGGTGCTGCCCGGCGGTCACTTCTACCTGGTGGACCGCCGCGACGAGCTCATCGGGGACATCCGCGCACGGCTGGCCCCCGAGCTGTGAGCACCACGACCGAGCAGCGGCGGATGAGCGGGGTCGGCGTACTGGACAAGGCATCGATCCTGCTGAGCCTGGTGGAGAGCGGCCCCATGTCGCTGGCGGAACTCGTCGCCGGCAGCGGACTTCCCCGGCCCACCGCGCACCGTATCGCCGTCGCGCTGGAGCGGCTCGACCTGCTCATGCGGGACTTCGGCGGCCGGTTCGTGATCGGGCCCAGGCTCGGCGGCCCCTCCGTCGAGACGCAGCGCGATCGGCTGGCGCAGGTCGCCGTCCCGGTGCTGGCGGAACTGCACGACCTGACCGGTCTCGTCGCACGGCTCTACCGGCGGTGGGGTGCACTGCAGGTCTGTGTCGCCACCTCTTTGGACCGCCCCGTCGGCGCGGAGCCCGTCCCGGTCGGTACGTCCCGACCGGCCAAGGCGGGGCCCGTCGCCCAGGTGCTGCTCGCCTGGGAGGATCCCGAAGAGCTGTACGAAGTGCTGCGGGGCACCCGGTTCACCGCAGCCCAACTGGCCCTGGTGCGCCGCCGGGGCTGGGCGTACGGACCAGACGTCGTGGTTCCCGACACCGTTGCGTACGCCGTGCCCGTACGTACGCGCGGCAACGGGGTGATGGCTGCGCTGGCACTGGCGGGCCCGTCGGCGCAGGTCCCCCTCGTGCAGGGCCGCATGCTCAGCGGCGCACTGATCGATTCCGCCGCCCGGATCAGCGACGCGATGCTGCGCGCGCAGGGCGAATCCGTGCGTCCGAGGCTGCCGGGAAGCTGAATTGAGGACAGCGGTGGCAGCTTGTTGCAGCAACCGTTGTGGCGAATAGGGCTCACCGCGACTATTCATTTGCGAGTAAACCGCCGCGCGTTATCGGAGCGGCGAATCCGAAAAGGGGTATTGGCGTGTCCACTGCTACGCGCGACGAGCGTTTCGTCACCATCAGGGAAATAGTCTGCGACATTCTTGAAATCGAGGAGGACGAGGTCAGCCCCGTCAGTCTCTTCAAAGAGGACCACGACGCCGATTCGCTGCGTGCCATTGAGATTCTGGCTGCGCTCGAAAAGGAATTCGGCGTCGTCATCAACCAGAGCGAACTGCCGCGCATGGTGAACCTGACAGGCGTCTACGAGGTCGTGTCGGAGCCGGCCGGCTGGTAGTCCGGTCCCACTGCGGTTGATTGGGAGGTTGGCATGACGGCAGTGCGCGGTACCGGCCAGGTCCGGACCGAGCGGCACCGGGTCGTCCTCACGGGACTCGGTGTGGTCTCCAGCATCGGGCTGGGGGCCAAGGAGTTCCTGCAGGGACTCCGCGAAGGGCGCAGCGGGGCGCGGCCCATCACGGTGTTCGACACCGAGGGCTTCGCCCACGCGAACGGGTGCGAGATCACGGACTTCGACCCGCGGGAGTGGATCAGCACGCTGGACGTGGAACAGCTCGGCAGGGCCGCGCAGTTCTCGGCGGCGGCCGCCCGGATGGCCCTGGAGGACTCGGGACTCGACCTGGCGGAGCTGCGCACCCGCCGCGGGCTGATCTCCATCGGCACCACCGACGGCGAGAGCTACGACCTCGACCAGCTGGTCGAGAGCGAACTCGCCGACGGCGTCGGATCGTTCGACCCGGCGGCTGCCCGGCGGGTGCCCGCCGGGCGGCTGTCGGTGGCCATCGCCCAGGAACTGGGACTCTGGGACGTGGAGGCGCTCACCATCCCCACCGCCTGCTCCGCGGGCAACTACGCGATCGGGTACGGCTTCGACGCGGTGAGCTCCGGCGAGGCGGAGTTCGCCTTCTGCGGAGGCGCGGACGCGATGTGCCGCAAGACCTTCACCGGCTTCTACCGCCTGGGCACCATCGCCCCCGACCGCTGCCAGCCCTTCGACGTGGACCGCAAGGGGATCCTCACCGGAGAGGGCGCCGGCGTACTCGTCCTGGAGCGTCTCGACTCCGCTCTGGAGCGGGGCGCCACCATCTACGCCGAAGTGCTCGGCTACGGCCTCAACTGCGACGCGCACCACCAGGTCGCCCCCGACCGCGACAGCGTCGCCGAACTGATGCGGCTCGCACTGGACAACGCCGGCGTCGCACCGCACGAGGTGGACCTCATCTCCGCCCACGGCACCGGCACCAGGGCCAACGACATCACCGAGGCGGGCGCCATCCGCCAGGTCTTCGGAGACACGCCTCCCCGCACCGTTTCCATGAAGTCGATGCTCGGCCACAGCATGGGCGCGGCCAGCGCGCTCGGCGCGATCGGCTGCGCCCTCGCCATCCAGAACCGCTTCATCCCGCCCACCATCAACCACGTCACCACCGACCCCGAGTGCGACGTCGACTGCGTGCCGAACCAGGCGGTCGAGGCCGACCTGCGGATCGTTCAGAACAACGGTCTCGCCTTCGGCGGCAACAACGCGGCGGTGCTGCTCGGCCGGTACGACGCAATCAAGGAGGCGTCATGACGATCCGCCCCATCATCGGGATGGGCGCCGTCGCAGCGACCGGCTCCGGGGTCGACGAACTCTTCGAGAGCCTGTGCCAGGGCCGCAGTGGCCGGGCCGAACTCCGCGGCTTCGACCGCACCCGGTTCCGGGCCCAGCACGCCTACGAGGTGGACGACCGCCCCGTGCCCGGCGAGGACATACCCGGCCGCGCCACCCGGCTGCTCCTCGACGCGATCGGACAGGCAGCGGCGGACGCCGGACTCGGCGAGGACCTGAGCGGCATCCCGATCCTGATCGGCACCGGACTGCGCGAGCTGCGCTCGCTCGAACTCTGGTGGCGCGACGGCTCACCGTTCGCCGACTCCGGGCTGCACTTCGGCACCAAGCTGCGTGAGCGCTTCAACGCCGATGTCACCCACACCTTCTCCAACGCCTGCTCGGCCTCCCTGTACGCGCTGGCGCTCGGCTCCGACCTGCTGGACCAGGAGGGCGACGACGCCCCCGACACCGTGATCGTCGCCGGTGTCGACGTACTGACCGAGTCCATGTACGGACTCCTGGAGCGCGTCCATCCGGTGCCGCCGGATCGGGTGCGCCCCTTCGACCGCAACCGTACGGGCGTCCTGATGGGCGACGGCGCCGCAGCGATCGTGCTGCGCCGCACCGACCGCGACGCTCCCCAGGTGTACGGGCGGCTGCGCGGCGTCGCCGTCAACTGCGACGCTTACCACGTCACCGCCCCGTCGCCGGACGGCATCGCCGAGGCCATGCGCGCCGCGCACCGCATCGCCGGGGTCAAGCCCTCGGACGTCGACCTCGTGATGCTGCACGGCACCGGCACCCTGCTCAACGACGAGGCGGAGGCCACCGCGCTCGCCGCCGTGCTCGGCGACGACGCGGACCGGCCGCTCATGACGGCCGTGAAGTCGATGACGGGGCACACCTCGGGGGCGTCCGGTCTGCTCAACCTGGTCGTGGGCGTACGCGCCCTGAACGAAGGGCGGGTGCCGCCGACCGTGGGCCTGGACGAGCCGGTCGAGGAGGCCGCGCGGTTCCGCTTCGTCACCGGCGAGGCGGCCGACGGCCGGCAGCTGAACGTGGCGCAGCTCAACGCTTTCGGATTCGGCGGCATCAACGCCGTCACCATCGTGGAAGGAACCCGATGAGCACGCGGAGTGCTGCTGTCGTCGTCACCGGGGCTGCCGTCCTGCTGCCGGGCGCCGACACCGTACGGGCCCTCGCCGAAGGACCCGCGCCGGGCGGTGCCCCGGTCGAGCCCGCGGGTTACGTGGGCCGCAAGGGCCTTCGCTACAAGGACCGTGCCACCCAGCTCGGTTACTGCCTGACCGCCGCGGCGCTCGGCGACGCGGGACTGCTGGGCGAGGACGGACTCACCGTGCCCGCCGAATCCGTCGGCATGGTCGTCAGCTCCAACTTCGGCAACCTGGACACCGTCGTACGGGCCCTGGACACCATCAGGGACGAGACCGTCACGGCGACCAGCCCGATGGACCTGCCCAATGCCTCCAGCAACGTCATCGCCTCCTCGGCTGCCATCCGTTACGGCCTGCGCGGACCCAACCTGATGGTCTGCAACGGCGAGACGTCCGGTCTCGACGCCGTCCACTGGGCGGTCACGATGATCACGGCCGGCCGTACGGACCGGGTCCTCGTCCTGGGCGTCGAACCCGACAACGACGTGGTGCGCCGGCTCCTCGGCGGCACCCGTGCGGTGGACGGCGGCGCGGCTCTGCTCCTGGAGTCCCGGACGGCCGCGGTGGAACGCTCGGCGAACGTACGTGCCGTGGTCGGCCCCTACAGCCGCAGGGCCGGCGACCCGGGGCCGGCCCTCGGCCGTCGCTGGCAGCTCCCGGAACACCTCGGGCGGGCTTCCGGGGCGTACGGAGTCCTGCAGTGCGCCGCCGCCGTCGGATGGTTCGATGTCGGCGAGCGGGGCCCCGTCCAGGCAGTCGTGGGCACCGCGTCGAACGACGCGAGCGCGGAACTCCTGCTGCTTGCGCCGGAGGCGGCATAGGTGAACACCAACCTCGATCTGCGACCGGTCTCGGTCGAACGGCGCACGGCGGGAACCGGCGGGCGGATGCTGCTGCTGCACGGGCTCGCCGCCAACGACAGCGTCTGGGACCGCACGCTCGGCCTCCTCCCCGAGGACGCCGAGATCTGGACCGCCCGGCTTCCCTGGCGTACCGACGGCATCACCGAATGGGGCCAGGACCCCAATCTGAGGGGCTGGCTCGCCCGGGCCCTGGAGCTGGTGCCGGGCCGCGCCGAGACGCTCGTCGCCCACTCGATGGCCGCCAACGTGCTCCTCGACCTGCTCGACCAGAAGGCCAGGGGCGGCACCGACGCGCTGCGCCACTACGGCATCCGCTCGCTGGTGCTGGTGTCCCCCTTCTTCCGGGCGGACCAGGAAGAGTTCGACTGGGATTCGATCAGCTACTACCTGAACGAATTCCACCTGATCATGGAAGAGGGGATCCGCGTCCACTCCGGCGGCAGGCTCTCCGCCGACATCCAGCAGGCCATGGGCCGGCGGGTGCGCGACCGGGTCGGGCCCTACGGCTGGCTGCGCTTCTTCGAGCTCTACCTGCGCACCCCCTCACTGCAGACCGGCCGGATCACCGCGCGCACCCTCGTGCTGAGCGGTGAGACCGACTTCGCGGCGCCGCCCGCCGAGAGCTTGGCGCTCGCCGCTGCCCTGCCCGATGCGTACGCCCACGTAGTGCCGGGCTGCGGGCACTTCCCGATGATCGAGGCGGCCGAACAATTCGCCGCGCAGATACGGGAGTTCCTCCACTCATCACCGGGCGGGACCCCGCTCCGGCGGACCGCCCCCCTCGACGCCCTGGAGTCCCAGCGATGACCCTCGTCACGGAGACCGCCGTCAAGGCGCTCCTCACCACGACCACCACCACGCAGGTCCGCCCCCGGTACGAGGGCTCGAACATCTGCACCTGGATCGGGTTCAAGCACGTCAACTACCTCATCGAGGAAGCCGTGCTCGACCACTTCCGTCAGACCGGACTGCCGGCCCGGGCGCTCTACGAGACGCACGGCCTCGGCCTCGACCTGGTCTCCATCGACAGCCGCATCCTGCACGCCTTCCACATGGACGACGTCGCCGAAGCCGAGGTCGTGCCGTGGACCCCGAAGGGCGAGGCCGGGGCCGCCACCATCGGCTTCAAGGTCACCATCCGGTTCGAGCGGGGCGGCGAGACGCTCAAGGCGGTCACCGCCAAGGTGCGGGTTTCGCTGCGGATCGACACCTACCTGGAGGCGGCCGGCGACATCCCGGCCGAGCTGGCCCAGTACGCCGTGGCCACCCTCGGTGACGACCTGGAGCGCGAGACCCCCGCAGTGGCCCCGGCCGAGGCGGAGATCCTCGCCTCGCTCACCGCGGGGCGCAACGCGTACGCCTGGAAGTGGAACATTCCGTACCCGTACTGCCACTTCACGGAGCGCATCCAGATGTCCGGCTACCTGCGGCTGATGGAGGAGGGCAAGGACCGCTTCGTCGCCGACCGCGGCATCTCCATCAAGACCCTTCTCGATGACCGCCGCTGGATTCCGGTCGTGCCCCGCTCCGACATCCGCATCCTCGACGAGGCGCTGATGGAGGAGGACCTCTACACGGTCTACACCGTCGAGGACGTCTTCAAGGACTTCACCTACACCTCGCGGATGGACTTCTACGTACTGCGCGAAGGCAAGCTGGTGAAGACCGCGACCGGCAGCATCGTGCACGGGTACGCGGTCATCGAGAACCGCCGCGACTGGAGCCTGGTCAGCCTCGACCAGCGGGTCGTCGACGCGATCAACGGCAAGGCGCCGTAGACGTGACCGAGATCTGGGAGAGCGGTGCCCCGCCCCGGCTGCTGCTCATCGAGAGCCACGGTCGGGTCATGCGGGACGCGGGCGGCTTCCGGCGCGATGCCGTCACCCAGGCGCTCATCGGGCACTCCGTACTCCTCTTCCTGGTCCAGGACGGTGTCGTGCTGGCGGTGCCGGGCAGCGACGAGGACCTGGACCGGTTCCAGAAGGGGGGCGGGGTACTGGCCGCCGACGGGTTCTCGCTCGCCCAGCGGGGACTCGACCAAACCCCGCTCAGGCCCGAACTCCGCGTGGTCGCCATGGACGAGGTTGCGGGCTGGATCCTCGATCCCGCCGTCCGGGTGGTGTGGCACTGAGTGGCCAGGACCATTCCGCACACGGATGTACTGATCACCCTCATGGGTGCGCCGCACGACTCCGACCAGGTCACCACCGCACTCAGGCTGACCCAGTCGCTGCTGGAACGGGGCGCCGCCGTGCAGGTGTGGACCTGTGGATACGCGACGCTGCTCACCCAGCGCGCCCTGGGCCCGGAAAAGCCGCGCAACCTGGCCGACTGGAACCGCGAGTACCCGTCCACGGCGGCCCTGGCCCAGGAGCTGCTGGCCGCGTTCCCCGACCGTCTGTACTGGTACGGCTGCCGGTTCTGCAGCGACGACCGGGGCGTCGTCGACCACCTGCCGGAGGTCGTGCTGCGGCCGCCGGGAGGATACGCCGCCAACGTGGCCGCGGCCACCAAGACCCTTCTGATGGGGGTGATCTGATGGCCACTCAGGAGAACCGGGCGGGCACGGACATCGACCGTCCGGACGGGCGGGTGCTCGCGATCGTCGAGCGCGGACACCGGGGTGCGTTGGAGAAGCAGTTCTTCGACGAGTTCTACCTCGCCGCCGAACTGCACCGGCAGCTCGGCGGCCTCGACATCCTGCTGCGCGGCCAGGCCGTGACGTATGCGCTGAACGCGGGCCCGCCCCCGCCGCTGCGGATCGGAAACCGCACGGTGGACACCCTCAGCGACCCCCGCAAGGGGCTGCGCACGCTGATCGAAGCGGGCGTCGGCGTCTGGGCGGAGGAGCCCGGTCTCGCGGCGGTCGGTGCGGCGCACTCGCCCGGCCGGCTGCTCGACGGCATCCGGGTCGCGCGGGACGGCGAACTGGCCACCCGCTGGACCGAGTACCGAATGGTCTGTTTCTTATGAGTTGTTCGAGCGGAAGGAATGCGTGACGGTCATGTCCACACTCACCACGGGCGCCGGACACCCGGTGATCACCGCCTGGTCGGCCGTGTCCTCGTACGGCATCGGCAGCTCGGCGTTCGCCGACGGCCTGCGCGAGCGGCGCGCGACCGTCACCGAACTCGGTCCCGAGCACGGCGTCACCCCCGACGGTTACGGCTGCGTCGTGCCCTCCTTCAGCGTCCGTGAGGTGCTGGGCAAGAAGGGCACCCGCTCCATGGACCGGGTCACCGGGCTCGCCGTCACCACCGTCGGTGCCCTCCTCGACGACGGCGAGCGCAACCGGGCCGTCGGCACGGGGGAGGGGGCGGCCTTCGCGCTCGGCACCACTACCGGCAGCGCCCAGTCGATGATGGACTTCACCCGGGAATCCCTCACCGGTGACCAGCCCTTCTTCGTCGACCCGGCGCGCTTCCCCAACACGGTGATGAACTGCGCCGCCGGACAGAGCGCCATCTGGTACCAGCTCAAGGGCCCCAACGCCACCATCGCGGGCGGCCGCACCGCCGGGCTGTACGCTCTCAACTACTCGCGCAGGCTGCTGAGTTCGGGGCGCGCCCGAACCGTCCTGTGCGGCGCCGCCGAGGAGTTCTCGCAGGCCCGCTCCTGGCTGGAACGCCGGTCGGCCGACGACCCGGACGAAGGCACCGGCACGACCGCCCCGCTCGGGGAAGGCTGCGCGATGCTCCTGGTCGAGCCGTACGACCCCGACGACCCCGGCCAGCCCGTCCTCGCCGAACTCCTCGCCGTCGAACTCGGTGTGGTGCTCGACGGCGACACCCGCCCCACCCTCGTCTCCTGCCTGCGCTCCGCGCTGCGCCGGGCCGGCGTCGACCCGGCCCAGGTGGTCGCCGTCGCCCGCTCCGGAGCACCGGGACGCGAAGGCAGGGGCGAGAGCGACGCCGTGCTGGAGGTCTTCGCAGCGGTGAATCCCACCGATCTGACACCCACCTCCCTGATCGGCGACACCGGAGCTGCCGCGGCGGCCTTCCAGACCGCCGCACTGCTGTCGTACGCCGCCGACCGGCCCGAGCTCGCGGCCGGCCGGATCGGCGTGATCACTTCCGTGGACCGCACCGGCACCGTCGGCTGCGCCCTGCTCGGCCTGCGCTGAGCCTGTCCGCCCGCCCCGCCCCGCAGTTGACGAGAGGAACAGGAACCCATGCTGGAGAAGGAAGAGCTCCGCGCCGTAGTGGCACAGGTACTGGACGTCGAGGTGTCCGAGGTGACCGACGACGCCAGGTTCGTCGACGACCTGGAGGTCGACTCGCTGATGGCTCTGGAGGTCGTCGTCGTCCTGGAGAAGAAGTACGGCATCAAGCTTCCGGAGTCCGAGCTCAAGCAGATCGTCACCCTGCAGAGCGCCTACGACCTGCTGCTCGGCAAATTCGACGCGGCGCAGCAGGCAGCCTGATGCCCGCCGCGAGCCCGCTCGCGGGACCTGTCGAAGTGCTGCCCGCCGAGGACGAGTCGCACACCGCGGCCCGCTTCACCGTCCGGGACACGGAGACCGTGCTGCCCGGCCACTACCCGGGCTTCCCGATCTTCCCCGGCGTCTGCCTGGTGGAGTGCGCCCACCTCGGTGCGGTGGCCACCGCGCCCGGCGGAGCGAAGGACCCCGAGCTGGCCGCCGTCGAATCGACCCGGTTCACGGGCCCCGTCTTCCCAGGTGACCGGGTGGACATCGCCATGGGCTGGAAGCAGACTCCGGGCGGGGACTGGCAGTGCAGGGCGAAGCTCACCACCGGGCGCGGCGCCGCCGCCACGGTACGGCTGCGCTACCGCACCCGCACTGCCCGGACGGAGGCGGCGCGATGAGCGGCCAGCGCGACATCAGGGCCCGGCTGCCGCACCGCTTCCCGATGCTGCTCGTCGACCGGGTCGTCGACGTCGTACCCGGCGAGCGGCTGACCGCGCTCAAGGCGGTCACCTGCAACGAACCCTGGTACGAGAAGCTCGGCCCGGACAGCCCCGACGAGGACTTCGCCTACCCCGCCGCGCTCCTGGTGGAGTCCTGGTGCCAGTCGGCCGGGGTCCTCGCCACCTGGGACGACCCCAACCCGGACGTCCTGACGGGGCAGGTGATGCTCTTCGGTGCCATGACCGGCGTCGAGTTCCACCGGCCGGTGCTTCCCGGGGAGGTCCTGGAACACAGGGTCAGGCTCGACCGCAGGATCGACGACACCCTCCTTTTCGAGGGCGAGAGCCGCTCGGCGGGCGAGACGGTGATGACCGTCGCCCGGATCGTCATGGCCTTCCGTCCTGCCGAGGAGCTGCGTCCTGCCGAGGAGCCGCGCCCCGTCGCCGCCACCACCTGACCCGACCGCACACTGAGGAATGAGACATCATGGGAGACAGCACGAACCGGGTGGCCCTGGTCACCGGTGGGTCGCGCGGCATCGGCCGGGCAACGGTCCGCGCACTGGCCCGCGACGGATTCGACGTCGCCTTCTGCTACCGCTCGGACGACACGTCCGCCCGCACCCTGGAGAAGGAGACCGGGGACAGCGGCACGAGGGTGACGGGCACCCGGGTCGACGTCACCGAGGCTGCTTCCGTACGGGCCTGGATCGCCGCGACCGAAGACCGGTTCGGTCACATCGACGCGGCGGTCACCGCCGCGGGCATCACCCGCGACAACCCGCTGGTCCTCATGGAGGACGAGCAGTGGCGCCAGGTCGTCGCCACCAACCTCGACGGCGTCTACCACGTCTGCCGTGCCGTGGTCTTCGGCATGATGAAGCGCCGCAGCGGGGCGATCGTCAATCTCTCCTCGGTCGCCGGTGTTTACGGCCATGCCACCCAGACCAACTATTCCGCGTCCAAGGCCGGGATCATCGGTTTCTCCCGCGCCCTGGCCAAGGAGACCGGCCGCTCCGGCATCAGGGTCAACGCGGTTGCCCCCGGCTTCATCGAGACCGACATGGTCACGGCGATGAACGACAAGGCCCGCAAGGAAGCCCTCTCCTCGATCCCGCTGCGCCGCATGGGCACCGCGGAGGAGGTCGCCGACCTGGTCGCCTACCTGGTCTCGGACAAGGCCGCCTACATCACCGGCTCCGTACTGCAGATCGACGGCGGCATCACCATCTGACCTGACCTGACCAGACCCGACCGATCCATTCCCCCGAGCCCATTGGAGGCGGAGATGGCACGAAGAGGGCCTCGCTGGTACTTCTCGTTCCGCAGCCCCTACTCCTGGATGGCCTACCGGGATCTGCTGGGGCAGTACCCGGACGTGGCCGACCAGATCGAATGGCTTCCCTTCTGGGAACCGGACGAGCCCGCACTGGACCATCTGGAACGCAACAACATCACCCTGCCGTACGTGCCGATGTCCAAGGAGAAGCACCTCTACATCCTTCAGGACGTCCGCCGACTGTGCCGGGCCCGCGGCCTGGACATGGTGTGGCCGGTGGACACCGAGCCCCAGTGGCAGGTTCCGCACCTGTCCTACCTGGTGGCCCAGGAACTGGGCGCGGGAAGGGAGTTCATCGCCGCGGTCTACCGGGCCCGCTGGGAGCTCGGCGAGGACATCTCGCAGCCCGACACCATGCGCCGGGTCGGCAAGGAGCTGGACCTCGACCCGGAACTGCTGGCCGGCGCCCACGAGAACGACGAGGTGCGCGAACGCGGCCACGCGGCGCTCGACTCCCTGCACCGCGACGGTGTGTTCGGAGTCCCGTACTTCATCAGCGGATTTGAAAAGTTCTGGGGTGTGGACCGGCTCCCCGACTTCGTCGAGACGGTCCGTGCCCGTGCCCTGAAGATCACCCAGAAGGAGAACTGACCATGGCGACCAACCCTTTCGAGAATGACGACGCCCGCTACCTGGTCCTCACCAACGAGGAGAACCAGCATTCGCTCTGGCCCGCGTTCGCCGAGGTCCCGGACGGCTGGACCGTGGCACACGGTGAGGACACCCGCCAAGCGTCGCTCGACTACATCAACGAGCACTGGACCGACATGCGCCCGAAGTCTCTGGCGGACGCCATGGACGCGGTCTGAAATCCCCCTCCCGGGTGCCGGGCAACGGGCGTTGGCAGCATTGTGCAACGCCCGTTGCCCATGGACTCCGCCAATGTGAACGTGGCACTCACACAGCTTCTGAGAAAGCGATGCGGCTCATGACTCATTCACTGGTGTGCCTTCCCTTCGCCGGAGGCGGCGCCGGTTTCTACCGCGCCTGGAAAGCACTTCCCGACCACGCGCCGCGCATTGTTCCGCTCCAACTCCCGGGCCGTGAGGAGCAATTCGTCGACGAGCCGTTCCGGGACGTCGCAGCGGCGGCCGACGCACTCGCGCCGAGCGTCGCGGGCCTGGTGGGGGGTGACCCCGTCGCCCTCTTCGGGCACAGCCTCGGCGCCGTACTCGCCTACGAGGTGGCCCGCCGACTGGAGCAGGACCCGGCCGTCGAGCTGACCCATCTCTTCGTGAGCGGATCTCCCGGGCCATGGACGGGGCGCAGCCGCCGGGCCACCGGGCTGGCGGACGACGAATTCCTCGACCGGGTACAGGAGTTCGCCGGGTACGAGCACGACGCGCTTGCTGACCCCGACATGCAGGAGCTGCTGCTGCCGATCCTGCGGGCGGACGTGGAGATGCACGAGAACTACAAGCCCGTATCGGACGGGTTGCTGCGCACCCCCGTCACCTCGCTGCGCGGCACCGACGACCGGCTGGTCGGCCGGGAACGGGCCGCCGAGTGGCAGCACGCCACCTCCGCCGCGTTCCGGCTCGTGGAACTGGCCGGGGAGCACATGTACCTCACCGAGTCGCCGCTGCCGCTCATCGACGCGGTCACCCAAGCGTTGCGGCCGCAACCGGCACCGCAGCGATGACCCGTACGACACGGACGCGGACGGCAGGGAAGGGCCAGGACATGCTGCTCCAGGACAAGATCATCGTGGTGACCGGTGCGGCCCGCGGGCTCGGCCGGTCCTGCGCCGTGCGCTTCGCGCGGGAAGGCGCCGACCTGGTCCTCGTGGACATCGCGAAGGACCTGGCCGCGGTGCCCTACCCGTTGGGATCGGCGGACCAGCTGCAACACACCGCCGAACTCTGCCGCAAGGAGGGTGCCGCCACCGTGACCGTGGCCGCCGACGTGCGCGAGCCCGAGGCGGTGCGGGAGGTCGCACGGCAGGCGTTCGACCGGTTCGGGACTGTTGACGTGCTGCTCAACGGTGCGGGAATCGCGGCGCCTTCGGGCAAGGCGGTCCACGAGATCAGCGAGGACGAGTGGGACCTGATGGTCGGCGTCGACCTGACGGGCGCGTGGCGGATGACGAAGGCCGTCGTCCCGGCCATGATCGAACAGCGCTCGGGCAGCGTCATCAACGTGGCGTCGACCGCGGGCCTCGTCGGATACCGCCACTTCGCCGGCTACGTCGCGGCCAAGCACGGTCTCATCGGCCTGACCAAGGCCGCGGCGCTCGACTACGGGCCGTTCCGGGTACGGGTGAACGCGCTCTGCCCGGGCTCCGTCCGCGACGATCCGCTGCACGAGGGCCGGATGCTCGCCGAGATCGCCCGGTCCCTCGACGTGGATGTGGACGAGCACGAGGAGATCTTCGTGCAGTCCCAGCCCATGAACACACTCATCGAACCGCAGGACATCGCCGGCGCGGCCGTCTGGCTCGCCGGGAACGACTCGCGCCAGGTCACGGGAACCACCCTCACCGTCGACGGCGGCTTCAGCGCCCGCTGACCACCTCCACGCCCGAGGCCCGCGCCACGTATCCCGTCCTTGTCCGTCCCTCCGTACTGCATCAGGAGTCCGACCATGTCGAGAAGTCAGGCCAGGTCCTGCCACAGCCTGGTGGTCCGTGTGCCGGGCCCGATCGATGCCGGGGATCTGCGGCAGCGCCTGCGCGCCCAAGCGAGGGGCCCCTGGCCGGAACTGGCGCAGCTGAGGCTGTGGGAGGACGCCCTGCCCTTCGGGGCGGAGCATCCGGACGCCGGGGCCCGGGTCAGGCAGGAGGCGGAGCGCCCGCTGCACACCACCGGCCTGCCGCTCCGCGCCGTACTGCTGCGCTACGCCGACGGCGACGCCGATCTGGTCCTGGTGGCCCGCCACGAACTCACCCTTGAGCAGGGCCTTTTCGCCATCGGGCGGAGTGCCGCAGGCGCCGCCAGGACCTCGGACGGCTCCGGCCCCGCACTGGACTGGGGTCTCGGTGACCCGGCCGGCGCGGGCCGCACCGGTGAAGTGCCGGTGGTGCTGCCGGCGCAGCCGTCCACCGGAGTACGCGCCGGGTGGCGGGCCCTGCTCCCGGCGGCGACCGCGCTGGTGCTCGCGCGGTACGGCGCGGGCGAGACGGTCGACGAGGACCAGCGGATCTGCGACTACCTCGCCGGGTGGGAGGGCTCCTACGGCGGCGGGCTGCTGCCGCTGTCAGGTGTCGGCGTGCTCATCGAGGAGACCGGGCGCGGTGAGCGCCGGCTGTCCTCGCTCGCCCCCGAACTGCCCGCCGTACTGCACTTCGCCCTGTACGACGACGGCAGCGCCTCGGGGGTGCTCCGTCATGATCTCGGCGACCTCGCTCCTGTCGTCGCCGACCGGTTCGCGTCTCATGTCGCCCGTGTCGCCGCCCAGTTGGCGGACGGCGGCGAACGACGGCTCGACGCCGTCGAGCTGCTGGGTCCGCTGGAGACCGAGGCGGTGCTGCGACTGGGCGTCACGCCCCCCGTCCGCACCGGCGGGGCGGATCGTACGGTGCACGGACTGTTCGCCGAGGTCGTGCGTGAACGTCCCGACGCGGTGGCGCTCACCGCGGGCGGCACCAGCCTCAGCTACGCCGAACTGGACGAACGCGCCGCACGGACCGCGGCAGGTCTGCGCGCGCTGGGCGTCGCCCCCGGCAGCATGGTCGGCGTGGCTCTGGAACGCGATGCCGACCTGGTCGTGACCCTTCTCGGAATCCTCAAGGCCGACTGCGCCTACGTGCCGATGGACCTGCACTACCCCGAGGAGCGGCTGCGCTACACCGTGGAGAACGCGGGCGTCACGGTAGTCGTCGGCGGTCTCGACGAAGCCTTCCCGGCCGTCCAGGGAACACATGTCGTCACCCCCGCCGAACTCCGCGCCCTCGGCGGCGGCGCCGCGCCGACTCCGCTCCCGGCGGACGGCTCGGCCCCCGCGTACGTCATCTACACCTCGGGGTCCACCGGCCGGCCCAAGGGCGTCGTGGTCCCGCACCGGAACGTGGTGGCCCTTCTCGACGCGACCCGCGGGGACTTCGCCCTCGGAGGGGACGACGTGTGGACGCTGTTCCATTCCAGCGCCTTCGACTTCTCCGTCTGGGAGATCTGGGGCTGCCTGCTCACCGGCGGCCGGCTGGTGGTCGTGGACCACTGGGTCACCCGTGACACCGAGCTCTTCCACGAGCTGCTCGTGACGGAGCAGGTCACCGTGCTCAACCAGACTCCGTCCGCGTTCGCCCAGGTGATCGAGGCGGACCGGCGGGGGAGTGCCGAACTTGCCGTACGACTGGTGGTCTTCGGCGGTGAACCGCTCGACGTGCGGATGCTCACGCCCTGGTTCGCCAGGCATTCTCCCAGCGGCTGCCGGCTGGTGAACATGTTCGGCATCACCGAGACCACGGTCCATGTCACCGCGCACACCGTGACTCCTGCCGACGTCCTGGCGGCCGGCCGCCAGGTCGGACCCGCGCTGCCCGGCTGGACCCTGTCGGTCCGCGACCCGCGCGGCCGGTTGCTGCCGGTCGGAGCCGCCGGGGAGATCTGCGTCGGCGGCGCAGGCGTCGCCGACCGCTATCTCGGACTGCCCGAACTCACCGCGGAACGCTTCGTCGACGATCCGTACGGCGGTGGCCGGATCTACCGCAGCGGCGACCGAGGCAGGCTGCGCCCCGATGGCGGCCTCGATCACCTCGGACGGCTGGACAGCCAGGTCAAGGTGCGCGGCCACCGCATCGAACTGGACGAGATCCGCAACGTCCTGCTGAGCCACCCCGAGGTGTCGGGGGCGGCGACGGTGCTGAACCATGAGGTACCCGGGGACTCGGCGACCGCCCGCATCGACGCTTATGTGGCGCTGCGCGGCCAGGCAGCCGGCGCCGACGTGCTCGCCCACGCCCGGCGCGTACTTCCCGCGTACATGGTTCCGGCCTCGATCACCGAACTCCCCGCCATCCCGCTCACCATCAACGGCAAGGTCGACACGGCCGCACTGCCTGCCCCGGCCCCGGCTCCGGTCGCGGTACGGCCTGCGCAGGGGCCCGGGGAATCTGTCGTGCCCGGCGCAGGTCACGATCCGCTGGCCGCGCAGCTCCTCAAGCTCTGGGGGCATGCGCTGAACGCCGAAGTAACCGAGCAGGACAACTTCTTCGAGCTCGGCGGGAATTCGCTGCTCGTTATCCGGCTGCTCCGTGAGATGCGAGAACTCGGCCTGCCGAAGGTTTCCACCCAGGACTTCTACCGAAACTCGACGGCAGGCCGGTTCATCGAACTCATCAGGGATTCTCAGGGCTGATCGGAAGGGCGGCGGCCGGAATACTTCGAGGAGTTCTTACGGTCGCCGTCGACCCGTCGTTTGATCGCGGAGAGAAGTGCGATCCTGATGATTCCGCTCGGTATGCGGATCAAGAACCAGTACCGGCCGAAGTTCCGCCGGGTCTGCTCGTCGGTGGCGAGTATCCTGGTCTCCGTCGTCAGTATCCCGTCGGAATAGTGCATGTTGAAACCGACCTTGGTGCAGCCCGGTTCCGCGTAGTCCCTGAACACCTCCGGCATGGGCAGGTCCGGGCGCACGGGGCCGGCCTGGGAGCCGATGCCCCCGTACAGCAATTCGTTGTCGGAGAGCTCCAGTACGGTGTCCCCGCCCATCGCGAAGTCGTCGAGGACCCTGCCGTCGGCCTGCAGTTTGTTCCGGGTGAAGGCCAGGAAGAAGCGCGCCACCGGAGCCTCTCGCCAGGTCATCTCGCGGGCCGCGCGCAGTACTTCTTCGCGGGGTGCGGACACGGCCACCCAATGTTGTTCACGGAAATGCCATTTCGGCATGTAGTGATCGATCAAGGTGGCTTCTAATTTTCCTTCTCGGGTCATGGTTGCGACGCTAGCATGCGCGGTCTGCGAGGGGGGTGGCAGGTTTCTGCAAGTGCCGTTGTCCCGGCCGAAACGGGACTGTTAAACATGGTCGTGTTGTCACTCGGCAATTCTCTTCCGTGCTTGTTCGATCATTTCATTGAGGGTGAGTGGTTGTGTCTGACCTTCGGGGCGCCCTTCTGCCGTTGACCGCTGCCCAGTCGGGCGTCTGGTACGCGCAGCAGTTGAATCCGCAGAACACGATCTTCAACACCGGGGAATTCCTGGAAATCGACGGCCCGGTCGACGTGGCCCTGTTCGAGGCCGCGCTCCGGCGCGTCGTCACCGAGGCCGAGACGCTGCGTCAGCGGTTCGTCGAGACCGACGACGGCCCGGCGGTGCGGATCGTTCCTGCGGGCAGCCTCGACTGGTCCCTGCACGTCGTCGACGTCAGCGGCGAGAGCGACCCCTGGGCCGCCGCCCGCGCCTGGATGGCCGAGGACTTCGCACGCCCCCTGGACACCGCGCGCGACCAGCTCTTCCTCTTCGCCCTCTTCAAGGTCGCCGAGGACCGTCACCTCTGGCTGCACCGCTACCACCACCTGCTGGTCGACGGCTTCACCGTCAACATGGTCGTCCGGCGGACCGCGGCCGTGTACTCGGCGCTGGTGGCCGGCGAGCAGATACCGGAAGGACCGTTCGCCCCGCTGGCGCAGCTGCACGCGGAGAAGGACGCCTACCGGGACTCCGAGCGGTTCGGCACCGACCGCGCCTACTGGATCGACCGGCTCAAGGAGTGCCCCGAGCCGGTCAGTCTCTCCGGCGAACAGCCCTCCCTGGCCACGTCCCTGGCGCGACGCACCGCCCACCTCGACGCCCAGGACACCGACCGGCTGCGCGCGCTGGCGAGCGACGCCTCCGTCACCTGGCCGCCCGCCCTGATCGCGGCCGTCGCCGCCTGGATGCAGCGGCTCACGGGCGCCCCCGAGATCGTGCTCGGCCTGCCGGTCTCCACCCGGCTCGGCAAGAGCGCCCGCAGCGTGCCCGGCATGGTCTCCAACGTGCTGCCCCTGCGGGTCGCGATCAAGCCGGGAATCACGGTCGAGGAGCTCCTGCACCAGGTCTCCGCGGAGATGCGCGCCGCGCTGAAGCACCAGCGCTACCAGTTCGAGGACCTGCGCAGGGACCTCGGCATGCTCGCCGACGACCGGCGGCTGGTCGGTCCGCACGTGAACATCATGATGTTCGACTACGACCTCACCTTCGCCGGACATTCCGCCAGGCCGCACAACCTCTCCATCGGCCCCGCCGACGACATCTCCTTCATCGTGTACGACCGGGGCACCGGCGGAGGACTGCAGATCGACTTCGACGCCAACCCCGACCTGTACGGCGACGACAGAATCCAGGCGTACCAGGGCACGTTCCTCGACTTCCTGCGCCGGCTCGGCAGCGCCGCCCCCGACCGCCCGGTGGACTCCATCGAGCTGGACACCGAGGGGCTCGCGCCGCGGTGCGAGGCGCCTGCCACCGAGGCCCCGGCGCTCGCCACGGGAAGCGCCGGGGCCCGTGGCCCGCGCACCACCGAGGAGGAGGTCCTGTGCCGGCTCTTCGCCGAGGTGCTCGGCGAGGCCCACGTCACGGTGGACGACAACTTCTTCCTGCTGGGCGGCAGTTCACTGCAGGTGACACGTCTCGTCGGCCGGATTCGCAAGGATCTGAAGGCCGAGCTGACGCTGCGGACCGTCTTCGAGAACGCCACGGTCGCCTCCCTCGCCGAGGCACTCGGCTTCGCCGCAGGAGCCCGTCAGTCCCTCACCAAGCGGCTCAGGCCGCGGGTACTTCCGTTGTCCGCAGCACAGAACCGGCTGTGGTTCCTCAACCAGATGGAGCGCGGCGGGGCCACGTACAACGACGGGCTCACCGTCGAACTGGCCGGCCGGCCCGACACCGATGCGCTGCGCGCCGCCCTCGGCGACGTCGTCGCACGCCACGAGAGCCTGCGCACCGTCTTCCCGGTCCAGGACGGCGCCCCGTACCAGCACATTCGCACGCCTGCCGACGCGCTCCCCGAGCTTCTCGTCGCGAACGCCACCGCCGACAGCCTCGACGGTGAGCTCGCGGCCGCGGCCGCCCGCGGATTCAACCTGGCCGTGGAGATCCCGGTACGCGCCCACCTGTTCACGCTCGCCCCCGAGCAGCACGTCCTGCTGGTCGTCGTGCATCACATCGCGGGCGACGGCTGGTCGGTGGCACCGTTCACCCGTGACCTGAGCCACGCGTACGCGTCCCGACTGAGCGGTGGCGCACCGGAGTTCACCCCGCTGCCCGTGCAGTACGCCGACTACTCCCTCTGGCAGCACGACCTGCTCGGCGACGAGAACGACCCGCAGAGTGTGCTCTGCCAGCAGATCGCCCATTGGAAGGAAGCGCTCGCCGGACTTCCCGAGGAGCTGACGCTCCCCACCGACCGCCCCCGCCCGGCCGTCGCCGGCCATCAGGGCGGCCACCTCGACTTCCGGCTCGGTGCGCGGACGCACGAGCGTCTCGTCGCCCTCTCCCGGGAGAGCGGTGCCAGTGTGTTCATGGTGGCGCAGGCCGCGCTCGCCGCGCTGCTCGGCCGGCTCGGTGCGGGTGAGGACATTCCTGTCGGTACGGTCATCGCGGGGCGTACGGACGAGGCGTTGGACGATCTGGTCGGGTTCTTCGTGAACACGCTGGTGCTGCGTACGGATCTGTCGGGTGATCCGTCGTTCCGTGAGCTGGTGGAGCGGGTCCGGGAGACGGACCTGGCGGCGTACGCGAACCAGGACGTGCCCTTCGAGCGGCTGGTGGAGGTCCTCAACCCGGTCCGTTCCCTGGCCCGCCACCCCCTCGCCCAGGTCACGCTCGCCATGGAGGACAACCAGGCGCCGGTGCTCGACTTCCCGGGACTTGTCGCGACGGCCCGGAACCTGGAGACCGACACCGCCAAGTTCGACCTTTCCTTCCGGCTGGGGGAGCGCTTCACCGACGGCGGCGGGCCCGCCGGGGTCGAAGGCCGGATCGAGTTCGCACTCGACCTGTTCGACCACGAGACCGTGCGCACCGTCGGTGACCGGTTCCTGCGCCTGTTCGACGCCCTCGTCGCCGCCCCCGACACCCCCATAGGTGCCGTCGGCATCCTCGCCGACGACGAGCGGGACCGTGTTCTGGTGGGCTGGAACGACACCGCGGTCGACGTGCCGTACGCGACCGTCCCCGAGCTCTTCGCCGCGCAGGTCACCGCCACCCCCGACGCCACCGCCCTCGTCTTCGAGGACACCTCGCTGACCTACCGCGAACTCGACACGCGGGCGGCGCGGCTCGCCCGGCTGCTGCACGACCGCGGCGTGGGCCGGGGCAGCCCGGTGGCCGTGGCGCTCGGCCGCTCCGTCGACACGATCGTCTGCCTCCTCGCGACGATGAAGGCGGGTGCGGTATACGTGCCGGTCGACCCGGCCTACCCCGCCGAGCGGATCGCGTACATCCTCGGCGATGCCCGGCCCGCCGTCGTCCTCAGCAGCACCGCGCTCCGGTCCGCGCTGCCGGACGACGGTCTTGAGCGACTGCTGCTCGACGAGGTGCAGCTCCCCCCGGACGGCCTTGCAGCGGGCGAACTCCAGCCGCTGGACGCCGCGTACATCATCTACACCTCGGGCTCCACCGGCCGCCCCAAGGGCGTCGTCGTCAGCCACGCGGGTGTCGCCAGCATGACCGCCGCTCACCGCGCCGCCTTCGGGGGCGGCCCCGGCCACCGGGTCCTGCAGTTCTCCTCGCCCAGCTTCGACGCCTCGATCTGGGAGATCCTCACCACCCTGCTGTCCGGATCCGCGCTGGTCCTGGCCCCCACCGAGCGGCTGGCCGCCGGTGAACCCCTCGCCGGACTCCTCACCCAGCAGCAGGTCACCCATGCGACCCTGCCGCCCGTCGTGCTCGCCGCCATGGGCGACGCCCGCCTTCCCGAGGGCATGAGCCTGGTCACCGCCGGTGAGGCATGCTCCACCGAGCTCGTCGGCCGCTGGTCCGCGGGCCGTCGCATGGTCAACGCCTACGGCCCCACCGAGTCGACGGTCTGCGCGACCATGAGCGGCCCCCTCCAGCAGGGCACCGGCGCCCCGCCGATCGGCCGCCCCATCACCAACACCCGTGTGTACGTGCTCGACGCCACCCTGCAACCGGTGCCGGCCGGAGTGCCGGGCGAGCTGTACCTCACCGGGGCCGGTCTGGCCCGCGGCTATCTCGGCCGCCCCGGGCTGACGGCCGAACGCTTCGTGGCCGATCCGTTCGGCGCCCCCGGCGCCCGGATGTACCGCACCGGCGACCTCGTCCGCTGGACCGCCGGGGGAGAGCTGCAGTACCTCGGCCGGGCGGACGACCAGGTCAAGATCCGCGGATTCCGGATCGAGCTCGGCGAGATCGAAGCCGTCCTCGTCGGGCACGGGAGCGTCGCCCAGGGCGCCGTGATCGTCCGTGAGGACCGTCCGGGCGACAAGCGCCTCGTGGCCTATGCCGTGCCGGGCGCCGGCGACTCCATCGACCCCGCCGGGCTGCGCGCGCACATCGCGGCCACACTGCCCGACTACATGGTCCCCGCTGCCGTCCTCGTGCTCGACTCCCTGCCGGTGACCACGAACGGCAAGCTCGACCGCAGGGCGCTCCCCGCCCCGGACTTCGGCGGTACGGGCGCGGGCCGGACGCCGCGCACCCGCCAGGAGACCGTGCTGTGCGCCCTGTTCGCCGAGGTGCTCGACGCCACGGCAGTCTCCATCGACGACGGCTTCTTCGACCTCGGTGGCCACTCGCTCCTCGCCACCCGGCTGATCAGCCGCATCCGTACCGTCCTCGGGGTCGAACTCACCGTGCGCGCACTCTTCGAGACCCCCACCGTGGCTGCGCTCGCCGCCGCCCTCGACGGCGCGCAGGGCGCTCGCGAGCCCGTGCGCCCGCGTCGGCGCCCCGCAGCGATCCCCCTCTCGCACGCACAGCGCCGGCTCTGGTTCCTCGGTCACTTCGAGGGCCCCAGCGGCACCTACAACCTGGGCCTCTCCCTGAGGCTGCGTGGCCGCCTCGACACGGCCGCGCTGGAAGCCGCACTCACGGATGTGACGACACGTCATGAGGCGCTGCGCACGATCTTTCCCGATGTGGACGGCCACCCCCGGCAGCTCGTCCTCGACGCCGCCGACCCGGCCGCCCGGCTGCGGCTGCACCGCGTCGATGCCACCCCCGAAACGCTCGACGACGTCCTGGCGCGCACTGCGGCCGAGGGCTTCGAGGTGGTCCGTGAGATCCCGGTCCGCGCCCATCTGATCACCCTCACGCCGGAGGACCACGTCCTGCTCGTGGTGGTGCATCACATCGCGGGTGACGGCTGGTCGCTGGCGCCTCTGGCCCGTGATCTGGGTGTGGCGTACGCGGCTCGTGTGTCGGGTGGTGTGCCTGAGTTTGATGCTCTGCCGGTGCAGTACGCGGATTACACGTTGTGGCAGCGGGAGGTTCTCGGTGCCGAGGACGATCCGGTGAGTGAGCTGTCGCGGCAGGTGGACTACTGGCGGGGTGCGCTGGCGGGGCTGCCGGAGGAGCTGACGCTGCCCGCGGACCGTCCGCGTCCGGCGGAGATGAGCCACCGCGGCGACACCGTCGGCTTCCACATCCCGGCCGAACTGCACGCCCGGCTCGGCGAACTCGCCCGTACGACCGGCACGAGCCTGTTCATGGTCGTCCAGGCGGCACTCGCCACCCTGCTGCACCGCCTCGGCGCCGGCACGGACATCGCGCTCGGGTCGCCCGTCGCGGGGCGTACGGACGAGGCGTTGGACGATCTGGTCGGGTTCTTCATCAATACGCTGGTGCTGCGTACGGATCTGTCGGGTGATCCGTCGTTCCGTGAGCTGGTGGAGCGGGTCCGGGAGACGGACCTGGCGGCGTACGCGAACCAGGACGTGCCCTTCGAGCGGCTGGTGGAGGTCCTCAATCCGGCCCGCTCCATGGCCCGCCACCCGCTCTTCCAGGTCTCGCTGCAGTTGCAGAACATTCCGTCGGCCGAACTCGAACTGCCCGGCGTGGCAGTGAGCCGGCAGCCGGTCCGTCTGGACACCGCGAAGTTCGACCTCTCGTTCACTCTCGCCGAGGCGGCGGACGGTCTGGCGGGGAGCGTGGAGTTCGCGGTCGATCTGTTCGACCGGGTGTCGGTGGAGGGGATCGCCGGGCGGCTGGTACGGGTGCTGGAGGCGGTGGGCGCCGATCCGGGGGTACGGGTCGGCGCGGTGGAGGTGCTGTCGTCCGGCGAGCGGGAGCTGGTGCTCGGGCCGTGGGCAGGTGCGCGGCAGGTGGTGGAGCCGGTGTCGTTCCACGGTCTGTTCGAGGCATGGGTGGAGCGGACTCCCCACGCGCCGGCCGTGGCGGGTGCGGGGTTGGTGTTGTCGTACGCGCGGGTGGAGGAGCGGGCGAACCGTTTGGCGCACTGGCTGATGGGCCGGGGCGTGGGCCCGGAGGGTGTGGTGGCGTTGGTGCTGCCGCGCTCCGTGGACATCGTGATCGCGCAGCTTGCGGTGCTGAAGGCGGGAGCGGCGTACCTGCCGGTGGACCCGGACTACCCCGCGGAGCGGATCGCCTACATGCTTCAGGACGCACACCCGGTCCTCGTCCTGAGGGAACTGCCCGCGCTGGACGACGAGATCTCGGCTGCGCGGCCCGGTGTGGTGGTGTCCCCGTCCAGTCCTGCGTACGTGATCTACACATCGGGGTCGACGGGCCGCCCCAAGGGCGTGGTGGTCACGCATGGTGGTGTGGGGAGTTTCGCGGCCACCGGGGTGGAGCGTTTCGCGGTGGACGCGGAGAGCCGGGTGCTGCAGTTCGCCTCGCCGAGCTTCGACGCGTCGGTGCTGGAACTGGTGATGACGTTCGCGGCGGGTGCCACATTGGTGGTGCCCGCGCCGGGTCCGCTGGCCGGTGAGGTACTGACCCAGGTGCTGGTCTCGCAGGACATCACCCACGCTTTGATTCCGCCGGCGGCGCTGGCGAGTGTTGCGCAGGGCGGCTTCCCGCGTTTCCGTTCGCTGATCGTGGGAGGCGACGCCACGTCGGCGGAGCTGGTGGACCGGTGGGCGCCGGGGAGGCGCATGGTCAACGCGTACGGGCCGACCGAATCGACGGTTGCGGCCACGATGTCCGCGCCGCTGGTGGCCGGATCCGGTGTTCCGGGGATCGGCACCCCTGTGCTCAACACCCGTACCTACGTTCTGGACGGTGCTCTGCGTCCGGTCGTACCGGGAGTGGCGGGGGAGTTGTATGTCGCGGGTGCGGGGCTGGCCCGGGGCTATCTCGGTCGCCCGGGGCTGACGGCGGAGCGGTTCGTCGCCGACCCGCACGGCCTGGCGGGCACCCGGATGTATCGCACGGGTGATGTGGTGCGCTGGTCCCGCACCGGTGAGCTGGAGTATCTGGGCCGTACGGACGATCAGGTGAAGGTGCGCGGATTCCGGATCGAGCTCGGTGAGATCGAGACCGTTCTGGGCGGCCACGACACGGTGGGCCAGGTCGCGGTGGTCGTGCGGGAGGACCAGCCCGGCGTCAAGCGCCTGGCCGCCTACCTCGTCCCCGCACCCGGTGGGGTTCTTGCCCTGGACGTGCTGCGGGCGCATGTCGCGGCCACGCTGCCGGACTACATGGTCCCCTCCGCCTTCGTGGTCCTCGACGCGCTTCCCCTGACCGTCAACGGCAAACTCGACCGCAAAGCCCTCCCGCTGCCCGAGTACACCGGGGCCGGTCAGGGGCGGCTGCCCCGCAGTGCCCGGGAAGAGACCCTCTGCGGCATCTACGCCGAGCTGCTCGGTCTCGATTCCGTTTCCGCCGACGACAGCTTCTTCGAGCTGGGCGGCGACAGCATCGTGTCGATTCAGCTGGTGAGCCGGGCGCGGAGGGCGGGGTTGGTGTTCTCTGCGCGTGAGGTGTTCCAGCACCGGACGCCGGAGGCACTTGCTGTCGTTGCGCAGGGTGTGTCGGCGGAGCGTGCCGAGGAGCCGGAGGCGGGTCTGGGGGCGGTGGTGGAGACGCCGATCGTGGGGTGGCTGCGTGAGCTGGGCGGTTCCGCGGACGGGTTCAACCAGGCGATGTTGTTGCGGACGCCGGCGGGGGTGACGTTCGAGGGTCTGGAGTCGGCGCTTCAGGTGCTGCTGGACCGTCACGATGTCCTGCGTTCGCGTTTGGTCCGTGCGGAGGGTGCCTGGGGTCTGGAGGTGGCGCGGCCGGGGTCGGTGCGTGCGGGGGATGTGCTGTGCCGGGGCGAAGGTGGCATCAGCGCTGGGGCGCGTGCCGCGCAGTTGCGGCTGGCTCCGGAGGCCGGGGTGATGGTGCAGGCGGTGTGGTTCGAGGATGCGGGCCGGCTGTTGCTCATGGTCCATCACCTGGTGGTGGACGGGGTGTCCTGGCGGGTGCTGCTGCCGGATCTGGCGCAGGCGTATGCGGGTGGGGAGCTGGAGGCGACGGGTACGTCGTTCCGGCGCTGGGCGCGGGAGTTGCATGCCCTGGCTGCGGAGCGTGCGGCCGAACTCCCGCTCTGGGAAGCCGTGCTGGCCGGTGGGGAGCCGCTGATCGGTGCCCGGCCGCTGGACCCGGAGGTCGATACGGCCTCCACCGTCCGGCATCTTTCCCTCACTCTCCCCGCCGACGTCACCGGACCGCTGCTCACGCAGATTCCGGCCCTGTTCCACGCGGGCGTCAATGACGTCCTGCTCACCGCGTTCACCCTCGCTGTCACGGAGTGGCGCGGCACGGGCTCCGGCAGTGTTCTCGTGGATCTCGAAGGACACGGCCGTGAGGACGTTGTCGAGGGAGTGGACACGTCCCGGACCGTGGGCTGGTTCACCAGCATGTTCCCGGTCCGGCTCGACGCGGCGGGAGCCGGTGACCCCGGCCGTGCCCTCAAGGCGGTCAAGGAGCAGCTGCACGCCCTGCCCGACAACGGCATCGGCTACGGCCTGCTGCGGTATCTGAACCCGGAGACCTCCGGCGTTCTGTCCCAACTGCCCACCCCGCAGCTCGGGTTCAACTACCTGGGCCGCTTCGACGCGGCTGAGGGCGGGGCGGCTGCCGACTGGGCCCTGTGCTCCGACGCCGACCTCGGTGACGGCCGGGACCCCGGCATGCGTCTCACCCATGCGCTCGACCTCAACGCCGTCACCCAGGACCATGCGGAGGGGCCGCGCCTGGTCGCCGACTGGTCCTGGCCGGACGCGCTGTTCACCGAGGACGAGGTGCGTACGCTCGCCGAGGGATGGTTCCGTGCCCTGCGGTCCCTCGCCGCTCAGGCGGCCGACCCCGATGCGGGTGGGCTCACCCCCAGTGACCTGCGGCCGATGGTCTCGGTGACCCAGAAGCAGCTCGACGGGTTCGAGACCGAGTACGGCCTCCTCACCGACGTACTGCCGCTCTCCCCGCTCCAGCAGGGCCTCTTCTTCCATGCCGTCTACGACGAGCAGGGCGACGACGTCTACACCGTCCAACTCGCCCTCGACATCGAGGGACCGCTGCGTGCCGAAGCCCTTCGGTCAGCCGCCCACGCCCTGCTCGGCCGCCATGGCGGCCTGCGGGCCGCGTTCCGGCACGAAGGACTCGACGCGGCACTCCAGATCATCCCCGTAGGATTCGAACTCCCCTGGCAGGACGTCGACCTGACGATTCTTCCCCAGGAGGAGCGCGAGCCGGCACTGCGCCGCTGGATGACCGAGGACCGGGCCGTGCGCTTCGACCCGGCACGCCCGCCGTTGATGCGTTTCGCGCTGCTGAGGACGGGCGCCGACCGGCACCGGCTGGTCGTCACCAACCACCACATCCTGCTCGACGGCTGGTCCATGCCCGTCCTGGTCAAGGAGCTGCTGACGCTGTACGGCAGCTCCGGGGACGGCGCCGCCCTGCCGCGTGTGACCCCGAACCGGGACTACCTGGCGTGGGTGGCCGCACAGGACCGTACCGTCGCGACGAGCGCCTGGCGGCAGGTCCTCGACGGCCTCGACGAGCCGACCCTGGTGGCCCCCGCGGGCCGTGACGGCAGCCCCGCCGCCCCCGACCGCGTCACGGTGGACCTCCCGGCCGCCCTCACCGAGCGGCTCACCGCTGTCACCCGCACCGGAGGGGTCACCCTCAACACCCTCTTCCAGGCCGCCTGGGCGATGGTGGTGGGTCAGCTGACCGGCCGTCAGGACGTGGTGTTCGGCGGTACGGTCTCGGGCCGTCCCCCGCAGATACCGGGCATCGAGTCGATGGTCGGGCTCTTCATCAACACCCTTCCGGTACGGGTCCGGCTGGACCCGTCTGAGACCCTCGCCGCACTCCTCGGCAGGCTCCAGGACCAGCAGGCCGGGCTCATGGACCACCAGTACCTCGGCCTGACCGACATCCAGCAGACGGCGGGTCTGGGCGAACTCTTCGACACCCTGGTGGTGTTCGAGAACTACCCGCTCGACGCGGACGTGCTGGAGGTCGGGGGCGGGCTCCTCGTCACCGGCATCGAGGGCCACGACGCCACCCACTACCCGCTCATCCTCACTGCCGTACCCGGTGAACGCCTCCAGCTGCGGCTGGACTTCCGCACCGACCTCTTCGACGCCACCGCGGCGGACGCGCTGATGGGCAGGCTCGTACGGTTCCTGGAGAACGCTCCCGAGCAGTACGACACCCCCGTCGGCCGGCTCTGCCTGCTCGGCGCGCAGGAGCGGCACCAGCTGCTCGTCACCTGGAACGAAACCCAGCAGAACGAGTCCGAGGGCCGGTCGGTCCCCGAACTCTTCGCCGACCTCGCGGCCTGGTCACCGAACAGCGAGGCCGTCGTCTCCGACACGGGAGTGCTCTCCTTCGGCGAACTCGACGCCCGTGCCAACCGTCTCGCGCACCACCTCATCGCCATCGGCGTACGGCCCGAGGACCGGGTGGCGCTTCGCATGGAGCGCTCGTCCGACCTGGTGGCGGCCGTGCTGGCAGTCCTGAAGGCGGGTGGCGTGTACGTGCCGCTCGACCCGCGCTTCCCCGATTCCCGCGTGCGGCACATCCTCGCCGAGACGGGCGCGAACGTTCTGATCACCGATGCGGTGTCCGCCCCCTCCGGCGCCACGGCAGACGGGCCGTCGGGCCCGACGTCGGACCTGACGGTGATCGAGGCCGGTTCGGTCCTGACCTCACCTGACCACCCCACGCACGATCCGGGTGTCACGGTACGTCCGGACCAGCTGGCCTACGTGATGTTCACCTCCGGCTCCACCGGTCTCCCCAAGGGGGTCGGCGTCACCCACCGCGACATCGCCGCACTGGCAGCCGACCGCCGGTTCGAGTTCGGGCACGACCGGGTGCTGATGCATTCGCCGACCGCGTTCGACGCTTCCACCTACGAGCTGTGGGTGCCGCTGCTCGGCGGCGGCCGGATCGTCGTCGCCGCGCCGGGCGACCTCGATGCGGTACGTCTGCGGGAGACCATCACGCGCCACGGAATCACCGCGCTCTGGCTGACCGCAGGACTGTTCCGGCTGATCGCCGAGGAGGGGCCGGGCTGCCTTGCCCGCCTCAACCAGGTGTGGACGGGCGGAGACGTGGTGCCCGCCGCGGCGGTGCGCCGGGTGCTCGACGCCTGCCCCGGTCTCGTCGTGGTGGACGGCTACGGGCCCACCGAGACCACGACCTTCGCCACGACGTACACGATCAGGTCCGCGGCCGATATCCCGCACACCGTTCCCATCGGCCGGCCACTGGAGTCCATGCGGGTGTACGTCCTGGATGCGGGTCTGCGGCCGGTGCCGGTGGGGGTTGCGGGGGAGTTGTATCTGGCGGGTTCGGGTCTGGCGCGTGGGTATCTGGGGCGTCCGGGGCTGACGGCCGAGCGTTTCGTGGCTGATCCGTTCGGTGCGTCTGGTACGCGGATGTACCGGACGGGTGACCTGGTGCGGTGGAGTGCGCAGGGGCAGGTGGAGTATCTGGGCCGTACGGACGATCAGGTGAAGGTGCGTGGTTTCCGGATCGAGCTCGGTGAGGTCGAGGCGGTGCTGGCGGGTCATCCGGCGGTGGCGCAGGGTGCTGTGGTGGTCCGTGAGGACCGGCCCGGTGATCAGCGGATCGTGGCGTACAGCGTTCTGGTGCCGGGTGTTGCCGTTGACCCGGCGGAGTTGCGTGCCCGTCTGGCGGCCGCTCTGCCCGAGTACATGGTGCCGTCCGCCTTCGTGACCCTGGACGCGCTGCCGCTGACCGCCAACGCGAAGGTCGACCGCAAGGCGCTGCCGACCCCCGAGCTCGCCGGTTCGCCGGTAGGCCGGCCGCCGCGCAACGCTCAGCAGGAAATCCTCTGCGCCCTCTTCGCCGAAGTGCTGGGTCTGCCCGGGGTCTCCATCGACGACAGCTTCTTCGACCTCGGCGGGCATTCCCTGCTCGCCACCCGGCTGGTCAGCCGCATCCGTTCGGTGTTCGGCGCCGAACTCGCCGTCCGCACCCTCTTCGAGGCACCCACCGCCGCCCTCCTCGCGGGGCGGCTCGCCGACGCAGGCCGGGCCCGCCAGGCGCTGACCTCCCGCAAGAGGCCCGAGGAGATCCCGCTGTCCCCGGCCCAGCGCCGCCTCTGGTTCCTGAACCGCTTCGAGGGCCCCGGTTCCACCTACAACCTGCCGATGGCCCTGCGGCTCTCCGGCACCCTCGACCGGGCCGCGCTGCGACACGCTCTGGGAGATGTGGTCGTACGGCACGAGAGCCTGCGCACCGCCTTCCCCGAGATCGACGGACGGCCCCGCCAGCTCGTCCTGCCCGCCGGGGTGGCCCGGCCGGACCTGCCCGTCACCCGCGTCACGGCGGCCGGTCTCGACGAGGCGCTCGACGAGACCGCCGCCCAGGGCTTCGACCTCTCCGTCGAGCCGCCTCTGCGCGCCCGGTTGTTCCAGATCACCGGCGCCGCAGCACGAACCGACGACGCCGCCACCGATCACGTACTGCTCGTCGTGGTGCACCACATCGCGGGCGACGGCTGGTCGCTGGCCCCCTTCGCCCGGGACCTGGGCCACGCCTACGACGCCCGGCGCTCGGGCGCGGCACCGGCCTGGGAGCCGCTGCCGGTCCAGTACGCCGACTACACCCTGTGGCAACGCGAGGTGCTCGGCGACGAGAGCGACCCTGCGAGCCCGCTGGCCCAGCAGATCGACCACTGGCGGACCGCACTCGCGGGACTGCCCGAGGAGCTCGCGCTGCCCGCGGACCGGGCTCGTCCCGCCGAGGTGAGCTACCGGGGCGGAAGCGTCCCGCTGCGGCTCTCTGCCGAGGTGCACAGCCGGATCGTCGCGGTGGCCCGCGAGAGCCACGCGAGCGTCTTCATGGTCGTGCAGGCCGCGCTCGCCACGCTGCTCGGACGGCTCGGCGCCGGTGACGACATCCCCATCGGCAGCGTCATCGCGGGCCGTACCGACGAAGCCCTCGACGACCTGGTCGGGTTCTTCGTGAACACGCTGGTGCTACGCACGGACCTGTCGGGCGACCCGACCTTCCGCGAGCTGGTGGAACGGGTCAGGGAGAGCGACCTCGCCGCCTACGCCCACCAGGACGTCCCCTTCGAGCGTCTGGTGGAGGTCCTCAACCCGGCCCGCTCGCTGGCCCGCCACCCGCTGTTCCAGGTCATGCTGGCGTTCCAGAACAACGCCGAAGCCACCCTGGACCTGGACGGTCTGAGGGTCACCGCGCAGCCCGTGGGGAGCGCCGCCGCAAAGTTCGACCTGCTGTTCTCCCTGGAGGAGACCTTCGCGGCGGACGGCGGCCCGGCCGGTCTGGGAGGCGTCGTCGAGTACGCGGCCGACCTGTTCGACCGTGCGACCGCAGAGGCCATCGGCGACCGGCTGGCGCGGGTGCTCGACACTGTTACCGCCGACCCCGGAGCCCGCGTCGGCTCGGTCGACATCCTCGCCGGTGACGAGCGTCGTCGCGTACTCACCGAATGGAACGACACCGACCGTGAGGTCCCGGCAGCCACCCTGCCCGAGCTGTTCCAGGCCCAGGCCGCCCGTACGCCCGGCAACGCGGCGGTGGGACACGCGGACACCGAACTCACCTACGCCGAACTCAACGCACGCGCCAACCGTGTTGCCCGGCTGCTGATCGAACAGGGCGCCGGCCCCGAGCAGTTCGTCGCCCTGGCACTGCCGCGCTCCGCCGACATGATGGTCGCGCTGCTGGCCGTCCTGAAGTCCGGCGCCGCCTATCTGCCGATCGACCCCGGATACCCGGCCGACCGCATCGAGTTCATGCTGGCCGACGCCCGGCCCACACTCGTCCTCACCACCGAGGAGGCCGCCGCGGCACTGCCCCGAGGGACCGACCCACTGGTGCTCGACGGACCCGAACTGCGCGGGAGGATCGCCGGGTTCCCCGACACCGACCCGCACGACGTGGACCGGGCCCGGCCGCTGGACCCGCAGCACCCCGCGTATGTGATCTACACCTCGGGGTCCACCGGCCGGCCCAAGGGCGTCGTGATCACCCACCGGAACGTCGCCGACCTCGCCGCCTGGGCGATCGCCGACATCGGACCCGAGCGGCTCGCGGACGTACTCGCCGCGACTTCGCTCAACTTCGACGTCTCCGTCTTCGAGATGTTCGGCCCGCTGCTCAGCGGCGGACGCATCGAGGTGGTGCGTGACGTGCTCGCCCTGCTGGAGTCCGACGGGCGGGCTTACAGCCTGATCAGTGCGGTCCCGTCGGCCCTCGTGCACGCCCTCGGCCAGGGCAGGGACGCCCGGTTCGGCGCCGGTCTGGTGGTACTCGCGGGTGAGGGCCTCCAGGCCCACACCGCCAACACCATCCGGGCCGCCGTCCCCGGCTGCACGCTCGCCAACATCTACGGGCCGACCGAGGCCACCGTGTACGCGACCGCCTGGTACACGGACACGGACAGCGCGCTCACCCCGCCGATCGGACGTCCGCTGCACAACACCCGCTCGTACGTCCTGGATGCGGGTCTGCGGCCGGTGCCGGTGGGGGTTGCGGGGGAGTTGTATCTGGCGGGTTCGGGTCTGGCGCGTGGGTATCTGGGGCGTCCGGGGCTGACGGCCGAGCGTTTCGTGGCTGATCCGTTCGGTGCGTCTGGTACGCGGATGTACCGGACGGGTGACCTGGTGCGGTGGAGTGCGCAGGGGCAGGTGGAGTATCTGGGCCGTACGGACGATCAGGTGAAGGTGCGTGGTTTCCGGATCGAGCTCGGTGAGGTCGAGGCGGTGCTGGCGGGTCATCCGGCGGTGGCGCAGGGTGCTGTGGTGGTCCGTGAGGACCGGCCCGGTGATCAGCGGATCGTGGCGTACAGCGTTCTGGTGCCGGGTGTTGCCGTTGACCCGGCGGAGTTGCGTGCCCGTCTGGCGGCCGCTCTGCCCGAGTACATGGTGCCGTCCGCCTTCGTGACCCTGGACGCGCTGCCGCTCAACCCGAACGGCAAGCTGGACCGCCGTGCCCTCCCCGCACCCGACTTCGGCTCCGCGGCCGGCACGGGCCGGGCGCCGCGCACCGAGCAGGAGGAGTCGCTCTGCGCGGTCTTCGCGGAAGTGCTCGGTGTGGAGCGGGTCTCCATCGACGACAGCTTCTTCGACCTCGGCGGGCATTCCCTGCTCGCCACCCGCGTGGTCAGCCGCATCCGTTCGCTGTTCGGCGCCGAACTCGCCGTCCGTGCCCTCTTCGAGACCCCGACCGTGGCGGCGCTCACCGAACGCATCGGCGATGCCGCCGACGCCCGCCAGGCCCTGGTGGCCCGGGTCCGCCCGGAATCGGTCCCGCTCTCACCGGCCCAGCGCCGACTGTGGTTCCTCAACCGTTTCGAGGAGCGCAACGGCACTTACAACCTGCCCCTGGCCGTGCGCCTCACCGGCGCCCTCGACCCGGACGCCCTGCGCGAAGCGCTGGCCGACGTGGTCGTGCGCCACGAGAGCCTGCGCACCGTTTTCCCCGACACCGAGGGAAGGCCGCGTCAGCTGGTCCTGCCGCCCGAGCAGGCCCGGCCCGAGCTGCTGCGCACCCCGGGCCTCCATGCCGCCGCGCTCGCCGAAGCCGCGGGCAAGGACTTCGACCTGGCCACCGAGATCCCGCTGCGCGCCCAGTTGTTCGAGATCTCGGCGACCGAACACCTGCTGCTCGTCGTCGTCCACCACATCGCGGGCGACGGCTGGTCCATGGCACCCCTCGCCCGCGACATCGGTGTGGCCTACGACGCCCGGCGCTCGGGCGCGGCACCGGCCTGGGAGCCGCTGCCGGTCCAGTACGCCGACTACACCCTGTGGCAACGCGAGGTGCTCGGCGACGAGAGCGACCCGGGCAGCGGCCTCGCCCGGCAGATCGACTTCTGGCAGCACGCCCTCGGCGCACTGCCCGAGGAGCTCGAACTCCCCGTGGACCGGCCCCGCCCCGCCGAGATGAGTTTCCGCGGCGACACGGTGCCGTGCGAGATTCCGGCCTCGGCGCACGCACCGCTGGCGGAGCTGGCCCGGGAGAGTCGTGCGAGCGTCTTCATGGTCGTGCAGGCCGCGCTCGCCGCGCTGCTCGGACGCCTCGGCGCCGGTGACGACATCCCGATCGGCTCGCCGATCGCCGGCCGTACCGACGAAGCCCTCGACGACCTCGTCGGGTTCTTCGTGAACACGCTGGTGCTGCGCACGGACCTGTCGGGCGACCCGACCTTCCGCGAGCTGGTGGAACGGGTCAGGGAGAGCGACCTCGCCGCCTACGCCCACCAGGACGTCCCCTTCGAGCAGCTCGTCGAGACTCTCAACCCCGAGCGCTCGCTGGCCCGTCACCCCCTGTTCCAGGTCATGCTCTCCCTCCAGAACAACGCGGAGGCGACCCTTCACCTGGACGGCCTGCGGATCGAGCCCGAGCAGGTCACCGTGGACGGGGCCAAGTTCGACCTCTCCTTCCAGCTCGCCGAGACGTTCGCGGCGGACGGCTCCCCGGCCGGCATCGGCGGACGCATCGAGTACGCGACGGACCTCTTCGACCGCGAGACCGTCCAGCAACTGGCCGCCCGCCTGGTGCACCTGATCGGTGCGCTGGTGAGCGGCCCGGACGAGAAGGTGCCCTCGGTGGACGTCCTGACGGCCGACGAACGGCACCAGGTGCTCACCGGCTGGAACGACACCGCCCGCGACGTCCCGGCCGTCACCCTGCCCGAGCTCTTCGAACGGCAGGCGGCGCTGACCCCCGACGCCACCGCCCTGGTCGCCACGGACGGCCGTCTCACCTTCGCCGAACTCGACGCCCGCGCCAACCGCATCGCCCGGCTGCTCGTCCGGCACGGCGTCGGCCCCGAGCAGTACGTCGCCGTGGCCCTGCCCCGGACCACGGACCTGGTGGTGGCCGTGCTCGCCGTCACCAAGGCGGGCGCCGCCTACGTCCCCGTCGACCCGGCACACCCCTCGGACCGGATCGCCCTGCTCCTCCAGGACGTGGGCACTGCCGCCGTTCTCACCGCGGCAAGCACCCGGGACACCGTCCCCGGGGACCGGGGCGGTCTCCGTATCGACCTGGACGACCCGGCTGTCGTCGAAGCACTGCGCGAGCTGCCCGGCACCGCCCCCGGCGATGCCGTACGGAGCGTCCCGCTGCGGCCCGACCACCCGGCGTACGTGATCCACACGTCCGGTTCCACCGGCCGCCCCAAGGGTGTCGTGGTCGCCCACCGCAGCCTCGGCAATCTGTACCACCACCACTTCGAGGAGCTGTACGCGGCCGAGGCGCGGAGCGCCGGCCGTCCGCTGCGCGCAGCCCTCACCGCGGCCGTCTCGTTCGACGCCTCGATCGACCCCCTCCTGTGGATGGTGGCCGGACATGAACTCCACCTGATCGACGACGACGTCCGGCGCGACCCGGCGGAACTCATCGCGTACGTACGCGCAGCGGGCATCGACTTCATGGAGCTCACGCCGTCGTACACGGAACAGCTCCTGGAGGAGGGGCTCGTGCGCGACCCGCAGGCCCGCCCGCGGATCGTCGCGCTGGGCGGTGAGGCCGTGAGCCCGGCCCTGTGGCAGGAGCTCGCCCGGACACCGGGCGTCACCGGCTACAACCTGTACGGTCCCACCGAGGCCACCGTCGACACCCTGACCGCGCGGACCACGGACACGGCACGGCCGCTCGTCGGCCGGCCCGTCACCAACAGCCGCGTGCAGGTGCTCGACGAGTCGCTGCGCCCGGTCGCGCCGGGGGTGGCAGGCGAGTTGTACATCGCGGGTGCGGGTCTGGCCCGCGGCTACCTCGGCAAGTCCGCGCTGACGGCGGAGCGGTTCGTCGCCGACCCGTACGGCCCTCCCGGTGCGCGGATGTACCGCACGGGTGATGTGGTCCGGTGGACCCGGACCGGCGAGCTGGACTATGTGGGCCGCACCGACGACCAGGTCAAGATCCGCGGGTTCCGTATCGAGCCCGGTGAGATCGAGACCGTTCTGTCCCGCTACGAAGGCGCCGCTCAGGCCGCGGTGGTGGTGCGGGAGGACCAGCCCGGCATCAAGCGGCTGGTGGCGTATGTGGTGCCGCGTACCGGTGAGCTGGACCGGGCGGCGGTACGGGCCCACGTGGCCGGGGCGCTGCCCGAGTACATGGTGCCGTCCGCGTTCGTGGAGCTGGCCGCACTGCCGCTGACCGTCAACGGCAAGCTGGACCGCCGCGCGCTGCCGGCCCCGGTGCTCACGGGCGCCGGCACCGGGCGGGCCCCGGGCAACCGGCGCGAGGAGGTGCTATGCCGTCTGTACGGCGAACTCCTCGGTGTGGAACAGGTGTCGGCCGATGACAGCTTCTTCGAGCTGGGCGGCGACAGCATCGTGTCGATTCAGCTGGTGAGCCGTGCGCGGAAGGCAGGGCTGGTGCTCACGGCGCGCGAGGTGTTCCAGCACCGGACGCCCGAGGCGCTGGCTGCGGTTGCCGGGAGTGTGTCGGCGGTGCGGGCCGAGGATTCGACGGCCGGTCTGGGGCGGGTTCCCGAGACGCCGATCGTCGGGTGGCTGCGTGAGCTGGGCGGCCCGGTGGACGGGTTCAACCAGGCGATGCTGCTGCAGACGCCCGCCGATGTGTCGTACGAGCGGCTGGAGTCGGCGCTTCAAGTGCTGCTGGACCACCACGATGTTCTCCGTTCGCGCCTTGTCCGCACCGACGACGCCTGGAGCCTGGAGGTTGCCGAGTCCGGTTCCGTACGGGCGGCGGATGTGCTGTGCCGGGGCGAGGGTGCCATCAGCGCCGGGGCGCGTGCCGCGCGGCGGCGTCTGTCTCCCGAGGCCGGGTCGATGGTGCAGGCGGTGTGGTTCGAGGATGCGGGCCGACTGTTGCTCATGGTCCATCACCTGGTGGTGGACGGGGTGTCCTGGCGGATTCTGCTGCCGGATCTGGCGCAGGCGTACGCGGGTGCGGATCTGGAGCCGACCGGTACCTCGTTCCGGCGCTGGGCGCAGGAGTTGCACGCCCTGGCTGCGGAGCGCGCGGCCGAACTCCCGCTCTGGGAAGCCGTATTGGCCGGAGACGATCCGCTGATCGGTGCCCGTCCGCTCGACCCGGAGATCGACACCGCCTCCACCGTGCAGCACCTCTCCCTCACTCTCCCCACCGACATCACCGGCCCGCTCCTGACCGACGTCGCGGCAAAGTTCCACGCAGGGGTGAACGACGTGCTCCTGACGGGCTTTGCGCTCGCAGTCGCGGAGTGGCGGGGTACGGGCTCCAGCAGTGTCCTCGTCGACCTCGAGGGCCACGGCCGTGAGGACGTCGTCGAGGGAGTGGACACCTCTCGGACCGTCGGCTGGTTCACGAGCATGTTCCCGGTCCGGCTCGACGCAGGGGAGGCGGGGAACACAGGTGACCCGGGCCGCGCCCTCAAGGCGGTCAAGGAGCAGCTGCACGCCCTCCCCGACAACGGCATCGGCTACGGCCTCCTGCGCCGTCTCAACCCGGACACATCCGGCGTCCTCGCTCAACTTCCTTCTCCGCAGCTCGGGTTCAACTACCTGGGCCGCTTCGGCGCCGACGGCGGCGACCCGACCGGAGCGGGCGCCGACTGGGCCCTGCGCTCCGACGCCGACCTCGGTGACGGCCGCGACCCGGAAGGCCGCACCGCGCATGCGCTGGATGTCAATGCCGTCACCCTCGACCATGCCGACGGGCCACAGCTGGTCGCCGACTGGTCATGGCCGGCCGCGCTGTTCACCCAGGACGAGATACGTACCCTCGCCGAGGGCTGGTTCCGTGCCCTTCGGACCATCGCCGCGCACGCGGCCGAACCCGACGCCGGCGGGCTCACACCCGCCGACCTGCGGCCCCTGGTGTCGGTCACCCAGCAGCAGATCGACCGCCTGGAGACCGAACACGGCCGCCTCACCGACATACTTCCGCTCTCCCCCCTCCAGCAGGGCCTCCTCTTCCACGCCGTCTTCGACGAGGACGCCTCGGACGTCTACACCGTCCAGCTCTCCTTCGACATCGAAGGTCCCGTGGACCGGGCGGCGCTCCGAGCCGCCGTGCACACGCTCGTGACCCGGCATGCCAACCTCCGGGCCGGTTTCCGGCACGAGGGACTCGACACACCCGTCCAGGTCATCCCCACCGACTTCGAACTCCCCTGGCAGGAAATCGACCTGACGCCCCTTCCGGAGCACGAGCGCGACGCCGAGGCCGACCGCCTCGTGACCGAGGACCAGACACAGCGCTTTGACCTCGCGGCGCCCCCGTTGATGCGGTTCACCCTCATCACGACCGGCCAGGACCGGCACAGGTTCGCCGTCAGCCACCACCACCTGCTCCTTGACGGCTGGTCCATGCCGGTCTTCCTGGGCGAGCTGTTCACGCTGTACGCACAGGGCACCGGCGCCGCGCTGCCGCGCGTCACCCCCTACCGCGACTATCTCGGCTGGGTGGCCGCACAGGACCGTGAGGCTGCCGAGCATGCGTGGCAGCAGGTCCTGGACGGGCTCGACGAGCCCACCCTCCTTGCCGCCCCCGACCCGTCCCGGGCCCCCGTACTCCCGGTGCGAACCCGACTCGAACTCCCGGAGGAGCAGACCGCCGCGCTGGCGCGCTGGGCGCGGTCGCATGGGGTGACCGTCAATACCGTGGTCCAGGCGGTGTGGGCGATGGTGGTGGGCCAGCTCACCGGCCGTCAGGACGTCGTGTTCGGCGGTACGGTCTCCGGCCGGCCCCCACAGGTCCCCGGCATCGAGTCGATGGTCGGGCTCTTCATCAACACCCTTCCGGTACGGGTCCGGCTGGACCCGTCCGAGACGGTCGGCGCTCTCCTGGAGCGGCTCCAGGACCAGCAGGCCGGCCTCATGGACCACCAGTACCTGCCGCTCGCCGACATCCAGCGGATCGCGGGACAGGGCGAGCTCTTCGACTCCCTCGTCATTTTCGAGAACTACCCGCTCGACGCCGCCGACCTGCGCAAGTCCGCGGGCGGCCTCGGGATCGTCGGGGGTGACAACCACGAGAGCACCCACTATCCGCTCAGCCTCACCGTCAGCCTGGGCCGCTCGCTGGGCCTGGATCTCGCCCACCGGCCCGACCTGCTCGACCGGAGCCACGTCGAGGCGCTCGGAGCCTGCCTGCTGAGGCTCCTCGGCGAGGCCGCCGACCACGCCGAGGAACCGGTGGGCCGGCTGCGGCTGCTGGCACCCCAGCACGAGAAGCTCGTTCTCGGCGACTGGGCGGGCACGGTCGACGCCGGGCACGGCGTCCCACCGCTGACCGAACTGTTCGCGCAGCGGGCCGCCGCGACCCCCGGCGCGACGGCGGTGATCTCCGGGACCGAGCGGATCGGCTACGCCGAACTCGACGCCCGTGCCAACCGCCTGGCCCACCTCCTCGTCTCCCGCGGAGCAGGGCCCGAACGGTACGTCGCCGTGGCCCTGCCCCGGTCGGCGGAGCTGCTGGTCGCGCTGCTCGCCGTCGCCAAGTCCGGCGCCGCCTACGTGCCGCTGGACCCGGAGCATCCCGCGGAGCGGCTCGGTCACATACTGGCGGACGCCCGCCCTTCGCTGCTGCTCACCACCGCTGCCGCCGCAGCCATGCTGCCCACGACGGACGTCCCACCGCTGCTGCTCGACACCCCGGAGACGGCCCAGGAGCTGGCGGAACACCCGGCCGAAGCCCTGGCCGGCGCACCGGCCGACGGCCGGAATCCGGCGTACGCGATCTACACCTCCGGGTCGACCGGCCGGCCCAAGGGCGTCGTGATCTCCCGGGCCGCCCTGGACAACTTCCTCGCCGACATGTCGGCGAGGGTGCCCATGGACGGCACGGACCGGCTCGTCGCCGTCACCACCGTCTCCTTCGACATCGCGGCCCTGGAGCTCTACCTGCCGCTGCTCGCCGGGGCGGGGGTGGTCGTCGCGAGCAAGGACGAAGTTCTCGACCCGAGGGCGCTGGCGGCTCTGATCGGCACCCACGGCGGCACGGTCATGCAGGCCACGCCCTCGCTGTGGCAGACACTGCTCGGCGACGTTCCTGCGGCCCTCGCCGGGCTGCGGATGCTCGTCGGCGGCGAGGCCGTACCCGGAGCCCTCGCCGGGGCGATGGCCGCGGCCGGCCGGCAGGTGATCAACGTGTACGGGCCCACGGAGACGACGATCTGGTCCACCGCCGCCGAACTGGACGGCACCACCGCGGCACCGCCCATCGGGCGGCCCCTCCTCAACACCCGGGTCCATGTGCTCGACGGCGCACTGCGCCCGGTGGCGCCGGGCGTCCCGGGAGAGCTGTACATCGCGGGCGCCGGCCTGGCCCGGGGCTACCTCGGCAGGCCGGGGCAGACCGCGGAACGGTTCGTCGCCTCCCCGTACGGCTTGCCGGGGACGCGGATGTACCGCACCGGTGACGTGGCCCGCTGGGGCGCGGAGGGCGAGCTGGAGTACCTCGGGCGCACCGACTTCCAGGTCAAGGTCCGCGGCTTCCGCATCGAGCTGGGCGAGATCGAGTCGGTCCTGGCACGGCACGCGCAGGTGGCCCGGGTCGCCGTGGTGGTCCGCGAGGACCGGCCGGGCAGCAAAATCCTGGTGGCCTACGTCGTCCCGGCGAGTGCCGCTTGCAACACGGCGGAACTGCGGGCGTACGCCGCCGCGGAACTGCCCGGCTACATGGTCCCGGCCGCGTTCGTCACCCTCGACGCGCTGCCGTTGAACACCAACGGCAAGCTGGACCGCAAGGCGCTGCCCGCACCGGGCTTCGGCGCGCTGCCGGCCGGCCGGGCACCGGTCGGCCCGCGCGAGGAACTGCTCTGCCAGCTCTTCGCCGAGGTGCTCGGTCTGCCCACGGCCGGTGCCGAGGACAGCTTCTTCACCCTCGGCGGCGACAGCATCAGCTCCATCCAGCTGGTCGGCAGGGCCCGCCAGGCGGGTCTGGTGCTGACCCCCCGCGAGGTGTTCCGGCACAAGACCCCCGAGGCGCTCGCGGCGGCCCTGCCCAAGAGCCCGGCCGAACAGGCACCGGCCCCCGACCCGGAGGGCACGGACCCCGCGGTCGGCGCCGTGCCGGCGACCCCGATCATCCGGTGGCTGAGGGAACTGGGCGGCCGTATCGAGGGGTTCAACCAGTCCGTGACCTCACCCGTCCCCGGAGACCTCACCGGTGACCGGCTCGCCGCGGTCATCCAGGTCGTGCTCGACCACCACGACGCACTGCGCGCCAAGCTGGTGCGGACGGACACCGACTGGACGTTGCACATACCGCCGAAGGGAGACGTCCGGGCCCAGGACGTGATCCACCGGGTCGACGTCACGGGGCTCGACAAGCACCGGGTGACGGCGCGCGTCGAGGCGGAGGGCCTCGCCGCGCAGAACCGGCTGGACCCCGACGCCGGGCTGATGGTGCAGGTCGTCTGGTTCGACGCGGGCCCCACCGCTTTCGGCGAGTTGCTGCTGATCGTGCACCACCTCGTGGTCGACGGAGTGTCCTGGCGGATCCTGACGCCTGATCTGATGGCCGCCTACGAAGCGGTCGCGGCCGGACGGGAGCCCGTACTGGAACCGGTGTGGACCTCCTTCCGGCAGTGGGCCCGGAGCCTGGTGGCAGCTGCCGCAGCCCCGGAGCGCACTGCCGAACTGCCGGTCTGGACAGGCATGCTGGCGGGTCGTGTGGAACCGCCGCTCGGAACGCGGGCACTGGATCCCGCCCGGGACATGGCCAAGACCGTGCGCCAGCTCACCGTGACCCTGCCGCCCGAGGTGACGAAGCCGCTGCTGACCACCGTGCCCACTGTTTTCCGGGTCGGCGTGAACGACGTACTGCTCACCGCCTTCGCGCTGGCGGCGACCGAGTGGAACCGCGACCGGGGCCGTCCGGACGACGGCGGCGTACTGCTCGACCTGGAGGGCCACGGCAGGGAGGAGCTGCTGACGGGCACCGTTGTGGAAACGGACATCTCCCGTACGGTCGGCTGGTTCACCAGCCTCTTCCCGGTCCTGCTCGACCCCGGCGTCCCCGACGGCGACTGGGCGGACATCCACTCCGGCGGACCCGCCGTCGGCCGCGCCCTCGCCAGGGTCGCGGGCCGCCTCGCCGAACTGCCCGACAACGGCGCCGGATACGGCCTGTTGCGCTACCTCAACGCCGAGACCGCACCGGCTCTGGCAGCCTTCCCCGCACCGCAGATCGGCTTCAACTACCTCGGCCGGTTCGCCTCCACGGCAGACGGCAACGGCGGCGACGACACAGGCGGTCTCGGCGGCAGTGACGCCGACATGCCCGCCGCGCACGCACTGGAACTGAACGCGCTCACCCAGGACCGCCCGGACGGCTCCCGCCTGGTGGCCACCTGGACCTGGCCGGGCGAGCTGTTCACCGAGGACGAGGTGGCCGCGCTCGCCGAGGGCTGGTTCCGGGCCCTGCGCTCCGTGGTGACCAGGGCCGGCCATCCCGACGCCTCCGCGGTGATCCCGGCGGCACCCCAGCACACCGCGGTGCCTCTGGCACCGCTCCTCGACCTGGACCAGGACGAGATCGACGCATTCGAAGAAGACTTCGGGCTCTGAGTGGAGAAAAGCGAAATGACTACGTCGAAGCCGCGGCTCGAGGGCATCCTCCCGCTCTCCCCGCTCCAGCAGGGGCTGCTGTTCCATGCGCAGTACGACGCGCAGGGCCCGGACGTCTACACCATGCAGTTCATCCTGGACATCGAGGGCGGACTCGATCCCGAGGCGCTGCGCTCCGCCTGTGCCGCCGTGCTGCGCCGGCACTCGGGGCTGCGCGCCGCCTTCCGCTACCGCAAGAACGGCGAGCCGGTGCAGCTCATCCCGTTCGAGGTGGCACCGAACTGGACCTGCACCGACCTGTCGGGACTTCCGACGGCCGACCGCGCGGCCGAGGCCGACCGGCTGGCGGCCGAGGACCGGACACGCCGGTTCGACCCGGCGCGCCCGCCGCTGGTCCGGTTCACGCTCCTCACCCTCGGGGAAGGACGCTTCCAGTTCCTGCTGACCGCCCATCACATCCTGCTCGACGGCTGGTCGAGGGCGCTGCTGGTCGGTGAACTGTTCCAGCTGTACGGGCTGTTCCTCGAGGGCTCCGACGAGAGCGCGCTGCCCCCGGTCGCTCCTTACCGGGAGTATCTCGGCTGGGTGGCTGCGCAGGACCGTGGGGCGGCCGAGGTCGCGTGGCGGCAGGTGCTGGACGGGTTGGAGGAGCCGACGCTGCTGGTCGCCCCCGATTCTTCCCGTGAGCCGGTCACGCCGGTACAGACGCGGTTGGAGCTTTCGCAGGAGCGGACGGCGGCGCTGGCCAGGTGGGCGCGTTCGCGCGGGGTGACGGTCAATACCGTGGTGCAGGCGGTGTGGGCGATGGTGGTGGGTCAGCTGACCGGCCGTCAGGACGTGGTGTTCGGCGGTACGGTCTCCGGCCGGCCCCCGCAGATACCGGGCATCGAGTCGATGGTCGGGCTCTTCATCAACACCCTTCCGGTACGGGTCCGGCTGGACCCGGCCGAGACGGTCGGCGCTCTCCTGGAGCGGCTCCAGGACCAGCAGGCCGGCCTCATGGACCACCAGTACCTCGGCCTCTCCGACCTCCAGCGGATGACCTCCGTGGGAGGGGAACTCTTCGACACCCTGCTCGTGTTCGAGAACTACCCGGTGGACACCGACGGCCTGCGCAGGTCGGCCGGCGGCCTCGGTGTCGTCGACGGCCGCAGCCACGAGGGCACCCACTATCCGCTCAGCCTCATGGTTCACGTGGGGACCACTCTCGCCGTGGATCTGAGCTACCGCGCCGATGTGCTGGACGCCGCCGAGGTCACCGCCGTCGGAAACCGGGTGCTGCGCCTGCTCGCAGCCCTGGACGGAGCCGAGAACACCCCCGTCGGCAGGCTGGAGTTCCTCACCGCCGAGGACCGTGCCCTGGTCCTCGACCGCTGGAACGACACCGCGCACGCCACCGAACCGGTCACCCTGCCCGCCCTGTTCCGCCGGACCGCCGACCGCCACCCCGACGCGGTGGCCGTCCAGCACGGCGACACCTGCCTCTCGTACGCCGAACTCGACGCCCGTGCGAACCGTCTCGCCCGCGTTCTGACCGGCAGCGGTGTCGGACCCGAACGGACCGTGGCGCTCGCCGTCGCCCGCTCGGCCGAGCAGATCGTAGCCCTCTGGGCGGTGCTCAAGGCGGGCGCTGCGTATCTGCCCATCGACCCTGATTACCCGGCCGAGCGCATCGCCCACGTACTGGCCGACGCCCGGCCCGTCCTCGTCCTCACCGACAGCACCACCTCAGCGCAGATCACCGCAGCCGTCCCCGGCGGCGACGTACCGCACCTGGTGCTCGACACTCCCGGAACGGCCCGGTTGCTCGCCGCCGAGAAGGAATCCGACCTCACCGACGAGGACCGCACCGCGCCGCTCTCGGCGCAGACCCCCGCCTACGTCATCTACACCTCGGGCTCCACCGGGCGGCCCAAGGGCGTGGTGATGCCGGGCGGTGCCCTCGCCAACCTCGTCGCCTGGCACGAGGACGCCCTGCCGGGCGGACCGGGCGTGCGCACCGCCCAGTTCACCGCCATCAGCTTCGACGTGTCCGCACAGGAGATCCTCTCCACCACCCTCTCGGGGCGCGCCCTCGTCGTCCCCGACGAGGAGACCCGGCGCGACCCGGCCGTCTTCGTGCGCTGGCTCGACGAGCAGCGGATCGACGAGGTGTACGCACCCAACCTGATCATCGACGCGCTCTGCGAGGAGGCGAGCGGTCAGGGCCTGGAGCTGCCCGCGCTCGGACATCTCGCCCAGGCGGGCGAGGCGCTCGTACTGAGCAAGCGGATACGCGACTTCCACCGAGGCAACGGCCGGGTCCTGCACAACCACTACGGACCGACCGAGACCCATGTCGTCACCGCGACGACCCTGCCCGCGGACCCCGACGACTGGCCCGACCGGCCCACCATCGGCCGACCCGTCCGCAACACCCGGACGTATGTGCTCGACGGCGCGCTGCGACCGGTGCCGCCCGGCGCCCCCGGTGAGCTGTACCTCGCCGGAGCGGGGCTGGCCCGCGGCTATCTGAACCGGCCGGGGCTCAGCGCGGAACGGTTCGTCGCCGATCCGTACGGCCCGGCGGGCACCCGGATGTACCGCACCGGCGACGTGGTGCGCTGGACCTTTGACGGTGAACTGGACTACCTGGGACGCAGCGACCACCAGGTCAAGATCCGCGGTTTCCGCATCGAGCTCGGCGAGGTCGAGGCGGCGCTCACCACGCACGCCTCGGTCGGGCGGGCAGCCGTCGTCGCGCGGGAGGACCGGCCCGGGATCACGATCCTCGCCGCCTACCTCGTACCGGTGCCCGGATGCCATGTGCCGGGCGCCGACGCTCTGCGGGCCCATCTCGACGGCATCCTGCCCGACTACATGGTGCCGACCGCCTTCGTGCCCCTCGCCGCGCTCCCGCTCACCCGCAACCGCAAGCTCGACCTCCGAGCCCTCCCCGTCCCGGACGTCACCGTCGCCGCAGGGCGGGAGCCGCGCACCGCCGGCGAGGCCCAGCTGTGCGGCCTCTTCGCAGGCGTCCTCGGCCTGGAGAAGGTCTCCATCGACGACGGCTTCTTCGATCTCGGCGGGCACTCCCTGCTCGCCACCCGCCTGGTCAGCCAGGTCCGTACCGCCTTTGGCGTGGAGCTCGCGGTGCGGGCCCTGTTCGAGGCTCCCACGGTGGCCGCCCTCGCCGACCGGATCGCCACTGCGGGACGGGCCCGCAAGGCGCTCTCCGCGGGGCCGCGCCCCGAGGCGATACCGCTGTCGCCCGCACAGCGACGCCTCTGGTTCCTCGGCAGGTTCGAGGACGCAGGCGGCAGCTACAACCTGCCGCTGGCCGTACAGCTCTCCGGTGAACTCCGGGTGGGGCCGCTGCGTGCGGCGCTCGCCGACGTGGTGACCCGCCACGAGAGTCTGCGCACGGTCTTCCCCGAGAGTGACGGGCGTCCCCGCCAGCTGATCCTGGACCCGGAGCAGGCCACCCCCACGCTCCCGGTGGTCGGCGTCGACGCGGACGATCTGGAGCTGACTCTCGCGGCATTCGCCGGCAAGGAGTTCGACCTCACGCGTGAACCCCCGCTCAGGGCACGCCTGTTCGCGCTCAACGGCAGCGAGTACGTGCTGATGATCGTCGTGCATCACATCGCGGCCGACGGCTGGTCCATGGCCCCGCTCGCCCGCGACCTCGGCGACGCGTACCGGGCCAGGTGCGCGGGCGTGGCCCCCGGCTGGCAGCCGCTGCCGGTCCAGTACGCCGACTACACCCTGTGGCAGCGCGAGGTGCTCGGAGACGAGGGCGAGCCCGGCACCGAACTGTCCCGGCAGATCGACTTCTGGCGCACCGCGCTCGCCGGGGTCCCCGAAGAACTCGCCCTGCCCACCGACCGCCCGCGGCCCCCGGAGACGAGCTACCGCGGCGACACCGTCGACCTGGACATCCCCGCAGGTGTGCACCGGCGGCTGGCCGCCCTCTCCCGGGAGAGCGGTGCCAGTGTGTTCATGGTGGCGCAGGCCGCGCTCGCCGCGCTGCTCGGCCGGCTCGGTGCGGGTGAGGACATTCCTGTCGGTACGGTCATCGCGGGGCGTACGGACGAGGCGTTGGACGATCTGGTCGGGTTCTTCGTGAACACGCTGGTGCTGCGTACGGATCTGTCGGGTGATCCGACGTTCCGTGAGCTGGTGGAGCGGGTCCGGGAGACGGACCTGGCGGCGTACGCGAACCAGGACGTGCCCTTCGAGCAGCTCGTCGAGACTCTCAACCCCGAGCGCTCGCTGGCCCGCCACCCCCTGTTCCAGGTGATGCTCTCCTTCCAGAACAACGCGGAGGCCACCCTCGACCTGGGCGGCCTGAGCGCCACCGGCCGAGCCGTGGGCCTCAAGACCTCCCACTTCGACCTGTCCATGGTCCTGGCGGAGCGGTTCGACGAGGCCGGAGCCCCGGTGGGTATCGGCGGCGGCATCGAGTTCGCCACGGACCTCTTCGACCGCTCGACGGCGCAGGACCTCGCGACCCGGTTCGTGCGGCTGGTCGGGGAGCTGGTGAGCGACCCGGACCGGAAGCTGTCCTCCTGCGACGTCCTGACGGCCGAGGAGCGCAGGCGGATCCTGGTCGACTGGAACGACACCGCCCGCACGTTCCCCACCGGCACCCTCTCCGGCCTCTTCGAGCAGCAAGTCGCCCGCACCCCCGGCGACACCGCCCTGGTGTTCCAGGACACCCGCCTCAGCTACGCCGAAGTCAACGCCTGGGCCAACCGGCTGGCCCGGCACCTCACCCGGCTCGGGGTGCGGGCCGAACAGCCCGTCGCGGTCCAGCTGCCCCGTTCGGCCGAGTACATCGTGGCGCTTCTCGCCGTGATGAAGGCGGGCGCGGTCTACGTACCCGTCGACGCGGGCTATCCGGCCGACCGCATCGCTCACATGCTCGACGACGCCCGTCCGGTGGCGGTGCTCCGCGACCCGGCCGAACTGCACGCCCTCGACGCCGGGTTGTCCACCGAGAACCTCACGGACGCCGACCCGGGCGATCGGCCGCGCCCGGACAACGCCGCGTACATCATCTACACCTCGGGCTCCACCGGCAGGCCCAAGGGCGTGACCGTTCAGCACCACAGCATCGTGAACCTCTTCCACGACCACGTCGGGCGGCTGTACGCACCGGAGATCGCGAGCGCAGGCGACCGCCGACTGAGCGTCGCGCTGGTCGCGTCGCTCTCCTTCGACGCCTCCTTCGACCCGCTGCTGTGGATGATGGCCGGACACGAACTGCACCTCATCGACGAGGAGACCCGGCACGATGCCGCCGCCCTGTACGCCTACGCCCGGCGGATGGGCGGAATCGACCACTTCGACACCACGCCCGGGCACTACCAGCAGCTCCACGAACTCGGGCTGACCGCCGACGAGTCGATCCGTCCGTCGATCGTGAGCCTGGGCGGCGAGGCGCTCGGCGAAACCCTGCGCACGGAGCTCGCGGACACCCCGGGGCTCGTCGCCCACAACCTGTACGGACCCACCGAGGCCACCGTCGACGCTCTCGGTCAGCGCGTCACAGAGGCCGGCCGGGTGCTCGTGGGACGGCCCCTGGACAACTACCGGGCGTACGTTCTCGACCCGGGTCTGCAGCCGGTGGCCCCCGGTGTGGCGGGAGAGCTGTATCTCGCCGGAGCCGGTCTGGCCCGCGGTTATCTGAACCGGCCGGGGCTCAGCGCGGAACGGTTCGTCGCTGATCCGTACGGCCCGGCGGGCACCCGGATGTACCGCACCGGTGACCTGGCCCGCTGGACGAGGGACGGCCGGATCGACTGCATCGGCCGGGTGGACGACCAGGTGAAGATCCGCGGCTTCCGGGTGGAACTCGGCGAAATCGAGAGTGCGTTGGTGACCCAGGACGAGATCGCCCAGGCCACCGTGATCGTCCGCGAGGACCGTCCCGGCATCAGGGAACTCGTCGCCTACGCCGTACCGGCAGCCGGCCACCGGATGCCCGACGCCGACGAACTGCGGCTGCGTCTCGGCGGACGGCTTCCCGCCTACATGGTCCCGGCCGCCTTCGTCGCTCTTGACCGGCTTCCGGTCACCGTCAACGGCAAGCTGGACCGCAAGGCCCTGCCGGTGCCCGCCCCGCGCACCGGAGCCGACGGCCGGGCGCCCCGTACCGCCCAGGAAAAGGCGCTGTGCGACATCTACGCGGAAGTCCTCGGTCTGGAACAGGTCTCCATCGACGACGGCTTCTTCGACCTGGGGGGCCACTCGCTCCTCGCCACCCGGGTGGTGAGCCGCGTCCGCTCGGTGCTCGGCGCCGAACTCGCCGTCCGTACGCTCTTCGAGGCGCCGACCGCAGCGGCGCTCGCCGAGCGGCTCGGCGATGCCGGACGGGCCCGCACGGCGTTGACCGTGCGCCAGCGGCCGCAGGAGATCCCGCTGTCGTCCGCGCAGCGGCGGCTGTGGTTCCTCAACCGCTTCGAGGGGCGCAGCGGCACCTACAACATGCCGCTGGCCGTCCGTCTCACGGGCGCCCTGGACGCCGCCGCGCTGGAGGCGGCGCTCGGCGACGTGACAGCCCGGCACGAGAGCCTGCGCACCGTCTTCCCCGACGTCGACGGAAGGCCGCACCAGCTGATTCTCCCGGCCCAGGAGACGCGGCCGTCGCTGGAGATCGTGGACTTCGACGGGGGAGAGCTGGCGGAGGCGGTCGCCGCCGGGTTCGATCTCGCCGAGGAGATTCCCCTGCGCGCACAGCTGTTCAGGATCTCGGACACCGAGCACGTCCTGCTCGTGGTGGTGCATCACATCGCGGGTGACGGCTGGTCGCTGGCGCCTCTGGCCCGTGATCTGGGTGTGGCGTACGCGGCTCGTGTGTCGGGTGGTGTGCCTGAGTTTGACGCTCTGCCGGTGCAGTACGCGGATTACACGTTGTGGCAGCGGGAGGTTCTCGGTGCCGAGGACGATCCGGTGAGTGAGCTGTCGCGGCAGGTGGACTACTGGCGGGGTGCGCTGGCGGGGCTGCCGGAGGAGCTGACGCTGCCCGCGGACCGTCCGCGTCCGGCGGAGATGAGCCACCGCGGCGACACCGTCGGCTTCCGGATCTCCGGTCAGACCCACGAGAGGCTGCGGGACCTGGCCAACAGCACAGGCAGCAGCCTGTTCATGGTGATCCAGGCGGCGATGGCGACACTCCTGTCGCGGCTCGGTGCGGGTGAGGACATTCCTGTCGGTACGGTCATCGCGGGGCGTACGGACGAGGCGTTGGACGATCTGGTCGGGTTCTTCGTGAACACGCTGGTGCTGCGTACGGATCTGTCGGGTGATCCGTCGTTCCGTGAGCTGGTGGAGCGGGTCCGGGAGACGGACCTGGCGGCGTACGCGAACCAGGACGTGCCCTTCGAGCGGCTGGTGGAGGTCCTCAACCCGGCCCGCTCCATGGCCCGCCACCCGCTCTTCCAGGTCATGCTCGCCTTCCAGAACACCGGGGAGGCTGCCCTCACCCTCGACGGGCTCCGGATCTCCCCGGAGAGGATCAGCTTCGACGCCGCCAAGTTCGATCTCTCGTTCCAGTTCGCCGAGACGCCGGACGGCCTGGCGGGGAGTGTGGAGTTCGCGGTCGATCTCTTCGACCGGGTGTCGGTGGAGGAGATCGCCGGACGGCTGGTACGGGTGCTGGAGGCGGTGGGCGCCGATCCGGGGGTACGGGTCAGCGCGGTGGAGGTGCTGTCGTCCGGCGAGCGGGAGCTGGTGCTCGGGCCGTGGGCAGGTGCGCGGCAGGTGGTGGAGCCGGTGTCGTTCCACGGGTTGTTCGAGGCCCGGGTGGAGTGCCTGCCGGATGCTCCGGCGGTGGCGGCCGAGGGGTTGGTGCTGTCGTACGCGCAGGTGGAGGAGCGGGCGAACCGGCTGGCGCACTGGCTGATGGGCCGGGGCGTGCGTCCTGGGGGTGTGGTGGCGTTGGTGCTGCCGCGCTCCGTGGACATCGTGATCGCGCAGCTTGCGGTGCTGAAGGCGGGAGCGGCGTACCTGCCGGTGGACCCGGACTATCCGGCGGAGCGGATCGCGTACATGCTCGACGATGCGCGTCCGGTGGCGGTACTGCGGGAACTTCCGGTGCTCGGGGAGGAACTGCCGACGGCCCGGCCGGGGGTGGTGGTCTCGCCGTTGAGCGCGGCGTATGTGATCTATACGTCGGGGTCGACGGGCCGCCCCAAGGGCGTGGTGGTGGCGCACGGCGGTGTGGCGAGTTTTGCTGCGGCGCTGGTGGAGCGGTTGGCGGTGGACGCGGAGAGCCGGGTGCTGCAGTTCGCCTCGCCGAGCTTCGACGCGTCGGTGCTGGAACTGGTGATGACGTTCGCGGCGGGTGCCACGTTGGTGGTGCCCGCGCCGGGTCCGCTGGCCGGTGAGGTGCTTGCCGGGGTGCTGGAGTCGGAACGGATCAGTCATGCGCTGATCCCGCCGGCTGCTCTGGCGAGTGTTCCGGTGGGCGGTTTTCCGTCTTTCCGGTCGTTGGTGGTGGGAGGCGACGCCACGTCGGCGGAGCTGGTGGACCGGTGGGCGCCGGGCCGGCGCATGGTCAATGCCTATGGTCCGACCGAGTCCACGGTGGTGGCCACGATGTCCGCGCCGCTGGCGGCCGGATCCGGTGTGCCGTCGATCGGCACGGCGATTCCCCAGACCCGTACCTACGTTCTGGACGGTTCGCTCTGCCCGGTGGCGCCGGGGGTGGCGGGGGAGCTGTATGTCGCGGGTGCGGGGCTGGCCCGGGGCTATCTCGGTCGCCCGGGACTGACGGCGGAGCGGTTCGTCGCCGACCCGCACGGCCTGGCGGGCACCCGGATGTATCGCACGGGTGATGTGGTGCGGTGGACCCGTACCGGTGAGCTGGAGTATCTGGGCCGTACGGACGATCAGGTGAAGGTGCGCGGATTCCGGATCGAGCTCGGTGAGATCGAGACCGTTCTGGGCGGCCACGACACGGTGGGCCAGGTCGCGGTGGTCGTGCGGGAGGACCAGCCCGGTGCCAAACGGCTGGTCGCCTATCTTGTCGCCGTACCCGGCGGGGTTCTCGCTGTCGATGTCCTGCGGGCCCACGTCGCGGCGAGACTGCCCGACTACATGGTTCCCTCCGCGTTCGTCGTTCTCGACGCACTCCCCCTCACCGTCAACGGCAAACTCGACCGCAAAGCCCTGCCGGCGCCGGGCCACGACCTGTCCGCGGGCGGCCGAGGCCCGCGTTCCGCCCAGGAAGAGGTGCTCTGCGGGCTCTTCGCCGAGGTGCTCAAGGCGGACCGGGTGGGCATCGACGACAGCTTCTTCGAGCTGGGCGGCGACAGCATCACCTCCATCCAGCTGGTCAGCCGGATCCGCTCGGTGCTCGGCGTGAAGCTCAGCAACAGAGGCATCTTCGAAACGCCGACGGTGGCGCAGCTGGCCGACCGGCTCGGCACCGGCTCGGACAGCGACGGCTTCGAGGTGCTGCTGCCGCTGCGTACCGGAGGCGAACACCCGCCGCTCTTCTGCGTCCATGGTGCGGGCGGGCTCAGCTGGCCGTACTCGCCCCTGCTGAAACACATCAGGGCCGAGTACCCGCTGTACGGGCTCCAGGCCCGGGGCCTCGACGGAAAGGAGCAGATCGCGACGAGCATCGAGGAGATGGCGGCCGACTACATCGAGCAGATCCGCACGGTCCAGCCGACCGGTCCCTACCACCTCGTGGGCTGGTCCTTCGGCGGCCTGGTGGCGCACGAGATCGCCACCCGGCTGACCGAGGCGGGGGAGCGGGTCGCACTGCTGGCCAACCTGGACCAGACGCCGTACGACGCCTCGTGGGAGGACAGCGAATACGCCATGCCCACCGAGCGGGACGTCCTGGAAACCCTCCTCGATTTCGTTGGCTACGACCTGTCCGAGCTGCCCGAGGGGCCGCTGGAGCACGGGCGGGTGATGGAGATCATCCGGGGCCGGGACAGTGCGCTCGGCAGCCTGGAGGAGGAGCACATCACCGCGTTCATGAAGGTCGGCATCAACAACCACCAGCTCAGCGCCGGCTACCGACCGCGGACCTTCGACGGCGACCTGCTGCTGTTCGTCTCCACGGTCGGCACCGACGATCCCGCCCGGAAGACGGCGGAGTCGGTGGCCGCCTGGCGCCCGCAGGTGACGGGCGCCATCACGACCCACCCGGTGGCCGCGCACCACGGACATCTGCTCCAGCCGGAGCCCGCGGCCGAGATCGGCAGGGTCGTCCTGGAGAAGCTCATGGAACTCCGAGCAGTCCCCACTGCCTGAACACCCCCCACTGCCTGAACATCCCCCACGACCTGGACATCCCCCACCACCTGAACATCACCCAACACCAGCATCAGTTGAGAAAAGGAGTGGCCGTCATGGAAACGGCAATCTCGGCGGAGGGCCTCCGCAAGCGCTACGGCGACCACCAGGCGCTGAGCGGCATCGACCTCTCCGTACCCGCGGGCACGATCCTCGGCGTCCTTGGACCCAACGGGGCGGGCAAGACCACGACCGTACGCATCCTCGCCACGCTCCTGGAGCCGGACGAGGGGCACGCCACCGTCGCGGGGTACGACCTGGCCACGCAGGCCCGCGACGTGCGCGGCCACATCGGTCTGGCCGGCCAGTACGCGGCGGTGGACGAGCGGCTCACCGGGCGCGAGAACCTCCAGCTGATCGGGGTGCTGCTGCACCTCGGCCGGCGCGGCGCCAGGGCCAGGGCCACCGAACTCCTGGAGAAGTTCGAACTCGTCGACGCTGCCGACCGGTTGGCGAAGACCTACTCGGGCGGTATGCGCCGCCGCCTCGACCTCGCCGCGAGCCTGGTCGCCAGACCACCGGTGCTCTTCCTCGACGAGCCGACGACCGGCCTCGACCTCACCAGCCGGCTGACGCTCTGGCAGATGATCAGGGAGCAGGTGGCCGACGGGGTGACCGTACTGCTGACCACGCAGTATCTGGAGGAGGCCGACCAGCTGGCCGACCGCATCGCGGTCATCGACACCGGCACGGTGATCGCGGAGGGTACCCCCGACCAGCTCAAGCGGGAGGTTGGTGGTGAGCGTCTTGAGGTGTCGGTGACCTCGCTCGCCGATCTGCCCGCCGTGGCCCGGACACTGGCGGCCCTCGCCCCGGGCGAACCGTTGAGGGACCTGGGGTCACGCACCGTCTCCATACCGCTGACCGGGGGAGTGCGCACGATCGCCGCGGCCGCGAGCGGACTCGAACTGCTCGGGATCGAACCGGAGGACTTCGCGGTACGCCGGTCCTCGCTCGACGACGTGTTCCTCGCGCTGACCGGCAAGCAGGGTGCTGCCGCGCCCGGACCCGAGTCGGCGCCGGACGCCGCGGGAACCGACACCACGACCAAGGAGAAGCAGCCGGCATGACCGAGGCACTCAGCGACTCGTTCGCACTCGTGGGCCGCCAGATGCGGCACATCCGGCGGATGCCGGAACAATTGCTCGGCATCACCGTGATGCCGGTGGCGTTCGTCATCGTCTTCGGCTACCTCTTCGGCAGCGCCATGCAGGTGCCCGGCCAGGGTGGCTACAAGGAATACATCATGGCCGGCATCTTCGCGCAGGTGATGCTCACCAACATCACCACCACCGCGGTAGGCGTGGTGGGCGACCTCAACAACGGTCTGGTGGACCGGTTCCGGGCACTGCCCATCTCCCGCTCCTCCGTGCTGGTGGGGCGGACCGTGGCGGACGGCATCCTGGTCACCTGGACCTGTGCGGTGATGGCCCTGGTCGGGTACTTGATCGGCTGGCGTGCACACAACGGTCTGCTGCAGACCCTGGCCGGCTTCGGGTTGCTGCTCCTCATGGGATTCGCGATGTCCTGGCTGGGCGCTCTGCTCGGCCTGGTGCTGCGCAACGTGGAGGCGGTGAGTGCGGTGTCCGGCGTGATCATGATGCCGCTGGCCTTCCTGTCCAACGCCTTCGTGCCGCTGGACGGGCTGCCCGGCTGGATGCGGGCCGTCGCGGAGTGGAACCCGGTCAGCTCGGTGGTTTCCGCAAGCCGGGATCTGTTCGGCAACGAACGGGGCCCGACCAGCGGGGCGTTCCCCGCGGAGCACCCCATCCCCACCGCACTGGTGGTGCTGGTGGTACTGATCGCCGTGGTGGTGCCGATGGCCGGACGGGCGTACCAGAAGGCGGCCGCCCAGCGCTGACGGCCACCGTCGTCCCCAACGCGCGGAGCCCGGCTCCTCTCCACGAGGAACCGGGCTCCGCGGGGAGACGGTCAGCGTTGTCTCGGGCTGATCATCATGAAGAGCACGCGCAGCACCAGTACACAGCTGATCAGCAGAAGGTTGTAGCCGAAGAGCTCGAAGAGCCCGAGACCGTCACTGATCTTCGGCCCACCGGTGGTCCGCAGCAGCTGCACACCGACCAGACCGATGATGCCGCCCAGGAACGACAGCAGTACCTCGTGAACCAGCGACCGCAGGAATCTGCGGTCCTCGGCATCCTTGAACATCCGTACGCCGACCGTGAGCTGACCGCCCTCGATGGCGTTGCCGATCCGCTCGATACGGCGTGGCAGACGGCGCATCATGGGAAGCATCGACAGCAGTTCCTCGGTCACGGAACGTCCCAGCACCTCCGGCCGCAGCTTCTGCAGATGCTGGGTCACGGCGAAGGAGCGGGCCTGGGTGACGATGTCGAAGCCGGGGACCAGCCGTTCCAGAGAACCTTCCATGGTGGCCAGCGCACGAAAGACAGCCGCGATCTCCGGCGGCACGCTGATCCCGTACCGGGACACGATCGCGAAGAGATCCGCGAACATTTCCCGGTCCGGTTTGATGCCGGGCGCGAAATGCCGCGCCAGGAAGCTCCCCAGAGCCCGCTCCAGCTTCCGTTCGTCGACCTGCTCCGGGTGGGCCACCAGTTCGAGCAGGGCGTCGGAGAGACCGGCAGGGTCACCTCGGTGCAGGGCCAGCAGCATGCTGCGCAGAGTGGAGCGGAGCGATCGGTCGATACGCCCCACCGAGCCGAAGTCGAGCATGCCGAGCTGCCCGTCCTCCAGCAGCAGCAGATTGCCGGGGTGCGGGTCGGCATGGAAGACCCCGCTGGTCATGATCTGTCCCAGCAGACACTCCAGCATCGCCTGTGCCAGGGCGTTCCGGTCGAGGCCGCGCTCGTCGAGAACGTCCGAGACGCTGTGCAGCGGTACGCCCTCCAGCCATTCGGTGACCAGGATCCGACGGCTGCTCAGATCCAGGTGCACCTCGGGAACCTTGATCACCGAATCACCGGTGGACTGCTCGACGGCGGCGGCCACGGAGAGTGTGTTGCGTGCCTCGATACGGAAATCCAGCTCCTCGTGGAGGGACACCGCGAATCCCTCGGCAAGGGCCGTGGCCCCCACGCTGCGACCCCAGTCGGTGTGGTGTTCCAGCTTCGCCGCGAACCGGTGGAGAATGTCCAGGTCGTCCACGACGATGGCCCTGGCCCCTGGCCGCTGCACCTTGACGGCGACCGGCTCCCCGCTGTGCAGTACGGCGCGGTGCACCTGGGCGATCGAGCCGGCCGCGATCGGCTTGGGCTCGAACTCCGCGAACACCTTGGCGATCGGTGCCCCCAGCTCCTCCTGGAGCACCTGCTCGATGGCTTTCCACGGTTCGGCGGTCGCTTGGTCCTGCAGGGTGCTGAGCTCGTCGATGAATTCCTGCGGAAGCAGGTCGTACCGGGTGGACATCACCTGGCCGAGCTTCACGAACGTGACCCCGGCCTCCTCCAGCGCGAGCCTGAAGGACGGGGCGAGCACGACGCGTTCGGCGGGAGCCCGGCGAGTCTTTCCACTGAGGAACCGGCCGAGTCCGTGGCGTACGAAGATCCTGCTCAGCCGTGTGTACCGGCGGGTGCGGGCCAGCCGGCGGCGCAGTGCCTTGGGGAATCCCACCAGTCCGCGCACGGTGCCGGACGGGATCAGCACCTCGGTGGCGGCGAGGAACACCATCGCCACCAGCAGGGAGACGCCGATCTCCAGAGTGACGAGGGCCAGCGGCTGTACATTGCGCAGCGGGAAGCTGACAAGGGTGCCGGCGCTGAGCCCCACACCGGCGGTGACCACGGCGCGGCCCTTGCCGATCTCGATGCCGAGCAGTCGTCGGGCAGTTGAGGCGAGGCCGACCATCAGCGCGGTGAGGGAGAGCGCGGCCAGCAGGATGAGCATTGTGTTGCTCACCGCTGCCGCCGCCGCAGGTAGTAGGAGACCGTGACCACGCCGAGCAGCGGGCCCCACAGCAGCAGCGGCACGTAGCACCAGCCCATGATGCTGCGGTGAATTCCGGTGAGGTTGCCGTCGTTCACCTTGTCCCACATGACGTACTGACTGAAGGTCACCGCGGTCATGATCAGCGCACCGAGCGTGGCCGGGACGACGGCCGCCCACGGCCGGACCGGCTTGTTCCCGATGATCGGCACCCAACGAGGGGCCACCAGACCCCAGTTGCTGACCAGCCCGAGGGTGAGCAGTGCCGCCAGTTCCTGGAAGACCGAGATGAGGGGCAGAACGAGGTAGCCACTGCCCGGCAGGTCGTAGTCGGTGCGCAGTACGGCGTCGCTGTATCCGACCGGTACCCCGATGGCCATGGCTAACCGCCACAGCGTCGAGGGCAGCGCGATCAGGGGGACGGCATGGGCTGCCCAGCGCACCCAACGGGGCGGGGGAGGTGTGGAAAGCGCCGTCGAGCGGCGGGAGTCGCGACTGGTATCAGTGGTCATGGGCGTCAGAATGCCAATCTTCTCGAATGCGGCACAACCAGGCAGAGCCCGGCACTCCCGGGTCGCCGTGGTGAACGGTGCGGGAGTGCCGGGCCGATGATGCGGAGGGGTCACATCCCCTTGCCCGCCCCGGATATGGCTCTGCCGTGGTACCGGATCTGAAGTTGGCCGGCAGTTCGACGATGCAGCACCGCAGTGGCCTGCATGGTCCTGAAACCGGTGTGGGGCACGGTCGAGCACCCTGTCCCTTCGGACATGGGACTCCTTACGACGGGCTTCGACGGGGGCGATCTCTGTGAGAGTAGGGAGAGTTCGCCGCCGCATCCCGAGAGATGTCAGGTTGCTGCCATTCGATCCGTATTGGGCACCTATGCGCAGCCCCGCTGAAGGTTCCAGCCGACGAAGCTGTGCTTGAGTTCCACGTCGAAGCGGCAGGAAGCGGTGCCGTCGGCCTTGAGATCCACGTACGAATGGTGCTTGTTGGCGTACCAGTCGCCGGTCGTGTCGAAGATGCCCTTGTACGAGAACTCGGCGTGCGCCTCGTTGCGCGAGACCGTGCAGTCGGTGAGGCAGTCGGCCGTCTTGCTCGACGACTTCAGTGACCAACCGGCGTTCCAGGGCTCACGGTTCCACTCCTGGCGTGCCTCGGTGGCCGCAGTGGTGATCCGGTTGCCTTCGGTGTTCCAGGTGGATGTGGTGGAGAGACCGGTCATCCGGATGTTGCAGCAGTCGTACATCTCCGACCAGCTCTTCACCTGCCGGGTGGCGGCCCCTGCGGCAGCGGCACGGGGAACAGCGCGTGCGCCCGTCGCCGGTACCAGCCGTACGGCCCCCAGCCGCGGCTTGCAGTCCGCCCCGATGGTGACCTCCTGCTGAACTGCCAGACCGGCGGGCGGCGCGGGCAGCGCACCGGACAACTGCACGTTCGTGCAGACCTGCCCGGCCCTGGCGGTCGCCGGGGCGGCGCCCCCGGGAGCAGCGGCGGCCGGCAGGGCCGACAGGCCGAACAGACCGCTGGCGGCCGCCGTGACGATGATGATTCGGTTGCGCATTTCCCTCGCCCTTCTCGGCATTCTCGAAGATTTCCGCTGGAGCGTATCCAGACGCCCCGACAGGTCCGCAGGCGTGGCGAGGGTTGGCAGGAAGCTGACAATTCACTGTTGTCCGGGGAGCCGTGAACCTACTGGCACCTTCATGTCAGCGCCGTTGTCCGGGCGTGGGGAGCAGCAGACAGTGGCGGTCGATGTCCGTGAAACGAAACGGGCTCCGCCGGTGCTAATGAGGGGTTTCCTCGTGGATGTTCAGCAAATGTACGAGGCTCCGACGTCGGCGCCGGATCGAGGGACCGGGATTCTGGGACAACTCGCTCTTGAAGACGAGGAGTTCGAGACCGGCATGCGAGACGCCCTGGCCGCCGCCGAGAAGTGGCTCCAGGACTGCGTGCACAGCGCTCCCGATCCCCGGGTGGCCGCGCTCACCGGCCACCTCGCGGCAGCCGGAGGCAAACGGCTGCGGCCGCTCCTGGTACTGCTCGGCGCCGAGTTCGGTGAGCCCTGGCGGGACGGAGTCACCCAGGCCGCCGTCATCGCGGAACTGGTCCACATCTCCTCGCTCTATCACGACGACATCATCGACGGTGCCGCCACCCGGCACGGGGTCGACAGCGTCAACGCACGCTGGGGCGAGCGTGCCGCCGTGCTCGGCGGTGACTGGCTGCTCGCCCGCGCAGCCCAGTTGGCCGCCGGCCTCGGCGCCGAAGCCATCCACCTCAACGCACAGACCGCCGGCCGTCTGGTGTCCGGACAACTGCGCGAGCTGACCGGCCCCGCTCCCGGCGAGGACCCTGTCGCCCACTACTTCCAGGTGATTGCGGGCAAGACTGCCGCGCTGCTCTCGATGTCGCTGGGTATGGGCGCCCTCCAGGCGGGTGCGTCCGCCGCGCAGGCGGCGGCCCTGACCGAGTACGGAGAGCAACTCGGCGTGGCCTTCCAGATCGCCGACGACCTGCTCGATCTGAGCGCCCCCGCCGAACTGACCGGCAAGGAGCAGGGCAAGGACCTGCTGGCCGGGGTGTCGAGCCTGCCCGTCCTGATCGCCCTGGCGGGTGACGATCCAGCCGATGACGAACTGCGCGCCCTGCTCACCGGCGGACACGTCACGGCGCCCGCCGTACACCGCCGGGTGCTGGAACTCTTCCGTTGCTCACCGGCCGCCGCCGAGGCCGCTGCGCTGATGCGCCAACGCCTGGAGCAGGCCCGGGCCTCCCTCGAAGGGCTGCCGCCGATCCCGGCGCGCCGCGCACTTGTCGCACTCGGCGACTTCGTCGCCCGGCGTACTGCCTGGCCGCCGCTCTGGCCGACCGCCTGACCGCCCTCCCGCACGGCCGTCTGAATGGAGTTGGTCATGACAATGAACGAGCAGATCGGTGAACTGACCCGAATCCGTCAGGAGGTGCTCCGGGGAGTGCCGGAGGCCACCGACGCCCAGCACAGCAAGGGGAAACTGACGGCCAGGGAGCGCATCTCGCTGCTGTTGGACCCCGATTCCTTCCACGAGGTGGAGCAGTTGCGCAGGCACCGGGCGACCGGTTTCGGCCTGGAGAACAAGAAGCCGTACACCGACGGTGTCATCACCGGCTGGGGCACGGTCGAGGGCCGCACGGTCTTCGTGTACGCGCACGACTTCCGGATCTTCGGCGGCGCGCTGGGCGAGGCCCACGCCACGAAGATCCACAAGATCATGGACATGGCCATCTCGGCCGGTGCCCCGCTGGTCTCCCTGAACGACGGCGCGGGCGCCCGCATCCAGGAGGGTGTGAGCGCGCTCGCCGGGTACGGCGGCATCTTCCAGCGCAACACCCGTGCCTCCGGTGTCATCCCGCAGATCAGTGTGATGCTCGGTCCGTGCGCGGGCGGTGCCGCCTACAGTCCGGCGCTGACCGACTTCGTGTTCATGGTCCGTGAGACCTCGCAGATGTTCATCACAGGACCGGACGTGGTCCGCGCGGTGACCGGCGAGGAGATCAGCCAGAACGGGCTCGGCGGCGCGGACGTCCATGCCGGGACGAGCGGCGTCGCGCACTTCGCGTACGACGACGAGGAGACCTGCATCGCCGAGGTCCGCTACCTCATCTCGATGCTCCCCTCCAACAACCGCGAGACACCGCCCCGTTCAACCTCGTCGGACCCGGTCGACCGGAGCTGTGAGCGGCTGCGCGACCTCGTCCCGCTGGACGGCAGCCGCCCGTACGACATGCGCGAGGTCATCGAGGAACTCATCGACGACGGCGAGCACCTGGAGGTCCACGAGCGCTGGGCTCCCAGCATCCTCACCACCCTCGCCAGACTCGGCGGCCAGGTGGTCGGCATCGTCGCCAGCCAGCCGCAGTTCCTCGCAGGAGTGCTCGACATCCACTCCTCGGAGAAGGCCGCCCGCTTCGTGCAAATGTGTGACGCCTTCAGTATTCCGCTGGTCACCCTCGTCGACGTGCCCGGCTTCCTGCCGGGCGTCGGTCAGGAGCACGGCGGCATCATCCGCCACGGTGCGAAACTGCTGTACGCGTACTGCAACGCGACCGTGCCCCGGGTGCAGGTGATCCTGCGCAAGGCGTACGGAGGCGCGTACATCGTCATGGACTCGCGCTCCATCGGCACCGACGTCTCGTTCGCCTGGCCGGCCAACGAGATCGCCGTGATGGGTGCTGAGGGTGCCGCCAACGTGGTCTTCCGGCGGCGCATCCAGGCTGCGGACGACCCGGACGCGATGCGCGAGCAGCTGGTCAAGGAGTACAAGGCCGAGCTGATGCACCCGTACTACGCGGCCGAACGTGGCCTGGTCGACGACGTGATCGACCCCGCCGAAACCCGCAGTGCTCTCATCGGCGCGCTCACCATGCTGCGCTCGAAGCACGCTCCGATACCTGCCCGCAAGCACGGCAACCCCCCGACCTGACGCACCGGTTGCGCCCGTTCGTCAGCCTCGGCCCGACTGCCCGGCCCCCTGACCTCCCGACCCGAGGAGATTCCATGTCCGTACAGCCCGTACCCGTACCGGTGCTCGAAGGGCCGCTGGGTCCCGCTCTGTTCAAGGTCATCAGGGGAGTGCCCACCCCCGAGGAACTGGCGGTCGTCACGGCCCTGCTCACGGCTCTTTCCACGCCGGGGGCCGAGTCGGGGGAGGGCGCCGCATCGTCCCGGGGGCGCACGAGCGCACCGGCCGCTACCTGGGACCTTCCCGACGCCCTGCCGCCCGCGTCCTGGATGGCGAGGGCCTGAGGGGCTGGCAGCATGCTGCCGTCGTCGTTGCGGAGCCCGGCTGAACCCTGTTAATCAGTCTGAAAGCGGCGAATCAGGTCGTAGCAGGTACGGCTGCGGCCGAACAGCGGGAGGCATGCGTGCTTCAGGTGGTGTTCCGGATCCTGGGGCCGTTGGAGATCAGCGCCGACGGGCGCCCCGTCGTGCTCCAGGGCGCCCGTCAGCGCACGATCATGTCGATGCTGCTGCTCGCACCCAACCGGGTGGTGTCCGTGGACGTGCTCGCCGACGCCGTCTGGGACGGCCGCCCGCCGGCCACCGCACGCAACCAGATCGCGATCTGTGTGTCCGCGCTGCGTAAGACCATCAAGACCGCGGTCGGCGTCGAGGACCTCCTGGTCACCAGCCATCCCGGATACATGCTCTTCACCGGTGAACACCGCATCGACGCCGTCGAGTTCAACGACCGTACCGCCAAGGGGCGGGAGGCGGCCCGCAGCGGCAGACTCGAGGAGGCGTGCGCCCACTTCGAGGAAGCACTCGCCATGTGGCGCGGCCCCGCACTCGAAGGCATCTCCGCCGAACGGGTCGAGTCCGAGGCCGCCCAGCTGACCGGGGAGCGCTTCGACGTCTACGAGGAGTACGCGGGCCTGCGCCTCGAACTGGGCCAGCACCGCGAAATGGTCGGCGAGCTGAGCGCGTTCGTCCGCGAACACCCGCTCCGCGAGCAGGCCAAGGGACACCTGATGCTCGCCCAGTACCGGGCCGGACGCCGCGCCGAGGCCCTGGAGACCTACCGCGACGCGCAGCGGCTGCTCGCCGACGAACTCGGCATCGACCCGGGCCCCGTACTGCAGGAGCTGCACGAGGAGATCCTTGCCGACTCGCCCCTCCTCAACCTGCCCGCCGAACCCGCAGTCCTCGTACCCCAGACGGCCGTCCCCGCGCACCTTCCCCCCAACCCGGCCTCGTTCACCGGCCGCAACAGCGAACTCGCCTCGCTGGACCGCCTCCTCGACCAGCTCGACGGCCAGGCGCTGCCGGTCGGCTCGATCATCGGCCCCGGCGGCGTCGGCAAGACCGCCCTTGCCGTGCACTGGGCCCACCAGGTCGTCGCCAGGTTCCCGGACGGCCAGCTCTTCGCCGACATGCGCGGCTACGACGAGGCGGAAGAGCCCCGCAGACCCGGCGCCGTACTCGACCGCTTCCTGCGCGCGTTGGGCGTGCCCGGCCCGCAGATTCCCACCGACGAGAACGAGCGCACCGCCCTGTTCCGCAGCGTTCTGGGCGGCCGCAGGGTGCTCATCGTCCTCGACAACGCCCGTTCCTTCCGGCAGATCCGCCCGCTGCTGCCAGGCACCGGACGCTGCTGCGTCCTGGTCACCAGCCGCGACTCCATGGGCGGCTCGCTCGCCGGCGACTACGCTTTCGTACCGCTGCACCTGGGCTCACTGGAGCAGGACGAGTCGATCGCCCTGCTCTCCAAGGTCGCAGGGGACGAACGCTTCGGGGCCGACCCGGCCGGGGCCGCCCGGCTCAGCCTGCTCTGCGACCGGCTTCCGCTCGCCCTGCGGATCGCGGCCGCCCGGCTCGCCGCCAAACCCCACTGGTCGGTACGGACCCTGGTGGCCCGACTCGAGGACCAGCACCGCAGACTCGACGAACTCAGCATGGACGAACGCGGAGTCAGGGCCGGACTGCGGCTCAGCTACCGCGACCTGCCGGCCGCCGCCGCGCGGATGTTCCGGCTGCTCGGTGTCCTCAACGTCCCCGACTTCTCCGCCTGGGCCGGCGCCGCGCTCCTCGACATCGACCCCGTCGATGCCGAGGACCTGATCGAGCAGCTCGTCGACGCCCAGCTGCTCGAACCACTCAGTGCCACCACCGGTCACGTCCGCTACCGGTTCCAGGACCTGGTACGGCTGTTCGGCCGCGAGTGCGCACGGGACGGGAACACCGAAGAGGAACTGCGGGCCGCCACCCGGCGCGCCTGCGGAGCCTGGCTGGCCCTCGCCGCAGAGGCCCACCGTCGGGTGTACGGCGGCGACTACACCGTGATCCACGGTCCCGCGCCGCTCCACCCGCTCCCCGGCCATCTGGTGGAGAGTCTGCTGGAGGACCCGATGGAGTGGTTCGAGACCGAACGCTCCTCGATCACCGGACTGGTGGAGCAGGCGGCCAGACACGGTGAGTCCGCCCACGCCTGGGACCTGGCGATGACCGGCGTGACCCTTTTCCAGAACCGCAACTACCTGGAGGACTGGCGGGAGTCCGGCGAGCGTGCACTGGAAGCCGCCGTCCAGAGCGGGGACACACTGGGCGAGGCGGCGATGTTGCATTCGCTGGGCACCCTGGAGATCGTCCTGTGGGACTACGACTCCGCCCACCACCGGCTCAGCCGGGCCCTGCACCTGTTCGAGGAGCAGGGGCAGGACCAGGGACGCGCCCTGGTCCTCCGGAACCTGGCCCTGTGCGAACGCCATCGCGGAGATCTGGACCGGGCCAGGGAGAAGGGGCACCGCTCGCTGGAGATCTTCCGCGCGGTCGGTGACCACTACGCCGAGGCCCATGTGCTGGGGCTCCTGGCGCAGATCGAACTGGAGCGGGGCGAGCCGCAGGCGAGTCTGATGCTGTCCTCGGAGGCGGTCGCCAGAAGCCGTGGTCTGGGGACCGTACGGGGCGAGGCTCAGAGCACCGTCCGGCTGGCCGAGGCGCTGATCCATCAGGGGGACGGCCCGCGGGCGGAAGATGCCTGCCGACGTGCACTGGAGCTGGTCCGCGACAGTGGTGACCGCCGCGGTGAAGCTCATGCGCTGCGTTCGCTGGGTGAGGCACTGTGGTGCCAGGGCAGGACCGAGGAGGCCGAGGCGGTTCTGCGGGATGCGCTGCTGACCTCGGGCAAGGTGCCGGACCGCCACCTGGAGGCGCGGGCCGGGGTGGTCCTCGGGTGCGTACAGGCTCTGCACATGGATCGTGCGGGGGCCGCCGCCAGCTTCAAGTCCGCTCAGGATCTCTTCGCGGAGGTCGGTGCGCCGGTCTGGGAGGAACGGAGCGCACGGTTGCTGGCGGTGCTCGGGGATGGTCTGCCGTTGGAATCGGAGCAGTTGTTCGTACTCGTCCGGCCTTGAGGGACCCGGCTGTCAGGTCCACGGGTCGTCCCGGTTCGTCTTCGAGGCACGGGTCCAGGGGTCGTCCCCGTTCGCATCCGAGGCACGGGTCCACGGGTCGTCCCCGTTCGGGCCGGGGGACAGGGTCCACGGGTCGTCGCCCAGCGTGTTCGTACTGGCCTGGTGTGCGGCCGGCTCCACGGCGCTCGCGGTTCCGGCGGTGCCGACCACCGAGCCGGCCACCGTCAGGAGGAGGATCGCACTGGCTACGAGGCGGGCCGCGGGGGCGGTGCGGGAAGAGACCTTGGCCGAGGGGGTGCGGAGCTTCATGATGTCCTCCTGAGACGAGTGCGGTGTCAGTTGCGAGCCGTTGTCCTGCGGTACGACACGAACGCTACGGACGTCCCTTTTTGCGGCTCTTTCGAATCGCTTTCGTAGACCCGAAATCGAACCGATGGCTCGGGAAAACCCCAGGTCAGTACCGTTTTTCGGTAGATGGTCCGCAACCGTGACGGGCCCGCTGATACGGGGAGAGCCGCATGGACCTCAAGATTCTCGGGCCCGTCGCGGCCGACCTCGACGGCCGTACGGTTGCCCTGGACGGCAGCAAGCAGCGCACCGCGTTCGCGGCGCTGCTGCTCGCACACGGCAAGGTGCTGACCGACGAGCGGCTGACCACCCTGCTGTGGGGCTGGGACCCACCGGCCACGAGCACCAAGCAGCTCTATACGTACGTGTCCCGGTTGCGCACCCGCCTCGGTGCGCACCTCGGTCTGGAACGCCACGGGCCCGGCTACCGGATGGACATCGGCGACGCCACGTTTGACTGGGACGTCTTCCGCACTCTTGCCGACGCGGGCCGCGCCGAACTGCGGGCAGCCCGTTACGCCGACGCCGAGCGTGCTCTCACCGAGGCGCTCGCACTGTGGCGGGGGCCGGCTCTCAGCGACGTCACCGGACACCTGGCGGAGGCCGAGGGCCCCCGGATGGAGGAGGCGCGGCTCTCCACGCTGGAGAACCGCACGGAGGCCGCGCTCGCGCTCGGCCGGCACACCGAGGCGGTTCCGGGCCTGACCCGGCAGGTGGCGCTGAATCCGCTGCGCGAGCGGCCGCGCGGCCAGCTGATGACCGCGCTGTCGCGCTGCGGCCGGCAGGCTGATGCGCTGGCGGTGTACGAGGAGGGTCGCCGGGTCCTCGCCGACGACCTCGGCATCGACCCCGGACCGGCACTGCGCACCCTGCACCAGGAGGTCCTCACCGGGACGCTGACGCCGCCGCAGGCTCCGGAACGGCATCGGGCGGAACTGGTGGAGCCGGTGTCGCCGGTGGGACGTGTGCCGCAGCAGCAGGGACCGGGCCCGGACGCAGGTGGCTCCGGCTGGCGGGGGCTTGTTCCCTCGACGCTGCCCGCCGCGCCCGGCGACTTCACCGGCCGGGCGGCCGAGACCGAAGAGGTGCTCTGCGCGCTGGGCGACCAGCAGGACGTCGTGGTCACCGGCGCGCCGGGCACCGGGAAGTCGGCCCTGGCCCTGTGGGCTGCCGAGCGCTGCCGTGCGGACTTCCCCCAGGGCCGGCTCTACGCCGACCTGCGCACCGCACCCGCCGACGGCGGTGGTCCCCGTGCGCCCGGGGAAGTACTGGGCTGGTTCCTGCGGGCGCTGGGCATCGCACCGGACCAGATCCCCGTGGCACTCGACGAACGCGTTCAGCTCTACCGGACGCTGCTGGCGAACCGGCGGATGCTGATCGTCCTCGACAACGCCTCCGACGACACCCAGGTGCGTCCGCTGCTGCCCGGCGGTGCGAGTCGCACGGTCGTCACGGGGGTCCGCTCCCCGCTGGCCTCGTTGGAGGGGACGCGTCTGGTGCGGCTCGGTCCCATGGAACGGGCCGAGGCGAACGCGCTGCTCGTTGCCGTCGCGGGCCAGGGGCGTTTCACCGGGGCGTCCGAAGCAGCCGCCCGCATCGCCGAGTTCTGCGACCGGCTGCCGCTCGCCCTGCGGATCGCCGCGGCCCGTCTCGCGGCTCGTCCGCACTGGCCGGCGGCCCGGCTCGCGGACCGGCTCGCGCCCCAGGAGCGACGCCTCGGCGAACTGCGGATCGGCAGTCTCGACGTGCGGGTCGGTCTCGCTGCCGAACTGGCCCAACTGGGCCCGGCCGACCGGGCCTCGTTCGGCACACTGGCGCGAGCGGGCCTCTCCCGGCTGACGGCGGGTGACGCGGCGGCGCTGCTCGGCACCGGCTCTGACGTGGCGGAAGAGGTCCTGGAACGGCTTGCCGACGCACGGCTGCTCGATGCGTGGAGCGTCGATGACGACTCGTCCCTGTGCTACCGCTTCATGCCGCTCGTGCGGCTGTTCGCGCAGGAGCAGTGCCAGTCGCCGACGCCCGTCCTCGCGTGACGCGAAAAACCCCGCTCCTCCTCTCCTCGTCCTCCTTTCTTCTTCCTGCTCCGTCCTGACCCCTGAACCTGCTACGGCCCGGTGGGCCGTAGCAGGTTCAGGGGTTCAGCCGCAGCCGCCCGCATGCCCCTCGTCCAGGCCGTACGTCGCTATGAATCCGCTGGACCCGGTTCCCGGGGAAGCCAGTTCGTTCAGGGCATCCACATATTCCGCCAGTAGTTCGGCCCAGGGAGTTCCGCTGTCCCGCAGCAGCATTTCCTGATCCTGTGATCCTCGGTGCTCAATGTCTGCCAGAACTTCCAGAGGGTGCTGAACCTGGGCCGGGTCGGACTGGTTGTCGAACACTTTTCCTCCTGTGTGTGAGTCCGGGTCCCGTTCAGGTCCCGCAACAAGAGGTTCGGCCGTACTGCCATAGGAATTATCCGGGCACTCTGTATTCGCCGATACAGGCCGACATGGAATGCGTACAGAGAGGCCGGCGAAGATTTCTGACATGGCTACGGACCCGAGCACCAGCATGGAAAGCGTCAGGAGAATCGTGGTGGTGGGCGGGACGGCCACCGGCTGGACGGCCGCCGTCCGGCTCGCGTCCGCATTCGGTGGCGCCGTGTCCGTCACCGTTCTCGAGATGCCGTCACGAGGGGCAGGCGACTTTGAAACGGGCCAGTTCAGCGCGGTTCCGGCAAGGCTGCAGAGGGACCTCTTCGACCGGCTCGGCGTCCTGGAGGAAGAATGGATGCGGGCGTGCTGCGCATCCTTCCAAACGGCGGTCCGGCATGTGAACTGGCGTACCGGAGGAGCTGCGGCGACGGCGCCCCGGATCGCGGACGGAGGCGGTGCGGACCACTTCTACCGCCCCTGTGCGGAAATCCCCGAGTGTGAAGAATTCCCGCTCTCCGAATACTGGCGCTACCGGCGGAGCAACGGCGAGACGATCGAGCCCTTCGACTATGCGTGCTTCCGCGAACCGCCGCTGATGGACGCCGGGAAATCACCGCGCTGGATGGATGGCCGTGCGGCACTCCCGTACGGCTGGCACGTCGACATCCGCATGTTCACGAACTTTCTGCGGAATCTGGGGATGCGGCGATTCGGCGTACGGTCGATCCGTGACGAACTGCTCCACGCCGAGCGGGACGAACGAGGGATGTTGACCGTGCTGCACACCGAGGAGGGAACTGCGGTCGACGGCGACCTGTTCCTGGACTGCACCGGTTCCGAGGGCCTGCTGTTCGCCGGCATCCTGGGTGAGCCGTTCATCGACGTGCAGGACCGGCTGCCGTGCGACAGCACAGTCACCCTGACTGTGGCGCAGGAGGACGCCCGGGACAGGATCGACCCCTTCACCACGGTGACTGCCCTGCCGATGGGCTGGGCCTGGACGATGCCGCTGCCCGGCCGGGCGGGCGCCGGACTGGTCTATGGACGCGACTGGATGGAGCCGGACGGGGCGGCACGGTTGCTGTGCGGGCTGTGGGGTCTGCGCCCCGAGGTCACCGCGGTACGCCACTCCCGGTACCGCGCCGGGCGGAGCGGCCGTGCCTGGGTGAAGAACTGTGTCGCGCTCGGGGCCTGTGCCTACTTCGTGGAGCCCCTGGCCGACGAGGGCCTGGGCGAGACCCTCTCCCTGGTGGACCGCCTGGTGAGGGACTTCCCGTCGTTGGACGACCGGGAGGCGCCTGCGGCGCGCTTCAACCGTGCGGTGGAGCTCCGCTACCGCAGGGCCCGAGACCTCGTCCTGCTGCGGTACGCCGCGTCCCCGCGCGAGGACACACCGTTCTGGAAGGCCCAGCGCGACCTCCCGCTGTCCGCCGCCCTGCGCGACTGTCTGGCGGGCTACCGCTCGGGCCTGGCCCCGGACCGGGCGGCCCACGAACTGCCCTACTACGCCCTGCTGTCCTCCCTCACCCCCTCGGCAGCCCCCGTCCCGCGACCGGCCCTCGCCCACCGCGTGGCCGCACGCCGGTCGGCGGACGCCCAGTTCCTGCAGATCAAGCGCCAACAGCAGATCCTGCTCGAAACCCTGCCCACGGCGGGGGAGTACCTGCACCGCCTGCACTCCCGCCCGGTGGGCGCCCTGCCGACACCGGCGTCCGTGCACGCAGGGCGCGCATGACGACGCCGGTCAGGCCGGCGCTGCAGCTGGCGCTCACTTCCGGCAGGAGCGTTACCGTAGAAGCCCCCAGCCTGACCTGATGTCAGCAACCTCCGCGTCTCGGGGACCTCACACCGGCGAGCATCGCGTTCAAGTCCTGCTGGTGGGGGATGGCCGTCGGGTCGTCCGTTTCGACGGATCGCCGGAGCGCCCCGAGAGCACGTAGCGACATGCCCTCGACGCCATCTTTAGATGGCGGGTTCCCCAGCAGAAGGACCCTGGCGCTCCAGATCGGTCACAATCGGTCGGCGCGTGGTCTTCAGGGCGTGATCTTCACGCGTGACGACCGGGCGGGCGAGGGGAAGCTGTCGTCGCGTCTGGGGCTGGTGACCGAGGCGGTCGAGGCCGATGAGGGCATGGATCTGTACGGGTACGTGGTGGACCAGGTGTCGCGGGGCGGCCGGGTCGACTACGTGATCGTGGACGAGGCGCAGTTCCTCGCGCCGGAGCAGATCGACCAGTTGGCGCGGATCGTGGACGACCTGGACCTGGACGTGTTCGCGTTCGGGATCATGACGGACTTCCGGACGCGGTTGTTCCCGGGTTCGCGGCGGCTGATCGAGTTGGCGGACCGGCTGGAGACCTTGCAGGTCGAGGCGATGTGCTGGTGCGGGGCGCGGGCGACGCACAACGCCCGTACGGTCGGCGGCGAGATGGTCGTCGAGGGTGAGCAGGTCGTGGTGGGGGACGTGGACCGGCCCGCGGAGGCCGTGGGGTACGAGGTGCTGTGCCGACGGCACCACCGCAGGCACATGACGAGTGCGTCGGCGCACGCGGGGGCGTTGTCGCCGGACGTGCTGCCGGTGTCCTCCGGCTGAGCCGGACGCGCATGTCGACGCTCAGGTCAACCCGCCCCGGAAGGAAGTTGTCGTGAACGAGCGTTGGAAGGATCCCGGCATTCTCGGGGGTGCGGTCAGTGGGGCCGAGACCTTCAGCCTGTCCGGCGCCGAACCCGTACCCCTGCACTTCCTGGTGGAATACGAGGTCGACGGAGCCGGGGCGAGTGAAATCTCGTACACCCTCGGGGACGATGGCGCGGGTGAGACCGTGGTGGAGCAGCCTCGGCTGCCGTGGCGGGCAACAGTGCGCATGTGCGGTACGGAGGCGGTCCCGGCGCTGACCGTGGTGCTTGGCGAGGGCGGGGGACGCGTCGAGGGCGTCATCCGTCTCGACGGAGCGGAGGCCATGCGGTGCACGGCGGTGGGCGCCTCGGGAACCTTGGTGTGCATCGTCGAACCCGGCGGGCTGGACTGACCTAGGAGTTCGGGATGCGCAGGCACGCCGCCTCTCCGGTGCGCAACGGATCGGCCCGCGGCAGAGAAGGGATTCGCTGCCGCGGGCCGATCCGTTGCTGGTGATCGGTTCGTACTAGAAGATTCCCTTGATTGCCTGCCAGCCGCCGGTTCCCACGACGGTGGGGCCGCCGAGCAGGCCGGTCTTGCGGCCCGGGACGAATTCGAGGCCGGCGGTGGCGTTGGCGGTGGTGGTCCAGAGGTCACCGATGCCGTCGCCGTTGGAGTCGCCGGTGGCGGTGATCAGCGGACGCGCGGCGATGGTCCAGCCGGTGGCGTAGGCGGTTCTGCTGGATCCTGCGCCGAGGGAGCTGGGATCAGTGCCTCCGTCGGGGATGTTGTCGCCGTCGGCGTCTCCGTTGCTCTTGCCGTGGTAGAGCCAGACGTCCCCGTTTGCGGTGTTGCGGGCGATGAGGTCGGTGAAGCCGTCTCCGTCGACGTCGCCTGAGGTGCTGAGCTGCATGTTGCCCCAGCCGCTGCTGCCGATCGGGTATCCAGCTTGGATGTTGCTGCTGGAGTAGCCGGGCAGGAACCAGAGTTGGTCCCCGATGACGGCGACGAAGTCCGGGTTCGATCCACCTTCGCTGGGGGTGATGTCTCCGACGGAGACGATCTGTTTGAAGGTGGCCGGGTTGAGGGTGAGACCCGTCTCGGGATCCGCGAAGAAGTAGATCTCCTCCTTGGTGTCCTCGGTGAACCCTCCGATGCCGTCGTTGGGGTAGAACCAGAGTTTTCCGTCCGGCTTACGGGCTACGAGGTCTTCGTAGAGGTCTTCGTTCCAGTCGCTGCGGTGGGTGAGAAGAGCTGCGCCCCAGCTGGCGTTCTCGGAGAGGGGGATGCCGGTGTCCACAGTCCCGGCACCGGCTCCTGAGTACAGGCGGAGGTTGTTGGTGCTGTCGATCGCGAACATGTCGGGCTGGTTGTCCCCGTTGACGTCGCCCGGTTTATCCATGATGCCGGGGCTCTTGACGTAGAACTTGTACGGATACGTGGGCCCGGGGTTCTTTGCGGCGTCGAAGCTCTGGACGTAAAGGGTGTGCGGTCCGGGAGTGAGCGGAGTCAGCTTGACGGTGACACTCGCGCCGGGCGTCGCGGGCTTCTCGATGATGTGCGGCGGGGTGCGGTCAAGGGCCCAGCGGTACTCCGCGACGTCCTTCTCACCTCCCGAACCGAGGACGAACTGTCCTTCGGTACGAGCGAGCGCGCCCTCGGTGTCCTCGGGGTAGACGCCGTTGACGGAGGTCACGGTCGGCATGATGGACGGGGCGGTGGGGTCGAATCCGAAGCGGCAGCCGGAGGCTCCGGAGGTCGGGGTCCAGTCGGAGGCGAAGGTGGAGTCGCCGACGTCCTCGGCCTGTGCCTTCCAGGAGAATTGGCCCCCGCTGGAGGCCATGTGCTGGGCGAGGAGAGCCTTGGGCACGACGATGCTGGCGCGCACGCCCTTGGAGTCCGAGGCGAGGACGGTCTTGCGGACGCGTTTGTCGAAGATGATGCCCGGGCTGCCCGCGTACTTGCCCGTGGGCCAGACGAGGAACTCCACGTTGACGTCGCCACCGTCCTGGTCCCACACCTGTGCGTTGAGGGTGACGTCGGTGTTCCCGACGGTCATGTAGGTGGCGCCGTTGCCGCAGTCCGTGCTGCTGATCCTGGTGCTGGGGATGGTGTCCAGTGCCCAGGGGTTCTTGGGGAGGCGGTTGAACTCGACGATGAGCTTGGCGTCGGGCTTGAACTTCTTCCAGCTGTAGGCGTCCTTGCCGTCCTCGGCGCTCTGGGGCGCTCGCAGGCCGAAGGTGATGTCGGACCAGGAATTGGCCGCGGCCTTCACGGCCGCGTCCTTCGCGGTGAAGTCGACGGCCTTGTCGGGGCAGCCGTAGCTCTCGTTGCCGTGGGCGTAGTTGCGGCTGTCCTGGCGGGTGGACCACGACGGCTGCTTGTTCCACGTGGTCGCAGAACTGATGGACCCGGTGAGGTAGAGCTCAACGGGCTTGGCGGTGCAGGACCAGGAGTGCGTCTCGGTGATCTGGAACTGCGCGTCGATGACCTTCACACGGGCGAGGAACTTGGAGTCGACGCGGAAGAAGGAGCGGGCGGTGCCGCCGGTGGACGACTCATAGCCCACGCGCGCCTCGCTGGTGGTGCCGCCCGACCAGCCCGTGCCGTTGAAGTAGCTGTCGTTCGGATGCGGCTTGTAGGCGATGGTCCACGCCTGGCGAGCGCCTGTCATGCGGGGGTCGATGTAGACCGGGTAGGTCGTGTCCGGCGACTTCAGCAGTTCCTGATCCGGCGTCAGGGTCAACTGGCTGTTCGTGAAGTCGACGCCGACGGTGCTGCTGTTGGTGCCGGGCGTCAGGTCGGAGGGGGTGCGGACTTGCGGCGACGCACTCTTGCCGCGCTTCTGCCCTGCGGGGGCGGATTCGTCCTTGCCCGAGGAGTCCCACATCCGGGCGGTCGAGGTGGAGAAGAGGGTCTGGCCCGCCTCGTTCGCCGCGGTGATGGTGCCCGCGCTGGGGTCCTGTCTGAGCTTCAGCCCTTCGGTCTTGAGACCGAAGTCGATGGTGGCGAGTTCCGGGTTGGCGGCGGCTTCGGCGGACTTGACGATCAGCGCTTGGCTGAACCCGTCGACTCCCGCGGCCACGGCCAGGTCGACGCCGGGCAGGACCTCGGGATAGGTCGCGGTGGAGCCCTCAAGTACGGGGGCCGGCAGTGGCTTCGGCCAGCTGAGCGACACGGATCGGCCCTGATCGGTGACCGTCACCAGCGGAGTGCTGCCACCGGCGGAGAAGGTGACCTTGCCGGCGGCGGCTTTCGGGGAGACCCGGCCTGCGACGGTGGCAAGGGTGGTGTCGATGGGAGACCAGACACCTTCGCGCTTCACTCGCACCGGTGCGGTGTGCTGAGTCCGGCGCAGGTTCCCGTTGGGCAGGGCGTGTGTCTCGCTGGTCTCCGAACGCTCGCTCATGATCTCGACCGGCTCGCCGGTGAGCCGCGCCTTGGCGAGGGCGCCCTCTTCTCCCGTTCTCTCCGCGGGGCCCGCCTGTCGCGCTGCGGATGCTGCCGGACTCAGACCGAGCGGAACGAGTCCCAGCGAGCTGCCCACGACAGTGACGGCGAGGAGTGCCGGTATCGAGCGCCGGGCCGAAGCCCATCTTCGTGTGAATGTCCTTGGCATTTTTGCCCGTTCTTGTCTCTTTTTGGGTTTTCTCGTGAAGATCCCTTGACTTGGCTGTGAACTTTAACGCGTGTTTACTCACTCCGTTCCTGCAGTCCCGTCACTCCTGAGTGGGTTAGGTCATGCAACAACTACTGCGACATATACGCTATTTGGGGCACTGGCATAGATCTGTTTCCTATGTCGTCTTCATGGCGCTTCTCATTGCTTTCGTGCCGGATGATCCCGCTGCGGCCGGCACCGGCAAGATGCGGCTGGAGGGGCTGGAGCGTGATCGTTCCGTCCCCGGCCGCAACCTGGCTTCCCCGCGCAAAGCCGTCACGGACGCCGCGGCGAAGCCCTGGGCTCCGTCGGTGGCCAAGCTTCTGACCGGCGACTACACGGTGCAGGTGACGGAAGGCCAGAAGACCTCGAAGGAATCGAAGTTCACGTTGGGCGGGGCTGCTGTCGGCACGCCGGGCGGAACAGCACCTGGCCTCCTGGACCCGCTGGTCCGCTTGACCCGTCCTTCCGTGCAGGAGGCGAAGTCGACGCGCGCGGCAGGCTCGAAGACTCCCGCGCCGGTCGGCGGAGCGGCCAGGGTTCAGGTCAAGGACCAGGCCACCGCGCGCAAGGCGGGGGTGGAAGGTGTGCTGTTCACTGCCGCTCCGGCCGCCACGGATTCCGCCGAAGCGGTGTCGGGTGCGGTCGAAGTCGAGCTGGACTACGAGGCGATCAAGGACACGTACGGCGGTGACTGGGGATCGCGCCTGCGTCTGGTGCAGTTGCCCGCGTGTGCGCTGACCACTCCGGATCTGCCGGAGTGCCGTACGCGGACCGAGCTGGGCGGCTCCAACGACCCGTCCGCGCACACCGTGAGCGCTACCGTGGACCTGGGTGTTCCGGCCGCACGCGGTGCGGGTGCGCCGATGGTCCTGGCCGCGGCAGCCGCGGCATCGGGCCCTGGCGGCAGCCATGAGGCGACCTCGCTGTCCCCCACCGGGTCCTGGATGGCCGGTAGTTCCTCCGGCGGTTTCTCCTGGTCGTACCCGGTGGAGTCGCCGGAGGTTCCCGGTGGCCCGCAGCCCGAGGTCGCGCTCTCCTATTCCTCGCAGGCGGTGGACGGCCGTACCGCGTCGACCAACGGTCAGTCCTCCTGGCTCGCCGAGGGCTGGGACTACGAACCGGGCTTCATCGAGCGGCGCTTCAAGTCCTGCTCCGACGACAAGGCTGCCGAGGACGGCAAGACCCCCAACAACTCGGGGGAGACCGCTGACCTGTGCTGGGGTTCCGACCACGTCGTGATGTCCCTGGGAGGCAACTCCAGCGAGCTCGTCAAGGACGACGCCACCGGCAAGTGGCGTCCGGCAGACGACGACGGCACCCGTCTGGAGCGCAAGACCGGCGCGGACAACGGCGCCAACGGCGGCGAGTACTGGGTACTGACCGGCACCGACGGCGTGCAGTACCACTTCGGCCTCAACAAGCTCCCCGGTGCCGGAACGCAGCGCACCAACTCCGCCCTGACCGTCCCGGTCTTCGGCAACCATCCCGGCGAGCCCTGCCACGCCACCGCGTTCGCGGACTCCGACTGCGCCCAGGCGTACCGGTGGAACCTGGACTACGTCGTCGACCCGCTCGGCGACGCCATGACCCTGTGGTGGGACAAGTACACGAACTACTACGGCCAGCACATGAAGGCCGACAAGCAGATCGCCTACACCCGCTCCGCCACGCTCACCCGGATCGACTACGGCCAGCGCGCGAACGCCCTGTTCGCCGGGCTCCCGGCGGGTCGCACGGTCTTCACGACCGCCGAACGGTGCATACCCAGCAGCACGTTCGACTGCGCCGAGTCCAAGCGGACGGTGGCGAACGCCAAGTACTGGCCCGACACCCCCCTCGACCAGGAGTGCGCGGCCGGAGCGAAGTGCACCGACAAGTACTCCCCGACGTTCTGGTCCACCAAGCGCCTCACGAAGATCAGCACGCAGGTGCTGGCCGGGTCCGCGCTGAAGAACGTCGACTCCTGGACGCTGGAGCAGTCCTACCCCGACACCGGTGACGGCACCTCTCCGGCCCTGTGGCTGGCATCCATCACCCGTACGGGACTGGGCGCGGGCGGTACGGCGAGCATGCCGAAGGTCAGCTTCGCGGGCACCCAGATGGACAACCGCGTCGACGGCGTCGAGGGCCTGCCCCCCTACTCCCGGATGCGCGTGCACGCCATCGACACCGAGTCGGGCGGCCGCATCGGCGTCACCTATTCGCCCCGTGAGTGCCAGGCGCTGGAGCCACGGAAGATGCCCGCGTCGCCCGAGACCAACACGATGCGCTGCTACCCCCAGTACTGGACGCCCAAGGGAGCGACCAAACCCGTCCAGGACTGGTTCCACAAGTACCTCGCCACCGAGGTCCGCGAGGACGACCTCGTGACCGACGCCCCGGACAAGGTCACCAGCTACGAGTTCATCGGCAGCCCGGCATGGGCCTACGACGACGGCGAGTTCACCGAGCGCAAGGAGCGCACCTGGTCGCAGTACCGCGGCTACGAGCGCGTCCGCACCCGCGTCGGTGGCGGCAGCGACGTCAAGCAGCTCACCGAGCACCGCTTCTTCCGCGGCATGCACGGCGACAAGCTCCCCACCGGCACGCGCACCGCGTCCGTCGTGGACAGCCAGGGCGGCAGCAGCCCGGACCTGCAGCAGTACCAGGGGCAGCTGCGCGAGCAGATCAGCTACGAGTACGACGGAGGACCCGTCGACTCCACCACGCTCACCAGTACCAAGTCGGTGAAGACGGCGGAGCGCAAGCGCACGGGCACCACCCCGCTCCAGGCGTGGATGGCCCGCCCCGAAACCGTCACCACGCGCGAGCGCGTCAAGGGCGAGACCTGGCGCACCTCGACCGAGACCACCACGTACGACAGTGTCGGCCTCCCCACCCAGGTCGACGAGACCACGGCGGGCGGCAAGCGCCTGTGCACGGTCACCTCCTACGCCCGCAACACCGCACTGCACATGCTGGAGTCGGAGTCCCGCGAGCTCACCACTGTGGGCGCCTGTGGCACCTCAGGCGGTGAAGTCGTCGAGGACACCCGCACGCTGTACGACGGTCAGGGCTTCGGCGTGGCCCCCACGAAGGGTCTGCCCACCGAGGTCCAGGAACTGAACGCCAAGGGCGACGGCTACCTGACCATCGACAAGACCGAGTACGACATCCACGGCCGCGAGAGCGCGACGTACGACGGCGAGAACCGCAAGACCACCGTCACCAACACCCCGGCAACCGGGGCACGGCCCACCAAGACGGTCACCACCGACCCCCTCGGCCACACCGAGACCACCGAGTTCGACGACGTCCGCGGCATGCCGGTCAAGGAGACCGACGCCAACAACAAGAGCGCCACGATGCAGTACGACCCCCTGGGCCGACTGCTGAAGGTCTGGGAGATCGACCGCGATTCCGCCACCCAGACCCCCACGGCGACCTACGACTACACCATCCGCCGCGACGGACCCACCGTCGTCACCAACCGCACCCTCAAGGACAACGGCGAATACGCCGTCTCCTACGAACTCCTCGACGGCCTCCTGCGCGAGCGCCAGACCCAGGACGAAGCGGTCGCAGGACCGGGCCGCATCATCAACGACACCTTCTACGACTCCGCCGGGCGGCCGTGGAAGACGAACGACGGCTACTACCACGAAGCGGAACCCACGCCGACAGTCCTCCTGGTCGGCGACAACGAGGTCCCCTCACAGAACCGGACCACCTTCAACGGGCTCGGCCAGCCGACCGCGGAGATCACCTACCACCGCGGCGTGGAGAAGCTCCGTACGACGACTGAACGCGACGGCGACGTCTCCACCGCCATCCCGCCGCAGGGTGACACGGTCACAGCGACCTTCGAGGACGCCGAGGGCCGCACCGCGAAGATCCGCGAGTACTCCAACAAGGAACGCACCACCTGGCGCGACACCTCCTACGAGTACGACATCCACGACAACGTCGTGAAGATCACCGCACCGGGCGGCGCCGTCACCACCTTCGAGTACGACGGAAGGGGCCGACAGGTCTCCTCCACCGACCCCGACGGCGGCAAGACCACGCTGACGTACGACAACAGCGACAACGTCATCGCCTCGACCGACCCGCGCGGCAACACAATCGCGACGACGTACGACGCGGCGGGTCGACCCACCTCACTGCGCGAGGGCAGCGTCACCGGCCCCAAGCGCATGGAGTGGACCTACGACACCCTCGGCAAGGGGCTGCCCACGGCCTCCATCCGCTACGCCAACGGCCGCGAATACCGCGACGAGGTCACCGCGTACGACAACGCCTACCGGATCAAGACCACCAAGACCGTGATCCCGGCAGAAGAAGCGGGGCTCGGGGGGACCTACACCTACACCTACGGCTACACCCCGACCGGCAACATGGCGACGGCGGACGTGCCGGGCGTCGGCGGTCTCGTCAACGAGCGAGTGACGTTCCGCTACAACTCCGACGACCTGCCGATCTCCGTCCGTGGCGAGGCGTCGTACCTGAACGACGTCGAGTACTCCGCGTTCGGCGAGATCCTGCGCACCGACGCGGGCACCGCCACCAAGAAGGTGTACGGGACCTACCTCTACGACGAGTTCACCCGCCGCCTCACCCAGTCGACCTTCGACCGGTCGATCAACCCGGGCCGGATCAGCGACACCCAGTACACGTACGACGAGGCCGGCAACGTCACGAAGATCAAGGACACCCCCGGCGAGGCGGCACCGGACAGCGGCAAGACGGACACCCAGTGCTTCGTCCACAACCAGCTGCGCCAGATGACCTCCGCCTGGACCGCGACGGACGACTGCAAGGCCGCTCCGTCCAAGGCCAACGTCGGTGGCACGGACGCGTACTGGCACCAGTACGAATTCGACGAGGCGGGCAACCGCACCAAGCTCGTGGAGAAGGACACGGCAGGTGACGCCGCCAAGGACGTCACCCGCACCTACACCTACGGCAAGCCCGGCGTCGGAGGCCCCAACGCCCTCGCCGAGATCAAGTCGGCGGGTCCGGGCGGCGAGCGGCTCAACACCTTCGCCTACGACAAGGCAGGCAACACCACCACCCGGCAGCAGAACGGCACCACGCAGACCCTGGAATGGGACATCGAGGGCGAACTCGCCTCGGTCACCGAACCGGTGGAGGGGGGCGGCAGCAAGAAGACCTCCTACCTTTACGGGGCAGGTGGCGAACGGCTGATCCGCACCGACTCCGACGGAAGCAAGACGCTCTACCTGGGCGAAGCCGAGCTGACGGTCAGCGCCGACCAGAGCCAGAAGAAGGCGGAACGGTTCTACCCGCACCCGGACGGGTCGACGACGGTCCGGGCTACCGGCGGCGTTCGCCAGTTGGTGCTGGCCGACCACCACGGGTCCTCCCACACCACCGTGGACATGGTCGCCGCGGGCATGGCGGTCACCCGACGCAAGTTGATGCCGTTCGGCGAACAGCGGGGTCCGCAGCCCTCCACCTGGCCCGGTGCACGTGGCTTCGTGGGCGGCACCGTGGACGAGGACACCGGTCTCACCCGCCTCGGCGCCCGCGACTACGACCCCGCCACAGGCAGGTTCATATCCGTCGACCCCCTGGTCGACTACAGCCAACCCGCCACCATCAACCCGTACGCCTACAGCAACAACGCACCGGCGACGTACTCCGACCCGTCGGGGACCTTCTTCCCGATCCTGATCGGCTTCGCCGCCCGCATGATCATCCAGGCGGCGATCCGCGCGGCGATCCGCCGCGCGGCGGCGATCGCGGCCCGCAAGGCCGCACAGGCGCTGGCCCGCCGCCTCGCGGCGGAAGCCCGCAAGCGCGCCATCGAAGCAGCCAAGAAGCTCGCAGCCAAGCTCAAGCGAGAGGCAGCCAAGAAGGCCGCCGCAGCTAAACGCGCCGCAGCCAAACGTGCGGCGGCGCAGCGTGCCGCGGCCAAACGTGCGGCCCAGCGCCGCGCGGCAGCACAGGCCCGCGCCAAGGCACAGCGCGCGGCGGCCAAGCGCGCGGCAACGAAACGCGCCGCAGCCCGCAAGGCAGCCGCACGCCCCAAGCCCAAGCCGAAACCCCGAGCCCAACCGAAGCCCAAGCCGAAACCCTCAAAGGTCAAGAAGCCCGCAGCCGCTGCGGGCATCGCGGCCGCTGCAAAGAAGGCAGCCAAGGAACTGGCGAAGGACGGCGCCAGGGACAACGACGGGGGTTCCTGCGAAACCAACAGCTTCGCCGGTAGAACCCTGGTCCTCATGGCCGACGGGTCTACGAAGCAGATCAGCCAGATCAAGGTCGGGGAAAAGGTTCTCGCCACCGACCCGAAGACCGGTAAAACCTCACCGCAGGTCGCCACTGCCACGATCATCGGCAAGGGGAAAAAGGACCTCGTCAGGATCACCCTCACTGAACCCGGAAATCCTGGCAGCAATTCCGCCACGATCACCGCTACGGAAGGCCATCCGTTCTGGATGCCGACCCTGCGGATCTGGGCCGAGGCGAAGACCATTCAGCCAGGGACGTGGCTCCAGACATCCGCCGGAACCTGGGTGCAGGTGAAGGATGTTCAACGCTGGACCGAATCGTCCACGGTGCACAACCTCACCGTCAGCGACACTCACACGTACTACGCGCTGGCGGGAGCCACACCGGTCCTTGCTCACAACTGCGGCACCGTCTATCGAAGTGACACTCGGGATCCCGATGAGATTTTCAAATCGGGATTTGAACCGAGAGGGGCTAATATGGATCTCATGGAACATGCTTCCGGATGGTCTACCGACTCTGGATACATCTCAACCACAAAGGAAGAGAGAATCGCCAAGGGTCGAGGCGGAAATGTCTATCACATCGACGGAATGCGTGGAACCGATGTGAACAAGGCTTGGCCTGACAATCCATATTCGAGCGAAAAAGAGATCGCCATTCCGGGACGAGTCGATCCCCGTAGGATTCGCGGCGTCAGGATGCGCGACGGATCGTGGCGGGACAACCCGAACTATCGACCCGTGGGGGATTGATGGAGAAGGTGAAGCTCAAAGCAGGCAACCTGCAAGGGGGCACTGAGGCTGTCGAGCTCGAAATTCGGGATTCCCATGAACCGATGATCCGCCTGGCTCGCGAGAGTGGACAGGGAAGCGTTCACACGGGAGTCGATCTATTCGAGTGCCTGATCGGGGTTCGACGGGTGCTGGAATCGGATGGGCTTCTCATCTTCTGTCAGGGGGCTCGACCGGGGGTTTTCCCTTCTGGTATGGGTCGACAGATGTCGAATGGCCGACTTGCTTATCCGCTGCGGCGTACTCCGCCACTGACGGATGGTGATTTGGTGGACATTTTCGCCCCCGCTACAGCTACAGAAGTGGGGACAGTTGAGCAACAGAAAGAGACTGTGCTCAAATTCTTCAGGTCGTCACGCGATTGAGTCGGACCTGACCTGCAAGTCAGACGCCGGTTCGGGCTAGAGCTTCAAACTCTGGTGAGCGGTTGAAAAGCCTCGTCCACTGTCTGTGGGCGAGGCTTTTCAGTGGCCTGATGGCAACGTCGGCCGGTGGCGTCCCGCCGAGTGGTGTAGTGGGACCAGCCGCCGTATCCGGTGGCGGGGTTCGACCCGGGTGAACCGGCCTGCTATTCGGTCCATCAGGCCCTCGAACGCCTCCTGCCAACGGGCAGGGTCTACGCTGTGACCTGCGGCCACCGCATGATCGTTTGTCTTCACACACCGATGGTCAACGGTGGCCGCACCCATGTCCGCATCGGCGGTGCGCGATCCAGGGCTGGAGTTGGGCCGTCCAGCAGTACAGGCCGGCGTCTCGTCCACCAGCGGTGCGGACGAGACGGGCCAGCCCATCCAGGAGCTCGGTCGCCAACTCCAGATCGGACGTCTCGCCCTCCGCTGCCCGTTCTCGAACCCACAGCTCGCTGACTTCGGCCAGTCTGGGCTGATCAGCAGCGGAAAGCGCCCTCGACGAGCCGCAGCAACTCCTTGTGCTCCGAGGGGGCGAGGAGCAGGGGAGTGAGGGAGAGCCGCCCCGCTTCGAGGACGGCCCGCGCGGCGGCCGGGTCGCCGCCCAGGAGGATGGCGGAGAGCGCCGCCACGGCCCTCGGGTGCTCCAGCAGGAACGCGGCGAACTCGCCGGGGCCGTCCATGGCCGTCCCCACCACCATGTCGCAGGAGCGCGCGACGGCGTGGGCGATGTGCGCCCGGCTGCTGTTCGGGACGAACCGCTCGTAGGCGGTCATCAGCGGGTGGTACGCATGGTCGTTCTCGTACGACGGCCGGGGGCTGACGACGCGGGAGAGCAGGTGCACGCCCGCGTCGTGGAGGTCCCTCTCGATCCGCTGCCAGGGGATCACCCAGCTGCGCCGGATCAGATGCTGCGGGCTGTGCGGGCGGTTCGGGTCCGGCATGTAGTGCGCGGCGACCAGGCCGACCACGTCCCCGTCGTCCATGCGGCACAGCGGCCCTCCGCTGTAGCCGGGCCCGATGGCCATGCCGGTCGAGTCGCCGTCGACGAAGGCGACGGCCTCGCCCATGGCACTGATCGTGGCATCGGCGAAGCTGCTCATCGTGCCGCTGCCGTGCCAGGCGCGCACCCGCTGGCGGTACTGCATCGCGGAGTAGCGCGGCGCGGGCGGGACCATGTCGTCGACGTACTGATCGAGCCGGAGCACGGACAGGTCTCCCAGCCAGTACTCGTCCTCGCCGGGCATGATCCGGCTGCCGTCCTCGCCCGCCGGAGGAATCCACGCCTGGACACAGGCGGACACCCCTTGGCGGATCGAGCTGCCCGGGATCTCGACGGTGACCTCCGCGTCGCCCGGATGCCGCTGCTCGAAGGAGGCCCTGCCGAGGGCGTCGTTGACCACGTGGGCGCAGGTGAGCACCATTCCGCCGCCGAGCAGGACGCCGGCGCCCGAGGACTTGTAGGACTGCGCCCTGCGGATGGAGACCATCGCGTCCGGCGGCCGACTGCTCACCGCGTTCCACCGTGCGGAGGCCCCCTGGAAGGCCCCGGTCACCCGGTGGCCGTCCCTTCCTCTTCCTCTTCCTCGTCTTCGTCGGAGCCCCCGTCGGCCCCCCGGCTCCCGTCGGCGGGGGCCGCGTCGGCGGGCAGCCAGCTCGCGGTGACCGTCAGATGCGCCTGGCCCTTGGAGCCGACGATGCCGAGCTTCAGGTCGCTGCCGACCTGGATGCCGAAGGTCACGCTGACCTCGGAGGGCGGCACGGCGACCGAGGACACTGCCTGGTGGACCTCCTCAAGGAGCGGCTTCACCGGCCGCAGGCTCTGCCGCAGCGTCTCCACCGCCAGGTCGGCGACCAGCTGACCGCCGCGCGCGACCGGCACCGCCGTCCCCATCCCGTCCGGCCGGTCGGCGTACCGCCGCCGGGACTCCGTCGACGGGCTCGGTACGGTCGACGGCTCGGACAGTACGAAACGGACGGGCGTGCCGTCGTCGAAGGACTCGACGGAACCGAAGGGGCCCTGAGGGGCCGGAGTCTGGGGAGACGCTTGGTTCTCGATGGTCATGCTCGCATTGTGCAGAGAGTCCGCCGCCCGGCGCAGCGAGGCGTTCAACTCGGCTACGCAATCGGTGCATTGAGCTCTTCGCGGAGCCGCGGAGCCGCAGAGCTACGGAGTCGTGGAGGCCGTCGCGGAGCCTCAGAGGCGCGGGCGGCGGCTGAGGGCGATCCCGGCGAAGAGGAAGAGGACGCCCAGGACGCCCGCGACGACCGCCGCCGTGGTGCGGGTGGGCTGCTGGCTGGCGTTGAGCACGGCCGTGACCACGCCCATCACGCCGCTGATGTAGCAGAAGATGGTGATGAAGATCTTGACGTTGGGGTTCATGGCGGACGGTCCCATCGGGTCGGGGGCGGGGTGGGGGCGGGGTCTGGAGCGGGGATCTACGGTGCGGTGCCCGCGGCGGTGAGGCCGAGGAGCATGACGTAGGCGTCGGGGTTGGCGCGGAAGCGGTTCCAGCGGTCCGCCGCGAGGGCGAACTCGCCGAGGGAGAGCGCCCCGGAGGCCACCAGGGGCTGGAGCCGGCCCGGACCCAGGTGCGGGGCGAAGTCGGCGGTGGGCCGGTCGTCGTTGGTGGTGGCGAACGGGCGCAGGACGACGTCCGTGCAGCCCGCGCCGCGCAGGAGCCGGGTGAGGCGGCGGCCGATGGTGCGGTCTCCGCCCGCCGACTCCTGGGCGCGGGCCAACGCGGCGTGGACGGAGGCCAGTTCGGGATAGACGGGGTCCGCCAGGCCCCAGCACGAGGCGTCGACCTCCGTGACGATCAGCTTCCCGCCGGGGCGCAGCACGCGCAGGGCCTCGGTCAGGGCGGGCAGCGGGTCCGACAGGTGCTGGAGTACGTAGCGCAGGAGTACGTATCCGGCCGAGGCGTCCGGGAGGGGGAGTGCGGCGGCGTCGGCCACCAGGAGTTCGGCCCCGCAGCCCGCCGCGTGGGAGAGGAGGTCCGCGTCGATGTCCACGGCGGTGTGCGCGAGGTCCGGATGGGCGGCGCGCAGGCGGCGGGTGACCGCGCCCGAACCGGCGCCGACCTCGATCAGGGGGCCGTCGGCCGGGTCGAGGCCCAGGTCGTGGAGGATCCGCAGCTCTTCGGGGAAGGAGAGGTCGGCCTGGGCTTCGAGGCGGGCCAGTTCGCCCGTCAGGCCGCCGGAGGTGGTGGTGGCGGGGTCGTAGGAGCCTGCCGGTGAGGGGCGGGAGACTGTCGTCATCGGGGGGTCACCGTCATTCGCATGCCGTGTCGGGGGCGCAGCGTCACCAGGGCCTCGGGTTCCACCGGGAAGCCGGGTTCGAGGGCGAGGTCGACTGCCTGGAGGAGGGTGGCGAGCACCAGCGTGGCTTCGAACAGGGCGAAGTGACGGCCGATGCAGGTGCGTTCGCCGCCGCCGAAGGGGAGGTAGAGGTGGCTGGGGAGGTCCGGGCCGGTGAAGCGGGCCGGTACGTAGTCCTCGGGGCGTTCCCAGTGGTCCGGGTGGCGGTGCAGGACCCACTGGCTCACGCAGACCAGGGCTCCGGCCGGGATGTCGTACCCGTCGATGACGTCGGGGCCGGTGGCGCGGCGGGAGATCAGCCACACCGGCGGGTAGAGGCGCATCGCCTCGTCGATGGCGCGGCGGCAGTGCACCAGGGCGGGGACGTCGGCGGCCGTCGGGGTGCGGCCGCCGAGGACCCGGTCGAGTTCCGCGCGGATCAGGTCGGCTTCGGCGGGGTGCCGGTCGAGGAGGTAGAGCGTCCAGGTCAGGGCCTTGGCGGTGGTCTCGTGACCGGCCATGATCAGGGTGAGGACCTGGTCGCGCAGCTCGACGTCGCCGAGTTCGCCGATCATCGTGTCCATGAGGGTGCCGTGGGCCTGCGACGCGGCGGGTCCCGAGGTGCGGCGGGCGGCGATCACCGTACGGGCGACGAGCTGGAGGAAGGACCGTGCCTGTACGTATCCCTTGCGGCGCAGCGCGGTGTCCTGGGGGTCGGGGTCCGGGTCGGGTACGTAGTGGCCCATGAAGAGGTTGGCCGCGTCGACCGCCCGGCCGAAGCCCTCGCCCGCGGCCCCCAGGTCCACGCCCAGCACGGCCCGGGTCAGGATCGCCAGGGTGAGGGACGTGAGGTGGTGGTCGACCGGTAGCGCCGTGCCGGGTGCGGCGGCCGAGCGCCAGCGGTCCAGGAGGGCATGGGTCTCGTCGGTGATGATGCCGTCGAAGGTGGTGACGGCGGTGCGGCGGAACGCCGGTGCGCAGAGCCTGCGTTGGCGGGCCCACTCCTCGCCGTCACTGGTGAGCAGGCCGTTGCCCAGGAGGGGGCGCAGCATCGCGTCGTCCGGGGTGTTCACCTTGGTGTAGCGGGCGACGTTGTCCTTCAGGACGTGCCGGGCCAGGTCGGGGCGGTGCAGCATGTAGACGCGCTCGCCGTCGCCGAGGTGGCTGGTGAGGTCGCCGTACTCGCGGTTCATCCGGGTCACGAAGGCCAGCGGGTCGGCGCGCATGGCCGCCATGTCCACGGGGTCCGCGGGCCCCGGCGGCACGGTGCCCGCCGGGGCGGTGGTGGGTGTCATGTGAACCTCCGTGGAGAGAAGGGGCTCGGCCCGGTACGCAGGGCCGTTACGTAATCCCGAATGCGTCGTACGTATGCGGCGTAAGTAATTCGGTAATCGTCGGGGAATTGCCTCACGGGCCCTTCCGGTACGCGCCCGCACGGCAGGTGACGTGAGAGTATGCCAATCCCGCAGGACGTCAATACGCCTTTGGGCGCAGGTAGTTGAATCACCGTAACGCCCGGCCGAGGTCGGCTCAATGCTTATTCGGAGAGGTCCGGGGCGACGCACAATACGTCAGGCGGCAAGGGGTCCGGATTACGTTTCATTGCGTCTTGGCCGGGACGGCGAATGCGTGTGAATCTTTGTCCGTCGCCGACACAACGACCGAAACACCCACGCTTCGAGAACCCGATTCTCAAGAAGCGTCATACAAGGGAGAGTTCGCATGTCTCTGGACCCCCAGCAGCGGGCGGAATTCGTCAACGCCTACACCCGTGTGCTCATCAGCTCCTGGTCCGACGAGGCGTTCGCCGCCCGGCTCCAGTCCGACCCGAAGGCCGCGCTGGCCGAGGCCGGTCTCGAGGTCCCCGAGGGCAGCGAGATCGTCATCGTCACCCAGGCTCCCGAGGGTCACCAGGAGGGCAACCTCGACGTCCAGGTCGCCCTGTGGGAGACCGGTCTGGCCACCCGGCGCTACGAGTTCCACATCCCCGAGACACCCACCGTCGACGCCGCCGAGCTGAGCGAGGGCGACCTCTCGGACGTCGCCGCAGGCTGCAACTACTGCTGCTGCCCCTGCTGCTGCTGCACCTGATCGGCAGCTCGGCACTCAGGGGCCCAGGGCGGGCCCCGACCGCACCACATTCCCCCTTCGCTGGAGTGATCCATGCCCACTGCGCAGGAAGCGCATCCGGTTTCCGTCCGCGGTCTCGCCAAGCGTTACGGCGACACCTACGCGGTCCGCGATCTCAGCCTCGACATTCATCGGGGTGAGGTATTCGCGCTGCTCGGGCCCAACGGCGCGGGCAAGACCACGACCGTCGACATACTGACGGGCGTCAGACGGCGCACCGGCGGAGAAGTGCGGGTCCTCGGCCGTGATCCGGCCGAGGACCCGCGGGAATGGCGCGCGAGAATCGGCGTGGTGCCCCAATCCACGGGCGCCTACGTGGATCTGAACGTCCGGGAGGTCGTCGCGCACTTCGCGGCGATGTACCCGAATCCGCTGCCGGTGGGGCAGGTGCTCGACATGGTCGGGCTGGGCCGGCGCCACTCCACCCCCGCCCTGTCGCTCTCCGGTGGGCAGCAGCGCAGACTCGACGTGGCCGTCGGCGTGATCGGCGACCCCGAACTGATCTTCCTGGACGAGCCCACCACCGGACTCGACCCGGTGGCCAGGCGCGAAGCCTGGGAGCTGGTGCGCTGGTTCGCCGACCGGGGCCGCACCACCGTCCTGACCACGCACTACCTCGACGAGGCCGAGGAACTCGCCCAGCGGGCCGGGGTCATCGTCGGCGGACGGCTCGTCGCCTGCGGCAGGCCCGCGGAACTCGGCGGGCGGGACACCACCCCGGCGAGCGTCACCTTCCGCCGCTGCGACCGCCTGGCGGGCCGGGCACTGCCCGACAGGCTGCCCGCCGGTACGGGGACGGCGGAGGCGGGCGGCGTCATCACGCTGCGAACGTCCGTACCCATGGCGGTACTTGACGTTCTGCTGCCCTGGGCGCACGAGGCAGGGGTGGCCGAACTCACCGAACTGAGGGTGCACAGGCCCACCCTCGAAGAGATCTACCTCGACCTCATCGCGCGGGAGGCAGCCCCATGTCCCTGACCGGAACCGACAGGCCGCGCGAGGCCGCGGGCGCACCCGATCGCGCATCCGGCGGTACGTCCGACGGCGTTCCCGGGAGCGAGGCACCGCCGCAGGCCGGAAAGGGCCCGGTGCCCGGACTGCTGCGGGCGAGCGCCGCCCGCTCCTCGGTGGAGCTCAAGGCGTTCTTCCGCAACAAGCAGTCGCTGGTCTTCACCCTGCTCTTCCCGGTGATCCTGCTCGTGGTGTTCGGCTCGATCTTCTCCGGGAAGGTCGAGGGCACCGACACCGACTTCTGCCAGGTGTTCATGGCAGGGGTGGTCGCGGCGGGCGTCATGAGCACCGCGTTCTCCGGGCTCGCCATCAGCGTCGCCATCGAGCGCGACAACGGCACCGTACGGCGGCTCGCGCTCACCCCCATGCCCAAGGCCGCCTACTTCCTGGGCAAGTTGGCGCGCGTCGTGGTAACCACCGTGCTGGAGACCCTCCTGCTCATCGGGATCGCGGTGCTGGCCTTCGGCCTGCCGCTGCCGTCCACGCCGGGCCGCTGGCTCACCCTCGCCTGGTGCATCACGCTGGGCACTGCGGCATGCGCGCTGGCCGGGGTCGCGTACAGCGCGGTGATCCCCAACAGCCGGTCGGCGTCCGCGATCGTGACGCCGGTCTTCATGGTGCTCCAGTTCATCTCCGGGGTCTTCTTCCCCTTCCACCAGCTGCCGCTGTGGATGCAGAACACCGCTGCCCTGTTCCCGGTGAAGTGGATGGCGCAGGGCTTCCGCTCGGTGTTCCTGCCCGACTCCTTCACCGCCGTGGAGCCCGCCGGGTCATGGGAGTCGGGGCGCATCGCCCTGATCCTCGCCCTGTGGGCGGTCGGCGGGCTCGTCGCGACCGTACTCACCTTCGGCTGGCGCGGACCGCGCGTGCGCTGAATGCCCGTCAGAAAGTTCAGTGAGTGCTGAACGGCCCCCAGGAATAGGAGGGTTGGACTCCCGTGACCACCGCCGCCGTCCGGCTTCCCGCCGGTATCGCCCACCCGTTCGCCCCGGCCGGGCGCGTCGACCCGTACCCGGCGTACACCTGGCTGCGTACGCACGACCCCGTACACCGGGACCCGATGACCGGCATGTGGCTGGTCACCGGGTACGCCGACTGCACCGCCCTGCTGAAGGACCCGGCGTTCTCCGCCGCCGCCGGGCAGCGCGAGCGGGCCAGGGAGGACGACCTTCCGGTCTCGATGCTCACCTCGGACGGCACCGACCACGCCCGGCTGCGGGCCCCCGGCGTCCGGCTCGTCGGACCCGCCGCGACGGCGTCGATCGCCGAAGGGCTCGCCCACGACGCGGACGCCCTGCTGGAGCGGGCGGGCGAACACGGCGCACTCTCCGACGCGGTCGACCAGCTCGGAACCCCCCTCGCCACCGCCGTACTCGCCCGTCTCTTCGGGCTGCGCGAGGAACAGCGGGCCCCCTTCCAGCAGCTCGCCCGCGCGGTGTCCGTCAACCTCGACCCGCTCGCCCCGCCGCCGCTCGCCCGGCTCGGACGGGCCGCGATGGGGGAGCTGACCCGCTACCTCGACGCCCACGTGGACCAGGCGCTGCCCAGCCCGCTGCGGGACTTCGCGGCCGACGGGCGGCTCACCCGGCAGGAGATGCTCGGCGTGCTCGGACTGGCCGTCGTCGGCGGCTGGCAGCCCCTCGCCGAGTCCATCGGCAACGCCCTGTACTGGCTGCTGCCCCGCCCCGAGGCGCGCGCGGCACTCCGTACGGCGGACGGCGAAGCGGCCGGGACCGCCATGGACGAACTCCTCCGCCTCGAAGCCCCCATCCCCTTCACCGCCCGCGTCACCGTCCGCGACGCCGAGCTGCCCGGCGGCCGGATACCCGCGGGGGCGCGCGTGCTGGCCGTGCTCGCCGCGGCCAACCGCGACCCCGCCGTCTTCGCCGACCCCGACCGCCCGGTGTGGGACCGCAGCCCCAACCCGCACCTCGCCTTCGGCGGCGGCCCGCACTTCTGCCTCGCCGCCCGCCTGGTCCGGCAGTCGGGCGCGCTGCTGCTCTCGCGCCTCGTGCGGAAGTTCCCGGCGGCGGCCCTGACCGATGCCGAACCGCGCTGGGCCGCGACGCTGATTCCGCGACGGCTGACCTCGCTGGGCGTCGACCTGACGGGCGCACAGCGCCCTGCGTCGCGGCTTCCCGGGGCGGCGGCCGCACATGCCTGAGGTGATCGTCGTCGGCGCGGGCGTCGCCGGGCTGGCCTGCGCGGCCGACCTGGCACGGGCCGGTGTCGACGTACTCGTCCTGGAGGCCAGGGGCCGGATCGGCGGGCGCGTGCTCACCCACCGGCCCGCCGACGGCGGCCCGGCCGTCGAACTCGGCGCGCAGATCGTGCACGGCGACCGCAACCCGGTCCACGCCCTCCTCGGCCCCCTGCCGCCCGCTCCCCGGCCCTCGTCCGCCTCCGTGGTCCGGGGCCGGATCGCGCGCCCCATGGCGACGCTGGCCCGTGGCCCGCACGCGCCCTGGCTGCTCGAAGCGGGTCTCGTACGGTACGAGGGCGAGCCGTCCGGCGGCGTCACGGTCGCCGACTGGCTGACCCGCAGCGGAGCGGGCGACGCCGAACGGGCGACCGCCGAGGAGTGGCTGCGCCAGACGTGGGCCGCCGACCCGGCGCGGCTCGACGCGGCAGCCGTGGCCCTGGCGATGCGTCAGGACCCGGGCGGACACGGCGAGTTCACCGTTCCCGGCGGTCTCGACCGGATTCCCGCAGTGCTGGCGGAAGGGCTCACGGTGCGCACCGGTGCGCCCGTCCACCGCATCGAGGTCGACGTGCAGAAGGGCGAGGTGCGTCTCGCCGTCGGCGACGGCACGGCGACCGCCCGGCAGGTCGTCGTCGCCGTGCCACCGGTGGTGGTCGACCGGGGCCTCCTGGAGATCGAAGGGCTGGGCGCGGACCGGCGGGAGGCGGCGCGCACCCTGCGCCCCGGTGACGGCTTCGTGGCCGTCGTCACCCTGTCCGCGCCCGCGCCCGCGAGCGTCTCGGTGTTCGACGCCGACGGCGTGGGCGGCTTCCTGTCCTGTGTGCGGGGCCGCCCGGAGGTGCTGGTGGTCGCCAAGGGGGCGGCCGCACCGTACGTGCGAGCCGCCGTGGCGGGCGGACCGTCGGGCGGACCGTCGGGCGGACAACTGGCCGGGCTGCTCGCGGTGGCGCTGCCGTGGACCCGTACCGCCGACGTGGTCGCCGTGGAGAGTGCCGACTGGGGCGAAGACCCCTATGCGGGCGGGGCGTTCTGCGCTCTGGGACCCGGGGTGGCGGACGCCGCCCGGTGCTGGGCGCGGCCGACGGACGACGGGCGGCTGTTCTTCACCGGGGAGGCCGCCGTGGCCGGCCGGGCACTGCCCTGGATGCAAGGGGCGATCGCCGATGGGCGGCGAGCCGCCGACGACGTGACGGAGGCAAGGAAGCAGTGGCAGTGAACGTGCACTCGGGCTGGTACCTGGCAGCCTTCACCTCCGAACTCGCCGGTGACGTGAGCCCGTTGGACATCGGGACGCGGCGGCTGACCGCGGTGCGCGACGCCTCGGGCATCCGGGTCTTCGACGCCGACTGCCCGCACCGGGGCGCTCACCTCGGCCGTGGCGGACGCCTGGACGGCGGCTGCCTGGTCTGTCCCTTCCACGGGCGGCGGGTGCTGCTCGGCAGACCGGAGCGGGAGGGGGCGCGCGCCTGGGTGCGCGAGCACGAGGCCGTCGTCTGCGGCGAGGCCCTGTTCGTACGGCTCACCGACGGGCCCGAGGACGACCGGGGGATGCGCACCGTACTGAAGGAACTGGCGGGCAACCACTCGCTGGTGGCGGCCGTGCACCGGCCGGTCGCCGCACCCGCCGCGCTCATCGTCGAGAACGCCTTCGACACCGACCACTTCACCGCCCTGCACAAGGTCCACCGGGTGCGTGAGATGCGTCATCGGGAGGGGCAGGAGGGGGAGTTGGTGATGGACGGCGAGTTCCCGATGCCCGCCTCGCCGTGGCAGGGGCCGGGGAAGGCGCGGCCGGGCCGGGAGCCGTACGTGCCGCGCTTCTACGCGCGGGCCTTCAGCCCCGGAGTGGTGGTCACCGAGTTCGGCCCGCCGGACGCGGTGCACGTCATCGTCACGGCAGCCGTGCCGACCGCCGACGGCGAGTGCGTGGCACGCGTGGCCATCGGCGTACGGGAGGGACGCGAGCGCGAGCTGCCCATGCTGATCGCCGGGAGCGAGCGGGCGCTCGCCGAGGACATCGCGGTGTGGGAACACCTGGCGAACCGAGGGGAGTTCGGGCCGCAGGGCCCGGGTCCCGCCGACGCGGCGGTCGTCGCCTACCGGGAGTTCTGCGAGGGCTTCGCGGACCTGGGGCGTCCGGCCCCGACGGCGAGCGGTGACTTCGGCGGTCACGGCGGTGGCGGCGGTGACAGCGGTGGCGGCGGTGGCGGCGGCGACTGTGGCCCCGGCGGCCCGGCCGGTCCCTGTCTGGAGGAGCGATGAGCGGCGACCGGTTCCTGCTCCCGCTGCCCGGCGAACTCGCCCACACGCACGACGGGTTGCGCCTGCGCAGCCACGGCAGCGGCCCGACCGTCCTGTGGGTCCACGGCTACACCATGGACTCCACCCTCTGGCGTCCCCTGTGGGAACTGCTGCCCGGGTTCCGTCACGTCGGCGTGGACCTCCCCGGCCACGGCGGCTCCGCGCCCCTGGAGCCGGGGGTGACCCTGCCCGGACTCGCCGCGCGCATCACGGGGGTCGCCCGCGCCGAGGGCGCGACGCGCCTGGTCGGTCTCTCCTTCGGCTCGACCGTCGCCCTCCAGATGGCTCTGGACGCACCGGACGTGGCGGACCGGCTGGTCCTGGGCGCACCCACCCCCTCCGGCGGCCCGCCCGACCCGGCCGCCCGCAAGCGCTACATCGAATTGCTGATGCTGCGCCGGATGCGCGGAGCCGAGGCGGCCGGGGGACTGGCCGACCTGTGGATGTCCGCGCCGCCCGACATCTTCCGGGGCACCGAACGGCATCCGGCGCTGCGGGCCCGCATCAGGTCCGTCGTCGCCCGGCACTCCTGGGCCGAACTGGACAACGGGGCGATGGCCGCGCTGAGCGCCCCTGTCCACACGCCCGCCGACCTCGCCGGGATCAGGGCTGACACCCTGGCCCTGACGGGCAGTGCCGACATGCCGGTCTTCCACGCCAACGCGGCGACGCTCGCGGAGAACGTACCGCGCTGTGCGACCGCCGTCGTGCCCGACAGCGGGCACCTGCCGTTCCTGGAGCGGCCCGAGGAAGTGGCAACGGCCATATCCACCCAACTGGACCGCTCCGTATGGCACTTGGCGTAAAGAATGCACAAAGAATATATCGGGTGTCTGTCAAATACCTTTCTGGTGAAGAACGTTCGAGATCATGGGCACGCCTGTGACGTTAAGGTGAAGGCCGGCCGATTCGGGGGAGTTGCGGGCGATGCCGATATTCATGCTGGATTTCTTCGGGGTGCTGCTCCATGTGATGGGCTCGGTGGACCTGGCGGATCTGTCCTTTCTCTTCGGCCCCCATCTCCGTGAGGAGCTGGGCGTCATCGGTCAGGCCGAACTGTCCGTCCGCTTCGCGTCGGTCGAAGGGGCGGGCCAGGAGGTACGGGTCCACGACGGCGACGGCAGGCTGCTGAGGCGGCACGCCTTCGACGGGCTCGGCGGCGTCCCGCCGCTGCTGCCGCCGTTCGCCGTGCTCGGCGACCGGTTCGGAATCCTCCAGGCCGCCGTGCTGGTCAAGGGGGGCCTGGTGGTCGCCCTCGTCGGCGGAGTGGAGTCCCCGCGCAGTGCGCTCGCGCTCGCCCTGGGCGCACGCGGCTGGCGCATGGTCTCCGGGCAGCGCCTGGTCGTCGACCGCGTGACCGGCGAGACCCTGCCCTACCAGGTCCCGCTGGAACTGCGCGGCGCCGCCCTGGAGGCCGCCCACGCCTGCGGCCTGCGCGAACAGGACCTGCGCCCCGCCACGTCGCCACTGACCGGCCCCTACTTCCAGGTCCGCCCCGAGAACCTGCTGGAGACCGTCCCGGTCGACGCCCGGCTCGGCCCGGCGACCCTCGTCCGGCTCTGCACCGCCGGTGGGCACCGGCCGAGCCTGGAGGACTGGGGCCGGGCCCCGTCGGTGTGGCCCGCCGACGCCGCGGGACTGCTCGACGGCAACCCCCTGATGCGGCTGCTGCTGCCCCCCGCCGGGGGCTGCGAAGAGGCCGCCGACCTGCTCGACGCACGCCTGTGCCCGCCGCTCCCGAAGGGAACCGCACCATGCCCCGCAGACTGGCGTACGCCGAAGGAGCGGCCTGCTGGGTCGATCACGTCGGCGTCGATCCGACGGGAGCCAAGGACTTCTACGGTCCTCTCCTCGGCTGGGAGTTCCACGGTGAGGGAGGTCGTGGCTACCACCTGATCCTGCGCGGCGGCGAGATCGTCGGCGGTCTCGGGCCGAGCCCGATGGGCCCCGGCTACGGGTCCGCGTGGACGGTCTACCTGGCCGCGAAGGACCTCGCGCACACCCAGCGCCGCGCCGAGGAGCACGGGGCCCGCTTCACCGTCAGCGCCGTACCGGTCGGCGGGAACGGCCGGTTGAGCCTGGGCGTCGATCCCTGCGGTGCGCCCTTCGGGCTCTGGGAGGGGCACCACGACGAAGGGGTGGTGCTCGTCGACGAGCCGGGCGCCCTCGTCGACGCCGTGCTGCACAGTGCGCGGCCGCATGCCCACGTGGGCTTCTACCAGGACGTGTTCGGTACGGCGGTCGCGCGTGAGGTGCCCCCGCCCGACGGTGAGGCGCACGCCACCACGCGCTGGGTGCCGTGCTTCGGCGTCGCCGACCGTGCCGCCTTCGAGACGCGGGCGCGGGCGGCGGGCGCCGCAGTCCTCGCGCCGGGGCTGCTCAGCGACCCGTGGGGCTCGGTCTTCGGCGTACGCACCACCGCCGGGGCCCGCTCTTCGAGTACGTAATCCGCAGCCTGCGTATCGGTGGCTGTTCTCTCGGCTTCCCTTTCCGTGGAAGTGTTTCGACCGGACGAAAAGCCCGGGTGAAATGCCCGGACGGGACACCCGGAAGAAGAGGGAATGCCATGGGGCCGAAGGTAGTGGTGGTGGGTGGCGGACCGGCGGGGTCCATAGCCGCGGCATTGCTCGCCCGGCAGGGGGCACGCGTCAAAGTGCTGGAGCGTGCGCATTTCCCGCGCTATCACATCGGTGAATCCGTGGCGACGTCCTGCCGGTCCATCATCGAACTCGCAGGCGCCCTGGACAAGATTTCCGGGCGCGGCTACCAGGTGAAGGAAGGGCTGCTGCTGCGCTGGGGCGCGGAGCAGGACTGGGTGGTCGACTGGCCGGAGATCTTCGGCACCGGCGCGCAGACCTCCTGGCAGGTGGACCGCGCTGACTTCGACGACGTACTGCTGAAGCACGCCGCGTCGCAGGGGGCGGACGTGGTCGAGGGCGCCCACGTGCGCGAAGTGCTCTTCGAGGACGGGCGTGCGGTCGGCGTCGAGTGGACCCGGCAGGGCACCCGCCTCACCGAGCACGCCGACTACGTCATCGACGCCTCGGGCCGGGCCGGGATGCTCTCCGCCAGGCACTTCCAGGACCGCGTACCGCACGACGTGTTCCGCAACGTCGCCGTCTGGGGCTATTACCAGGGCGGATCGCTTCTTCCCCGTACTCCGCGCGGCGGCATCAACGTCATTTCCGCGCCCGAGGGCTGGTACTGGGTCATTCCGCTGAAGGGCGACGAATTCAGCGTCGGCTTCGTCACCCACCAGGACCATTTCCTGCGCCGCAAGCAGAAATACGCGGGCGCGGACGGCATGGAACGGCTCTTCCTGGACGCGGTGCAGGAATCCGAGACGGTGCGCGACCTGGTCGCGCCCGGTGTGTACCGCCCCGGAGTCCGCGTCGAACAGGACTTCTCCTACGCGGCGAAGAGCTTCTGCGGACCGGGCTACTTCCTGACCGGCGACTCCGCCTGCTTCCTCGACCCGCTCCTGTCGACCGGCGTCCACCTCGCCATGTACAGCGGGATGCTCGCCGCCGCGTCGATCCTCGGCGTGCACGAAGGGGACGTGGCGGAGGAGGAGGCCCGCGCCTTCTTCGAGTCGCTGTACCGCAACGCGTACGGCCGGATGTTCTCGATGGTCGCCGGGTTCTACGAGCAGTACCGGGGCAAGGCCACCTACTTCTGGCTCGCCCAGCGCCTCGCACGCGGGCGCTACCCGGAGTTGGTCGCCCGCCACGACACGCAGGCCCCGGTCCGCTCGGCCCCCGACAGCGCGGCCTTCGCGGCGATCACGTCCGGCGCCGCCGACCTGGACGACGCGGCCCGGGCGGGCGGCAGCCGCCCGATCAGCGGACAGGTGCTCGCCGCGCAGGTCGCCCAGCAGACGACGGAGGGCGAGAAGTACGACAACGCCACGGGCCTGTACCTGGTCACCGAGCCCCGGCTCGGAGTGCGCCGCACTCCGCTGCCGGTCGAGAACGCGTCCGCCTGATCCCCCTGCTGAGGGCGTACGCGGCGGAGGGCGGGCCCTGTCGACAGGGGTCCGCCCTCCGGATGTCCGGGGCCGCGCCGCAGGTCCGGGGCTACGCCGTGAGTTCCGTGCCCAGCGCCGCGATCAGCTCGTGCCTGCTGCGGATCTTCAACTTGCGGTAGATGCGGCCCAGGTGGGTGTCGACCGTGCGCTTGCTGAGGAAGAGGTTTTCGGCCACTTCCAGACTGGAGTGCCCGCGCACCACCAGCTCGACCACCCTCAGCTCCGCCGGGGTGAGCAGGGTCCGCCCGGGGGCCGGGCCGCCCGCCGACGGCCTTCCGGCCTCCTGCTGACCGGTGCCGGGGCCGACGCCGCTCATGATGGTCACCGCCGCCGCGTGCTCGCCCAGTGCGGCATACGACTGCGCGGCGTGCGCCCGCCACAGCAGACAGGCCGGGTTGGTGATGCCGCGCAGCGCGAGCCGGTGCCCGCAGTCGAGGAAGAAGCCGACCGCTTCGGCGTGGTCACCGCGCGCCGCCGCCACCACGCCCTGCGCCTGAAGCACCAGCGCCCGGACGAACGGGTGGTCGCCCGCCGCCGTCGGCTCGCGGCCCAGCAGGACCGCCGCCTCCCCGGCGCGCCCGAGACCGACCAGCGCCCGGGCCGTACAGGCGACCGCCGCCGCCGTGAGCGCGGCGGAGTTCAGGTCCCGGGCGCGGCGCACGGCCGCCCCGGCGTCGGCCAGCGCGGCGGCGAACTCACCCTGCCGGTACGCCGTTTCGGACCGTACGAGGAGTGCCAGCGGGGCCAGCGCGAAGTCGTCCGACGCCCGTGCGGTGTCCACCACGCGGTGCGCCAGGGCGCTGGCCCTGCCGAGGTCGCCGGCGGTGCCGGTCCACGCCAGAGCCAGCGCGGCACCGATCAGCGCGGCCGTCGAGGTGGCCGCGCGCGGGTCCGCGTCCGGCCGGACGGCGGCCTCGGCCCGGGCCGCGAGACGGCGTGCGGCACCGAGCCGCCCGGTGGCCGCCGCCGCTGCGGCGAGCGCCCCGGCGAAGGCACCGGCCGCCGGGTCGCCCGGCCGCCGGGCCGCCGCCCGTACGGCCTGCCGCAGCCGGGGGCGGTGCCCGGCCAGCAGCACCTGAGCCGTCAGCCGCAGCAACTGGCCGGGGTCGGCGGCGGGCAGCGCCGCCAGCTCGCCGCAGGCCCGGACGAAGGGCTGGGCCCCCTCGACCGAGGCGACCAGCGCGGGCGAGGCCAGCGCCGCCAGGGCCCCGGCCCGCCGGGCGGCGTCCGGTGCGGTGGCGGCGACGGCGGCGACCTGGCGGGCCGCCCCGTCGAGGTCGCAGTGCAGTTCGACGGCCGCGAGCCGGACCGTCAGCTCATGGAACGTTTCCGCAAGATCGGTCTCTGCGTCGGCCCGCCGGTCGCCCGCCTCCCCGTCGCCCGGCTTCCTGCCCGCTTCCCCGTCCGCCCGCCCCCCGCCCGCCGCCGCGTCGACCAGCGCCAGCGCCCGCCGCAGATACCGCGCCGCGTCCCGGTGGTCCCCGGCCGAGGCCGCCTGAGCGCCCGCGCTGCGCAGGACGTCGAGCCCCCAGTCGCTGCCCGCCTTGAGCAGGTGCTCGGCGGTCTGCCGGGCCGGAGCCCCGGCCCGGCACAGCACGGCGGCCGCCCGCCCGTGCAATTCCCGCCGCGTCCGCGCCGGTACGCGGGCCAGCACGGCGGGCCGTACGGCCGGGTGCACGAACGCGTCGGCCCCCGGCTCGGCCCGCACCAGCCCCGCCCGTACGAGAGCGTCCCTGGCCTGGAGCACATGCGCCTCGCCCCGGTCGGACAGCGCGCCGCACAGGGCCGCGTCCGTGCCCGGCCCGAGCACCGCCAGCTGGGTCAGCAGCTCACCGGCCGCCGGATCGTCCTCGTCGAGCCAGGTCAGCGTCGTCGCCGCCAGGGCCTGCGCGGCGATCGACAGCACCTGCTCCGGGTCGGGCGCCTGCGGCTGTACGTGCGCCCGCCGGAGCCGGGACACCAACTCCTGGAGCACCAGCGGATTCCCGTACGACACGGCATGGCACAGCGCGGCCAGATCCCGGTCCGCCGGAGCGTCGAAGGCCAGGTCGACCACGTCCGCCGTACAGGTCGCGCAGAGCGGTTCGGGCCACAGCCTGCGCAGATACGGCAACGAACCCAGTTCCTCCACGATCCCGGGCGCGGCGGCGGGCAGCGAGGCCACCACCAGGACCGGAAGGTCGTCGAGACGGCGGGCGATGTACGCGAACCAGCGCAGCGAGGCCGCGTCGGCGTGCACGAGGTCGTCCACGAGGAGCGCCAGCGGCCGGTCGGCGGCCAGCGAACGGGTGGTGTGCAGCAGGTCCTGGAGCGCCTCCTGGGTGGGCAGGTCCGCCGCCCCGGGGGAGGGGACCGGCCGCCGGGCCCCGCCCCGGCCGTCCGCGGACCGGTCGCCCCGGCGCACGGCACCGCCCAGCACCGGATCGAAGAGCTGGCGGACCATGCCGTACTCGAAACCCCGCTCGCTGGGGTGGCACCGGGCGCGCAGCACCAGGGCGTCGCCGGGCAGCATGCCGGGCACGGCCCGCAGCAGGGTCGACCTGCCGGTGCCGCGGGCGCCGTGGACCAGGGCGACGGTGGGACGGCCTGCGGCGAGTTCGGTCATGGATTCACGCAACTGCGCGGTATCGCGTTCACGGTGGTGCAGTTCCCCGTTCGGTTCATGCATTGCGCCAATGTTGCAGCCGTGTGGGGGGAGATCAAGGCCGAAAATGATCCTGGTGGATTTTATGGGGCCCATCCTGGGCAGGGGTCAGCGGTGGAGCCGCTGCGAATGAAATGGGAATTCCATATTCCGCTTCATGTCGGTCCGTTCCGCCCCGGGGTCCGGTCCCGTCCGGTCCGCCCCGATCCTCCTCCGATACGTACGTGACCAGCGCGCGAGCCTACGTATCGGCCGCCGCCCGTACGTATCCGGTGAAGCATTTACCCCCCGACTTCCCCATGTTTGAGTTGCCGCCGAGATACCGCTGAGGTGCCGCTGACAACGCGGTACCGGCGAACCGCGGGCCGTAGAACTGGGGGAGTCGATGGAAAAGCCGCGTCTCAAGGCGCATTTCCACGTCGAGGTGACGGAAGGGGAGCGCGTCTTTCTTTATGCGGAGGGCCAGGATTTCCTGGTACCCGGAAAGGCGGCCGCGGCCGTCGTGCCGTATCTCGACGGCCGCCGTACGGTCCTGGAGATCGTCCAGGAACTCGCGGGCACGCTCCCCATTCCCTCGGTCTTCGCCGCGATCACCCGCTTCGGGGCCGCCGGTCACCTCGCGGACGGCCGCCCGGACCTCCCCGAGGAGACCCTCGCCTACTGGGACGCCCTCGGCATCGACCCGGCGCGCACCCTGGGCACCGCGCCCGTCACCGTCAGCGCGGCCGAGGGCGTCGACCCGGGACCGGTGCTCGACGCGCTGCGCGGGCTCGGCCTGACCGCCCGTACCGGAGACATCGACACCGTCCCGGACGAGGGGCTGTCCGTCGTCCTCGTCGACGACTATCTCGACCCGGTACTGGAGCAGCGCAACGCCGCCCAACTCGCGGCGGGTAAGAACTGGTTGCTGGCCCGGCTCAGCGGACTCGCCCCGTGGATCGGCCCTTTCCTCACCCCGGACCACACAGGATGCTGGTCCTGTCTGGCTCAACGCCTCACCGGGAACCGGCAGTTGGAGCGCTACCTCGCCGGGAAGCGCGGCGAGACCGTGCCCCGCCACCCGGCCCGCTCGCGCCTCTCGTCGGGCGTGCTGGCCGCCGCCGGAATCCTCGCCACCGAAGCCGCGATGATCGCCGCCACCGGCGAACCCGCCACGCTCTGCGGCCAGATGGTCACCCTGGAACTGCCCACCCTGCGCACCGAGACCCATGCGGTCGTGCGCCAGCCGCAGTGCCCTGCCTGCGGCGACCCGAGGCTGGTCAGCGAGCGCAGCCCGAAGATCGTGCTGTCGACGCAGGAGGCGCGGCACACCGGCGACGGCGGCTACCGGGTCGACCGCCCCGAGGACACCCTCGCCCGCCTCGACAAGCACATCAGCCCGCACTTCGGCGCCATCACCCGGCTCGTCTCGCACACCCCCGAGTCCAACACCCTGACCTACAGCTACTCGGCCGGGCACAACTTCGCCATGGTCAACGACAGCATGGACCTGCTGCGCCGCAACCTGCGCGGCCAGAGCGGCGGCAAGGGCCGCAGCGAGATCCAGGCCAAGGTCAGCGCCGTCTGCGAGGCCATCGAGCGCTACTCGGGCGTGTGGCGCGGCGACGAGGCCGTACGCCGGGCCGCGTACGCGGAACTGGACCCCGCCGTCGCCGTCCACCCGCGCAGCCTGCTGCACTTCTCCGAGGCCCAGCTCGCGGGCCGCGAGACCTGGAACCAGGACCCCGCCAACCGGCTGCACAAGGTGCCCGACCCCTTCGACGAGAGCGCCCCCGTCGACTGGGCGCGCGGCTGGTCCCTCACCCACGACGAGGAACGGCTCGTCCCGGCCGCGTACGCCTGGTACGGCCACCCCGACCTCGACGAGCACTTCTTCTGCATCTCCGACTCCAACGGCAGCGCGGCGGGCAACACCCTCGAAGAGGCGATCCTCCAGGGCCTGTGCGAGCTGACCGAGCGCGACGCCGTCGCCCTGTGGTGGTACAACCGGCTGCGCCGCCCGGCCTTCGACATGGACTCCCTCGACGACCCGTACGTCGATCAACTCCGGTCGTACTACGACGCGATGGACCGCGACCTCTGGATGATCGACATCAGCTTCGACCTGGGCATGCCGGTGTACGTCGCCGCTTCCCGGCGGCGGCACGACGTCGAGGACATCATGGTCGGCTTCGGGGCGCACCCCGACCCCCGGATCGCCGCCTTCCGGGCGCTCACCGAGCTGAACCAGTTCCTCCCGATGATCGAGGCGCGCGACGAGAACGGCGACACCGCCTACCTGGTCGACGACCTGGAGACCCTGACCTGGCTCAAGAACGCCACGGTGGACCAGGAGCCGTGGCTGCTGCCGGACCCGGAGCAGCCCGCGACCGAGGTCGGCCCGCAGGCTGGATTCGACCTCTCGGCGCGCATCCGCGACCAGGTGGACCGCATCCGGGAGGCGGGGTCCGAGGTGATCGTCCTCGACCAGACCCGGCCCGACCTGGAGCTGAACGTCGTCAAGGTCATCGCCCCCGGTCTGCGGCACTTCTGGCGGCGGCTGGGCGACGGGCGGCTGTACGAGGCTCCCGTACGGCTCGGGCTGCTCGAACAGGCCACCCCGGAAGCAGACTTGAACAGCTGGAACGTCTTCTTCTGATCGTCCGCGTACGTCCTCCGTACGTCGTCCGATCGTCCGCACGTCGTCCGATCGTCCGCGGATGTCGTCGCGTCGCACGGGCGGGTCACGGCACTGCCGTGACCCGCCTCCTCTCAGGGCGGGGAAGCCATGACCACCACAGCGCCAGCACCCACCACGTACACCGGCACCTACCGACTGATCCCCGGCACCACCCTCGACGGCCAGGTCCTCACCACCCGCCTCGGCGAACTGCGCCTCAAGGGGCTGACTCCCGGAGCCCTGGCCGCCCTGAGCGCCCTCGCCGACGGCGACCTCACCGAGGCGCGGACCAGCGCCCTCGTCGTCGCCCGGGACGGTGAAACGGGCCTGCTGCGCTGGCAGATGCTGCGCGCGAGGCTCGACTCGACGGGCCTGTTCGAGCACGCGGTGTACGGGGGCGTCCGCTACGGGGACGCCCTCCACGAGGATGCCCGCCACGGCGGTTCCGTCGAGGCTCCGTACGGCCCCCTCCTCGCCCGCCTCACCCTCGTCGGCCGGGGCGGTACGGCCCTCAAGCCCGCCCCCGCAGGGCCCGCCCGTCTCACCCGCCACGCGCTGATCCGCCCCGCCGAGGGCGGCCTCGTCCTCCAGGCCCCCGGCAGCCCCCTCTCCGTACAACTCACCGACGAGGCAGCGCCGTTCCTCGCCCGGCTCGGCACCTGGACCGACGGTGTTCCCGTCCCCGTGCTGCGCCTGCTGGCCACCGCCGGGGCCCTCGCGCCGGGCGGCCCCGACGACGACCCGGAGTCCGGGTCGCGCGGCAGCGTCCAGTGGGACCCCGTCGACCTCGCCTTCCACACCCGTACGCGCGTCCCGGCGTCGGCCCCCGGCTACGGCGGCACCTACCGGCACGCCGACTGCTTCGAGCCGCTGCCCGTCGCCGTGGAGCCGGGGGACAGACGGCGGGTGCCGCTCCCGGAGCCCGACCTCGAAGCGGTCTCCGCGAAGGACCCCTCCCTCACCCAGGTGCTGGAGGAGCGCTCCTCGATCCGCGAGCACGACGCCGACGCCCCGCTCACCCTCGCCCAGCTCGCCGAACTCCTCTACCGGACCGTACGCATCCGCTCCACCATCACCGGCAGCGACGGCCAGGAACTCGCCGACCGGCCGGTCCCCGCCGGGGGCTCGCTGCACGAGCTGGACGTCTACCCGCTCGTCTCGCACGTCGAAGGACTCGAACCCGGCCTCTACCGCTACGCGTCCGACCGCCACGAACTCGAACTCGTCACGCCCGCCGGCCCGTTGACCGCACCCCTGGTCAAGGAGGCAGGGGACGCCGCCATGATGGCCGCAGCCCCCCAGGTCGTGCTGCTCGTCGCGGCCCGCTTCGGCCGGGTGCTGTGGAAGTACGAGACGGTCGCCTATCCCCTGATCCTCAAGCACGTCGGCGTGCTGTACCAGACGTTCTATCTCGTGGGCACCGCGATGGGGCTGGCCGTATGCGGGCTGGGCGGCGGGGACACGTCCGCGTTCGCCGCCGCCACCGGACTCGACCCGCTCCTCGAAGGGACCGTCGGCGAACTCGTGCTGGGCAGCCGCCCGCAGAGCCTCGCCCACGACCAGAGCCCCGCCCACGACCAGAGCCCCACCGACGACCAGAGCCCCGCCGAAGAAGGGCACGCCGAGCACACCCCGGCCGCCGCAGGCGACTGACACCGTACGACTTGTGGGGGGAGAGACCACCGTGCAGTTCCGCTACCAGGCTTTGCAGCGCAAGCGGGAACCCGACGAGCTGGACGCACCGGTCCTGCTCGCCGCGCCCCGAGGCTGGATCGCCGTCTTCGTCGTCATGATCGTGATGGCAGGGGCCTGCGTCTGGGCCGCGTTCGCCCGCCTCGACGTCACCGTCGACGCCCCGGGCGTCCTCAGCCACCCCGCCGGAACCAGCCAAGTGCAGAGCCCCTACACGGGGATGGCCCGCGAACTGCTCGTGCGCCCCGCCCAGGAAGTGAGCGCGGGCCAGCCCGTCGCCCGCCTGACGGACGACGCGGGAAGGGTGCGCACCGTCACCAGCCCGTTCGCCGGAAAGGTCATCAGCGCCACCATGACCAGCGGCCAGCTCGTCCGGGTCGGCGCCACCCTCGCCACCGTCGAACGCACCGACCTGCCGGGCGACCGCCTCGTCGCCCTGGTCTTCGTCCCCGCCGACCAGGCCGCCCGGCTGGCCCCCGGCCGTCCCGTCTCACTGTCCGTGTCGACCGCGCCCCCGGCCGCGTACGGCCTGCTGCGCGGGAAGGTCGCCCGGATCGACCCGTACCCGCTCACTAAGGAGGCCCTCGCCTCGCTGGTCGGCGGCGACCTCGCGGCCGACGGCTACCACAGGGGCCAGGCCCCGAGGCTGGTCACCGTGGACCTGATCCGCGACCGGGAATCGGCGTCCGGCTACACCTGGTCGACCACCCACACCCCGCCCGTCGCGCTCGCTTCACAGACGTCGGTCACGGCCTCGATCGAGCTGCGCACCCAGTCGCCGTTCGACCTGGTCCTGGGCCGCTGAGCCGAGGAGGCCCCGATGACCGACACGAAGATCCCCCCGAAGCCGTCCCCCGTCCCGCAGCCGGAGGCCGTACGCCGCCCCCGCCGCGCCGCGTCCCGGGCCCGGAGGCGGGCCAGGCGCAGGGCCCACCGCGTGCCGACCGTCCTCCAGATGGAGTCCGTCGAGTGCGGCGCGGCCAGCCTCGCCATGGTGCTGGCCCACTACGGACGCCACGTACCCCTGGAGGAGCTGCGCGCCCTGTGCGGCGTCTCCCGGGACGGCGCCAAGGCCAGCTCGCTGATCGCCGCCGCCCGCTCCTTCGGCATGGTCGCCCGAGGCTTCCAGGCCGAGGTGGACCTGCTGCGCGCCCAGACGGGACCCGTGATCATCTTCTGGGCCTTCCAGCACTTCATGGTGGTCGAGGGCATCTCCACCCGCTTCGGCCGGACCCTGGTCGCCGTCAACGACCCGGCGGGCGGGCCGCGCCTGATGGAGTGGGCGGAGTTCGACTCGGGCTTCACCGGGATCATGCTCACCTTCGAGCCGGGCCCCGACTTCCGCCCCGGCGGACGCCGCACCTCCACCGCCGCCGCCCTGCTCGGCCGCCGTCTGCCGTCGGGCCGGGCGCTCCCGCTGGTCCTCCTGGCGAGCCTGCTCCTCGTCGTCCCCGGCATCATCGGGGCCGCCTACCAGCGCGTCTTCATCGACCGGATCATCGGAGCCGGCTCCACGGGCGGGGTGCTGCCCCTGCTCGGGGCCATGTCGGGCACCGCCCTGATGATCTTCGTCCTGACCTCCGTCCAGCAGCACTACCTGCTCCGGATGGAGATCCGTGCGGGCCTGATCGGCTCGGCCCGCTTCTTCCGGCATCTGCTGCGCCTGCCCATCGAGTTCTTCCTCCAGCGCAGGCCCGCCGAGGTCGCCAAGCGGGTCGCGGGCAACGACACCGTCGCGATGATCCTCTCCCGCGACCTCGCCGCCACCGTGATCAACCTGATCCTGGTCGTCTTCTACGGCGGCCTGATGCTCCGCTACGACGCCCTGCTCGGCGCGATCGGCCTGTCGTCCGTAGCCCTCAACGTGGTCGTCCTCCAACTGGTCGCCCGCTCCCGCAAGGACGCCGTCGGCGCGTTGCGCACGGACCGGGGCAACCTGGTCGGCACCACCTTCGCGACCCTCTCCACCATCGAGTCGGTCAAGGCGACCGGAGCCGAACCCGACGCCTTCACCCGCTGGGCGGGCTTCCTCGCCAAGGTCACCTCCGCGCAGCAACGCCTGGGCCAGGCCACGGCCGTCCTCATCGTCGTCCCGCCGCTGCTCGCCGTCGTCAACATCGGCGTGCTCCTCCTCGTCGGCGGTCTGCGCGTGGTCGACGGCGCGCTGAGCGTCGGCCTCCTCCTCACGTTCCAGACCCTGCTGGCGGCCCTCAGCCGCCCGGTCACCCAGCTCACCAACCTGGGCAGCCGCCTCCAGGACCTGGACGCCGACCTCAAGCGCATCCACGACGTCGAGAAGTACCCCCAGGCCCGCATCTTCGACCCTCCCGTCGCGGACTCACCCGCCGCACTCGTCAAGGGTTCGCCCGCCGCGCCCGCCAGGAACGCGCCCCCGGGCCCCGGCGACACCCCCGCCAACCGCCTCGACGGCGAACTCACCCTCCACGACGTCACCTTCGGCTACGGCCCCCTCGCCCCACCCGTCGTCACCGGCCTCAGCCTCACCGTCGCCCCCGGCTCCCGCACGGCGATCGTCGGCGGCTCCGGCAGCGGAAAGTCCACCGTCGGCCGCCTCCTGACCGGCCTGTACGAGCCCCGTTCCGGCCGGATCCTGCTCGGCGGCCGCCCCCGCGAGGAGATCGGCCGCACCGTCCTCGCCGCCTCCATGGCGTACGTCGACCAGGACATCGCCCTCTTCGCCGGTACGGTCCGCGACAACCTGACCCTCTGGGACGACACGGTCCCCGACGAGGTCGTCCTCGACGCGCTGCACGACGCCGCGGTCTTCGACGAGGTCATGGCCCGCCCCGGCGGCCTCAACGCCACCGTCTGGGAACACGGCGGCAACTTCAGCGGCGGCCAGCGCCAACGCCTCGAACTGGCCCGCGCCCTGGCCGCCCGCCCCACCCTCCTGGTCCTCGACGAAGCGACCAGCGCCCTGGACCCCGCCACCGAACGGACCGTCATGGACAACCTGCGCCGCCGGGGCTGCGCCTGCCTGATCATCGCCCACCGCCTGTCCACGGTCCGCGACGCCGACGAGATCGTCGTACTCGACCGGGGCAGGGTCGCCGAACGCGGCACCCACGACGAACTCGTCGCAGCGGGCGGCAACTACGCGTCGCTCTTCGAGTCGAGCACGGCGGGGGAGCGTGACGCCCTGTGAACACCCCCGCCCCGACCCCAGCACCAGCCCCCGTCCCAGCCTCAGCACCAGCCCCCGCCCCGACCCCAGCACCAGCCCCCCTCCCTGCCCCCACCCGCACCTTCTGCCTCGACGCCCCCGACCAGCTCCTCTACGTCGAGTCGGGGGCCGCCGACCTCTTCGCCGTCGACCGGGGCACCGACACCGACCGCGCCGGACGCCGCCACTTCCTGTGCCGCGCCGAGGCCGGGGCCCTGCTGCTCTGCGGGACCTCCGACACCCGGCGGCACACCGTCGTCGCCCGGCCCGTGCTCGACTCCCGGCTCACCCCACTGCCCCTGTCCGTACTGGACGACATCCGGGCGGGCCGCGCCACCCTCCCGCAGCCCCCCGGCACCCGCCCCGTCGAACTGGACCACGCCCGCCTCCTCGACGGGCTCACCGACGGCCTCACCGCCCTCGCCGGGGCCCTCCCCGGCTCGCTGCCGCCCCGCCAGTTCACCTCCCTCGGCCCGTCCGGGACCACCGAGCTCGCCGAGCGCGCCGTGACCCGGTCCGTCGACGGTCTGCGCTTCGTCCGCGTGGTGTCGGGGCAGCTCGACCTCGGCGACCCGGCCACCGAGAACGGCACCCCCGACAACCCGGGCACCGAGACCGACGCACTGCCCCTAGAGCCTGCGGGCCCCGGAGCCGTGGTCTGCCTCACCGAACGCGACTGGCTGCGCGCCCGCACCCCCGCCCGCCTCACCACCGCCTCCCTCCTCGACGTCTACCGCCAGGGCCGCCTCGTCGCCGTGCTCACCGAGCACGCCGCGCGGCTGCGCGCCACCGTCGACCACCGCATCGCCGTCCTGCGCACCCGCGAAAGCACCGAACTCGCGGTGCGCGCGGCCAAGGACGACGCCGTCCTGTCCAGCACCGTCCGCAGCTTCGACGCCGTCCTGCACGACACCGAGGCCCGCGTCCGGCTCGCCGACGTCGCCGCCGACCCGCCCCTCCTCGCCGCCGTCCGCCTGGTCGCGTCCCGACAGGGCTTCTCCGTACGGCCTCCCGTACGCGGCAGCGGACAGCGCAGGTCCGACGGCGACGACCTGCGCGCCATCGCCCTCGCCTCAGGGGTGCGCACCCGTACCGTCCGCGTCGACGGCCGCTGGTGGGCCACCGACCTCGGCCCCATGGTCGGCTACCGCACGGCGGGCCGCCCCGTCGCGCTCCTGCCGCTGGGCCACGGCTACGTCATGGTCGACGACGGCCGCATCACCCCCGTCACCGACGGCACCGCCCCCCTCCTGCGCAACCAGGCCGTCGTCCTCTACCGCCCCCTCCCTGAAACCGTCCGGGACGTCCCGAGCCTGCTGCGCTTCGGCCTCTCACCGTCTCTCGGGCACGGCCGTGACCTGGCCAGATTCGCCGTGACCGCCGTCCTGGTCGCCCTGATCGGGCTGGTCATCCCGGTGATGACCGGCAAGGTCCTGGGGACCTTCGTCACCGCCGCCGCCCGCGACCTCATCGTGCAGGGCGCGCTGGTCGTCATGGCCTCGGGCCTGGTGACCGCCGCCCTCTCCGTCGTCCAGAACCTCGCCGTACTCCGGATGGAGAGCCGGGCGGGCGCCGCCATGCAGGCCGGACTCTGGAACCGCCTCCTCTCCCTCCCCGCCGCCTTCTTCACCCGCTACTCCACCGGTGAACTCGGCACCACCGTCCTGGGTGTCACCGCCGCCCAGGAACTCCTCTCCGGCATGCTCACCACCGCCGTACTCGCCCTGACGACCGGCCTCGCCAACCTCACGCTGGTCTTCTTCTACGACGTACGCCTGGCCCTGCTCGCCGTCGCCCTCACCGGCTTCGGCGTCCTCGTCGCCGCCGTCACCGGACGCCTCCAACTGCGCTGGGCCCGTCGCGAGTACCGGCACGAACAGGCCATGTCCGCCATGGTCTTCCAGCTGCTCACCGCCATGCCCAAGCTGCGCGTCGCCGCCGCCGAGGAGCGGGCCTTCGCCGAGTGGACCCGGCTCGCCGCCCACGGCCACACCCTCTCCGCCCGGGTCCGCCGCATCCAGAACGCGGTCACCACCTTCAACGCGGGCTTCCCGCTGGTGTGTTCGGCGATCGTGTTCGCCGTGACGGCGGGACTGCTGCACGGGCAGATCCCGCTCGCGTCCTTCCTGCCGTTCTACGCCGCCTTCAACCTGCTGCTGTCGGCGGGACTCCAGTTCACCGCCGCCGCGGTCACGGCCGTGGGCACCGTACCGATGCTGGAGAAACTCGCGCCGATCCTGGAAGCGACCCCCGAGAACGACGGCAGCAAGGCCGACCCCGGCGACCTCTCCGGCCGCGTAGCGGTCTCCCACCTCTCCTTCCGGTACGGGCAGGACGGCCCGCTCGTCCTCGACGACGTCAGCCTCAGCGCCCGGCCGGGCGAGTTCATCGCCGTCGTCGGCGCGTCGGGCAGCGGCAAGTCCACCTTGCTGCGCCTGCTGCTCGGCTTCGAGACCCCGCTCTCCGGGAGTGTGCTGTACGACGGCCAGGACCTCGCCGAGCTGGACATCTCGGCGGTGCGCCGCCAGTGCGGGGTCGTCCTCCAGAACGGCGCGCTCCAGCCGGGCGGCATCCAGGCCAACATCGTCGGCTCCGCCGGACACACCCTCGACGACGCCTGGACGGCCGCGGAGATGGCGGGCCTCGCCGACGACATCCGGGCCATGCCGATGGGCATGGACACCGTCCTGTCCGAGGGCACCAACACCCTCTCCGGCGGCCAGCGCCAACGCCTCATGATCGCCAGGGCGTTGGTGGCCCGCCCCCGCCTCGTCTTCTTCGACGAGGCGACCAGCGCCCTCGACAACCCCACCCAGAGCCTCGTCGCCGAGAGCACCCGGCAGCTCAACGCCACCCGGCTCGTCATCGCCCACCGCCTGTCCACCGTCATCGATGCGGACCGCATCGTGGTCATGGAGGGCGGCCGGATCGTCCAGCAGGGCACCTACGAACAACTCCTCGCGGAGACGGACGGCCCCTTCGCCCGCCTGGCCAACCCCCAACTGGCATGACACCGGCCCCCGGTGTCCGCCCGCCGGGCGAGACGCGTGCACAGCGCAAGGAGATCGCAAAGTGTCCCGTGCCGGGCGGGCCCCGGTGTCACGATCACCCACGTTCCACCACCCCCACACGCCGCACCCGCCACACGCACGGCGTACCGACAAGTGAGCAGAGGACAACGCCATGAGCCAGCGACCGCAGACCGCAGCCACCAACCCGAACGTCATCCTTCCCGTCCTCTACGCGGTGATCCTGATCGTGGTCGGAGCGCTGGCCAGTGGCACGGTCACGGCGATCGTCGCCGTGGTGGGCGCCGTCCTCCTCGGCCTCTACTTCGCGTTCGGACGCAGAGGCCGCACCGGCAACTGACGGGAGGGCGGGGCCCGTTGCGGGCCCCGCCGCCCCTGTGTCGCTCCCGGCCTCAGCGGGCCGGCACGGCAATCCCGTCCACCGGCCCGCTCCTTCCCGCCGTACGGTTCACCAGCCCGAGCAGCGGCCCGGTCGCGGCCGTGGTCACCAACGCCATCACCACCAGCGCGAGCATCAGGGGAGCGGACAGGATGCCCGCCCGGTGACCGGCCTGGAGCACGATCAGCTCGGTCAGCCCCCGGGTGTTCATCAGTGCCCCCACGCGCAGCGCGTCCGCCGTCCCGAGACCGGCGGACCGCGCCCCCCAGTACCCCCCGGTCAGCTTGCCCGCCAGCCCCAGGACGAGGGTCGCGGCGATCAGCGTCCACGAGGTGGCGGCGAACGCCCCGGTCAGTACGGTCACCCCGGTCACCACGAAGAACACCGGTGTCAGCGCGAGCCCGGCCCGCGACACCCGCGCCACCGCCCCCTCCCAGGGCTCCGCCCCCTGCCCGCCCCGGGGGACACCCAGCCCGACCAGGGCCGCCCCGACCACCGCCGTCATGCCCAGCCGCTCCGTCTCCAGGGCCGTCGCCAGGGCCACCGAGGCGATCAACGGGGCGGCGAGCCCGGGCCGTTCGCCGAAGAACCGCCGTACGGCGGCCGCCCGCAGCACCGCCCGCAGGGCCAGCGCGACCACCCCGGCGAACAGCAGCGCCTGCGCCGCACCCACGGGCCCGCCCGCCTGCCCCGTACCCAGCCCGACGGCGACGGTGAGCAGCACCCACCCGACCCCGTCGATGACCAGCGCGGCCCCCAGCGCGAGGTTCCCGGCGGCCGTGTCCGTCATCCCCCGGTCGACGAGTATCCGGGACAGCACGGGCACCGCCGTGATCGACATGGCCACGGCCACCATCACGACGAACGCCGGAAGGGGAGCCGTCCCCCGCGCCGCCCCGTCCCCGCTGACCTCGATCACCGCGACCAGCAACAGCCCCGCCACCAGGGGCAGTACGAGCGCCCACCCGGCCAGCGCGGACAGCGCCCGCCGCGACGGCCGAGGCCCGCCAGGCCCGTCCTGACCGTCCGGCCCGTCCTGACCGTTCGACCGGAGCTTGTGCGTCAGCCCCACCAGGAAGAGCACGAGACCGGCCTGTCCGACCACCTTGAGGTTCTCCAGCACCGCCCCCGGCAGCATCACCCCGAACAGCTCCCGCCCGAACAGCGCCAGCACCAGGGGCCCCACCAGCAACCCCACCGTCACCTCCCCGATGACCGAGGGCAGCCGAAGCCACCGGGCCGCGCTCCGCCCGGCGACCGCCAGCAGGGTCACCGCCAGGAGCGCGGCCCCGGTGTGGGCGAGCTGTGCCGGGAGCAGTCCGTGAAGTTCCATGGGCAGGAAGGCTAGGGGCGGCGACGCGCCGGTCCGGTACGTCAACGCGGCTCACCGCTACGTAAATCGGGGTTACGCATCCACCCCTCACGCCTGGGCGAGCAGCCCGTCGATCACGGCCTCCAGGCCACGGTGGTGGTCGTCCGCCGCGGTCACTTCGTTCCACCGGCCCCCGAAGGCGGCGAGCCTCGGGAACTCCTCCGCGTCCAAGGACGCCATGGTGAGCTCCAGCCGCGTGGGCCTGTCCCGCTCCCGGGGCCGCTCCCGGTGGAGCAGGGTCAGTTCCCCGACGGTGTACGTCCAGATGACGCGGTAGGCGTACGCCGCGTCCTCCGGAGTGAGGCCGCACCCGATCAGTGCGTCGACCACGCCCTCCACCATCCACATCGCGGAGACGCTCGCGAAGGCGTCGGAGGACAGCACCTCCACGATCCAGGGGCGGTCCGCCAGGATGTCGTGGAACGTCCGCGCACAGACGGCCAGCTTCTCGCGGGGCTCATCGGGCAGCTCGGGTCGCGGAATGTCCTGGGCGTACGCGTCCAGGAGCAGCATCAGCAGATCGTCCTTGTCCTGTACGTGGTGGTACAGGGACATCGGCGTGCTGTTGAGCTCCCGCGCCAGGCGGCGCATGGACAGTGCCCCGGCCCCCTCCGTGTCGAGGATGCGCCCGGCGGTGGCGAGGATCGCGTCGAGGGAAAGCCGGGGCGGGCGGCCGACCTTGCCCGAACGGCCGGTGTCCGGACGCCCTGCCTTGCCGGAATCGGGTGTGGGCTGCACGGGTTTCGCTTCCTCATTCTTCTCCGGGGGCGTCCCCAGCGTACGCGCGGACGAGCGTGCCCCACCGTCGTGCCCCGTGCGTACCCCGTCCGCGTCCCGTGCCCAAGTCCCTGGAGGTTTAGTTTTCTTACGCGTACAGTAATTGCATCGACGTGCCCCTGCGAAGACGAACGGAAAGGAGAGCCCGATGGCCGTCACCGACTCTGCCGCAGCTCCCTCAGCGACGCGGCCCCCGCGCCCGACACCCGGGACGAAGCCGACCACGACTTCGCTCCTGCGCCCGTACGCAGGGAACTTCGCCGCCCTCGTGGCCTTCCAGGTGACCGGCGCCCTCGCGGGTCTCGCCCCGCTGCTTGCGGTCGTCGAGCTGGCGCGCACGATGCTGGCGCCGGGGCCGCCCGACTCCGGCCACGTCTGGAACCTCGTACTCCTGGGCGTCACGGGCCTGTTAGTACGGCTGCTCTGCACGTCGGCCTCCTCCGCGATCGGCCATGTCCTGGACGGGCGCGTGCAGTTGACGTTCCGCAGGCGGCTCGCCGAGCAGTTGGGCCGCGTCCCGATCGGCTGGTTCTCCCGGCGCAGGACCGGCGAACTCGCCAAGGTGGTGGGGGAGGACGTCTCGGCCGTGCACCCCTTCGTCGCCCACGCCCCCGGCGAACTGGTCTCCGCCTTCGTGGTCCCCCTCGCCTCGCTCGGCTACCTCCTCACCGTCGACTGGCGGCTCACCCTGATCACCCTGATTCCGGTGGTGCTCGCCGTCGCGTTCGTGCCGCTGATGATGACTCCGGCCCGACAGCGCGAGCAGGCCGACTTCGACGCGGGCACGGGGCGGATCGCGCACTCCGTCGTCGAGTTCGTCGAGGGCATCGCGGTGGTCAAGGCATTCGGCGGGTCAGGGCGCGCGCACGCCGCGTTCCGTACGGCCGCCGACGTCTTCGTCACCACCTTCACCCGGTGGGTGCGCGGTGTGGCCCGCCCCGCCGCGGCCATGCAGTTCGCCCTGTCGCCGCCCTTCGTGATGCTGACCGTCCTGACCGGCGGGGCCGTCCTGATCACGGGCGGCCGACTGGCCCCGGCCGACCTCGTGCCCTTCCTTCTCCTGGGCCTCGGACTGACGGCCCCGCTCGCCGCTCTCGGCCACGGCTTCGACGACCTCCAGACCGCCCGCCGCGCGGTCGGCCGCATCCGTGACGTCCTGGGGGTCGAACCGCTGTCCCAGCCACCACACCCGCGGACCCCCCAGGGCCACCGGGTGGAACTGCACGACGTCCACTTCGCCTACGAGGCCGACGCGCCCACCGGCCCCGACGCATCCGGCACCCCCGGCGGACCCGACGAGGCCGACGCGCCCACCGGCCCCGACGCATCCGGCACCCCCGGCGGACCCGACGAGGCCGACGCGCCCACCGGCCCCGACGCGCCCACCGGACCCCACGCGTCCGGCGCCCCCGGCGCGGACTCCCGCGAAGTCCCCCGCGAGGTCCTGCGCGGCATCGACCTCGTGCTCGAACCCGGCACGGTCACCGCCGTCGTGGGCCCCTCGGGCAGTGGCAAGTCCACCCTCGTCCAGCTCCTCCCGCGCTTCTTCGACCCCACCCGCGGCTCGGTGCGCCTCGGCGGCGTCGACCTGCGCGACATCGCCGCCCGCGACCTGTACCGCACGGTCTCCTTCGTCTTCCAGGACGTACGGCTGCTGCGTGCGTCCCTCGCCGACAACATCGCCCTCGCCGTCCCGCACGCCGACCGAGACGCCGTCGTCCGGGCCGCCGAGCTGGCGCACATCCACGACCGCATCCTCCAACTGCCGCGCGGTTACGACTCGGTGATCGGCGAGGACGCCGGGCTCTCCGGCGGCGAGGCCCAACGCGTCGCCCTCGCCCGCGCCCTCCTCGCCGACGCGCCCGTCCTGGTGCTCGACGAGGCCACCGCGTTCGCCGACCCCCAGACCGAACAAGCCGTGCGGCACGCCCTGGCGAGCCGGGGCGGCGACCGTACGGTCCTGGTCATCGCCCACCGCCTGGAGACGATCGCCGACGCCGACACGGTCGTCCTGCTGGACCACGGCCGCATCGTCGCATCCGGCCCACCGACCCAACTCCTCACCACCCCGGGCCCCTTCACCTCCTTCTGGAAATCCCACCTCCCACCGACCCCCGGCGGAGCCGACCCCCTCGCCCCCGCCCATCCCACCGACATCCCACCCACCGACACCCCACCCACCGACACCCCCCACCCCACCACCTCCCGCCCCACCCCCGACGGAGCCGAACCCCGCCCCACCCCCACCGGAGCCCCGCAAGGAGACGACCCCCGATGATCCGCACCCTCCTCAGCGTCCTGGGCCCCCGATACGCCCCACCCGTCCGCCGCACCATCGCCCTGATGACCGCCACCGCCATCGCCGAGGGCCTCTCCTACGCCCTCCTCGTCCCCGTCCTCCGCGAACTCTTCGGCAGCACCCCCACCGACGCCTGGCCCTGGCTGACCGCCTTCGGCGCGGCCGTCGCCGTCTACGCCGTACTGCGCTACGTCAGCGACCTGTCCGGCTTCCAGGTCGGCGCCACCCTGCTCAGCGGCATGTACCACCGCCTCGGCGACCACCTGGCCCGGCTGCCCCTGGGCTGGTACGCCTCCGGCCGCGTCGGCGAGGTGTCCGTGCTCGCGGGCCGGGGCGTCCTCCAGGCGATGTCCGTGATCGCCCACCTGCTCCAGCCGTTCGTCTCCGCGAGCGTCACCCCGCTGACCATCGTCGCCGTGATGCTCGCCTTCGACTGGCAGCTGGGCCTCGCCGCCCTCGCCGCCGTCCCCGTCGTCGCCGCGATCCAGCTCCGGACCTCACGCGCCTCCACCACCACCGACGAGGAACGCGAACGCCGCGACGCAGAAGCCACCGACCGGGTCGTCGAGTACCTCAAGGCCCAGCCCGTCCTGCGCGCGGGCGGTCGCACGGCCGAACGCTTCGCCCTGCTCGACGACGCACTCCAGGAGATGCAGCGCGCCACCCGCCGCTCCACCCTGGCCGCCCTGCCCGGCGTCGTCGGCCTCGGCCTGACCGTGCAGGCGGCCTTCACCGGCCTCCTCGCGCTGGGCGCCCACCTCGCACTCGGCGGCAGCATCGGCGTCGCCGAGACCCTGGCGATCCTGATCCTCGCCGCCCGCTGCGCCGACCCCCTCCTCTCCCTCACCGACATCGGCGGCCAACTCCGCGTCGCCCGAACCGTGTTGACCAAGCTCGACGCCGTCCTGCGCACCGAGCCGCTCCCCGTGCCCACCGACCCGGTCCGCCCTGACGGCCACGACCTGGAATTCGACTCCGTCACCTTCCGGCACGCCAACGCCAACGCCAACGCAGACGCCAACGCAGACGCCAACAACCGTGCCCACGAGCACGCCGACGACCGCTCACCCGTCCTCGACCACGTCTCCCTGACCGTCCCCGCAGGCCAGCGCCTCGCCGTCGTCGGCCCCTCCGGCGCGGGCAAGTCCACCCTGCTCCAACTCCTCGCCCGGTTCTACGACGTCGACGCGGGAGCGGTCCGCGTGGGCGGCGTCGACGTGCGCGCCGTCGACCCGGAGGTCCTGATGGCACGGTTCGCCATCGTGTTCCAGGACGTCTACCTCTTCGACGGCACCATCGAGGACAACGTCCGCCTCGGCCGCCCCACCGCGACCGACGCCGACGTACGCGAAGCGGCGGCAGCGGCCCGCCTCGACGAGGTGGTCGAACGACTCCCCGGCGGCTGGGCCGCTCACGTCGGCGAGGGCGGCGCCCGCCTGTCCGGCGGCGAACGCCAACGCGTCTCGATCGCCCGCGCCCTCCTCAAGGACGCGCCCGTCGTCCTCCTCGACGAGGTGACCTCCGCGCTGGACCCGGTCAACGAGACGGCCGTGCAGGAGGGCATCGAACGCCTGATGGCGGGTCGGACCGTGGTGATGGTCGCGCACCGGATGCACACCGTCCGCCGCGCGGACCGCGTCGTCTTCCTGGAGAACGGCGGCATCACCGAACAGGGCAGCCACGAGGACCTGCTCCTGCGCGGCGGCCGTTACGCCGACTTCTGGAGCGTGTCCCTGGCACCTGTGGGGGAGTGAACTGCCCGGGTTCCGGGAAGCGCCGCCCCGGAACCCGGCCCGTCCCGACTCGACGACGGCGACCGTACGACCCTACGACCGTACGACCGTACGACCGCCAGAACCTCAGCCTCGCGGCCGTACGACCGTGAAGACTGCCCCCTCCGGATCGGCGACCACGGCCGCCCGCCCGCTCACGGTCTCCCTCGGCTGCTGGACCACGTGCCCGCCCAGGTCCGTCACCAGCGCCGCCGCCGCGTCCGCGTCCTCGACCGCGAAGTACGTCATCCAGTGCGCGCCCCGGTCCCGGGGCAGCGCGTGCCCCACCCCGTGCAGCGACGCCACCGGCTTCTTCTCCAGGAGCAGCGTCGTGAAGTCGAAGTCGGCCGAGACGACCGGCTCCGCGTCGTACCCGAACACGGCCTGGTAGAACTTCACGATGCTGGAGGTCTCCCGCGTCACCAGCTCGTTCCACACGGGCGTCCCCGGGGCCCCGGCGATCGCCGTGCCCGCATGGCTTTCCGCCTGCCAGAGCCCGAACACCGCCCCCGCCGGATCGGACGCGATGGCCATCCGCCCCGCGTCCCCCGCGTCCAGCGGCCCGACCGCGACGGTGCCGCCACTGCTGCTGATCACCTGTGCGCTGGCCCCCGCGTCGTCGGTCGCCAGGTACGGCGTCCACGCGGTGGGCAGGTGCCGGTCGGGCGGCAGCTGCCCCAGACCGGCGACTTCCTTTCCGTCCAGCAGGGCCCGGACGTACGGGCCGAGCTGCTGGGGTCCCGGCCGGAACTCCCAGCCGAACAGTGCTCCGTAGAACTCCTGGGTGGTGGGCAGCTGGTGCACCATCAGACTCACCCAGCAGGGGGTGCCGGGCGTGAGCCGAGCGGCAGCCTCGGTCATGAACTTCTCCTCGGACCATTCGTGGTGGCCGTACGGGATCGGGGCGTGCACGCCGTTGTGCGGTACGGATTCGCGCCCGAGTGTGCTGCGGTACGGATTCGTGCCCCGTGCAGATGCTTGCACCACCCGGCGCGGAGCGCGCCCCGGCCGCGCCGCGCGTCTCGTTTCCACCTCGTTACGAGAGTGGCGGGCGGGCGGCGTGCTGCGGGTGGGGCCGGTGATGCTCCGGCGCACACGGTTCCGGCCGGGCCGGGCGCTGCGCGAGGATGGCCCCCATGAACGCCATCATCTCCGCAGCCGACCTCGCAGGCGAGTCGGCGGGACCCCGTCCGCCCGTCCTCCTCGACGTCCGCTGGCAGCTCGGCGGCCCGAACCAGCGTCCCGCGTACGAGGCCGGGCACCTGCCCGGCGCGGTCTTCGTCGACCTCGACGCGGAACTGGCGGGACCGCCCGGTTCCGGCGGCCGCCACCCGTTGCCCGACCCGGCGGCCTTCGGCGCGGTCATGCGCCGCGCGGGCGTCTCGGCAGGGACTCCCGTCGTCGTGTACGACGGCGGTCTCGGCTGGGCGGCGGCCCGCGCCTGGTGGCTGCTGCGCTGGACGGGGCACCGGGACGTACGGGTCCTGGACGGTGGCCTCGCCGCCTGGACGGGCGAGCTGTCCACGGAACTCCCGACCCCCGCCGAGGGCGATTTCCAGCCGTCCCCCGGCGGCATCGGCCTGCTCGACGCGGACGCCGCCGCCGTGCTGGGCACCTCGGACGAGGGCCTGCTCCTCGACGCCCGCGCGGCCGAGCGCTACCGGGGCGACGTCGAGCCCATCGACCGTGTCGGCGGCCACATCCCGGGCGCCGTCTCCGCCCCCACCAGCGAGAACGCCACCGCCGACGGCCGCTTCAAGCCCGCCGCCGAACTGGCGGAGCGCTTCGCGGCACTGGGCGCGCTGAAGGCCCCGACCGTCGGGGTCTACTGCGGCTCGGGCGTCTCCGGCGCACACCAGGTGCTGGCCCTGGAGCTCGCGGGCGTCGAGGCGGCGCTGTACGCGGGGTCCTGGTCCGAATGGTCGTCGGACGCGTCCCGCCCGGTCGCCACAGGACCCGACCCGCGCTAGTCACCCCGACGACGAAGGGCCCGTACGCGAACGTACGGGCCCTTCACCACGACGACGTACCGCCGTCTACTCCTGCTGCTCCCGTGTTACTCCTGCTTCTTCCTGCGCGTGCCGAAGACGATCTCGTCCCAGCTCGGCACCGCGGCCCGGCGGCCCGGACGTACGCCGTCCGCCTCCGCCTGCCGGTCCGTCGTGCCGACGAGCCGGTCCCGGTGGCCCGCCACGGCACGCGGCATCAGTACGTCCGCGTACGCCGCACCCGCCCCGGCGGCCGCGGGGGGCTCCTCCGGTACGGATTCGGGTTCGTCCGCCTCGATCGCCGTCGGCGGCTCCGGCGGAGGCGGCGGAACCTGACGCTCCGGCACCACCATGTCCCCTCGGAAGCTGGGCACGGCCTCCAGGAGGCTGGTCAGCGAATCGCGCTCGGACCCACCGTCGTCCGCGTCCATGGCAGGCATGACGGGCGGCGAGGGCCGCTCCAGCTGCCGGTCCAGGGCACGGTCCAGCGGCCGTTCCAGGGAACGGTCGAGGGCCCGGTCCAGCGGCCGGTCGCGCGGCAGCCGCGCGATGCGGGGCACGAACGGGAAGCTCGGCTCGGGAGCCGCGGGCAGGTCGTCGCTCTCGCCGATCAGCGAGCGCGCCTCGTCGTCCACGGCAGCGACCAGCCTGCGCGGCGGGTCGTACGTCCAGCTCGCCGAGTGCGGTTCGCCCGCCACCCGGTAGACGAGGAGGACCTCCCAGGTGCCGTCGTCACGACGCCAGGAGTCCCAGAGGACCGTCTCCTTGTCGGCGCCGCGCAGCAGCAGCCGCTCGTGCACCGCCTCGCCGAGCTGCGGTCCCGCGTTCTCACCGGGACGCCGCACCGGCGTCTTCCGTGCGCGCTCGGCCATGAAGGCGCGCTCGGCGAGCACGGGGCCCTCGAAGCGGCGCACCCGGTCGACCGGGATTCCGGCCATCTGGGCGACCTCTTCGGCAGAGGCTCCTGCTCGTATCCGCGCCTGGATGTCGCGAGGGCGGAGGTGACTCTCCACCTCGATCTCGATCTGGCCGAGTCGGGCGCGGTCGTTGCGGACGGCGGCACGCAGTCGCTCGTCGATCGGAAGCGTGTACTCCGTGCTGTCCGCAGCCTTCAAAACCAGCCGTGTGCCGTCGTTGCTGACGGCCACGACACGCAGTTCGGGCATGGGGACCTCCCGGGTGGTGCCTGCCGACGTCACGTGCGTCGCTGCTTCCGCTAGTCGAGTGTGGCCTGCCCGGGTGCAGCCTGCCACTACCTTGCCGTGTTGCCCGGCGTGTCGGGCGTTGCGCCCTGGTTCGCCGTTATGGCACGGTGACCTGTTGTCGACGCAAAGTAACCATTGGTCACCCTGTGTAGCAGGTACCCGTTCGATGCCGCGGCGCCGCCGGTACGAGTGCCGTTCGGCCCCCTCCCGAAGGGTCCGGACGCCCATGGGGGAGACCAGATCCAGGGCTCGCCACAGTACTCCATTCGGGCCACATGGGTGGACCGGCGCGCCACCGAAGTTCTCCCCAGCCACGGGAGTTGTCACACCCTCGGACGACCGGCCCCGCGAGCGCCCTCCTGCCCCGCGCGCGACCGTCTGACGCCGTCGGGTGTCCTGATTCACAGAAAGATCAGAAGCGGAACTTTTCACTTCGCCCAAATGTCCCTTCCTGTAGCAAGGTGTAACGGATGGGCAAACAGAGGTTGGAGATGGACAAGAAGCTGGATACCGGTGAAGAACCGGCGAAGCGCCGCATCGACCTGAGCGTGGCGCAGGTCGCGGGCAGTGCCGTGGCCGCGGTCGTCGCTGCCGTGCTGGCGTCCAAGCTGGGCGTGTACGGGACGGTCATCGGCGCGGGGGTGGTCAGCGTCGTCGCCACCAGTGGCGGAACGATTTTCCAGCACGTCTTCAAGCGCACCGGCGAGCAGATCCGCGAGGTCACGGTCCACGCGAAGCCGAAGAACAGGCCGCCGCACGGGGAGGGCACGACCGATGCCACCCGCGTCCTGCGGACCGTCGAGGTGCCGACAGGGCTCGGCGACGGGCAGGTCCCCAGTGACGGCGGGTTCAGCGAGGCGACCGTGCACGGCACGCGTGTGCGTGGCTGGAAACGGTCGGCGATCGGGGCGGCGGTGGTGTTCGCGATCGCGATGGGCGGGATCACGGCGTACGAGGTGATCGCGAAGCCCCTCGACGGTCGCAGCAAGCCCGCGATCGAGGGTGTCTTCACCGGCAACAACGAGAAGCGGACCCCGCCCGCCGAGCAGCCGCCCGCCAGCCGGACCCCCGAGAAGGACACTACGGGCGGCACCGGCCAGACCCCCGACAAGGGCACCGGCGAGAAGTCCCCCGACCCCACCACGGGCACCACGGGCGGCAAGGAGACCCCCGACCCAAGCGTCACCCCGACCCCGGACCCCACCACCGGCACCGGTGGCACCACGGGCGACGGCGGCACCACCGGGGGCGAGACGCCGAAGCCCCCGTCGCCCACCAAGGCCCCGGACGGCGGCGGCGCCCAGGACGGCAAGGGCCAGCAGGGCGGCGCGGAAGGCGTCCAGGGGCGCCAGCAGGCCCCCGTGCCGCCTGCTGGGGCGAACGAGGGCACCCCGGCGTCCTGAGCGCCTCCGGGTGCCCTGCGGACGCCTCTGGGGGTCCTGCGGGCACCCAGAGGCGCAGCCGGGCCGCTCCGCCGTCGTAACGCCCCGTCAGTCGCCCAGCACGCGCCGCAGGTAGTCGTTGCCGAACAGGCGGTCCGGGTCGAGCCGGTCGCGCAGCGCCGTGAACTCCCCGAAGCGCGGGTACGCCTCCGCCAGGTACGCGGCGTCGCGGGTGTGCATCTTGCCCCAGTGCGGCCGGCCCCCGTGAGCGGTCATGATGCGCTCGACGGCGGTGAAGTACCCCTGGTACGGGGTGCCCTTGTACATGTGGACCGCGATGTAGGCGGTGTCCCGGCCGGACGCGGTGGACAGCGCGATGTCGTCGGCGGGGGCGGTGCGCACCTCCACCGGGAAGCTGATCTTCAGCGGGGAGCGCTCGACCATCGACCGCACCTCGCGCAGCGCCTCCACCGCCGCCTCGCGCGGCAGGGCGTACTCCATCTCCACGAAGCGCACCCGGCGCGGGCTCGTGTAGACCTTGTACGGAATGTCCGTGTAGGTGCGTGCGGACAGGGCGCGGCTGGAGACCTTGGCGATGGCCGGGACGGTGCGCGGCACGGCCCTGCCGAGCGAACAGACCACCTGGAAGAGCCCGTTGGACATGAACTCGTCCTCGATCCACCCGGCGATCCTGCCGGGCGGGGCGACGGGGCCCAGGGTGCGGTTGTTGCGCTTGGTATTGCAGTTGCCGGTGTGCGGGAACCAGTAGAACTCGAAGTGCTCGTTCTCCGCGACGAGCGCGTCGAACTCCGAGGTGACCTGGCCGAAGCTCATCGGCTCCTCGCGCGCCGTCAGATGGAAGATCGGCTCCACGGCGAAGGTGATCGCGGTGATGATGCCGAGCGCGCCCAGACCGATCCGGGCGGCCGAGAAGACCTCCGGGTTCTCCTTCGCGGAGCAGGTCAGGACGCGGCCGTCCGCCGTGATCAGCTCAAGTGCCGTGATCTGGGCGGCCAGCGAGGCCGACTCGCGGCCGGTGCCGTGGGTTCCGGTGCTGGTGGCACCGGCCACCGTCTGCTCCATGATGTCGCCCATGTTCGTGAGCGACAGACCCTCACGGGCGAGCGCCACGTTGAGGCGCTTGAGCGGAGTGCCCGCCTCCACGGTGACCGTGCCCGCCTCGCGGTCGATGTGCCGGATGCCGGTGAGCAGGTCGGGGCGGACGTGCACGCCGTCGGTGGCCCCTATGGCGGTGAACGAGTGCCCCGTGCCGACCGGCTTGATCTTCAGGCCCTCGGCGGCGGCACTCCGTACCGCCTCTGCCAGTTCCTCGACCGACGAGGGGGTCACCGCCCGCGCGGGGCGGGCGGTGACGGTGCCCGCCCAGTTACGCCAGGCGGTGCTCGTCTTCGTGGTGTCGCTCATCGGCGCCGTACCCTCCCCGAGTCGTTGCCGGCCTGCCCAGCCGGCGGTACCCCAGGAACGCCACCGCGGCCGCGAGAGCCCCTGACACGACGGACACCACGTACGCCGCGTCCGCCCCCATCCCGTCGACGGCCCACCCTGCGGCGGACGAACCGAGCGAGACGCCGACGGCGAGACCGGTACTGGTCCAGGTCATGCCCTCGGTCAGTTTGGCGCGGGGTACGTGCTGTTCGACGAGGGCCATCGTGGTCACCATCGTCGGTGCGACGGCAAGGCCCGCGACAAAGAGCGCCACGGCCAGAAACGGAAGGTTCCCGGCCAGTTGGAGGGGGATCATACTCACGGCCATCGCACACACACCCAGCAGCCACCTCTTCGTGGGCGACCCCTTCAGATGCAGCAACCCGAACACCGCGCCCGCCAGGCACGATCCGAGCGCGTACGCGGCCAGCACCAGGCTCGCCGCCGCCTTGTGGCCCCGCTCCTCCGCGAACGCCACCGTCACCACGTCGACCGACCCGAAGACGGCGCCCGTCGCGACGAAGGTGGCCACCAGCACCTGGAGCCCGGACGACCTGAGCGCGGAGCCGCCCTTCCGGTGGGGATCACGCGGATGCGGCACCGGCTCCGTGGCGCGCTGAGCGGTCAGCCAGAAGACGCCGATCAGCAGGAAGACGCCCGCGATTAGCGGGCCCGCCTCCGGGAACCAGGCCGTGGACAGGCCGATCGAGACGATCGGCCCGAAGATGAAGCAGATCTCGTCGGCTATGGACTCCCATGCGTACGCGGTGTGCAGCTCGCGCGGCGAGCCCCGGTAGATCGCCGCCCAGCGGGCCCGGACCATCGAGCCGACGCTGGGCACCGTGCCCGCGCCCGCCGCGAAGACGAACAACGCCCAGTCGGGGGCGCTCTGCTGGGCGCAGACCAGCAGTCCGGCGACGGCGACGGCGGCCACCAGCGTCGCCGGGCGCAGCACCCGGCCCTGGCCGTGCCGGTCGACCAGCCGGGAGATCTGCGGCCCGAACACCGCCGCCGACATGGCGAGCGTGGCCGCGAGGGCGCCTGCCAGGCCGTAACGGCCGGTGAGCTGGGAAATCATGGTGACGATGCCGATGCCCATCATGGACAGGGGCATCCGGCCGAGAAGGCCCGCCGCCGAGAAGCTCCTGCTGCCGGGGGCGGCGAATATGGTGCGGTAGGGACTGGGCAACGTAACGCTCCGCCGATCGGGCGCGCTCTGGGGGCCGGCGCCGTTAACACGTGTAAATGGTTCGTACAGGTTACGTAGCGAAAAGGCGTGCCGCTCGTGTGATCTGTGTCGGGTGCGGGGCTGTCGGAGGCGGGTGGCAGGATCGGGGCATGCCTGATCAGCCCGATGCGGTCCTCGGCGACTCGCTCCTCGAAGCGTCCGACGCGACCCCTTACGACGCCCTGCTGCTGCTCTCCTTCGGCGGTCCCGAGGGCCCCGACGACGTGGTCCCGTTCCTCCAGAACGTGACGCGGGGCCGCGGCATCCCCGAGGAGCGCCTCAAGGAGGTGGGGCAGCACTACTTCCTCTTCGACGGCATCAGCCCGATCAACGAGCAGAACCGCCGCCTCCTGGACGCCCTCCGCGAGGACTTCGCCGGGCACGGCCTCGACGGCCTCCCGCTCTACTGGGGCAACCGCAACTGGGACCCGTACCTGACGGACACCCTGCGCGAGATCACCCGCGACGGCCACCGGCGCATCGCCGTCCTGGCCACCAGCGCCTACGCCTCCTACTCGGGCTGCCGCCAGTACCGGGAGAACCTCGCCGAGTCGATCGAGACGCTGCGCGCGGAGGGGCTGACCCCGCCCCGAGTCGACAAACTCCGCCACTACTTCAACCACCCCGGCTTCGTACGCCCGATGGCCGACGGCGTCCTCGCCTCCCTGGCCGAACTCCCCTCAGCCGTCCGCGACGGCGCGCACCTCGCCTTCACCACGCACTCCATCCCGACGGCGGCGGCGGACGCCTCGGGCCCCGTCGAGGCACACGGGGACGGCGGCGCCTACGTCGCTGCGCACCTCGACGTCGCCCGCCTGATCGCCGACGCCGTCCAGGACGCCACGGGCGTCGCCGACCGCCCCTGGCAGCTCGTCTACCAGTCCCGCTCCGGCGCACCGCACATCCCGTGGCTGGAGCCCGACATCTGCGACCACCTCGCAGCGCTGCACGGCGCGGGTGCTCCCGCCGTCGTCATGGTCCCGATCGGCTTCGTCTCCGACCACATGGAGGTCCTGTACGACCTGGACACGGAGGCCACCGCCAAGGCCGCCGAACTGGGCCTGCCCGTCGCCCGCTCCGCCACCGTCGGCGCGGACCCGCGCTTCGCCGCCGCGGTCCGCGAACTCCTCCTCGAACGTGCCGCCACCGAACGGGGCCTCGCCGTCCGCCCCTGCGCGCTGGGCTCCCTCGGCCCCAGCCACGACCTCTGCCCGGTCGGCTGCTGCCCCTCCCGCTCCCCGAAACCGGCGGCGGCGGGCGCGGACTCTCCGTACGCGTAGGGAGGGTGCCACGGCGGGGGGCATTCAGGGGCGCGGGGAACTGCGCGCCCAGCCACGACGCACCCGCACGTACCCGGGATCAGCCGCGCGGCCAGCGCTTTCGGGAAGGGGCGGGGAGGGGAGAAATGCCCCGCGCAGCGGCCTGAACCCCAGCCCCCACCCACCCGCACGCACTCAGAGCCCCCGGGAGAACCGTGACCGACGAAGAACCCCTCAAGGCGGAGCTCCTCCGCATCGCCCTCGAAGCCGCCCACCTCGCCGGCGACCTCCTCCGCGACAACCGCCCCCACACCCTCACCGTCGCCGCCACCAAATCCAGCCCCGTCGACGTCGTCACCGAAATGGACCTCGCCGCCGAGAAGCTGATCACCGGCCTCCTCGCCGAACGCCGCCCCCACGACGGCATCCTCGGCGAGGAGGGCTCCGCCACCGAGGGCACCAGCGGTGTCCGCTGGGTCGTCGACCCCCTCGACGGCACCGTCAACTACCTCTACTCCCTGCCCACCTGGGCCGTCTCGATCGCCGCCGAGTACCGGGGCACGACGGTGGTCGGCGTCGTCGCGGCCCCCATGCGCCGCGAGACCTACCGCGCGGTCCTCGGCGGCGGCGCCTACTGCGACGGTCCCTCCGGCACAGACCAGAAGCTGACGGTCCGCCCCTCCCCACCCCTCGCCCAGGCTCTCGTCGGCACCGGCTTCGGCTACCTCGCCGCCCGCCGCAAGCGCCAGGCCGAGATCGCCGGGCAGCTGATCCCGGGCTTCCGCGACATCCGGCGCGGCGGCTCCGCGGCCGTCGACCTGTGCGACGTCGCGGCCGGGCGGCTCGACGGCTACTACGAGCGCGGCCTCAACCCCTGGGACTACGCGGCAGGTGACCTGATCGCCCGCGAGGCAGGCGCCCTGACCGGCGGCAGGCCCGGCGACCCGGCCTCCGCCGAGTTGACGGTCGCCGCCTCCCCGGGCGTCTTCGCCCCGCTCCAGACCCTGCTGGAGGACCTGGGCGCCTGGCACGACTGACCAGGCCCGAGGGCAGGCACGACGGAGGGCCCCGATCCGGCGCGCAGCCGGACGGGGGCCCTCCGCCCGTGGACGTACCGCTTACGCGGCCATGTCGATCTCCACGCCGTGTTCGGCCGCGAGCTGGTGCAGGTCGTCGAGCTCTTCCTGCTCGACGTCCACGAGGAAGTCGTCGCCTGCCTCCCGGGCCCGGGACAGGTCCGACTCGGTGTCCTTTATGCGCTTCAGGAGACTGGTGGTGAAAGCGTCCATGGGTGCGCCCCCTCGTCATGGGTCGGTGGCACGGGGGTGTGCCGAGGGTTGTTCGATCACACGCACCCCCGTCGGCGCATTCCCTCTGGACACTCCCTGGGGGGACAGAGCGGGCTGTGGCGCGCCGCATACGGGGCGTGATCGCGGGTGTTTAGACGTCCTCCCCAGGCCGTGCGGCCAAGAAACCTCAACTCCCCCGAGAATCATGGAAGTCGCGGCTCCGCCCGGCCGCCCGCCGTCGGCCCGGAGCGCCCCGCAAGCCGCCTTACAGCCGGTTTACGACTGAAACGGGCAGGATGGAGGTCCACACACCCCTGCCCGGAGGCGTTCTCCCAGGACGTTCCGCCGGGCACCACAGGAAGGACCCGACGTGCGCGTACTCGTCGTCGAGGACGAGCAGCTGCTCGCCGATGCGGTGGCCACCGGACTGCGCCGGGAGGCCATGGCCGTCGACGTCGTGTACGACGGCGCCGCCGCCCTGGAGCGGATCGGGGTCAACGACTACGACGTCGTGGTCCTGGACCGCGACCTCCCGCTCGTGCACGGCGACGACGTCTGCCGCAAGATCGTCGAGCTGGGCATGCCCACCCGCGTCCTGATGCTCACCGCCTCCGGCGACGTCAGCGACCGCGTGGAGGGCCTGGAGATCGGGGCGGACGACTACCTCCCCAAGCCCTTCGCCTTCACCGAGCTGACCGCCCGCGTGCGCGCCCTGGGGCGTCGCACCACCGTCGCGCTGCCGCCCGTACTGGAGCGCTCCGGCATCAAGCTCGACCCCAACCGGCGCGAGGTCTTCCGCGACGGCCGGGAGATCCAGCTCGCGCCGAAGGAGTTCGCGGTGCTGGAGGTGCTGATGCGCAGCGAGGGCGCCGTGGTGTCGGCGGAGCAGCTGCTGGAGAAGGCGTGGGACGAGAACACCGACCCGTTCACCAACGTCGTGCGGGTGACCGTCATGACCCTGCGCCGCAAGCTGGGCGAGCCTCCCGTCATCGTCACGGTGCCCGGCTCGGGCTACCGGATCTGAGGCGGCGGTGAAGACCACACCCGCCCCACCAGCCGCGCCGCCCAAACCCTCCTGGGACCCCCGCCAGCCGGAACCGGCCTTCCCGTGGATCCGCTCGACGATCCGCATACGGCTCACGCTGCTCTACGGCGGCATGTTCCTGATCGCGGGCATCCTGCTGCTGTCGATCATCTACCTGCTGACCGCACAGGCCCTGCGGGACGGCACCCAGTGGCCCGACCTCCAGGTGAAGGGCCAGGGGGTCCACCTTTCCAGCGGGCAGTGTCCCGCGCTCGACGTGGCCCGGAACAACGACGAGCTGAACACGGTGCTGCGCTCCTGCCTCGGCGGTGCGCGCCAGGAGGCCCTCAACGACCTCCTGAACCGCTCTCTCCTCGCCCTGGTCGGTCTCAGCGTCATCGCCTTCGCCTTCGGGTACGCGATGGCGGGACGCGTCCTGTCGCCGCTGGGCCGCATCACCCGTACCGCCCGCCGGGTGGCCGGTACGGACCTGACCCGGCGCATCGAGATGGACGGCCCGGACGACGAGCTGAAGGAGCTAGCGGACACCTTCGACGAGATGCTGGACCGGCTGGAGCGCGCCTTCACCGCCCAGCAGCGCTTCGTCGCGAACGCCTCCCACGAGCTCCGTACGCCGCTCGCCATCAACCGGACCCTCCTGGAGGTCCACCTGTCGGACCCCGGGGCACCGGTGGAGCTCCAGCAGCTCGGCAAGACCCTGCTGGCCACCAACGAGCGCAGCGAGCAGCTGGTGGAGGGCCTGCTGCTGCTGGCCCGCAGCGACAACCAGATCGTCGAGCGCAAGCCCGTCGACCTGGCCGAGGTCGCCACCCGCGCCCTCGACCAGGCCCGCTCGGAGGCCCAGGGCAAGGGCGTGGAGCTGCGCGGGGAGCAGAAGCCCGCAGTGGTCCAGGGCAACGGCGTCCTGCTGGAGCGGATCGCGCTGAACCTGGTTCAGAACGCGGTTCGGTACAACGTGGCCGACAATGGCTGGGTCGAGGTCACCACCGAGATCCAGCACGGGCAGGCCGTGCTGGTGGTTTCGAACACGGGTCCAGTGGTTCCCGCGTACGAGATCGACAACCTCTTCGAGCCGTTCAGAAGGCTGCGCACGGAGAGAACGGGCAGTGACAAGGGCGTCGGCCTGGGGCTGTCCATCGCGCGCAGCGTCGCGAGGGCTCACGGAGGCCGTATCATCGCGGAGCCTCGCGAGGGCGGCGGTCTCGTCATGCGCGTCACGCTTCCGGTCTGAGTCCCCTGGGGACACCGGATCGCGGCGACTGGTGAAGCCGCCAATGTGTTCGCTTTAAGCGGAATTTTCGGGACGGAAACCCGACAGTTCCGTGTGTGATCGATCACAGGTCGCATTTTCCGGTCACCTACTCTCCGTGATCACCAACCCTTCCGAAACCTGGTAAAAGTCCGGGTTTCCCGGGGGTGAGATCACGGGAAGTACACGGGTTGGTGCCCGGGCGGTGCGACATTCGGACCGTGTACGGTCCCGATCGCCATCCCAGACGATCACTCCACGGAGTGCGGCTGAGGTGTCGATTGAGTAACAGACCTTGATGTGAGGCAAAATCTCCGCCTCAGGTCGGGCACAAGTCCGGCCTCTCACGCGTTACTGCGCTGGAGACACCGCAACCACCCAGAGGGGGAGAGCGACATGGCAACGGATTACGACACCCCACGTAAGACCGATGACGACCTCAACGAGGACAGCATCGAAGAACTCAAGGCACGGCGGAACGACAAGTCGAACACGACCGTCGACGTCGATGAGTTCGAGCAGGCTGAAGGGCTGGAGCTGCCCGGAGCGGACCTTTCCAATGAGGAACTGTCCGTTCGCGTGCTGCCCCGTCAGGCCGACGAGTTCACCTGCATGAGCTGCTTCCTGGTCCACCACCGCAGCCAGCTGGCCCGCGAGAAGAACGGCCAGCCGATCTGCCGCGACTGCGACTAGGACGGGGTCGGCCGTGACTGGCGCGACACCGTTCAGGAAGCGGCCTTTCCGGCGCAAGAAGGCGTCGGAGGCACAAGAGGTACAACCGGGCGGGAACGGCCCGACGGACGCCACTGAGGCGTCCGCCGAGTCCTCCGCCCTCGTGCCGTCCACCCACGGGGACTCTTCCGAGGCGGACGGCACACCCGGAGAAGCCGCCGGCGTACAGAGCGGCGAGCAGGGCCTCGCGGTCCCGCCCGCCGGTTCGAAGGGGTCCGTGACCGGGACCCGGCGCTTGGCGGCTCTCACCAAGGGCGTCCCCGCCCTCAAGAAGGGCGTCCCCGCGCTGAAGAACGGCGTGCCCGCCCTCAGACAAGGCGTCCGCAAGGGCGGCGAAGGCGCGAAGGCGGCCCTCGCCCACCTCACGGACCGCGTCATCGAGAACGCCCCGCGCGTGCCCGTACGCGACCTCGCGACCCTGCGCAGGCAGTTCCCCGGGCTCACCCCCGAGCAGCTCGCCGACAAGCTCGTCGCGGGCGCCGCCAACGGCACCTCCACCGTGGGCGCGGGCATCGGCGCGGCCGCCATGATGCCCGTACCGCCCGCCATGCCCGCCGAACTGGCCGCCGAGATCACCGGCGTCGCCGCGATCGAGCTCAAGCTCATCGCGGAACTCCACGAGGTCTACGGCATGCGTCCGCCCGGCAACCTCAAGCAGCGCACCTTCGCCTACCTGGGCTCCTGGGCCGAGGAGCGCGGCGTCGACCTCACCAAGCCCACCACGCTGAACGCGGCGCTCGGCGGGCAGATGAAGCGCGAGCTGCGCCAGCAGATCATGAAGCGCATGATGCGCAGCCTGCCGAACCTGATGCCGTTCATGGTCGGGGCGGCCGTCGGCGCCGTCATGAACCGCCGCGACACCAAGAAGCTCGCCGAGCACATCCGCAGGGACCTGCGCACGCGACAGGTCCCGTGGGACGCGCTGCCGGAGCTGCCCCCGCTGGACCACGCGCGCGAGCTCAAGGAGCTCGAAGCGGGCCGCAAGGAGCGCGACGAACCGGAGGGCTAGGAAGGGGTCGGGCCCGGAGGGGCTAGGGGAGGGGCTGGTCCGTCGCCCGTGCCGCCGCCAGGACGTCCGCGAGGGCCTGCGGGTGGCGGGTGGAGAGGTAGGCGTACGGGGTCGGGTCGTCCGGGTCCGTCACCGGGATCCGCACCGCCGTCGGGATGTAGCTGCGCAGCAGCATGAAGGCGCGCAGGTCCGCCTTGTGGGTGCGCCAGGCGCGCGCCTCCTCGGCGTCCAGCACCTCGACGTCGCCCAGTGCGGACACCGGGATCCGGGCGTCGCCCGCCACCAGCGAGCCCGCCACCACCCTGATCCGCACCGACCCGTAACTGCTGACCAGCGCACCCGACAGCAGGATGCCGACGATCACCGCACCCAGCATCGGCAGCGGGCCGACCGGCAGCAGCATCAAGCCGCACGCGATGCCCACCCCCACGGTGATGAACCACCAGGAGCGGGGCGCGGTCAGGCGTTCTTCGTAGGACTGCATACCGCTTAGCTTGGCACGGCGCGACCTGCCCATCCGTACGCGGGTAAGGTCTGCGGCTGTGAGTACTCTGACGCCCCCCGCCGACGCCATAGCCCCGGTGCGGCACCCCGAAGCCCCCGCCCCGGGCGAGCTGCTCGGCGCGCACTACGAGCACTGTTTCGGGTGCGGCGACGGGCAGCCGCACGGGCTGCACCTCCAGGCGCGGGCGGGCGATGGGCCCGGCGTGCGGGTGACGGCGGAGTTCACCGTCAAGCCCGCCCACCAGGGAGCCCCCGGCCTCGCGCACGGCGGCGTACTGGCGACGGCGCTCGACGAGACGCTCGGATCGTTGAACTGGCTGCTGCGGGTCATCGCGGTGACGGGGCGGCTGGAGACCGATTTCGCCCGTCCGGTACCCGTCGGCACCGTGCTGCACCTCGACGCCGAGGTGACCGCCGTGCACGGCCGCAAGATCTACTCCACGGCGACCGGACGGATCGGCGGCCCGGACGGGCCCGTCGCGGTCCGCGCGGACGCCCTCTTCATTGAAGTCAAGGTCGACCACTTCATCGACAACGGCCGCCCGGAGGAGATCCAGGCGGCCATGGCCGACCCCGATCAGGTCAGGCGCACCCGCGCCTTCGAGGTGAACCCATGAGCCGTAACCCCGTCGACGTACTGATTCGCCGGGTGGACCCGGACGTACCGCTTCCGTCGTACGGACACCCCGGCGACGCCGGGGCCGACCTGGTGACCACCGAAGCCTGCGAGCTGGCCCCCGGCGAGCGGGCCGTGCTGCCCACCGGCGTCTCCATCGCGCTGCCCGACGGGTACGCCGCGTTCGTGCACCCCCGGTCCGGCCTGGCGGCCCGCTGCGGTCTGGCGCTCGTGAATGCCCCGGGGACGGTGGACGCCGGGTACCGTGGGGAGATCAAGGTGATCGTGGTCAATCTGGACCCGCGCGAGAGCGTGCGGTTCGAGCGTTTCGACCGGATTGCCCAACTGGTCGTCCAGCAGGTCGAGAAGGTGCGCTTCCACGAGGTCGCGGAACTTCCCGGTTCGGCGCGGGCCGAGGGGGGCTTCGGTTCCACCGGCGGTCACGCCGCGGTGGGCGGCCCGGCGGGCGGTCCTGTGGATGACGTTGACGCGCGTGACGCGAGTACTTCAAGGGGCAGGAACTCCTACGCTTCGGTCGTTGCCGACCGGGAAGGACAGTGACGTGTTCGGACGTCGCAAGAAGAGCGAATCCGCCGAGGACGAGGCGGGCGTGACCGAGCAGGTCGCCGAAGAGGCCGGGGACGGCGCGTCGCAGCGGGTCAACCTGCCGCCTGCGCCCCGCCCCGACGGTCCCTGGGACGTCTCCGAGGTCTCCGCTCCGGCCGAGGGCCGCGTCGACCTGGGCGGCATCTTCGTGCCCGGGGTCGAGGGCATGGAGCTGCGCGTGGAGGTCGCGGGCGACGCGATCGTGGCCGCGACGGTCGTACTGCGCGACAGCGCGGTGCAGTTGCAGGCTTTCGCGGCGCCCAAGAAGGAGGGCATCTGGGGCGAGGTCCGCGAGGAGATCGCCACCGGCATCACCTCCCAGGGCGGCGTCATCGACGAGGTCGAGGGCCCGCTCGGCTGGGAGCTGCGCGCCCAGGTCCCCGTACAGCTGCCGGACGGCAACAGCGGGGTGCAGCTGGTGCGTTTCGTCGGCGTCGACGGCCCCCGCTGGTTCCTGCGCGGAGTGATCTCCGGGCAGGGCGCGGTGCAGCCCGAGGCCGCGGGCGTGCTGGAGCAGATCTTCCTGGACACCGTGGTCGTCCGGGGCGAGGGGCCGATGGCGCCGCGCGACCCGATCGTCCTGAAGCTTCCCGAGGACGCGCAGATGGTCGCCGAGGGCGTCCAGCAGGAGGAGCAGGCCGAGTCCCGCTTCTCCGGCGGCATGGGGCAGTTGCAGCGCGGCCCGGAGATCACCGAGGTCCGCTGAGGCGGCGTTTCTTTCGTACGGCCTGCTCGTACGGACCGGTGGCCCGCATTCCCGCGAGGGGTGCGGGCCACCGGCCTTTTCGCGGCGAACTCCCTTGCGGACGGCGACTGTTGGGGCCCGCAGGGTCATTGTGGTGCGCGTCGGGCCTTCCTTACTGTGCCGTGCATACGGGGGAGGAACGTATCTGTGTGCGCATGGTGGTGCCCCTGGTGCCCCTGGTGCCCCTGGTGCGGGTGGGGCGGAGGCCCGAGTGACTGAGTCCGTCGTCGGCCGGGCCGCCGAAGACGGCCGTGGGAGCGCTCCCGGGGCTTCGGGCGAAGGACCCTTCCGGGGGCGGCGCACGAGGACGCCCGTCCTGGTGCGCTGGGGGAGGCACCACGCGCTGGTGCTCTGCGCGGCGGCGCTCGCGGTGCTGCTCGCCGCGACCGTGCTCGCGGCGCTGGCCGCCCTCGCCGAACGCGCCGTCGAGAGCGGCATCCAGCGCCGCCTCGCCGCCGACCAGGCGGCGGCGCTCGGCGTCCTGGGGGAGCACACCACGGCGCGCGGGGCCGCCGCCGACGCGGACTACGCGCGCAGGGACACAGCGGTACGGGCCGCCGTCGGGCGGACCTTCGACGGCGTCGCGCACCGGACCTGGGCCGTGCTGCGGTCCCCCTCCGCGTTCGCCACGGAGTTCGGGGTGGTCGACAGGAGCGGCCGGGAACGGGACGACCTCACGGTCGCGGTGGCCTCGGTGGAGGGGGTCGGCCCGGACGGCGGGCAGACGGGCGGGGGCGCCGCCAGTGGCGAGGAGGTCTTCGCCGCGCTGCGCCGCGCCAACGAGGAACTCGGCATGACCGTCCTGGTGGTCACGCACGACCCCCTCGTCTCCGACCAGGTCCGGCGCACCGTACGGATCAGGGACGGCAGGACCGCCACCGAGACGCTGCGGGCCGAAGGGGCCTCGGACGGCGAGGAGTTCGCCGTACTGGACCGGGTCGGGCGGCTCCAGCTGCCGCGCGAGCACATCGAGCGGTACGGGCTGCGGGGCCGGGTACGGCTGACGCCCGAGGCGGACCACGTCGGGGTGTGGGCGGACGGGGCGCGCCCCTCGGGTGGCAGTTCCCGTTGCGGCAATCCCCCTGGTGAGCGCGGGAATTGAGCGGTGCCGACGGGATTGTCGGACCCATGGGCAACAATGGGCGCACGGACAGCAGTACGAACCGGGGGAGTGGGTCATGACCGACAGCACAGAGACGACGACCGGCACGGGCACGGGTGCGGCGGGCGCGGGTACGGCGCTGAAGGACAGCCCCATGGTCCGCGTCGAGGACCTGCACCGGTCCTTCGGCACCGGAGCCGCCGCCGTGCACGCCCTGCGCGGCGTCTCCTTCGACATACCGCGCGGTGAACTGGTCGCCCTCAAGGGCCGGTCGGGCTCCGGCAAGACCACCCTGCTCAACCTCGTCGGCGGCCTCGACACGGCGGACGGCGGCAGCATCGTCGTCGACGGCACCGACATGGGCTCCCTCGGCGAGAGCGGCCTGCTGGAGATGCGCCGCGACCGCATCGGCTTCGTCTTCCAGTCCTTCGGCCTGATCCCCATCCTCAGCGCCGCCGAGAACGTCGGGGTGCCGCTGCGGCTGCGCAAGACCGACCCCAAGGAGCGCGAGGAGCGGGTCGCCCTGCTGCTCTCCCTGGTCGGGCTCGCCGACCACGCCACCCAGCGCCCCGGCGAGCTCTCCGGCGGCCAGCAGCAGCGCGTCGCCATCGCCCGCGCGCTCGCCAACCGGCCCGCCCTGCTGATCGCCGACGAGCCCACCGGGCAGCTCGACGCGGAGACGGGGCTCGCGGTCATGGAACTGCTGCGCGCGGTGGTCCGCAGCGAGAACGTGACGGCGCTGGTCGCCACGCACGACCCCCAGCTGCTGGGGTTGGCGGATCGGGTGCTGGAGCTTCGCGACGGGCGGATAGTGGAGTCCGGAACATCCAGCCCCTCCGGCGTTTGAGGAGCGGGGGTCCGGAGGCGGCGCCCCCGGCAGTGACCTCAGCCGAAGTCATCAGAATCGCGTCAAGGCACCCCCTCCTGCCTGCGCTCTGTCCGAAACGCCCCCTTCGCTGGCCGTAAGGTCGTCAGCAGCGCACGAAGCTGCTGCCAGCAGCGCCACCGCTGCTTTCGAAAGACAATGGGGCCATGGGACGCGGGACACTCCGGATCTACCTCGGCGCGGCACCGGGCGTCGGCAAGACGTACGCCATGCTGTCCGAGGCCCACCGCAGGGTGGAGCGCGGAACCGACTGCGTGGTCGCCTTCGTCGAGCACCACGGCCGCCCGCGCACCGAGGTGATGCTGCACGGCCTCGAAGAGGTGCCCCGGCGCACCCTCGAATACCGGGGCACCACCTTCACCGAGATGGACGTCGACGCCGTCCTGGAGCGCCGCCCCGCCGTCGCGCTCGTCGACGAACTGCCCCACACCAACGTTCCCGGCTCCCGCCACGCCAAGCGCTGGCAGGACGTCGAAGCCCTCCTCCAGGCGGGCATCGACGTCATATCCACGGTCAACATCCAGCACCTGGAGTCGCTGGGCGACGTCGTCGAGTCGATAACCGGCGTGCGCCAGCGCGAGACCGTCCCCGACGAGGTGGTCCGCCGCGCCGACCAGATCGAACTGGTCGACATGTCGCCCCAGGCGCTCCGCCGCCGCATGGCGCACGGCAACATCTACCAGCCCGACAAGATCGACGCCTCGCTCTCCAACTACTTCCGCCCCGGCAACCTCACCGCCCTGCGCGAGCTGGCCCTCCTCTGGGTCGCCGACCGGGTCGACGAGTACCTCCAGCAGTACCGGGGCGAGCACAACATCCGCTCCACCTGGCAGGCCCGCGAGCGCATCGTCGTCGGCCTCACCGGCGGCCCCGAGGGCCGCACCCTCATACGCCGCGCCTCCCGGATGGCCGCCAAGGGCTCCGGCAGCGAGATCCTCGCCGTGTACGTCGCCCGCAGCGACGGCCTCACCGCCGCCTCCCCGAAGGAACTGGCCGTCCAGCGCACCCTCGTCGAGGACCTGGGCGGCAGCTTCCACCACGTCATAGGCGACGACGCACCCAGTTCGCTGCTGGAGTTCTCCCGGGGCGTCAACGCCACCCAGATCGTGCTGGGCTCCAGCCGCCGCAAGACCTGGCAGTACATCCTGGGCCCCGGCGTCGGCCAGACCGTCGCCCGCGACTCGGGCCCCGACCTCGACGTCCACATCGTCACCCACGAGGAGGTCGCCAAGGGGCGCGGCCTGCCCGTGGCCCGGGGCGCCCGGCTCGGCGGCACCCGCATCCTCGCGGGCTGGCTGGTCGGCGTCATGGGCCCGATCCTGATGACGTTCCTGCTCACCAGCATCAGCAACGCCCCCGGCCTCGCCAACGACGTCCTGCTCTACCTCTTCCTCACCGTCGTCGCCGCCCTCCTCGGCGGCCTGCTGCCCGCCCTCGCCGCAGCCGCCGCCGGGTCCCTCCTCCTGAACTACTTCTTCACCCCGCCCACCCGCACCCTCACCATCGACGACCCCAAGAACATCGTCGCCATCGTCATCTTCTTCGCGGTCGGCGTCTCGGTGGCCTCCGTCGTCGACCTGGCCGCCCGCCGCACCCACCAGGCCGCCCGGCTGCGCGCCGAGTCGGAGATACTCTCCTTCCTCGCGGGCAGTGTCCTGCGCGGCGAGACCACCCTCGACGCCCTCCTCGAACGGGTCCGCGAGACCTTCGCCATGGAGTCCGTCGCCCTGCTGGAGCGCGAGAGCGACGTCGAACCGTGGACCTGCGCGGGCAGCGTCGGCCCCAGGCCCGCCGAACGCCCCGAGGACGCCGACGTCGACATGCCCGTCGGCGACCACATGGCGCTCGCCCTCTCCGGCCGCGTCCTGCCCGCCGAGGACCGCCGGGTGCTCGCCGCGTTCGCCGCCCAGGCCGCCGTCGTCCTGGACCGCCAGCGCCTGGTCGGCGAGGCCGAGGACGCCCGCCGCCTCGCCGAGGGCAACCGCATACGCACCGCCCTCCTCGCCGCCGTCAGCCACGACCTCCGTACGCCGCTGGCCTCCATCAAGGCCGCCGTCACCTCCCTGCGCAGCGACGACGTGTCCTGGTCCGAGGCGGACGAGGCGGAACTCCTCGAAGGCATCGAGGAGGGCGCCGACCGCCTCGACCACCTCGTCGGCAACCTCCTCGACATGTCCCGCCTCCAGACCGGCACCGTCACCCCGCTGATCCGCGTCACCGACCTCGACGAGGTCATCCCCATGGCGCTCGTCGGCGTCCCCGACGACAGCGTCCAGCTCGACATCCCCGAAACCCTGCCGATGGTCGCCGTCGACCGCGGCCTCCTGGAGCGGGCCGCCGCGAACATCGTCGAGAACGCCGTCAAGTACAGCCCGCCCGGCATCCCCGTCCTCGTCGCGGCCAGCGCCCTCGACGACCGCGTCGAGGTCCGCGTCACCGACCGGGGCCCCGGCGTCCCCGACGACAGCAAGGGCCGCATCTTCGAACCCTTCCAGCGGTACGGAGACGCCCCGCGCGGCGCCGGAGTGGGCCTGGGCCTCGCGGTCGCCCGGGGCTTCGTCGAGGCCATGGGCGGCACGCTCACCGCCGAGGACACCCCCGGCGGCGGCATGACCATGGTGCTCACCCTCAAGGTGGCGCCCGGCCAGGCCCCGGTCCTGCCCGACTTCCCGGCGCAGGCCCTCTCATGACCGTACGCACGACCCCTTCGAACGTCCCGACAGCAGTGAGGAAGACCCCCATGACCCGGGTGCTCGTGGTCGACGACGAGCCGCAGATCGTCCGTGCGCTCGTGATCAACCTGAAGGCGCGCAAGTACGAGGTCGACGCGGCCCCCGACGGGGCCACCGCGCTCCAGCTCGCCGCCGCCCGCCACCCCGACGTGGTGGTGCTCGACCTCGGTCTGCCCGACATGGACGGCGTGGACGTCATCAAGGGCCTGCGCGGCTGGACCCGCGTACCGATCCTCGTCCTCTCCGCCCGGCACACCTCCGACGAGAAGGTCGAGGCCCTCGACGCGGGCGCCGACGACTACGTCACCAAGCCCTTCGGCATGGACGAACTCCTGGCCCGCCTGCGCGCGGCCGTCCGCAGGGCGGAGCCCGTCGGCACCGCCGAGGAGGGCGACGTACTCATCGAGACCGAGGGCTTCGCCGTCGACCTCGCCGCGAAGAAGGTGCACCGCGAGGGCCGCGACGTACGCCTCACGCCGACCGAGTGGCACCTCCTGGAGGTGCTCGTGCGCAACACCGGCCGCCTGGTCAGCCAGAAGCAGCTCCTCCAGGAGGTCTGGGGCCCCTCCTACGGCACCGAGACGAACTACCTGCGGGTCTACATGGCCCAGCTCCGCCGCAAGCTGGAGACGGACCCGGCACATCCGCGCCACTTCATCACCGAGCCGGGGATGGGGTACCGCTTCGAGCGGTAGTGCGGTTCGAGCGGTAGTCCGGACCCGGCCGCGCGGGGCCGGGTCACGTACGCCGGGTCCGGGTGCAGAGAAAGATCGTGACTACGGCGAGGGAAAGATCGTGACTACGGCGGGTGACCCCACCCGCCCCGTCCCCGGTACGCTTCCGGTATGAGTGCCGTACCTCGTCCCGAGAAGCCGACCGGGCGGTTCCGCCGGATGCTCGACCGACTGTCCAGCTCCCAGGAGGACCTGCACTGTACGGAGCTCCAGGAGGACACCCACGCCGTCGGCTGCACCCCCATATCGGCCTGCGACGACCGCCAGATCGTCAAGGTGACCGGTACGTTGCGCACGGTCACCCTGCGCCCGCGCGCGGGAGTCCCGGCCCTGGAGGCCGAGCTGTTCGACGGCACGGCACCCCTGGACGTCGTCTGGCTGGGCCGCCGCTCCATCGTCGGCATAGAACCGGGCCGCAAGCTCATCGCCTCCGGCCGGATCTCCATGAGCCACGGCCGCAGGGTGCTCTTCAACCCCAAATACGAACTCCGACCGCTCGGACAGGAGTAGCCGGTGACGTCTTTCGACAAGCCGACCACACCCGCACCCCATCACCCCGACGCCGCCGCACAGCCGTACGTCGTCCCCGAGGGCGCGCCCCCGCAGGACCCCGCGGACAAGGCCGTCACCGAGGCAGCCCTCTTCGACGCCTTCGGCGGCGTGCGCGGCATGGTGGAGACGGTGCTGCCGGGCCTGCTGTTCGTGACGCTGTTCACGATCAACAAGAACCTGCACGTCGCGGCCATCGCGGCAGCCGCGGTGTCGCTGCTGCTGGTCGCCGTCCGGCTGGTCCGCAAGGACACCGTGAAGCACGCCTTCAGCGGCGTCTTCGGGGTCGCCTTCGGCATCGCCTTCGCACTGATCACGGGCAACGCCAAGGACTTCATGCTCCCCGGCATGCTCTACACGCTGGGCCTCTCGCTGGCGTACCTGATCTCGGCCGCCGTGGGCTTCCCGCTGATCGGCGTGATGCTGGGCCCGGTCTTCAAGGAGAACCTCTCCTGGCGCACCCGTAACCCCGGCCGCAAGAAGGCGTACACGAAGTCGAGTTACGCCTGGGGCCTGATCCTGCTCACCAAGTGCGCGATCCTCTTCCCGCTGTACTGGTGGGCCGACGTCACCAAGTTCGGCTGGGTGGCCATCGCGCTGAAGATCCCGCCGTTCCTGCTGGCGGTCTGGCTGACCTGGGTCTTCCTGGCGAAGGCTCCCGCGCCCATCGACGTGTTCGCGGAGATGGAAGCTGAGGAGAAGGTCGAGGAGGCCCGCAAGGCCGCCGTCCGCGAGCTGTAGCCGGTGGTACGGACGTGAGAGGGGCCCCGCACCACCACGGTGCGGGGCCCCTCTCACGTACCGGTCACCTACGGGTTCACGTACGGGAAGTGCCCTTCGGCTCTTCCCCCTGCCGCACCGACAGCAGGTCCTCCAACTGCTCCTCGCGCGCCTGAGCGGCCACGAAGAGCAGCTCGTCGCCGGGCTCCAGGGTCTCCTCCGGCGTCGGCGTCAGCACCCGCGTGCCGCGGATGATGGTCACCAGCGAGGTGTCGACCGGCCACTCCACCTCGGAGATCTGCGTGCCCGCGAGCGCCGACTCCGGCGGCAGCGTCAGCTCCACCAGGTTGGCGTCGCCGTGGCTGAAGCGCATCAGCCGTACGAGATCGCCGACGCTCACCGCCTCTTCGACCAGCGCCGACATCAGGCGCGGCGTGGACACGGCCACGTCCACGCCCCAGGACTCGTTGAAGAGCCACTCGTTCTTCGGGTTGTTCACCCGGGCCACCACGCGCGGCACCCCGTACTCGGTCTTCGCGAGCAGGGAGACGACCAGGTTGACCTTGTCGTCGCCGGTCGCCGCGATCACGACGTTGCAGCGCTGGAGCGCCGCCTCGTCCAGCGAGGTGATCTCACAGGCGTCGGCCAGCAGCCACTCCGCCATCGGCACCCGCTCCACCGAGATGGCGGTCGGCGCCTTGTCGATCAGGAGCACCTCGTGCCCGTTCTCCAGCAGCTCGCCCGCGATGGAACGCCCCACCGCACCGGCCCCGGCAATCGCGACCCTCATCAGTGACCTTCCTCGGGGCCCAGCGAACAGGCCGCCTCGACCTTCTCGACCTCGTCCGTGCGCATCATCACGTGCACGAGGTCGCCCTCCTGCAACACCGTCTGGGAAGTCGGCAGAACCGCTTCGCCCAGCCGGGTGAGGAACGCGACACGCACGCCGGTCTCCTCCTGCAACTTGCTGATCTTGTGCCCGATCCAGGACGGCGAGATGTGCACCTCAGCGAGCTGCACGCCCCCGCTCGGATCCCGCCACAGCGGCTCCGCGCCCGAAGGCAGCAGCCGCCGCAGCATCTGGTCGGCGGTCCACCGGACCGTGGCGACCGTCGGGATGCCGAGGCGCTGGTACACCTCCGCCCGGCGCGGGTCGTAGATGCGCGCCGCGACGTTCTCGATGCCGAACATCTCGCGGGCCACCCGGGCCGCGATGATGTTCGAGTTGTCGCCGCTGCTGACGGCGGCGAACGCACCGGCGTCCTCGATGCCCGCCTCGCGGAGGGTGTCCTGGTCGAACCCGACCCCGGTGACCCTGCGGCCACCGAACCCGGAACCCAGACGGCGGAAGGCCGTGGGGTCCTGGTCGATCACTGCGACCGTGTGCCCCTGCTGCTCCAGAGTCTGCGCGAGAGCGGCTCCCACTCGCCCGCAGCCCATGATGACGACGTGCACGTCCGTCCTTCCGGCCGTTAAGAGTCCATCAATTGTTTCGTGTGTTTTTCGTCGGACTCACAAGAGTCGCAGACAGCCGCCCAAGCTACACACGCGCGGTGTGCCACGGGCACCCCCGGTCCATGACTGGTCAGAGACAGGTGGGCCGCGTCACGGCGATGTTCAAGGTTGCGTAAAGCCCCTTTTGAAGATTCCCGGGAGCCCGGCGGGGGCGGTGGGCCACGCCCGTTCGACCGCTTACGATCCTGGACGTGTCCAAACTGACCGACGTGCCCAAACGGATCCTGATCGGCCGGGCCCTGCGCAGCGACAAGCTGGGAGAAACGCTCCTCCCCAAGCGCATCGCACTTCCCGTCTTCGCCTCAGACCCCCTCTCCTCCGTGGCCTACGCGCCCGGAGAAGTCCTGCTCGTGCTCTCCATCGCGGGTGTCTCGGCGTACCACTTCAGCCCGTGGATCGCCGTCGCGGTCGTCGTTCTGATGTTCACCGTCGTCGCGTCCTACCGGCAGAACGTCCACGCGTACCCGAGCGGTGGCGGCGACTACGAGGTCGCCAACACCAACCTCGGCCCGAAGGCGGGACTCACCGTCGCCAGCGCCCTGCTGGTCGACTACGTCCTGACCGTCGCCGTGTCGATCTCCTCCGGCATCGAGAACCTGGGCTCGGCCGTCCCGTTCGTCGTCGAGAACAAGGTGCTCTGCGCGGTCGCGGTCATCGTGCTCCTCACGCTGCTCAACCTGCGCGGCATGAAGGAATCCGGCAAGCTCTTCGCGATTCCCACCTACGTCTTCGTCGTGGGCGTCTTCGTCATGCTGGCCTGGGGGGCCTATCGCGCCTTCACCGGCGACGACCTGGCCTCTCCCACCGCCGACCTTGAGATCAAGCCCGAACACCCGGGCCTGGCGGGCTTCGCCCTGGTCTTCCTGCTCCTGCGCGCCTTCTCCTCCGGCTGCGCCGCCCTCACGGGCGTCGAGGCGATCTCCAACGGAGTCCCCGCCTTCCGCAAGCCGAAGTCGAAGAACGCCGCCACGACCCTCGCCCTGATGGGCGGCCTGGCCGTCGTCATGTTCTGCGGCATCATCGCGCTCGCCATGGCGTCGGACGTCCGCATGGCCGAGAACCCCGCCGTCGACCTGATCCGCAACGGCGTCCCCGTCGGCGACTCGTACGTCCAGAACCCGGTGATCTCCCAGGTCGCCGCAGCCGTCTTCGGCGAAGGCACCTTCTTCTTCATCCTCCTGGCCGCCGCCACCGCGCTGGTCCTCTTCCTCGCGGCCAACACGGCGTACAACGGCTTCCCGCTCCTCGGCTCGATCCTCGCCCAGGACCGCTACCTGCCCCGCCAGCTGCACACCCGAGGCGACCGCCTCGCGTTCTCCAACGGCATCGTGCTCCTCGCGGGCGCGGCGATCCTGCTGGTCGTCCTCTACGGCGCGGACTCCACCAAGCTCATCCAGCTCTACATCGTCGGAGTCTTCGTCTCCTTCACCCTGAGCCAGATCGGCATGGTCCGGCACTGGAACCGGCACCTGCGCGCGGAGCGCAGGCCCGCCGAGCGCCGCCGCATGATCCGCTCCCGCGCGATCAACGCCTTCGGCGCGTCCTTCACGGGCCTCGTCCTCGTCGTCGTCCTCGCCACGAAGTTCACCCACGGCGCGTGGGTGGCTCTCCTGGGCATGGTGATCTTCTACGGAACGATGACCGCGATCCGCAAGCACTACGACCGGGTCGCCGAGGAGATCGCCGCCGCCGAAGGCCCCTCCGACGACAGCGTGCGCCCCTCCCGCGTCCACTCCATCGTCCTGGTCTCCAAGGTCCACAAGCCCACGCTCCGCGCCCTCGCCTACGCCAAGCTCATGCGCAGCGACCGCCTCGAAGCCCTGTCCATCAGCGTGGATCCGGCCGAGACGAAGGCCCTGCGCGACGAGTGGGAACGCCGGGGCATCAACGTCCCCCTCAAGATTCTCGACTCCCCGTACCGGGAGATCACCCGCCCGATCATCGAGTACGTGAAGGGCCTGCGCCGCGAGAGCCCGCGCGACGTCGTCTCCGTCTACATCCCGGAGTACGTGGTCGGCCACTGGTACGAACACCTCCTGCACAACCAGTCCGCCCTCCGCCTGAAGGGCCGCCTGCTCTTCACCCCGGGCGTCATGGTCACCTCGGTTCCCTACCAGCTCGAATCGTCCGAAGCGGCCAAGAAGCGCGCCAAGCGCCGCGCGAACTGGAACGCGCCGGGCGCGGTGCGCCGGGGCCCGGTGGACCGCCGCCCCCGGGAGTCCGCCAAGGAATCCACCAAGCGCTGACCGCCTCCTTCTCCTGAGGTTTCCACTGAGGCTTGCCTTGGTCGTGCGGCCGGACGACACCCACGTAGACTGGTGGGCTGTTGTCCGGCCGTTTCTCGTGTCGGCCCCGTCCCACCCCTTTGATCCTCTGGAGCCACCCCACCATGCAGTCCGAATCCAAGGCATCAGAGGGCACCGACGCACCGGCGGCCCCCAAGGTCTCCCTCGTCGGTACGGAGTACGAGGTCGAGGTCGGCCCCGTCGCCCACGGCGGCCACTGCATCGCCCGCACGTCCGAGGGCCAGGTCCTCTTCGTGCGCCACACCCTCCCCGGCGAGCGGATCATCGCCCGCGTCACCGACGGCGACGAGGGCGCCCGCTTCCTCCGCGCCGACGCGGTCACGATCCTGGACCCCTCCAAGGACCGGGTCGAGGCCCCGTGCCCCTTCTCCGGCCCCGGCAAGTGCGGCGGCTGCGACTGGCAGCACGCCAAGCCGGGCGCCCAGCGCCGCCTCAAGGGCGACGTCGTCGCCGAACAGCTCCTGCGCCTCGCGGGCCTCACCCCCGAGGACGCGGGCTGGGACGGTACGGTCATGCCCGCCGAGGGCGACAAGCTCCCGGCCGGCCAGGTCCCGCAGTGGCGCACCCGCGTCCAGTACGCCATCGACTCCGAGGGTGTCGTCGGGCTTCGCAAGCACCGCTCCCACGACGTCCAGCCGGTCGACCACTGCATGATCGCCTCGCCCGGCGTCTCCGAACTCGGCATCGAGAAGCGCACCTGGCCCGACATGGCCTCCGTCGAAGCCATCGCCGCCACCGGCTCCCACGACCGCCAGGTCATCCTCACCCCCACCCCCGGCGGCCGCCTCCCCCTCGTCGAACTCGACAAGCCGGTCTCGGTCCTCCGCGTCCACGAGAAGGACGGCGGAGTCCACAAGGTCCACGGCCGCGCCTTCGTCCGCGAGCGCGCCGACGGCCGCACCTACCGCGTCGGCATGGGCGGCTTCTGGCAGATCCACCCCCAGGCCGCCGACACCCTGATGCGCGCCGTCATGCAGGGCCTCATGCCCCGCAAGGGCGAGACCGCCCTCGACCTCTACTGCGGCGTCGGCCTCTTCGCGGGCTCGATCGCCGAACGCGTCGGCGACCAGGGCGCGGTCCTGGGCATCGAGTCCGGCAAGCGCTCCGTCGAGGACGCCCGCCACAACCTCTCCTCCATGCCCAACGTCCGCATCGAACAGGGCAAGGTCGAAGCGGTCCTCCCGCGTACGGGCATCACCGAAACCGACCTGATCGTCCTGGACCCGCCCCGCGCGGGCGCGGGCAAGCAGACGGTCAAGCACCTCTCCACCCTGGGCGCCCGCCGCATCGCCTACGTCGCCTGCGACCCGGCGGCCCTGGCCCGCGACCTGGCGTACTTCAAGGACGGCGGCTACAAGGTCCGCACCCTGCGCGTCTTCGACCTGTTCCCGATGACGCACCACGTGGAGTGCGTGGCGATCCTGGAGCCGGTGAAGAAGGACGACTGACCTGGGGTTTCGCGAGTGCGTATGGCATAGCAGGTGCTCAGTAGGTGGGGCCGTGGGAGCGTGGGGGCTCCAGTGGCCGAGGGAGAGTTTCAGGTCGTCTGCGCGTCCACGGTGGCCCAGGCCCACGGGAACTGTGACGAGCGACCTCAAGGCAGTACGCCGATCACAGCCGTCGTGATCACCGTGCATCCACCGGCTGCCCCACCGCACTCACCCGCGGGTCACCGCTGGCCGCTGGAGGCAGGTCTGCCCGCGACATCGCAGTCGACGATCGACTCTCCGCGCTGGACAACTGGCCGCACGCGGGCTTCGCAGGCTGTGTGATCCGTGCTCAGGGCGTCCAGTGCCGGTATGCCTCCACCCAGGCCCCCTCGGGGGCTGGTTCGGGCGGCGGCGGGTCGAATATGCCGATCGCTGGACGGGGTCGGCCGTGGCGGCACAGGGCGACGATGTCGCTGTCGGGCCGGTCCCGGACGGCGACCGCCGCCGCCGTGGCACCGAGTGCGGTCGTGCCGAACGGCAGGGTGAGACGGTCCTCGACGGTCGCGTGCAAGGCGGCGAGCCTCATCGCGTGCGCCGCCTTTGGCTGCGCAGGAGTTCGGCGAGGCGGGTGCCGACCGGGGTGATGCCCGGCAGGGGCTCGTGGTCGTAGTGGCTCTTCTTGCGGCGGCGCAGCAGTTCCTCGCCGTCCTGCTCCCAGGTGAACGCCGGCTTGCGCAGGAGGGCGCGGAAGACGGCGTCGGCGTTGTCGGGGTGCCGTTGGACGAGGCGGCGGATGACCATGGGGGAGACGGAGTCGTCGTTCAGATACTCCCTGAGCTGCGTCAGGGACGCGCGGTCACGGGCCAGGGCCGGATCGGCGAACAGTGCGTCGAGGCGGCCGAAGTCGGCGTAGTAGCAGAAACCTTCGGTCTCGTCGCAGATCACGCCGACGGTGTCCGCGTCGCGGAGATCTTCGGGCAGGGCACTCAGCTCGTCGAGGGACGGGCCTTCGCGGCGGGCCTTCGCGGCGGCCTTGTCGTCGAGGTCGGCGAGGATCTTTTCCTGCCGGTGACGGTGGTACTCCCGCATTCGGTCCTGCGCCTCACCGGGGGTGAGGATCAGCAGGTCCGTGCCGAACAGTTCGATGAAGTCGGCGCGCGTTTCGGCCTGCATCTCCCAGCCCTTGCGCAGCAGTTCGGGGTTGCGGCGCAGCAGTTGTGGATGAGCCGTGAGGGTCTGGACGGCGGCCTGTGCCAACTCCGCGCCGTAGCCGCGCGGGTAGGTGGCGAGGTTGCCGGTGATCAGCCAGGCGTCGGTGTCGGGGTGGAGGGGCACGATCCGGACGGCGGTGAACATCCCCTTGCGGAGTTTCTTCAGGGCGCGCCAGCCCATGTTGGAGTGGACCCGGTAGACGAGGTCGTCAAGCAGGTTGTGCAGGGTCGCGGCGCTGCGGTCGACGTGCTGGACCTCGAAGATCCCCTCGACCACGTCGCGCCAGCCGAGCAGCATCGCCCGTTCGTCGTCCGGCAGCGGAGGCCGACGCTGGGCCACGAATTGCTCTACCACCGTGGAGCCGCCCGCCAGCCGGTACTGCAGGGCGAAGTGGTCGATCGTCTCGACGGCGGTCGCCTCGTCGAGATGGCCGAGGCGGTCCGCGGCGTCGTCGAGCCGGGCCTCCAGGCGCCTCGCGTAGCGCGGCCCCTGCGCGAACGCCACCAGTTCGCCCTTGAGGTCTCCGCTCCGTGCCACCAGCCTGTCGATCTGGGGAGGAGCCATGGGGGAGTCGTTGTGTTCCACTGCTACATCCTGCCTGTGCGTTCGGGGCCCGCGGGGTGGGGGGTCAGAGGCCGGAGGACCGCGGGTGGTCCGTGAATTCCTGGGCGAGCTGTTCGGCGTTGAGGGTACGTACGGCGGAATCGACGGCAGCGCGGCCGGTGAGGTCGATGCCCCGCGCGGTGAGGGCGGCGGAGACCTGCTTGGCGAGCCCCCGCGCTGCCTCGTCGTCGAAGGCGGCACGGAAGACGGGTGCGTGCACGTCGACCGCGGCGACGACGGGAGCGGTCCACGACTTGCCGACACCGCGCTCGGCGAGCGCGAACGTCAGCCACTGCCGCAGGAACGCGGGCAGCAGCGCGCGCTGATCCTGGTCCAGTACGGCCTTGCGGGGCAGACAGTCCTCGCCGATCTCTTCTGCCGCATCGGTACGGGAAGCGGTGAACGCGTCCAGCAGACGGGCCTGTTCGGTCTCCTGGAGCGGCCGGTGCTCGGGCCGGCCCGGCAGGTGGTCCCGGCAGCGGGCCCGGTCCAGCGCCCTGAGTCCGACGATGTCCATGTCGTCGCGCCGGGGCCAGGTCACGTCCCTCACACGCACGGCGGCGGCGAGATCCGCGAGCACCTCGCCGGGGTCGTGCTCGGCCGTCGGCATCGGCACCTCGTCGGGCTCCCGCACCACCTCCCAGGCCGCGACGGCCCCTGGCGTCAGCAACGCCAACGTGTCGACCAGCGGGCCGCCCACCTCGGTGACCCGCGCCATCAGCGCGTGCGGGACCGGGCCGTCGTACTCGACGAACAGCCCCCGCTCGCTGTCCCACACATCCGCCGCGCACCAGGCCCGTCCCGGACGGTGCGGCTCGGCCGCGTGCCAGAGCCGCGTGCCAGAGGGGAAGCGGCTGGTAGTCGGCCAGGGTCTCCACCGCACCTCACGGCACAACCGGTGCTCCGGTTCGCACTCCGTCGTACTGGCAGCCGACCGGGCCTCCCGCAGCACACGGTCCGACAGCCGCAGAGGAAGCGGCGAGCGGCGTACGGGCCTCCTGCTACCGCCGGGGTTACGGCGGCCACGGCACTTCGGCATGGCGACGAGTCTGGCAGAGCGGGATCGGGCGCGGACCAGATGGTCTGGAAAGTCCCCCACGGGGCGAAAGGAGCCAACGGAGCGTACGGAGCGGGGGACGACTGACGGTGTTCGCCGCTGCCCCGGGAGTGGTCTCAGGTCCGGCTCGCCGGGAGACGCCATCAACTGCGCTGGCACCAGTTGTGCGGCCGTTTCCACGCCTCAGGACCTAGGCCCGTAACCGTCCCCCGAAAACGCCTGGAGGACGCCGTGACCGCCGAACTTCCCGACTGGCTGATCCCGCCCAGAAGGCTCTGTCCCCGTCCCCTTCCCGCTCGACATCGATCTCGACGCGCTCGTGCCGTGCCGCCGCCCCGTTGGCAGCGGGGCGTCACGGGCCGCTTGTCGGGTGCCTCGGGCGAGGAGGCAAGTCGCGTGTCGTAGAGGTGACATGTCGCGATCGCGACAGCCGCTGGGGTGGCGTTCGTGCCGAACCTGCGAGAGGTCGAGCGGGTGGGCGCGCGGGTGCTAGGACACGGTGATTCCGCCGGTACGCGCGGAGGAGTACGCCGTGTCGTCTTGGCGACATGTCGTAAGCGCGGCACGGAAAAGGCTGGTGCGGCGATCACCGGGGCCCGAGTCTGTAGCCGCACCGCGTGTCCGTTTCCTTGCCCCCTGGAAAGGTTCCGATGCACAGACGGCTTCGCCCCGCCGCCGCTCTGGCGGCAGGCGTCCTCATCGCCACCATGGCCCCCACCTCCTTCGCCGCGAGCGCCGCCCCAGCGCCCGCCGCCCCCGACGTGAACCCCACCGGGCGCCCCCAGGTCACCTCCGTCACGCTCGTGACCGGTGACCGGGTGCGGCTGGAGACCTTCCCCGGCGGCCGGAAGGCCGTCTCCGTCGAGCCCGCCCCGGGCGCTACGGAGGCCGACTTCACCCAGCTGGAAATCGACAAGCAGTTGTACGTGCTGCCCCGCGCCGCGCTCCCGTACCTCTCCTCCGGCAAGCTGGACCGGCAGCTGTTCAACATCACCTCCCTGGTCAAGCAGGGGTACGACGACGCCCACACCTCCGCCATCCCGCTGATCGCCCGCTACACCGGCGGCACGGACCCCACGTCCAAGGGGGCGCCTGCCGGTTCGCGCAAGGGCCTGGTCATCAAGAGCCTGCGGGCCTCCGCACTGAAGGCGGACAAGAAGCAGGCCGGGCGCTTCTGGAAGGCCATCGACGACGACGCGCTCGCCAAGAGCGGCACCGAGGGCGGCGCGAAGCCCCCTCCCTCGTCCAAGAAGGCGGCCTTCGAAGGCGGCGTCGAGAAGCTGTGGCTGGACGCGAAGGTGTACGCCTCCCTCGACCGCAGCACCGCGCAGATCGGTGCGCCCGAGGCGTGGAAGGCCGGTTACGAAGGACAGGGCGCGACCGTCGCCGTCCTGGACACCGGCATCGACGCCACCCACCCCGACCTGGCCGGGAAACTCGGCGAAGTACGCAACTTCACCAGCGACCCCACCGCGAAAGACGGACACGGCCACGGCACCCACGTCGCCTCCACCATCGCCGGCAGCGGCGCCGCCTCGGGCGGCTCGCGCAAAGGCGTGGCACCGGGGGCGAAGCTCCTGATCGGGAAGGTGCTCGACGACAAGGGCTCCGGCCCGACCTCCGCCATCATCGGCGGCATGGACTGGGCCGCCCGCTCGGGCGCCGACATCGTCAGCATGAGCCTGGGCGGCAGTCCCACCGACGGCACGGACGTACTCAGCCTCACCCTCGACGAACTCAGCGCGGAGACCGGCACCCTGTTCGTCGTCGCGGCGGGCAACACGGGCTCCGACTACTCGGTGGGCACCCCGGGCACCGCGGAGCGAGCGCTGACCGTGGGCGCCGTCGACCGGGACGACAAGCTGGCCCCCTTCTCCAGCCGAGGCCCGCGCGTCGGGGACAACGGCGCCAAACCCGACCTCACCGCTCCCGGCGTCGACATCGCCGCCGCCCGCGCCGCCGGCACGTCCATGGGCCGCCCGGTGGACGCGGCCTACACCGCCGCGTCGGGCACGTCCATGGCGACCCCGCACGTGGCGGGCGCGGCGGCGATCCTGGCCGGGCGCCACCCCGACTGGAGCGCCCAGCAGCTCAAGGACGCGTTGATGAGCACGACGCGTACCGCCCCCGACCAGACGGCCTACGAGCAGGGCGCCGGCCGGGTGGACGTGGCCCGCTCGGTGCGCCAGCAGGTGCGCGCCACCGGCACCACCACCTTCGGCACCCTGGCGTCGGACACGGGCGCGCGGCAGGTGAAGGTCACCTACACCAACGACGGTGACGCGCCCGCGTCGCTCACCCTGAACACCACCTTCGACAAGCTCTACGGCTCCCCGGCCCCGGCAGGTGCCGTGGGCGTCCCCCAGCAGGTCACCGTGCCCGCCCACGGCACTGCCGACGTCGCCGTGACCCTCGACACGCCCGCGCTGCCGGAGGGCGTGTACGGCGGACGCCTCACCGCCACCTCGGCCGACGGACAGGCCGTCGCGCACACCGTTCTCGCCGCGACGAAGGACCCGGTCAAGCACAAGGTCACCGTGCGCGGCGTCGACCGCGCCGGGAAGCCGGGCGAGATCTCCCCGCTGATCCTGCTGGGCCCCACGGGCCGCTTCGACGTCTTTCAGGAGGTGCCCGCGGGGCAGAGCGTGACGGTGGACCTGCCCCAGGGCAGCTACTACCTGCACGGCGTGATCACGCAGCACTCGGAGGACAACGTCATCAACAGCCTGGTGGTCGACCCCCAGTTGCGGGTGAGCGGTGCCACGGACCTGGTGCTCGACGCACGCAAGGCGGTACCCGTGGAGATCCGGACCCCCCAGCGGGCCGAGCAGCGGGGTCCGCTGGTCTTCTCCACCCGCTGGAAGAGGAAGGACCGGGAGTTCGTCAGCTACTTCACCAGCTCGCACAGCGGCGGACAGCTCCTCTACGTCACGCCCACCAAGGAGTTCACCGAGGGAACCTTCGAGTTCTCCTCGCGCTGGCAGCTGGCCGCACCGATGCTCGGCGCACGTGCGGTCTCCGCCACCGCCGCGGCCGGTGTCCCCGTCCGCCTGCTCCACAACTCTCCCGCCGTGGAAGGGGTACGACGCCTGCGGGTCGTCGACGCCGGTCGCGGACGCACCGAGGACTACGACGCGCTGCGCGCACGGGGCGTGGACGTCCGAGGAGCGGCGGTGCTCGTGGAACTGGAAGGGTCGGAGTACGACGAGGCGGTGACCTCGGCCGCCCGCGCCGGAGCCGCGGCCGCCGTCACCACCGCCGGGGGCAACAGGTACGCGGCCACGCCCTGGCAGCCGGTGAGCCAGCGGCTGCCGGCGATCGGGCTGTACGCCTCCCACGCCACCGCGCAGCGGCTGCGCGTGCCGGGCACCGGGCTGGAGTTGAAGGGGACCCCGGAGAGCCCCTACCTCTACGACGTCGTACAGCTCTCCGAGCAGCGCGTTCCCGAGCGCGTGGTCCACCAGGTCGGGCCGAGGAACACGGCCACCGTGACCTCGCGCTACCCGGCCACGAGCGGGGCACGGTACGTCGCGGAGAACCTGGAGTCCTGGCGTCCGTGGGAGGAAACGGCCCTCGCCCTGCGGTCCCGGTACGTCCGCACCGGGCAGGCGCGGACGGAGTACCTGAGCGGTCCCGCCGACACCCGGTGGCTGCACTGGGTCAACCCCCGCAACACCTGGGCGTTTCAGGCACTGGGGACGGGCATGCTCGGCCCCCTGCGCACCTACCGGCCCGGTGAGCACGTCACGGAGAGCTGGTACGCCCCCGTGGTACGCCCGGCGATCCCCCGAGGCGTCGAAGGACTCGCCCTCCGCAAGGGCGGCCAACTGACCATCGGCATACCCGAGTTCGCCGACACCGCCTCCGGCCACTACGGCTACGCCCTGCCCCGCAAGGACGCCGGTACCCCCTACCCCGACGAGACCCGCGCCGTACTGCGTCACGACGGCAAGGTCCTCGCCGAAGGCCCCCGGGCGTGGGGCGTCTTCCCCGCGGGCGGGGACGACGGCCGTTACCAGTTGGACCTCGACGTGCAGCGCACCAGCCCCGAGGGCACCCTCTCGCGGGCCACCAGCACCCGCTGGTCGTTCACCGGCCCTCGCCCGGCCGAGGGCAAGCAGTCCCTGCTTCCCCTCCTCCAGCTCGACTACGACGTGGCCACCGACCTCCGGGGCTCCGCCCCCGGCTCCGGGTCCTTCGTCTTCGGAGTGAGCGCCCGCCACCAGGACGGTCTGACGGGCCGTTCCGTGAAGGGCATGGAGGTGTCCGTCTCGTACGACGACGGCGGGCACTGGCAGGCGGCGAAGACCTCCGGACGGGGCGACGGCGCCTACCGCGTCCGGGTCACCCACCCCTCGACCGCCCGCACCAGCGGGTACGTCACGCTGCGGGTCCGCGCCTGGGACGACGCGGGCAATGAGGTGAGGCAGGAGATCGAGCGGGCGTACGCGCTGAGGTAGTACGCGAGGTCCGGAAGCCGCGACCACCCCCCGGCCGCGGCTTCCGTACGTCCTAGACAGCCGTACGTCCTAAGGCAGCCGTACGTCCTAAGGCAGTGCCGGTCGCGCTACGACAGCCAGTCGCGCCGCGCCGCCTGCCACACCAGCTGCGTACGCGACGTCGCGCCCGCCCGCTGCATCAGTGCGGTGATCCGGCGCTGCACCGTGCGGTGACTGACACCCAGCTGGCTGGCGATCGACTTGTCCGCCACGCCCGCGACGACCAGCGAGAGCAGATAGCGTTCGTCGTCAGCGAGACGGGCGCCCGGTCCCATGCCGCCGGCGAAGTCGGCCAGTACGCCCTCCTCGGTGACGTGCAGCGGGGTCCCCGCCGCCCACTGGATGTCGAACAGGGCGACGAGGGCGTCCAGGAGACTGCTGCTGCGGATGACGGCGGCGGTCGGCTCGCCCCGGGCGGCGGTCGCGCCGCCCGGCATCAGCGGGCAGACGGCGACGGAACTGTCCACGATCACCATGCGCACGGGCAGTGTGCTGGTGGCGCGGGCCGCTTCACCGGCGCGGATGCCCTGGGCAACGTTGTCGACCATGCCGGGTTGCTCCAGGCAGGCCCGTTCGTAGATCGCCTCGTAGCGGATGCCCTGAGCGAGCAGCTCGAACTCCTCGTCGTTGTCCTGGGCGCGCAGTGCCACCGGATCGGCTTTGCAGAACCACCGCAGGTCACTGCGGGCCCCGTAGGCGAGTTGGCGCAACTGCTGGCGGATGGCGCCGCTGCCAGTGATCACCTCGACCAGTTGCCCGGCGTCATGGCGCCGACCGTCCGCCCGGTACTCCTCGGCGAGCTGTTCCATTCCGCGCCGCGCCCACTCCAGCGCTTCCTGGCCGCGCGCCAGCAGGGGCTGCAGCGCCACGTCCGGCGGGACGGGTACGTACCGCATGCCGCCGTCGCCCGGCAGCCGTCCGACCAGACCTTTGTCGTGCAGGGAGGACAGAAGCAACGCCGCCTCGCGTTCCCGGATGTGGAGCCGTTGGACGATCTCGTCCACGCCCGCACCCCGTACTTCCACCAAGAGGCGGTAGACCCGCTCCTCCGCCGCCCCGACCCCTGCTATCTCCAGCACGCGCCTTCTCCTCGCCACGGCCCACCCCGAGCGGACGCCCACTGTGCCACCCATGATCGAACAGGATGCCTACCAAACGATCAGAAGACCACCACGGTTCGGACGGGAGTTCTCCCGAACCGCCACACGGGTCACCCTTGTTGGGGTCTGCGGTGGCCCGTCCTGCCTCGACTGTGAGCGGAGAACGGGCTTACAGGTGAGGGGAGTTAGTGGCGGAAGGTGGGGGGTGGACTTACTAGGACGTCCAACTATATCGTCGTGGGACAAGGTCCGCGGTGCAGGGAAGCCGGTGTGAATCCGGCACGGTCCCGCCACTGTGACCGGGGAGTGTGCTGTCACCACTCGCCACTGACGAGGCCCTGAGGGGCCGGTCGGGAAGGCGGGCGGCACGCGGAGATCCGGGAGTCAGGATACCGGCCGCGGAACGTTCCGTGTTTTCCACGAGGATGGAGCAGACACGCATGGCACCGGTTTGTACCCACGACCCTGGTGATCCGGCGGGGCGCACTCAACTCACCCTGCGCTCATAGGACTTCGAAACCCGTACGAGGGACCCGCCCGCGCCTCCCCGCGCGCGCATCGCCCCGTACGCGGTCCCGTCGTCCCCTGTCCCACGGCGTCCACCGGCACCGCACGCACCCGTGCGCCCGTCGGCGGTCCGCCGTGCCCTCCCCCGGATCTCACCTGACGAGAGCAGGCACTCCATGGTCCGAGAACTCACCCACTTCGTCGGCGGCAAGCACACCGTCGGCACCTCCGGCCTCTTCGGCGACGTGTACGACCCCAACGACGGCACGGTGCAGGCGCGCGTGCCCCTCGCGGGCCGCGCCGACACCGAGGCCGCCATCACCGATGCCGTCAACGCCCAGCACGAATGGGCCGGTTGGAACCCCCAGCGGCGCGCCCGCGTCCTGCTGCGCTTCCTCCAGCTCGTCGAAGAGGAGCGCGACTCCCTCGCCCGGCTGCTGTCGTCCGAGCACGGCAAGACCGTCGCCGACGCGCACGGTGACCTCCAACGCGGCCTGGAGGTAGTGGAGTTCGCAGCCGGGATTCCCCATCTCCTCAAGGGTGAGTTCACCGACAACGCGGGCACCGGCATCGACGTCCACTCGCTGCGCTCCCCGATCGGCGTCGTCGCCGGAATCACCCCCTTCAACTTCCCCGCGATGATCCCGCTGTGGAAGGCCGCACCCGCCCTCGCCTGCGGAAACGCCTTCATCCTCAAACCCTCGGAGCGGGACCCCTCCGTACCCCTGCGGCTTGCGGAACTCTTCCTGGAGGCCGGGCTGCCGCCCGGTGTCCTCAACGTGGTCAACGGCGGCAAGGAAGCCGTCGACACCCTCCTGGAAGATCCTCGCGTCGGCGCGCTCGGCTTCGTCGGCTCCACCCCGGTCGCCGCGCACCTGTACGCCACCGCGGCCGCCCACGGCAAGCGCGCCCAGTGCTTCGGCGGTGCCAAGAACCACATGATCGTGATGCCGGACGCCGACCTCGACCAGGCCGTCGACGCCCTCGTCGGCGCGGGTTACGGATCGGCGGGGGAGCGCTGCATGGCGATCTCCGTGGCCGTGCCGGTCGGCGAGGAGACCGCGGACCGGCTCGTCGCGGCGCTCAAGGAACGTGTCGGAGCCCTCCGGATCGGACGCTCCGACGATCCCGAGGCCGACTTCGGGCCCCTCGTCAGCAAGGACGCGCAGGAGTGGGTGCGCCGCTATGTCGACATCGGGGTCGTGGAAGGGGCGGAACTCGTCGTCGACGGACGGGACTTCATGCTCCCGGGACACGAGAACGGCTTCTTCGCCGGAGCCTCCCTCTTCGACCGGGTCTCCCCGAAGATGCGCATCTACCGGGAGGAGATCTTCGGGCCCGTGCTCTGCGTCGTACGCGCCGAGAACTACGAGGAGGCGCTGCGGCTGCCCAGCGAGCACCCGTACGGAAACGGTGTCGCCATCTTCACCCGCGACGGCGACACCGCCCGCGACTTCACCCGCCGCGTCAACACCGGCATGGTCGGCGTCAACGTGCCCATCCCGGTGCCCGTCGCCTATCACACCTTCGGCGGCTGGAAGCGGTCCGGCTTCGGCGACCTCAATCAGCACGGGCCCGACGCCATCCGCTTCTACACCCGTACGAAGACCGTCACCTCGCGCTGGCCCTCCGGGGCCAAGGAGGGCGCGAGCTTCACGATCCCGACCATGGGATGAGCGCCATGACGACCTCAGCCGTACTGTCGGAGGACCAACAGGCCCTCGTGGAGACGACGTTGGACTTCGCCCAGGACCAGCTGGCCCCGTACGCCGTCCGCTGGGACCAGGACAAGCACTTCCCCGTCGACGTGCTGCGCAAGGCCGCAGGGCTCGGGCTCGGCGGGGTGTACGTCCGCGAGGACGTCGGCGGCAGCGGCCTCGGCCGCTCCGACGGAGTCCTGATCTTCGAGGCACTGGCCTCCGGCTGCCCGTCCGTCGCGGGCTACCTCTCCATCCACAACATGGTCGCCTGGATGATTGACGCGTACGGCTCCGGGGAACAGCGAGCACGTCTGCTGCCCCGGCTGTGCTCCATGGAGGACCTCGGCAGCTACTGCCTCACCGAACCGGGCGCGGGCTCCGACGCCGCTGCCCTCACCACCCGCGCGGAGCGCGACGGCGACGACTTCGTCCTCACCGGGGTGAAGCAGTTCATCTCCGGGGCGGGCGTATCGCAGGTGTACGTCGTGATGGCGCGCACCGGCGGCGAAGGGGCGGGCGGCATCTCCGCGTTCCTCGTCGACAAGGACGACCCCGGACTCTCCTTCGGGCCGAACGAGACGAAGATGGGCTGGAACGCGCAGCCCACCCGCCAAGTCGTCCTGGACGGCGTGCGCGTCCGCGCCGACCGGTTGCTCGGGCGCGTCGGCGACGGCTTCCGCATCGCCATGAACGCCCTGAACGGCGGGCGGCTCGGCATCGCCGCCTGCTCGCTGGGCGGTGCCCGCAGTGCCCTCCACCAGAGCCTCACGTACCTCGCCGACCGGAAAGCCTTCGGAGGGCGGCTGCTCGACTCCTCCGCGCTCCAGTTCCGGCTGGCGGACATGGCGACGGAACTCGCCGCCGCCCGCTCGCTGGTGCAGCAGGCGGCCGGGGCGACGGACCGGGGCGACCCGGCGGCCCCACAGCTCTGCGCGATGGCGAAACGCTTCGCCACCGACACCGGATACTCCGTCGCCGACCGCGCCCTGCAACTGCACGGCGGCTACGGCTACGTGACCGAGTACGGCGTCGAGAAGATCGTCCGTGACCTCCGGGTCCACCAGATCCTGGAAGGAACCAACGAGATCATGCGCGTCATCGTGGCCCGCGGGCTGACGGAGGCGTTCCGGTGAGCCCGGTAAGCCGGGCGGCGAGCCCCGTGGACGCCTCCGGGGACGCTGTTCTGTGCGGTCGGGAGGGGCGGGCGGCCACCTTGGTACTCAACCGCCCCCGCGCCCTGAACGCCCTGAACCACGAGATGGTACGGGCCCTCGACGCGGCGCTGACCGCAGGGGAGCGCGATCCGGCCGTCGAGACGGTGGTGCTCACGGGGGCGGGGGAGCGGGGGCTGTGCGCGGGAGGAGACATCCGCAGCATCTATGAGGACGCACGTTCCGGGGATTCCCGGGGGTCTGAGGGGGCCGGGGCGAGTGCGTCGGGCGGTACGCCGGGAAGTGCCTCTGCCGCCTTCTGGCGGGACGAGTACCGGCTCAACTCCCGGATCGCGCGCTACCCGAAGCCGTACGTCGCCCTGATGGACGGCATCGTGATGGGCGGCGGCGTTGGCGTGAGTGCGCACGGAAGTGTCCGTATCGTTTCGGAACGCTCTCGCATCGCCATGCCGGAGACCGGGATCGGCTTCGTGCCCGACGTCGGCGGCACCTACCTGCTCGCCCTGGCACCCGGCGAGCTGGGCACGCATGTGGCGCTCGCCGGGGTCCAACTGGGCGCGCGGGACGCTCTGTTGTGCGGTCTCGCCGACCACTTCGTACCGCAGGCGGATCTGCCTCGGCTGCGGCAGGACCTGGCGCTGCGGCCGGTCCGTAACGTCCTCACGTCCTTCGTCCGACAGGCACCACCCGGCGAACTCGCCGAGCACCAGCACTGGATCGACGCCTGCTACAGCGCCGACACCGTCGAGGAGATCGTGTCCCGGCTGCGCGCCCACGGCTCGCGGGCGGCGGCGGAGGCCGCGGACACGCTCGCCACCAAGTCGCCCACCGCCCTGAAGGTGACGCTCACGGCCCTGCGCGGGGCGCGTGAACTGGGCCCCCTGGAAAGGGTCCTGGAGCAGGAGTACCGGGTCTCCTGCGCCGCTCTGACGTCGTACGACCTCGTGGAGGGCATCCGCGCGCAGGTGATCGACAAGGACCGTCGCCCGCGCTGGCGGCCCGCGTCACTGAGCGAGGTCACGCAGGCGGACGTCGCGCGCTACTTCGCACCGCCGCCCGGCGGCGACCTCTCCCTGTCCTCGTCCTCCGACTCGGCCTCGCAGGAGGTGCCCTGGTGAGCACTGTCGCCTTCATCGGGCTCGGCCACATGGGCGGCCCGATGGCCGCCAACCTCGTCAGGGCGGGCCACCGGGTCCTCGGCCACGACCTGCTCCCCGACCTGCTCGCCACGGCCGCCGCAACCGGAGTGGAACCGGCCGCATCGGCGGCCGAGGCCGCCGCGGCGGCGGACGTGGTGATCACGATGCTCCCTGCCGGGCGGCACGTCCTGGCCCTCTACCGCGAGCAGGGACTGCTGGCCGCCGCCCGTCCTGGCACCCTGTTCGTCGACTGCTCGACCATCGACGTCGCCGACGCCCGTACGGCCCACGAGGCCGCGGGAGCCGCCGGGATGCGGTCCCTGGACGCCCCGGTGTCCGGGGGAGTGGTGGGCGCGGAGGCGGCCACGCTGACCTTCATGGCGGGCGGTGACACGCCGGAGTTCACCGAGGCGGAGCCGCTGCTGGCGGCCATGGGGCGCAAGGCGGTGCACTGCGGGAAGCCGGGTGCCGGTCAGGCCGCGAAGATCTGCAACAACATGATCCTGGGCGTCTCGATGATCGCCGTCAGCGAGGCGTTCGTCCTCGCCGAGAGCCTCGGCCTGTCGCACCAGGCCCTGTACGACGTGGCTTCCACGGCGTCCGGCCAGTGCTGGGCGCTCACCGCGAACTGCCCGGTGCCGGGACCCGTGCCGGGCAGTCCTGCCAACCGCGACCACCGGCCGGGCTTCGCCGCACCGCTGATGGCCAAGGACCTGGGGCTGGCGGCGAACGCGGCGCGGGCGGGCGGTGTCGACGCGGAACTGGGCCTTCGTGCAGCCGAGTTGTACGCCGCCTACGCCCAGGGGACAGGTGCCGAGAAGGACTTCTCCGGGATCGTCTCGGCGGTCAGGGAACGGTCAGCAGTGAGTGCGGAAAGGGAACTCACGGCGGTCGTAGGTACGGAAAGGGAACGCGAGCCCGTCGTAGGTACGGAAGTCGTAGGTACGGAAAGGGAACCCGCGAGGGTGTCGCGTACGGAAAGGGAACCCACCCAAGTGCACAGGGGCACGGGCGAGGAGGACGCGTGAACACGTACGAGACCATCCGTGTCGAGCGCAAGGGGCGCACCGCGCTCCTGACCCTCGACCGGCCGCAGGCGCTCAACGCGCTCAACCTCCAGGTGATGAACGAGGTCGTCGCCGCGACGGCGGACCTCGACCGGGACCCGGACATCGGCTGTGTCGTCCTCACCGGCTCGCCCAAGGCGTTCGCCGCAGGTGCCGACATCAAGGAGATGCGGCCGCGAGGCTACCCGGACATGTACCTGAACGACTGGTTCAGCGCCTGGGACCGGCTCGGTGGCCTGCGTACGCCGACGGTGGCCGCCGTCTCCGGCTACGCACTGGGAGGCGGCTGCGAGCTGGCGATGCTCTGCGACATCCTGCTCGCCTCCGACAGCGCCGTGTTCGGGCAGCCGGAGATCAAACTCGGTGTCATCCCCGGCATCGGCGGCTCGCAACGGCTGACCCGGGCGGTCGGCAAGGCCAAAGCCATGGAGATGTGCCTCACCGGCCGCACCATGGACGCCGAGGAGGCCGAACGGGCCGGGCTGGTCTCCCGCGTGGTGCCCTCGGACGCACTCCTCGCCGAGGCGTTCGCCGTCGCCGAAACGGTCGCGGGGATGTCCCTGCCGGTGGCGATGATGGCGAAGGAAGCGGTGTCCCGGGCCTTCGAGACGACCCTCGCGGAGGGCGTGCGCTTCGAACGCAGGCTCTTCCACGCCGTGTTCGCGACAGCCGACCAGAAGGAGGGAATGGCGGCCTTCGTGGAGAAGCGCCCGCCGGACTTCACGCACTCCTGACGGCTTGCGGTCCCCGCCCTCTCCCGGAGGCGTTCTTACGGCGTCGACGGGAGCGGGCGGCCCGCGCCGGTGGCGCGAATGTGCCCCATAACACCGAGCGAGGGGGCAACTGGCAGTTCCCGCAAAGTGGTTGAAGGCTCCAATGTTCTCAGTGCCCCCTGAGAACGAGGAGACCCCCCATGCTCCACAGACACGCCAAAGCGGCCTGTGCCGCTTTCGCCGCGGTCGGTGCGCTCGTGCTGGCCGGGCTGCCGGGTACCGCGTCCGCCGCCCCCACCGCGCCCGCCGCCCCCACAGCGCCATCCGCCGCGGACACCCTGGGCGTCGGCGAGGCATCCCCCGAACTGCTGCGCGCCATGCAGCGCGACCTCGGCGTCACCGCCGCACAGGCCACGGCTCGACTGGCCAACGAAGCCGACGCCGGTGCCACCGCGGGCCGCCTGCAGAACGCGCTCGGCCGGGACTTCGCCGGAGCCTGGGTCCAGGGCGCCGACTCCGCGACCCTGACCGTCGCCACCACCGACACCTCCGACGTCGCGTCCATCACGGCACAGGGCGCCCGAGCTCTCGTCGTACCGCACACCCTGAAGCAGCTCGACGCGGCCCTCGCGAAGATCGACAAGGTTGCTGTCGGGAGTGCCGCGACGGCGGTGCCCGTGCGCTTCGTGAACGTCAGGACGAACAAGGTGACGCTCCAGGCGGTCCGACCGGCCGCCGCGAAGGCGCTCGTGAAGGCCGCGGGCATCGCCCCCTCGCTCGTCCGCGTGGAGGCGTCCGTACAGCAGCCGCGTCCGCTGTACGACATACGCGGCGGCGACGCGTACTACATGAACGGCAGCGGGCGCTGCTCCGTCGGCTTCGCGATCACCCGGGGCACCCAGCAGGGCTTCGCGACAGCGGGCCACTGCGGCCGGGCCGGAACCACCACCACCGGTTACAACCAGGTCGCCCAGGGCTCCTTCCAGGCGTCCACCTTCCCCGGCCGCGACACCGCCTGGGTCGCCACCAACGCCAACTGGACGTCGACTCCGAACGTCCAGGGCAGCGGTGTCCAGGTGGCGGGCTCCACGCAGGCCGCCGTGGGCGCCTCCGTCTGCCGCTCGGGGTCCACCACCGGCTGGCACTGTGGCACCATCCAGCAGCACAACACCAGCGTCACCTACCCCGAGGGCACCATCAGTGGTGTGACACGCACCACGGTGTGCGCCGAGCCCGGTGACTCCGGCGGCTCGTTCATCTCCGGCAGCCAGGCGCAGGGCGTCACCTCCGGAGGCTCCGGCAACTGCAGCTCCGGCGGCACCACGTTCTACCAGCCGATCAACCCGCTGCTCCAGGGGTACGGCCTGACGCTCACCACCACCAAGGACCCCGGTCCAGGTCCCGGTCCGGGTCCGGGTGAACCCGGCGGGACCTGGGCCGCGGGCACCGTCTACGCCACCGGAGCCCAGGTGACGTACGGCGGAGCCACCTACCGCTGCCTCCAGGGGCACCAGGCGCAGCCGGGGTGGGAGCCCCCGAACGTGCCCGCCCTCTGGCAGCGCGCGTGACCACCTCGTAGAGGTTGCGCCGAGCACCTGGAAGAAGGTGCTGGGCATCCCCTCACCGAGGTCGCGGCACCACAGTGGTCCGGCACCGAGCGTCACGGTGCCGGGCCGCTGTGGTGCCGCGGGGTGCCCTCCGGGGCGTCCGCGCGTCGGGGGAATGTGCGGCAGATCCCGATCCGTACCGTGTCGCTGGTAGGCCGTACGGGTGAGGGGCGTCAGAATTGCCGGATGCAGATACAGCGCGTGGGTGGGGTGGTCCGGTGAGCAGGTATGACGTCACCGACGAGCAGTGGGACGGGCTCGCCCAGGTGGTACCGCTGCGCAGCCGCAACGAATGGCCGTCCAGGACCGATCACCGCACGATGCCGCAGGAGTACGAGGCGGCTGAGCGGCGGCGGATGGTCGTGCTGCGGGTGGAGGTCTTCTCGGACGCCCGGGAGGTCGCCGAGTACCTGATCGCGCAGATCCCGGTACTGCTGGACCTGACCAGCGCGGAGACCGACGTGGCCAAGCGGATCCTGGACTTCAGCAGTGGTGTGGTCTTCGGGCTCGGCAGCGGTATGCACCGGGTGGACCGGAACGTGTTCCTGCTGGCCCCGGTCGGCATGGAGGTCGAGGGCGTCGAGGCGGCGGCGGTTCCCCGTGCGTGAGGTTCCCGTGGGCAGGGCCCCCGTGCGTCATGTCCCCCGTTCGTAGGAAGGCTGTAGAGGCGTAACGGTTCGTCACTGATGCGGATGCATAACGTCCGCATCATGACTGTGCCTTCGCCCTTACGGCTGCCCGTTCCTCCCGTCCGCCCGCACCGGCCCGAAGTCACCGAGCTGCGGCTCTCCGCCTTCGGCCCGCACCGCGGAGCGGTCTTCCCGCTCGGCCCGCTGACCTTCTTCGCGGGACCGAGCGGCAGCGGCAAGACGACCGTGCTGGAGATGTACGACGCGCTGGCCCGCCTCGGCGCGGGCGACGTGCTCGACGAGGTGTTCCCCGATCCGGCGGGCCGTGTCCCGGAGCGCGCGGTCGCCGACGGCCAGGGGAGGCGCGGCTTCCGGATCGGCTGCACCGTGGACGGCCCCGCCGGACCCGTACGGCTCGATCTGGCCGTCCAGGCGGAGCCGGAACTCCGCATCGTCAGCGAACGTTTGACGTGCGAGGGGCGGGAACTGCTGACCACCGTGCTGCGCGACCCGGGGCGGCGCACGGTGCAGGCTGCCTGGCACACGGCGGGCGCGGTCCCGGTGACGCGTGCGCCGCTGCCGGACGACCGGCTCGGGACGGCGTTGCTGCCGCTGCGGCTGGCGGGCCGGACGGAGGGGGAGCGGCAGGTGCTCGCCGCCGCCGAGCAGGTACTCGTGGCGCTGCGCTCGGTGTACGTGTGCGATCCGCAGCCGCAGCGCATGCGGGTGCCGGTCCCGGTGGACGAGGGGCTGTTGCGCCGGGGCTGCGACAACCTGGCCGCGGTGCTGCGGCGCACCGGGAAGGAATGCGCGATCCGGCACGCGGTGTTCGTCGCCGCGGCGAAGGAGGGCTGCGCGGGCACCGTCGAGGACCTGACGACGGAGGAACTGGCGGGACGGACGGTGCGCGCGGTGCTCGGCCGGGGCGCGCGGGGTGCGACCCCCTTCGGACGTCTCGGCGACGGCGAACTGCGCTACCTGGCCATCGCCCTCGTCCTGTTGACCGGGCCCGGGGTGCTGGACATGGCGTACGTGGCCGAGGTGCCGGACGCGTACCAGGCGCTCGCGGTGCTGGTCGACGGGTTCGACCGGGGGCTCGACGCCCGCCAGGCGCGGGCGATCGGGGAGCTGGCCGGGAAGATGTGCGGGCGCGGGCACATCAGGCTGGTCGGTACGGTGTCGGACGGCTCGGGGGTACGAGGGGTGGACGGGGCGACGGTGGTAGACCTGGGGACGTGAGCGACGAGGCGGAAGCGGTGGCGGGCGTGGACGAAGTGGACGAAGGGGAAGGAGCGGCTGAGGTGACGGGCGCGGAGGGCAGGACCGGGGAGGTGGGGGCGGCTGACGTGATGCGTGTGGCCGGGGCGGCGGGCTCCGTGCCCGACGTGGCCGCGCTTCAGCGGCGGCTTGCCGCGTTCGCGGCGGCACGGGACTGGGGGCCGTACCACACGCCGAAGAATCTGGCTGCCGCGCTGAGCGTCGAGGTCTCCGAACTGGTCGAGATCTTCCAGTGGTTGACGCCCGAGCAGTCCGCGCGCGTGATGGAGGAGCCGGAGTCCGCGCATCGCGTCGCCGACGAGGTCGCGGACGTGCTCGCCTATCTGCTGCAGTTCTGCGAGGTGCTGGGGATCGACCCGCTGGCGGCCCTCGCGGCCAAGATTGATCGCAATGAGACCCGGTTTCCCGTTCCGGAAAACGGAGTTCGTCACTCTTCGGAGTGACGACGATGTCCACAACCCTCGCTGTGTCCACAGATTTACGTATAGCCCTGGCTTTCCGGGCCCTTTCCCCTCACTCTGGGTAGTGAACTGAGGAGTGAGTGGGACCGCGGCGGGATGACAGCGGGACGGTAACGGGGGTGGCTGATGGACGCGGTGAGACTCGTCAGGGTCAGCAGACACGCGCTGGCGCGGAGTCAGGCGTCGCTGGAGATCCTGATGGAAGCGTGGCAGGCGCAGGCGCTGACCCAGGCGATCGGCGGAATGCTGGCGGTGAAAGGGCCGCCGGAACTCCGGGGCGAGGCACAGGGCCTCTGTGAGGCGGGCGGGCGGGGCTGCGGGACGATCGACTGGCTTCCGCCGGGCGACGGCGGGCGGGAGTGGTCCGGCTTACTCGTGGGGCAACCCCCCGATCACGGGCCGCGAGCCGCCCGCCTCACGGAAGTCCCGGACGCGCGAGGCGCGTTGGACGAGTTGAGCGGACTGCTGGGGGAAGTGGGGATCGCGCTGGTCGGGGTCGCCTGTGCCGCCGACGAGGGCGGGTTCTACTGGCAGACGATCGAGGCGATCGACGCCGCCGACGAGTCGAACGACCGGGTGCGCGGCCTGCTGCGCCGGCTCACGGTGTGGGAGCACGGCAGGTTGCAGGGCGCGGCCCATGACTCGGCGGCGGGGTCGTCATGACCCTGTTCCGGTCAGTAGGACCGGCCGAGATCGCCGGGATGACGCTCGCCGGACCGGCCCTCGTCGGACCGGGCGCTTCCGTACCGGCTGTCTCCGTGCTGGCCGTCTCCGTGCTGGCTTTCGCCGTGGCGGCCGGAGACGCGTTCCTCCCGGTGTTCCTCGACGGAGGGGCCGGTGGTCGGCGGGCGGTCGCCCGTCGTCTGAAGATCGGCGTCGAGCTGCGAGAGGTCGGCGGTAAGCGCCGCCATCAGTTCCTCCATCTGCTGCAACAGACCCTTCGGGGCGGCCTGCTGGCCCGGTACGGACTGCGGTACCGGATTCGCGGACGCGGCCTGTTCGGGCACGGCTTCCTGGGACATGGCGGCCTCCTCGGCCCTGGCCCTCCCGATGGGGGAGAGCGGTGTTGCTATCAACGCCCCGGCAACGGTCGTCGGCGCGCGGGCCGGGCTGTCCGGCTCCGCCAGAGCAAACGAATGCTGGGGGCACCGGTCACTGACACGGCAGTGCGAGGACCCTCACGTGGACGAATTTTCACTCGACCGGGCAGATGGGGGACAGATGAGACCAACGGGGTTGACGGCAGTTCGAAGGTGCAGGATGAAGTCATGGATCTTCGAATCTTCACCGAGCCCCAGCAAGGGGCGAGCTACGAGAAACTGCTGACCGTCGCCAAGGCCACCGAGGACCTGGGATTCGAGGCGTTCTTCCGCTCCGACCACTATCTGGCCATGGGGTCCGCCGACGGCCTTCCCGGCCCCACCGACGCCTGGATCACGCTCGCCGGGCTGGCGCGGGAGACCAAGCGGATCCGGCTCGGGACGCTCATGACGGCGGGCACGTTCCGCCTTCCCGGCGTGCTGGCCATCCAGGTGGCGCAGGTCGACCAGATGTCGGGCGGACGCGTCGAACTGGGCCTGGGGGCAGGCTGGTTCGAGGACGAGCACAAGGCATACGGAATCCCCTTCCCCAAGGAGAAGTTCGGGAGGCTGGAGGAGCAACTGGCGATCGTGACGGGGCTGTGGGAGACGGAGGTCGGCAGGACCTTCACCTACGAGGGGAAGCACTACCGGCTCACCGATTCGCCCGCACTGCCCAAACCGGCGCAGGCCAAGGTGCCGGTGCTGATCGGCGGCCACGGAGCGGTCCGGACGCCCCGGCTGGCCGCGCAGTACGCAGACGAGTTCAACATCCCGTTCGCCTCGCTGGACGACACCGCCCGCCAGTTCGGCCGGGTCAGGGCGGCGGCAGCGGAGGCCGGACGGAAGCCGGGCGATCTGGTGTACTCCAACGCCCTGGTGGCGTGCGTGGGCAAGGACGACGCGGAAGTGGCCCGCCGGGCGGCGGCCGTCGGACGGGAGGTGGACGAACTCAAGGCCAACGGACTGGCGGGCTCGCCCGCCGAAGTGGTCGACCGGATCGGGCAGTTCGCGGAGGTCGGATCGTCCCGGGTGTATCTCCAGATGCTGGACCTGGACGACCTCGACCACCTGGATCTGATCTCCTCGCAGGTGCTGTCCCAGTTGAACTGACGCCCACCGGGCGGACGCCCGCCCGCCGCCGGTCCCGTGCACGTCGTCCAGGAGTCACCGTGAAGCCCACCCGTACGCTCGCCGCCGCGCTCGCCGAAGGGGACCTCGTCCTCGACGGCGGGCTGTCCAACCAGTTGGAGTCGCAGGGCTGCGACCTCTCCGACGCGCTCTGGTCGGCCCGGCTCCTCGCGGACGCCCCCGAGCAGGTCGAGGCGGCGCACGCGGCGTACGTACGGGCGGGCGCCCGGGTGCTGATCACCTCCAGCTACCAGGCGACCTACGAGGGGTTCGCGCAACGGGGCGTCGGCCGGGACGAGGCTTCGGGGCTGCTGCGGCGCAGCGTCGCACTGGCCCGTGCGGCGGCACAGGGCGTGGAGCATCCCGTGTGGGTGGCGGCCTCGGTCGGGCCGTACGGCGCGATGCTCGCGGACGGCAGCGAGTACCGGGGGCGGTACGGGCTGTCGGTGGGGGAGCTGGAGCGGTTCCACCGGTCGCGGATCGAGACGCTGGCCGCAGCAGGGCCCGACGTCCTGGCCCTGGAGACGGTGCCCGACGTCGACGAGGCGCAGGCGCTGCTGCGTGCGGCCGAGGGGTGCGGCGTGCCGGTCTGGCTGTCGTACAGCGTCGAGGGGGAGAAGACCCGCGCCGGTCAGCCGCTGGCCGGGGCGTTCGCCCTGGCGGCGGGGAACGACCAGGTGATCGCGGTCGGCGTGAACTGCTGCGAGCCCGGGGACGTGGACCGTGCGGTGGAGATCGCCGCCGGGGAGACCGGCAAGCCGGTCGTCGTCTATCCGAACAGCGGTGAGGAGTGGGACGCGGCCGGGCGGGGCTGGCGGGGCGACGGCACGTTCGACGCCGCCCGGGTGCGGGGGTGGCAGGCCGCCGGGGCACGCCTGGTCGGCGGCTGCTGCCGGGTCGGGCCGGAGCAGATCGCCGCGCTGGCCGCGCGGGCACGGGCCCGGGACTGAGCCGTCGGACTGCCGCGCCGACTGCGACGTGGCTCTGCCAGGTCCCGTAAAAGCCATGGTCACAGTGGGCGAACCGGGCGATACTCGGACGCGTGTTCATGACGATCAGTACCACCGGAACCCAGGAACGCCCGGCGACCGATCTCGGATTTCTGCTGCACAAGCATCCCGACCGGAAGCAGTCGTTCTCCACCTCCCACGGCACGGCGCACGTCCTCTACCCCGAGGCGAACGCCGAGCGCTGCACGGCCGCGCTGCTCCTGGAGGTCGATCCGGTGGCGCTGGTGCGGCGCGGCAAGGGCAAGGGGCGCGGCGGCTCTCCCGACCTGGCGCTCGCCCAGTACGTCAACGACCGCCCGTACGCCGCGTCGTCGCTGCTCGCGGTGGCACTGAGCACCGTGTTCAAGAGCGCCCTGCACGGGGTGTGCAACGCCCGCCCGGAGCGCGTCGAGCAGCCGATGCCGCTGCGCATCGAGGTGCCCGCGCTGCCCGCGCGCGGCGGCGCCGAGCTGGTGCGGTCGCTCTTCGCGCCGCTCGGGTGGAGCACCGTGGAGGCGGTGCCCGTGCCGCTGGACGCGCAGTTCCCGGAGTGGGGCGAATCCCGCTACGTACAGCTGACGCTGGAGGGGGAGCTGCGGCTGGCCGATGCGCTGCGGCACCTCTACGTACTGCTGCCGGTGCTCGACGACTCCAAGCACTACTGGGTCTCGCCCGACGAGGTCGACAAGCTGCTGCGAGCCGGTGAGGGCTGGCTGCCGTCGCACCCCGAGCAGAAGCTGATCACCAGCCGCTACCTGTCGCGCCGTTGGGGGCTCACCCGGCAGGCGACACAGCGCCTCGAACTGGCGCGGCTCGCCGACGCCGACGACATCGCCGTCGAGGAGCTCGACAACGCGGTGGCCGAGGAGTCCGGGCCCGCCGAGGCCGACGAGCGTCCGACGCCGCTCGCCGAGCAGCGCCGCGAGGCGATCCTCGGTGCGCTGCGGGCGGCCGGGGCCGGGCGGGTGCTGGACCTCGGGTGCGGGCAGGGGCAGTTGGTGCAGGTGCTGCTGAAGGACGTGAAGTTCACCGAGATCGTGGGTGTCGACGTGTCCGTGCGCGCACTCACCATCGCCTCGCGGCGGCTCGGGCTGGACCGGATGGGCGAGCGGCAGGCCGAGCGCGTCTCGCTGATCCAGGGGTCACTGACGTACACCGACAAGCGGCTGACCGGGTACGACGCCGCCGTGCTCAGCGAGGTCATCGAGCACCTCGACCTGCCGCGGCTGCCCGCGCTGGAGTACGCGGTCTTCGGGGCCGCGCGACCGCGCACGGTGATCGTGACGACGCCGAACGTCGAGTACAACGTCCGCTGGGAGACCCTTCCGGCCGGGCACGTGCGGCACGGTGACCACCGCTTCGAGTGGACGCGGGAGGAGTTCCGTGGCTGGGCGGGCGAGGTGGCCGAGCGGCACGGGTACGGGGTCGAGTTCGTGCCCGTCGGGCCGGACGACCCGGAGGTGGGCCCGCCCACCCAGATGGCGGTCTTCACGATGACACCGGTCCACGAGAACACCACCCCTACCACCAGCGACGAAGCGAAGAAGGAGGCGAAGGCCGCATGAGCACCACCGCCGAAGAATCACCGAGCACCACCGCACCGCGCAGGCTGCCGGTCACCGACCTGTCCCTCGTCGTGCTCGTCGGAGCCACCGGCTCCGGCAAGTCGACCTTCGCGCGCAAGCACTTCAAGCCCACCGAGGTCATCTCCTCGGACTTCTGCCGGGGCCTGGTCGCCGACGATGAGAACGACCAGAGCGCCAGCCGCGACGCCTTCGACGTCCTGCACTACATCGCGGGCAAGCGCCTGGAAGCCGGGCGGCTCACCGTCGTCGACGCCACCAGCGTCCAGGCCGAGAGCCGCAAGCAGCTCGTCCAGCTCGCCAGGAAGTACGACGTCCTGCCGATCGCCATCGTCCTCGACCTGCCCGAAGAGGTCTGCGCGGCCCGCAATGCCCAGCGCCCCGACCGGGCGGGGATGCCCCGCCACGTCATCCAGCGGCACAAGCGCGAACTGCGCCGCTCGCTGCGCGGACTGGAGCGCGAGGGCTTCCGCAAGGTGCACATCCTGCGCAGCGTCGAGGAGGTCGACGCCGCGGAGATCGTCCTGGAGAAGCGCTACAACGACCTCACTCACCTCACCGGCCCCTTCGACATCATCGGCGACATCCACGGCTGCCGCTCCGAACTGGAAACGCTGCTCGCGAAGCTGGGCTACGAGGACGGGGCGCACCCCGAGGGACGTACCGCCGTGTTCGTCGGCGACCTCGTCGACCGGGGCCCGGACAGCCCCGGTGTGCTGCGCCGCGTCATGGGAATGGTGGGTTCCGGAAACGCGCTGTGCGTGCCCGGGAACCACGAGAACAAGCTCGGACGTTGGCTCAGGGGAAGGAACGTCCAGCACACCCACGGACTCGCCGAGACCATCGAGCAGTTGGAGAAGGAGAAGGACGGCTTCAAGGAAGAGGTGAAGGACTTCATCGACGGCCTGGTCAGCCACTACGTCCTGGACGGCGGCAACCTCGTCGTCTGCCACGCCGGGCTGCCCGAGAAGTACCACGGCCGCACCTCGGGACGCGTCCGCTCCCACGCCCTGTACGGGGACACGACCGGTGAGACCGACGAGTTCGGCCTGCCGGTGCGCTACCCGTGGGCCGAGGACTACCGGGGCCGTGCGGCAGTCGTCTACGGGCACACGCCCGTTCCGAACACCTCGTGGATCAACAACACCATCTGCCTGGACACCGGCGCGGTGTTCGGCGGGAAGATGACCGCGCTGCGCTGGCCGGAGCGCGAACTCGTCGACGTACCGGCCGAGAAGGTCTGGTACGAACCGGTCAGGCCGCTGCTCACCGAGGCACCCGGCGGGCACGACGGGCGTCCGCTCGACCTCGCCGACGTCATCGGGCGGCGGGTCGTGGAGACCCGGGAGCACGCCCGGGTCGCGGTCCGCGAGGAGAACGCGGCGGCGGCGCTCGAAGTCATGAGCCGGTTCGCCGTGGACCCGCAGCTGCTGGTCTACCTGCCGCCGACGATGGCACCCACGGGCACGTCGAAGGTGGACGGCTACCTGGAGCACCCCTCGGAGGCGTTCGCGCAGTACGAGGCGGACGGCGTGGACAAGGTCGTCTGCGAGGAGAAGCACATGGGCTCGCGAGCCGTGGTCCTGGTGTGCCGCGACGCGGACGTGGCACGGACGCGGTTCGGCACGGACGGACCCACGGGCGTCGTGCACACACGGACCGGGCGGCCGTTCTTCAACGACGAGACGGTCAGTGAGCTGGTGCTCGCCAGACTGCGGACGGCCGTGGACGAGGCCGGGCTCTGGGACGAACTCGACACCGACTGGATCCTGCTGGACGCCGAGTTGATGCCGTGGTCCCTCAAGGCGTCCGGGCTGCTGCGCCAGCAGTACGCCGCCGTGGGCGCCGCGTCGGGCGCGGTGTTCCCCGGCGCGGTCGCCGCCCTGGAGGCCGCCGTGGCACGAGGCGTCGAAGGCGCCGACGAACTGCTGGTCAAGCAGCGGGAACGGGCGGCGGACGCGGGCCTGTTCACGGAGGCATACCGGCGGTACTGCTGGCCGACGCAGGGTCTGGACGGGGTGCGGCTCGCCCCGTTCCAGGTGCTGGCCGTGCAGGGGCGTTCGCTGGCGGGCGTTCCGCACGATCGCCAACTGGCATGGCTGGACCGGCTGGTGGAGCACGACCCGACCGGGTTGCTGCACACCACCCGGCGGCTGGTCGTCGAGACCGGCGACGAGTCGTCGGTGCGGGCCGGTGTCGACTGGTGGCTGGAGATGACCGGCCGGGGCGGCGAGGGCATGGTCGTCAAACCGCTCGACGCGCTGGTGCGGGACGGCAAGGGGCGGCTCGTGCAGCCGGGTGTCAAGGTGCGCGGACGCGAGTACCTGCGGATCATCTACGGTCCCGAATACACCCGGCCCGAGCAGCTGACCAGGCTGCGGGAACGGTTCCTCGGCCACAAGCGGTCACTGGCGCTGCGCGAGTACGCGCTCGGGCTTGAGGCCCTGGAGCGGCTGGCCGACGGCGAGCCGCTGTGGCGGGTCCACGAAGCGGTGTTCGCGGTGCTGGCGTTGGAGTCGGAGCCGGTGGACCCGAGGCTCTGAACCGCCGCCCTGCCCGTCTTCGCGCTTCCCACCTGCGGAAACGGGCTGTGGACGGGGCGCTGTCAGTGCTGCCTCATAAGGTGTGATCACTCGCTCGAACCGGGCGGGTGGTCACACCTCCTGTGGTTCCGCGCGGATGCGTGTGGGCCGCGTGCGGACCGCAGGGGAAGTACAACGACGCACGGGGGTGCACGTCATGGGGGAGCAGCAGGAGAGCTGGACTCCGGTCGGTGGTTACGAGGTCACGCTCGACGTGTACGCCGAGCCCGCCCCGGAGATCCGTTGCCGCAACGCCTCCGGGCGCGAGCTGAAGAAGCTGCCGCCCGCGCTGAAGAAGGAGGGCGCGGTTCTCGAACTGGCCGCGCTGGGCGACTGGCTGGCCGACCACGCGGCCGACGCCCGCACCCGGGTGGAGAACTGGATGGCCCGCTCCCTGCCCGTACCCGCGGCGCTGATCCATGCGGTATGGAGCGACCCGTACTGGCAGCGCGCCCTGCGGTACGCGGTCGTCGCCCCGTACGGCGCCGGTCCCGTGGCGGGCCCCGACCTCGCTCGCGCAGGTCTGCTCACCGGCCTCGAAACCGTGTCCGGCACGGCCCTCCACGTGGCCTCTCCCGAGGGTGAGTTCACCCTCGATGACGCCGTGCTGGCCGTTCCGCACCCGGTGCTGCTCGACCCGCGCGGAACCGGCCACCTCGACCAGTGGCTCGATCTGCTCGACACCTTCGGCGGCGAGCAGCACATCGAGCAGCTCCACCGCACGGTCTGGGTCCGTCCCGACGCCACCCCGGGACACAAGGAGCCCAAGCGGTACGGCATCGTCCCCTTCCGCTACGGCGACTATGCGAGCGGCGCCCGCTTCGAACGGGTCATCACCCCGCACGGTGGACGCATCAACGGCGAGTCCGCCCACTTCTCCGTACCCGTCGCCGGACACACGTACGGCATGCAGCTCGACCTGCGCTACCAGGGACCCGAGTCGCCCGTCTCCGTCCACTACTGCTTCTGGGACGGCGTCGACGGTCGCACGGGCCTCGGCGCGTACGACCCCGTGCCGCGCGTGGCGTGGTCCGAGGGGATGCGGGTGCTCGCCGAGGTCTACGAGAAGGCCGACAACCCGTTCGACACGCAGTCCGCCCGCGCTTCGATGCCCGCCGACTCCACCGCCGCCTACCAGGAGTTCCTGGTGGCCTGCGCCGAGTACGCGGCGACGGGTCCGGACCCGGCTCAGCCGCCCGCACCGCCCGTCGGGCCCGCAGCCGAGGGTGACCTGCTCCGTCAGGGAGCGGTCCTCGCCGGGGCGGCGGCGGTCGACACCGAGGAACGCTTGACGGCTCGCCGTTACGGCGGCGGGCAGTTCGACGACGGACACCGCCTGGTGCGGCTGGTGCCCGCCCGCGCCGGTGTCGCGGAGGACGTCGTGGCGGGCGCCCTGGGGCTGGTGCCCGAAGGCGGTGACGGAGTGACGGTGGGCCGGGTGCGCACCTTGCCGCTCGGCTTCCTGGCCCGGGTGTGCACCGCACATCCCGAGCTGGCCCGCGACGCGATGGCACTGCTCACACCACTGCGAATGTGTGCCGAACTGGCCCCCGCCAAACCGGGCAGGGCCGCCGACCAGTTCGCGAAGGCGGCGGCCAAGGCCACCGCGCACTGCCCCGGACTTCTGCCGTACGCACTGGACGAGGCGGCCCGGGTGGTCGCGGGAGCGGGCAGCGCGGCGATGGCCCGGCCCCTGTTCGCCGCAGCGCGGGCGGCCGAGCGGAAGCGGAGCGGGCGGGTGGACGAGGAGGCGCGACAGGCCCTGTTCGACGAGTTCGTGGGACTCGGAGCCGTCACCGTCAAGGAACTGACCACACACCGGCAGGAGGTCGCCGCGCGCACCTCGGCGGCACGGGCCGCCGACAGCTACCGCAGCCTCGTGCGCACCTGGTGCCGGAGCAGCAGGGAACTCCCGGACGCGTTCGCCGCCGAGCTGACCCGGGGGGCAGGCGGGGCGCTGCCCGCCGACGACATCCACACCGAGATCCTCGGAGCACTGCTGCTCGGCGGTGCCATGGACACGTGCGCCCCCGCCGTCTGGAACGCCTGGAAACCGGTACTGCGCCGACTGATGGACGAGGACCCGGGAGCGGTGGTGCCCGCGCTGCTGAAGACCGTGTCCGCGCCGCGCGGCCGGACCGCCGCCAAGCTGTCCGAGGCGGCCGGGTCGTGGCTGGCGTACCTGGGAGACCTGGGGGTCCTGCGGCGGCTCACCGGCGACGGAGCAGACGGCGGCGGTACGGGGGAGACGGGCGGCCCCGACGGTACGCGGGGCGTGGGCGGCCTCGGAGGCACGGGGGACGACGGCGGCCTCCGAGGCACGGGGGGCGTGGGCGGCCCGGAGGGGCTGGTGGCCCTTTCCGACACGCACAGGTGGCTGACCCGGTTCCTGAACGGGTACGAGGGCATGCGGCTGCCGGTGGCAGGGCTGGAACCCGTCCTCGCCGCCATCGCCGTACGGACCAGGGCCGCGGGCGAGACGCGCGACCCGTGGGACGGGGCCAGGTTGCGCGGAGCGACGCCCGGGCGTGTGGGCCTCCGGCTCGACCTGGTGGTTCTGCTGGTCCGGGCGGGCATGCCCCTCGCGGAGCCGCCGGGGACCGGGTGGCGGCGCATGCACCTCGTGGAGTGGATGGCGGACCACGGCACGGACGAGGTCGTCGTACTCCTCGGCGAACCGGTCCTCCGGGAGCGGATCCTGAACGAGCTGACGCTGCGGATCCGTGAAGACCTCAACTTCGCGGGCGGTCGGCACGAACTGGTGGTCTTCCCGGCGGCGGCCGTGCGGCTGGTGGAGTGCGCGCCGCTGAGGGAATGGGCCGAGGACCTCGTGGCGGAGCGGGTGCGGCGGCTCGGGGAGGGCGGCGGGAATGCGCTGTTCGCCTTCCAGGACCTGATGCAGCACGTGGAGCCGTTCGTGCTCGCCGGAGTGGGAGAGCCGTTCGAGGCAGGGGTGCGCGCCGCCCTGGACGTAGACCTGGCGGAGGTGCTGGCGCAGACCCTTGCCGCCCGGTGCGCGGACACCACGCACCGGACGGCGGACGGCGTGGCCCCGGCGGCCGACAGCGAGGTCCCGGTGGAGGGGCCCTGCCCGGTGCGGGAGCTCACCGCCGAGCGGGCCGGCGGACTGCTGGCCTCGGTCGGGGCGGAGCTGCGGGCGCTGTGCGCCTCCGACATCGACGCCGGGCCCGCCAAGCGCACCGGCCGCTACCTCAAGCTCGATGAGCCGCGTCTCCTGGAGCTCCTGCAGCCGCTGGCCGTGAAGCATCTCCCCGGGTTGTCCGACCGCTGGTGCCTCCAGCGTTTCGCCGGGGCTCTGACCTCGGTGGTCGCCTGCCAGACGTGGCAGCGGGGCCTGCGCATACCGGCCCCGGCCAGCGAGGAGTGACGCGGAGGGGGAGGCGTGTTCGAAGCGGAGGCGGTGTTCGACGGGTGAAGCGGGGTCCGGACGGTCAGGATTGGGCCATGGGATTCCACGTCGACTCCGAGACCGGGCGGCTGCGCCGCGTCATCCTCCACCGCCCCGACCTCGAACTGAAGCGCCTCACCCCCAGCAACAAGGACGCCCTCCTCTTCGACGACGTGCTCTGGGTCCGCCGGGCGCGGCAGGAGCACGACGGGTTCGCGGACGTACTGCGCGACCGTGGAGTGGAAGTGCACCTCTTCGGAGACCTCCTCACCGAGGCGCTGCAACTGCCGGAGGCCAGACGACGGGTACTGGACCGGGTCTTCGACGAGAAGGAGTACGGGCCGCTCGCCACCGACCACCTGCGGGCCGCCTTCGACGAACTGCCCGCCGCCGAGCTCTGCGAGGCGCTCGTCGGCGGGATGACCAAGAGGGAGTACCTGGAACGGCACCCGGAGCCGACCTCGGTGCGGTTCCACGTCATGGACCTGGACGACTTCCTGCTGGGGCCGCTGCCCAACCACCTGTTCACCCGCGACACCTCCGCCTGGATCTACGACGGGGTGTCCATCAACGCGATGCGCTGGCCCGCCAGGCAGCGCGAGACCGTGCACTTCGAGGCGATCTACAAGCACCACCCCCTGTTCACCGGGCCGCAGGCGGGCAGCTTCCACACCTGGTCGCAGGGCCAGAGCGACTACCCCTCGACCATCGAGGGCGGGGACGTCCTGGTGATCGGAAACGGTGCCGTGCTCATCGGAATGAGCGAGCGGACCACCCCGCAGGCGGTGGAGATGCTGGCCAGGGGGCTGTTCGCGGCCGGTTCCGCGCAGACCATCGTGGCGCTCGACATGCCCAAGCGGCGGGCCTTCATGCACCTCGACACCGTCATGACGATGGTCGACGGCGACACCTTCACCCAGTACGCGGGGCTCGGCATGCTCCGCTCGTACACGATCGAACCAGGGGCCGGCGAGCGCGAACTCAAGGTCACCGATCATCCGCCGGAGCACATGCACCGAGCGATCGCCGCCGCACTCGGTCTGGACTCCGTCCGGGTGCTGACCGCCACCCAGGATGTGCATGCGGCCGAGCGGGAGCAGTGGGACGACGGCTGCAACGTGCTCGCGGTGGAGCCGGGCGTCGTCGTCGCGTACGAAAGGAATGTGACCACCAACACCCACCTGCGGAAACAGGGGATCGAAGTGATCGAGATCAGGGGCAGCGAGTTGGGTAGAGGGCGGGGAGGACCGCGCTGTATGAGCTGCCCCATCGAACGTGAGGCCGTATAGTGATGCACTTCTTCGTATATGGTTTCACTGTTCGTGCAGTCAGACAGCCGTCCCCTGGAGCGTCCCCATGACGTCATTTCTCGAAGGCCGCCACTCCCTGAAGGGCCGTCACTTCCTCAAGGAGGCCGATTTCAGCGCCGCGGAGTTCCGCGGGCTGATCGACCTCGCCGCCGAGCTCAAGGCGGCGAAGAAGAACGGCACCGAAGTGCAGTGGCTGCGCGGTCGCAACATCGCGCTGATCTTCGAGAAGACGTCCACCCGCACGCGCTGCGCCTTCGAGGTCGCCGCCGCCGACCAGGGCGCATCGACCACGTACCTCGACCCCGCGGGTTCGCAGATGGGGCACAAGGAGTCGGTGAAGGACACCGCCCGCGTGCTGGGCCGGATGTTCGACGGCATCGAATACCGGGGCGACGCGCAGGCGACGGTCGAGCAGCTCGCCGAGCACGCCGAGGTACCGGTCTTCAACGGGCTCACCGACGACTGGCACCCCACCCAGATGCTCGCCGACGTGCTCACCATGACCGAGCACAGCGCCAAGCCGCTGGAGCGCGTCGCCTTCGCCTACCTCGGCGACGCCCGCTTCAACATGGGCAACTCCTACCTCGTCACCGGCGCACTCCTGGGCATGGACGTGCGGATCGTCGCCCCGCGCGCCTACTGGCCCGCCGAGGTGATCGTCGCGCGGGCCCGCGAGCTCGCCCAGGAGAGCGGCGCGCGCATCACCCTCACCGAGGAGATCGGGGAGGGCGTGCACGGCGCGGACTTCGTCGTCACCGACGTCTGGGTGTCCATGGGTGAGCCCAAGGAGGTCTGGGCCGAGCGCATCAAGGCGCTCGCGCCGTACGCCGTGACCATGGACGTGCTGCGTGCCACCGGCAACCCGGACGTGAAGTTCCTCCACTGTCTGCCCGCGTTCCATGACCTCGGCACCAAGGTCGGCCGCGAGATCCACGAGCAGTACGGCCTGACCTCCCTCGAAGTCACCGACGAGGTCTTCGAATCGGCGCACTCCGTCGTCTTCGACGAGGCCGAGAACCGGCTGCACACCATCAAGGCGGTGCTGGTCGCGACGATGGCAGATGTCGCCACTGAATAGCAATGCGCCCAATTGGGTGAATATGCAGTGCGGTGGTTACGATGGCCGTGCTTGAGGGGGTTCGGGCGCACACGCTCGGACCCCTTCCTTCATGCCCCCGCTGCTTCGACCAAGCAGCACCAGAGAGTGAGAACCACCCCCCATGCAACGCATCAAGTCACCCGACGTCCTCGTCGCCGAATCAGGCGCTGACCTGGAGGGGCATGGCCTGAAGCGCACCATGGGGCTCTTCCAGCTCGTGTGCTTCGGTGTCGGCGCCATCGTCGGCACCGGCATCTTCGTCGGGCTCTCCGACAGCGTCGCCGAAGCAGGGCCCGCCGTCGTGGTCTCGTTCATCCTGGCGGCGATCACCTGTATCTTCACCGCGTTCTCGTTCGCCGAGCTGGGCGGGGCGATCCCGGTCTCCGGCAGCTCGTACTCCTTCGCGTACGCCACCCTTGGGGAGCGCATCGCCTTCCTGGTGGGGTGGTGCCTGCTCCTGGAGTACGGCATCTCGGTCTCGGCCGTCGCCGTCGGCTGGGGCCAGTACCTGAACGAACTGCTCAACAGTCTCGTCGGCTGGCAGCTCCCCGCCGCGCTCTCCAGCCCGCCCGGCGACGGCGGCGTCGTCAACATCCCGGCGGTCGTCGTCATACTGCTCGCCGCGCTGCTGCTCGTGCGGGGCATCCGGGAGAGCGCCCGTGCCACCGCCGTGATGGCCGTCGTCAAGATCGCCGTGCTGATCCTGTTCTGCGCCATCGCCTTCACGGCGTTCGACTCCGAGAACCTCTCGCCGTTCGCCGCGCACGGCCTGATGGGCGTCACGTCCGGAGCCTCGGTCGCGTTCTTCTCGTACATCGGCTTCGACGCGATCACCACGGCCGGTGAGGAGGTCAAGAACCCGCGCAAGAACATCCCGCTCGCGATCATGATCTGCATCGGCGTGGTCACGCTGCTCTACTGCCTGGTCGCGGTCGCCGCCATCGGTGCCATGTCCGCCGCCGACGTCGCCTCCAAGCCCGCCGCGCTCTCCCTGATCGTCAACAAGGTCACCGACTCGACGCTCGGCGGCGGCATCATCGCCTTCGGCGCAGTGGTCGCCATCGCCTCCGTCGTCCTCGCCGTGATGTACGGCCAGACCCGCATCCTGATGTCGATGTCCCGCGACGGCCTCATCCCGCGCGTCTTCGAACGCATCTCGCCGAAGACCTCGACGCCGGTGGCCAACACCTGGATCGTCGCCTGCCTGTTCGCGATCCCGGCGGCCGTCGTGCCGCTCGACGTCGTCATGAACCTCACGACCATCGGCACCCTCGCCATCATGGCCGTCGTCAACATCGCGGTGATCGCCCTGCGCCGCAGCAACCCGGACCTCCAGCGGTCCTTCCGGGTGCCGCTCTTCCCGGTACTGCCGGTGCTGGGCGTGCTGTTCTGCCTGTACCTGATCTACGGAACGGGCTGGAGGACGTGGCTCCAGTTCGGCGCGTTCCTCGTCGTCGGGGCGCTGGTGTACACGCTGTACGGGCGACGGCACTCGCGGCTCGGCGCGGCGGAGGGCAAGCTTCCGGCGGACACGGCCGTCTAGCCGGCCCCGTCATTGCGGAGCGGGCAGGCGGAACCACACCGCCTTGCCCGAATCCGTACGCCGGTGCCCGCAGTCCGAGCTGAGGGTGCGGATCAGGAGCAGCCCGCGGCCGTGCTCCTGCCAGGGGTCGGGGCACTGGTCGGCCTCGGAGGACTCCAGATTGCCCGGCGGCCCGGGGTCGCCGTCGTGCACCTCGACCTGGCAGCCCGTCGGCAGCAGCTCCACCACCAGCTCGATGGGGCCGGAGCCGCTGGTGTGCTCGACGGCGTTCGCCACCAGCTCGGCGGTCAGCAGCTCGGCCGTGTCGCTGTCCGCGGCCGGAGCCTCCAGATCCGCCAGCGCCGTACGGATCAGGGCACGGGCCATCGGCACCGCGGCCGATGAGTGCGGCAGCTCGATGCGCCAGGAGGTGGGGACGGGGCCGGAAGCGGGGCTGGAGGCAGGGGGCAAGGCGAGGTCCGTTCAGGGAGCAGAGTTCCTGGTTTCAACCGTACGAAGGGGAAGCCTGTTCCCGTAGGGCCGCATGCCAGGAAGACGTGGGACCTGCGCCACAGCAGGAGAGGACCTTGGGCGCGCGCAAGCGCACTTATCGCGTACTCGTGACGGGAGTCACGGACCGGTGATAGCTTCGAAGGGCTGGCAGGGAAGGACTGACTGGCAGCGGAAGGACTGGCACCGTCACCGGGAGGCTGCGCCCATGAGCCCGTTCCTCAGTTCCGCCCAGCGCACCGAGAAGTGGCGCCACCTGCGGCTGACCCTCGACGAGGGGGTCGCGACCGTCACCCTCGCCCGCCCGGACAAGCTCAACGCACTGACCTTCGGCGCGTACGCGGACCTGCGCGACCTCCTCGCCGAGCTCGCCCGGGAGCGCTCCGTGCGCGTCCTGGTGCTGGCGGGCGAGGGCCGGGGCTTCTGCTCCGGCGGCGACGTGGACGAGATCATCGGCGCGACCCTGTCCATGGACACCGCGCAGCTCCTCGACTTCAACCGGATGACGGGGCAGGTCGTGCGGGCACTGCGCGAATGCCCGTTCCCGGTGATCGCCGCCGTGCACGGGGTGGCGGCCGGAGCGGGAGCCGTTCTCGCACTCGCGGCGGACTTCCGGATCGCCGACCCGACGGCCAAATTCGCGTTCCTCTTCACCAAGGTCGGGCTGTCCGGCGGCGACATGGGCGCCGCCTACCTGCTGCCGCGCGTCGTCGGGCTCGGCCACGCCACCCGGCTGCTCATGCTGGGCGAACCGGTGCGCGCGCCCGAGGCCGAGCGGATCGGCCTGCTCAGCGAGCTGACCGAGGAGGGAGAGGCCGACACCCGCGCCGCCGCGCTGGCCAGGAGGCTCGCCGACGGGCCCGCCCTCGCGCACGCCCAGACCAAGGCGCTGCTCACCGCGGAACTCGACATGCCGCTCGCCGCCGCCGTCGAAATGGACGCCGCCACCCAGGCACTCCTGATGAACGGCGAGGACTACGCCGAATTCCACGCCGCCTTCATGGAGAAGCGGCCCCCGAAGTGGCAGGGGCGCTGACCATGAAGAAGGCATCCGGGCCGCAGGTCACCGCATCCGGGCCGCAGGCCGCCGCGTCCGGACCGACAGCCACCACACCCGGGCCGTCGACCCCCGCAGTCGGACCCCTGCGCATCGCCGTCGTCGGCGGCGGTCCCGGCGGGCTGTACGCGGCCGTGCTGCTCAAGCGTCTCGACCCGGCCCGCGAGGTCACGGTCTGGGAGCGCGGCTCCCCCGACGACACCTTCGGCTTCGGCGTGGTCCTCTCCGACGAGACCCTCGGCGGCATCGAACACGCCGACCCCGAGGTCTACCGGGCGCTCACCGCCGAGTTCGTCCGCTGGGACGACATCGACGTCGTCCACCGAGGCCGCCGCCTCACCTCCGGCGGACACGGCTTCGCCGCCCTCGGCAGGCGCAGGCTCCTGGAGATCCTGCACGCCCGCTGCCGTTCCCTGGGCGTCGAGATCCGGATCAGGACCGAAGCCCCGCCCGCCGCCGAACTCTCCATCGCGTACGACCTGGTGATCGCCGCAGACGGGGTGCACAGCCTGACCCGGCAGGCGCACGCCGACGTGTTCGGCCCGCACATCACCTCCCACCGGTGCCGGTACATCTGGCTCGCCGCCGACTTCGCCTTCGACGCCTTCCGCTTCGAGATCGCCGAGACCGAACACGGCGTGATGCAGCTTCACGGATATCCGTACGCGAAGGACGCGTCGACGGTCATCGTCGAGATGCGCGAGGAGGTCTGGAAGGCCGCGGGGCTCGACGCCTGCGACGAGGCCGAGTCCACCGAGCGCTGCGCGAAGGTCTTCGCCGACGCCCTCGGCGGCCGCCCCCTCAAGGGCAACAACTCCTCCTGGATCGCCTTTCGAACGGTCGTCAACGACCGCTGGTCGCACGGCAACACCGTGCTCCTCGGCGACGCCGCGCACACCGCCCACTTCTCGATCGGCTCCGGTACGAAGCTGGCCGTCGAGGACGCGCTCGCGCTGGCCGCGTGCATCGAGGAGCAGCCCGACCTGCCGACCGCCCTCGTCGCGTACGAGACCGAGCGGCGTCCCGTCGTCGCGTCGACGCAGCGCGCCGCCGCCGCCAGCCTGCGCTGGTTCGAGGACCTCGCCGGTTACGTCCACCAGCCGCCGCGCCAGTTCGCCTTCAACCTCCTCACCCGCAGCCGCCGCGTCACCCACGACAACCTGCGGCTGCGCGACAGCGCCTTCACCGAGGCCGTCGCGGCGGACTTCGGCTGCCCCTCGCCCGACACCCCGCCGATGTTCACCCCCTTCCGGCTGCGCGACCTGACCCTGCGCAACCGCGTCGTCGTCTCGCCCATGGACATGTACTCCGCCGAGAACGGAGTCCCCGGCGACTTCCACCTCGTCCACCTCGGCTCCCGTGCACTCGGCGGGGCCGGACTGGTCATGACCGAGATGGTCTGCGTCAGCCCCGAGGGACGCATCACCCCCGGCTGCACCGGGCTCTACACCCCCGAACAGGCGGCGTCCTGGCGGCGCATCACCGACTTCGTGCACCAGCAGGCCCCCGGCACCGCCATCGGGGTCCAGCTCGGACACTCCGGTCGCAAGGGCTCCACCAAGCTGATGTGGGACGGCATCGACCAGCCGCTCGACGACAGCGACAGTGACAGCGAAGGGGCCGATGCGAACTGGGGTCTCGTGGCCGCCTCCCCGCTGCCCTATCGACCCGGCATCAGCCAGGTCCCCACCCAACTCGACCGGACCGGCCTCGTCGACATCCGCGAGCAGTTCGCCGCCTCCGCCTGGCGGGCCGACCGCAGTGGCTTCGACCTCCTCGAACTGCACTGTGCCCACGGCTACCTGCTCTCCGGCTTCCTCTCCCCCCTCACCAACACACGCACCGACGCCTACGGCGGAACCCTCGCCCGCCGCCTCCGCTTCCCGCTCGAAGTCTTCGACGCGGTCCGCGGCATCTGGCCCGACGACAAGCCCATGACCGTCCGCATCTCCGCCACCGACTGGGCGGAGGGCGGCACCACCGAGCAGGAGGCCGTCGAGATCGCCCGCGCCTTCGTCGCCCACGGTGCCGACGCGATCGACGTCTCCACCGGCCAGGTCGTCGCCGACGAGGCCCCCGAGTTCGGGCGCTCGTACCAGACCCCGTACGCCGACCGCATCCGCAACGCCCTCGACGTTCCGGTGATCGCGGTCGGCGCCATCTCCTCCTGGGACGACGTCAACTCGCTCCTCCTCGCAGGCCGCGCCGACCTGTGTGCCCTCGCCCGACCGCACCTCTACGACCCGCACTGGACGCTGCACGCCGCCGCCGAACAGGACTACGCCGGGCCCGGCGCACCCTGGCCACTGCCGTACCGGGCCGGCAGCCGCAAGCCGCCGACCGGCCGCACCGACGGCCCCAAACCCCGGCTCAGCCTGCGTACCACGAAGCCGTCCTGAGTCCTCGGGCCCGCCCGAACGGGTCCAGCCACGCCGCCGCAGCAGAGGCCGGAGCCCAGTGGGGATGGACCTGCTGACGACCCTGCCGTGGCGGCAAGACCTTCCCGCGCCATGCCCTCCACACGGGGTGAGACAGCGGCCATCGAGACCGGTATGCCCTCGGTGTCCTCCCACGCCCGCAGTCCGCCGTTCTTCGGATGAGCGTCGACGAACGCCTCCGCCAGGTCCCCGGGCTGACCGGTTTCGTCGGCGAACGCGCGCACCCAGTCCACCAGTAGCTCCCGGTCGGCCGTCGCCGCGAGCCACCAGCGCCCCGCCACCAGCCGAAGAGCGGTGGCTCGGCACCGTAGGTGTGCGGGCCCTCGCGGGTCAGCGTTGCGGACACCGTCAGCAGCAGCGTGTCCCGCACTGGTCTGGACGCCAGCGACTCACCCGTGGCGGCCAGGAAATCCTTGAGGTCTTCCGTGAAAGTCCAAGACATGCCTCATCATGGGCAGAACGCCGGAACCCGTGCGCGTGAGTATCCACAGGCGCGGCCTATGGTCGTACGAACTCCGCGCCCGCGTTCCGTACGAACTCCCCGCCCAGGTCCCGCAGCCTCGTGTGCAGCTGCGCGAAGACCTCCGCCGAACGGCCGCCCGGCCAGTCCTTCGGCAGCAGCTCGACCGGCAGCCCCGGATCCGCGTACGGCAGCCGACGCCAGGAGTCCAGCGCCAACAGATAGTCCCGGTAGGCCCGTTCGGCCAGCTCGGACATGCCGCTGGCCGTGCCCGACGGCCCCGACTCCCACTCCCGCAGGACTGGCTCGTGCCGCTCCAGGAACGCGTGGTGCTGTCCAGCGATCTCCGGCAGGTCCCACCAGCGCGCCACCGATTCCTCCGTCGCCGCGAACCCCAGGTGCTCGCCCCGGAACAGCTCGACGTACTCGGCCAGTTGCAGCCGCTCCAGCGTGTGCCGGGTCTCCTCGTAGAGGCCGCCCGGCGCGATCCACACCCCCGGGGCAGCGGTCCCGAAGCCCAGCCGGGCGAGCCGCGAGCGCAACACGTGCCGCTTGGCGCGTTCGGCCTCCGGCACGGAGAACACCGCCAGCACCCAGCCGTCCGCCAGCCTCGGCTCCGTACCGGCGTAGATGCGACGGTCGCCGTCGTCCAAGAGCTGACGGGCGTCGTCCGACAGGGCGTAACCGGCGGCCCCTTCGAGGGCCCGCCCCGACACCAGCAGCCCGCGCCTCTTGAGACGCGACACCGCCGACCGTACGGACGGAGCGTCGACGCCCAGTGCCGCCAGCAGCCGGATCAGCGACGCGACGGGCAACGGCACATCACCGGCACCGGCACCGATACCAGCGTTGGCGTCGGCATTGGCACCGCCCCCGACGCCCGGGTCGGCGGCACCCGAACCGGGCACGTCGCCGCGCCCGTAAGCGCCGTACAGCGTGATGATCAGTGAGCGAGGGGTGTGCAGGTCAGCCACGTGATCACTGTACGGTCCCGGAGGCATCCGGCAGCCCCGCCCCGGTCCCTCCCCCCAGCGGCTCGGGGCCGCCCGCGTTCCGCAGCCGGAAGCGCTGGAGCTTGCCGGTCGGCGTGCGCGGCAGAATGTCGAGGAAGACGATCTCGCGCGGACACTTGTACGGCACCAGCTCCGCCTTCACGAACTCCCGCAGCCGCACGATCGTTTCCTCGCTCCGCGGCACGCCCTCCCGCATCACCACGTAGGCGGCGACCACCTGCCCGCGCAGCTCGTCCGCCCGGCCGACCACCGCGGCCTCCAGCACGTCGGGGTGGCGCAGCAGCGCGTCCTCCACCTCGGGTCCCGCGATGTTGTAACCGGCGGAGACGATCATGTCGTCCGCGCGCGCCACATAGTGGAAGTACCCGTCGGCGTCGCGCACGTAGGTGTCACCGGTGAGGTTCCAGCCGTGCCGTACGTACACCTGCTGGCGCTCGTCGGCGAGGTAGCGGCAGCCCACCGGGCCGCGCACCGCGAGCAGCCCCGGCTCGCCGTCCGGCACCTCGACGCCCTGTGCGTCGACCACGCGCGCCTGCCAGCCCGGCACCGGCTTTCCGGTGGTCCCCGGGCGGATGTCGTCGTCCGCCGCCGAGATGAAGATGTGCAGCAGCTCCGTCGCGCCGATCCCGTTGACGATCCGCACTCCCGTGCGGGCGTACCAGCCCTGCCAGGTCGCCGCCGGGAGGTTCTCGCCCGCGGAGACGCAGCGGCGCAGGGCGCTCAGGTCGTGCGTGACCTTCGGGTCCGCCAGCTCGTCCAGCATGATCCGGTACGCGGTCGGCGCGGTGAACAGCACCGTGACCTGGTGCTCCGCCAGTGCGGGCAACAGGTCGCGCGGGCCCGACTGTTCGAGCAGGAGGGTCGAAGCCCCCACCCGCAGCGGGAAGATCACCAAGCCGCCGAGCCCGAAGGTGAAGCCGAGCGGCGGGCTGCCCGTGAACACGTCGTCCGGCTCGGGCTTCAGTACGTGCCGCGCGAACGTGTCCGCGATGGCGAGGACGTCGCGGTGGAAGTGCATGCACCCCTTGGGGCGGCCCGTCGTCCCCGACGTGAAAGCGATCAGCGCGACGTCGTCCGCCGCCGTGTCCACCGCCTCGAACCGCATCGGCTTGATCGCCGCCCGCCGCACCAGATCGTCCGGCGCGTCCCCGCCGAACGCCGTGATCCGCAGGCCCGGCGCCTCCGCCTTCACCAGGTCGTCCACGGCCCGTACGTCGCACAGGGCGTGGCTGACCCGCGCGATGTCGCAGATCGTCGTCAGCTCCGACGCACGCTGCTGCGCGAGCACCGTGACCGCGACCGCCCCCGCCTTCATCACGGCGAGCCAACAGGCCACCAGCCAGGGCGTGGTCGGGCCGCGCAGCAGGACGCGGTTGCCCGGCACGACCCCCAGGTCGCCGGTCAGGACGTGGGCGATCTGGTCGGTGTGCTCGCGCAGTTCGCCGTACGACCAGATGGCGCCGGTCAGTGTGCGCAGGGCGGGACGGTCCGCGCGGAATTCCGTGAGGGGGCGGTCCACGAGCTCGGCGCCGCAGTTGAGGCGGTCGGGGTACTGGAGTTCCGGCAGCTCGAAGACGAGCTCGGGCCACTGTTCGAAGGGGGGCAGATGGTCGCGCGGAAAGGTGTCGGTGTGGGCCGAGGGGTGCAGCTCCATGGCCATGACGGGTTGGCCCCCTTGCAGCGAGCAGTCCGGAAGGCGACTGACGGTCTGACGGGTGGGTGATCCTGCCGTGCGGTGGTGCGGGCGCAGTGGTGCCGTGCCGAGCCGTGCGGGTGATGCGAGCCGTGCGGTACGGGTCGTGCGAATGATGTGGGCTACGCGAGTGATGCGGGTCGTGCGAGTGGTGCGGGTTGTACGGGGGATGCGCGTGTGGCGGTCGGGCGGGTGATGAGGGGGTGCCGGTGGCGCATGTGGGGCGGCTGTACGTGTGGGGCGGGTGGTGTGGTGCGTGAGTGCGGCCGTCTGTAGTGCCGACGCTCACGAGCGTATCGTGATGGTGACGACAGTCAACGGTCCGCGATAAACGCGGGGCGAGCGAGCTGAGAGGGGCCGTAGATGCCCGGATTCGCCCTGGAACCGCAGCAACGCGAGTGGTGCGAGGAACTGCGCGCGCTCGCCGTGGAACGGTTGCGCCCGCTCGCGGAGAAGGGCGAACCGGGACGGCTCAACCGCCCGCTGGTCGCCGCCCTCGGGGAACTGGGCCTGCTGGAGCGCCTGTTCTCCTCCGGGGCTCTCGACCTCTGCCTCATGCGCGAATCCCTCGCCCACGGCTGTACGGAGGCGGAGACCGCCCTCGCGCTCCAGGGTCTCGGTGCGTCCCCGGTGGCTCGCGCGGGCACCGAGGCGCAGCGGGAACGCTGGCTTCCGGGCGTACGGGAGGGGCGCCTGGTCGCCGGATTCGCGCTGAGCGAGCCGGGCGCGGGCTCGGACGCGGCGGCCCTGGAGCTGAGCGCCGAACCGGTCGAGGACTCCGCGAGGACGCGCGGCGGCTGGCTCCTGAGCGGGAAGAAGTGCTGGATCTCCAACGCCCCGTACGCCGACTTCTACACCGTTTTCGCCCGTACGACACCGGGCGCGGGCGCGCGCGGCGTCACCGCGTTCCTGGTGCCCGCCGACCGCACCGGGCTCACCGGCACCGCGCTCGACATGCTCTCCCCGCACCCCATCGGCGCGCTCGCCTTCGACCGCGTACACGTCACGCGGGCGGACGTCATCGGCGTGCCCGACAAGGGGTTCCGGGTCGCCATGGACACCTTGAACCTCTTCCGCCCCAGCGTGGGCGCGTTCGCGGTCGGCATGGCGCAGGCCGCGCTCGACGCCACGCTCGCGCACACCGCTTCGCGCACCGCCTTCGGCGGGCCGCTCAAGAACCTCCAGTCCGTCGCACATCAGGTCGCCGAGATGGCCACCCGCACCGAGGCCGCCCGGCTGCTCGTCTACGCGGCCGCCGCCGCGTACGACAGGAACGAACCGGACGTACCGAAGAGTTCCGCCATGGCGAAGCTCTTCGCCACCGAGTCCGCCCAGTTCGTCGTGGACGCCGCGGTCCAACTGCACGGCGCACGTGCGCTCCAGCGCGGCCACCTGCTGGAACATCTCTACCGAGAGGTGCGCGCGCCCCGTATCTACGAGGGCGCCACCGAGGTCCAGCGCACGATCATCGCGAAGGAGCTGTACGCCCGATGAGCACCGAGAACCCCATCGGCACCGAGAACCCCATCGGCACCGAACACCTCACCGGCACCGAGAGCCCGACGAGCGACAAGGGCCCGACGAGCACCGAGAACCCCACCCCGCCGACGCCCTCCGCCCCCCGCCTCCAGCGCCACAACCCCGCCGAACTCTCCCCGCCCACCGGCTTCTCGCACGCCGTCAGTGTCACCGCCACCGGCTCCCGCCTGGTGTTCCTGGCCGGGCAGACCGCGCTCGACGGGGCGGGCAAGGTGGTCGGGGAGACGTTGGTCGAGCAGTTCGAGAAGGCGCTCACCAATCTGCTGGCAGCCCTCGCCGACGCCGGAGGCACCCCGGGCGACCTGGCCCGGGTCACCGTGTACGCCACGGACGTCGCCGACTACCGGGAGCACGCCCCCGAACTCGGGCGTGTCTGGCGCAGGTTGGCCGGGCGCGACTACCCCGCGATGGCCGTGATCGGGGCGGTCCGCCTGTGGGACGAGCAGGCGCTCGTGGAACTGGACGGCGTCGCCGCTCTCCCCGCGCCGGACGAGGCGGAAGGAATCAACGCGACCTGAGGGGAAGTTGAGGAGCAGGTGTCAAGGAACCCTTGGCAGCCCGAGTGTCGTGTGACATATTACTGCCGTGTTCACGAGACGCCCCTTTGATGTTGTCGTCGTCGGAGCCGGAGTGGTCGGCGCGGCCTGCGCCTTTTATGCCGCCCGGTCCGGCCTGAGCGTCGCCGTCGTCGACCGCGGTCCCGTCGCGGGCGGCACGACCGGCGCCGGCGAGGGCAACCTGCTCGTCTCCGACAAGGAGCCGGGACCTGAACTCGACCTCGCGCTGCTGTCCACAAGACTGTGGCGCGAGCTGGCCGAGGAATTCCCCGAGCAGATCGAGTACGAGCCCAAGGGCGGCCTCGTCGTCGCCGCCACGGAACCCGGGCTCGCCGCCCTGCGCGGCTTCGCCTCCGCGCAGACGGAAGCGGGCGTGACCTGCGAGGACGTCGATCACCTTCAAGAACTCGAACCGCACCTCGCCCCCGGTCTTGCCGGTGGGGTCCACTACCCCGAGGACGCCCAGGTCCAGCCCGCCCTCGCCGCCGCGCACCTGCTGAAGGCGTCCGGCGCGGAACTGCTGCTGGGCGAGGAGGTCGTGGCCGTACTGCGCGGTGCGGACGGTGCGGTACGAGGCGTACGTACCGTGCGCGGCGACGTTCTCGCGCCCGCCGTGGTCAACGCCGCCGGAACCTGGGGCGGCCAGCTCGCCGCCCTCGCCGGGGTCGAACTGCCGGTCCTGCCGAGGCGCGGATTCGTGCTGGTCACGGAGCCGCTGCCCCGTGTCGTACGGCGCAAGGTGTACGCGGCCGACTACGTCGCCGATGTGGCGAGCGGGTCTGCCGCGCTCCAGACCTCGGCGGTGGTCGAGGGCACGGCGGCCGGTCCGGTGCTGATCGGGGCGAGCCGGGAGCGGGTGGGGTTCGACCGGTCGCTGTCGGTGGAGGTGCTGCGGAGGCTGGCACGGCAGGCGGGCGAGCTGTTTCCGGTGTTGAAGGAGGTTCGGGTGATGCGGACGTATCACGGGTTCCGGCCGTATCTGCCGGACCACCTTCCGGCGATCGGGGCGGATGCGCGGGTGCCCGGGCTCTACCAGGCGTGCGGGCACGAGGGGGCGGGGGTCGGGCTGGCGCCCGCGACCGGGTTGCTCGTGGCGCGGGCGCTCACCGGGGGAGCGCCCGGTGGCGGAGCGCCGGAGCTCGGGGGTGCCTTCGACAAGGGTGCGCCGGAGCTGGCGGAGGCGTTCCGGCCGGAGCGGTTCGGGGTGGGGGCGGGGGTGGGGTGAGGCCGGGGTGGGTTGGCGGGTGCGGGTCTCCTGCGCCGCCGGGCCCCTCCCCGCCCTTCCACCGCTCCCCGGGGACTCCGCCCCGGACCCCCGTTCCTCAAACGCCGGAGAGGCTGACCATGCCCCGCACTCCCCTCGACCTCGCACGAGCCACCCCCGATCCGCCCTTCGAGATCACCCTCGACGGCCGCCCCCTCCCCGCCCTCCCCGGGCAGACCCTCGCCGCGGCGCTCTGGTCCGCCGGGATCCTCTCCTGGCGCACCAACCGGCGCGACGGGCGTCCCCGGGGGGCCTTCTGCGGGATCGGGTCCTGCTACGACTGCCTCGCCACCGTCAACTCCCGCCCCAATCAACGCGCTTGCCTCGTCCCGGCCCGGCCGGGCGACGCCGTCACCACCCAGGAAGGAACCGGGCGTGCCGACCTCGCCGTCTGACGACACCGCCCCCGATGGCACTCCGTACGACCTCGCCGTCGTCGGCGCGGGTCCCGCGGGCCTGGCCGCGGCGGTCGCCGCCGGCCGGCTCGGACTGCGCGTCGCCCTGCTGGACTCCGCCGCGCGCACGGGCGGCCAGTTCTACCGGCACCCCGCCCCCGGACTCCGCGCCCGGCGGCCCGAAGCCCTGCACCACGCCTGGCAGGCGTACCGCGACAGGGCGCAGAGGCTGGACGCCCTCGTCGCCGCCGGACGCGTCCACCACCTCGCCGAACACCACGTGTGGGCCGTCACCGGCGAGGCGGGGGAGTGGTCCGTGCACGCGGTCCTCGGTCCCGACGGCGCACAGGAGCGCCGTACCGTCCGCGCCGCCGCACTGCTCCTCGCCACCGGCGCGTACGAACGCCAACTTCCCTTTCCCGGCTGGACTTTGCCCGGTGTCGTCGGCGCGGGCGGCGCGCAGGCCATGCTCAAGGCCGGACTCGTCCTGCCCGGCCGACGCATCGTCGTCGCCGGGAGCGGCCCGCTGCTGCTCGCCGTCGCGGGGTCCCTCGCCGCCGCCGGGGCCGACGTGCCGACCGTCGTCGAAGCGAGCGGATACGCGGGATACGCCCGCCGCCCCGGGGCCCTCGTCGCCAATCCCGGCAAACTCGCCGAGGGCGCGGTGCACGCCGCCGCACTCCTCCGGCACCGCGTTCCCGTCAGAACACGCAGTGCCGTCACGGAAGTTCACGGGAAGGAGCGCGTCGAGGCCGTCACCGTCTCGCGCCTCGACCGCGACTGGCGGCCCGTTCCCGGCACCGCGACCCGCATCCCCTGCGACGCCCTCGCCGTCGGCCACGGCCTCGTCCCCCAGCTCGAACCCGCCACCGGAATCGGCTGTGCCACCCGCCTCACCCCCGACGGCACCCACGCCCTGGCCGTCGACGACCGGCAGCGCACCACCGTCCCCGGCGTCTGGTCCGCAGGAGAGACCGGAGGTGTCGGTGGAGCCGAACTCGCACTGCTGGAAGGCGAATTGGCCGCACTCGACATCGCCGGAAAGGGAGGGAAGGGGCGCGAGGACCGCGCCCGTCGCCGCGACCGGCTGCGGCGCTTCGCCGACTCCATGGCCGTCGCCCACGCCCCCCGTCCCGGCTGGACCGGCTGGCTGGGCGACGACACCGACGTCTGCCGCTGCGAGGAGGTCACCGCGGGCCAGGTGCGAGAAGCGGTCGACGGACTCGGGGCGCGCGACGCCCGTACCGTCAAGCTCCTCACCCGTGCCGGAATGGGCTGGTGCCAGGGCCGGATGTGCGGTCCCGCCGTCGCCTGCCTGGCGGGCGACGCGAGTGACACCGCCCCCCGCCGCCCGTTCGCCTGCCCCGTCACCCTCGGTCAGCTCGCTGAAGACTGACCACACTCCGTGCACCTGCCCCCTTGTCGGGGCCCATGCCTCTCAATAAAATGTCACACATCACTCTAGGGAGTTCCTCCATGAACGCGACGAGCACGAACCCGACCACGGGCACCGCCACCACCGCCCGCACCCACCCCTGGCGCGGCATCATGGTCGCCACCACCCTCCCCTTCCACGACGACCTCACCGTCGACTACGACGCCTACGCCGCCCAGGTCGCCCGCCTCCTCGAAGCGGGCTGCGACGGCGTCGTCCCCAACGGCTCCCTCGGCGAGTACCAGACCCTCACCGACGACGAGCGTACCCAGGTCGTACGGACCGCCGTCGAGGTCGCTGGCGGCGACCGCGTCATGCCCGGCGTCGCCGCGTACGGCAGTGCCGAGTCGCTGCGCTGGGCCGAGCAGGCGGCCGAGATGGGCGCCGGATCGGTGCTTCTGCTCCCGCCCAACGCCTTCCGCGCCGACGCGGGTTCGGTGCGCGCCCACTACGCGGAGGTCGCCCGCGCCGGTGTCCCCGTCGTCGCGTACAACAACCCGTTCGACACCAAGGTCGACCTCACCCCGCAGCTCCTCGCCGACCTGCACTCCGACGGCAGCATCGTCGCCGTCAAGGAGTTCAGCGGCGACGTCCGCCGGGCCTACGAGATAGCGGAACTCGCCCCGGAACTCGACCTGTTGATCGGTGCGGACGACGTGCTGCTCGAACTCGCCCTCGCCGGGGCCGTCGGCTGGATCGCCGGATATCCCAACGCCCTCCCCGCCTCCTCGGTCGCCCTCTACCGGGCCGCCGTCGCCGGTGACCTCGACACCGCGCTGCCCCTCTACCGGGCCCTGCACCCGCTGCTGCGCTGGGACTCCAAGACGGAGTTCGTGCAGTCCATCAAGCTCTCCATGGACCTCGCGGGCGAGCGCGGCGGCCCCACCCGCCCGCCGCGCTTCCCGCTCCCCGAGGAGCAGGCGTCCGTCGTGCGCGCCGTCACCGAGAAGCTCCTCGCAGACGGTCACCGCTGAGCAGACGGTCACTGCTGAGCGGTCGGTCACCGCTGGCTGCCGACCGCCGACCGCTGATCCAGGAAGTGCCCCAACCCCCCGCACCGGAGGCCCAGTTGCGCACCCGCCACGTCTTCCATGCCGTCGACTCCCACACCGAGGGCATGCCCACCCGCGTCATCACCGGCGGCGTCGGCACCATCCCCGGCGCCACCATGGCCGAGCGCCGCCTGTACTTCGCCGAGCACCGGGACGCCGTCCGCACGCTGCTCATGTACGAGCCGCGCGGCCACGCCTCCATGAGCGGGGCCATCCTCCAGCCGCCGACCCGCCCCGACGCCGACTACGGCGTTCTCTTCATCGAGGTTTCCGGGTACCTCCCGATGTGCGGCCACGGCACCATCGGCGTCGCCACCGTCCTCGTCGAGACCGGCATGGTCGAGGTCCGAGAGCCCGTCACCACCGTCCGGCTCGACACCCCGGCGGGCCTCGTCTCCGTCGACGTACAGGTGAAGGACGGAGCCGCCACCGGCGTCACCCTCACCAACGTCCCCGCCTTCAGCGTCGCCCTCGACCGCAAGATCGAGGTGCCCGAACTCGGTACGGTCACCTACGACATGGCGTACGGCGGCAACTTCTACGCCTTCGTGCCGCTCGACTCCGTGGGCCCCGACGGCATCCCGTTCGACCGTGCCCGCAAGGACGACATCCTCGCCGCCGGGCTCGCCCTGATGGCCGCCGTCAACGCCGACGAGGAGCACCGCCCGGTGCACCCCGAGGACGACCGCATCGCGGGCCTCAAGCACGTCTACTTCGCGGCCCCCGGCTCCGACGCCACCCGCTCCCGGCACGCGATGGCCATCCACCCCGGCTGGTTCGACCGCTCGCCCTGCGGCACCGGCACCTCCGCCCGGATGGCCCAGCTGCACGCCCGAGGCGAACTCCCCGTCGGCCAGGACTTCGTCAACGAGTCCTTCATCGGTACGGAGTTCACCGGCCGCCTCGTCGAGGAGACCACCGTCGGCGGCCTCCCCGCGGTCGTGCCCACGGTCACCGGACGCGCCTGGATCACCGGCACCGCACAGTACTTCCTCGACCCCACCGACCCGTTCCCCGGAGGGTTCCTCCTGTGACGAGCACCATCGCCTCCACCCGCGTCGTCTCCCACAACCCGGCGAACCCCGCCGACCAGGTCGCCGACGTCCCCAGCACCGGTACCTGGCGCACTGTCGAGGCCACCGACCGCGCCCGCGACGCCCACCGGTCCTGGTACGCGTCCGGTGCCGCCGCCCGTTCCCAGGCGCTTGGCGCCGCCGCGTACGCCATCGAGCAGGCGGGCGCCGAGCTGGCGGACCTCGCCGTACGAGAGGTGGGCAAGCCCCTCGCCGAAGCGCGCGGCGAGGTCGCGCGCACGGTCGCCATCCTCCGCTACTTTGCCCAACTCCCTTACGACGCAACGGGATCGGTACACGAGACGGCCTCTGGACCCGGCCTCCTGCTCACCCGCCGCAGGCCGTACGGCGTCGCGGGGCTCATCACCCCGTGGAACTTCCCCTTCGCCATCCCCGTCTGGAAGGCCGCACCGGCCCTCGCGGCGGGCAACGCTGTTGTCCTCAAGCCCGCACCCGAGGCCACCGCCTGCGCGATCCGCCTCACCGAGCTCCTGCAACAGGCCCTCCCCGAAGGGGTGTTCACCCTCATTCCCGGAGGTGCGCCCGAAGGCAACGCGCTCACCTCCGCCGCCGACGTGATCTCCTTCACCGGTTCCACCGTCACCGGGGGCGCCGTCGTCCGCAACGCCACCGCACGCGGCATCCCCGTCCAGGCCGAGATGGGCGGCCTCAACGCCGCACTCGTCCTCCCCGACGCCGACCCGCAGCGGGCCGCCGCGCACATCGCTGCCGCCATCGCCGGATACGCGGGCCAGAAATGCACCGCCACCAGCCGCGTCATCGCCGTGGGCGCGGCACTGGCCCCCCTCCGGGACGCCCTCGCGGACGCGCTCCGCGCGATCCCGGCCGCTGACCCCTCGGACCCCGCCACCGTGTGTGGTCCGGTGATCTCGGAGGCCGCGCGCCGCAAGGTGCTGGACGCCTCCAGCGACGTGGCCCTGCTCGCGGGAGGCAAGCCCGCACACGACGAAGGATGGTACGTGGCGCCCACCCTCGTCGAGCAAGTGCCGTCCGGGCACCAGCTGTTGAGGGAAGAGATCTTCGGCCCCGTCGCCGTCCTGCTGCACGCGACCGACCTCGACCAAGCGGTACGAATGGCCAACGCCGTGCCGCACGGGCTCGTCACCTCCGTGCACACGCGGGACCTCGACACCGCCCTGCACGGGCTCGACGCGCTCGACACGGGCATGATCCGTATCAATGCGCCATCGTCCGGTGTCGACTTCCACCTCCCCTTCGGCGGAACCAAGTCCTCCAGCCACGGCCCGCGTGAACAGGGCCGTAGTGCACTGGACTTCTACACCTCGACACGCACCTACTCGCTCCACCGGGCCACCGACCGCGCAACGTGACATTGTACGCTGGCGGTCCGCAGCAACACGGAGGACCGTCATGGGTGAACTCAAGCAGCAGCGCCACCTGATCACCGCACAGGAACGACTTCGCGACCAGGTCGCGAACGCCCTGCGCGCGGCGCTGATCGCGGGCGAACTCAGGCCGGGCTCCGTCTACTCGGCGCCCGGCCTCGCCGCCGACTTCGGCGTCTCCGCGACGCCCGTGCGCGAGGCGATGCTCGACCTGGCGCGTGAGGGCCTGGTGGAGCCCGTGCGGAACAAGGGGTTCCGGATCACCGAGGTGAGCGAGCGCGACCTCGACCAGTACACCGAGATCCGTGCCCTCATCGAGGTGCCTGTGGTCGGTCGGATCACCAGGACCGCCACCCGCGAGGAACTGGAGGCGTTGCGTCCGGTCGCGCTGGAGATCGTGGCGTCGGCCCGCAAGCACGACCTGATCGGCTATCTGGAGGCCGACCGCCGCTTCCACCTGACACTGCTGGGCCTCGCGGGCAACGAGCGACTGGTGGAGACGGTGGGAGACCTGCGCAAGCGTTCCCGCCTGTACGGCCTGACCCGGCTCGACGAGCGCAACGAGCTGCTGCCGTCGGCGGAGGAACACCTGGAACTCCTGGACCTGATGCTGACCGGAGACGCCGAGGCCGCGGAGGCGTGCATGGAGAGGCACCTGGGGCACGTGAGGTCGCTGTGGGCGCAGGGCAGGGACGAACCGGTGGAGCCGAGGCAGCCGGCGGCGCGGAAGCTGGGCGCGCGATAGCGCTGGATGTGGTGGTTGGGTAGCGGGGCAGGGGGTGGCGTACCAGGATGGGTCTTCCATCCTGGTACGCCGCCCCCTGCTTCTGCTTCCGCTGCGGGCGACGTCCCGAGCAGTGGAGGAGAACCCCATGGAATGGACCCTCGAAGTCGTCATGGTGCCGGTGGCGGACATCGACCGGGCGAAGGGCTTCTACGCGGACAAGTGCGGATTCAAGGTCGACATCGACATGCAGATCAGTGAGACGACCCGGGTCGTGCAGCTGACACCGGCGGGCTCGCGCTGCTCGATCGTACTGACGGAGGGCATGGCCCCGCCGTCGCAATGGGCCACTCCGGCGGAGCCCGGGTCGCTCCAGGGACTACAGCTGTGCGTCGTGGACATCGAGGCGGGGCGCGAGGAGCTGGCGGGGAGGGGGGTCGACATCAGCCCCGTGCTGCACCTGGGGGAGAAGGGCTGGGAGGAAGGCAAGGGCGACACCTGGAATTCCTGGGCCTACTTCCGCGACCCCGACGGCAACGGCTGGGTCATCCAGGAAGCCCCCGCCCCCCTCTCGGAGAGGTAGAGGCTTTCCGTAGGTGCGGGGAGGCTGCGAAGCATGCCTCCAGGGGCGTGGGGAACTGCGCGACCAGCCACGACGCACCCGCACGTGTACGGGACTGCCGCGCGGCGAGCGCTTTAGGTGAAGGGGCGGGGTAGGGGACTCATCCCGCCGAAGGCGGGCCGGGGTCCGGGGCAGAGCCCCCGGCAGTGACCCCGGCCCCACCCCCGAGCCCTCAGCCGAGCAACGATCCCATCCACTCCTCAACCGCATCCGCCTCGCGCGGCAACGCAGAGGACATCAGCCGCGCCCCGTCAGTCGTGATGACCAGATCGTCCTCGATCCGGACACCAATGCCCCGCAGCTCCTGCGGCAGCGTCTCGTCGTCCGGCTGAAGGTAGAGCCCCGGCTCCACGGTCAGCACCTGCCCCTCCTCCAGCACTCCGTCCAGGTACTGCGAAGCCCTCGCCTGCGCGCAGTCATGCAGGTCCAGCCCCATCATGTGCCCCGAGCTGCACAACGAGTACCGCCGGTGCAGCCCGCTCTCCGCCCGCAGCGACTCCTCCGGCGACACCCTCAGCACACCCCATTCGTGCAGCCCCTCCGCCAGCACCGCCGAGCACGCCCGGTGGAAGTCCCGGAAGCTCGCCCCCGGCTTCAGCGCCGCGATGCCCGCGTTCTGCGCGGCCAGCACCAGGTCGTACACCTGCCGCTGCACCGGCGAGAAGCGCCCCGAGAGCGGGAGCGTCCGCGTGATGTCGGAGGTGTAGAGGCTGTCCGCCTCGACTCCCGCGTCCAGCAGCAGCAGCTTGTCCCGGTCGAGGGCCCCGTCGTTGCGTATCCAGTGCAGCACGCACGCGTGCGCGCCGGACGCCGCGATCGTGTCGTACCCGGGCCCGTTGCCGTCCGCCCGCGCCCGGAGATTGAAGACTCCTTCGATCCACCGCTCCCCGCGCGGATGCGCCAGGGCCGTCGGCAGTGACCGTACGACGTCCTCGAACCCGCTCACGGTGTGGTCCACCGCCAGCTGGATCTGTCCCACCTCCCACGCGTCCTTCACGAGCCTCAACTCGCTCAGGGAGACGGTGAGTTCGGGATCGACACCCGCCACCCTCGCCCCGGCCCCCACCACCAGGTCGTCGAGGTGCGCACACCTGATCCCCGTCAGTTGCGCCGCCTCCGCCAGGTCCGGCCGCCGCCCCACCCAGAACTCGCCGTACCTGCGGTCCCGGTAGAACTCCCCGCGCCCGTCCCCGCGCGGCGAGCGCGGCCGTACGTACAGCACGGCTTCCCCGTCCGGCTGGATCACCAGTGCGTGCCCCGGCTGGTCCTCGGTCGTCAGCCCGGTCAGCCAGACGTACGCGCTGTACGGCCGGAAGCGGTAGTCGCAGTCGTTCGACCGGACCTTCAACTCACCCGCCGGAATCACCAGTTGCTCGCCGGGGAAGCGAGCGGCCAGCCGCTCCCTGCGACCCGCGAAGTGCTCGAAACCCGGTACGCGTGCGTCGGGGGCGGGCAGCGGCGAGGCCGCCCACCGCTCACCCATGTACGCATCCAGCGCGGGCGAAACCGGCAAATCGTGGCTTACGGTGCGGAGTTGCTCGGTCTGCGCGGGCTTCGAGCTGGGGTGCGAGGTCACTTTTTCGCCTCCGGAGGCAGGAGAGTCGTCTGAAGTCTTGTCAGTGCAATTTCACATTACTATGTTACGGGTCACACCTCGGGGTGCGGAACCCGACGCAACCGTCGGCACCGGCCCCTCAACTCCCCACACAGATCCGGAGACCCAGGTGTCCCACTCGCGTATGCCGCGCAGGATTCTGCTGGCCGCCACTCTCTCGACCGCCCTCGTCGTACCGGTCATCCAGTCGGCCCAGGCCGCGCCCCTTCCCTCCGCGACGAACGCCTTCTCCGACGCCGCCCGACAGCCGCAGCCCCGTGCGGCCCAGGCCGACGTCAACCCCTTCGACGAGGTCGAACGGCTCGCGACCGCACCGAAGTCGGAGAGCGCCATTCCGGCGCCCCAGGCCATCACCAAGGAAGGCCGGATACCGGGTGCCCAGACCAAGGCGCTCCCGGCCGCCGAGAGATCCTCGGCCCAGAGATCCCTGAGAGCGGCGGGCGTCCCCTGCACCCTCGACGGCATCACGCGCCTCGGCCCCGAGCAGTTCGCGGACTTCCTCGCCGACCCGGCCGTCACCGCCGACGGCTGTATGCGCGACCTGATCTGGACCTGGGACGCCCGCCTCGCGCCGGTCATGTCCGACGCCCACGTGCAGGCCGTCGCCCGGCGCATATCGAGCCTCGCCCCGAACCACGACGGCAAGAACACCACCCACCTGTACGAGATGTTCACGTACCTGCACGCGGTGGCCTACCACGACTTCTCGCGCGACGAGATCGACACCACCGACACCCCGACCGTGGAGACCGTGCGCCGCGCGATCAACGACTTCGGCACGGCGGCCCGCACCTTCGACGTCACCAAGACCAACGCCAACACCCTGCGCGAGGCGCTCTACGCCGCAGGACCCGGCCTGCGCCATTCCCAACTGGGCCTGATCCGCAAGGTCCTGGCCACCATGGACCAGTACCACAACACCCAGTACGCGGACCCGGCCTGGGGCGGCGCCGCACTGGCCGCGCTGTCGACGAACTACCTCGGCGTCTACCCCGGCAACAAGGACACGGCCTTCCACACGGTCGTCAAGGAGAACGCCGCGTACCGCGAGTCGTTCAAGAAGTTCGCCGGTTACACCCACCTCAAGGGCACGCCCAACGAGTGGGTGGTGCGCGACGCGCTCAGCGAGTACGGCCGGTTCGGCCAGATCGACGGGCTCAAGGACTCCATCGTCGCCGACCTCGGCCCCCTCCTCGCCACCACCAAGCAGAACTTCGGCGACGGCAGCGCGCCCTGGGCCAAGGTCGCCAGCTGGCTCAACACGTACGAAGCGTGCAAGCCGTACGGGGTGTGCAAGGAGGACATCGAGAAGAGGATCTTCCCGTACACCTACACCTACGACAACGGCGCCATCAAGGTCCGCACCGGCCTCGACCGCGCCACCGTCGACCAGCTCTACTACGCGTCCAAGCAGGTCAAGGCCCAGTTCCACCGGGTGATCGGCAGCACCGAGCCGATCGCGGGCGACACCAACACCACCCTCAACACCGTCCTGTACGCATCCCGCGCGGACTACGAGAACTACCACCCGCTGCTCACCGGCATGGCCACCAACAACGGCGGCGTCTACATCGAGAAGGGCGCCACCTTCTACACCTACCAGCGCCGCGTCCCCCAGGACTCCCAGCTGACCCTCGAAGAGCTCTTCCGCCACGAGTACGTCCACTACCTCAACGGCCGCTTCGCCGTGCACGGCTCCTTCGGTCAAGGTCCCTGGTACCAGAACGACCGCACCACCGCCATGGACGAGGGCACCGGCGAGTTCTTCGACGGCGCCACCCGCGAGGACGGCATCGCCGTACGCAAGTCGCTGGTCAAGAGCATCATCGCCGACACCTCGCGCGGCGGCCCGCGCATGACGGTCAATCAGCTCCTGCACGCCACCTACAACGGCGACGGCTTCCGCTTCTACCCGTACGCCGGGACCTTCTTCGAGTACCTGTGGCGCGACCACCCGGGCAAGCTCCAGGAGATGTACAAGCACCTGCGCGCCAACGACGTCGCGGCCTACGACGCCTGGCGCAAGCAGCAGGGCTCCGACGTCAACCTCCAGCGCGGCTACGACGCCTTCCTCGACCAGCAGATCGCCATCGTCGACCAGCTCTTCGTGCCCAACACCCAGTACACGCCCAACGGTTCGCTGAAGTTCGCCTCCGCCGCCGACGTCAAGGCCGCCTTCAAGACCGCCACCTACATCGACCCCGCCGCCTGCAAGGACGACGGCGGCAAGGAACTCGGCCGCTTCACCTGCACCGGCCGGATCACCGCCAACCTGAGCAACTCCGCTGATCCCAGCAAGGTGTTCAAGGACGTGTCGGAGACCGTCGACTACTACCTCCTCGACCGGTCCAAGCCCGCCGCGAACAACTTCGGCGACATGAACTGCTCCTTCGGGAAGGTCGACGTCTGGTCCACCGGCCAGGCAGGCACCACCGACTTCGTCTGCGAGGGCCCGCTGCGCCGCTGACGTCCTGATACGGCAGAGGGGCCCCGGTGAGCACCACCCGGGGCCCCGCTGCTCTTTCCGTGGTGACCTCTCGGTTACGGCAACGACCGCCGCAGGAACGCCAGATCGTGCACCATCAGCTGCTCCCGCACTCCGGCGGGGAGGATGTGCGAGACACCCGGAAGCGTCAGGACCTCGTGCTCCCGGCCCGCATCGGTCAGCGCCTCCGAGAGGCGGAAGACGTGCGTCGGGTGCACGTTGTCGTCGGCGAGCCCCTGCACCATCAGCAGCGGTCGGCTCAGTCCGGCGGCGTCCGCGCGCAGGGCCACCCGGTCGTAGACCTCGGGGTGGTCCTCGGGAAGCCCCAAGTACCGTTCCGTGTACGCCGTGTCGTACTCACGGCTGTCGGTCGGGGGTGCCCCGGCCACAGCCGCGTGGAACACGTCCGGCCGCCGCAGTACGGCGAGCGCCGCGAGGTACCCGCCGTACGACCAGCCGCGCACCGCCACCCGGCTCAGGTCCAACTCCGGGTGCAGTGCGCCCAGTTCCTGGAGGGCCGCCACCTGGTCGCCGAGCACGACGTGGGCGAAGCCCTGGTAGATGGCGTGGGCGAACGCGGGCGAGACGTTCGAGGTGCCCCGGTTGTCGACCGTCACCACGGCGAAGCCCTGGTCGGCCCACCACTGCCGGTTCTGCTGCACACGGGGGTCGCTGGTCACGGCCTGCGCGCCCGGACCGCCGTACACGTCCAGGAGCACGGGCAGACGCTCCCCGGCGGCGTGCCCGCGCGGCAGTACGACCTGGGTCGGAATCCGGTGCTCGGTGACCCGGGCGAAGCGCGGCGCGACCGTGTACGGCAGGGGCTCGGCGAGGCTCCGGAGCGTCAACTCCCGCCCGTCGGAGGTGTGTACGGTGCGCCGGACCTGCTCGCCGGGAACGGCGGAGACGAGCAGCAGCGCCCCCGAGGACACGACGACACCGTGCACCCCCGGCCCCTCGGTGAGGGCCCGCACCGTGCCGTCGGCCGGGTCGAGCAGGACGACGTGCTGGTCGGCGGGCTCGTCGAAAGCCGCCTCGACCACCAGCGAGCCGCCGAACTCGCCTGCGAAGGACCGGACCTGAAGGCCGGGTCCCGTGAGCGGCTGCCCGTCCACGAGCAGTGTCTGCGCCGCACCGCCCTCGGTCTCGCCCGGGGTGAGAATCCGACCGTCCGCCAACTGGCCGGGCGTGCCCGGAACTTGCTCGACCCACAGTGGATGCGTGGTCCGCGACAGCACCCGTGTGGCGCCGGTCGCCGGGTCGGCGGACAGCAGCAGCATCTCGCGCTGGAGCCGGTCCTGCACGGTCAGCCGGACCTCGGTGTCCGACTCCCATCCGGCGTCCGTGACGTACGGGTACGCCGCGGGGTCCCACTCCAGCCGTACGTTCCCGTCCTCGCGCAGCACCCACAGCCCCACGTCCGCGTTGGGGCCGCCCGCCAGCGGATAGGCGAACTCGCCGCCGAAGTCCAGGCGGGGCAGCGCCGACTCGTCCACCCGGGCCGACAGGAGGGTCCTGCCGTCCGGCGCCCACCAGTGCCCGCGCGAGCGGCCCAGTTCCTCGGCCGCGGCGAATTCGGCGATGCCCCAGCGGGCGCCGTCGTCGGGGGAGACCTGCGTCGATGTGCCCCGGTCGCAGTCGGCGACGTACAGCCGGTCCTCGCAGACGTACGCGATCCGCGAGCCGTCGGCGTTCGGCCGGGGGTCGAAGACCGGGCCAGGCGCGGGGATCTCCTGCGGTTCCGGCTTGCCCTGCGGGTCCGTGCCGACGCGGAACAGGCGGCCGTACAGCGCGAAGACGGCGAAGCGGCCGTCGCCGGAGAGCGAGTAGAGGCCGATCCCGGCGGCGACGAGCCGGATGCGCTCCCTCAACTGCCGTTCGACGAGCGGAGGTTCACCCCCTTCGGGGGCCAGGGCGCGGCACTCGGTGAGCTGCCGCTCCTCACCCGTGGCGGTGTCCAGGACCCAGAGGTCGTCGTACGGGTCGGTGGGCCCGGCGGAGCGCAGGAAGAAGAGCAGCTTCCCGCCGTCGGCGAAGGTCGTGGCGCGCGGGGCGCCGTAGGAGAAGCGGCCGGTTCTGGCGGAGAGGGCGAGGAAGGGGTCGCTCAAGGGTTCCAGGGACATGGACCGATCGTCTCCGGAGCGGCTGCCCGGGTCAAGCTGTAATATGTGAAATTGCACTATGGTGTCGAGTGCCCCCGGGCCCGGGTAGTGCCGGGTCGAGGCGCCCTACGGCGACCCGCCCGGGAACGCGCGCCCCGGAAGAGCGCGAAGGGCCGGGTGCCGCCGCACCCGGCCCGGGATCCGCTGGGACTACGGGGACTGCTGGGACTACTTGGCCGCCACGTCCCCGAACGTCAGCCCGGTCCCGTTCAGGCCCGCCCGGATGCCCTCCGGCTCCACCTTGATCTCCCGCAGCCGCAGCTCGCCCGGCGTCTTCGGTAGCCGGAACGACATCGACAGCTTCTCGGACAGCTCCGGCGGACGCATCGCCAGCAGCGAGGCGATCATCTTCGGGTCGATGCCCACCTTCTTCAGCAGCCACGGGTGGTCGATCACCACGTCCACCAGGTTGAGGCTCATCAACTGCCGCACGAACGTGGGCGAACCGGTCAGCCGGTGCAGCTCCTCCTCGCTGCTCAGGGCCTTCCGCACCCACTCCTTCGGCACGCCGATCCGCTCCACCACCGAGGGCACCGAGAGCAGGGACTTGATCTTCGCCCCCTCCTTGGCGAGACGGGCCGCCGCCTCCGGGTGGAGCCGCAGACCCGAGGTGGCGCGGTCCTTGCCGGGCCGGTAGGTGATCAGGCCGGGAATGTCGACACGCATGTGGTCGATGGTGGTCGACACCGCCTGGTCGCCGTCGCGCCTGATGTGCGCCTCCGCGCCGATCAGCACCTTCGTACCGGCGATCGGCAGTTCGCCGGTCACCTTGATGCGGTTCTCGCCGTCCTTCTTGAACTTGGCCTGGGACGAACCGAGTTCACGGTTCAGGTCGTCGAAGGAGAGCAGGACGTCACCGTCCACACTGCCGATGACCGCGCCCTGGATGGAGGTCGGCAGCGAGCCGACGATGCTGATGTCGCGCGCGGTCGCCCGTACCTCGGCGATCGACACCCGGTCGGCGGCCACGTCGGGAACCGCCACGTCGACCCGGTCGAGGCGCTTGTCGAAGACCTGGGTGAGGAAGGGGAAGCCGTGGATGTCGACCTCCGGCCTGGTCGCCAGGTGCAGGGTCTCCTTGAGCTTCTCCTCGGCCTTGTCCTGGGCGTACATCACTGCGAAACGGTCGCTGAGCAGCAGGAACGCGCACACGACCAGCATGGTCGCGGCCACCTTGAAGACCACGGGTATCGCGCCGAGGCGACTGCGTCCGCGGTGGTTCGGCGGCTGCCACTGGTCGTCGTCCTCGTCGTCGTCCGACTTCAGGCCGAGTCCGAGCAGGCGTTCGTCGGGCTCGTAGGCGGCGTAGTCCGGCTCGGGAGGAGCGAGGCTGGCCAGCTCGTCGTACGGATTGCGGGGGCGGCGTTCGTGGGGGTGGTCGCCGCGGGTCTGGTCTTCGTACGGTTCGTGAGGTGATTCGTGGGGATGGTCGGGATGAGCGGTCATGCGTGTGGGGGGTCGCATCGGAGCATCCCACCACGCGAACCACCCTCGAACGCAAGCTCGATGACCGTCTCCGGGTGGTTTGCACCGTATTGCCGTCGGTCGGTGGCTGCTGACGGACGGTCACGGTGGTGGCGTGACCATCGAAGAAGCCCTGCGCCCGCAGTCGTTGACGCTCACCTTCCTCGGCGATCAGCCGCCGTGCGGACCGTCAGCCTCAGACGTACAGCCGCGTCACACTCTCCAGCACGCACGCGGGCTTCGCCGACCCGTCGATCTCGATCGTCCCGGCCACGGTGATCTGCACCCCGCCCGCCACGTCCGTCACGTCGGCCAGCGTGGCGGACAGTCGCAGCCGGGAGTCCACCTTCACGGGCGCGGGGAAACGCACCTTGTTCAGGCCGTAGTTGACCTTCGTGGTGACACCCCGCACGTCGAGCAGCTCGGTGAACAGCGGGATGAAGAGGGAGAGCGTGAGGTACCCGTGCGCGATCGGCGCGCCGAACGGACCGTCCTTCGCGCGCTCCGGGTCGGTGTGGATCCACTGGTGGTCGCCGGTCGCGTCCGCGAAGCCGTCGATCCGCTCCTGCGAGACGCTGATCCAGTCGCTGATGCCCAGCTCGGTGCCCGCCAGCTTCTTGAGTTCGTCCAGGCCGTCAACGGTGATGGTGGTCATGGAATTCTTCCTCTTTCTTAAAGTTCAGGGTGATATGGGGCGTTACGCGCCGTACAAGGCGCGTACGCGGGGTTTGACGAGCTTTCCCGAGGCGGTGCGCGGCAGTTCGCGGGCCACCACCAGGGACTTGGGGATCTTGTACTTGGCGAGTCGGCCGTCCAGCGACGCGAGGATCTCCCCGGGTTCCGCCGTCGCGCCCTCCCGTACGACGACGACCGCGCGTGGCACCTCGCCCCACCGCGCGTCGCGCACGCCGATGACGGCGCACTCCACGACGTCCGGATGGCTGAGCAGGGCGTCTTCGACCTCGGCGGGGTACACGTTCTCGCCGCCCGAGATGATCATGTCCTTGAGGCGGTCGACGATGGTGACGAAGCCGTCCGCGTCCACCCGTGCCATGTCTCCGGTACGGAACCATCCGTCGCGGAACGCCTCGGCGCTCTCGGCGGGCAGCCCCCAGTAGCCCGGCATCACGTGCGGCCCGCGCACCTGGACCTCGCCGGTCTCCCCGGCGGCCACCGGCGCGAGGTCGGGCCCGACGACGGCGACGTCGCTGAAGAAGTGCGGCACGCCCGCCGAGCCCGCCTTCTCGACGGAGTGCTCGGCGTCGAGGAAGAGCGTGCCCGGCGCGGCCTCCGTCATCCCGTAACCCTGCTGGAAGGTGAGACCACGGCGCTGGTACGTCTCGATGAGGCCGGTCGGCACCGGGGCGCCGCCGCAGTTCAGGTGCCGCATCGAGGAGAGGTCGGCGGTGGGCCAGCGGGGGTGGCCGGCCATCCGCTCGTACATGGTGGGAACGCCGAACATGAAGGTGATGCGGTGTTCCTCGATCAGGTCGAAGGTGGTCTCCGGGGCGAAGGACTCGACGAGGACGCAGGTGCCGCCCTTGAGGAGCACCGGCAGGGTCAGCATGTTGAGCCCGGCGGTGTGGAAGAGCGGGGCGGAGACCAGGGCGCGTTCGTCGGCACGGAGGTCCTGGTCGACCAGGACGTTGACCGCGTTCCAGACGAGGTTGGCGTGGGTGAGCATGGCGCCCTTGGGACGGCCGGTGGTGCCCGAGGTGTACATGATGATGCAGACATCGTCCGGGGAGACCGGCTCGTCAATGGGGTCGGACGGGGCTTCGGCCAGCGCCCGTTCATAGTCCTGGCCGACTTCCAGCAGGTCAGGGGCGGTTGTGGGGCCGTTGTCAGTGGTGCCGGGCACACTGGGGTGGTGGATCAGGATGCGGGCTCCCGAATCCGCGAGCTGGTAGGCGATCTCGGGCATCGCCAGCCGGGTGTTGAGAGGAACGAAGACGGCGCCGAGGAGACCGGAGGCGAAGAGGGTCTCCAGGAAGGAGGGGTGATTGGGGCCGAGATGAGCGATCCGGTCGCCGCGCCGGACGCCCCGGGCGCGCAGGACGTGCGCGAGGCGGGTGCTGCGGTCGTGGAGATCGGCGTAGCTGAACGCGTGCTGCCGGTCGGCGAGTTGGTGGATCAGTGCGGTGCGGTGCGGGGTCTTGCGGGCGCGGCGTGCGGGCCAGGACCCGATTCCCTCGTTGCGCATCGTTGCGTGCCCCTTCGGAGGTGGCGGATCACGGGGAGGCGGGCGGCTGGGAGCCGAGGCCGAGCAGCCGGACGGCGTTCTCCTTCAGGATCTTCGGACGGACCTCGTCCTTGATGCCCAGCTTGTCGAAGTCGGCGAGCCAGCGGTCCGGGGTGAGGACCGGATAGTCGGAGCCGAACAGGACCTTGTCCTGGAGGAGGGTGTTGGCGTACTGGACGAGCTGCGGCGGGAAGTACTTCGGCGACCAGCCGGACAGGTCGATGTGGACGCCCGGTTTGTGGGTGGCGACCGCGAGGGCCTCGTCCTGCCAGGGGAAGGAGGGATGAGCCAGGATGATCTTCAAGTGCGGGAAGTCGGCGGCGACGTCGTCGACGTGCATCGGGTTGGAGTACTTCAGCCGAATACCTCCGCCGCCCGGCACCCCGGCCCCGATGCCGGTCTGCCCGGTGTGGAAGAGCGCGACGGCACCGGCTTCCTCGATCACCTCGTACAGGCCGTAGGCGAGGCGGTCGTCGGGGAAGAAGCCCTGGATGTTCGGGTGGAACTTGAAGCCCCTGACGCCGTACTCCTCCACCAGGCGGCGTGCCTGCCGCACCCCCGCCCTGCCCCGGAACGGGTCGATCGAGGCGAACGGGATCAACACGTCCGCGTTGGCGGCGGCGGCCTCGGCGACCTCGTCGTTGGGGACGGGTGCGGTGCCGGTGGCGTGCTCGGCGTCGACGGTGAACACCACGGCGGCCATGCGCCGCTCGCGGTAGTACGCGGCGATCTCGGGGAGCGTGGGCTTGCGGTTGCGGCCCTCCAGCTTGAAGTAGGCGCTGGAGGCGTCGGCCAGGTCGTCGCCGAGGGAGGCGTTGCCCTGGGCGGAGACCTCGGCGTGGGTGTGGACGTCGACGGCGACGAGGTCGGCGACGTTCATCGCGGGTGCTGCGGTCGTCGCGGGTGTTGCGTTCGTCGTGCTCACGGGGTCACGCCTCCGGGCTCGACGGGGTTGTCGGGATCGACGGGCTCGACGGGATCGTCGGGGCCGGGATGCCGACGGTCTGCGGTTCGGCGCCCACCGACGTGTGCCAGGAAGCGGCGATCGTCTCCGGGCTCCAGCCGCCGTCCGCGTAGGCGACCGACACCTCCTGCGGGTGCGACCACAGCGCCAGCCTGTCGCCACCGATGCCGATGCACTGGCCGGTGACCCCGCGCGCCGCCTCCGACGCGAGGAAGGGCACGAGCGCCGCGCAGTCCTCGGCGGTGCCGAAGCCCTCGCCCTTGCGCAGGAAGTCCGGCAGCGGTTCGCCGCCGCGCAGCGCCTCGACGTACGGGGCGAAGGCCGGGATGGTCTCGGTCATCGCGGTGGCCGCCACCGGCACGATCGCGTTGACGGTGATCTTCGCCCGGCCCAGCTCCATCGACCAGGTGCGGGCCATCGCCGCGACACCGGCCTTGGCGGCGGCGTAGTTGGTCTGGCCGAAGTTGCCGCGCTGACCGGCGGGGGAGCCGACCAGGATCAGACTGCCGCCCTCGCCCTGTTCCCGCATCCGTACGGCGGCGGCCCGCGCGCAGGCGAAAGTGCCGCGCAGATGCACGCCGATGACGGTGTCGAAGTCCTCGTCGGACATCTTCCACAGCACCTTGTCGCGCAGTACGCCCGCATTGGTGACCAGCACGTCCAGGCGGCCGAACGCGGAAACCGCCCGCGCCACCAGGCGCTCCGCCGCCTCGGTCGTGCCCACGGCCACCACCTCGGCGACCGCGGTGCCGCCCGCCTCGCGGATCGTCCTGACGGCCTGTTCGGCGACGGCCTCGTCCAGGTCGTTGACGACGACGTACGCACCGGCGGCGGCGAGCGCCCGGGCGTAGGCGAGTCCGAGGCCGCGTCCGCTGCCGGTGACGACGGCGACTTTGCCGGTCAGATCGACTTTGCCGGTCAGATCGACCGTGCCGGTCAGCTCGGGAGAAGGCACAGAAGTGTCCTTACGCAGAGGGTGAGTTGGAGGAGGAGCCGGGGATGCGGGTTCCGGCCGCACTGCCTGAATCGAAGCTAAGGACAATCATTGTTGACGTCAATGGTTGTTGGAACATTCGATCTGCGTCATGCTGTGGGCCGTACCCCGTACGCGCCGACCAGGGAGCCCGCCATCAGCAAGCCCGGCACGCCCTCGCCCGAAGAGTCCATCGACGCGCAGGAGCCCTGGATGCTCGGCCTGCACGCCGACACCGGCTACCTCCTCTACCGCCTCGGCCTGCGCTCCGGCCAGCTCTTCAACACCTCGCTCCAGGAGTCCGGCCTGCGCCTGCGCCACTACGCGCTGCTCCGCTTCCTCGCCGGTTCCGAGGGCGCGCTCCAGCGCGAGCTGAGCGCCCGCCTCGGCTACGACCCGAGCGCCATCGTCGGCCTCGTCGACGATCTCGAACGCCTCGGCCTCGCCGAACGCCGCCCCGCCCCGGGGGATCGCCGCAGCCGTGTCGTGGTCCTCGCCGAAGCGGGCCGGGAGTTCCTGAAGAGCACCGAAGCCGCAGGTGAGCGCGTCACCGATGACCTGCTCGCCCCGCTGGCCCCGGCCGAGCGCGACACCCTGCACGCGCTCCTGCGTCGCGTCGCGGAAGCCGGTCTCGGCTGATCAAGGTGGTGCGGAAACTGACGGCGACAAGCGGGAGTGCCCCACTTCGCGGTGACATGGGCCCGGTCCCAGGGAGCCCGACGGGCAGCCACCCGTCCTTCTCGCGGGGCGGCAGATGACGGCCGGGTCCCGCCCCGCTCCTCCCGTGCTCCTACAGCCCGTACCTGCGGGCCGACTCCTCCTCCTGCGCCAGCCGGTGCAGTGCCTCCAGCACCGGCTGGAACAGTATTGCCGCCGCGACCGCGGTCTCGACCTTCTCCGCCTCCGAAGGGTGCGTCTCCACGAAGTCGAGATCGCGTCGCGCGGCCTGGTGCATCAACTCCGCGTACGGGGCCATGAGTTCCGCGTCCCAGCGGTATCCCAGACGTATCAGCGCCGCCACCGCCACCACCAACGACCGGTGTACGGGCGACAGTTCGCCTATCTCGCGGGCGGTGTTCCAGCCGACCGCCTCCAGTAGCCGGTCGACCTCGACCTTGGCCGCCGCAGTGGCCTCGTCCTTGTCGTCGTCCGGGTCGGGGCCGTGCGGCAACTCCCAGAGCGCGGCGCCCATCCGGATCGTGCGGCCGAGGGACGCGTCGTCGACGTGTCCGAGCACCTTGCGCGCCGTCGCCACCGGCAGCTTGCCGACCTGGAGCAGGGCGCGTATCAACCGCAGCCGTCGCAGGTGGCTCTCGTCGTACTCGGCGGTGGTCGCGCTGACCCGGACGCCGGGCGCCAACAGCCCTTGCCGCAGGTAGTACTTGATGGTCGCGGGGGAGACTCCGCTCCGCTCACTCAATTCGGCCAGCCGCACCCTTGTACCTCTCGTTGGTGAGTGTCACTATCCAACCACGCGGGACTTGGATAGTCGTGTTGTCCAACCGAGGGAAAAGTGACCGACCGAGGGGTGGGCGAGATGTCCGGCAAGGTGAGCATGGGGCGTACCACCGCGGCCGTCGAGGGCGACGCGGTCGTCCTGCTGATCGGCATGCGGATCAACCACTTCTGGGCGGTGCACCATTGGCTGCCCGTGATGCTGTCGATGTTCCGGATGCTGGGCGAACTGAAGAAGGACCGCAGCAAGGGCCTGCTCGGTCACGTCCTGCTCACCGGCTCCCCGCGTACGTACTACGTGGTCCAGTACTGGGAGTCCAAGGAGAAGCTCTACGGCTACGCGGCCTCGCCCGAGATGTTCCACCACCGGGTGTGGAAGTACATCAACCGCAAGGAGAAGGCGGGCAAGGTCCGGGGTCACGTCGGCCTCTGGCACGAGTCGTACATCTCGCCCGAGGGCTCCTACGAGTCCATCTACGCCTACATGCCCCCGTACGGCCTCGCGGAGGCGACCGGCGTCCTCCCGGTCGAGCGGCGGGGCCGCACCGCCAAGGACCGCCTCACCCACCGCTCCCCGGAGCCGGACGGCCTCCAGGAGGCCGCCGAACCCGTCCAGGCGGAGGCTCCCAGCTCCTGACGAGCCTGCGGGAGCCTCCTCCGCCGGGACCTAGATGTCCCGGAAGAGAGCAGTCGCTCAGCTGACCTGCAGGAACGCTCGACCATCAGCCTCTGACCTGGGCAAATGGCCTTTCGGTTGTTTCACGCTTGTGCCCCTTGATGCGGCCGAAAGTCCCAGGAAAGTCCCAGAGGGCTCCCGAGGAGACCAGGCGTTCTTTCCAGGTCATGCGGGCTGTGCCGCGCGGCGTTTGCCGGTGTGGCGGCCGCGGCAGCGGGGCGCAGCAGACAGCGGCGGCAGGAAGACCTGCCGGAGATTCGTTTTTCCCGCGCCGCGGTCCGCTGAGCGGAACACAAGCGTCGCGCCCCTGTCGAGCGAGTCACATGATGACTCCCTCGTCGCTCCGGCCTCTCAGGAAGTTCAGCACGATCCGCTGTTGGGCAGCGCATTTCCTGCCTGACGAACCGCCTCGTTCGAGCACCCCTTTGCCAGCTGTTCCCGCTTGAGCTGTTCTCGCCTCAGCTCCAGTCGGACGAGGCCGACCCTTCTCCCACTCGACGGCGGCCGTGCTCGGTTCGGCACACAGGCCGCGATAGAGCCTTCGCACCCCTTGAGGAGTTCGCATGGCAACACACATCAGCCGTCGCACCATCCTGGCCGCCGGCGCCGGCGCCGGTGCCGGCATGCTGTCTTTGCCCGGCGTCGCCGCGTACGCCGTCGACCGTGCGCCCACCAGCGTGAGATTCACCCTGAACGCCCAGGTGCTCGATGGTGGCGAACAAGTCACCTCGATCACCCTCGAGACCGCCCGGCTCGGCCCGATCGACCCGGCCGGTCTGACCGCCGGCACGTTCGGCGTGCACGCCAAGGCCACCCGCCCGTTCGCCCTCACCCCCGACGACAGCAGGCTCGCGTACGACCTCGACCGCACGGTGACCGCTGTGCGGCTCGACCGCGAGGGCAACCTCGTGCTCGAACTGGCTCATGGCGAAGGCCAGTCAGGGGCGAGCACGCTCGGCTACCTCGCGACCGAGGGCCGCAACGTGATGCTCGACCTCGTCTACACCCTCACGCAACGGGCCCCGATCGCCCTGCGCAATCACCGGTCGATCACCATCGGCACCTTCGTGCAGAACCCTCAGCTCTCGGACCCCGAAGTGGACGCGTTCAGCTCCCACATATCCGGCTCGGGGATGAAGTACCGGCTGTACTCGCCCGCCGATTCCCGCTACTCGCGACGCGGCAAGCGCCCGCTGATCGTCTGGCTGCACGGCGGAGGTGAGGGCGCCTCACTGCCGAACGACTACTACGACAACGAAGTCACGCTGCGAGCCAACCGCGGCGCCCTGGGCTTCGCCACCCCCGAGGCACAGCGCATCTTCGACGGCGCCTATGTCGTCGCCCCGCAAAGCACCTCCTACTGGATGGAGGACGGTCCCCGCTTCGCCCCTCTCATTCACGAGATCATCAGCGACGTCACGCGCGGGAACCACATCGACCGCGACCGGATCTACGTTGCCGGCTGCAGCAACGGTGGCTACATGAGCATGAAGATGACCACCGTCTATCCCCATCTGTTCGCCGCCTCCGTGCCGATCTGCGGCATCGTCACGGCCTTCCCGCCCGGGAGCGCACCTCTGCTCCCCGACAGCGAGCTGGCGCAGATCACCACGCCCAGCTGGCTTGTCGCCTCCAACGACGACCCCACCGTGGACCCGCAGGCCAACACCGCCCACGCGCACGATGTGATCCCCGGCTCGCTGATGACGCTCTACGACCACGTCGACTGGAACGGCTACCGGTTCGTCGGCCACTGGTCGTGGATCTACGTCGCCCGCAATGACCCCAGTACCAAGGGAACCCACATCTGGCAGTGGATGGCCGCCCAGCGTCGGCACTGAAGGCGGACCTCCCCGGGCAGAACCACCGCCGGCCGGCACCATGCATGGAGGTATCGATGAGCGAAAGTAGATGATCCGGTTACTTTCCGGGCGTCATCGTCGCGGGATCCTCGCTCTCTGCGGGCGTCGCCGGATCGGCGCTGCTGATCACCCGGGAACTGCTCGCGACGCCCGCCGCCGCGGCCACGGAGCCCTGAGGGCCCACGGCACGGCTTCCCTCGCTCCTTCGCGCACGCGTCGCTGGTGCTCCGGGGCCGCCGCCATGGGGGCGACGACCCTCGCGATCAGCAGGCCTGCGGGGAAATGCGGCGTCCCCTCCGATGGGGCGCGCTCGTCCTGCCGGGTCAGCCGCGGCCGGCCCACTCCAGGACGGTAGCGGCGAACTCCTGCGGCACCTGCTCCGGCGCCGCCGCGTGTCCTGCGGACAGCACTCGGGTCGGACAGCCGATCGCCGCCGCGAACTTCGCCAGGGATGGCATGGAGTACCCGTCGTCGGGGGCGCAGACCGCGAGCGTGCGCGCGGTGATCTTCGGCAGGCGGGGTTCCATGGCGTAGCGGCGTACCGCCTGGTGGCCCTCCTCGACACGGTCGAGGACGGTCAGCGCGTCGATGACGTACCGGCCCAGGGCCGCCTCCTCGCCCGGCTGGTAGAAGCCGCGCCGGTTGTCCCACAGCTGCCGCAGGTGCGTGCCGTCCGGCGCGGGGTCGACATGGTCGACGCGCCCGCGGGAGCCCCGCTTCTCGTCGTCGACGAACGACGTCGCCGAAAGGAGGAGGCTTGCCACGCGGTCCTGGAATCGGGCTGCCACCTCGACGGCGACCACCCCGCCGGTGTGGTGCCCGACCAGGTGGAAGTGATGCAGGCCGAGCGCCTCGATCAGGTCGCCGACGCCGTCCGCGAAGCGTTCGATGGTGTGCTGCCCCTCGGGCTTCGCGGACGCTCCGTAGCCCAGGGTGTCCATCGCGATCGCCCGGTACCGGGCACCGACCAGGGGGAGCACGTCGAGGTACTCCGTCCAGGAGCGGGGCGTCTGGTGGAGCAGCAGTACGGGCTCGCCGTCGCCGGTCTCCACGTAATGCAACTGGCCGAAGCGGCTGGGCACATAGCCCTTCCGCAGCGTGTTCGTGTCCGTCATGCGGGAGTCGCTTTCGTCACAGGGCCGGCAGCACCGAGGCGCCGACGGATTCGATGAGGTCGGTGGGCGGGGCGTACGAGCCGACGTGCTGCAGGAACACCCCCTGCACGCGCGCCGTCGGCGTGCAGGGGGACGGTCCGCTCCCGGCTGCGCGACCCGCAGCCCGCGGTGCCGCTGCACACGGTGGCGAGCGGGCCACGCAACCTCCGGCTCGCCGGTGAGGCGACCGATGGCGTGATCCTGCGCCGGACCCGTGAACGCGCACTCGTCACCGTTCATGAGCGCACGCAGCACCGTAAGGCCCTCGCGCAGCGCGGCGGTCATGCTCCGTAGCAGGCCGGCCCGACCACGCGCTGTCGAAGCCGAGCGCCTCCGCCCTGCGCACCGTCGCCACGATCCTTGTCGGCGCGGTCGCAGGGCGGGATACGGATGTCGGCCTTCAACCGGGTTGCCGACCAGCTCACTTGGCGTCGCGCGCCGTCAGGTCGAGCGCGATGTCCGTGATCATGTCCTCCTGGCCGCCCACCATGCCGCGGCGGCCGACCTCGACGAGGATGGTGCGGGTGTCCAGGCCGTAGCGGGCGGCTGCCGCCTCCGCGTGGCGCAGGAAACTGGAGTAGACGCCCGCGTAGCCGAGGCTCAGCGTCTCGCGGTCCACGCGCACTTCGCGGTCCTGGAGGGGGCGGACGAGGTCGTCTGCTGCATCCATCAGGGGGAAGAGGTCGCAGTGGTGCTTCCAGCCAAGGAGGTCCGCGACCGCGACGAAGGCTTCGAGGGGGCAGTTGCCCGCGCCCGCGCCCTGGCCGGCGAGGGAGGCGTCGACGCGGGTGACGCCCTCCTCCACGGCCACGACCGTGTTGGCGACACCGAGGGCGAGGTTGTGGTGGGCGTGGATGCCCAGCTCGGTGGCGGGGTCGAGGACTTCGCGGTAGGCGCGGAACCGGTCGCGTACACCGTCCATGGTGAGGCGGCCGCCGGAGTCGGTGACGTAGACGCAGTGCGCGCCGTAGGACTCCATCAGCTTGGCTTGGCGGGCGAGCTCGGTGGGCTCGGCCATGTGGGACATCATCAGGAATCCGGCGACGTCCATGCCCAGCTCCCGCGCGGCGGCGATGTGCTGGGCGGCGATGTCGGCCTCGGTGCAGTGCGTGGCGACGCGCACCGAGCGGATGCCGAGCGCGTGGGCCTGCTTGAGGTCGTGGATGGTGCCGATGCCGGGGAGGAGGAGCGTGGTGGGGACGGCGGTGTTGGTGGCGTCGACGACGGCCTCGATCCACTCCCAGTCGGTGTGCGCGCCGACGCCGTAGTTGACGCTGGAGCCCGCGAGGCCGTCGCCGTGCGCGATCTCGATGGCGGCGATCCCGGCGGCGTCGAGGGCGGCCGCGATGGAGCGTGCCTGGTCGGTGGTGTAGCGGTGGCGGACGGCGTGCATGCCGTCCCGCAGGGTGACGTCCTGGACGTAGAGACTGGTCACTTGGCGGCCTCCGTCGCGTGGTGCGCGGCCATGCGCTCGGCAGTGCGCAGCGCGGCCGACGTCATGATGTCGAGGTTCCCGGCGTAGGCGGGCAGGTAGTGTGCGGCGCCCTCGACTTCGAGGAAGACGGACACCTTCAGCGCCTCGCCGGTGCCGGAGGGGGCGAGGGAATGCAGTGGGTCGCCGGGGCGGACCGTCTCGTATTGAACCTTCTGCTTGAGGCGGTAGCCGGGCACGTACGCCTGGACGCGGCCGACCATCTCCTCGACCGACGCCGTGACGGCCTCCTCGGCGCAGGCGGAGACGACACAGTGCACGGTGTCCCGCATGATCAGCGGGGGCTCGGCCGGGTTGAGGACGATGATCGCCTTGCCGCGGGCGGCGCCGCCGACCTGCTCGATGGCGGAGGAGGTCGTCTCCGTGAACTCGTCGATGTTGGCGCGGGTGCCGGGGCCGGCCGAGCGCGAGGAGATCGAGGCGACGATCTCGCCGTAGTGGACCGGGGTGACCGCGTCGACCGCGGCGACGACGGGGATGGTCGCCTGGCCGCCGCAGGTGACCATGTTGACGTTCGGGGCAGCCAGGTGAGCGTCGCCGTTCACCGATGGGACGACGTACGGGCCGACGGCCGCCGGGGTCAGGTCGATGAGGGTGCGGCCGAGGGGGCGCAGGACGTCCTCGTGGTGGCGGTGGGCCCCGGCGGAGGTAGCGTCGAAGACGTACTCCACGTCCGCGAACTCCGCCATCTTCACCAGGCCCTCGACGCCCTCGTGCGTGGTGGCGACCTTCAGACGGCGGGCGCGGGCCAGACCGTCGGAGTCCGGGTCGATGCCGGCCATCGCCGCGATCTCCAGCGTCTCGGACAGCCGGAGGATCTTGATCATCAGGTCGGTTCCGATGTTTCCGGAGCCGATGACGGCGGCCCTGGTGCGGGTACTCATGCGGTGTGTCCCTCCTTTGCGAACTGCGCGCTGATACGGCCCAGTTGACTGATCCGGGCCTCGAAACGGTCGCCGGGCGAGGCGGCGGCCATCGGGCCGAGCGCCCCGGTGAGCACGACGTCACCGGCCCGCAGCGGGTCGCCCGCCGCGGCCAGCGTCGAGGCGAGCCAGGCGGCGGCGTTGAGCGGGGAGCCGAGGCAGTCCGCGCCCGTGCCCGTGGAGACCGGTTCCGCGGCGCCCTCGCGCGTCATCGTCATCCGTACGGCGCGCAGGTCCAGGCCCGACAGCGGCACGGGGGTGCCCCCGAGCACGTACAGGCCGCTGGAGGCGTTGTCAGCGACGGTGTCGACGATGGTGATGTCCCAGTCGGCGTTGCGGCTGTCGACGATCTCCAGGGCGGCGAGTGCGAAGTCGGTCGCCCGGATCACGTCCGCCACCGTGCACTCCCGGTGCGGCAGGTCCGCTTTGAGTACGAGAGCGACCTCCGCCTCGACCTTGGGCTGGATGAGTCGCCCGGCCGCGACGGTGCCGCCGTCGGGTACGGCCATGTCGGCGAAGAGCGTTCCGAAGTCCGGCTGGTCCACGCCGAGCTGTGCCTGCACGGCGGGGGAGGTCAGTCCGATCTTGCGTCCGGCGATGCGACGGCCCGCTGCCAGGCCGCGCTCGACGTTGAGGCGCTGAACGCCGTACGCGCTGTCGATGTCGCCCCGGGGGAGCAGGGACCGTACGGGAGTGCAGGGCTCACCCGTGCGCTCGGCTGCCAGCAGGGCGTCGGCTGCCTTCGCCACGATCGCGGCGCTCATCGGGCGCTCACCAGCGGTGTGTCGACGCCCACAGGACCGAGTGGCGTCGCTCCGCCTGGGGAGCCGAGGGCGCTGTCGCGGCCGGGGAGGATCTCCGTGAAGAAGCGCCTGTTGTCCTCGCGGAAGTCGGGATCGGCCTTGCGGTCCACCGTGATCGCCTGTTCGGGGCAGGCGACTTCGCAGGCGCCGCAGTCGATGCACTCCACCGGGTTGATGTAGAGCTTGCGCTCGCCCTCGTAGATGCAGTCGACCGGGCACTCCTCCATGCAGGACCGGTCCATGATGTCGACGCAGGACGCGCCGATGACGTACGCCATGGTGTGTTCAGTGCTCCTTCTCGGTGGAGTGGCCGGGGAACAGGGCAGCTCCCGGGTCGATGACGGTGGCCGCGTTGTTGACGGCGGTGGCGGCTTCGCCGAAGCCGACCGAGATGAGGCGGACCTTGCCGGGGTAGTCGGTGATGTCGCCCGCCGCGAAGACCCGTGGCAGGTTGGTCGCCATGTGGGTGTCGACGGCGATCTTCCGCGCCTGGAGGTCGAGTCCCCAGTGCTGCAGCGGGCCGAGGTCGGCGAGGAAGCCGAGCGCGGCGACGACGGTGCCGGCCGGGACGAGGCGGATCTCCTTGCTAGTGCGGTGCCGGATCTCGGCCTGTTCCACCCGGTCGGTGCCGGTGAGCCGGCTCACCTCGCTGTCGGTGACGATCTCCACGCCGAGTGTGCGGACCTTCTCGACGGACGCCGCGTGGGCGCGGAAGCGGGCGGTGCGGTGCACGAGGGTGACCGAACGGGCGATCGGTGCGAGGAGGGCCGCCCAGTCGAAGGCGCTGTCACCGCCACCCACGACCACCACGTCCCGGTCCGCGTGAACGGAGGGGTCCGGCACGAAGTACTCCAGTCCGCGGCCGAGGAATTCCTCTCCGGCGGGCAGCGCACGCGGAGTGAACGTTCCCACTCCACCGGTGATGACGACGGCCCTGGCCCGTACCGTCGCCCCTTGGTCGCTGCGCACGACCGGCATGCCGTGGGCGTCGTGCGTCAGCTCGGTGGCTCGGTGGCCCAGGAGGTAGCGGGGGGAGTAGGGCTCGGCCTGGCCCACGAGAGCGTCCACCAGGTCGCGGCCGCGAACGGACGGGAAGCCGGCGATGTCGAAGATCGGCTTCTCGGGGTACATCGCGCTGATCTGCCCGCCGAGCTGCGGCAGGACGTCCATCACGGTCACCGTCAGGCCGCGGAAGCCGGCGTAGTAGGCGCCGTACAGACCCGCCGGACCGGCGCCGATGATCAGGACGTCGGTGCTCAGGACGCCGGTTTCGTCGGTGAGTTGGCTCATGTCGGTGAGCCTAGGAACGAGGGGCGGTTCTCCCTACGGAGTCGTTCCGGTGAGCAGGACGCGGCTGGTCAGGGGGGTACGGCGAAGGCGTCGCGGCACCAGAACACGGCGAGGGGCCCGCCGTCCGGCGGGCCCCTTCGTGCTCGTGCGAGGTGGCGCGGTCTCATGCTCGTGCGAGTGGCGCGGCTAGGCCAGTGAACGGCCGATGCCCAGCGCAGCAGTCCGTAGTGCGGTCGCGTGCCCCGCCGCGTCCATCCGGTAGGTGGGTGCGGTGATGGACAGCGCGCCCACCAACGTGGTGCCCCCGGCGAACACCGGGACGGCCAGGCTCGCGTACCCGAGCCGGATCTCCTCGGACTCCAGAGCGATCCCTTCCTGGCGGATGACGTCGAGCTGGGCGCGGAGCCGCCCCGGTGAGATCACGGTATGCCGGGTGAGCGGCTTGAGGCCGCTGCGGATCACGTCGACGAACAACGACGGCGGTGAGTGCGCAAGGATCGCCTTCCCGGTGCCCGTGCAGTACAGGGGAAGCCGTCCCGCCACCCGTGACTCGGCGTTCAGCCCGCGGTGCGGGAAGATCTTGTCCAGGTAGACGACGTCCAGGCTGTCGTGGATGGCGAAGTGAATCGTCTCCCGTGTGATCAGGAGAAGGTCCTCCATGTACGGCTGAACGGCTTCGCGCAGAATGCGCTGGCGATGCACCCGCTGCCCGAGCTCGAACAGGCGCAGACCGAGCCGGTAGTCGCACCCCTCCCGCTCCAGAAGCCCCCAGGTGACGAGCTCCTGGGCCAGCCGGTGCACCGTGGCCTTGGCCGCCCCCGACCGGCGCACCAGCTCGGCGAGCGAGAGAGCGGCGTCGTCGGAGGTGAAAGCCTCCAGGATCGGACGGACCTTGCCCAGGACGGAGTTCATGGGGTCGGCACCGGCCGCCGCGGCGGCCGCGTCCGAAGCGGCCTCGGATTCCAGCGCCGCTGGGCGCGCGGAGAACGAGCAGGCGTGGGGCGCTGGTCCGGCGAGGAAGCGCTGACCCGACATCGCCACGTCGGCCGGCGCCTTCATGCCGGCTGCTCCGGGTCCGCGTCCACCGGGTCGATGACCGCGACGCCCATCCCGGTGAGCCACTCGGGCATCGGCTCGTACGCAAGACGCCGTGCGGGCGCATGGCCGAGGGCCGCGGCCATCAGCAGCCACGTCCGCAGTTCCTGTGCGCCGTTGCCCGCGGCCTTCTCCAGTTCCTCGCTCGTGAAGTCGGTGATCCGGTGGGCCTCGCCGCGTTCGAGAAGGGTCAGGAACTCGTTGTCGAACTCCGGGGTGAGGGAAGCCTCGGCGGCCCGGATGATCTCGCGGCGACGGGCGTCGTAGTCCTGCCAGTTCTCGCGGCCGTTGAGCCATGCGCCGACCATGAACTCCTCGTCCGCGCCGTGCGGTTCGCGCCAGTTCGGCCAGGGCAGACGGTGGGAGAGCCCACCCGAGCCGACCACGGCGACGCGCCGGTCGCCGGGGAAGGCGAGTACGGCGTCACGAATGGCGCGCCCCAACTGGTCGCACCGCTCCAGGGTCGGCAGCGGATGGGCGAAGACGTTCACCACCAACGGAACGATCTTCACGTCCAGCCCGTCCAGCAGGTACTGGATGGCGTGGGATTGTCCGTGATCGATCTGGAGCCGGGCGGAGAACGCCGGATCGAACCGCCCGCTCTCCACCAGTGAGTCGGCGATGTGCTGAGCCAGGGGCACGTCCACCGGCTGGGGCCCCTTCGGAGTGCCGGACTCACCACTGGCGATGCATTCCCCCACGCCCAGCGTGAACGGCGGGATCAGATCGAGCCAAAAACCGCGGAAGTGGTTCGAGCCGATGAGGACAACTGTGTCGGGACGGGTCCGGGCCAGTTCGTCGCGGGCCGCGCGGAGCGCGTCACGGAAGCGTTCGGCGCGGTCCTTGTGGAGGGTTTCCTCCCAGTGCGTGTTCATCAGCGTGCTGTGGGAGGCCCCCACGCCGAGCACGATCTCGCTCATGCCGATACTCCTTCCGGCTCCACGGCGGGCCCGGACTCCACGGCGGAGTCGCACTCCGCGTGTGAACGGGTGACGGTGTCGACCGCCGTGCGGATCAGATGGCGGGTCAGTTTCTGCATCTCCCGTACGGAGACGGTGTTCATACCGCGGGCGAAGTCGATGTCGAAGGGCGCCTCGGTGACCTTCGGCATGCCGACGCGGACAGTCGGGATGCCGCGCCCGCGGAGGATGTTGGCGTCGGTCGCGCCGCTGTTGCCGTTCACCACCTCGTGCGGGCGCCCTTCGAGGGCTTCCCATCCGGCGACCGCGCTGCGGAAGATCCAGCTCTCCCGGCTGGTGGTGGTCCCCGGGATGGCCAGGATCATCTCGACCGTGGCGTCGAGCCCCGGCATCGCGCGCTTCAGGTCCGCTACGGCCGCGATGAACTCACGCTTCGCCTGCACGGGCGTCGTCTCCGGGGTGATCCGCAGGTCGACCCGCAGGGTGCAGGCCGCCGTGGTCACCGCGGCCGTACGTGGCCAGCCGCCCCGCACCGACGACACGATGCCCTGCGGGGCGACCGTGCCAGTGGTGTGCCGCTCCGCGTACTCGGCGAACCACCGCTCCAGGTGCCGTACGACGTCGCCGGCGCGGCTGATCGCGTTGTCGTACGGGAGCCGGTGGCGCGAGCCCACGTAGGTGTGGGTGCCGTGTACCGTCACGTCGAACCAGACCAGCCCGACCTCTTCCCACGACACGGTCCACCCCGGCTTGGCGATGACCGCGTAGTCGGTGTGGAGGCCCTGCTCGAGCAGGAACGAACAGCCCACTCCCTGACCGGTGTTGAGCCGGTCGCTCCCCGGCCGGGCGTTGGTCGGCATGCCGCCGGCGCCGAACGCGGCCACCAGGTCCCCGGTCAACGGTACTCCGGCCAGCGCGATCGCTTCTGCGGCCATCATCACGCAGGCCGCGTGTCCCTTGGGGTTGGAGGCGCCGAGGCCGGTCACCAGGTCGTCGTAGACGGTGGCCTCGGAGCGCATGTCCTCCCGCAGCGCCGGCCCGATCCACGGCACGTCCTCGCTCTCCTCGCCCACCGTGAGGGTGTCGATGGGCGCGTACAGCATCAGATCGGGCCCGGTGCCGTCGCCTTCGAGTCGCGCCCAGGAGCTCGCCTGCCGTGCGTCGATCGGCTGGCAGGCTGCTCGCAGACCCACCGATGCGAGGCTTTTCGTGATGTGTTGGGCCAGGGGGCGTTCGTCGCCCGTGGGGCTCGAGACGCCGACCAGGCCGACGACCAGCTCACGCAGCCGCTCTTCGGTGACATGTCGCCATGCCTCCGTCACCCAGCCGCGGCGCCGGTCGGTGAGCCCCGAGAGCCCGTCGGGCTCGTTGTCGCCGCTCACTGGTTGACCCGGTGGACCTGGGTCATCGTCGTCCGGGCGAAGCGCCTCTTCGCGCGGGGGAGTGCCACCGCGACGGCGACACCGAGGAGGATCTTGAACAGAGTGCGGACCATGATCAGGCTTCCCTTTCCGTGGTGTCCATGGCGGGGCCGGTGACGCCGGCGGCAGCGAGCTTCTTGCCGTACTCCTCCTCGCTGAGGTTGCGCCACGAAGTCAGCGACACGTCCGGGCGGTAGAGCTTCTCCGGAGGGGCGTCGGTCACGTCGACCATCCAGGCGTCCTGACCGGAGAACTGGCCGTGGAACAGCCAGCGGACGGCTCCCAGGTACTTGGCGTAGAAGCGGAGCGTGTCCCAGCCCTGCGTGAAGTTGACCATCACGCCGACGTACTGGTGGTTTTCCGCGTCGACCGGAACGTAGAACTCGTAGTGGATGAACTTGGGGTACGCGATCCGCAGCACGCCCGGCATCGACAGGGATGCGAAGCCGGGGAACTCCTGGGCCTCGATCACCGGGTCGACGGCGTCGGTCTTGCCGGTGTTGCCGAGGTTGAACGTCTCCTCCGGCGGCCGCTTCTTCCACCACCGCTTGTTGGACCAGCGGCCCACGCCCGGGAAGTCGGCCTCCCAGTAGACCTCGTCCTGGACCCGGTAGATCCAGCGGTCCTTCGGCACGATCCGGGTGATGTTCCACGTGGGCATCGGCTTGAACAGCCGCCACAGGGCCGTCCGGTGGAGATACTTGGCGTGTCCCTCATCGAAGCCGTTCTCGCAGGCGAAGCGCCAGTTGCCGCCACGCGGCTCGATGCGGCCGCCCATCACGAAGGCGTTCGACACCAGCTCCTCGGGAAGCTGCTCGTCGATCGGGTGCGGTTCCTCCTCGGCGACCGGCATGTACACCCAGACCATGCCGAGGCGCTCCTCGACGGCGTACGTGCGCACACCCAGCTTGCCCGTGAGACGGCAGCCGGGACCATCGGTGATGACCGCGGACAGTTTGCCCGTGGGCAGGTCGAACGTCCAGCCGTGATAGGGGCAGCTGACAGTGCCGGGAAACTGCTGGTTGCCCTCGGACAGCGGGACGCCGCGATGCGGGCAGCGATTGTGCAGCGCGTACACTTTTCCGCTGTCACGGATCAGCGTGATCTTCTCGCCGCAGAGCGTGAAGGGCTTGGGGTCGCCGGTGATGTGGCTCGCCCAGGTGACCGGGTACCAGTAGCCGCGGAAGCCTGACGCCGCCTTGTCGTAGTGGGGCCAGGACGACCAGTCCTGGCGGCCGATCTTGTCGGCGGATCCGCGGCGCGCCGGGGTGGACTCTCTCGCGGCGGTCTTCTTCACCGCGGGGGGACGTTCGCTCGTCGTCATCTCGTCGTGACCTCCAGCTCCAGTGGGTCTGCGGCACGAGCATCCGGCGAGACGCTGCGCCTGCCTATGAACCTGTTCCGGTGAGCGGACCGTGGCGGCGGCGGACCGGTCAGCGAACCACTGCTCTTGATCATCCGAAGGCAGGCGAACAGCATCCGTTCATGAACCGCATGACAATTCCCGGCCTGGTCGACGCGGCGGCCGCAGACCACGGCGAGCGGGCCTTCCTCACCGTCGACGGCGTCCGTCGCACCTACGCGCAGACGCGAACGGCCGCAGCCACGATGGCCGGCGCGCTGGCGGACCGAGGCTGTGGGCCGGGGGACCGGGTCGCCACGCTGCTCTCCAATCGCGTCGAACTCGTCGATGTGGTGCTCGGATGCGCCTGGCTCGGTGCGGTCGTGGTCCCGCTCAACACGGCACTGCATGGCCGGCTGCTGCGGCACGCACTGGACGAGTCGGAAGCGCGGTTCCTTTACGTTGAGGAGGACCTGGCCGCGCGTGTGGGCGAGGTGGGATACGCGGGACAGGTATGGGTGGCGGGTTCGTCGTCGGCGCCCGTCCACGGCGTCGCGCGTGCGCTCGACCCCTACCCCTCCCGTCCCGGTGACACGGCCGCCATCCTCTTCACCTCCGGCACCACCGGTCCCTCTCGCGGCGTGCGCTGCCCGCACGCCCAGTTCGTCTGGTGGGGCCGGAACGTGGCCGACTCACTGCGGCTGAACCCCGACGACACCCTTTACACATGCCTGCCCCTGTTCCACACCAACGCGCTTCACGCGCTGGCACAGGCGATGACCGTGGGGGCCTCGGTGGTCGTGGATCGCCGGTTCTCCGCGTCCAGGTACTGGGCGCGTGCCGCCGGGGCTCGGGCCACCTGCGTGTATGTGCTGGGCGCCATGGTGCCGATGCTGCTCGCGCAGCCGCCCGGGCCCGACGACCGGGCGCACCGGGCCTGGCGCGGGCTCGGCCCCGGCACGCCCGGCGCGCTGTGGGACGTGTTCCGAGAGCGGTTCGGCGTGACCCTCGTCGACGGGTTCGGTTCCACGGAGACCAACCTGGTCATCGGCTCCGTACCCGAGGACTGCCGCCCCGGTTACATGGGCACGGTGCGCGAAGGCTTCGAGGCACGGGTCGTCGACGCGGAGCTCTCGTGCGTGCCGGACGGAACGCCGGGGGAACTCGTCGTCCGCACCGACCAGGAACATGCCTTCGCCACGGGCTACCTGGGCTATGCGGCCCCGGCTCCGGGCGCGTGGCGCCGCACCGGGGACCGCGTGGTGCGCGAGCCCGACGGCTGGTTCCGCTTCGTCGACCGCGTCAAGGACTGCATCCGGCGCCGTGGTGAGAACATCTCGTCCTACGAAGTCGAGATCGCGCTGCGGGCACATCCCGACATCGCCGAGGCAGCCGCGTTCCCGGTCCCGTCCGGACTCGCCGAGGACGAGGTGATGGTGGCGGTCGTCCCGCGCACCGGCCGTGTGCTCGACCCGGCGCAGGTGGCGAGACACTGCGCGACGGAGCTCCCCGCGTTCGCGGTGCCACGGTATGTGGACGTGGTCGCGGCGTTGCCGCTCACCGAGACGGGAAAGGTACGCAAGTCCGTGCTGCGGGGGCGGGGGGTGACCGGGGAGACGTGGGACCGGTGCGGGTAGAGCGCGTACCGGCAGGGCGCGGGGCATGGGCATGTTTCGGGGGCGTGGGAACCCCGACCGGCTCCCACGCCCCCTCACCCGGGCGACGACGTACAGCCCCAAGCTTTCACCCGGGCAACAACACCGCCCGCCCCCGCACCCGCCCGCCGCGCAGGGCGTCGAGTGCCGTGGAAGCGTCTGCCAGCCCGAACTCCTGGACAGTCAAGTGCAGTTCACCCTCAGCGAGCCGCCGGACCAGGTCACCGGAAACCTCGCGGGCCCGGCGCTCCTGGCGGATCATGTTCACCGGCACCAGTGCCACCTCGTCGAGCAGCCAGCTCGGCAGATCGAGCTCCACGCCCGAGCCCGCCACATACCCGATGACCACGGCGCGTCCGCCCTGCCGCACCCACCGGCTGCGGCCGACAAGGCCGGCGCCGCCGAGCGTGTCGACGAGCAGCGAGGCCGACCGGTCCCGGGCGAGACCCGCCGCGTCCTCCAGCGTCACGGCCTCCGCGCCCTTCGGCACGTCGGCCAGCTGGTCCTCCCGGCCGACCACACCGGTCACCCGCGCGCCCGCGGCCAGCGCCTGCTGCGCCACCATCGCGCCTACCGCGCCGGCGGCGCCGACCACGACTACGTCCTCGTCCGGGCCGATCCGGGCGACGTCGTGCAGAGCCACGTACGCGGTCGTGGCGGGGACGAAGAAGCTCGCTGCCACAGCGGGGGCGAGTGGAGCCGCGAGCGGGGTGACGGCCTTGCGCTTGACGCTGACGCGCTCCGCCCACGTGCCGTCGCGCAGGAGGCCCAGGCCGCCACCGCGCAGCACGACCTGCGTGCCCGGTGTGAGGCCGGAGTCGGCGTCGGCCTCCAGGACCGTGCCCGCCCCCTCGACACCGCCGACGTACGGCAGTGCGGGCTTCAGCTCGAAGTCGCCGGTGGCGACGGTGGCGTCGAGGTGCGAGACGCCGCCCGCCGTGACCTGGACGAGGACCTCGCCCGGTGCGCGAACGGGCTCCGGGACCTCGTCGAGGACCGGAGCGGCGCCCCACGCGTGGAACCGTACGGCCCGCATCAGCCGGCCGCCTTGGCGATGAATTCGAGGCTGATGGGGTTGTAACGTTCGGCCTGCTCGTGCTGCGGCCAGTGCCCGCAGTCCTCGAACAGTTCAAGGCGTGAACCGCGGATGCCCTCGTGCAGCGCTGTCGCCTCGGGGGTGTCGCCGAACGGGTTCTGCCGTCCCCACACCACCAGCGTCGGCTGGGTGATCCGGGCCAGGTGCTCGGGGCGCAGCAGGTTGCGCTGACGGCGTTCCATGTCCTGGAGGGAGAGGAGGTTGTCGACGCCCGCGACGAACTCCGGCGTGTGGTAGATCGCGTGCCGGACCTCGACCAGTTCCTCGGTCGCGGAGGCGTCGTCGGCCATGAGCAGCCGCATCCGCTTGCGGGTCAGGTCGATGTCGTCGGAGGTGACGGCCTTCTTGGTGCTGGTGCGGATGCGGTCCATGACCTCCGGGTTGGCCACGGTGCCGCCCGAGCAGAGGAGCTGGAGGCTGCGAATCCGCTCGGGGTGTTCGATGGCGGCGCGGGCGCCGACCCAGCCGCCCAGAGACTCGCCGACGACGTGCACGCTGTCGACACCGACGGCGTCCAGGTAGTCGAGGAGGTGAGTGACGTAGTCGCCGATCTCGTACGGCTTGTCGGGCTTGCCGGTGTAGCCGTGGCCGAGCATGTCGATGGCGTGCAGGTCGTAGGCGGCGTGCGCGGTGATGTTGCGCGCGAACGCCTCCAGGTGGCCGCTGGTGCCGTGCAGGAAGACGACGGCCTGGGCGTCCGGGTCGCCGGCGCGCAGGGTGCGGGTGGGGACACCACCTGCGTCGACGTACTCGACGCGGAAGGGGGTGGGGCTGATCTCGGTCCAGATGGACATGTGCACTCCGTAAGACGGTCGGGGAGGGTGGGAAAGCTTCAGTTCCAGGAATCGAGGAAGCCGCTGACCACCGAGTGGTACGCCTCGGGGCGTTCCTCCTGGAGGTGATGGGAGGCGTGGTCCATCACGTGGAGGTTCCCGCCGGGCACCATGCGGGCGAGCATCAGCGGGTAGTCCGGGGTGAGGAACGCGTCCTGCATGCCCCACATGAACAGCGTCGGAGCCTGGATCCGGCCCAGCTCCTCGGTGAGGTCCTGCCAGTCGCCTCGCGGCGAGTCGGACATGGCCGCGAGCGCGCGCTCGCCTTCGTCGAGGCTCTGCTCGTAGCGCAGCGTCAGCGTCTCCTCGGGGAGCTTCGCGCCGTCGTACCACTCCAGCTTCGTGATGAGCTGGCGCATCTTCTCGCGGGTCGGGCCCTCGCCGCCGTAGTAGACGTCCCGGGCCGTGCGGCCGCGGTGGCCGTTCTCGGGAAGCGGGGCGAGCGGGCCGTAGAAGACGGGCATGCTGCCGGTGATGACGAGGGACCGGACCCTGTCCGGGTACTTCGCCGCGAGATTGAGGGCGATGGTGCCGCCCCACGAGTTGCACACGAAGTCCGCGCGGTCGACGCCGAGCGTGTCGAGGAGACCGACCGTCTTCGTCGCGTGGTGGTCCCACATCGGGCCCTCGATGCGGGACTTCTCCGATTTGCCGTACTGGTGGATGTCGACGAGCAGACAGCGCCGGTCAGCCGCGAACAGAGGCGCGACGGGCCCGAAATCGCTCCAGGCGGTGCATCCGGGTCCGCCACCGTGGAGGAACACCGTGTCGGGCCCCGATCCGAGGTCGTGGTAGTGGTAGCGGATGCCCGCGCCGTCCGCGTAGCGGCTCTCCGGTGCAGGTGACATGCGAGTCCTTCCGTACGAATGCGGGGGTACGGTGTCGAGCCCATCACCGCGCCGGGCGTGGGCCCAGCTCCTCGGTCCGCTCAGTGAACCCCTCCCGCTGGGCGGCTCACTGGGCGGTGTATCCGCCGTCCACGTGCACCACCGCACCGGTGGTGAAGGATGATCCGGCGGCGAGCAGGGGGAGTACCGCGTGCGCGACGTCCTCGGGTCTGCCCCAGCGGCCCAGCGGCACCTTGGTGGTGAAGGCGGCCTGGGCGGCGGCATCGCTGGAGGTGTCGCCCTCGTTCATGGGCGTACGCACGGGGCCGGGGGCAACGCAGTTCACGGTGACGCCGGTTCCGGCGACCTCCAGGGCCACCGACCGGGTGAGCGCGGCGACCGCGCCCTTGGTGGCGGCGTATCCGCCACGCTCGGGGGCGCCGGTCGAACCGAGCACGGAGCCGATCGTGACGATGCGCCCGTGACCGGCGTCGAGCATGCCGGGCAGGACCGCGCGGATCGCCAGCCACGTCCCCATGACGTTGGTGTCGAGAGCGGCTCGGAAGTCGTCAGGCGTCAGGGCGAGCACCGAGCCGCGGGCCAGGCGTCCGGCTGCCGTCACCAGGCCGGTGACCGGCCCCCAACGGTCCGTCGCCAGGCCCACGGCCTCGGCCAGCGCCTCCGGCTCCGTGGTGTCCGCGACGAGCGAGAGGTGCGTGTTCCCGTGAGTGCGCCCGAGCCGGTGCCCCGCCGTGCGGCACCGTTCCGCTGAACGCCCGGTGACCACGACGGGCCTCCCGGCGCGGGCTACGGCTTCGGCCACCGCGAGGCCAATGCCGCTGGTGCCGCCCGTGACGAGTACGGGCCCGGCCTGTACGGCTTCCTCGATGTGATGTGTGGAGATCATCCGGCGAGCATGCGGACCGGCCGGGGGCGCGCCAACACGGGCGGTCCGGCTACCGGACCGCCCGTGTCGCGCCTGTCGTCACCGCCCGGTGAACACAGGCGCCCGCTTGTCGAGGAATGCCTGAAGCCCCTCCGCCGCGTCGGCCGTGCCGGTCAGGTCGAAGACGCCCCTCTCCTCGCGTTCCAGTGCCTGTTCAACGGGTAGCCCGTATCCCTCGTCGACGACCCGTTTGAGCAGCCCGATGGCGGCCGTGGGCTGCGCGGCGAGCCGACGGGCCCGTTCGGCCACCACCGCGTCGAACTCGGCCTGCTCCACCACGAGATCGACGAGTCCAAGCTCCAGGGCGCGCTGCGGCGTCAGGCCCTCCCCCTCGATCATCAGCCGCTTCGCCATGTGCGGGCCGACCAGCCGGGGCAGGCGCTGACTGCCGCCGGCCCCGGGAAACAGCCCGAGCCGCATCTCCGGAAAGCCGAACGTTGCCTCCGACGACAGGACCCGCAGATCGCAGGCGAGTGACAACTCGGCTCCTCCCCCGAGCGCGTGACCGTTCATCGCCGCCACGACCGGCTTGGGCGCCTGCTCGATCATCCTCTGGACGTCGATCCAGCGGCGCATCTTCGCCTGGTTCGCCACGGAGAGGTCCCGCATCACGGCGATGTCGGCGCCCGCGATGAAGAATCGGCCCGTGCCGGTGATGACGAGACAGCGCACTTCAGGGTCGGCGGCGAGCGGCCGCAGGAGGGTAAGGAACTCCTCGATCATGGCCGGGTTCACGGCGTTCGCCTTGGGCCGGTTCACGCGGATCGTAGCGACGGCGCCGTCACGCGTCACGTGCAGTACGGAGCGCTTCTCCTCAGACATCCTGGCCTCGCTCATTCGGTCACTCCCTCGGCGGCCAGCGCCACCAGCTGTTCATCGTTCAGGCCCAGCAGTTCGCGCAGCACCTCGTGCGTGTGCTCGCCGAGGAGAGGCGCGGGACGGTCGAGCTCGCCGGGTGTCTCGGCAAGCCGCGCGACGATGCCCTCGTGCCGGACCGGGCCGGTCAGGGGGTGGTCCAGTACGGGATAGAAGCCGCGGGCGGCCAGTTGTTCGTCGGCCTCGACAAGGTCCTGCCCGGTCGCCACGACTGCTGCCCCCACCCCCTCGGCCTGGAGCAGCTCGGCCAGCTCGTGACCGTCCTGCCGACTCGTCCACGCGGCGAGGGCCGCGTCGATCTCGTCCTCGTGCGTGCGCCTGACATCCACATCGCCTTCGGCGCAAGGGAGACCGGCGAGGTGCGCCAAGGTGCGCCACTGCGCTTCGTCCGTCACCGACACCGCCACCCATCGGTCGTCCCCGATCACCGGATACACGCCGTGTGGCACCGCATGGGGTGAACGGTTCGGGTGTGCAGGGGTCCGGGGATCGGGCGCGCCCGTGCCGAGGACGGGTTCCAGGGCCGCCGGGCCCATCGTCGCGGCCATCGCCTCCAGCTGTGACAGGTCCACGTGTCCGCCGGCGCCCCGGGCCAGCAGGTCGAGCGTGGCGAGCACCGCGGAATTGGCCGCGATCATGTCGCCGAGCCCGAACGTCAGGCCCTGTGGCGGGCCTCCCGGATCGCGGGTCTCACTGGACAGGCCCGACATGGCGGCGAGCGTGTCGGCGAACGTCACGGCGTTGCGCCAGGGCCCGGTCTGCCCGACTCCCGCCATCGACACCAGGATGACGTCCTCGTTCAGTGCGCGCAGCGAGGCGTAGTCCATGCCCCATCGGGCGAGCACGCCCGGGCTGAAGTTCTCCACGACGACGTCGCAGTGCGGGACCAGCTCGCGCAGCAGCCGGCGGCCCTCCTCGGTCCGCAAGTTCAGGGCGACGCCGCGCTTGTTGCGGTTGAAGTTGAGGAAGTAGCCACTGTCGTCGGGGTCGGAGCCCGGCCGTAGATGCATCGACGGCGCGAAGCGCGTGGGGTCCTGGCGGTGCCGCGACTCGATCTTGACGATGTCCGCACCGTGCTCTCCGAGCTGCTTGGTCACGTAGGGTCCGGCAAGCACCCAGGTGAGATCGAGGACCCTGACCCCTGCCAGAGCCTTGGACCGCGGCCCCCCGTCACGGCCGCGCGCCTTTCCCGGCCCCGACGTGGGCCATGGGGCTTCGCCCGGAGCGACCTGCCGGAGCGCGGACAGAGTAACCGGCCGGGGCAGCGCCGCCCACGGAAACCCGGCGTCCTCGACGCCGCCGTCCGGCAGCCCCGCACCGGTGATGGTGACGAGAGACGCGCGATCGCGCAGTTGCGGGTTGGCCGTAAGCCGCTCGGGCGGTGCCACCTCCGCCCATGGCAGGGCACGCTCCCTTGCCTCGGCGGCGAGCGCCGCCGCCGGGCGCCGCGCCGCGAACCGCTGCACGACAGCGTCCACGTGGGCGCGCTGCCGCCATCGGAACGCGGCGTCCTGCCAGTGCTCGTCGAGAAGGTCGTCCGCTTCTCCCCCCTCGGCCATCCATGCCAGCAGGCCCGTCCACATCCGGTCGCTGCCCGAGTAACCCCCGGCCACGTACCCGTCCGCGGCGTCGAAGATCCGGTGGGCGACGTGCTCGTACACCCCTCCGTTGCGTACGGGAAATCGTCCGGCGTGGATCCACGCGAGCGCGGCGGTCTCCAGCGTGGCGGCGGTGGCCTCCTGCACGGAGACGTCCACCAGCTGAGGGGTGCCCGACACCACGGCCAGCAGTGCCCCGATCGCCGCGTGCGCCCCGGCGGTTTGCAGTGCCTGCTCACGCGGTGGCGGCTTGGGCTGCCCGTCAGGGCGCCCTCCGAGCCAGGTCATGCCGCCGGCCGAGGCCAGGATCAGATCGTCACCGACCCAGTCGCGGCGCGGTCCGGTCAGCCCGAAGGGTGTCACTACCACGTGCACGGCGTGCGGCCAGCGGGAGGAGCCGTCCCGTCGCAGTCCGCGCAGCCGTGCCACGGGTCCGCTCTCCAGAACTATGTCGGCAGCCGCCGCAAGCGCGTCCAGTTCCGCCGCGTCGCGTACCGGCGTCCAGCGCTTGCCCGCGTGCCAGTGGGCACGGGCCGCCGGGCCGAGACCCGCGCCCGAATCGGTCCGCACGACGTGGGCTCCGATCCCCACGAGCAGCCGGGCACCCTGGAGGGCGAGCTCATCGGTCAGATCGAGCACGCGCAGCGGCGTCGCATCCGGTTCCGTTACCACCACGGCTTCTCCTCCCATGTCCGCAGCCTTTGCGGCACCTCACGATCACCGTGGGAGGAGAAGCGGGCCACCACCTTGTTCCGCTGGCCGGACCGGGTCCGCTGCCGTGTGCCGTCAGCTCGCGACGGCCCGCACAGCGGTCGGCCGGCGTTTCGGTGTCCGCGCCGCGCGAGCGGGGTCGTACGACGTCTTCTGCGCGACACCGCGCCCGATGCTCTCCGCCGTGGCCTGCACCGCCGCGAGGTATCGGTCCACCGACACCTGCGCGACCGGCCCGGTGACCGAGAGTGCCGCGTACTGCGACCCGGGCAGCGCCACCGGTACGGCGAGACTGGCGTACCCGGCCCTGACTCCCCCGATCTCCAGCGCGTATCCCTGGCGTGCCGCCGTGGCCAGTCGCTGGGCCAGCACCCCGGGGTCCGTCACGGAGCGGGCGGCCAGCACCGGGAACCCGGCACGGGCGATGTCCGCGACCCGCTCCGGCCCGTCCGGGGCCAGGGCGAGCAGCAGCTGACCGGTGGCCGTGCAGGATGCGGGCAGCCTGCCGCCGACGTACGAGTGTGTGAGCACGTTGGCCTCACCGGCGATCTTCTCCAGGAAGAGCACATGGGTGCCGTCGAGGATCGCCAGGTGCACGGCCGTGCGGGTCCGGGTGAACAGGTCGGTCATCAGGGGGCGGGCCACGCTGCGCAGGACGGCGGACGCGGGTACGCGCTGTCCGAGATGGAAAAGCCTGATGCCGAGTTCGTACGTGTCACCGTGCCGGTCGAGCAGCCCCCATTGCACCAGTTCCTGGGCGAGGCGGTACGCCGAAGCCTTGGGCACGCCGGACCGGCGGCTCAGCTCGCTCAGCCTCAGCCGGCCTGCCCCCGACTCGAACGCGGCGAGGAGCAGCTGAGCCTTGCCCAGGACGGAATTCGGAGGCAGGACGTCCTCGTCGTCGTACGACTCCATCAGCATCCCCTTAATTCGTCGCATGGCGGTACAGGCCATTTGACGTGCAGCAACGCCATGTTGCATAGAGGGGAAGATAACCATCGGGCAACGGACGTCGTGACGTTCTCCTTCCGGGGCCGGTCGGCGCCCTGGGCGCACCGCCCCGGGTCGTTCGAGATGTGTGCGAAGAGCAGCGACTCCAGTCCGACGAGCGCCATCCCACGGTCAGCAGCGCAACCGGCAGGAAGTGCTCGGTGGCGGCCACCAGCGCCGTCGCCACCACCGGCGCTCGTGGCTCAGCGTCGCCTGATGTACCTCCGAGGAGTAGGCATGAGTGCTCCTCGCCGCTCGCCTGCGACAGGTGGAGCGTGCGAAGCGGCACATGCTGCCTCGACCATGCGGTCCGCCAGGTGGGACACCGTGCTTTCCGTCGGCCTTCCGGGATGTCAGGTTTCCGCCACCTCGACATCACTTCGACCCGGAGGTCGTTTCCGATGTTCCGTCTCCACCGCACGACCGGGCGCTTGGCGGCCGCCGGGCTCCACTCGCTCGTACTCCTCCTCGCCACCGCCTGCGGCGCCGGTACCACCGATTCGGCGGGTTCCACGGGCGGCGGGAGCCCGACCGTCCGAATCGCCCTCGGCGTCGACGCCTCGTACGCCCCGCTGTATCTCGCCGCCGAGCGTGGCATGTTCAAAAAGGCCGGCCTCGACGTACAACTGATGAAGGTGGAGGGCGGACCCGCCGCCGCCCAGGCGGTCACGGCCGGTTCCGCACAGATCTCCGCCAACGCCGACTCCACCGCACTGCCGCAGATGGTGAGCAACCCGCGTCTGCGTGCCTTGGGCGTCTTCCAGTCGTCGGGCCGCTACCTCAAGGTCGTTCTACGCGAAGGCATCACCGCACCGCGCCAGATCAAGACCATGGGCTCGATCCAGGGCCTCGGCTTGTACGCGACGCACGAGTACCTGCGGCACCACAGCGTCGACCCCGACTCCGTGAAGATCCAGCAGAGCGCGCCGCAGGAGATCCCCACCATGCTCCAGCGTGGCGACATCGACGGCTATATCCTCTTCGACCCCTGGGTGAGCAAGGGCGTCGAGGCGGGGGGACACATCGCCGGCTCCATCGGCGACTTCGGCGTGACGTACAGGCAGTGGCTTCTCGCGGACGACAAGTGGCTGAAGGACAACCAGGTACTCGCCGGGAGGGTCTTCAAGGTGGTCGCCGAGGCCGACCGGCTGGTGGCGAAGGACCCGCACGCGGCAGCCCTGGCAGCGCACGAGCAGGCCCAGCTGCCGGTCGCGGGAACAGAGAAGGCGCTCGGCGAGATCTCGTTCGAGTCCCGGGCTCTGACGACGGCCGATGTCGCGTCCTCGCGCCGGATCGTGGACTTCCTCCTGGAGCAGCACCTCATCAGAAGCGCTCCTGAACTCGACACGGTACTTCTGCGCGGTTGGTACGACAGGTATGCCGGATGACCGGCTCAGACGAATCATTCCCCGGCCGGTCCGCTGAGCGGACCGCCGTGCATGCACCTGCCCTCCGACCGGCAGTAGCGTGCGCCAACTCCCCAGCCAGTAACCCGATGACCTGCCGAAAAGCGTCCCGATCCGAGGTGGCCATGAAGACCGCGTCTCACCCGAACACCCGCCCGACAGGGCGCATCACCGGCTCCGCTCTCCTGACCGCCGCACTGTTCGCGGCAACCGCGTGCGGCGCGGGCACCACCGACGCGGGGGCCGGTTCGGGCTCCGGCGGGGCGGGTGAGCACCTTCGCATCGCGGTCGGTGTCGACGCCTCGTACGCGCCGTTCTTCGTCGCCGGTGCCGAGGGTCTGTGGGCCAAGCACGGGGTGGATGTCGACCTCGTACAGTTCGCCAAAGGCGGGGAAGGCGTCGACGCCCTCAATGCCGGACAGGTCCAGATGGCGGGGAACTCCGACGCCACCACCATCGGGCTGCTCGGACAGAGCCCGGACCTGCGCTCACTCCTCGTGTACGAGGACTCCGGGCGTTACCTCAAAGTCGTTCTGGCGCCCGAGGTGAAGTCACCGTCCGAGATTCGCAAGATGGCCGTGGTGCCGGGCCTGTCCGAACTGGCCGCCACGCGTTTCCTGGAATCGAAGGGCATCAAGCCGGGCTCGGTCGAATTCGTCACGGCCGACCCCGCCGAGATACCGGCCCTCACCAAGAAGGGCGATGTGGACGCTTACGTCCTGTGGGAGCCGTGGCCGGCCAAGGGAGCGGAACTGGGCTTGCGAATCCAGGAGACCACGGGCGACTACGGCCTCAGCTACCAGCACTGGCTGCTCTCGACCTCTTCCTGGCTCGAGGACCACAAGGACGTCGCCGCCAAGGTGGCCGCGGCCCTCGCGGAAGCGGCCCGGAAGACCGAGAGCGATCCACAGGCCGCCGCACAGGCCACCCAGGACGCCGCGAAGATCCCCACCGCTCAGACCGTGAACGCGGTGAAGGAGATCGACTTCGCCGTCCGCGACTTCACGGCCGAGGACCTGAAGGGCTATGAGGACACCGCCCGCTTCTACTCGGACACCGGCAAACTCAAGGCCCGCCCCGACGTGACCCGCGCCATCCAGCGAGGCTGGCTTTCCGACAACACAGAGGTGTCCCGATGACCGAGGCGACCAAGGGGATCGAGAAGGAGACGGCACCGGCAACCGACGTCGGAGCCACCACCGGGACCGGTCCGCGCAGTGAAGCGGCGGCCGGACGGGGCGCGGCTCTGCGCGTCGAAGGAGCGGGCATCTCCTTCGGTGACTTCCGGGCCGTCCAGGGGATCGACCTGGACATTCCAGCCGGCGAGTTCCTCTGCCTGCTCGGTCCGAGCGGCTGCGGCAAGTCGACGCTGCTGTCTTCCATGGCCGGCTTCGTCCAGCTCAGCGACGGGTCGCTCACCGCGAACGGCGTCCCCGTCAACGGCCCCGACCCCGAACTCGGCATGGTCTTCCAGAGCAGCGAGGCCCTCTTCGACTGGATGACGGTGCACCAGAACGTCGCTTTCGGGCCTCGCATGCGCGGCCGCAGCCGCACCGAACAGAACCGGGTGGCCGACGAGTTCCTCGGACTGGTCGGCCTGCGCCACTGCGCGGACCGCTATCCCGGCCAGCTCAGCGGCGGTATGCGCCAGCGCGTCCAGATCGCACGAGTCCTCGCGAACGAACCGGGTGTCGTCCTCATGGACGAGCCCTTCGGCGCGCTCGACGCGCAGACCCGGCAGGTACTGCAACAGGAGACGGCTCGCATCTGGCGGGCGTCCGGCTGCACCGTCGTCTTCGTCACCCACGACATCGACGAGGCGATACTCCTCGCCGACCGGGTTGCCGTCATGACAGCGGGCCCAGCGGCCTCGATCAAGTCCCTGTACACGGTCGACCTGCCGCGTCCGCGTGACGAGTCCGGCCCCGCGGCCCGGCGCCTGCGCGACCGGTTGCGGGAAGACATCGGAGAAGAGGTCCGCAAGGCCATGCGCGATCAAGGACTCGACGACCGTTTCGACCGAGAGGCGAAGGGCGCATGACGATCACCACAACCGAGGCTTCGGCCCCGCCCCGCACACGCACCCGCGCGCGCCGTACCCCTGGGGTGAGTGGCGGACAGGGGCTGCGCACCCTCGGCCTGTACGGCTTCGCCGTCCTCGTCGGCCTGGGTGTCTGGCAACTCGTGGCCATGAAGTACGGCCCTTCCCTCGTCGCCTCCCCGAGGGAGACCCTGTCGGCGGCCAAGGAACTGGCGTCCGACGGCACTCTGGGCAATTCGGTCATCGCCTCCAGTCGCCGCATCCTGATCGGCTGGGGCTTCGGCGTCGTGGTGGGCGCCCCGGTCGGCCTGCTCATCGGCCAGATCAGGATCGTCCGCCAGCTCCTGGAGCCGTACATCGAGTTCTTCCGCTTCATCCCGCCGGTCGCCTTCGTGACCCTGGCCGTGGTGTGGCTAGGCATCGGTGAGACGTCGAAGGTGGTACTGATCTTCTACACGGCCGTCTTCATCGTCACCCTGAACACCAGCGCGGGCGTGATGGCCGTCAACGAGTCCAAGCTGCGGGCGGCGGCCAGCCTCGGAGCGAGCCGCCGCCAGATTCTGCAGCGCGTCGTGCTGCCGTCCACCGTTCCCTACATCCTCACGGGCGCTCGCCTGGCCATGGGTAACAGCTTCCTGACGATCGTCTCCGCCGAGATCGTCGCCGCCCAGGTGGGCCTCGGTTCCCTGATCTGGACCTCTCGCAATTACGGCCGCATCGACTGGGTCTTCGTCGGCATCATCACCCTCGGAATCCTGGGCCTCGTCTACGACCGTGTGCTGCGCCTGGTCGCGATGCGTGTACTGCGCAAGTATGGCGTTAACGTGTAAAGGGGGAATGGTGATCAATAGGGGAGGCGCAGTGACCAACGGGGGAAGATCGGAGAACACAGCACGTGAGCACTTCCTCGACCACATCGCGCACGCTGGTCCTTGAGCAGTTCGGTACCCTGCCGCGGCTCGAGGAGCGGGCCGTGCCCGAGCCGCAGCCCCGGCACACCCTCGTCCGGGTGGCGGCGGCCACCGTGGCCCACCTGGACCTGAACATCCTCGACGGCCGGTTCGGCATCCTGCCCGAGTTGCCGTTCGTCCCCGGCACCCAGGGCAGCGGCTACGTAGTCGCGTCGGACACGCACCCCGTGGGCGCCCTGGTACGGCTGCGCGGTGAAGGGCTCGGGCTCAGCCGGGACGGCGCCTGGGGCGAGCACGCGCTCGTCCCCGACGCCGCCGTGGAGCCCATGCCCGAGGGCACTGACCCCGCCCTGGCCTGCATCTACTTCTCGCCGGTCGGCACCGCCTGGGCGACCGTCCACTCGATTGCCCGGGTACGGCCGGGGGAGCGGGTGCTGGTCACCGGCGCGTCCGGTGCGGTCGGCGCCATGGCCGTGCAGCTGGCGGCGCGTGCCGGTGCGGACGTGATCGGCGCTGTCGGCCGCCCCGCGAAGCTGCCGCACGTACCCGGGGTCGCCAAGGCGCTGCTGGCCTCCGACCTGTCCGAGGCAGCCATCGGTGGCAACGTCGACGTACTGATCGATACGGTCGGCGGCTGGATTCTGCGGGACGCCCTCACTCTGGTCCGCCCACGCGGCCGAGCCGCTCTCCTCGGCTATACGGCCGGCCGCGAGCTCACCCTGGACCTCGCGGACTTCTTCCTCGCCGACGTCTCATTGCTGCCGGTGAACATGATCTCCCGCGGGGCGGAGGTCGCCCCCGACGTGTTGCGCCTGCTGCCCGACCTGTCGACGGGCGCGTTGTCGCTGCCCTACGAGAGCTACGCGATGGATGCCCTCGGTGAGGCGGTGGAGCGGCTGCGCACGGGTGCGGCGGTCGGGAAGATCGTGCTCCGGATGGGGAACGCCGGACACTGAATTCCCCCCCCAGCGGGAGGGTGCGCGGCGCGCACGGGGCCCGGCCGGTGAACTCCGGCCGGGCCTCGTGCGTTCGGCGCCGGCTGGGTCCCCGGTTTCCCGTGCTCATGGGCCCCCTCACGCACCCGGGTTTCAGTGGTCGTCGCAACACCCCAGAGGAAGGATGCGATGGACTTGCGAGATCCGGAGGCACCGGAAGCCGCAGGGACGGCAGGAGCCGACCCGCGAGCGGGCGGCATACTTCCAGCTCATGCAACAGGGCTGCCGCAGCAGGCAAGGCTGTCGGATCGCCTCAACGGCCACCCACGCAAAACGCTCGGCTGGGAAACCCCAGCCGAGCGCCTGCCTGAATTCCTCGCGGCCTGATCAACACGGCCACGTGTTGCGACGATCCCAAAAACCGCCCGTGAGGCGGGCCCCGTGGCGCTGCCGGTCTCAGGACTGGGAAACGCCGGCCTGCGCGGCGAGTTGGTCCGGGTTGACGGGAAGCCAGTCGTAGCCGAGGGCGTTCCAGAAGGCGCACTGGCGACGCGCCTCGAAGACATTGGTCTTCAGTGCCCGGCTGGCGCCACCCGGCAGCAGGGACATGTACTTCCCGGCCCGCAACGAAGGCCAGGCGGCGAGTCCCGGAGCTGCGGGATTCCCGTGCTTCACGAACGAGCCCCAGTAGCGCACCATCTCCCTCGACAGCTGCTGCTGCCCGGGAGACAGCAGCTTCGAGGCCGCCGAGGGCAGCAGGTACGGCATCTCGCTGGCATGCGAGGCCCCGGGGTCGAAGCCCGGCGGCAGGGTGCCGAGGACGGGCGGGTGCGGGTCGTCGAACTCGTAGAAGTACGTGCGTGGTTGCAGACCGGCGAACTGACCCGCGAGATGCTGGTACTGGCAGCCGCCGAGCCCGTAGAAGACGCTGCTGTCGCCCCAGAGCGCGGCGAAGGCGTAAGTCCCGGTGTACGCGTCACCGTAGGCGTCGAACGGGTAGTGCGCGAGTACGGTGGGGGCCTTGGCCCCGAACTCGATGCGGACCGCCTGCTCGTACTGTGCCTTCGTGGCGTGCGCGAACGGCAGCGCCCATGGGCGCACTTCGTCACGCGTGCTTCCGATGAGAAGGGGGACGTTCGCGGCTCTGCCAGTGCGCACGGCCTCGCTCGGCGGGAGGGGAAGTTCGGGCCCTCCGGACACGGGCAGCGGTCCGCTCAGGACGCCGCCCACGAAACCACCGCTGGTGGCCAGCAGTTCTCCGGCCGGCTTGGCCCGCAGGCAGGAGAGGGGGGCCGGGGAGGCGGAGCAGCCGGCTGCCGCAGCGTACTTGTTGCCGCGGGCGACTGCCTGGGCGGCGGTGTGGCTGGGGCAGCCGCCGCTCTGGATGATCGCTCCCGAGAAGAGACCGCGGGCCGGCGGCGAGGCGAGGAGTGCGCAGACGGAGTGGCCGCCGGCGGATTCACCAGCGATGGTCACGCGGCTCGCGTCCCCGCCGAAGGCGCCGATATTGCGCTGCGTCCACCGCAGGGCCGCCTCCTGGTCGAGCAGACCGTAGTTGCCCGCGCCCTGCCTGCTCAGCCCGGGCAGGTCGAGGAATCCGAACACGCCGAGGCGGTAGTTGATCGTGACAACCACGACGTCGTTGGCCTCGGCGATCTGCGAGCCGTCCTCGGAGTTGCCCGAACCGAAGGAGAAGCCGCCGCCGTGGATCCAGAACATGACCGGCAGTGGCCGCGCTGTCCGGTGGGCCGGGGTGTACACGTTCAGGTACAGGCAGTCCTCACTCATCACCGGACCGCCGTCACCGCCGAACTGCAGGCAGCGGGGGCCGCTGGTCATCGCAGGCCGGGTGCCTGTCCAGGAGGAGGCGGGAGCGGGAGGCTGCCAGCGTCCGGGGCCGACCGGTGGCGCGGCGTACGGGATACCGAGGAAGCGGTCGACTTCCTCGGCCGACGTCCCTGCCACCGCTCCCCTGTCGGTGGAGATGGTCAAGGAGTGTGGGAGGGCTGACGCGGGGACAGCCGCTATGAACGTCAGCAGGGCGAACAGGCTTGTCAAGCCGGCCAGCCCTCTTCGAACAGTAGCGCGCACGGAGTCTCCTGAGATGCTGGAGCAATGGGGCAGCCATGATGGGGCTCGTGCAGCAGGTGGACGACGTTCCCGTTCCGTTCAACGGACCCTCGGCGGTCGCCGCCGGTGCTTCTGCTGTCGGAAGTCGCGGGGCGACCTGGGCGGCGCGGCCAGAAGGACGGGATCGGGGCTCCGCGGCTCGGGCGCCGACGGGGAGCGAGCGCTACCTCAGGACCCGGGCCGCTGGAGCGCATCTCCACGTTGACCCTTTCCCGGCGCCGTCCGGCCATGACGCTCCGGGCCCCGAGGTGTCACACCCCGATCGGAAAGAATGCCCTGACCAGCGGTTCCTGCTGGCCCGCTCCCCGCGACGTCTTTTCGATGACTCATCGCGTGAAGATCGCGGTGCACGGAAGTCGTCGCTCCTGGTCCAAAGTCCCAGAAAAGTCCCAGGGACTCCGCCACACCCCGCCTCAACTCGCATTTGTGCAGGTCAGAAGGGGTGTGACGGTGCCATTTTTGCGGGCTTTCAGATGTCCCGGAAGATCTCGATCTGCGCGCCCACCGAGTTGAGGCGCTCCGCGAGGTCCTCGTAGCCTCGGTTGATCACGTACACGTTCCGCAGTACGGACGTGCCCTCGGCCGCCATCATCGCGAGGAGGACGACCACCGCCGGGCGCAGGGCGGGCGGGCACATCATTTCGGCCGCGCGCCAGCGGGTCGGGCCCTCGACCAGTACCCGGTGCGGGTCCAGGAGTTGGAGGCGGCCGCCGAGGCGGTTGAGGTCCGTGAGGTAGATCGCACGGTTGTCGTAGACCCAGTCGTGGATGAGGGTCTGGCCCTGGGCCGTGGCGGCGATGGCCGCGAAGAAGGGGACGTTGTCGATGTTGAGGCCCGGGAAGGGCATCGGGTGGATCTTGTCGATCGGCGCTTCGAGCTTCGAGGGGCGGACCGTCAGGTCGACGAGACGGGTGCGTCCGTTGTCCGCGCTGTACTCGGGGGAGCGGTCGTGGTCGAGGCCCATCTCCTCCAGGACCGCGAGTTCGATTTCGAGGAACTCGATCGGGACCCGGCGGATGGTCAGCTCGGACTCCGTGACCACGGCAGCGGCCAGCAGGCTCATCGCCTCGACCGGGTCCTCGGAGGGGGAGTAGTCGACGTCGACGTCGATGTCCGGCACACCGTGCACGGTCAGGGTGGTGGTGCCGACCCCGTCGACCCGTACGCCCAGCGCTTCGAGGAAGAAGCACAGGTCCTGGACCATGTAGTTGGAGGACGCGTTGCGGATGACGGTCGTGCCGTCGTGGCGGGCGGCGGCCAGCAGCGCGTTCTCGGTCACGGTGTCGCCGCGCTCGGTCAGGACGATCGGGCGGTCGGGACCGGCCGACTTCTCGACCTCGGCGTGGTAGATGCCCTCGGTGGCCGTGATGTCCAGGCCGAACCGGCGCAGCGCGATCATGTGCGGCTCGATCGTGCGCGTACCGAGGTCGCAGCCTCCCGCGTACGGCAGCTTGAAGCGGTCCATGCGGTGCAGCAGCGGGCCGAGGAACATGATGATCGAGCGGGTCCTGCGGGCGGCGTCGGCGTCCATCGCCGCCATGTCCAGCTCGGCGGGCGGGACGATCTCCAGGTCCTTGCCGTCGTTGATCCAGCGGGTGCGGACGCCGATCGAGCTCAGTACCTCCAGAAGGCGGTACACCTCCTCGATCCGGGCGACCTTGCGCAGGACCGTGCGCCCCTTGTTGAGGAGGGTGGCGCAGAGCAGGGCGACACAGGCGTTCTTGCTGGTCTTGACGTCGATCGAGCCGGAGAGGCGACGGCCGCCCACCACGCGCAGATGCATCGGGCCCGAGTACCCGAGCGACACGATTTCACTGTCGAGGGCTTCACCGATTCGGGCGATCATCTCAAGGCTGATGTTTTGATTGCCGCGCTCGATCCGGTTCACCGCGCTCTGGCTGGTGCCGAGTGCGTCCGCGAGCTGCGTCTGCGTCCAGCCACGGTGCTGACGGGCGTCACGGATGAGCTTGCCGATGCGTACGAGGTAGTCGTCTGCCATGGGCGGAAGGCTATCTCAGATATGAGATGACAACTCACCCGGCTGGACCAGGGGGGTGACCCGGGGGCGGCGGACCTGCCATCCCGTCAGATCCGCCCGCGCCCGTTCAGTCCGTCGCCGGAACGATGTTGCGGTTGTGCCGGAAGAGGTTGCCGGGGTCCAGGCGGCCCTTCAGTCGCGCCAGCCGCTCGTAGTCCGCCGCCTCGTAACCGCTCCTGGTCTGCGCCTCCGTGGCCCGCTCGCCGTCCCCGAACGTGAACGGCAGCGCGGAGCCCAGCGTCCGCCCGGCGAGCGTGCCGTGCAGGCCGTCCTGTACCGAACGGGCGACGGGGAGGGAATCGTTCCCTTCGATCGGTGTGATGAGCTGCACAAGGTACGAGGCGTTCCGGTGCCCGATCGCGCCGCCGTCACCGCCCCCGGGCGTCCGCGTCAGCGCACCCCCGAGGTGCCGCACATTGAGCACGCACATGATGTCCGCTTCGGGCCCGCCCGCCTTGATCACGGAGGCGAGCGCGTCCTCGTCGATCCCGTCGAGCAGGACGTTCGTCGAGCTGTACGCGTGCGGGAAGGGCGGGTCGCTGTAGATCCGGGCGCTGTCCGTGTACGGCAGCTCGCGGACGCCGTCCTTCAGCGGCGTCGCGACCGCCCGCAGTGGGGCCACGAGGCGCTCGCCCTCCTCCGCCGTACCGCTGAAGGCGACCGACACCGTGGCGACGTACCGTCCGCGCAGCTCGTCCGGGAGCACCGGCAGGTCCGGGTACGCGACGAACCCGATCCCCGAGGTCAGCTTCTCCGGCACCGTCCGTGTCCACGCGGCCCAGGTCCGCATCAGCTTCTCGGCGTGCTCCCCGTCGAAGACCAACTGCCCGCCGTACACCCGCGTCACCGGCACGAGCCCGATCTCGATCGCGGTCACCACGCCGAAGTTGTGCCCGGCCCCACGCAGCGCCCAGAACAACTCCGGGTCGCTCGCGGCGTCCACCGTCCTCAACTCCCCGTCGGGCGTGACCAGTTCGGCGGACTTCAGGTGGTCCGACGCGTACCCGAACTCCCGGGCCAGCACCCCGATGCCACCACCGAGGGTGTACGACGCCGCGCCCACGCCCGGGAAGGATCCGCTGAGCGGCGCGAGCCCGAACCGCGCCGCCTCCTCGATCACCCTGCCCCACTGGACACCCGCGCCGATCCGCGCCGTACGCGCGTCGGCGTCGATGTGCACGGCGTCCAGCGCGCGGGTGCTGACGACCACGCCGCCCTCGTTCACGACCGACAGCCCGTGCCCGGTGGCCTGCACGGCGACGCTCAGGCCGTGCGCACGGGCGTACGACACCGTGGCGCGCACGTCCTCGGCGCTGCGGGCCGCCACGACCACGGCGGGCCGGTGCGGGGAGGCGGTGTTGAACCCGGCGAGCTCCCTGCCGTACCCGTCGTCCCCGGGGACGTACACGGAGCCTTCGACGGTCGGGAAGTCGGTCGGGAAGTCCTTGCCCACCACTGTGCCGCTCCTCACCACTGTGCCGCTCCTCAACTCGGGATGTCCGGCGCGGTGTTGCGCCGTCGCCGAGGAGTCTGCCCCGGATACATGACAGGTGCCGTCATGTATCCGGGGCGCGTTGTCAGCGGGCCTCGATCCGTCCGAGCGCACCCGACTCCAGCGCCGTCCACAGCACTCCGTCCGGCCCCAGCGCGATCCCGTGCGGTTCCGAGGAGCCCGAGGGGATGTCGTACGCGTCGATCTGTGAGCCGTCCACCGTGATGCGGCCGATCCGGTTGGCGCCCCACTCGGTGAACCACATCGCTCCGTCCGCCCCCGCGGCCAGCGCGTGCGGGCGCGCGGCGCGGTCGGGGAGGGAGAACTCCGTGATGGTCCCCGCCGCGTCGATCCGGCCGACCTGCCCCGCCATGATCTCGACGAACCACATCGCCCCGTCGGGCCCCGCCGCGAGCCCCACCGGACCGGCGGCCTCGGTGGGCAGCGGGTACACCCGCACCTCCCCGGAAAGGTCGATCGAGGCGATCGCGTTGCCCTGATTGAGCGTGAACCACAGCCTCCGCCCGTCAGGACCCGCCGCGATCGCGGACGGGAAGCCGCCCTCGACGGGCACCGTGAACTCTGTCAGGTCGCCCTCCGGGCTGATCCGGCCGATCCTGTCGGTGTGCATCTCCGTGAACCACATCGCGCCGTCGGGGCCCGCCGCGATGCCGTACGGTCCCGCACCCGGCCGCTCGTACGCGGTGATCTCGCCGTCGACGGTGATCCGGCCGACCCGGTTCCCCTTGTACTCGGTGAACCACAGCGCACCGTCGGGACCCGGTGTGATCACGGTGGGGCCGCCGTCCCCGTCCGGCAGCGCGTACGAGGTGATCTCCCCGTCGAGGCCGAGCCGCCCGACCGCTCCCTCGTGGACCGTGGTGAACCACATCGCGCCGTCGGGGCCCGCCGCGACCCCGTACGGGCCTGCCTTCTCGTCGGACACGGGCACGGCGGTGATGGATGTGTGGTGGGGCACGTGCGAACTCTCCTCGACCGGGATGAACGGGCATGCGGAAGCGCCCGCCACGGGCCGGGGCCGACGGGGAGGGGCAGCCGGGCATGACCGTACTGCGGCCATGTACTAGAGTTATCTCGACATCGAGATATCTGCCCAGCGCGCCGCAGTCGCCACTTCTCGGTAAGGGTTACCTAACTAAGCCTTACCTTAGCGGGTCGGCCCGGAGTCGTGGCGGCAGGATTGCTGTATTGCGGTAGAACGCGCACTTTTTTGACTGAAGGAGACTGTCGTGTCGGCGAACAGCTTCGACGCCCGCAGCACGCTGCGCGTGGGTGACGAGTCGTACGAGATCTTCAAGCTGGACAAGGTCGAGGGCTCCGCGCGCCTCCCTTACAGCCTGAAGGTGCTGCTGGAGAACCTGCTCCGCACGGAGGACGGCGCGAACATCACCGCCGACCACATCCGCGCGATCGGCAACTGGGACTCCCAGGCGCAGCCCAGCCAGGAGATCCAGTTCACGCCGGCCCGCGTGATCATGCAGGACTTCACCGGCGTGCCCTGCGTCGTGGACCTGGCGACCATGCGTGAGGCCGTGAAGGAGCTGGGCGGCGACCCGGCGAAGATCAACCCGCTCGCCCCGGCCGAGCTGGTCATCGACCACTCCGTCATCGCCGACAAGTTCGGCACCGCGGGCGCCTTCCAGCAGAACGTGGAGCTGGAGTACGGCCGCAACAAGGAGCGCTACCAGTTCCTGCGCTGGGGCCAGACCGCCTTCGACGAGTTCAAGGTCGTCCCGCCGGGCACCGGCATCGTCCACCAGGTCAACATCGAGCACCTCGCTCGTACGGTCATGGTGCGCAACGGTCAGGCGTACCCCGACACCCTCGTCGGCACCGACTCGCACACCACCATGGTCAACGGCCTGGGTGTGCTGGGCTGGGGCGTCGGCGGCATCGAGGCCGAGGCCGCGATGCTCGGCCAGCCGGTCTCCATGCTGATCCCGCGCGTCGTCGGCTTCAAGCTGACCGGCGAGCTCCCGGCCGGCACGACCGCCACCGACCTGGTGCTGACCATCACCGAGATGCTGCGCAAGCACGGCGTCGTCGGCAAGTTCGTCGAGTTCTACGGCGAGGGTGTGGCCGCGACGTCGCTGGCCAACCGCGCCACCATCGGCAACATGTCGCCGGAGTTCGGCTCCACCGCCGCGATCTTCCCGATCGACGACGAGACGCTGAAGTACCTGCGTCTGACCGGCCGCGACGCCCAGCAGGTCGCGCTCGTCGAGGCGTACGCCAAGGAGCAGGGTCTGTGGCTGGACCCGGCCGCCGAGCCCGACTTCTCCGAGAAGCTCGAACTCGACATGTCGACGGTCGTTCCCTCGATCGCCGGTCCGAAGCGCCCGCAGGACCGCATCGTCCTCGCCAACGCCTCGCAGCAGTTCGCGCTGGACGTCCGCAACTACGTCGCCGACGACGAGGAGGCGGGCAAGGAGTCCTTCCCGGCCTCCGACGCCCCGGCCTCCACCAACGGCGTGCCGTCCAACCCGGTCACCGTGACCGCCGCCGACGGGTCGACGTACGAGCTGGACCACGGTGCGGTGACGGTCGCGGCCATCACCTCCTGCACCAACACCTCGAACCCGTACGTGATGGTCGCCGCCGCGCTCGTCGCGAAGAAGGCCGTCGAGAAGGGCCTGACCCGCAAGCCGTGGGTCAAGACCACCCTCGCCCCGGGCTCCAAGGTCGTCACCGACTACTTCGACAAGGCCGGGCTCACCCCCTACCTCGACAAGGTCGGCTTCAACCTGGTCGGCTACGGCTGCACCACCTGCATCGGCAACTCGGGCCCGCTGCCCGAGGAGGTCTCCAAGGCCGTCAACGACCACGACCTGGCCGTGACGTCGGTGCTCTCGGGCAACCGCAACTTCGAGGGCCGCATCAACCCCGACGTCAAGATGAACTACCTGGCCTCCCCGCCGCTGGTCGTCGCGTACGCCATCGCCGGTTCGATGAAGGTCGACATCACCAAGGACGCCCTGGGCATCGACCAGGACGGCAAGCCGGTCTTCCTCGCCGACATCTGGCCGACCGAGGCCGAGGTCAACGACGTCGTCGCCAACTCCATCGGCGAGGACATGTTCAACAAGTCCTACCAGGACGTCTTCGCGGGTGACGCCCAGTGGCAGGCGCTGTCGATCCCGACCGGCAACACCTTCGAGTGGGACAACGAGTCCACCTACGTGCGCAAGCCCCCGTACTTCGAGGGCATGACGATGGAGACGACCCCGGTCGAGGACATCGCCGGTGCGCGCGTGCTGGCCAAGCTGGGCGACTCGGTCACCACCGACCACATCTCCCCGGCCGGTGCGATCAAGGCCGACACCCCGGCCGGTCAGTACCTCACGGAGCACGGCGTCGAGCGTCGCGAGTTCAACTCGTACGGCTCGCGTCGCGGCAACCACGAGGTCATGATCCGCGGCACCTTCGCCAACATCCGCCTGCGCAACCAGATCGCGCCGGGCACCGAGGGCGGCTTCACGCGTGACTTCACGCAGGCCGACGCCCCCGTGTCGTACATCTATGACGCCTCGCAGAACTACCAGGCCGCGGGCACCCCGCTGGTCATCCTGGCGGGCAAGGAGTACGGCTCGGGCTCGTCCCGCGACTGGGCGGCCAAGGGCACCGCGCTCCTCGGCGTCAAGGCCGTCATCGCCGAGTCGTACGAGCGCATCCACCGCTCGAACCTGATCGGCATGGGCGTCCTCCCGCTCCAGTACCCGGAGGGCGCTTCGGCCGCCTCCCTGGGCCTGACCGGCGAGGAGACCTTCTCCATCACGGGCGTCACCGGCCTCAACGACGGTGGCATCCCGGAGACGCTCCACGTGGTGGCGGGCGACGTCGAGTTCGACGCGAAGCTGCGCATCGACACCCCCGGCGAGGCGGACTACTACCGCAACGGCGGCATCCTTCAGTACGTGCTGCGCTCGCTGATCCGCAGCTAGTGGCGCGGTAGGCACAGGGCACACAAGGGCCGCACTCCCGGAAGGGGGTGCGGCCCTCGTGCTGTGAGCTTCCCGGAACCGCGTGAGCTTCCCGGAATTGTGTGAGCTTCCCGGTACTAGAAGAGGAACCGGTACTTGTTCCAGCCACCGGTACCGATCTTCACGCGGGCCTTGTACGGGGCCTTCGCGTCCCCGGCACCCGAGTAGCGCCACAGCGTGCCGTCGTTGCCACGGGCCACGAGGTCCGCGATGCCGTCGCCGTCGAGGTCGCCCGCGCCCACGAGCGTGTTGTACGTGTTCCAGCCCGCGCCCACCTTCACGCGGGCCTTGAACGGCGCGGCCGTGCTGCCGGTTCCCTGGTAGAGCCAGAGAGTGCCGGACCCGTCGCGGGCCACGATGTCGGACTTGCCGTCGCCGCTGATGTCACCGGTGCCGGCGATCTGGGTGTACTGGCCCCAGCCGCTGCCGATCCGGTAGCGCTTGGTGACGTCGCCGTTGGCGTAGCCGAGGTAGAGCCACAGCACGCCCGCGCCGTCGCGGGCGAGGAGGTCGTAGCCCTGTGCTCCCGCCAGGTCGCCCGGGGAGAAGACGCGGTTGTAGGTGTTCCAGCCGCCACCCACGTGGCGGCTCGGTTCCTCCTGGAGGAAGTACAGGTGACCGTCCTTGGCGATCGCCCACGCGGCTTCCGCGATGCCGTCGCCGTTCTGGTCGGCCTGGGTGGCGGCCTTGAGGTCGCCCCACGTGTCGGTGGCGAACTGGGCGGACCCGTAACCCCCCTTCCAGTTCGGGTCGTAGAAGTACAGGTTGTCGCCCGCGACGCCCATCAGCGGCTGGAGGACGGCCGCGGCGGCCAGGGGTGCGGCGGCGGCGCGGGTCTTCTGCGGTGCGGCGGCCTTGCCCTGGACGCCGTCCTGGGCACCGGCGATGGAGCCGGTCGGCTTCGGGGCGTCCCCGGCCTGGGCCACGCCGGCCGTGGTGCCGATGAGGGCCGCGGCGAGCGTGGCGACGGTCAGGCGGGACAGGAAGCGCCCGGGCGTGCGGGAGGTGTTTTTCGCCATGCGGTTCTCCGGAGGCAGGAAGGAGCCGTGGCGCGGAACGGCTGACACGCGCCACAAGTTCGGCAGGAATTGGTCACGGTATCTTCACACGCCAACTATGCGGATGCCAGGGGTTATTGAGGCCCGTGGGAGGGATGGGACGGGCGCTTCGGCGTGATGTGTGGCGGTCCGTCCGCTCCTCCGGTGATCCAGCGTCAAAGCTCTTAGGTTAGCCTTACCTGGGCTTTTCGAGTGAGGCGGCACATGCGGAGGAACACAGCGGGGGCGACGGCCCTCCCGGGACGAACGGTCCTGTCAGGACGCGACGTACTGAGACGCTCCTTTCGCGGGCAGCGGCGCGAGCTCGCGCTCGGCAGCGTCCTCGGGGCCTCCCACCAGGCGGCCGAAGCGCTCGTGCCCGTCGTCATCGGCCTCGTCGTCGACCGCGCCGTCGGACAGAGCGACGGCGGCCTGCTGCTGTGGTGGCTGGCCGCGCTCGCCGTCCTGTACGTCGTGCTGTCCTACAGCTTCCGTTACGGGGCCCGCGCCTGGGAGCGCTCCGCCGAGAAGGCCGCGCACAAGCTGCGGATCCAGCTCGTCGAGCGCGTCGTCGACCCGCGCGGCGGCGCTGACGAAGGGCGCCTGCCCGGCGCTCTGACCAGCATCGCCACCGAGGACGCCCGACGGGTCGGGCTGGTCAGCATGGCGTCGATCGTGGGGGTGTCCGCGTTCACCGCCGTCCTCGTGAGTGCGGTCGTGCTCGTACGGATATCCCTTCCGCTCGGCCTCGTCGTCCTGCTGGGGACGCCGCTGCTGCTGTGGCTCGGGCAGCTGCTCGGCAAGCCCCTGGAGCGGCGCAGCCACGGCGAGCAGGAGAGCGCGGCGGACGCCTCGGGCACCGCCGCCGACCTGGTCGCGGGGCTGCGCGTCCTCAAGGGCATCGGCGCGGAGTCCGCCGCGCTCGCCCGCTACCGGGGCACCAGCCGCGACGCGCTCGCCGCGACGCTGCGGGCGGCGCGGGCGCAGGCGTGGCAGGGCGCGGTCATCCTGATGCTCACCGGAGCCTTCATCGCGCTCGTCGCGTACGTCGGCGGGCGGCTCGCCGCTTCCGGTGACATCAGCATCGGCGAACTCGTCTCGGCGGTCGGCCTCGCGCTCTTCCTGCTCGGACCGCTCTCCGGGATGTCGTGGATCGCCGCGAAGTTCGCCCAGGGACGCGCCTCGGCGACCCGGATCGCGGAGCTGCTGGGGGCGGAGCCCGCCGTACTCGTCGCGGACCACGACCCCGGCCTCTTCGAGGGCACCCCCGTCTTCGCCGGGCGGATACGGCTGGAGCGGGTCAGCCACGGCACCCTCCACGCCGTCGACCTCTCCGCCGAGCCCGGCGAACTCCTCGGCGTCGTCGCACCCGACCCCGCCGACGCCGCCGCCCTGCTCAGCTGCCTCGGCCGCCGGGGCGACCCCGAGAGCGGCTCCGTCGTACTGGACGGTACGGCGTACACGGAACTCGACCCGGCCCGCATACGTACCGCCGTACTCGTCGCGGACCACGACGCCGACCTCTTCGAGGGCACCCTCGCCGAGAACATCGCCGCCGCCGCACCCACGGGCCGCGACCTCGGCCCCGCGCTCGCCGCGTCCGGCGCCGACGAGGTCGCCGAGACCCTGCCCGAGGGCACCGCCACCCCCGTCACCGAACGCGGGCGCTCCCTCTCCGGCGGCCAGCGCCAGCGCGTCGCCCTGGCCCGCGCGCTCGCCGCCGACCCGCCCGTGCTCGTCCTGCACGACCCGACCACCGCCGTCGACGCGGTCACCGAGGCCAGGATCGCCGCCGGGGTGCGGGACATCAGGCAGGGACGTACGACCCTCGTCGTCGCCACCAGCCCGGCCCTGCTCGCCGTCACCGACCGGGTCCTCTTCCTCGAAGACGGACGCGTGACGGACACGGCGGCACACGCCGAACTCCTCGACCGCTACGACACCTACCGCACGGCGGTGCTCTCATGACCCGTACGTCCGCGACCAGCCCTGCCGTCGAGGCCGAGACCCAGGCCGAGACCCAGGCCGAGGCACAGGACTCCGTTCTGCTGCCCATCGCCACCTCCGCCCGCACCCGGGCCGCCGTACGGGAACTCGCCCGGCCGCACCGGCTGCTCGCCCTCGGCGGCTTCGGCACGCTCGTCGTCGCGACCGCCGTGGGGCTCTTCACACAGCCGCTGCTGGGCCGGATCGTCGACGTCGCGGCGGGAGAAGGAGGCGGCGTCGACGCGATCACCGTCGTCGTCCTGCTGCTCGTCGCCGTCGCCGTCGTTCAGGGCGTGCTCACCGGCATCGGCGTCTCGCGCATCGCCGAACTCGGCGAGACCGTCCTCGCCCGGCTGCGGGAACGATTCGTCGAGCGCGTGCTCGGGCTGCCGCTGGAACGGGTCGAGAAGGCGGGGTCCGGCGACCTCACCGTCCGCGTCACCGGAGACGTCTCGCTCGTCGCGGACGCCGTCCGCTCCGCGCTGCCGGAACTGGCGCGCTCCGTCGTCGCCATCGTGCTGACGCTCGGCGCGATGGCCATCCTCGACTGGCGGTTCCTGGTGGCCGCGCTGCTCGCCGTGCCCGTGCAGGCGTACACCGCACGCTGGTACGTGCGCGGGGCCGTCCCCCTGTACGCGGAGCAGCGCGTGGTCACCGGCAAGCTCCAGCAGCAGCTCCTCGCCACCATCGGCGGGGCCACCACCGTGCGTTCGCTGCGTCTGGAGAAGGACCACACCGAGCGCGTCACCACCCGCTCCCGGGCGGCCGTCGACATCACCATGCGGGGCGTGAAGCTGGTCCTGAGCTTCTACTGCCGACTGCACGTCGGCGAGTTCATCGGGCTCGCCGCCGTCCTCGGCGTCGGGTACTGGCTGGTCCGTGACGGCTCCGCCTCGCTGGGCACCGCGACCGCCGCCGCCCTGTACTTCCACAGCCTCTTCGGGCCGATCAACGCGGCCCTGGTCCTCCTCGACGACGCGCAGAAGGCCACCGCGGGACTCTCCCGCCTCGTCGGCGTCGCCGACCTCCCGCTCCCCGAGGAACCGAAGCGCCCGGCCTCGGCCCAGGACGCGTCCGTGACGGTCACCGGACTCTCGCACGCGTACCAGAACGGCCACCCCGTCCTGCACGGCATCGACCTGACCCTCGCCCCCGGCGAGAAGGTCGCCCTCGTCGGCGCGAGCGGCGCGGGCAAGACCACCCTGGCCAAGCTGATCGCGGGCATCCACCGGCCCACGGCGGGAACGATCCGCCTCGGCGGCGCGGACCTCGCCGACCTCGGCCCGGCCGCCGTCCGCCGGGCCGTCGCCCTGGTCACCCAGGAGACCCACGTCTTCTCCGGCCCCCTCGCCGAGGACCTGCGCCTGGCCCGCCCCGGCGCGAGCGACGGCGAACTGCGCGAGGCCCTCGCCCGCGTCGACGCCCTGACCTGGGCCGAAGCGCTTCCCGAAGGGCTCGCCACGGTCGTCGGCGACGGCGGCCACCGGCTCACCAGCGCCCAGACCCAGTCCCTGGCACTGGCCCGCCTGGTCCTCGCCGACCCCCCGGTCGCCATCCTCGACGAGGCCACGGCGGAGGCGGGCAGCACCGGGGCGCGCGCCCTGGAGAAGGCGGCGGCCCGCGCGGTCGAAGGCCGTACGGCACTCATCGTGGCGCACCGCCTCACCCAGGCGGCCACCGCCGACCGCGTGGTCGTCCTGGACGCGGGCCGCGTCGTCGAGACCGGCACGCACGACGGACTCCGGGCGGCGGGGGGCCGTTACGCGGCCCTCTGGGAGGCGTGGGCGGGCACCCGCCGGAGCGGCGGCAGCGTGCACGCGGAAGGCCCCCGCTCCTAGGAACGGGGGCCCCGGGGGTCTCGTACGACCGGGAGGTTGCGTACGACCGGGTCCTCAGGCCCCGACCCGGTAGGACCGCAGCCGCGCCTGCGCGTCCAGCACCGCCACCGTCGCCCGTCCCTGCGCGTCGAAGGCGACCGAGGGCTGGTGCGTGACGGGACCACTCCCGAACGGCACCCACTTGCCACCGAACTCGCTTCCGTCCAACGGCTGCTGACTCCACGTCAGGGACCCGTCGTCACGACGCTGAACGAGCACGACCGACCCCTTGTCGGGGTGTACGGCCGCCGCCACGGGGCCGAACCCCGGTGCGATGTCGAGGAGTTCGGGCTGCGTGTTCCAGGTACCGCCCGCCTCGTGCTGCCGAGTGGCCAGCAGCCAGCCCGTGTTGGGCTGCCGGGACACCATCAGCAGGCGGCCGTCGGTCTGCTCCAGCAGGGTCACCCGGGCGGCGGGGCGGTGCAGCAGCGTCCCGTAGTCCCGGCTGAGGGGAGCCCCAGGACGCGCCTGGTGCCAGCGGAGCATGCTGGTCCCGGTGGTGGCGTACACCTCGGTGACGCCCCGGCTCAGGGTGATCGCGGCGGCGCCGTCCAGCGAGCCCCCGGCCAGGTCGCGCCAGGCGCCCCAGCCGTCGGCGGAGGCGTTGCGGGCGCTGAGGCCGGTGCCGAAGTTCCGTACCATGATCATCGGACGCCCCGACGAGGTGACGACGGCGACGGGCATGCCGAGCGAGCGCCGCCGGTCGGCGTTGTGCGCGCCGTGCGGACTGCCCAGGTTGTTCCACGCGCCGAACTCGCCGTCCGTGCCGGTCTGCTGGGCGTGCACGACCTCCCGCCGGTGGTCGTCCCCGCTCGGGCCGAGAGCGGCCCGCAGCGCGAAGGCGTGCAGGAGGCCCTGCCCGTCCCGTACGACCTCGATCCGGGGCAGGCAGCGGCCCTCGACGTCCTCGGCGGGCCAGCTGCCCAGCGGCTGCGGACCGTCCCATTCCGTGCCGCCCGGCGCGTTCTGCGTCCAGGTCACGGGCCGCCCCCCGAGCACGCCGAACGCGGCGAGGCGGCCGTCGCCCCGCAGGTGCAGCCAGTCGGTGCCGGGGCTCCAGCGGTGGGTGGTGCTCTGCCCGTAGTAGCGGTTGTACGCGCGGTTGCCGAGCGGCCGGTCGCCGCACGCCCCCGGCTCCTCGCGGCACTCGTGCCCGTCCTCGCCGCCGTACACCGCGAGGTGGTGGAACTTCTCGGCCAGGGCGTCGGCGCTCAGATTGTTCGGCAGGAGCTTGTTGCAGTAGCCCGAGTAGCTCTCGACGGCGGGCCGGTGCGCCGGGTTCTCGTTCTCGTACCGGCGCAGGGCGGCCAGCGCGAAGAAGGCCGCGGCCGTGTGGTCGCTGTTGTCGCAGTGCGAGACGGAGTCGGTGGCCTTGTCGTACGAGGCACGCGCCGGGTCGGGGTTCATCACCCGCACCACGGCGGGCGCGTACGTGCCCAGCAGGTCCGCCAGGGTGCCGATGAGGCCGTCCCGGGTGAGCGGCCGGAGCTCGGCGGGCAGCGGACTGCCGGAAGGACGCAGCGCGCCCAGCTCCGTGAGCTCCTCCGACCAGAGGCGCAGGAGCTTCTGGTCCGGGAGCGCCACACAGGTGCGCAGATTGAGGAAGACCAGGGTGATCGGACCCCGCCCCGGCACCGTCAGGGTGCTGACCTCGGCCGTGCCGCCGTCCCGCACCGGCAGGGTGCCGCGCACCCAGTCGGCCCGCCGGTCGCCGGTCGCCATGGAGGCGTAGGCGGCCCGGATGCCGTGCTGCCGGGCGGCGGTGTAACCGGCGTAGTCGGGCGCGGCGGTCTTCCGCGCCGGATCGTCCATCGCGTAGTTCAGTCCGTCGGCCTCGCCGGTCGTCAGGTACACGCTGACGACGGGTATGCCCGCCCGGACGGTGTGCAGCAGGTCCGGCGACATGAAGTACAGGTCGTCGTCGGTGTGCGCGCAGACGTGCAGGTGGGGAGCCGTACCGGTGGCAGAGGAAGCGGTGTTCCCGACAGCGACGGAGTCGGTGGAGCCACGCGCAGCGAAACGCCGGAAGAGGGACATGACAGCGCCTTCACGGAATCGGGGGCGGCCCACTGGTCAGGTCGGCCGTCCGTCGAAGAAGACGGCCGCCGGGGTTCGGCGGCCGTCGCAGGATGCAAAGATTACGTGGAGGAATTCAGAAGATCGACGTCAGGAGGCCGGATCCGCGGCCCGCACCTGCGCAGCCGCCTTCCGCATGCCCTGCGTGAGCAGCCGCCCCACCGGCCTCTCCACCAGCCGGTGCACCAACCACGACGCCACCAGCAGCGAACCGATCGCCGCACCCAGCACCGCGTACGGGGAGAGCGACGATTCCAGCGCCTGGATGATCTGCCGCCCGATGTTCTGGTGCAGCAGGTAGAGCGGGTACGTCAGGGCTCCCGCGTACGGCAGCCAACGCCACTGGATCCACGTCAGCCGCCCCGTCGCGACGAGCGCCATCACCGCGAAGCACCCGGCGAGGATCAGCACGACCGGCCAGAACGGCACCTGGTGCCCGATGTACTTGTGGATGTTCCCCCAGGCGGAGTGCACGAAGGGCAGGGACGCACAGAAGCACACCAGCACCAGCCCCGTGAGCAGCAGGTTCGGCCCGAACCTGTGGATCAGGTAGAAGGCGATGCCCGCGATGAAGTACCAGCTGTAGTCAGGCATCACCAGCAGCCGCAGCGGTCCGTCGTCGTAGTTCGCGAAGACGGCACTCGCCACCACCCACGCCCAGCAGAAGCCGAGCACCCGGCGGTACGTCAGCCCCCACCAGGTCAGCAGGGCGAACAGCAGGTAGAAGCGCAGCTCCGCGAAGAGGGTCCAGTACACCCCGTCGACGTGCTCCACGCCAAACGCTTCTTGCAGCATGGTGAAGTTGGTGAGGATGTCGCCCCACGAGGGCAGTGCCTTGCGTCCGACGGTCAGCAGGAGGACCACCGTGGTGGCGATGACCGCGAACCAGTAGGCGGGGAACAGCCGCACCACCCGTGAGGTGAAGAAGTCGCCGACCGACTTCCCCCAGCAGCTCATGCAGATGACGAACCCGCTGATCAGGAAGAAGAGCTGCACTCCGAGCCAGCCGTACGCCGTCACGGGGAACAGTGCGGGGAAGAGCCCCTTGGCATCCGCCGACCAGGCGCCCTCGCGGTTGACGAAGTGGTACGCCACCACCGCGAGCGCGGCGAACAGCCGCAGCCCGTCCAGCGCGGCGATGCGCGGGCGACGGGGGGTGGGTATGGCTGGCGGCTCCGGATCGGCGGGAACCTGCGGACTCATGGCCGGGGCCACCGTGCTTGTGATGCTCACTGCCGTAGGGCTCATTTCCTCTTCGGGATCACCGAACACACCATCCGGGAATCTACCGAGCTTTCACGGACGGGATGGTTCCGCTGTCGGCTCCATCCCGTCCGTGAGCTGTGTTTCAGCAGGTCAGGATAGTAGTTCCAGCTCTGCCACCGCCGATGTGCCCTTCGTCACCAGCCGGTAGTGCCGGTACGTTCCCGGGGACGACACCGTGAAGACCCGCGTCTGCCGGTCCCAGGCGAAGGTCTCGTCCGTGCGGCGGTCCAGGGCCTTCCACGTGGTGCCGTTCTCGGAGCCCTCCAGGGTCCAGCCGGTCGGGGCCTTCGTGCGGTCCGACGAGGTCAGCGTGTACTGGAGGGCGCGGGTGGGGGCGGTCACCGGCAGGGTCGTCTCCGGGGGCAGTGGGGCCTCCGTCACCGAGGAGTCGTCGAAGAGGGGGCCCGTGGCCCCGGTCAGGGCGTCCGTGCGGGGTGTCGGGACCTTGTCGTCGCGGGTGATCGAGACGGGAGCCGCGCCCCGGCCCGAGCCCCAGGCGGACGGGCGGTCGCCCATCGCGAAGTCCAGCGTGCCGCCCCGGGCGAGGAGGTCGTGGGGGAGCGCGGTGGAGTTCCAGGCGCGGCCGTTGACCTTCAGGGACTGGACGTAGACGTTCTTCGCGTTGTTCTTCGGGGCGCGCACGGTCAGGGTGCGGCCGTTCTCCAGGCGGACGGTGGCCCTGGTGAAGAGCGGGGAGCCGACGGCGTACTCGCCGCTGCCCATGACCAAGGGGTAGAAGCCGAGCGCCGAGAAGAGGTACCAGGCCGACTGCTCGCCGTTGTCCTCGTCGCCGTGGTAGCCCTGGCCGATCTCGCTGCCCGTGTAGAGACGGGAGAGGACCTCGCGGACCTTGGACTGCGTCTTCCAGGGCTGCGAGGCCGCGTTGTACATGTAGGTGGCGTGGTGGGCGACCTGGTTGGAGTGGCCGTACATGCCCATCCGGACGTCGCGCGCCTCGGTCATCTCGTGGATGACGCTGCCGTATGAACCCGCGAACTCGGGCGACGCCGTCTCCGGGGTGGTGAAGTACGCGTCGAGCTTCCCGGCCAGGCCCGAGCGCCCGCCGTACAGGTTGGCGAGGCCCCGGCTGTCCTGCGGGGCGGTGAAGGCGTAGCCCCAGCCGTTGGTCTCGGTGTAGTCGTGGCCCCAGATCCGGGGGTCGTACGAAGCGGAGGGGACGCGCCAGTCGCCCTTGAGGTCGCGGCCCTGGAAGAAGCCCGCCGTGGAGTCGAACAGCTTCACGTAGTTCTGGGCCCTGTTGAGGAAGTAGGCGGATTCCTCGCGGTAGCGGGGCTTCTTCGTCTTCTCGTAGAGGGCCTCGCCCATCTTCGCGAGGCCGTAGTCGTTGAGGTAGCCCTCCAGGGACCAGGAGAGGCCCTCGTGGGTCTTGGTCGAGGCGTAGCCCCGGAACGGGGAGGTGTCCATGCCCTTGCGGCCGACGCCGGAGAAGGGCGGCAGGACGGTGGCGTTCTTCAGAGCCGCTTCGTACGCCGAGGAAGCGTCGAAGTCGACGCCCTTGACGTACGCGTCGGCGAAGGCGACGTCCGACGAGGTGCCGGTCATCAGGTCCGCGTAGCCGGGGGAGGACCAGCGCGAGATCCAGCCGCCGTCCTTGTACTGCTGCACGAAGCCGTCGACCAGGCGGCCCGCCGTCTTCGGAGTGAGGAAGGAGTACGCGGGCCAGGTCGTGCGGTAGGTGTCCCAGAAGCCGTTGTTGACGAAGACCTCACCGTCGACGATCTTCGCGCCCGTGCGGGTGGGGGTGTCCGGGCCGGTCTGCGGGGAGAAGGGGCTGGCGTACTGGGTCTTCCCGTTCACCTTCTCGTGGCCGGAGTTGGGATAGAGGTACAGCCGGTACAGGCTGGAGTAGAGGGTGGTCAGCTGGTCGTGGCTCGCGCCCTCGACCTCGACGCGGCCCAGGATGCGGTCCCAGGCGTCCTGGGCGCGGTCGCGGATCCGCTCGAAGCGGGAGCCCGCAGGGATCTCCGAGGCCAGGTTCTGCTTCGCCTGGTCGACGCTGATGAGGGAGGTGGCGAGGCGGAGGGTGACTTGCTTCTGCGCGGAGGGTTTGAAGCGGAGGTAGCCCGTCACGTCGTCGCCTCCGCCGCCGCTCAGCTTCCCGCTCGCCGTCACGGGAGCGTCGAAGACGCCGTGCACGAAGAGGCGGGTCGCGCCCGTCGACAGGCCGCTCTTCACGTCGGAGAAGCCGGTGAAGGAGCTGGTCGCGGGGTCGAGGGTGAGTCCGCCGTCGTTGGAGACGTTGTCGAAGATGACGCTGGCGTCGTCGCCGGGGAAGGTGAAGCGCATCATCGCGGCGTGGTCGGTCGGCGTCATCTCGGTGCGCAGACCGTTCTCGAAGGTCACGCCGTAGTAGTGCGGCTTCGCGGTCTCGTTCTCGTGGCGGAAGGGGAGCGCGCGGGTGGTACGGGTGGCGTCCGGGGTGCCGGACACCGCCGAGGGCATCACCTGGAAGGTCTGCCGGTCGCCCATCCAGGGGCTCGGCTCGTGGCTCGCGCTGAAAGCCTGCAACTGCGGCAGGTTGTCGGCGTTGTTGCCGCGCGCGTAGTCGTACAGCCAGCTCGTGGAGCCCGCGTTCGTGACCGGCGTCCAGAAGTTGAAGCCGTGCGGGACCGCCGTCGCCGGGATGTTGTTGCCGCGCGAGTACGAGCCGCTGGACTGGGTGCCGCGCGTGGTGAGCGCGTAGTCCGAGAGCCGGTCGAGCCGCTTCTCGGGCGCCTTCTCCGCGATCCGTACGTCGTCCACCCAGCCCCGGAACTCCGCCGGGCCCTTCGGGTTGTCGTAGCCGACCAGGATGCGGTCGATCGTCTTGCCCGCCGCGACCGAGCCGATCCGGGACGCCTTGTGGTTCCACTGGTTGGCGTACAGGGTCTTGGAAGCACCCTGGCCCTGCGGGGAGAGGACCGCGCCGTGCTGGTCGAGGGCGCGCAGGTCGCTCAGGTACGTACCGTCGGTGAAGGCGAGGTCCAGGGCGACGTTCGTCGCGGGGTAGTTGAGGTCCGCGCCCTTCTCGCCCGCCGGGAGCTGGGGGAAGACGCGGTAGGACAGCTCGGTGTCCCGGCCGACGCGCGTGTTCACGTCGAAGACCTTGTTGTACGAGTACGCCCGCCCGCCCGGCTTGTGCGTGCCCGCGTAGCGCAGCGCCCGCTTGCCCGTGAAGCCGGCGCCCGACTTGGCGGTGGGGGAGCCGGAGGGGCCTCGGTCCACCTGACTGCGCATGTCCTCGGGCGTCGGCGTCGAGGTGTCCCCGTTCGAGAACTGGACGTCCGCGAGCTGAAGGATCGGTGCGCCGCCGTTCGCGGTGATGTTCAGCCGGTAGTGCTGGTACGCGGTGTCGTTCGTGACGTCGTACGTCTTGGTCTGGAAGCGGGAGGCGAAGGTCTCGCCCTTCCGCGTGTCCAGCGTCGTCCACGCCTTGCCGTCGGCCGAGCCCTGGAGCTCCCAGTCCTTCGGGTCGCGTTCGGCGTGGTCGTTGGCCGAGGTGAGCGCGTACGTCACCACCTTGGTCGGCGCGTCGAGGTCGAACTCCACCCATCCGGTGGACACGAACGCCAGCCACTTGCTGCCGGGCGTGACGTCGATCAGGTTCTCCTTGACCTCGCCGCCCGCCGCGTTCTCGGCACTGGCCCGCAGGTCGGTGACCCGGTCGGTGACGTTGCCCGGGATGCCGGGGGACTCGCCGCCGTCGACGCCGGAGGACTTCTTGCGGCCCCGGGAGTCGGTCTCGACGGTGTCCCGCCACGCGGGGGCGGGTTCGCCCGCCTCGAAGGAGGAGCTGAACGTCCGGTCCGCGGGCGCGGGTCGCCCCGGCTTCCCGGGGTCGGCGGCGGCGGACGGGGCCAGCAGGGTCACCGACAGGGCACTCGCGGCGAGGCACGCGAGGGCCGCCGTGGTTCCTCTGTGACGTCTGGTTCCCGTGCGTCTGGGTCTGGGCTGCATCCTGGTGCTTCCTTCGCTTAGACAACGTTGTCACATGCTCAAGCGCTCTCAGTGGTGAGCCAAGTATCCAGTGATGTCAAGGATGTTGGGGAGGCGTCAGTTGGACAAATGTGCGCGCGGATATCCAAGAGGTCTCAACTCGGGAAAGATGCCCGGTCAACCTTGCTTTGGATCTTGCCCAGTTGACGGGAACTGGACTATACCTATCGGCGTCCGCAGGGACGGGAAACCGGATGCGGGGTCATTCGCCGGGCGCGACGGGTCTGTCCAAGAGCTGTGTCCAAGAGTTGCGCCTCAGAGTTGCGCCCCGAGAGTCGCGTCCACGAGTTTCGTCCACGAGTTCCGTCCAAGAGTTCAAGAGTTAAGTCCAAGAGTCATTCAAGTCATCTGACCGCGGTGGCGGGGCCCTTCGCCGTAGGCGAATTCCTTACGGGGGCGTACCGGTACACCGCCTGAGTCCTGGAGAAGGCGAGGACTTGAGCATGGGACCCACCAACGTCAATCGTCGTGATGTGCTGAAGCGGACCGCGGGCGTGAGCCTGCTGGCGCTGCCCGGAATCGGCGCCCTGAGTTCCTGTGCCGCCGGTGGCGGCGGCGGCGAGAAGGACAAGGGCGGCGAGAAGGGCGAGAAGTCCGCCAAGAACCCGCTCGGGGTGAAGGAGGACGCCGCCCTCGCGGTGTACATCTTCAACGGCGGCTACAAGGACAAGTACGCCAAGTTCGTCAGCGACATGTACGCCAAGAACCACCCCAAGGCGAAGGTCGACCAGAAGGCCACGGAGAAGATCGCCACCCAGCTCCAGCCGAAGATCGTCCGGGGCAACCCGGCGGCGGACGTCATCAACAACTCCGGCGCCGACCAGATGAACATCGGCAAGCTGGTGACCAACAAGCAGGTCGCCGACTTCACCGAGATGCTGGACGCGCCCTCCTGGGACGACCCCAAGGTCACTGTCCGCGACAGTCTCTACCCGGCGATGCAGGCCATGGGCGCCTTCGGCACCAAGGGCTGCTACCAGCTCAACATCGCCATGACGGTCTACGGCAACTGGTACTCCAAGCGCATGCTGGAGGAGACCCTGGAGGCCCAGTACCCCAAGACCTGGGACGAGATGCTCGCGGTCTGCAAGAAGGCCAAGGACAAGGGCATCCACGGCTGGAGCTACCCGGGCGGCCACCCGCGCTACATGCTCTTCTCGATGTACGCGATGTTCGCGCAGGTCGGCGGCCGTGAGGCGGTCGAGGCGATGGACTACCTGGAGCCGAACGCCTGGAAGAGCGACGCCGTGAAGTCCGTCTTCGAGGCGTTCGAGGAGCTCGTCGCCAAGAAGTACGTGCTGACCGGCTTCGACGGCCCGCAGGGCCACACCGAGATGCAGACCGCCTGGACCAAGGGCAAGTGCGTCTTCGTGCCCAACGGCTCCTGGGTGGAGAACGAGGCCAAGGACACCACCCCGCAGGGCTTCGGCATGACCGTCGGCGCGACCCCGTCGCTCTCCTCCGGCGACAAGCTGCCCTTCGGCACGCTGTACTCGCCGCCCGGCGAGCCCTTCATCGTCCCGGCCAAGGCCGCGAACGTACAGGGCGGTCTGGAGTGGATGCGGATGATGTACAGCAAGGAGGCGTCGGTCAACCTCTTCAAGGAGACCGGCGGCATCCCCGCGCTCAAGGGCGCCATCGACGGCATGCAGCTGCCGCCGGGCACCGACAGCTCCCAGAAGGCCATCACCGCCGCCGGGGACAACATCGTCATCCCCATGTGGAAGGAGTGGTACGCCGAACTGTTCACGGCGGACTTCGACAAGGTGATGGGCGCCTTCATGATGGGCCGCATGACGACCAAGGAAGCCCTGGAGACCATGCAGAAGGCTGCGGACCGGGTGGCGGCCGACCCCGACATCACGAAGATCAAGAAGTCCTGAACAAAAGCTGGTTGAGCACGACGGGTGGAATCGGAGCGGCATGAGTACTGAGAAGCGGGCGGCGAAGCCTCCCAACCGGCTGTTGTTCTACGCGGCGGTACTTCTGCCGCCCCGATTCACCCCCATGAGCGTCCGCTACGACCGGCGATACCGGACGCTCGACAAATACCGCTTCGTCGCGGGATTCCTGGCGATTCCCCTCGCCTTCTACGCGATATTCGTCATCTCGCCCTTCGTGCAGGCGATTTACTACTCGCTGACCGACTGGTCCGGCGGGCCGGTGGCCAACTTCATCGGTTTCGACAACTTCGTCAAAATGTGGAACGACGAACGCTTCTGGGACTCCACGACCACCAGCCTGACCCTCCTGGTGGTCGCCCCGGTCGTCACGCTCGTCCTCGGCATCTTCTTCGCGTACATGATCACGGCGGGCGGCAGGCACCGTAAGGGCCAGGCCATCTCCGGCGTCGCGGGCTCCTCGCTCTACAAGATCGTGTACTTCTTCCCGCAGGTCCTCTCCGTCGCCATCATCGCGGTGGTCTGGGGCCGGGTCTTCAACACCAACGCAGGGCTGGTCAACGGCGGCCTCGACCTCTTCGGCATCAAGGGCCCCGCCTGGCTCGGCGGCGAGTACGGCCTCGCCCTCATCGCCGTACTCACCGTCATCTGCTGGAGCTTCGTCGGCTTCTACGTGGTGCTGTTCTCGGCGGCGATGGGCGGGATCCCCAAGGACATCTACGAGGCGGCGCTCCTCGACGGCGCGGGCCGGGGCACCACCTTCTTCAAGGTGACCCTCCCGCTGATCTGGGACACCGTGCGCACGGGCTGGGTCTACATGGGCATCCAGGCCCTGGACTCCTTCGCGATCGTGCTCGTGATGATGCCCTCGCACGCCATGAAGGTGACCCCGGTCTTCCTCTACGAGCGGTTCCGCGAGGGCCAGTTCGGCTACGCGACCGCCATCGGTGTCGTACTCCTCCTGCTCAGCGTGGTGTTCTCCCTGATCATCATGCGGCTCGGGAACCGCGACCGGATCGAATACTGAGAGCGGGAGAGACCACCGTCATGAGCACCATCACCAAGGGCCGTCAGGACCGTCTGTCCAGGGCCGACCAGGTCAAGGTCAAGGAGGGCGGCGGCACCCTCAACGTCTTCTCGCACGCCTTCCTGGTGCTGTGGACCCTGATGGCGGCGGGCCCGCTGATCTGGGTCGCGATCACCGCGTTCCGCACCTCGGTCGACATCCTCAACGACCCGATGGGACTGCCCTCCTCCTTCCATTGGGCGAACTTCGCGAACGCGTGGACACAGGCACACATCGGGCAGTACGCCGTCAACTCGCTGATCATCCTGGCGGGTTCGCTGACCGGCACCATGCTGCTGGGCTCGATGGCGGCGTACGTCATCGCCCGCTTCACCTTCCCCGGCAACAAGTTCGTCTTCCTGCTGTTCGCGGGCGGCATGATGTTCCCCGTCATCCTGGCGCTCGTACCGCTCTTCGCGGTCATGGAGAACTTCCAGCTCCTGGACACGCGGGCCGGGCTGATCATCGCGTACATCGCCTACTCGCTGCCCTTCACCACCTTCTTCCTGACCTCCTTCTTCCGCACGCTGCCCACCGGCGTGCAGGAGGCGGCCATGGTGGACGGCGCGTCCCACACCCGGACGTTCTTCCAGATCATGCTGCCGATGGCCAAGCCGGGCCTGGTGAGCATCGGCATCTTCAACTTCCTCGGCCAGTGGAACCAGTACCTGCTGCCGCTGCTGCTCAACAACGAGAACGAGTCCAGCTACGTACTCCCTCAGGGGCTCGCCTCGTTGGCCATCGCGCAGGGTTACCGGGGCGACTGGGGCGCGCTGTTCGCGGGGCTGACCATCGCGATGGTCCCCGTGCTCGTCGTGTACGCGGTCTTCCAGCGGCAGGTGCAGGCGGGGCTCACCGCGGGAGCGCTCAAGTAGGCGCTTTGGTCGGAGCGCCCAAGTAGCCGGATCGTCAGCAAGGCTGTGACCGTACGTAGACCCGAAGTGACTTGTGAAGGAACCCTGTTGAAGCTTGATTTCGGCTTGGACACGAAAGTGGTCTAAACCTGTTGCGCCTTCGCGCGGCGTGAGTAGTGTCCGTGCCACGGCGCTGCGGGGAGATCTTCGCCCGGCCGGTGGTCCGGGGGCAGACCCCCGGTCAATGCAGCAAGTCGACGCTGAGGTCGAAGGGTTGGAAGCATGAGGAATCGGGTTATCGCCACCGGTGCGGCAACGCTCGTGATGGCACTGGGGCTGAGTGCCTGCGGTGGAGACGGTGACGGGGGCGGCGGCGGGGACGACGCCAAGGGCAAGACCATCAAGGTCGTCGCCGCCGACTACGGCACGAGCGCGGCCGACGCCTCGAAGCCGTTCTGGGAGAAGGTCGCCAAGGACTTCGAGGCCGCCAACGCCGGGTACAAGGTCGAGCTCCAGGTCATCAACTGGAACGACATCGACAAGACCGTGAAGACCATGATCGCGGCGGGCAACGAGCCCGACATCCTCCAGACCGGCGGTTACGCCGACAAGGTCGCCGACGACCTGCTCTACAAGGTCGACGACGTCATGTCGCCCGCCACCAAGGCCAACCTCTCGCCCGGGTTCGCCGAGGCGGGCAAGGTCAAGGGTGCCGCCTACGGCATCCCGTGGGTGGCCTCCACCCGTACGTTCTTCTACAACAAGAAGGCGTTCGCGACCGCGGGCATCACCAAGCCCCCGACCACCTGGGCCGAGGTCGCCGACGCGGCGAAGAAGCTCAAGGAGAAGAAGGCCGCGGAGATCCCGTACGCCCTCCCGCTCGGTCCCGAGGAGACCCAGGGCGAGACCCTGATGTGGGAGATGGGCAACGGCGGCGGCTACAAGGACGACGCCGGCAAGTACACGCTCAACAGCGCCCAGAACGTCGAGACCTTCAAGTGGCTCCAGGACAACCTGGTCAAGCCCGGCCTCACCTACCCCAACCCCGCCACCACGGACCGCAAGACGGCCTTCGCCGACTTCGCGGCGGGCAAGGTCGGCATGATGAACGGCCACCCGAGCGTCGTCAAGATGGCCGAGGACGGCAAGGTCGAATACGGGATGGCGAGCATCCCCGGCAAGTCGGGCCCGCTGGACTCCACCCTCGGCGTCGGTGACTGGACGATGGCCTTCAAGGACGGCAAGGGCAGCAAGGAAGCCATCAAGAAGTTCCTCGACTTCACCTACACCAAGGACAACCTGGTGAAGTTCTCGGGGATGTACAACTTCATCCCCGTCACCACGGACGCGGCGGCCGCGATGCAGGCCGACCCGAAGAACGCCAAGCTGAAGGACTTCTTCGCGGCGCTCCCGAAGGCCAAGTTCTACCCGGTCAGCGACACCTCGTGGGACGTCGTCTCCGCCGAGATCAAGAAGACCGGCGGCAAGGCGGCCAGCGAGGACCCGAAGGCCGTCCTGGACGACCTCCAGAAGAAGGCAGAGGAAGCGGCGAAGACCGCAAAGTAACGCGCCGCAAGGGCCCGTTCACCTTCGTACCTCGCTCCCTCTCCCAGGAGAAACCGTGTCACTCAAGGCCCCTCCGTCCCCCGCCGAGACCGGCGGGGGACGGGGCGGGCGCGACCCCAGGCCGGTGAGTCGCCGCAGCGGACTGGCCAGGCTCGGCCCGCTGCCCTGGATTGCGCCCGTCATCCTGCTGATCCTCTTCGTCGTCGTCTGGCCGGTCGTCGAGCTGATCCGCACCTCCTTCCTCAACATCTCCATCTCCGGCAAGGTGCGCGGCAGCGCCGGAACCGACAAGTACAAGAAGCTGTTCGAGGAGACCGACCTCGGCTCCGTCCTGATCTGGACGGTCCTCTGGACGGTCGTCGTCGTGGCCTTCACGATGCTGATCTCGCTGGCCCTCGCCCAGCTGTTCAACCAGAAGTTCCCCGGCCGTACGATCACCCGCTGGGCGCTCATCGCCCCCTGGGCCGCGTCCGTGCTGATGACGGCCATCGGCTTCAAGTGGATGCTCAACCAGACCGCGGGCGTGCTCAACACGCTGATGATGGACCTCGGTCTCATCGACGGGCCCCAGGACTGGCTGGGCGACGCGTCCACCGCGTGGCCGTGGATGATGGCCGTCGCCGTCTTCGTGTCGCTGCCCTTCACCACGTACACGCTGCTGGCGGGTCTTCAGACCATCCCCGGCGAGGTGTACGAAGCCTCGCGCATCGACGGCGCCGGGACCTGGCAGACGTACCGGTTCATCACCCTGCCGATGCTGCGTCCGGCGTTCCTGATCGGCATCGTCATCAACCTGATCAACGTCTTCAACTCCTTCCCGATCATCTGGGCCATGACCCAGGGCGGCCCGGGCTACGACACGTCCACCTCGATGGTGTTCATGTACAAGCTGAAGGAGACCGACATCGGCGAGTCGGCGGCCATGTCGGTCGTCAACTTCGTGCTGGTCGTGGTGCTCGTACTGATCTTCCTGAAGGTCAGCCGCTGGAACGAGGAGGACTGATGGCCACCGCTACGGCCGACCGGCCGAAGACGCAGGGCCCCTCGGTCAAGCCCCCGAAGCGGCCCTTCCGGCCGCGCACCCTGGTCATCGCCGTGGTGGCCTGGGGACTCGCGGCGCTCTTCCTCGCCCCGTACCTCGAAATGATCGTCACGGCGCTGCGGCCGAAGTCGGAGCTGCGCGACCGCTCCTACCTGCCGAGCAGCTTCGAGTGGTCGAACTTCATCGAGGTCTGGAAGCAGTCCGAGCTCGGCCAGAACCTCCAGGTGACGCTGCTGGTCGCGGGCGGGGCGACGGTGCTGGTGCTGCTGGTGGCGCTGCCCGCCGCGTACTACACGGCGCGGATGAAGTTCCGCGGCCGGAAGTTCTTCCTGCTGCTCGTGCTGGTCACCCAGATGTTCCAGCCGACGGCGCTGCTGATCGGTCTGTACCGCGAGTTCTACCAGTTGGGCATGCTCAACTCGGTCTGGACGCTGATCATCACCAACGCGGCCTTCAACCTGGCCTTCGCGGTGTGGATCCTGACCGCCTACATCGGCTCCATTCCGGCGGAGCTGGAGGAGGCGGCGATGGTGGACGGCACCAGCCGCTTCGGCGCGATGATCCGGGTGACGCTGCCGCTGGCGCTGCCCGGCGTGGTGACCGCGCTCATCTTCACGTTCATCACGACCTGGAACGAGTTCGCGATGGGCCTGACCCTCACCACCGACCCGGCCAGCCAGCCGCTCACGGTCGGCATCAACAACTTCATCGGGGCCTACACGGTGGAGTGGAACTACCTCTTCGCCGCGTCGGTGGTCGCGATCATTCCGGTGATCATCCTGTTCGCGTTCATCGAGCGGCACGTGGTGTCCGGACTGACCGCCGGTTCCGTGAAGTAGTCGTTTCCCTACGTTTTCGGTGTCACTCGCAGCGCCCGTCGGCCCCGGTCGGCGGGCGCTGTGGCGTGTTCTCGCCCCTCTTCGGTCCAGCTCTTGACGGGAGCGGGCGCTGAAGACTCTGCTTAGGGTTCACATGTTGGAAGAACAGCGGGGCCCCACAGCCGTGGCCCCGGAGCGGGCGGCCGTCGTGCCGCCCGACAGGATCGGGAGTGGATGAGTCGATGGAGACTCCGGGATCGCAGACGTCTCTGCACCGGGCCAATCTGGAGCGGGTCGTGCGCGCGGTGCGCATGGCGGGCTCGCTGACCCAGGCCGAGATCGCGAGAAGCACCGGGCTCTCCGCCGCCACGGTCTCCAACATCGTGCGCGAGCTGAAGGAAAGCGGAACGGTCGAGGTCACGCCCACCTCGGCGGGCGGCCGCAGGGCCCGCAGCGTCTCGCTCAGCGGTGACGCGGGCGTCGTCATCGGCGTCGACTTCGGCCACACCCACCTGCGGGTGGCCGTCGGCAACCTGGCCCACCAGGTGCTCGCCGAGGAGTCCGAGCCGCTGGACGTCGACGCCTCCGCCGCGCAGGGCTTCGACCGCGCCGAACAGCTGGTGAAGCGGCTGATCGAGGCCACCGGCATCAGCCAGGACAAGGTCATCGGCGTCGGCCTCGGCGTGCCGGGCCCCATCGACGTGGAGTCAGGACTTCTCGGCTCCACCGCGATCCTGCCGGGCTGGCAGGGCATCAACCCCAGCGAGGAGCTCGCGGCCCGTCTCGGGGTTCCGGTGTACGTCGACAACGACGCGAACCTCGGGGCGCTCGGCGAACTCGTCTGGGGCGCGGGGCGCGGCGTGCGCGACCTCGCGTACATCAAGGTGGCCAGCGGCGTCGGTGCGGGTCTGGTGATAGACGGCCGCGTCTACCGGGGCCCCGGCGGCACCGCGGGGGAGATCGGCCACATCACGCTCGACGAGTCTGGCCCGGTCTGCCGGTGCGGCAATCGGGGCTGCCTGGAGACCTTCACGGCGGCCCGGTACGTCCTGCCGCTGCTGATGCCCTCGCACGGCCCGGACCTGACCATGGAGCGCGTCGTGCAGCTCGCCCGCGAGGGCGACCCGGGCTGCCGCCGGGTGATCGCCGACGTGGGCCGCCACATCGGCAGCGGCGTCGCGAACCTCTGCAACCTCCTCAACCCCAGCCGGGTCGTCCTCGGCGGCGATCTCGCGGACTCCGGCGAGCTGGTGCTCGGGCCGATCCGTGACTCGGTGTCGCGGTACGCGATCCCCAGCGCGGCCCGGCATTTGAGCGTGCTCCCGGGGGCGCTCGGCGGACGCGCGGAGGTGCTGGGCGCGCTCGCGCTCGTACTGAGTGAAATGGGGGATTCGACCCTGTTGGACACGGCTCAGCCGGTGAATTCGCTGGGCAACTCGCTTGGTACAGACCAACGTTCGACACCCGCCTTCATTCAAAGAATAGATGGCACCGTTGTCATCTCGTTAAGGGTTTACTCCTTGACGCTATGGCGGCACGCGAGTTGACTTCCAGACACCTCGGCCGCAACGACGCGGCCTCGTCAGGGAGGTTGGACTGTGAAGACCCACATGCGTCGTGCCGCCATAGCCGTATCCGCTGCTGCCGTGCTGACCCTGTCCCTCGCCGCGTGCGGCGAAGCAGGTGCGGGCAAGGAGGAGAAGAAGGACGACAAGACGATCGGCCTGCTCCTGCCGGAGAGCAAGACGACCCGTTACGAATCCTTCGACTACCCGCTGATCAAGGCCAAGGTCACCGAGCTCTGCTCCGACTGCAAGGTCAACTACAAGAACGCGTCCGAGAACGTCTCGACCCAGAAGCAGCAGTTCGACGACCTCGTCGACTCCGGCGTCAAGGTCATCGTGCTCGACGCCGTCGACTCCACCGCCACCAAGGCGTGGGTCGAGGAGGCCGACAAGAAGGGCGTCAAGGTCGTCGCGTACGACCGTCTCGCCGAGGGCCCGGTCTCCGCGTACGTCTCCTTCGACAACGAGAAGATCGGCCAGCTCCAGGGCCAGGGCATCCTCGACGCGCTGGGCGACAAGGCCAAGGACGGCCGCGTCGTCATGATCAACGGCAAGGAGTCGGACCCCAACGCCGGGCTGTTCAAGAAGGGCGCGCACTCCGTCCTCGACAGCAAGGTCAAGAAGGTGGTCTACGAGCAGACGGGCGAGTGGGACCCGAAGATCGCGGGCGAGAAGATGGGCACCGCCATCACCTCGCTCGGCAAGGACGGCTTCGACGCCGTCTACTCCGCCAACGACGGCATGGCGGGCGGCATCATCGCGGCCCTCCAGTCGGCGGGCGTCAAGGGCATCCCGGTCGGCGGTCAGGACGCGGAGCTCGCGGGCATCCAGCGGATCCTCGCCGGTACGCAGGCGTTCACCATCTACAAGCCGTACAAGCCGGAGACGGACAAGACGGCCGAGGTCGCGGTGAAGCTGCTGAAGGGCGAGAAGATCGACTCGCTCCTCACCGCGAAGATCGACAGCCCGACCACCAAGGGCATTCCGGCGGAGCTGATCCAGGCCACGGTCGTGACCAAGGCGAACATCAAGGACACGGTCGTCAAGGACCAGCTCTTCAAGACGGCCGACATCTGCAAGGCGGAGTTCGCGAAGCCGTGCGCGGCCGCGGGCATCCAGTAGCCGAGTAGCCCGGGCCCGAGGGCACTTCGCCCTGGGGCCGGGCTCGCGGGCCGGGGTTTCTTTCCGGGTCTCGTTCCGGGCGGAGCGCCGGGGTCCGGCGGCTTCCGGCCGCGTCGGGCCAGGGCCCTTGGCACGACGGCTTCGGGCCGCGAGGCTCTGGCGCCTACGGTCTCGGCCGGTACGGCTCCGGGGCGCCGGGCTTCGGCCCGTGCGGGTCGGGACCGCGCGGAGCGGGGGCCGCGCAACTCCGGTCCGTACCGCACCGGTTCGTACCGCACCGGCCCGTGCGGCCCCAAGAGCCCGCCCAGCCCCAGCACGCTCAGCCCGTCCCGCACCACCTCGTACAGCCCCAGTCCGTACAGCTTCGGCCCGTACACGTACAGCCTCAGGCGTCGTGCCGAGGTCGCGTACGGGGTCCCGGTCGTCGTCCGCCCGCCGGACGGAGGCCGGGCCCCGGCGCGACCGCCGCGCGTCCGCCCCCCACCCACACGCCCCATCCCGCCGTACGCGAACCCCGCTGCGGCGGCCCCCCGCCGCACCTGCCGGCGGACGAAGGAGATGGTTCACATGTCCGCTGCGCCCGTCCTCGCGCTACGCGGAGTCTCCAAGCGGTTCGGAGCCGTGCAGGCCCTGACCGACGTCGACCTGGAAGTCCACGCCGGCCAAGTCGTCGCCCTCGTCGGCGACAACGGCGCCGGAAAGTCGACCCTGGTCAAGACGATCGCGGGGGTGCACCCCATCGACGAGGGCAGCATCGAATGGGACGGCAAACCCGTCTCCATCGCGCGCCCGCACGACGCCCAGGGTCTCGGCGTCGCCACCGTCTACCAGGACCTCGCGCTCTGCGACAACCTCGACGTCGTCGCCAACCTCTTCCTCGGCCGCGAACTCGGCCGGGCCAAGGTGCTCGACGAGGTCGCCATGGAGAAGCGCGCCAAGGAGCTCCTGGACACCCTGTCCATCCGCATCCCGAGCGTCCGCATCCCGATCGCCTCGCTCTCCGGCGGTCAGCGCCAGGTCGTCGCCATCGCCCGCGCGCTGGTCGGCGACCCCAAGCTGGTCATCCTCGACGAGCCGACCGCCGCCCTCGGCGTCGAGCAGACCGCCCAGGTCCTCGACCTGGTGGAACGGCTGCGCGAGCGGGGCCTCGCCGTCCTGCTGATCAGCCACAACATGGCCGACGTCAAGGCCGTCGCCGACGAGGTCGCGGTCCTGCGCCTCGGGCGCAACAACGGTGTCTTCAAGGTCAAGGACACCACCAACGAAGAGATCATCGCCGCGATCACGGGAGCCACGGACAACGCCGTGACCCGTCGCAAGGCGCGAGGCGCGGAGGCCGTGAAGTGAGTGACACCGTGAACACCCCGCCCCAGAAGCCCTCGAAGGCGCAGCAGCACGCGCCCGTGGACGCCGATCCCGGGGCCGCCGCCGGTGCCGTTCCGGTGGTCGACCCCCGGCTGCTCGTGCGCGAGCAGGGCTTCGCCGGGTACCTGACCGAGTTCAAGCGCAAGATCAAGGGCGGCGAGCTCGGCTCGATACCGGTCGTCACCGGCCTGATCGTGATCTGGACGATCTTCGAGATCAGCTCGGGACGCTTCCTCGATCCGTCCAACCTGAGCAACATCGCCCAGTACATCGTCGGTCCCGGCCTCATCGCGACCGGCATCGTCTTCGTGCTGCTGCTCGGCGAGATCGACCTCTCCGTCGGCTCCGTGGCGGGCCTCACCGCCGCCGCCAGCTCCGTGCTCGCCATCAAGCAGGACGTGAACGAGCTCCTGGCCGTCGTCATCGGCCTGCTCGGCGCGGCGGCCATCGGAGCGCTGCACGGCTTCTTCTTCGCCCGGATCGGCGTCCCGGCCTTCGTGGTCACGCTCGCCGGCTTCCTGGGCTGGAGCGGCCTCCAGCTGTTCGTCCTCGGGAACACCCTGAGCCTGAACAACATCTCCGGCGGCGTCATCTACCACCTGAACAACTACTACTTCAGCGACGTGGCCGCCGCGTACGGCCTGGCCACCGTCGCGGTCGCCGGGTACGCCTGGTCGCAGTGGAACGAGCACCGCCGCCGCAAGGCGGCGGACCTGCCGCACCGCCCGATGAGCGAGCTGGCACTGCGTACGGTCGTCGTCGCCGTACTGGTCTTCGCCGCCGCGTTCGTCCTGAACCAGGAGGACGGCCTGCCGCTCGGCCTGACCGTCTTCGTCGGCGTCGTCGTCCTCGCCAGCTTCGTGCTGCGCCGCACCACCTACGGCCGCCAGGTCTTCGCCGTCGGCGGCGGCGTCGAGGCCGCGCGCCGGGCGGGCATCAACGTGGTCTGGATCCGGATCTCCGTCTTCACGATCTCCGGCTTCCTCGGCGGTCTCGGCGGCCTCTTCATCGCCTCCCAGTCCGGCGTCGCCGACTCCAACCTGGGCGGCGGCGACACCCTGATGCTCGCCATCGCGGCGGCCGTCATCGGCGGTACGAGCCTCTTCGGCGGGCGGGGCACCCCCTGGTCCGCCCTGCTCGGCATCCTCGTGATCCAGTCGATCATGACCGGCCTGTACATGGAGGGCTCCTCCAGCAAGGCGGTCCAGTCCATGATCACGGGCGCGGTGCTGCTGGCTGCGGTCGTGCTGGACTCCGTGTCGCGCAAGAGCCAGAAGGCGGCGGGGCGCGCCTAGCGCCGCCGGAAGCGGCGGGGGCGTGCTGAGCGTCACCTTTCGGCGCCCGGACGCCCGGTTCCGCCGTGCGGACCCCTCCGCATAGCAGTCAAACCTCCATGTGCCCGGCACCGACACCCAGGTGCCGGGCACATTTGTGCCCCTGTGGACCCGTACGGGTGATGCAGGTCGCACAACCCGCCGATCGTCGCCGCGCGCGGAACATTAGACTCGTCAGATCGGCACGAACGTCCCAGCACGCCAGTTCAATCGCAAGGAGGCACGGGTGGCCCTGCTGACCCGCATCAAGGGACCGCGCGACCTGGACCGGCTGTCCCCGGAGCAGCTCGACCAGCTGGCCGCGGAGATCCGGACCTTCCTCGTCGACGAGGTGTCCAAGACCGGCGGCCACCTCGGCCCGAACCTGGGCGTGGTCGAGCTGACCATCGCCCTGCACCGGGTCTTCGAGTCCCCGAAGGACAAGGTCCTCTGGGACACCGGCCACCAGAGCTACGTGCACAAGCTGCTCACCGGCCGCCAGGACTTCACCCGGCTGAAGATGAAGGGCGGCCTCTCCGGCTACCCGGCGCGCGCCGAGTCCGAGCACGACGTCATCGAGAACAGCCACGCCTCCACCGTGCTGGGCTGGGCCGACGGCCTCGCCAAGGCCAACGAGGTGCTCGGCAAGGACGACGCGGTCGTCGCCGTCATCGGCGACGGCGCCCTCACCGGCGGCATGGCCTGGGAGGCGCTGAACAACATCGCCGTCGCCAAGGACCGCCCGCTGGTCATCGTCGTCAACGACAACGAGCGCTCGTACGCCCCCACCATCGGCGGCCTCGCCAACCACCTCGCCACCCTGCGCACCACGGACGGCTACGAGCGCTTCCTCGCCCGCGGCAAGGAGTTCCTGGAGCGCACCCCCGTCGTCGGCAAGCCGCTGTACGAGACCCTGCACGGCGCGAAGAAGGGGCTCAAGGACTTCATCGCCCCGCAGGGCATGTTCGAGGACCTCGGCATCAAGTACGTCGGCCCGATCGACGGCCACGACATCGAGGCCCTGGAGTCCGCGCTCCAGCGCGCCAAGCGCTTCGGCGGCCCGGTCATCGTGCACTGCCTCACCGAGAAGGGCCGCGGCTACCAGCCCGCCCTCGCGGACGAGGCCGACCGCTTCCACGCCGTCGGCAAGATCCACCCCGACACGGGCCTGCCCATCGCCTCCTCCGGCGTGGACTGGACCTCGGTCTTCGGCGAGGAGATGGTCAAGCTCGGCAAGGAGCGCGAGGACATCGTCGCGATCACCGCGGCCATGCTCCAGCCGGTCGGCCTGGACAAGTTCGCCAAGGCGTTCCCGAACCGCGTGTACGACGTGGGCATCGCCGAACAGCACGGTGCCGTCTCCGCGGCGGGTCTCGCCACCGGAGGTCTGCACCCCGTCTTCGCCGTGTACGCCACCTTCCTCAATCGTGCCTTCGACCAGGTCCTCATGGACGTGGCCCTCCACAAGTGCGGTGTGACCTTCGTACTGGACCGCGCGGGCGTCACCGGCACCGACGGCGCCTCGCACAACGGCATGTGGGACATGTCGATCCTCCAGGTCGTCCCGACCCTCAGGATCGCCGCCCCGCGCGACGCCGACCAGGTCCGCGCCCAGCTGCGCGAGGCCGTCCAGGTCACCGACGCCCCCACCGTCGTCCGCTTCTCCAAGGGCGCGGTCGGCCCGGCGGTCAAGGCCGTCGGCAAGGTCGGCGGCATGGACGTCCTCCGCAAGCCCACCACGGACGTGTCCCGCCCCGACGTCCTCCTGGTCTCGGTCGGTGCGCTCGCTCCCATGTGCCTGGAGATCGCCGACCTCCTCGACGCCCAGGGCATCTCCTCCACCGTCGTTGACCCCCGCTGGGTCAAGCCGGTCGACGAGGCGATGGCGCCGCTCGCCGAGCAGCACCGGGTCGTCGTCACCGTCGAGGACAACTCCCGCGCCGGAGGGGTCGGCTCCGCCGTCGCCCAGGCGCTGCGCGACGCGGATGTCGACGTACCGCTGCGCGACTTCGGCATTCCGCCGGTCTTCCTGGACCACGCCTCCCGCAAGGAGGTCATGGCCGAGATCGGGCTGACCGCGCCGGACATCGCGCGCCAGGTGACCGGCCTGGTGGCGAAGATCGACGGGCGGCTGGAGCGCGCGGTGGCGGCGGAGGCCGTCCGCGACTGACGCACCGCCGCTGCTGTGGTCCGGGTCCGGGCCGGAGGGAAACCTCCGGCCCGGACTTTTTCGTACATTCGCCCCATCGGGTGAAAACGCGTTCGCACGGTCGCGGACCCGCACGAATGATCACGATGATTGCGGTGACCCTCCACCCAGAGGTGGGGACAGCCGATCGGCGGAGGTGCTGTGGTGAGCACGGAAGACCAAGGACCATCAGCGGGCAGCAGGCAGGACAGCGCCAGCAGGCAGCAGGGCGTCTTCCGGACGAAGACGGTCGAGCAGTCCATCCGTGACACCGAGGAACCGGAGCACGCGCTCAAGAAGTCCCTCTCCGCCCTCGACCTCACGGTCTTCGGCGTCGGCGTCATCATCGGCACCGGCATCTTCGTCCTCACCGGCAAGATCGCGAAGGAGACGGCGGGTCCGTCCGTCGCCCTCGCCTTCGTGGTCGCGGGCGTCGTCTGCGGTCTGGCCGCCCTCTGCTACGCCGAGTTCGCCTCGACCGTCCCGGTGGCGGGCTCCGCGTACACCTTCTCGTACGCGTCCCTGGGCGAGCTGCCCGCCTGGATCATCGGCTGGGACCTCGTACTGGAGCTGGCGCTGGGCTGTGCGGTGGTGGCCGTCGGCTGGTCCGGCTACATGCGCTCGCTCCTCGACACGGCGGGCATCCACCTCCCCGACTTCCTCTCCGGCACCCACGACGGCTCCTTCGGCTTCGATCTGCTGGCCTGCCTGCTGGTCCTCGCCATCACGGCCGTCCTGGTCGCCGGAATGAAGCTCTCCTCCCGCGTGACCAGCGTCATCGTCGGCATCAAGGTGACCGTGGTCCTCCTGGTCATCGTCGTCGGCGCCTTCTTCATCACCGGCGCCAACTACGAGCCGTTCGTCCCGCCCGCCGTGGACACCGAAGGCGGCAACGGTCTCACCGCCCCGCTCGTCCAGCTCCTCTTCGGCTTCACCCCGACCAGCTTCGGCGTGATGGGCATCTTCACCGCGGCCGCGGTCGTCTTCTTCGCGTTCATCGGCTTCGACATCGTCGCGACCGCCGCCGAGGAGACGAAGCTCCCGCAGCGCGACGTCCCGCGCGGCATCCTCGGCTCCCTGATCATCTGCACGCTCCTCTACGTGGCGGTCTCCGTCGTCGTCACCGGCATGCAGAAGTACAGCGACCTCTCGACGGACGCCCCTCTCGCCGACGCCTTCAAATCCGTCGGCCATCCCTTCTGGGCGGGCCTGATCAGCTTCGGTGCGGCCGTCGGCCTCACCTCGGTCTGCATGATCCTGCTCCTCGGCCAGTCCCGCGTCTTCTTCGCCATGAGCCGCGACGGTCTGCTCCCCAAGACCTTCTCCCAGGTCCATCCGCGCTTCGGCACCCCGTACCGCTCGACGATCCTGCTGGGCGCGATCGTCGCCGTCGTCGCGGGCTTCACCTCGATCGACGAACTCGCCGAACTGGTCAACATCGGCACCCTCTTCGCCTTCGTCGTGGTCGCCATCGGCGTCGTCATCCTCCGCCGCAAGCGCCCCGACCTGCCGCGCTCCTTCAAGACGCCGCTGGTCCCGCTCGTCCCGGCGCTCTCGGTCCTCGCCTCGCTGTGGCTGATGCTGAACCTTCCGGCGGAGACGTGGCTGCGGTTCGGGGTGTGGATGCTGATCGGGATCGCCGTCTACTTCGTCTACGGCAAACGGAACAGCAAGCTCGGCAAGCGAAACGCCACTCCCTAACCCCTGCCCGCACCGCAGCCGCACCTCGCTGCCGCCCCCGGCACCCCCGCCGGATAACTTGGCCCCATGCTCGCCGAGCCCGCGCCCCCGCCCCGCCCCCCTTCCGGACCCGGGCCCAGCCCGGCCTCCACCCCGTACACCTACTGGTGGAAGCTCCTCCCCGCCCTCCTCACCCTCGCGGCGCTCACCCGTGTCCCCTCCTTCCTGCACCCCCTCTGGAATCCCGACGAGGGTTTCCTCGCCGTGCAGGCGGGCCAGCTCGCCGCCGGGGGGGAGCTGTACGACACGGTCGTCGACCGGAAGCCGCCCCTGGTGCCCTGGCTGTACGAGGCGGCCCTGGGCCTCTTCGGCGACCGCTCGCTCCTCCCGCTCAAGGTCCTCGCGATCCTGGCCCTGTTCGCGACGGCCGCCCTCCTCGCCTCGCTGGCCCGCCGCCGATGGGGCGACCGTTCCGGAGCGGTGGCAGGCGTCGCCTTCCTTCTCGTCTCCGTCGGGCTGCACCCCGAGGACACCCAGGCGGCCTCCTTCGGCCTCTTCACGCTCCCGTTCACCGCGCTGGCGGTGTGGTGCGCCGACCGCAGGGCCTGGGCCTGGGCGGGGGCGGCCGTGGCAGGGGCGTTCCTGACCAAGCAGACGGGCGGGGCGGTACTCCTCCCGGTCCTCTGGCTCGCCTGGACGGCCCCGAAGCGGACCCGAGCCCTCCTGTGCACCCTCGCGGGCTTCGCCGTCCCCGTCGCCGCCGCAGCGCTCCTCACCGACCCCTCCCGCTTCCTCTTCTGGGTGGTCACGGGCTCCGGCACGTACGCCGACCTGACCGGCTCGGGCCTGCACGCACTCGGCCGTGGGCTCGGCAACGCCGCCGTCCTGGCCGCCGCCTGCCTGGGCCTCCTGGTCCCGCTGCTACGTCGCCCGAAGACCCCCACCACGGACCTGTGGCTGTGGCTGGCCGCCTCGGCGCTGGCCGTCATGACCGGTTTCCACTTCTTCGGCCACTACTACCTGCAACTGATGCCGCCCCTCACCCTGCTCGGCACCGCGGCGCTGCACGCCCTGCCCCGCCGCTGGACGACCGGCGCGCTCACCGCCCTCGCCTGCACCTGCGTGATCTTCCTGACCTGGGGCTTCCTCGCCCCCCGCCCCGAACTCACCCACGCCCAGCGCGTCGCCGACGCGATCCGCGCCCGCACCACCCCCACCGACCCCGTCCTGATCTGGGGCATGCACCCCGAGACGTACTGGCTGGCCGACCGCACCCCCGCGAGCCGCTACCTCACCGCGGGCCTCCTCACGAACTTCAGCGGCGGCCGCAACGGCTCGCTGGTCGGTGAGCAGTACGGAGTCGAGGGCAGCTGGCCGGTCCTCCGCGCCGAACTCGCCGAGAAGCGCCCGCCCCTGATCGTGGACGACTCCCGGGGCAAGCCGTACGGCCCGGAGCGGATGCCGACGCTGCGACGGCTGCTGGCGGAGGAGTACGAGCGGGTGGCGACGGTGGACGGCGCGGTCCTCTACGCCCGCTCACGCTGACCCGGTCCCTTCAGGGCTCGCTCAGTCCCGTACGGTACGGGGCCCCACGCACTCCGCGCCGTACGCCTCGACCCGACGGCGCAGCTCGCGGTCGGCGGTGACCACGACGCAGTCCCGTCCGGCGGGCTCGCGCGTGGCGACCACCTCGACGATCCGGTCGTCCCCGCTCCCCGAGGCGGCCACGACCCGCACCCCGGGCACCGACTCCACCTTCTTGGCCGCGCCCTCGACCACGAGCACGACCTCCACCGGCCCCTGCCGCCCCGCGACGCCCTCCTCCGCGTACACCGGCAGACGGTCCCGCAGCCGCTCGGCGGCCCCGTGCCGGTCCTTCCACCAGCCGTCGGGCACGGATCCCACGACATTGGCCGCGTCGACGACGAGCAGGGGCGACGGGCCGGGAGGCACGGGCGGTGTGGACGTCATGGGGCCAGCGTCCCACGGCGGGCGCTGTCGGACCGGCCGCCTATCCTTGACTCGAACGCTCGACTCGAACTATCGACTCGAATGACGAACGGAACTGCGCGGAAGGCAGGGCAGGCGGCGATGGGGCTGGGAAGCGCTGACAGGGCCGGGAAGCGGGCGTCCGGCCCGGTGGCGGGCCACAGCTGGCTGCTGCGCGGCAAGGACGGCAGGCTCAGCGCGTACGCGGTGACCGACGGCGGCCTGCTGCGGTGGACCGAGACGCGCCCCGGCGGCCCCGACTGGGAGGGCCCGGAGTTCTTCGAGGCGGCCTCGGTCGAGGGCCTCGCGGTGGCGCAGGGCCCCGACGGCTTCGTGCACGTCGTGGGACGCGGCGTGGCCAAGGACGGTGCGCCGGACTACGTGCACGCCACGCAGTACCAGTCCGGCCGCCCGTTCGGCGGCTGGCACTCGCTGGGCAGCTACCGCTACTCCGACCCGGCCCGGACGGCCGAACTGGGCCTCCCCTCGGTCGCGGTCGGCGCCGGGGGAGCCGTCCACGTCTTCCTGCGGAACGCCTACGGAGGCGTACTCCTGCGCAGTCAGACGGCGGGCGGGAAGTGGGGCGGCTGGCAGGACCTGATCGGCTCACGGAGCGAGGGGACCCCGGTCGCGACGCGTCTGGCGTCGGACCGGATCGAGCTGTTCGCGGTGAAGGGGGACGGCACGGTGCTGCGCTGGACGCAGGAGAAGCCGGGAGCTCCCTTCGCGCCGGTGACGGTGATCCCCTTCACGGTCGCGGCGGGAACGGTGTCCGCGCTGGAGACCGCGGACGACAGCCTCACGTACTACGGGACCGCCCCGGCCGGGAGCGCGGACGCAACCGACGGAGGAACCGGAACCGGCGAGGCCGTCGCGTTCCGCCCGCAGCCCGCCCCGGAGGCGGACCCGACGGCGGCCCCGGCGATGACGTCCACCCCGCTGGGCGGCACTCCCTCCACCGCCTCCGCGACCCTGCGTACGTCGCTGGACGGCCACGACTGCACGGTCCTGGCCCACCGCACCACCGAAGGCCGCCCCGTCCTGGCCGCGTGCCGCACTCTCGCCGAGGCCGAGGGCGTGTGGTGGTCCCCGACGGGCCCGCCGTGCGTGGGTGCCCCCGCCCTGGCCCTCGACGCCGCCGACCGCGTGGTCATGGCAGTGATATCCACGGACGGCACCCTGCACACCGCCCGCCAGCGCACCGACGAAGAGGGCCTCTCCCTGGCGGCCTGGCGACCGGCCTGACCTTCCACGAACGCCGGGTGCACGAACGCCGGGTGCACGACGCCGCGTGCACAACGCCGGGTGTACGACGCCGGGTGTACGACGCGGGTACCGGGAACGCCGAAGGGGCCGTGCGGAGGACAACTCCGCACGGCCCCTCAGCACTTCAGCGCACTACGCGGGCACGCTCGCCACGCCCGGTGCCAGGAACTTCTTGCCGTTCACGCGCTCCGAGAAGCCCTCGCGGTCCAGGTACGGCGTGATGCCGCCCAGGTGGAAGGGCCAGCCCGCGCCCGTGATCAGGCAGAGGTCGATGTCCTGGGCCTCGGCGACGACGCCCTCGGCGAGCATCAGGCCGATCTCCTCGGCGACCGCGTCCATGACGCGGGTACGGACCTGCTCCTCGGTCAGGACGGTGTCGCCCTGCTTGAGGAGGGCCGCGACCTCGGGGTCGAGGACCGGGGCGCCCGAATCGTAGACGTAGAAGCCGCGCTTGCCCGCCTTGACCACGGCGGCCAGGTTCGGGGAGACGGTGAAGCGGTCCGGGAAGGCCCGGTTCAGGGTCTCCGAGACGTGCAGGCCGATGGCCGGGCCGACCAGTTCGAGGAGGACCAGGGGGGACATCGGGAGGCCGAGGGGCTCGACGCCCTTCTCGGCGACGGCGACCGGGGTGCCCTCGTCGATGACGTTCTGGATCTCGCCCATGAAGCGGGTCAGGATGCGGTTCACCACGAAGGCCGGGGCGTCCTTGACCAGGACGGCGGTCTTCTTCAGCTTGCGGGCGACGCCGAAAGCGGTGGCCAGCGACGCGTCATCCGTCTTCTCGCCTCGGACGATCTCCAGGAGCGGGAGGATCGCGACCGGGTTGAAGAAGTGGAAGCCGACGACCCGCTCGGGGTTCTTCAGCTTCGAGGCCATCTCCGTGATGGAGAGGGACGAGGTGTTGGTGGCGAGGATCGCGTGGGCGGGGGCGACCGCCTCGACCTCGGCGAACACCTGCTGCTTGACGGACATCTCCTCGAAGACCGCTTCGATGATGAAGTCGGCGTCGGAGAAACCGTCGGCCTTGTCCAGGACACCGGTCACCAGCGCCTTGAGGCGGTTGGCCTTGTCCTGGTTGATGCGGCCCTTGCCGCGCAGCTTCTCGATCTCGGTGTGGACGTAGCCCACGCCCTTGTCGATGCGCTCCTGGTCGATGTCGGTCAGGACGACCGGCACTTCGAGGCGGCGCAGGAACAGGAGGGCGAGCTGCGAGGCCATCAGGCCCGCGCCGACGACGCCGACCTTGGTGACCGGGCGCGCCAGGTTCTTGTCCGGGGCGCCCGCCGGGCGCTTCGCGCGCTTCTGGACCAGGTTGAACGCGTAGATGCCCGAGCGGAGTTCACCGCCCATGATCAGGTCGGCGAGTGCCTGGTCCTCGGCGTCGAACCCGGCGGACAGGTCGCCGGACTTGGCGGCGGCGATGATGTCGAGGGCGCGGTAGGCGGCCGGGGCCGCACCGTGCACCTTCGAGTCGGCGACGAAGCGGCCTCGGGCGACCGCCGCGTCCCAGCCCTCGCCCCGGTCGATCTCCGGGCGCTGGATCTGGAGTTCGCCGCGCAGGACCGCGGAGGTCCAGATCAGCGACTGCTCCAGGAAGTCGGCGCCTTCGAAGATCGCGTCGGCGATGCCGAGTTCGAAGACCTGCTTGCCCTTGAGCTGGCGGTTCTGGTTGAGCGAGTTCTCGATGATGACCGAGACGGCCTTGTCCGCGCCGATCAGGTTCGGGAGGAGGGCGCAGCCGCCCCAGCCCGGGACCAGACCGAGGAAGACCTCGGGGAGCGAGAAGGCCGCGATGGAGGTCGAGACCGTACGGTACGAGCAGTGCAGGCCGACCTCGACGCCGCCGCCCATCGCCGCACCGTTGTAGTACGCGAAGGTGGGGACCGCGAGGCCCGACAGGCGGCGGAAGACGTCGTGGCCGCCCTTGCCGATGGCGAGCGCGTCCTCGTGGCGGCCCAGGAGCTCGACGCCCTTCAGGTCCGCGCCGACCGCGAAGATGAACGGCTTGCCGGTGAGGCCGATGCCGACGATCTTGCCTTCGGCGGCCTCCGCCTCGACCTGGTCGATGGCGAGGTTGAGGTTCGCCAGGGACTGCGGGCCGAAGGTGGTCGGCTTGGTGTGGTCCAGGCCGTTGTCCAGGGTGATGAGCGCGAAGTTGCCGGCGCCGCCCGGAAGGGCGAGGTGGCGTACGTGCGCCTGCGTGACGACCTCGTCCGGGAACAGCTCGGCTGCGCCCTTCAGGAGCTCGGCGGTGGTGGTGCTCACTTGTCGTCGCCTCCGTTGAAGTGCGGGTTCTCCCAGATGACCGTTCCACCCATGCCGAAGCCGACGCACATGCTCGTCAGGCCGTAGCGGACGTGCGGCTGGTCCTCGAACTGGCGGGCCAGCTGGGTCATCAGGCGCACGCCGGAGGAGGCGAGCGGGTGACCGAAGGCGATCGCGCCGCCGTACTGGTTCACGCGCGGGTCGTTCTCGGGGATGCCGAAGTGGTCCAGCATGGCCAGCACCTGTACGGCGAAAGCCTCGTTGATCTCGAACAGGCCGATGTCGTCGATGGTCAGGCCCGCCTTGGCGAGGGCCTTCTCCGTCGCCGGGACCGGGCCGATGCCCATGACCTCGGGCTCGACGCCCGCGAAGGCGTACGACACCAGGCGCATCTTGACCGGCAGGCCCAGCTCGCGGGCGACGTCCTCGGCGGCGATGAGGGAGGCCGTGGCACCGTCGTTCAGGCCCGCGGCGTTGCCCGCCGTCACGCGGCCGTGCGGCCGGAAGGGGGTCTTCAGGCCCGCGAGGGACTCCAGGGTGGTGCCCGGGCGCATCGGCTCGTCGACCGTGGCCAGGCCCCAGCCGGTCTCGCCCGCTTCGGCGTTCGTACGGCGTACGGACACGGGGACCAGGTCGGCCTGGATCTTGCCGTCGGCGTACGCCTTCGCGGCCTTCTCCTGCGAGCGCACCGCGTACTCGTCCGCGCGCTGCTTGGAGATGCCGGGGAAGCGGTCGTGCAGGTTCTCGGCGGTCATGCCCATGAAGAGGGCGGACTCGTCTACCAGCTTGTCGGAGACGAAGCGCGGGTTGGGGTCCACGCCCTCGCCCATGGGGTGGCGGCCCATGTGCTCGACGCCGCCCGCGAGGGCGATGTCGTACGCACCGAAGGCCACGCCGCCCGCCACGGACGTCACGGCGGTCATCGCGCCGGCGCACATGCGGTCGATCGAGAAACCGGGGACGGTCGTCGGCAGGCCCGCGAGGATGCCCGCGGTACGGCCGAGGGTCAGGCCCTGGTCGCCGATCTGGGTGGTCGCGGCGATGGCGACCTCGTCGACGAGCGCGGGGTCGAGGTCCGGGTTGCGGCGCAGCAGCTCCCGGATCGCCTTCACGACCAGGTCGTCGGCCCGGGTCTCGTGGTAGATGCCCTTCGGGCCCGCCTTGCCGAACGGGGTGCGGACGCCGTCGACGAAGACGACGTCCCTGACGGTACGAGGCACGATTGGCTCTCCTCCGGGGTGCGGGGTGGTGCTGCTGCCGGTACGCGGACTCGCCGAGGTGGGCGCGTCCGCACACCGTCATGCTACTTGCGGGTAACCATGCTGCCCAGTCTTCCGCGCGGGAGCGGCGAAGGTCACATTCCGTGGGGGCGGTCGCCGGGTGCCGGTGGTGGCGGAAAGTCGCCGGTGCGTCCGTGGGGGCGGGGCGCGGGAATCGGCGGAGGCGGGGTGCGGGAATCGGCGGTCAGGTCCTCGCCGGGAGATTCCGACTGCGCCTCCCCGTACGGGATTTGAGGCCGTTCGGTTCCCTTTTGCGGCCGGAAAATTGGTCTGGACCATACCGCTCGGTAGCCCTTAGGCTCGCCACGAGATCGCCCGTCCTCGACGTGCGGTACCGCTTTGACCTGCCCTTTTCTGCTGTGCTCTGCCTGCCGACGGGATAGACCATGCCTGATGTGCCCCACGCGATGGACTTACTGGTAGTGCTGCGGGCCGAGGACGCCGTCCTCGACTTCCTCTCCGTCACCCGGGGTTCCGCTTCGGTGGACCAGGAGGCCGGGGAACACTCAGGCCGGGCGGCTCCCGGGAGTGCCGGGGGGAGTGCTCCGGGAGGCGCCGAGGGGTCTCCCGGCGGGGCGGTCCGGGTGCTGTGCTGCGACGTGCGGCAGTGGATCGACCTGGCGCCCGGAACCTCCCTCGCCGACCGGCTCGCCGCCCTCGCCCCGCACGTACGCTCGCCCGACGCGCGCAACGACCCGCCCGACACCGAGGAGCTCTCCCGGCTGCTGCGCGAGGCCGCCGGGGGGCGCGCCGCCCGGGTCTGGACCCACTCGCCCGCCGACAACCGGCGCGGCCGGGGCCGGATCGGGCGCGACGTCGCGGCGGGCGACCACGGGCTGCCGGTGCGGCACGCGGTCGGCTACTCCCCGTACCTCCAGTTCGTCAGCGACGAGGACCGCCCGCTGGACCGGGACCTGATCGCCGCGAAGCTCGACTTCGTCAACCGGCACTGCGCGCCACTGTTGAGCACGGACTCGCCCGAGTTCATGATCTACACCGCGCGCGTCCCGGCCGCCGAACGCTTCTTCACCACGGCGGGGGCCCGCGAGCGCGAGGGCCTGTTCGCGCTGCTGGCCAGCCTCGACGACGAGGCCGCCACGGTCGCCGACCCGTGGGAGTTCGAGACCTCTCCCTACGAAAGGGCCCGGCTGGACGCCACCACCGCATGGGTCGCCCGGCACCGCGCGCCCGACGAGGGGCCGCTGGTCGAGGTGGGTGCCTGTGAAGGGGCGCTCACGGTGCGGCTCGCGGCCAAGGGCTACCCGGTCGACGCGACGGAGCCCAACCCGCTCTTCCGCGACCGTCTCGCCCGCCACCTCGAAACGGGCTTCGACGGCGTACGGGTCCACGAGGACGCCCTCGAAGGGCTCGCGGCGGTACCCCGGCTGCCGGGTTCCGCCTACCTCCTGATCGAGATGCTCTATTACGGCCAGGACCTGGACCTCCTCGACGCCCTCCCGACCGACCTGGTTCTCCTCGCCCTGGAACCCGCCGCACTCGCCGAACGGGTCCGCCCGTGGCTGGCCGGAACGTCCCGGTGGGCGCTGGCGGACGAGACCGTGCTGGTCGCTCCCGCGCTGGAGCCGGTGTGCGGGGGGCGCGCCTATCTGAGCAAGCGGGGCAGTACGGGGCTCGTGCTGCGCAGAACGGGTGCGCGGGGCTGAGGGGAGGGTGCGCGGGGCTGAGGGGGAGGGCGCGCGGGGCTGAGGGGAGGGTGCGCGGGGCTGAGGGGAGGGCGCGAGGGGTGCACGACGCCCGCCCCGCGCCTTGCGGCCTGCCTCACCACCACACCTCCGCCCCCTCGACCAACGCACCCAGCTCCCTTGGGCGACGGCCCCTCCGCCTCCGCCTAGCCCTCTCGGGCGACGGCCCCAGCCCCTCCCCTTCCGCCTAGCTCCCTTGGGGCGGCGGGGCCAGCCCCCTCCGCATCCGCCTCCCTAGCCCCCTTGGGCGGCGGGGCCGCCCCCCGGGGGCGGAACGGGCGGGCAAGGGGGCGGCCCCCCTCCGCTCCGGGCCCACCCCGGAGCCGCCCGTTGTTACCTCCGCCATCAGGTGCGCCGCACCCGGGTGCGCCTGCGGCGGGCGCCCCAGACCCACCCCTTCACCTAAAGCGCTCGCCGCGCGGCAGTCCCGCACACGTGCAGGCGCGTCGTGGCTGGTCGCGCAGTTCCCCGCGCCCCTCAAGGGGCACGTTCACGCAAGCCCTAGTGAGCAGGGAGCGCCCGCGCGGCGGAGCCGCACAGTGATACAGCCCCGCGCCCCTCAAGGGGCACGTTCACGCAAGGCCCAGTGAGCAGGAGCGCCCGCGCGGCGGAGCCGCACAGTGACACAGCCCCGCGCCCCTCAAGGGGCGCACCCTCCCAGCCCCAGCGGAGCCGGGAGCGTCCGCGCGGCGGAGCCGCAAGTAAGTAGAGCCATTCCACCCGTCCCTCACCAAAGGTGCCCGAAAATGGACAGCTCCCTCACCCCCCTGGTGAACGCCTGCCTCCTCCCCGCCTACGACGGCCGCACCCCACCCGACTGGGTCAAACGCGCCCTCGACCAGGGCCTCGCCGGCGTCGGCCTCTTCGGTACCAATCTCCTCCCACCCGGCGGCCCCCTCCGCGACGACATCGTCGACCCCCTGCGCGCGGTGCGCCCCGACGCCCTGATCGCGCTCGACGAGGAGGGCGGCGACGTCACCCGCCTCGACTACCACCGGGGCAGCGTCTACCCCGGCAACCACGCCCTCGGAGCCGTCGACGACCCCGACCTGACCCGACAGGTCGCCGAGGCCATCGCCGACGACCTCCTCGACACCGGCGTCAACCTCTGCCTGGGCCCGTGCGCGGACGTCAACTCCCGCCCCGGCAATCCGATCATCGGCGTGCGTTCCTTCGGTGCGACCCCCGACCTGGTCGCCCGTCACACCCGCGCCTTCGTCACCGGCCTCCAGGGCCGAGGAGTGGCCGCCACCCTCAAGCACTTCCCGGGCCACGGCGACACCGGCACCGACTCGCACTCCTGGCTGCCGGACATCCCCCGCTCCCTCGACGAGCTCCGCGCACTCGAACTGCCGCCCTTCGTCGAGGGGTTCGACGCCGGGGCCAAGGCCGTGATGACCGGACACATACGCATTCCCCAGGTCGACGACCTCCCCGCCACCCTGAGCCGCCGCGTGGTCACCGGCCTGCTCCGCGAGGAGCTCGGCTACGACGGCGTCGTCATCAGCGACGCGCTGGAGATGGCCCCGATCCTCGACCGCTGGGGCTTCGGCGGGGCCGCCGTGCTCGCCTGGGCGGCGGGTGTCGACCTGGTCCTGCTCGGCGCCACGGACGGCGAGAAGATCCTCCCCGAGGTGTACGAGGCGGTGGAACGGGCTCTCCGGAGAGGAGAGCTGACGGTCGATCGCCTGGAGGAGGCCGCCGCGAGGGTCGCGGCCCTGCGCGCCTGGGCGGCTCCGAAGCCCGCAGCTCCCGTGCCCACTCCCGGTCCGGTCCCCGCCCCCGGCTTCACCGCCGGAGTCGGCCTCGCCGCCGCCCGCCGGGCCCTGTCCGGTGTGGCGCTCCCCGAACTCCCCGCACCCGCCCCCGTACACGTCCTCCGGCTGGCCGTGGGAGCCAACCTGGCGGTGGGGGAGGCCCCTTGGGGTCTCGCGCAGAGCCTGGAACGCCTCGGTCGGCTCGCTTCCGCCACCGACGTCGAGCCCGGCACCGACCCCCACGGCATCGCCCTGCCGGAGAGCCCCGGGGCGGAGGGCGCGAGCGCACCGCTCGTCGTGGTCGTCCGGGACGCCGCGCACGACCCCTGGCAGCAGGCGACGCTGGCCGCGCTGCGTGCGAGGCGGCCCGGACTGCTCACCGTCGAGATGGGCCTGACGCCCGTCCCGCTGCCGGAAGCGCCGACACTCCTGACCCGGGGCGCCGGTCTCGCCAACGCGACGGCCGCCGCCGAACTCCTCACCGGCCGCCCCTGGACCGCCCCCCTGCGCACCTGACCGTCCACCCAGCCCCCGCAGCCGCCCCCCTCCAACCCCGAGATCGGAGAGCCGCGTGCCCCCGGCACCCCCCGCCCCGCCCCCGTACGACACTTGCGTCGGCCTCGGTTACCACTGCGAGTCCACCCACCAGATCCGCCGCATCACGGGCGACGACCGCGCCCACTTCTTCGACTGGCTCGACCTCGACTTCGCATCCGTCCTCACGCTCCTGGACACCGACTTCCGCGACGTACTGCGGACCGGCGCGTCCGAGCCGTTCAGCGACGGGCGGTGCGCGCACGACCGGGGGACCGGCATCCGCTTCTTCCACGAGTTCCGCCCGACGGCCGGGGAGCGGCTCACCCAGGACGACATCGACCGCCAACTCCCGACCGTACGAGCGAAGTTCCTGCACCTCGCCGACAGGTGGCGTACGCGGACCCGCTCCGGCGAACGGACCCTGTACGTCCACCACGACGCCTTCGACGAGCTGACCGACACCGACCTGGCGCGGCTGCCGAAGCTCCTGGCACACCTGTACCCGGACCACCGGAGCGCGGTGCTCTGGCTGCGCCGCACCCCGCCCGCGAGCGTGGCCGCCCTGCCGCCCGGCGTCGTCTGGGACACCGTCCCCGAGGCACCCGGGCGCTGGGAGGGCTCCGACGCCGACTGGGACCGCGTCTTCGCCGCCCTCGACCCGGTCGCCCTGTGGCCCTCGACCACGCCCTGAGCGCCCTCACTGCTCCCCGCGCGCCCTGAGCCCCCTGCGGGGCGGCACTCCTCGCGGTACCGCCCCACGGGCAACACCCCCGTCCCACCCCGGAGGAACCCGCATGCCCGACACCCCGCCCACCCGCCGCCCCTGGCGCACCGTCGTCCTCTCCCCGCACTTCGACGACGCCGTCTTCTCCCTCGCCGCGACCCTGGCCGCCCTGCCCGGACCGACCGCCGTCGTCACCGTGTACGGCGGCGCGCCCGCCCCCGGGGCCCCCGTCTCCTGGTGGGACGCCACCTGCGGCTTCTCCTCCGCGCACGAGGCACACCGCGCCCGCGTGGCCGAGGACGCCGCCGCCTGCGCCAGGCTCGGCGTCGAGCAGATCGTGCTCGACCACCCGGACGGCCCGTACGCCGAAGGCCCCGAACTCCCCGGCCTGGACACCTTCCTGGCCGCCCTCCCCGCCGGAACCGACGTCTGGGTCCCCCTCGGCAGCAACCAGCCCGACCACGAGAACGTCCGGCTGCGCGCCACCCGCGTCCTGGCCGGACTCGGCACCCCCCTGCCCCGCGTCTACGCCGACCTCCCCTACACCGGCCACCTCCCCGAGTGGGGCACCGAGGCGGCGGACAAGGCCCTCGCGCAGAGCCCCATGTGCGGCCTCGCCTACCAGGACCTGCTGCGCACCCACCGCACCACCGTCCTGCACCACGTCGTGCCCGACGACGCGCAGTGGGCAGCCAAGCGCGAGGCCGTCCAGTGCTACGGCTCCCAGCTCGCCCCCCTCGCCGCCGACCACGGCCACTTCCTCGCCCGCACGGGACCGCTGCGCGCCGAGCTGGTCTGGTCCCTGGAGCCCGTCGAGCCCCACGCGCCCCTGGAACCCGCATGCTGACCCCCGCTACCGCCCCCGCCGACGAACGCCCGCCGGTCCTCGTCGCCCGCGACCTCGTCAAGGAGTACGCGCGCGGCCGTGCCGTCGACGGCATCTCGCTCACCGTCCGCGCCGGGGAGCGCCTGGGCCTCCTGGGCCCCAACGGTGCGGGCAAGACCACCACCCTTCTGATGAGCCTCGGCGCGGTCGAGCCCGACTCCGGCAGCGTCGAGATCCTCGGCCACCGGCTGCCGGGCGACCGGGCCCGCGCCATGCAGGGAGTCGGCTTCGTCGCGGGCTACCTCCCGCTGCCCGACCGCGTCAGGGTCTCGGAGTACCTGCGCCTGTACGCCGATCTGTACGGGCTGCGCGACCCGCACGCGGCGGTCTCCGAAGCCCTGGAACGCTTCGGCATCGGCCACCTCGCCGCCGCCATCGGCACCCAGCTCTCCAGCGGCCAGCGCACCCTGGTCGGCATCGCCAAGGCGGCCCTGCACCGGCCGCGCCTGATGATCCTGGACGAGCCCACCGCATCCCTCGACCCGGACATCGCCCTGAGGGTCCGTACCGCACTCCTCGCCCTGTCCGCCGAACGCGGCACCGCCCTCCTGGTCACCAGCCACGACATGACCGAGGTCGAGCGCCTCTGCGAACGCGTCGTCTTCCTGCACGCCGGGCGCATCGCCGCCGACGGCTCCCCCGGGGACGTGGCCCGCACTTTCGGCCGCGACGACCTCGAAGGCGTCTTCCTCCACCTCGCGGCCGAGCGGGACCGGGAACGGGCCCGCCAGGACCGCACACCCGAAACGGCGGCCACCGCATGAGCAGCCCCACCCTCACCGTGCCCCCGGAGACCGAGGGCCCCGCCCTCCGCTCCCCGGCCGCCGCCTCCGCCCACCGGGTGCGGGCGGTGGCCCGACGCCACTGGCTGGTGCTCAAGCGCAGCCCGCACCGGTTCTTCGACGTACTGGTCTGGCCGCTCGTCGACACCCTGCTGTACGGATCCATCGGCCTGTTCGCCGCCCAGACCGCCGGGAACAGCCCGAGCGCCACCACCGCCGTCGCCGTCTACCTGCTCAGCGGCACCGTCCTGTGGCACCTCGTCCACCAGACCCAGATCTCGCTGGCCACCGGCTTCCTGGAGGAGACCTGGTCGCGCAACATCCTGGGTCTGCTGGCCACCCCGATGCGGGACTGGGAGTACCTCGCGGGCGTCGGCCTGTTCGCCCTCGTGCGTACGGCGGCCAGTACCGTCGCGGTCGCCGTCCTCGCCCTCGCCGCGTACGCCTTCGACATCACCCGCCTCGGCCTCGGCCTGATCCCGGTCGCCGCTCTGCTGCTGGCCTCCGGCTGGGCGGTCGCGCTCCTGGTCGTCGGCCTCGTCCTGCGGTACGGCAGCGGGGCCGAGGCCCTGGTGTGGGGCGCGCTCTCCGTGGTCATGCCGCTGTCCGGCGTCTTCTACCCGATCACCACCCTGCCCACGGTCCTCCAGCCCGTCGCACAGGTCCTGCCCACCACCCACGTCTTCGCCGTCGGCCGCACCCTGGCCGCCGGGAAGCCGATGCCGTGGGGCGAGTTCGCGCTGGCCGCCGGGGGCACGGCCGTGCTGACACTGCTGAGCCTGCTGGCCCTGCGCCGGATGCTCCGCACCTTCCGCCGCAAGGGCCTGGTGACCCGCTACTCCTGAGCGGATCGGCGGTACAGCGGAACGGAGGTACAGCGGAACGGCGAATCGGCGAATCGGCGGAACGGCGGAACGCGTGAGGCCCCCGGTCACAGGGACCGGGGGCCTCACTCACGCGTACCGCCGCCGGGAGCGGCGCGGGCTCACTCCGCCGCCGGGGCGGGCTTCGCCGCCAGAGCCTCCACCAGGAGCGGGGTGACCAGCTTGACCTGCCACTGGCGCGCCCCGTACGAGGCCAGGGCCTCCGCGACCGTCTCCGCCGTCGCGGGCTTCGGCGGCTCCCAGCACACCCGGCGCACCGTGTCCGGCGTGATCAGGTTCTCCTGCGGCATGTTGATCTCCTCGGCCTGCGCCGAGACCGCCGCGCGGGCCGCCGAGAGGCGGGCTGCCGCGACCGGGTCCTTGTCGGCCCAGGACCGGGGCGGCGGAGGGCCCGCGACCGCCTGGCCTGGCTGCGGGAGTTCGATGTCGGGGAGTGCCTTCGCCCGGTCGATCGCGGCCTGCCACTGCTCCAGCTGGCGACGGCCCATCCGGTGGCCGAAGCCGGGCAGGGCGGCGAGCACGGTCACGTTCAGCGGGACGGCGAGGGACGCCTCGACGATCGCCGCGTCGCTCAGCACCTTGCCGGGGGAGACGTCCCGGCGCTGGGCGATCGCGTCCCGGGCGTTCCAGAGTTCCCGTACGACCGCGAGACGGCGACGGCCACGCACCTTGTGCATCCCGGACGTGCGCCGCCACGGGTCCTTGCGCGGGGGTGCGGGCGGGGCCTCGGCGATGGCGCGGAACTCCTGGAGCGCCCAGTCCAGCTTGCCCTGCCGGTCCAGTTCCTTTTCGAGGGCGTCGCGCAGGTCGACGAGGAGCTCGACGTCCAGGGCGGCGTAACGCAGCCACGGCTCGGGGAGCGGACGGGTGGACCAGTCGACGGCCGAATGGCCCTTCTCCAGGGCGTACCCGAGGAGGTTCTCGACGATCGCGCCGAGGCCCACGCGCGGGATGCCCGCCAGGCGGCCCGCCAGCTCCGTGTCGAAGATCCGGGTGGGGATCATGCCTATTTCGCGGAGGCAGGGGAGGTCCTGCGTCGCCGCGTGGAGGACCCATTCCGCGTCGGCGATGGCGTCGCCGAGGGCGGAGAGGTCCGGGCAGCCGACCGGGTCGATCAGCGTGCTGCCCGCGCCCTCGCGGCGCATCTGCACCAGGTACGCCTTCTGCCCGTACCGGTAGCCGGACGCGCGTTCGGCGTCGACGGCCACGGGGCCGGTTCCGGCGGCGAATGCCGCGATCACTTCGTCGAGGGCCTCCTGCGTCGCCACGACGGGCGGAATGCCCTCGCGTGGCTCCAACAGCGGGATCGGCGCCGGTTCGACGTCGTCCGGGGGGCCGCCCCCGGTGGTTCGCAGGTCTGCTTCTGCTGCGGTCTCTTGGGCGTCGGTCACCTGTCAAGGGTATAGGGGTATGACAGCGGCACGACGACGGAGCGTACGGGAGTGCGGAACGGGGACCCGGAGAAGCCGGCGCGCGCGCCGGGTCGGGCACGTGCGAGAGCCCGGCGGCGGAACGTTCCGCCGCCGGGCTCCGGTGCCTGGAGGACACATGGCGCGGGCCCGCCGGGTGCCTGGAGGTTCACCCGGCGAGGCCGCCCGCGGACGGACCGACGGGCGCTGCCGTACTGCTCACGAGGGGCTAGTGGATGATTCCGGTGCGCAGGGCCACCGCCACCATTCCCGCGCGGTCGCCGGTGCCCAGCTTGCGCGCGATGCGGGCCAGGTGGCTCTTGACGGTCAGGGCGGAGAGGCCCATCGAGACGCCGATGGCCTTGTTGGACTGGCCCTCCGCGACGAGTCTCAGTACTTCGACCTCACGGCCGGAGAGTTCCCGGTAGCCGCCCGGGTGGCTCGGGGTGCCCGGGGGACGGCGGTGCATCCGGGCGGCTGCGGCACCGATGGGGGCGGCGCCGGGGCGGCCGGGGTGCTGGCCGATGTTGTTGCGGGTGCCGGTGACCACGTAGCCCTTCACGCCGCCCGCGAGGGCGTTGCGTACGGCGCCGATGTCGTCGGCGGCCGACAGGGCGAGGCCGTTGGGCCAGCCCGCGGCACGGGTCTCGGACAGGAGGGTCAGGCCCGAACCGTCGGGCAGGTGGACGTCGGCGACGCAGATGTCGCGGGGGTGGCCGACACGGGGCCGGGCCTCGGCGATGGAGGACGCCTCGATGACGTCACGTACTCCGAGGGCCCACAGGTGGCGGGTGACGGTGGAGCGTACGCGCGGATCGGCCACGACGACCATGGCGGTCGGCTTGTTCGGCCGGTAGGCACCAATGCTTGCGGGCTGCTCGAGGAGAACGGACACCTGGCCTCCGGAGGAGTGGCGGATGGCACCGGCTGATGGGGGTCAAGCCGGGGCGAACCGTGCTGGAAGGGTCAATGACTCCTTCGGCAGCAACCCCGCCCGCCTTTAGAGAAAGATCACGAATTGATGAGTAACATTTCGGGCAATTCGGATAGGCGATCGATGGAGTCGCTGATCGGGGCGATCCTTTGGCCCCCGTCCGACGCCCCCAAGCGCCCCTCCGACGCTCCTCAAGCACCCGTCCGGTGCCGCTCGGGTACCCGTCCGACGCCCCGTCAGGGCAGTTGCGGGCCGCGCCGCTGGGGCAGGGAGACCACTCCCGGCAGGTTCTGGACCCCGGTGTCGGGTCCGTGCGCGGGGGCGGGCGGCAGGCCCGCGACCTGGCACAGCAGATCGCACCAGGCCGCCAGGTAGGACGCCGTGTCCGGTACGCCGCCGAGACCCTCGCGCGGGGTCCAGGACGCCCGGATCTCGATCTGGGTCGCGGGCCTGCGGTCCGAGAGGCCCCCGAAGTAGTGCGAGCCCGCGCGCGTGACGGTGCCGCTGGCCTCGCCGTAGGAGAGGCCGCGGGCGTCCATCGCGCCGGTCAGCCAGGACCAGCAGACCTCCGGGAGGAGGGGGTCGGCGGCCATCTCCGGCTCCAGCTCGGCCCGTAGCAGGGTGACGAGCCGGAACGTGCCCTGCCAGGCGTCGTGCCCGGCCGGGTCGTGGAGCAGGACGAGACGGCCGTCGGCGAGGTCCTCGTCGCCCTCGACGGCCGCCGCCTCCAGCGCGTACGCATAAGGAGCGAGGCGTTTGGGGGGCTTCGTCGGGTCGATCTCCACCTCGGGGCGCAGCCGGGCGGCACGCAGCGCGTCTACCGCCTGGCGGAAGGGGAGCGGGGCAGTGTTCTCCTCCGTTGCGTCCCTGGTGTCTCTGCCATGCGAGTGACCGTGCGCGTCATCTGAAAATCGTCCCTGAGCCGGAGCCATGCGGGGAAGGGTAGGCGGAACGCGGCCCCTACGGCGGGAGAGACACCCGGCCCGGGGCGAGTGCTTCCACGCGCGTGCGAAGATTTGGTACGTGAGTGCCAACGAAGCCCCCACGGGCCGCCCGCAGAGCAAGACGTACGACTCGGCCTTCCTGAAGGCGTGCAGGCGCGAAGAAGTGCCGCACACCCCGGTGTGGTTCATGCGGCAGGCGGGGCGCTCGCTGCCCGAGTACCTGAAGGTGCGCGAGGGCATTCCGATGCTGGATTCGTGCATGATGCCGGAGCTGGTCAAGGAGATCACCCTCCAGCCGGTGCGCCGTCACCAGGTTGACGCGGCGATCTACTTCAGCGACATCGTCGTCCCGCTCAAGGCGATCGGCATCGACCTCGACATCAAGCCCGGCGTCGGCCCCGTCGTCGCCGACCCGATCCGCACCCGGGCCGACCTGGACCGGCTGCGCGACCTGACCCCCGAGGACGTCTGGTACGTCACCGAGGCGATCGGCATGCTGGTGGAGGAGCTGGGCGAGACCCCGCTCATCGGCTTCGCGGGCGCTCCGTTCACCCTCGCGAGCTACCTCGTGGAGGGCGGCCCGTCCCGCAACCACGAGAACACCAAGGCCATGATGTACGGCGACCCGCAGCTGTGGGCCGACCTCGTGGACCGGCTGGCGAGCATCACCGGCGACTTCCTGAAGGTGCAGATCGAGGCGGGCGCCTCGGCGGTCCAGCTCTTCGACTCGTGGGTGGGGGCGCTCTCCCCGGCCGATTACGTGAAGTCCGTGATGCCCGCGTCCGCGAAGGTCTTCGACGCGGTGGCCTCGTACGACGTCCCGCGCATCCACTTCGGTGTGGGCACGGGCGAGCTGCTGGGGCTGCTGGGGCAGGCCGGTGCGGACGTGGTGGGCGTCGACTGGCGGGTTCCGCTGGACGAGGCCGCGCGGCGGGTCGGACCCGGCAAGGCGCTCCAGGGCAACCTCGACCCGGCCGTCCTCTTCGCCGGGCCCGAGGCCGTGATGGCGAAGACGGACGAGGTGCTCCAGGCGGCGAAGGGCCTGGAGGGCCACGTCTTCAACCTCGGGCACGGCGTGCTGCCTTCGATGGACCCGGACGCGCTCTCGCGGCTCGTGGAGTACGTCCACACGCGGACCGCGCGCTGACGATTCCGGTCCCCGGCCCGGTCCACGGGGCGGAGACCTTCGGCGGAGGGGCGGACCGTACCGGACGTACGGTCCGCCCCCGCGCTACGCCCCCGCCTTGCGCACCGCCGCCACCGCCTTGCGGGCCGCGACCAGGACCGGGTCCCAGACCGGGGAGAACGGCGGGGCGTAGCCCAGGTCCAGGGCGGTCATCTGGTCGACCGTCATGTTCGCGGTGAGGGCGACCGCCGCGATGTCCACGCGCTTGCCCGCGCCCTCGCGGCCGACGATCTGGACACCGAGGAGGCGTCCGGTGCGGCGTTCGGCGGTCATCTTGACGGTCATCAGGGACGCGCCCGGGTAGTACCCGGCGCGGCTCGTCGACTCGATGCGTACGGTCACGAACTGGAGGCCCTCGGCCGTGGCCTCCTTCTCGCGCAGGCCCGTGCGGGCGATCTCCAGGTCGCAGACCTTGCTGACGGCGGTGCCGACGACGCCCGGGAAGGTGGCGTAGCCGCCGCCCACGTTGGAGCCGATGACCTGGCCGTGCTTGTTGGCGTGCGTACCGAGCGGGATGTGGCGCAGGCGGCCGGAGACCAGGTCCAGGACCTCGACGCAGTCGCCGCCCGCCCAGATGTTCTCGTGGCCGCGCACCCGCATGGACAGGTCGGTGACCAGGCCGCCGGAGGCGCCCAGCGGCAGGCCCGCGGCCTTCGCGAGGGTGGTCTCCGGGGTGACGCCGATGCCCAGGACGACGACGTCGGCGGGGTAGGTCGCCTCGTCGGTCGCGACGCCGCTGACCCGGCCGTCCGCGCCGGTGAGGATCTTGGCGACCTCCGCGTCGGAGACGACGGTGATGCCCATGCCGGTCATCGCCTCGTGGACGAGCGCGCCCATGTCGGGGTCGAGGGTGGCCATCGGCTGCTTGCCCCGGTTGATGAGGGTGACCTCGTAGCCTCGGTGGATGAGGGCTTCGGCCATCTCGACGCCGATGTAGCCCGCGCCGACGACGACCGCGCGCCGTCCCTCGGTGCGGGTGAGGGTGTCCAGGAGGGCCTGGCCGTCGTCGAGGTTCTGCACGCCGTGCACGCCGGGGGCGTCGATGCCGGGGATCGGCGGGCGGACCGGGCGGGCGCCGGTGGCGATGACGAGCTTGTCGTACGAGGTCCAGACGTCGTTGCCGGTCTTGAGGTTGCGGGACTTGACGCGCTGGTTCTCGACGTCGATCTCGACCGCCTCGGTCTGCATGCGCAGATCGATCTCGCGGGCCCGGTGCTCGTCGGGCGTACGGGCGATGAGGTCGTCCCGTTCGGAGACGTCGCCGCCGACCCAGTACGGGATGCCGCAGGCGGAGTACGAGGTGAAGTGGCCGCGCTCGAACGCGATGATCTTGAGTTCGGCGGGGCCCTTGAGTCTGCGGGCCTGCGAGGCGGCGGACATGCCGGCCGCGTCGCCGCCGATGACGATCAGGGTCTCGGGTGGGGTGGAGGTCATGAGCACACGCTATGGCCTTGCCCTGACGGAGGGTGGGGTGAGGCTGCCGCCACGGGGCTCGCTCCTGGGGCGGCTGGGGCTACAGCCGGGGGCTCCGCTCCCGGACCCCCGCGACCAGCCACGACGCACCTGCACATCACCGGGACCGGCCGCGCGGCAAGCGCTTGAGGGAAGGAGCGGAGAGGGGAGAAACGCCCCGCGCAGCGGCCTGAATCCCGGCCCACCCCCCACCCTGTCTACTCCTCCGAGGACTTCGGGCCCGGAGGGTTCTGCTGCGGCGTGTGAGCCGAAGGAGCGGACGGAGCCGAAGGAGCGGACGGAGCCGACGGAGCGGACGGGTGCGACGGGTACGACGGGAAGGCCGGGGTCCGGCCCCGCTCGCCACGCCTCGGCAGCCTCGGTGCCACGAGCCTCCGCCACACCAGATACACCAGCGCCAGCGCCGCCGCGAACGGTGCCACCGCCCCCACCACCATCGCGATCCACCGCACCGTCGTCAGGAACGCCTGCCAGCCCCCGTCCAGCGCGTCCACGAATCCCGGCTCGTCGTCCTCCGGCTTCTCCGCGGCCTTCTTCGGCGGCGTCTCCGTCAACACCAGCGTGATCGTGCTCATGCTGGTCTGGTCCGCCAGCGACGCCTGCTGGGCGAGCAGCGACTCCAACTCCGCCTGGCGGTTGGAGAGTTCCGCCTCCAGCGTGACCACGTCGCTCAGCTTCGTCGCCCGGTCCATGAAGTCCCGGACCCGCGCCACACTTACCCGCTGCGACGCGATCCTGCTGGTGAGGTCGACCACCTGGCCGGTGACGTCCTTCGCGTCCGCCTTCCGGGACAGGAGCTTCCCCCGGTCCTTCTCCAGTGCCCCCAGCGTCTCCGAGAACTTGTCCTGCGGCACCCGCAGCGAGATCCGCGAGTAGACGTGCTCGCCGTCGCGCTCGGTCGACTCGTTGCCGACGTAGCCGCCCGCCGCCTCGGCCATCGTCCGCGCGTCGAAGAGCGTCTTCACCGTGCTCTTCACCTCCATACGGAGTTCGGCGGTGCGGATGACGTGCGTCTTCGCCGCAGGGGCCTTCGGTTTGGTCACCGTTGGGCTGCCCGCGCCCTGCGAGCCCGGCTTCGCCCGGTCCGCCGCTCCGCCGCCCGTCCCCGAGCCCGGCTGCGGCTGCTTCGCGTCTTCCTGAGCCGGTGCGGCAGCCCCCTTCTGGGCCCCGCCGCCGTCCGAACCGGAGGCAGACCTGTCGCTCGCGCCGCAGCCGCCGACCGCCAGCGTCGCGGCGACCACCGCCGCACCGACCAAGGACGTCCGCCGCGACGGCCGTCGTGTCCGCTTGCCCGTTGAACCTGCTGCTGCCCGCATCTCGGTCCCCCCGAAAGTTGGTGAAGGATGTTGCAGGTTCGACGTATGGGGTGGGTGCAGGGGTTGCCGCTTTCCGGTCCCGAAGAGGCCCCGAACCGGTCACGGTCGGGACTCGAAGACCGCTCGAAGACCGCTCGAAGGCCGCTCGAAGGCCACGGCCGGGGCACGGCCGCGCGTTTGAGACAGTGGAGCCATGAACGGCATTAACGGCACCAGCGGCCAGCACGGCACGAGCGCTTCGCACACCCCGCGCACCCCGCACGTCGTCGTCGTCGGAGGCGGCATCTCCGGCCTCGCCGCCGCCCACCGGCTGACCGGTTCCGGGGTACGGGTGACCGTCCTGGAGGCCACCGACCGGCTCGGCGGCAAGCTGGAGGCCGGTGAGATCGCCGGGGCCCCCGTCGACCTCGGTGCCGAGTCGATGCTGGCCCGCCGTCCCGAGGCCGTCGCCCTGGCCCGTGAGGTCGGGCTCGGTGACCGGCTTCAGCCGCCGTCCACCGCCACCGCCTCCCTCTGGAACCGGGGCACGCTCACCCCCATGCCCAAGGGGCACGTGATGGGTGTGCCGGGTGATCCGTCCGTGCTGGGCGGCGTTCTGTCCGCCGAGGCCCTCGCCCGGATGGAAGAGGACCGCGCACTTCCGCGTACCGAGGTCGGCGACGACATCGCGATCGGCGCGTACGTCGCCGCCCGGCTCGGGCGTGAAGTCGTCGACCGGCTGGTCGAGCCCCTCCTCGGCGGCGTGTACGCCGGGGACGTCTACCGGACGTCACTGCGGGCCGCCGTCCCGGCCCTGTACGACGCGGCGACGCGGCACGACTCCTTGCTGGAGGGGGTCGGGGAGATCCAGCGGCGGGCCGCCGCCCAACAGCAGACCGGGCCCGTCTTCATGGGGATCGACGGTGGCATCGGCGTGCTGCCGGGGGCCGTCGCCGATGCGGTGCGGGCGCGGGGCGGCGAGATCCGTACCGAGACGCCCGTGCTGGGGCTGAGCAGGGCGGACGGTCACTGGGCCGTACGCACGGAGGAAGGGGTGATCCAGGCCGACGGCGTCGTCCTCGCCGCGCCCGCCTGGTCCGCCTCCGCGCTCCTCGCCGACGCCTCCCCGGCCGCCTCGGCCGAACTCCAGGGGGTCGAGTACGCGTCGATGGCGCTCGTCACCATGGCCTTCGCACGGAGCGAGGTGGCCGGTGTGCTGCCCGAGGGGTCGGGGTTCCTGGTGCCGCCCGTCGACGGGCACACCATCAAGGCGTCGACGTTCTCCTCCCGCAAGTGGGGGTGGGTGAGCGAGCACGCCCCCGACCTGTTCGTGCTGCGGACGTCCGTGGGGCGGTACGGCGAGGAGGAGCACCTGCACCGGGACGACGCCGACCTCGTGGACGTGTCGCTGAAGGACCTGGGAGCAGCGACGGGGCTCGCCGCCCGGCCCGTCGAGACCCGGGTGACCCGGTGGATCGGGGGGCTCCCGCAGTACCCCGTCGGCCATCTCGCGCGCGTCGCCCGCATCCGGGAGGCCGTCGCGAAGCTGCCCGGGCTGCGGGTCTGCGGAGCCGCGTACGACGGCGTCGGCATCCCCGCCTGCGTCGGCAGCGGGCAGCGGGCGGCCGACGGGATCGCGGAAGAGATCTTGGTCATGCCCACCCTGGTGGAGGGCACGGCAGACGGCACGGGACAATAGCCACATGACTGCTCAGGAGAACGCCGCGCACGAGGCCGCCGACCAGGCTGCCGTCGCGCACGGCAAGGCCCCGAACGCGGGCAAGAAGGCCAAGGACCTCAACGAGGTCATCCGCTACACCCTGTGGTCCGTCTTCAAGCTGCGAGACGTGCTTCCTTCTGAGGGAACAGACCGCGACGGCTACGCCGACGAGGTCCAGGCGCTCTTCGACAAGCTCGCCGCCGAGGACGTCACCGTCCGAGGCACGTACGACGTCTCCGGGCTGCGCGCCGACGCCGACGTCATGATCTGGTGGCACGCCGAGACCTCGGACGAGCTCCAGACCGCGTACAACCTCTTCCGTCGTACGAAGCTGGGACGCGCGCTGGAGCCCGTGTGGTCGAACATGGCGCTGCACCGTCCCGCCGAGTTCAACAAGTCGCACATCCCGGCGTTCCTGGCCGACGAGAACCCGCGCGACTACGTGTCGGTGTACCCGTTCGTGCGGTCGTACGACTGGTACCTGCTGCCCGACGAGGACCGTCGGCGGATGCTCAAGGACCACGGCATGATGGCCCGCGGCTACCCCGACGTGCGCGCCAACACCGTCGCCTCGTTCTCGCTCGGCGACTACGAGTGGCTGCTCGCCTTCGAGGCCGACGAGCTGTACCGCATCGTCGACCTGATGCGCCACCTGCGCGCCTCCGAGGCCCGGATGCACGTCCGCGAGGAGGTGCCCTTCTACACCGGGCGCCGCAAGAGCGTCGCGGACCTGGTGGCGGGGCTCGCGTAAGCCCCGTAGACCTGGACTTCCGTACGGGAGCGACTCCCGTACGGCTCGCATGACTTGGTGGTGTTCCTGGCGCGTATTCGCCAGGAGCACCACCCCAGCCCGGAAGATCAGACGGCGGCCGGAATCCCCCGCAGTGGGAGGGCGCGCTCGTCCAGCGACACCGGGTTCGGCTCCCGGTGCGGCGCGCAGGCCGCGCGCCGCACCGGTGTCTTTCCGGTCAGCAGGTACGTCTCCATGTGCGTGTTGACGCAGGCGTTCGCGCCGCCCCCGATGCCGTGCGTACCGGAGTCCTTCTCCGTGACCACCGCCGCGTCCGGCAGCCGCTTCTGGAGTTCCAGCGCCCCCTTGTACGGAGTCGCCGCGTCGCGCTCCGCCGCCAGGATCAAGGTCGGCGGCAGGGCCCCCTTCGCGACCCGTACGTCCACCGGCTGCTGCCGGGGCGCGGTCCAGTACGCGCAGGGGAGGTTCATCCACGCGTTGTCCCACGTCTCGAACGGGGCGCGCTTCGCGAGGCGCGTGTTGTCCCGGTCCCAGATCCTGAAGTCGGTCGGCCAGGGGGCGTCGTTGCACTCCACGGCCGTGTAGACGGCGCTGCCGTTCTCGTCGTCCTCGGCCGCCTCGGGGCGGGGGGCGGCCTGCTCGATCAGGGGCTTGGGGTTGCCCTTCAGGTACTCGGCGAGGGCCGTGGCGCGCATCGCCCACAAGTCGTCGTAGTAGCCCGTCTTCAGGTACGCCGCCTGGAGCTGGCCGGGGCCCACCTTGCCGCCAGCGGGCTTGTGGGCGAGCTCGGCGCGGACCCTGGCGTAGCTGTGCTGGACCGCCTCCGGCGAGTCGCCGAGTCCGTACGTCCCGTCGTGCTTGGCGACCCAGGTGCGGAAGTCCTCCCAGCGGCCCTCGAAGGCGGCCGACTGGTCGAGGTTGTTGCGGTACCAGATCTGGGCGGGGTCGGGGTTGACCGCCGAGTCGAAGACCATCCGGCGCACGTGCGAGGGGTAGAGGGTCGCGTAGAGGGCGCCGAAGTAGGTGCCGTAGGACGCGCCCATGAAGTTGAGCTTCGGCTCGCCGAGGGCGGCGCGCAGGACTTCCAGGTCGCGGACGTTGTTGAGGGAGTGGTAGTGGCGCAGCGCCTCGCCCGCGTTGCGGGCACAGCCCTGCGCGTAGGTCTTCGCGCGGGCGATCCGCTCCTTCTTGTACGACTCGGAGGGGTTGACCGGAGACTGCGTGGGGGCCTCGGCGAAGCCCTTCGGGTCCGTGCAGGAGAGGGGGGCGCTGCGGGCGACGCCGCGCGGGGAGTAGCCCACCAGGTCGTACGCGGCGGCGATGTTCTTCCACTCCGGCGTCCCGGCGACCAGGGGGAAGTACATGGAGGAGGCGCCGGGGCCGCCCGGGTTGAAGAGCAGCGCGCCCTGGCGGGGGACGGGCTTCTTGGTCTTCGCGTCCTTGCCGCCCGCCTTCAGGCGGCTGACGGTCAGGTCGATCTGCCTGCCGCCCGGCTTCGCGTAGTCGAGGGGGACCTTGACGGCGGCGCAGCGGACCGTGTCGGGGAGTTGCTCCGACGCGGGGCACGCGCCGAAGGCCGGAGGGGTGGTGCGGGCGCGTTCGGCGGCGAGGGCGACGCCGCGGGCCTCCGGGGTCTCGTGGGGGGCGGTGAGCGCCCCGGTGGGGGCCGTCGCGAGGGCGGTCAGGACCAGGGAGCCGAGGGTGGTGGCTCCGTACAGCGCTAGTGCTCTCATCGCGATCCCTGATCCCTTGTTCCTGCGCACCTGTGGGCGGCGTGGCACACAGGGCGGGTGACGTGCTGGACGTACTCGACAAAAGGGATACTTGGATGGGGAGTTGGTGAAGTAAAGCACCGGTGTGCGGTGTCGGGCTCATTGACCCCGTTGCTTCACGGAGCCGTCAGCCCGAGCTTCACGGCCGCGTCAACGCCGTGCGCAGCTCCGGATCGGGTATCGCCCGCGCGCCCGACACGGCGACGGCGGTCAGCAGCGCGCGGCGGCCGTCCCCGCCGCCGTCCCGGTCCACCGCGCGCAGCCGGATCTGACCGGCCGTGGAAGCCCACTGGGTGTACGGGTGGACCTCGATGCGGGCGACGGCCAGGCAGCCGAGCGTGAGGACCAGCGGGAGGGAGAACCACAGGGCGACCGGGCCGGATTCCGCCGCGTCCTGCGGCAGCGCGAGCGAGGCCACGGCACCCAGCGACAGGATCAGCACGCTCGCGCCGCGCACCGCCCGCACCCCGGAGTCCACCGCGCGCTGGAGGTGGGCGGGGACGGCGAGGCCGGAGGCGATCAGCCGCTCGGCGAGCGCCCGTACGGTGTCGGCGGTCGCCACCGCGGCCCGTACCGCTGCCGTACGGGACTGTCCGTCGGGGCCCGCCGCGCCGATCGCCGCGCGCTCCAGGGCGTTGTGGCCGTGCGGGGCGACGACGGTGGTCCAGCCGGTGTGGGCCAGCAGGAGGCGGCGGTCGGCGTGCATGGAGACGAGGGTCAGCTCGGCGACCCGGTCGGGGCCCCCGCACAGGAACGCGGCCTCGTGCAGGGTCAACTCGTCGTCGTGGGGCGGCAGATCGGGAGCGGAGTCGCCGACGGCCGCCACGGCGGTGGCGGCGCGGACGAGACGGACGCAGGAGGCGACGGCGGCGACCCAGGCGATGACGAGGAGCAGGACCCAGAACATGGCGGATTTCTATGCGAGGAGAGTCCGTTGTTGTCATGTCGTGGCCATGCTGTGTGCGGGGTGTTGTGCTTTCGTTACCGAGCGTGGGGGATGTGCGGCGTGGTGAGGTATTTGGGCCGGAGGTGGCGCGAGGCGGACGTGAGGTGTTACGGGGCGAGTGGGGATGATGGTCTGTCAGGAGCTGCTGCTCCCGCAGGAACTGCCGCTGCTGCTACTGCCGCAACTGCTTCCGCTGCTGCTGCTTCCGCAACTGCTTCCGCTGCTTCCGCCGCAGCTCGACCCGCTGCCGGAGGAGCAGCCGCCGCCGCCTCCGCCCCCTCCGCCGCCTCCGCCCCACCCTCCGCCGCCCCCGTCGGAGCAGGTGCTTCCTCCGCCGCCCGAGCAGCCGGTCCCGCCGCTCCCGCACGCGGATCCGCCGCACGCCGCGCCGGGGCCGCCGCCCGGCACCGTACCGGCGCACCAGATCAGGACCGGGTAGGGGGACGACGAGCTGTCGGAGTGCGGGTGGGGGGCCGGGCGGTGGCGGGTCGACGCCCGGAGCTGATCGCGCAGGTCGGGGTCGGGGACGGCACGGATGCCGCCGACCGCCACCTGCTGAGGGGGTGTCAGGTGGTTCGCCGGGTCGGCGCGGTACGCGCGCAGCGCCTCCTGCCCCAGTTCGGTGATCCGGCGCTTGGCGCGCGAGGCCCAGCGGAAGCCGGTCACCGCGCCGAAGACCAGCGCGGGCAGGATCTTCAGGACGAAGGGGAAGGAGTCGTTCCCGCGAGGATCGCCGAACTCGAAGGCGAGCGTGTAGAGCCCCGCGAGCGGAAGGGCGATCACGCACAGGACGCCCTGAAGGTTGCCCCAGGCGTACGGCCGGTGGGATCCCTGCGACGGCAGGAGCAGCCCGCGCGCGGCGAGGCTGTCGCCGATCTCCTGGACGGCGGGGTTGCGCATCGCCGCGTAGCGCAGGGTGTGCAGGGCCCCGTCGGGGGCGGCGGTGTACTCGTGCAGCACCGCGCGTTCGACGGTGTCCCCGGCCGTCCACCCGTGGACGACGACGACGCCGGGCCCGCCGACGGCGAGCCGCCCGTCCTGGTGGAGGGCGGTGATCGCGGTGTCCACGGCGCGGCCGGGCCCGCCGATCAGGAACGCGGCCTCCATGAGGTCCAGGTGTCTGGGCGGCCCCGGGTTCTCGTCGGGGGGAAGCTGGGGCCGGGACTGGCGCACGGTGTGCATCAGGAGGAGGGCGGACGCGGGGACGAGGACGTAGACGACGACCGTGAGAGCTGTGGACAACGAGCCGTACATGGCGGGGCTCACCTCCTGACGAGGGCCGCGGCGGCGCGGACGAGACGGGTGGTGCGGGACGGCGGCCTGGCGTCGGTGCGGTCCTGCCACCAGTGCGTGAGGTCGCGGCGCTGTGCGGGGTAGAGCGTGGCATGGACGAGGGCGTGCTCGGCGAAGTCGAGGGCGTCGCGGCGGTAGCCGCCGCGCAGCGGGCGGCTCGTGGCGTACGCGAAGAACGCGGGACGGAACCCGGGGCCGAGGACGCGCGGCAGCTCGGGGGCCAGCTTGGCGACGATCCCGGCCCGCTTGGCGACGAGGGCACGGGCCTGGACGCGTACGCGCGGCCCGTCGAAGCCTTCGGGGACGGGGCCCCCGGCGACCAGTGCTTCCAGCAGGGAGGCTTGGGCGAGGGCGAGGTTGCTGCGGGGAGCTTCGCCGTCGGGCTCCGGCCGTGCGGGCGGAGCGAAATCCAGCCTCTCCGGCGCTTGAGGAGCGGAGGTCCGGGGGCGGAGCCCCCGGCCTGTGGCGCTGACCCCCACGAGCTGCGGAGAACCGACGGATTCCCGGATGAGGCTCAGCTCCGCCGCCAGCTCCTGGGCCGGAGGGAAGTCCTCGTCGCGCTCCAGCAGGACCCCGGGCGGCGACACCCGGGACCGCAGCTCCGCGAGCACCTCCAGCACCGGCTCCGTGACCGGATGGGCGTGCGTGTCGTGCCACACGCCGTCCTTCTCGACGCCGCCCGCCACGTGCACGTACGCGATCGCCTCGACCGGCAGCTCGTCCAGTGCCCGCGCCGGGTCCTCGCCCCGGTTGACGCGGTTCGTGTGCAGGTTGGCCACGTCGATCAACAGCCGTACGCCCGTCCGCTCCACCAGCTCGGCGAGGAACTGCCCCTCCGTCAGTTCCTCGCCCGGCCACGAGAACAGCGCCGCGATGTTCTCCAGGGCCAGCGGCACGGGCAGCTGGTCCTGGGCGATCCGCACGTTCTCGCACAGCACCCGCAGCGCGTCCCGGGTGCGCGGCACCGGCAGCAGGTGCCCGGCCTCCAGGGCGCGGGACGCGGTCAGGGCCCCGCCCGCCCGGACGAACGCGATGTGCTCGGTGATCAGCGGCGCGCCCAGCGCCTCGGCGCGCGCGGCCAGGGACGCCAGGCTGACCGGGTCGGGCCGGTCCGCGCCGCCGATGCCCAGCGAGACGCCGTGCGGGACGACCTTCGTGCCACGGGCGCGCAACCGCAGGAGGGAGTCGGGGAGATGGCCGGGGCAGATGTTCTCCGCGACCACCTCCACCCAGTCGATGCCGGGCAGCGCCTCGATCGTGTCGGCGATCTCGGGCCGCCAGCCGATGCCGACGCCGAGCTGAATCGCCGGTGGCGTCTCGTGCCGGATCTTCTGCCGGATCCCCTGCCCGGTTCCCTGGTCCTCGCGTTGCATGTGGTCCCCCTCGGTACGTGCCGTGCAGGGGTCATGGCCCCGTCAGGCCGTGCTGAATCCACGAGGGGGGACGTTCAGAGGTTGATTTGAGGTTCCGGGCCCGGTGGGGGCCCGTGAGGGCCTGTGGGGCCCGTGGGGCCCCGTGTGGACTACGACCGGGCCGCCGGGCTCCCGATGTCGCCGACCGTCGGCGCGGACGGCAGCGAGGTGAAGGTCTGGGTACCGGTCGGCGAGGCCGGTTCGGGGGCTGGGACGGGTGCTCCGGGCACCGGCGGGGGAGGACCGGTGGGGCTGGCGGTGGCGTTGCCCGCGGCCTCGTTGGCGATGGCGTCGAAGTCGACGAGACCGGTCGCCTCCAGCATGGTGATGTGGTCCAGGACGGTCTGGTTGGAGGCGTCGGCGAGCTGCCGGATGAGCGCGTTGCGGGTGGAGTTGCGGACCTGGGCGATGACGGCGAAGACCTTGCCGTGGGCGCGACGGAGGAGGTTCGCGAAGAGGCGTTCGTACGTCGTCCCGGTGGAGGCCGTCAACTCCCTCAGCCAGCCCTGCTGTTCGGGGGTGGGCTGGTTCGGGAGCTCCACCCCGAGCTGGGAGGCCGCCGAACGGGCGCGCGCGTCCAGGTCGGTGTGCCCGACGACGAGGTGGTCCCCGGCCGCCTTGACGGACTGGCTGGGCGCGCGCTCGATGGCCTGCTGCCCGGCCGGGAGCTCCCACAGTCCGGCGAGGCGCACCTTCACCAGGAGGTCCCGGTCGGCGGCCGACAGGGGCCCCCACTTGGTGGGCACGGTCGACGCCGCGAGGTTGGCCTGGCCGGTGCCGGAGCGGTCCGCGTACGACCAGACGGGAAAGGCGAGTGCGGCGAGCGTGGCGATCAGGGCGGTGACGATGAGCGCGGTGCCGTTGATCCGGCGCAACAGGGTGAGGAGGACGGGGGGCATGGTCGGGTCTCCCGGATGCGGTGCGTGGTGCTGGTGCTGCGGTACGCGATCGAATCAACCGGCAAGTACCTTGATCCTTCAGGCACTTGGCGTCATTCATGGGTACGTGTGAGGCACGCGACATGTTCAGGGGAGCGCGGCGCGGGGGGCGGGCCGGGCGCGTTGTCAGTGCCGTCGCCCATCATGACGCCCATGTTGATCACTGAGGACGTACTCCACCGGGCCTGGCGGGAACTGGCCGCCCGCTGCGACCTGCTCGACGAGTCGATGCTGCCGAAGACCACCACGGAGCCCGACTACTACGAGGAGCACGAGGAGGAGCTGGCGGAGGCCCTCCTGCTGGTGGTCGACCCGGACGGCACGGTCCGCGGAGTCGACGGCTCCTTCGGCGAATCCTTCGCCACCCGGGACCTCGGCCGGGCCCTGTACTTCGCCGCGGAGTACGCGGTGCGCACGCTCGTCGAGCGACAGGCGTCCGGCCCGCGCGGTCCCGGCCTCGTGGCCGTGCGGGCCGAGCTGATGGACCGTATCGCCCCTGCCTGGGGCCAGTGGTTCCGCGAAGGGGGCCCGGACGGCCCCAAGCCCCTCGAACCGTGCACGTGCGATCCCCTGGAGGGCTTCGCCTGGGCCGCCGGACCCTGGCGGGACCAGGCCCCGTACACCGAGCTGAACTTCTACCGGGGCGAAGGTATCGACGCCGCGCGGCTGGCCCTGCGCCTCGGCGCGGACCCGGAGCAGGTCGCGCGCGGCATGCGCCTGGCGGAGCTGCGCACCCTCACCGGCAAGGAAACCTGCCCCTGGGACGCCGCTCAGGGCTGGGAGACCTTCTGCTTCGGGCAGGCCGGTGACTGGGCCTTCGTGTTCCAGCACGACACGCCGCCCCGCACCCGCCCCGACCCGGAGCCGTGGCCGCACTGCACCGAGTCGGTGCACCTGAGCGCGTGCATGGGGAAGGCCATCTACACCTTCGCCCACCAGCGCGACGGCCGCCCCGTCGACGACGGCCTGGACATGGCGCTGGAAGTGTCCTGGTACGAGCCGGGGCAGGCCCTCTTCCGCCACGCCGGCGAGCTCGACTTCCTCAACCGCGCCCTGCGCCGCGCCGAACTCGACCACCCCGAACTCGGCAGCCACCAGCTCTTCTTCCACGCCCTGGAGGCATCACTCGGCCTGCGCCTGCCCCGCCGCGACTTCCAGGAGGGCACGGTCCTGGCCGCCCAGTGGGCCCGCGACCCGGCCTGAGCCTCAGGCCCTGAGTGCCGGATGGTCCGCGATCACCGTCTCGGACCCCGGGGCGATCTCCGTGAAACCCGCGTCCCGGACCACCGGCAGCCCCGCGCCGGTCAGCTCCCGCCACCTTTCCGGCGAAGCCGTCCGTACGGACAGCGGGAAGCCCGCGTCGCGCCACGTCGCGCGGTCCGCGTCGGAGAGGTCCCACCAGGCGAGCTGCGCACCGTGCCCGGCCTGGGCCATCGCCTTGCCCGCCGACATGTCCAGGTCCGGGCTCGTCCACAGCACCGCGACGCCCGGGTCCGGGGCGTCCGGCTCCTGCGGGTCGTCCAGGTCGGTGCCCGACACCTGGAGCTTCGCCAGCTCCTTGGGCCAGCCGTCGAGGGGGACCGGCGGGAAGACCCGCACCTCGGCGGCCTTGCCCGTGACCGTGATCCCCGGCAGCGCCGACGCCTTGCGCCACTCCCCGCCGCGCGCCCGCCGCACCACCTTGCGGATGCGGGCGTCCTGCCAGTCGCGCATCACCTGCGCCCACTCGCCCTCACCCGCGGAGCGGGGGTCGGACAGGATCGTCAGCACCGCCCGCGCCGCCGTCTCCAGTGCGTCCGTACGGGCCGGGGGGTCCGACTTCTCGATGTGCACCACCAGCGGAAGGACGAACTGGGGCGCGGCGTCGCGCCCGGCGGACACGGACTGCACGTCGGCGGAAGCGGGCTGTGCCCCGGGGGGCGCGTCCTGCCGGGACGGGCTGTCGTCGTCCTGCCGGGAGGGGATGCCATCGTCCTGCGGGGAGGTGATGTCGTTGCTGCTCATTCCGCCAAGTTTGCCAGGGCGTGATGTGGAGCTCCTTGTGGGACCAAAACCCGGCGCGCGAGGATGACCGACATGAAGAGTGACATTTTCGCCTCCGAGAACATGGCCCAGCCGGCGACCGCCCCCGGCATGACCCTGCAGAACGCCAAATCGGTGAAGTACGTGGTCAACGGCGAGATGCACGCCCGCCAGGGCGCGATGATCGCCTACCGGGGAAACCTCCAGTTCGAGCGCAAGGGCCAGGGCATCGGCGGCATGCTCAAGCGTGCCGTGACCGGCGAGGGCCTGCCGCTGATGGCCGTGCGCGGCCAGGGCGAGGCGTGGTTCGCGCACGAGGCGCAGAACTGCTTCATCGTCGACCTGGACCAAGGTGACGCCCTCACCGTCAACGGTCGCAACGTGCTCTGCTTCGACGCCACCCTGTCGTACGAGATCAAGATGGTGAAGGGTGCCGGAATGACCGGCGGCGGCCTCTTCAACAGCCTCTTCACCGGTTACGGCAGGCTCGCCGTGGTCTGCGACGGCAACCCCATCGTCATCCCCGTCACCGGGAACATGCCGGTGTACGTCGACACGGACGCCGTGGTCGGCTGGAGCGCCCAGCTCAACACCTCGCTGCACCGCTCGCAGTCGGTCGGGTCGATGATCCGGGGCGGCTCGGGGGAGGCCGTGCAACTGGTGCTCCAGGGCGAGGGCTTCGTGATCGTACGGCCCAGCGAGTTGACCCAGACGAAGCCCACCGCGAACTGAGCCGCGCACCGGTGAGACTTCTGCGGGTGGGGCGTCGCTACGGGCTGCGCGGGGACTGGGTCCTGCGGGGCGTCGACCTGGAACTGCGCCCCGGCTCCCTGGTCCGCTTCCAGGGTGTCAACGGCACAGGCAAGTCAACCCTGTTGAGAGTGCTGGCCGGTATCGACGCACCCACCGAGGGGCGCGTCGAGGGTCGCCCGCGCCGTGTCGCGTACGTGCCCGAACGCTTCCCCGGCGGCCTGCCGCTGACCGCTGTCGGCTACCTCGTCCACCTCGGCCGCATCCACGGCCTGGGCCGGACGGAGGCACGTGACGCGGCACTGGCCTGGCTGGAGCGCTTCGGTGCGGGCGGTCATGCCCGTACCCCCGTCGCCGAACTCTCCAAGGGCACCGCCCAGAAGGTCGCCGTCGCCCAAGCACTCGTGGCCGCACCGGAGTTGCTGGTGCTCGACGAGGCGTGGACGGGCCTCGACGAGGCGGCCAGGGGCGAGCTGGACCGGGCCGTCGCGGAGCGGGTGGCCGCCGGGGCGACGGTGGCCTTCGTCGACCACGACCCGCGTCGGCTGGCAGGGACCGTGGGTGCGGCGTACGAGGTGACGGGGCTCGGGGTGCGACCCGCCAACTCCCGCGCGGGGGAGGCGGATTCCTGTCCTCGGGATTCCGGTCCTCGGGTACGTATTCTCGCGGTCGGGCCCCAGGGGGCGGGCCTCCCGGCGGGGCTGCCCGGTGCACCGGCCGTCGCGCCCGAAGCCGACGGCTCCACGACGCTGACGGTAGCGGCGGTGCACTCGGACGCCGTCCTGCGCGCACTGCTCGGGGCCCAACCCCCCTGGCACGTAAGGGCGGTGACGCAGCTCGGCCCCCTGGCCGGGAAGACACCCGTGACGTCCGACCGGGAACCAGAACGGAACCAGGCATGACCACCGCCATCGCCCCCCTCGTCCGCTACCAGTTCGCCCTCCTCGCCACGTCGCAGCGGTGGCTCGCCCCCGTCCTGCTCTACGCGGCCTTCGTCGCCGTCGGCGTCCAGGGCGGACAGCCGGTCCTCGACTCGCTCGGGTACGGTGCTGCGGCCCTGCTGCCCGTCGCCGCCTGGCTGGCCAGGCTCTGCGTGAGCAACGAGCCCCCCGCCGCCCGGCACTGCGTCGCGGCCGCCACCTCGCCGTCCCGGGCACACCTCGCGGCCCTGCTCACGGCGTTCGGCTGCGCGGCGGGGCTGGGGGCGGTGGCCACCGCCTTCGTGGTGCTGGTCAGCAGGTGGGCGGACACCGAGGGGCACGTACGGATCAACCCGCTCACCGCCGCCGGAGCCGGACTCCTGGCCGTGCTCGTCTGCGCCCTGCTGGGCACGGCGGTCGGGGCCCTCGGCAGCCGCCCGGTGCTGCACGGCACCGGCTGGGGCCTCGCCCTGACCGCCACGGGCGTGCTGCTCGCCCTGGTCACGGCCGGTTCCCCGGCCCGCGCGGCGGTGACCGCACTGGTCGGCGGGTCGCGCACGGGCGCGGTGAGCCTGCCGCTGGTGCCGTTCGGGGCGGCGGTGCTGCTCGCGGCGGCCGTGGGCGCGGTGGTGTGCGGGCTGAGCGCTCGGCGGGGCTGAGGGGGGCGTCGTACCGGCCGCCGCGTAGGCTCGTACGCATGAACGCGACACCCGAGCAGGCCCCCGAGGCCCCCGTGACGGACCTCGCCGACTGCGTGCTGTGCGGCAGGCCGACCGAGTACCCGGAGACGGTCCGGGGCATCGTGCACTGCCCCGTCTGCGAGTGGCAGGAGGCCCAGCGAACGGCCTGCTCCGGATGATCGCCTCCGGCTAGAGCCTCCAACCAGCGCCTTCGACTAGCGTCTCCGACCAGCGTCTCCGACCAGCACCTCCGGCTACAGCCGCCCGACGAGGTCCGACACCTTCACGAACCGGTACCCCTTCTTCCGCAGCTCGGGCACCACCCGCCGCAGTGCCTTCTCCGTCACCGGGGCCGCGCTGCGCGTGCAGTGCATGACCACCAGCGAACCCGGCTTCACCCCGGCGAGCACCTGCTCCGCCACCGCGTCCGCGTTCGTCGCGAAGGCGTCGCCGCTGACCACGTCCCACTGCACCGCCGTCACCTTCGCGGGCCCCAGGCTGCGCAGCGCGCGGTCGTCGTAACACCCGCCGGGGAAGCGGAAGTACGGCACCACGTTGCGCGCCCCCGCCTTGCGGAACGCGGCGAAGGCCCGCTCCACGTCCCTCTTCATCGCCTTCGGCTCGACCGTCGGCAGCCCGTAACAGGGCGAGGAGAAGGCGTGGTGGCTGTACGAGTGGTTGGCGATCTCGAAGAGCGGGTCGGTGCCGATCGAGCGTGCCTGGTCCGGGTACTCCTCGGCCCAGCGCCCCGTCATGAACACCGTCGAGGAGACCTTCCACTTCCGCAGCGACGCGATCAGCTCCGGGTTGTCGAAGTGCTCGCCGCGCGCCGCCCTGGGCCCCTGGTCGGCGGTCATGTCCGCGTCGAAGGTCAGCGCGACGACCTTTTCGGCGCTCTTCCCCCTGGCCCGCTCGAAGACGGGCGTGAGCCCTCCGGGCCCGGCCGCCACGGTGGGCACGGAGGTGGGCACGGCCGAGGGTGCGGGCGTCCGAGGGGGAGTCTTCGCCGGTACGGGGGCGGAGGGCGATCGGTGTGCCGAGGGCCCGCCTCCGCCTCCTCCGCTGCCGCATCCGGTCAGCACCGCACCCAACACCGCCGCCGCGAGCATTCGTCGTACAAAAGTGGTCACGCACGGAAAGTAGCTGATCAGGTCCGGCGGGTACGGCTGCGGCACGGCGTGCCCCGTGCGGGTCATACTCGCGGAGTGACAGCACAGACGACGCCCGGCGGATCCGTCCGCATCCGCCGGGCCACCGCTCGGGACGCCAAGCGCCTCACCCGCCTCGTCCGCACCTCCCGCGCCTACGAGGGCCCGTACGCGCCGATGGTCGAGGGGTACCGGGTCGGGCCCGACTACCTCGAGCATCACGAGGTGTACGCGGCCGAGTCGCCGGACGGGGGCGTCCTCGGCTTCTACTCCCTGGTGCTCGACCCGCCCGAGCTGGACCTGATGTTCGTCTCCGACGCCGCACAGGGCAGGGGCATCGGCCGCCTGCTGATCGGCCACCTCACCGAACGCGCCCGGGCGGCGGGCCTGACCGAGGTGCGGATCGTCTCCCACCCGCCCTCGGAGGGCTTCTACCGCAGCGTCGGCGCGGAGGTCGTCGGCACGGTCCCGGCGAACCCTCCGGCCGTGTACTGGGACCGGCCCGAGCTGGTGCTCGCCGTCGGCTGAGCGCCGACGGGGTCCGGCCGGGCGGGGCCCTCAGCCCAGCTCCAGCAGCCTCTTCCGGCACTCCTCGACGTCGAAGTCGGCCTTCGGATACTGCGGATCCAGGGCCGACAGATGTTCCAGGAGGAGATTGCTGACGGCCCAGTTCCGGTACCACTTGCGGTCGGCCGGGACCACGAACCAGGGGGCCGCCTCCGACGAGCAGCGGCGCAGCGCGATCTCGTACGCCTGCTGGTAGGCGGGCCACAGGGCGCGCTCGTCGATGTCGCCGGGGTTGAACTTCCAGTACTTCCGGGGGTTGTCCAGGCGCTCCAGGAGGCGGCGCTTCTGCTGCTCGTAACTGATGTGCAGGAAGACCTTGACGATGGTGACGCCGCTTTCGGCGAGGGACCGCTCGAAGGTGTTGATCTGGTCGTAGCGGCGCTCGATCTCCTCCGGCGGGGCCAGCTCGCGGACCCGGCCGATCAGGACGTCCTCGTAGTGCGAACGGTCGAAGATGCCGATCTCGCCCGCTTCCGGGAGCGCCTTGGTGATCCGCCAGAGGAAGGAGTGCGCGCGCTCCTCCTCGGTCGGGGCCTTGAAGGCGCGGATGCGGCAGCCGGACGGGTTGAACTGCCCGATGACGTGCTTGACCGTGCCGCCCTTGCCGCTGGTGTCCATGCCCTGGAGCACGAGGAGGAGCCGGCAGGAGTCCCCGGCCGTGCTCGCCGCGTACAGGCGCTCCTGGAGGTCGGCGAGGGGCTCGCCGAGGAGGGCGGTGGCGGCGACCCCTGCCGCCTTCTCGCCCGGGCCCACGGGGGTGGCGTCCGCCGGGTACGTGGTGAGGGAGACGTGGGCGCCCGGGGGCACCCGCAGGGCGTCGGTCACCGATTCGGTAGGGCGTTTCCGTGCGGGTTTGTCCTTCTTGGCCATGGGCTCCCCATCGGCTCCGGCGGGTCGGATCCCTCGATCGTGCGACGGATCGGCCCGGAACGCGAGTGCTGGGGCGAAGCCGACGCGTGCGCGGACCCGGTCGGCGGAAAGGCCACCGCGTGCCCGAGTCCGCCGCCGAGGGCCCCGCATCGGCCGATGGGAGCGGATGTCAGTCGTCCCAGGGGCCGGTCACCGCGAACGTCGTCCCCGGCTTGTAGCAGTTGAGGTACATGGTCGACTCGTCGGGGGAGAAGGTGACCCCGGCGAACTCGCCCCACTCGGGAGCCTCGGGCGTGCCGATGTTCTGCCGCCCGCGCGCCATCGCGTACAGGCGGCCCTTGCGGCTCAGCCCGTACACATGCTGCGCGCCGTCGCCGTCCTCGCACACCATCAGGCCGCCGCTCGGGGCGAGACAGATGTTGTCGGGGGACTCGCCAGGCAGCTGGATGTCCGTCGACGGGCCGAAGACCACGACCAGGGTGAGGCGGCGGCGGTGCGGCTCGTACTTCCAGACCTGCCCGAAGTGGTCGCGGGCCGAGCCCTCCTTGGAACGGGCGAAGCTGGAGACGAAGTAGACGGCTTTGTCGCCCCAGTAACAGCCCTCCAGCTTCTGGGCGTGGGTGATGCCCTTCGTGCCGAAGTCCTGGAGCCTGATGGGGGTTTCCTCGGCGAGCGGGTCGGGCACCGGCACCCACTCCACCCCCGAGAAGCTCCGGCCGGGCTCGTGGACGGCCGAGAGGTCCGGTACGCCGGGCACGCGCATGGCCTCCAGTGCGCCGCCCGCCCGCAGCGAATTCACGCCGCCGCAGGGCTTCTCGGGGAGGAAACGGTAGAAGAGGCCGAAGGGGTGCGCGAAGGCGTCCTCCGTCTCGTACACGATCCCGCTCTTCGGGTCGAGGGCGATGGCCTCGTGCTGGAAGCGGCCCATCGCGGTCAGCGGGACGGCGCCGGTGCGGTGCGGGTCGGACGGGTCGACCTCGAAGATGAAGCCGTGGTCCTTGGTGTAGCCGTTGGACCCGGCCTTCTCCTCGTTCTCCTCGCAGGTGAGCCAGGTGCCCCAAGGGGTGGGCCCGCCCGCGCAGTTGACCGCCGTCCCGGCGATGCCGACGCGCTCCTCCAGGACGTTGTTGCGGCCGTCGAGGGTGAGCGAGGTGCAGCCGCCCTTGGCCGCCGGGTCGTAGGTGAGGCCCTTGACCGTGGGCACGCCGAGCTTCGCGGACTGCCGGTTCTCGTGGTTGCGGACCAGGTGCACGCGCCCGCGACGGCCTCGGAGCGCCGTCATTCCGTCGTGGTTGCCCGGTACGGGACCCTCGCCCGATCTGAGCGGCTCGCCCTCGCGGGAGAGGACCTTGTAGCGGAAGCCCCTGGGGAGGTCGAGCAGGCCCTTGGGGTCGGGCACCAGCGGCCCGTACCCGGCGTGGCCGTGGCCTCCGCCGCCGCGGGGTCCGGCCAGTGCCGTACCCGCGAAGAGTTCGGAGAACGCGCCGGTGAAGGCGATTCCCGCGCCCAACGCCCCGGTGCGGGCGAGGACGTGGCGTCGTGACGCTCCGGACGCCGCGACTGTTTCCGGTGAAGCCGGTGAAGCCGGTGAATTCGGCGAATCCGGTGAAGGCGTTTCGGTCGAGGACATGAGGCAACTCCCTGCTGGCGGACAGGAATGTGACCCGCACGTGTGTATCACGCAACCTGTGACACGTGAACCGTGCGGGCCACAACAGCCTCAGCGGTACGTACGCCGGTACGTCAGACGAGCGAGGCGCTCAGCGTGATCGTCGTACCCGAAAGCGCCTGGCTCACCGGGCAGTTGGCCTTGGCGTCCTCGGCGGCCTTCACGAAACCGGCCTCGTCCAGACCCGGGACCTCGCCCTCCACGGTGAGGTGGATGCCGGTGATGCCGGTGCCCGGCTGGAAGGTCACCGCGGCGGCGGTGTTGATCCGGGTCGGGGTGTGACCCGCGCCGGACAGGCCGTGCGAGAGGGCCATCGAGAAGCAGGACGAGTGGGCGGCGGCGATCAGCTCCTCGGGGCTGGTCTTGCCGTTCGCCTCCTCGGCGCGCGAGGGCCAGGACACGGCGTAGCTGCCGACCTTGGAGGAGTCGAGGGAGACGGTGCCCTCGCCCTCCATGAGGCTGCCGGTCCAGACGGTGTGCGCGTTGCGGGTGGTGGCCATGGTGAACCCCTTCACGGGTGTGCGTAGGTCAAGGAAAGTGACGCCCTCGAACCTACTGCGCCACCAGCCCCTTCGCGTCCCTCGCCAGCGCCGTGAGCCGGGAGATGGCCCGGAAGTACTTCTTGCGGTACCCGCCGTTCAGCATCTCGTCACTGAAGAGCCGGTCGAAGGGCACCCCGGAGGCGAGCACCGGCACCTCGCGGTCGTACAGCCGGTCGGCCAGTACCACGAGCCGCAGCGCGGTCGACTGGTCGGGCACGGGCACGACCCCGGTCAGGCAGACCGCCTTGAGGTCGTCGGTCAGCGCCCCGTACCGGCTCGGGTGGACCTTCGCGAGGTGGTCGAGGAGCGCGGGGAAGGCGTCCAGGCTGGCGCCCTCCGTCCCGTACGCGGCCTTCGTGACCTGCTCGTCGGTGTACGGAGCCGGAGCTTCCGGCAGGCCCCGGTGGCGGTAGTCCTCGCCGTCGATGCGCAGCGGGCGGAAGTGCGCGGAGAGTCCCTGGATCTCCCGCAGGAAGTCCGCCGAAGCGAACCGGCCCTCGCCCAGCTTGCCCGGCAGGGTGTTGGACGTGGCCGCCAGCGCGACCCCCGCCTCCACCAGCCTGCTGAGCAGCGAGGACACCAGCACCGTGTCGCCCGGGTCGTCCAGCTCGAACTCGTCGATGCACAGCAGCCGGTGCCCGCTCAGGGTGGTCACCGTCTGCTGGAAGCCGAGCGCGCCGACCAGGTTCGTCAGCTCCACGAACGTACCGAACGCCTTGAGGGACGGCTCGGCGGGCGTCGCGTGCCAGAGGGAGGCCAGCAGGTGGGTCTTGCCGACGCCGTACCCGCCGTCGAGGTACACCCCGCGCGGCCCGGCCGGCTTCGCGGCGGGCTTCTTGGCGAACCAGCGCCGCTTCCCGGCCTCCGGCGCGGACCCGAGCCCGGCCGCGAAGGCGCTCAGGACCGTGACGGCCTCGGGCTGGCTCGGCTGGTTCGGGTCGGGGATGTACGTCTCGAACCGTACGGAGTCGAAGCGCGGCGGCGGCACCATCTCGGCCACCAGCCGGTCGGCGGGGACCCGAGGCTCGCGGGCGCACAGGGAGAGGGGAACCGCGTCGGCTATGGGGCTGCTGGGCCCCTGAGCGGCGGACTTCGACGGAGACGGCTGTGAGGACGACACAACCGACCACTCTAGAGCCTGCCCCGGCGGGCCGGTCCTGGTGGATCGTGCCGTGCCAGACTGCCCTTATGCGACGCCTGTTCCCTGTGACCGACGAAACACCGCACGCCACGCCGCACGGCCCCGACGGGGACCCTTCGGCGGACGGCGCCGGGGAGTGGAGCCTCGACGCGCTGGCCGACGCCTACGCGTACCCCTCCGGGGCGGACGGGGCCGAAGGGGCGGCCGGGGCGGACGGGGCCGACGGGTGGCTGCGCGCCAACATGGTCTCCTCGCTGGACGGTGCGGCCCAGCACGACGGCCGTTCCCAGCCGATCTCCTCCGACACCGACATGAGGATCTTCGGCACCCTGCGGGGTCTCGCCGACGTGATCGTGGTCGGTGCGGAAACGGTACGGCTGGAGGGCTACCGCCCGGCCCGCGCCCGCGCGGCCTTCGCTGAGCGCCGTAAAGCAGCAGGTCAGGCCCCTGCACCGGCCATCGCGGTGGTCAGCGCCAGCCTGAACCTGGACTTCTCCCTCCCTCTCTTCACCGAGCCCCTCGTCCCGACCCTGGTCCTGACCGGCGCGAGAGCCCCCCTGGACGGGATCCGTGCGGCCCGCGAGGCGGGGGCAGAGGTGCTGATCGCCGGGGACGGCGCCCGGGTGGAGACGGACAAGGCGGTACGGGCGCTGGCCGAGCGGGGCCTGAAGCGCCAGCTCACGGAGGGCGGGCCCCGGCTGCTGGCCCAGTTCATCGCCGACGGCGTGCTGGACGAGCTCTGCCTGACGGTCTCCCCGGTGCTCACGGCGGGCCGGGCTCAGCGGATCGCGGACGGACCGGGCCTGGCGGTTCCGGATCGCTTCGCTTTGGCGTCGATTCTGGAGGAGGCCGGGTTCCTGTTTACCCAGTACCGTCGGAATTAGTGCCGTATGTGATCATTCACGGCAGGCTGACAAACGGCGGAATTTGTCGTTCCGCTTAGTTCTCGCTGGGCACACTTACCCCACGCGGTCCCCGTGCCCGCGCGGGGAAGGATGGTTTCCGCAAGGTTTCGCGGCTGCTGCTGCGCACAGGCGTACGGAGGCGCTGGCGCACGGACGCGCGGGTCCACGGACGCACTGACGTACAGACGCACTGACGCACAGCGCGCTGGCGTACCGGCCAGAGAGCTGGCGGACAGGGCCAGAGAAGGAGAAAGGGCGCCCGACATGTTCACGAGCGTATTGATGATCGAGAAGCCCCTCACTGCGGCCGACGTGGAGTTCGTCACGACCCTGCACGGCGATGAGGCGGTCTCGTTCGTGGTGCTGATGCAGCCACGCGGAGATCAGGCCGACGTGCTGCTCAGAGCCATTGACGACGTGGCCCTGGGCGAGCTGGAGGAGGCCGTCCACGAGGGCGACGAGCCCGAGGGCGAGGACGCCAGGCCGGTCGCCGAGCAGGGCCTCGACGTCTCCCTGACGGCGCTGCGGGCGGCGGGCAGCGAGGCGGTGGGCCGGGTGGTCGAGGAACACCCCCTGGACGTCCTGAGGTCCGTCGTCGACGAAACCGGGGCGGACGAGGTGATCGTCCTGACCGCGCCGCACTACGTGGAGGAGTTCTTCCACCGCGACTGGGCGTCCAGGGCCCGCCACAAGGTCGGCGTCCCGGTGCTCAAGCTCTTCTCGCACAGCGAATAGGCTGAAGCCTTCCTTCCGCCAGCAGAACCCTTGGAGAACCGCATGGCACCCGGCATCCCCACCGCCCTGGACCGACCGCACTTCATCGGCATCGGCGGCGCCGGAATGTCGGGCATCGCGAAGATCCTCGCCCAGCGCGGCGCGAAGGTCGCGGGCAGCGACGCCAAGGAGTCCGGCACGGCGGACTCCCTGCGCGCCCTCGGCGCGACGGTCCACATCGGCCACGCCTCCGGCAACCTCGCGGACGACGCCACCAGCGTCGTGGTGTCGTCCGCGATCCGCGCCGACAATCCGGAACTGGTCCGCGCCGCCGAGCTGGACATCCCCGTCGTCCACCGCTCCGACGCGCTCGCCTCCCTCATGGACGGCCTGCGTGCCATCGCCGTCGCGGGCACCCACGGCAAGACGACCACCACCTCCATGCTGGCCGTCGCCCTGACCGGCATGGGCCTGGACCCCTCCTACGCCATCGGCGGCGACCTGGCGGGCCCCGGCACGAACGCCCTGCACGGTGAAGGCGACATCTTCGTCGCCGAGGCGGACGAGAGCGACCGCAGCTTCCAGAAGTACGACCCCCAGGTCGCCATCGTCCTCAACGTGGAACTCGACCACCACGCGAACTACGCCTCGATGGACGAGATCTACGAGTCCTTCGAGACCTTCGCCCGCAAGATCGTCCCCGGCGGCACCCTCGTCGTCAACGCCGACCAGGAGGGCGCGGTCGAGCTGACCACGCGCCTGCGCAACGACGACCTCCTCAACATCGTCACGTACGGCGACTCCGCCCAGGCGGACGTCCGCGTCCACAAGATCACCCCGCGCGGCCTGTCCAGCGAGGTCACCGTCCTCCTGAACGGCAAGTTCCTCACCTTCACCGTCTCCGTCCCGGGCGCCCACTACGCCCACAACGCGGTCGCCGCCCTCGCCGCGGGCGTGGCCCTCGGCCTCCCGGCCCACAACCTGGCCTCGGCCCTCGGCACGTACACGGGCGTCAAGCGCCGCCTCCAGCTCAAGGGCGAGGAGCAGGGCGTCCAGGTCATCGACTCGTACGCGCACCACCCCACCGAGATGACCGCCGACCTGGAAGCCATGCGCGGCGCCACCGCCTCGGACTCCGCGGACTCCCGCCTCCTCGTGGTCTTCCAGCCCCACCTCTTCTCCCGCACCCAGGAACTGGGCAAGGAGATGGGCGAGGCCCTGGCCCTCGCCGACGCCTCCGTGGTCCTCGACATCTACCCGGCCCGCGAGGACCCGATCGAGGGCATCACCAGCGCCCTGATCGTCGACGCCGCGAAGGCGGCGGGCGCGGACGTGACCGCCGTCTCGGACGCCGCCTCCATCCCCGACGTGATCGCGGGAATGTCCCGCCCCGGCGATCTGGTTCTCACCATGGGCGCGGGCGACGTGACGGACCTGGGCCCCAAGATCCTGGCCCGCCTCGCGCAGAAGTAAGAAGGGGACGCACACCATGCCGTACGACATCGAGAAGCCCGACGAGCAGTGGCGCGAGGAACTGACCCCCGCCGAATACGCGGTCCTCCGCCAGGCGGGCACGGAACCCGCCTTCGTCGGCGAGTACACGGACACCAAGACGACCGGCGTCTACTCCTGCCGCGCGTGCGACGCCGAGCTGTTCCGCTCGGACACGAAGTTCGCCTCGCACTGCGGCTGGCCGTCCTTCTACGACCCGAAGGACACGGACGCGGTCGAGCTGATCTCCGACACCTCCCACGGCATGGTCCGCACGGAGGTCCGCTGCGCCCGCTGCGGCTCGCACCTGGGCCACGTCTTCGAGGGCGAGGGCTACCCGACGCCGACGGACCAGCGCTACTGCATCAACTCGATCTCGCTGCGGCTGACGCCCGACGGCGAGTGATCTCGGGTCCTCACTCCGGCACGTCCTGATCCCGCTCGGCCATCCTCCGGATGACGCCGGGCGGGATCGCCGTTTCCCGGGCGGCGTCCGAGGCGGCGTCCGAGGCGACGTGACGCTGGCCGCGCAGTCCGCCCGCGCCGTTGTCAGTGGCGGGTGTCATCATCCCCGTATGTCCGACAACGGCGTGGGAACCGGTGGGGAGGGTGCGCTGCGGCAGCCAGAAGGAGGAGGCGGCGAGGACGGTCGTCGTCGCGGCTCCGGTCAGGACGGGTACGTTCCCCAGCCAGGCCGCCAGCGCGCCCGCCGACAGGGCTCCGACCGGGACGGTGGTCAGCAGGGCCGCCTGGGTGAAACCGGCGACGCGGCCCTGGAGCCGGGGCGGGGCGATCAGCTGCTGGGTGGTCGTCATGGAGATCGCCCAGACGCTCGCCGTGATGCCGAAGAGGAGTTGGTACGCGAGAAGTGCGGGGAAGGCGAGTCCCAGTGACGCCGCCGGGACGAGGAAGATCGCGAGGGCCGCCACCATCGCGCAGATCCGCGTCGCCCGGTACAGCTCCACGGACGTCGCGAACCTGCCCGCGAGCAGGACCCCGGCGACGGTGGCCACGCTGAAGGCGGCGTAGACGAGTCCCAACTGCCAGGAGGTGAGGGCAAGTTGTCGAGTGGCGTACACGACGAAGAGCGCGTCCGCAGCCCCGCTGCCGAGGTTGAAACCCGCGCCTGCCAAGACCTGGCGGCGCAGCACCGGATGCGCCCTGACCACGGCGAACCCCTCGCGGAGCGCGGCGAACCGGGGGCCCCGGTCACCGGTGGGTTCGGCAGGCCGGTTCAGCGACGCGGGCAGGGCGAACAGGAGTACGGCCTCGATGGCGTACGCGCTGCTGCCCGCCAGCAGGGCAGTGGAAGGACCGACCAGCCCGACGAGGACGCCGCCCAGGGCGGGGCCGCCGATCTGCCCTGTCGTACGGGCGCCGGTCAGCGCCGAGTTGCCGGTCAGGAGCTGCTCGGGCTCGACCACCCGGGGCAGTGCCGCCTGGAGCGCCACCGCGAGCGTCCACGTCAGGGTGCCGGACAGGGCAGCCACCCCGTACAGGTGGGGCAGGCCGAGAGCGCCGAGCGCCCCGGCGAGCGGGACCGAGCCGACCACCAGCACCTGCGAGGAGGTCAGTACGACGGTCAGGGTGCGCAGCCGGGCCCTGTCGGCGAGCACACCGGCGAGGGGGCTGAGCACGGCACCCGGGAGGTACGTCAGTGCCAGGAGCGCCGACGCCCCGAACGGGCCCGCGTCCAGGCGGGTCACGGCCAGCAGCGCCAGCGCCAGCGCGGTGATCTGCCGCCCGACCGAGCTGGCCGCCTGCTCGCCGCAGAGCAGCAGGAACGGGCGGTGCCGCCGCAGCGCACCCCACGGCGTGCGGCCGTGCGGGGGGACCGTCGGCGAGGTCAAGGGTCAGATGCTCGTACAGGGGACGGGCCAGCGGCGCAGGCGCGGCGGCAGCGCCACCGCCCACCCCCGCGTGACCAGGACGAGGCGCTCGTCCGCCAGCACGGACACCGCCTCGTGCTGCGCACGGTCGAGCGTGTCGAGGGCCGTGACGTCCTGGACGGTGAGGAACGCGGCGAGCAGCGCCGGCTCGTCGAGGGTGAACCGGGCCGACGCCGAGGGGTCCCTGCGGTCCAGGACCGTCACGAAGTCCGGGCCACGGCGGTGGTAGAGGAGGCCGTACGCGTAACGGGACCGCCACAGGGCCGCCGCCTCGTCCGAAAGGGTGGACGGGGAAGCGGGTGGCGGGAGGTGGTGCAGCAGCCCGGTGTCGAAGGGCAGGGCGTCGGTGTCCGGCTCCCAGCGCACCGGGCGCGCCTGGCTCTGGCACTCGCGGAGGAAGCGCACGGCGTCGGCGGTGGCGCGTCCGCCCGCCCCCAGCGGGAGCGGTTCGTCCACGACGACCTGTCCGCCGCCGGTCATACGGTCACCGCTTCCGCGTCGCCGGAATCGGAGGTGGCATCGGCACCGGTACGGACCGGCGCGTTGCGCAGCGGCAGTGCGACGTACGACCGTCCGTCGCAGAACAGCAGCCCCAGGGACACGCCCTTGCCGAGCCACTCCGTGAGCCGCCCCGCATCGACCGGATGCCCCTCCTCGGCGAGCAGCCGGTGCAGAGCGGGACCCGAGCGGCCGTGCTCCAGGTGCGCGAAAGCGGCGGCCTCCCAGCCGTACAGCCGATGCGTGCGCACCGGCCAGCCGCGCCGCCGGTCGTGCACCAGCAGCTCGCCCTCCCCGCCGGACTCCATCAGCAGGGTGGAACCGGCGTGCTGGGCACGCCAGTCGGCCACTGCCCGGGTGAGTCGTCCCTCCGCCCCGCCGCCGATTCCGCGCGGCGGAGTGTCGAAGAGGTACACCAGATCGGCGAGCTCCTCCTCGGGAAGGTCGTACACGTGGCCGTACATCTCGGCGGGGGTCCGCTCGGCGAAGCCGAGGGCCGGATCGGCGAAGTGCGGGCTGAACCGCTCCAGTTGGATGCGGAACGCGCCGCCCGGCGGCTGGAGGTGGACGAGCGCGGGGAACTGGTCGACGACCGCGTCGTAGTCGTCCGCCGTCTCGCCCGGGAACCCGTACAGGTAGTTCCACGTGCAGGTCAGTGACTTGTCGGCACACTCGCGGAGCGTACGGACGTTGCGGGAGCCGGTGACGCCCTTGTCCATGAGGTCCAGGACGCGGTTGTTGAGGCTCTCGATGCCCGGCTGGATGTGCACGGCGCCCGAGCGGGCCAGCAGCGCCAGCTGTTCCGTGGTGAGGTTGGACTTGACCTCGTAGTGCATCAGGAGGTCCCAGCCGCTGTCGGCGGCGCGCGGCAGGAAGTCCGTGAAGTACGCCATGTCGATGATGTTGTCGACGGTGACGACGTCGAGGATCTTGTGCCGTCGGACGAGCCGCTCGACCTCGGCCCACAACTGCTCGCCGGGCTTGGCGCGGAACGCCATCGCCGAGCCGTTGAGACCGCAGAAGGTGCAGTGGTGCTTCTCGCCCCACCAGCAGCCGCGCGCGCCCTCCACGACCAGTTTCGGACGGACGTACTCGGCCACCGGGGAGGCGTCCAGCTCCGCCTGCCAGACGTCGTACTCGGGCGAGGCGATGTCACGCGGGGCCACCGTGCGGCGGGATTCCTCGTTGGCCCGCGAGATTCCACCGTCCCACCAGCACAGCCCCGGTACGTCGACGGGCGGGGTACGGGCGTCCAGATGGGCCAGCAGGGCGGGGAACGCGTACTCCCCCTCCCCGCGCACCGCGAAGTCGACGAACGGGTGGTTGCGGTGCAGGGCGTGGCCCATCGGCCCCTCGCAGTTGCTGCCGCCGAAGACCACGGTGAGGCCGGGGCGGCGGCGCTTCAGCTCGGCGGCGAGGGCCAGCGAGGACACGTTCTGCATGAAGGTGCTGGTGAACCCGACGACGTCCGGGTCGTCGGACAGGATCTGTGAGGCGCTGCGGGAGACGAACTCCGCCGCGTGGACCCGCATGGCGTGCGCCTTGTCCACCGGGATCCCGCGCCGCCGCGCGTAGTCGCCGAGCCGTGCGACGCCCCAGTCGGGGTCCTCGTACAGGACGCCGGAGAAGACCCAGTCGCCGAGCCCGTCGAAGATCGAGTCGCTGCCCACCTCGACGTGGTCGGCCGGGCGCAGCAGCCCGTCCGTGCGCTCCAGCAGGAATTCCGCCCAGCGCAGCGAGCCGTGGAACTCGTGCACCTCGTCGGACGGCCGCGTCCGGGTCAACAGGGCGTGCAGCAGGCCGATTTGGAGCGAGGGCAGGTCGATCGGCTGCCAGGGCATGGTCACCAGGTGAACGCGCATGCGGCCCTCTCCGTCCGGTCGTACTCGACCGCATCGTGCTCGTACGAGGTTCGGTACGGGGCGACGACGCCCGGCGCCCGCCGTGCCGCGCCGGGCGTCGCGCTCCGCCCGGTCAGGACGCCGGTCGCTTCTCGATGGTGAGCCGGTCCCGCTTCCTGGCCTCGTCGCGCACGGCGACCTTCTTGAGCTCCGGCTTGGCCCGGGTGTCGTCCTCTGGTGTCCTGTCGTTCTCCATGGCGCCTCCCTTTCCTCAAGTCCGGTGACCGTAAAGGCAGTTACTCGTGTGATGCAAGGGGTACTTTCGGCCCCGCTCGCCGCCGTCCGCCCGATGGTGGTCAGTGCGTGGCCCCCTCCGGGACGCGCAGGTCCGTCTCCGTCGTCAGTGCGGCCGTGATGATCGCGCGCAGGCCGTCCGCCATCGCGGAGACGGGCAGGGAGGGCAGGGCGCGGTCCTTCACCTGTTCCGGGGCGTACGGGACGTGGACGAAACCGCCGCGCAGGAGGGGGAGTTCGGTGGCGATGAGGTGGGACAGGCCGTAGAAGACGTGGTTGCAGACGAAGGTTCCGGCGGTCTGGGAGACCGATGCGGGGAGGCCCGCCTCGCGTACGGCCGCCACGCAGGCTTTCACCGGGAGCGGGGCGAAGTACGCGGCCGGGCCGTCCGGGGCGATCGGCTCGTCGACGGGCTGGTTGCCCGCGTTGTCGGGGATGCGGGCGTCGTCGACGTTGACGGCGACGCGCTCGACGGTGAGGTCGGGGCGTCCGCCCGCCTGGCCGACGCACAGGACCAGGTCGGGCGTGAAGTCCCGTACCGCGGCGTGGAGTTCGTCGTTCGCCGTGCCGAAGGCGCAGCTGAGGCGGACCGTGTGGAGGTCGACGCCGTCCGGCGGGGTGTCCCGTACGAGGGAGACGGCCTGCCAGGAGGGATTGACGTCCTCGCCGCCGAAGGGCTCGAAGCCGGTGAGCAGGACGCGGGGGAGGGGTGACATGGGGTTCCTCGGGGACCGGACCGGAAGGTGGAGAGGGGGCGGGGGTGACCAGGGCTCAGAAGGCGAACAGCGAGAGGATCGCGATGTTGCACAGCAGCAGCGCGCCCGCCGTCGGAATCTGTGCCTTGATCGGTCCGTACTGGTCCTTGAGTTCCAGCAGTGCCGCCGGTACGAGGTTGTAGTTGGCCGCCATCGGCGTGCACAGCGTGCCGCAGAAGCCCGCCAGCATGCCGACCGCGAGCACGACCGCCGGGTCTCCGCCGCCCGACTCGATCAGGACCGGCCAGCCGATGGCCGCCGTCATCACCGGGAACGCGGCGAACGCGTTGCCCATGATGATCGTGAAGAGGGCCATGCCGAGGCAGTAGACGATGACCGAGACGTAGATCATGCCGCTCGGGAGGACGGCTTCGGTGATCCTGCCGACCTGCGTGCCGACGCCCGTCTTCTGGAAGATCGAGCCGAGTACGGCCAGGAGCTGGGGCAGCAGCAGCGCCCAGCCCATGGCCTCGACCATGTTGCGGCCTGCGTGGATCGGGACGGTGATCTTCTTCTCGCGGAGCAGGAGCATCCCTACGGCGAGCGCCACCAGGGAGCCGACGCCGAGACCGAGGATGGTCTCGCTGCCGTCCTGGAAGATCGGCTCGCCTCCGACATGGATCTTCTTCACGAGCGTCGCGCACAGCATCGCCACGACCGGAATCGTCAGCGCCGGAATGAAGAGCTTGCTGCCGAAGCGGACGGCGGACGCGGTGCGCTGCCCGGGGGTGGTGGTGCTGACCTTGCCTCGGCCGGTGAAGTTGAAGCCCGCGAGGACGATCATCACGAGGACCAGGGCGCCCAGCGGCTCGGAGGGTGCCGACTTGTCGACGACCCAGGTGCTGTAGACGAAGCCGACGCCGAGCAGGCCCCAGAAGGCGGCGGTGCCGAGACGCTTGGGATTCGTACGGTCGAGGAACATCTGCGCGGCCATCACCAGGAAGACGGCGCCGATCAGCCAGTAGAACCACTCTGCCCTGATCACTTGGCGCTCTCCTTGTCGGCTTCCGTGGCTCCGGCTGCCGCGAGTTCCCGGGCCATCTGACGGTCCAGGCGGAGCAGGCGCGCACCGTGGATGAAGAAGGCGCACACGGCGGTCGGGATCGCCCACAGAGCCAGGTGCAGGGGTTCGAGGTGCTGGTTGTACGTGGTGTTCACGAAGCCCGTGATGAGCAGGATCGAGCCGATCGCGAGGAAGCAGTCCTCGCCGAAGAACAGACCGACGGTGTCCGCGCCGGAGGAGTGCGAGCGGACCTTCTCGCGCCATTTCTCGGGCAGCGGCCCGTACTTCTTCTCCGCCGCGGCCTCCGCCATCGGTGCGACCAGCGGGCGCACGGACTGCGCCGGGCCGCCGAGGGTGGTGAGGCCGAGCGCGGAGGTGATCTGGCGCAGGCCGAGGTAGAGGGTCAGGAAGCGGCCCGTGGTGAGTCTGGCGAAGCGGGAGATGAGGCGACGGGCCTGCTCCTGGAGGCCGTATCGCTCCAGGAGTCCGATCACCGGCAGCGTGATCACGAAGATCGTCACGGACCGGCTGGAGGCGAATCCCTCGCCGAAGGAGGCGAGCACTTCGCGCGGCGACAGGCCGCCGAGCAGGCCGGTGGCTATGCCGGCGATGCCGACCACCAGCAGGGGATTGCGTCGGGTGGCGAATCCTGCGATCACCACGGCGACGCCGAGAAGGACGATCATGCGCCGTCCGCCTTCCAGTCGGTCCGTCATTCGGTCGGTCTCGGCCCTGGTCTCGTTCCCTGGGAACGGACCGGCGAATTCCGGTGACAGTAAGGTATTGCTCAACAATCCCACAATGGTTTCCGTCATGCGGATGTCCGGCGGACAGTGAGTAGTCGAGGAGGAGCCGTGGATACGGTCACTGGTACGGGTGAGGGCACCGGCACCGCCGAGCGCCTGGCCGCCTCGTTGCGCGACCGCATCGCCGAGGGCGGCCTGAAGCCCGGCGAGCAGTTGCCCGAGGCGGCGTTTGCCCAGGCGTACGGTGTCTCGCGCAACACGGTGCGCGAGGCGTTCCGGCTGCTGGTGCACGAGAGGCTCGTGGTGCACGAGTTCAACCGGGGCGTCTTTGTGCGCGTGCCGGGCCCGGCGGACATCACGGACATCTACGCGGTCCGGTTCGCGCTGGAGACGGCAGGTGTACGAGCGGCGGGCGCGGCCGCACCCCGGCTGATCGCCGATGTGCTCGCGGCGGTCGCCGCCGGTGAGGCCGCCGCCGCGACCGGCGACTGGGTGCAGGTCGCCGACGCGGGAATCCACTTCCACCGCGCACTCGCCGCGCTCGCGGGCAGCCCGCGCACCGACTCCTACATGAGTGCGATCCTCGCCGAACTGCGTCTGGTGTTCCAGGAGATGCCCTCACCCGCCCACCTCCACGAACCCTTCGTGGGCCGCAACCGCGTCATCGCCGAACTGCTCGAAGCCAGTGAACTCGACGCGGCTGAAACGGAGTTGCGGGCCTACCTCGCCGACTCCCGTCAACTGATCCTCGACACCCTCACGGCAGCCGTGTCCCCCTCGGAGGTACGAGCATGAGCGCAGCACCCGATACGTCCGCCCCGCCCGGTGCGATCGACCTGAACGCCGACCTCGGCGAAGGCTTCGGCCGCTGGACCCTCACCGACGACGAGGCCCTGCTCTCCGTCGTCACCAGTGCCAACGTCGCCTGCGGCTTCCACGCGGGCGACCCCTCCACGATGCGCAGGGTCTGCGAACGGGCCGCCGAGCGCGGGGTGCGGATCGGCGCCCAGGTGTCGTACCGCGATCTGGCGGGCTTCGGGCGGCGCGCGATGGACGTGCCGCCGGACGAGCTCGCCGACGAAGTGGCCTACCAGATCGGCGCGTTGGAGGTCTTCGCCCGCGCGGCCGGGTCCCGCGTCTCGTACGTCAAGCCGCACGGCGCGCTCTACAACCGTACGGTTCATGACGCGGAGCAGGCTGCGGCGGTCGTCGCGGGCGTGCGCCTCGCGGGGGACTTCCCGGTCCTCGGCCTCCCCGGATCGAAGCTGCTCGCAGCGGTCGCCGGAGCCGAACTCCCGGCCGTCCCCGAGGCGTTCGCGGACCGGGCCTACACCGCGCAGGGCACGCTGGTGTCGCGCCGCGAGCCGGGAGCGGTGATCCACGACCCGGACGCGGTGGTCGCCCGCGCCCTCGCGATGGCCACGGCCCACGAGGTCGTGGCGCTGACCGGCGAGAAAATCCCGGTGCGTGCCCGCTCCCTGTGCCTGCACGGGGACACCCCGGGAGCGGCGGAACTCGCAGCGCGAGTGCGAGCCGAACTACTGGGCGCGGGAGTCGAGCTGGGAGCATTCGCGTGAGTGCGGGGCAGGTGAACGGCAGCCCCCACGCCCTCCCCATGGGCCCGCACGCCCTCCTCGTCGAGCTCGACGACCTCGCCCATGCCCAGGCGTTCCACGCCGAGGTCCTCCGACGCCGCGCCGCCGGGAACCTGCCCGGGGTCCGGGACATCGTCCCGGCCGCGCGGACCGTGCTCCTCGACGGACTCGACGATCCGCAGGCCCTCGCCGCCGACCTCCGCACGTGGCACATCCCGCCGCTCGCCTCCGACGGGGGGCGGCTGATCGAGATTCCGGTGCGGTACGACGGGCCCGATCTGGCGGAGGTGGCACGGCTCTGGGGCATGCCCGCCGAGCGGGTCCCCGAGACACTCGCCGACCTCGAACTCCGCGTCGCCTTCTGCGGTTTCGCGCCCGGCTTCGGGTATCTCTCCGGGCTGCCCGCCGAACTCCACCTGCCCCGGCGCGCCACCCCGCGCACCGCCGTCCCCGCCGGTTCGGTCGCCCTCGCGGGGGAGTACGCGGGCGTCTACCCCCGCTCTTCCCCCGGCGGCTGGCAGCTCGTCGGCTCCACCGACGCCGTCCTCTGGGACCCCGGCCGCAAGCCCGCCGCTCTGCTCGCCCCCGGCACCCGGGTCCGCTTCACCGCCGCAGACGAGTTCACCGCCGCACACGAGGAGTCCCGTACGTGACGACCGCCGACGGCACCACGACCGCGCTCGACGCCGACGGCACCACGACCGCGCTCGACGCCGACGTCACCGCGTCCGCCCTCGACGTCGTACGCGCCGGAGTCCTCACCACCGTGCAGGACGAAGGGCGTCCCGGCCATGCCCACCTGGGCGTTCCCCGTTCCGGTGCCCTTGATGTGCACGCCCACCGGCTGGCCAACCGGCTCGTCGGCAATCCCGCCGACGCCGCCACCCTGGAGACCACCCTCGACGGCGTCGCCCTCCGCACCCGTACCGCCGTGACGATCGCCGTCACAGGCGCTCCGGCTCCCGTCCGGATCGGCGGTCGGCCCGCGCCGTGGGGTGCGCCCGTACGCGTCCCGGCCGGTGAGGTCCTCGACGTCGGACGCCCAACTGCCGGTCTCCGTACGTACGTTGCCGTCGCAGGAGGTGTCGCGGTCGAGCCGGTCCTCGGCAGTCGCTCCACGGACCTCCTCTCCGGTCTCGGGCCCGCCCCGCTCACCTCCGGCGCGGTGCTCCCCGTCGGAACCCCGCAACGCCCCGCCCCGCCCGCCCCGGACGCGCACCCCTGGCAGGCCCCGCCCCACGAACTCGTCCTGCCCCTCCTTCTCGGCCCCCGCCACGACTGGTTCACCGAGGAGGCGCTCCGTACCCTCGCCGGGCCCGGATACCGCGTCTCCCCGGCCGCCAACCGCATCGGCCTGCGCACCGAGGGCCCCGCCCTCGCCCGTATCAAGGAGAACGAACTCCCCAGTGAGGGAATGGTGTTGGGGGCGGTCCAGGTACCCCCGGACGGGCTGCCCGTCGTCTTCCTCGCCGACCACCCCGTGACGGGCGGCTACCCGGTGATCGGCGTCGTCCCGGAGCAGCACCTCGCCGCAGCGGCCCAGGCGGTACCCGGCACCCCGGTCCGGTTCGTCGTCCGGGGCGGCTGACGACGTCACCGCTTGCCCCGGAAGGCGCGGACGACGGTCGCGGCGGCCGTGAGGATGCCTGCCCGGTCCTGCGACGTCGCGTGCAGTCCGACGCCACCGACGATTTCCGACGCGACCACGAGACCTTCCTGCGCGCGCACGACGGGATCGTGCGGCGGGCGCGGGGCGTGGACGGCCGGGTCACGACGGAGGGAGAGCGGCAGATCGCCTGGTGGCTGTTCCACGAGTGGGCCGACCACCGCCGGGTGAACGCGGACACCGTGCTCGACGCGGCGGCAGCTGGAGTCGATGGCAGGGACGTCGGGGATGACCTGTGGGCCGTCCTGGAACGCGAGCCCCTGCGTCGTGGGGGATATCGGCTTCGGCCGAGGTTCCGGTGGAGATCGACGATCTGGCCCGTCGGCTGCTCCGGCTCAATGTCGGACGAGACGGTTACGGACTGCCTCTGCTCCCGCTCCTCGGAGAGGCTCCCGTCCAGGTCTTCTTGGCAATGGTCGAGCTCACCCATGCCGAACCGGCCGAAGTGGCTGCCTCCTGGAAGACGAGCGTGAGCCCGGCGGGAAGGCCGTGCGCGCGGAAATCGACATTCGCTGAACATGCCGCCGTGGGACACCAGTTGTGATGGCATGTGTCCATGAGGTTCACGGTGTGTGAGCCCTGTGAATGGTGGGGGTTTGAATGTTTCGTGGGAACGGCATACGAGTGGTCGCGCCGGTCGCGGTAGGGGTGGCCGGGCTGCTCGTGTGCGCGGTGGCTCCGGCGCAGGCCGCGCCGAGGCACCAGGGGGGTGTCCACTTCGGGTGGATCACGTACAACGGGGCCGGTAACGACACCGGTTCGAACGCGAGCCGGAACTCCGAGTACGTCCAGATCCACAACGCGGGGCGGTCCGCCGTCCAGCTCCAGGGCTACAAGGTCCGCGACAAGAACGGCTGGACGTACACCTTCCGGGCGCTGAAGGTGGGCGCGGGCAAGACGGTGACCCTGCGTACGGGCAGCGGGCGCAACACCGCCGCGAACGTGTACTGGGACCACCGGTACCGGGGGCGTGCCGCGTACGTCTGGAACAACAGCGGCCAGGAGACCGCCACCCTGTACAACGCCCGGGGCAGGAGCATCGACTCCTGCTCCTGGAAGGGCAAGGGGAGCCCCTCCAAGGCCGAGAGCGTCAACTGTCACTGACGTGATGACACCGCTGCCCCGCACCGGTCCTCCCGGTGCGGGGCAGCGAGTCCTGGATCACGGGGCCCTGCGAGGCCCTGTTACCGCTTGGGCTTCGGGGGCTTCGGCGGGAAGGTGTTCGTCACCCGCACCCACACATCGCCCTTCGCCCGGACGACTCCGTCCGTCGCGCCGCCCGCCGTACGCGGGTCGGAGTCGCGGACCGTGACCTTCGCGCCGCGCGGCACGCTGGTCTCCCGTGCGGAGCAGAGCGAGCCCTCAGGGACGGTGAAGGTGCGGCTGCGGCCCGGCAGGAGCGTGAAGTCCACTTTCAGGAAAGGCCGTTGGGCGCCCGGAGCGGTGCACGTCGCCCGGAAGGCGAACGGGCCGGGACCGCTGCCCACCACCTGCTTGGACACCGTGAAACGGGCCTTGGGGGACGGCGGCGGAGGCTTCGGCTTGAAGGTGTTCGTGGCCGTGATCGTCAGCGGTTCGGAGTCCTTGCCTCCGATGGTGACCGCCTTCTCCGGGGTGTCGTGGTCGACCACCGACTGCGTGGCCCCGCCGTTGTCCGTCTCGGTCGCCCAGCAGCGCGCGCCCTTCGGGAGCGGGAAGCCGAGGTCGTCCACCTCACGCGAACCGGCTGCCGCGAAGGTGTAGGGGCGGCGGTCGACCAGGACGATTTCCTTGCCGTCCTCGATGCGCTGGGTACAGGTGAGGGCGAGGGTGAAGGGGCGGCCCGAGGGGGTGCCGACGACCTTCTTGGCGAGACGCAGGGTGCCCGTCTCGTAGGTGTTCGTAGCCGTGATCGTCAGTGGCTCGGAGTCCAGGCCGCCGATCGTGACCGCCTTCTCGGGGGTGTCGTGGTCCACGGTGCTGGTGGTCGCCCCGCCGTTGTCGGGTTCGGTGGCCCAGCAGCGGGTGCCCTTCGGGAGCGGGAAACCGAGGTCGTCCACGGCGCGGGAACCGGCCTCCGGGAAGGTGTAGGGGCGGCGGTCCACCAGGACGATTTCCTTGCCGTCCTTGGTGCGCAGGGTGCAGGAGAGAGCGAGAGTGAAGGGACGGCCCGAGGGGGTGCCGACGACCTTCTTGGCGAGGAGGAGAACGCCCGTCTCGTACGTGTTCTTCGCCGTGATCGTCACCTCCGGGGCGTCCTTCGTGACGACGACCGCGCTGCCGTGGCTGCTGTGGTCGACATCGGCGTGGGTGGCCCCGCCGTCGTTCAGTTCCTCCGCCCAGCAGCGCGCCCCGATCGGGAGGTCGCCGGGGATCTTCAGCGTTTCGCCCGCCTTGACCGTGAAGCGCTTGCGGACGACGAAGGCGACGATCGGATCGCCGTCCGAGGTCTCCGACTCACGGATGCAGGTCACGTAGAACTCGTAGCTCTTCGCGTAAGGAGCGTCCGCCGGAGCGCCCTCGATCTCCTTGCGGAGGGTGAGGTGGCCGAGGGAGAAGGTGTTGGTGAAGTCCACCGCGACGGTGGGGGTCGGACCGCTCTTGGTGATGGTCACCGGGCCGACCGGCTTCGGCGTCTCGTCGGCGCCCGCCGTGTCGACCTCCTCCACCATGCACTCGGCGCCGACCGGAATGTCGTCGACCTGGCCGGTGAGGGTGGGCTTGCGGGACGTGACCATACGGACGACCGCGTCCTTCTTGCCGTTGAAGGAGCACAGCACCCGGAAGCGGAACGTCCGGTTGGCGAACGCGGCGCCCGCGCCCGTGACCTGCTTCACGACCTTCAGCGAACCGGTCGGGAAGTCGTTGGTGACGGTCAGTCCGGCCGTCTCGCCCGTGACGGATCCGATGACGGCGGCGTCCTTGTCCGCCGAGCCGGTGGTGGTCACCTCCACGGTGTGCGCCCCGCCCCGGCCGGGCTCGGTCGCCGTGCAGCGGGCGCCGGTGGGCAGACCGTCGATGCCGGTCTCGCCGTCGCCGTGGAAGGTGAGGTCCTGGGGGAATCCGGCCAGTTGCTGGTTCCGGAAGCGGCAGTCGACCGTGACCGTGAACGGGCCCTTGCCGTAATCCTTGGCCGCCGCACCGGTGGTCTTCTTGCGGACCTTGAGCGAGGCGTCCACGAAGGTGTTGGTGATCTCGATGTGCTCCCCGCGCTCATTCGGAGAGGCCGGGGTGATGATCACGACCTGGGGGCCCGGGCCGCCGAACCGGGCGGGCGTCGCCGCGCCGCGCGTGTTGATCTCCCAGACCTCGCACCGGGCTCCCGCCGGTACGCCGATCAGTGCCATCGGAGAGTACGGAGTGAACTCGAAGACGCCCTCGCGCACCACCTGAGGCTCGCCGCCGGTCGGGGTGACCGTGCAGCGGTATCCGGCCTTGTACGAGCCGACGTCGACGCCCTCCGGCGGATTGATCTCGATCTTGTCGATGCGCAGGTTGCCGAACCGCATTCCGATGCCCACCTTGGGCGGCTCGGTGGTCGGCAGGTCCGTCTTGCGGCCGTTCTGGATGACCGTCTCGGAGTGCGCGAAGGAGTTCCAGGCGACGGACGGGTCGCCGGGCTTGTCCAGGTCGACGGGGGAGGACATCGGCATCCGTACGAAGATCTCGCCGCCGGGCGGCAGGGTCTTGTCGAAGGTGACGCGCATCTCGACGCCGGTGGCCTCCTTGGTGTGGCCGGGCTTCCAGTCGCCCTTGGCGCAGTCGCGGCGGGGAGTGGCGATCAGGTCGGAACACGGGTTCGCCACGGTCGCGTACTTGGTGGCCAGGGTGCCGGGTCCGACCAGTTCGGGCGCACCGGTCAGCCGGGGGCGGGGGCTCCACTCGGTGCCCCGGGCCTGGTTGCCGAGCAGTACGCCGGTGTCACCCAGATAGGGGAAGACGTCCAGCAGCCGTACCTCCGTGGTCGCGTCGGTACCGGAGTTGACGGCCCGCAGCAGGTAGTCGAAGTTCTCTCCGGGCTGGACGAGCGCGATGCACGGGTACTGCGTGTAGGTCCGGCCGCCCTGCTTCAGCACGGGGCAGGCGGGCGAGCCCAGGTCCACGTAACTCTTGGTGACCGAGTTGTAGAAGCCCAGCGCGTCATTGCCCGAGACCCACTTGCTGGCCTCGAACGCGGTGCCGGGCAGGGTGGTGATCTCGGCGCGGGAGGTGCAGTAGCGGCCCGGGCCGAAGTTCTTGGTGTCGTCCACGCTCTCGCCGTCGCGCGGCGTGTCCTTCTGGCACTCCAGGTCCTTGTCGGTCTCCGAGCCCGCGCCGAACACGTTCTGGATGACGGAGTCGCCGGGGACACCGGGGGCCAGCTTCACCTGGAAGGTGATCTTCACTTCGGCGCCGGGCAGCATCGACCAGTCGGGGAAGCGCCATCTGACGTGTGTGATCCGGCCGTCGGGGCCGCGCGTCGGTTCGAACACCGGCTGCGGCGGCTCGGGCGTACCTGCGGGCACCTTGAAGGTCATCCGGAACGGCAGCCCACCGGTACCGGCGTACGTCTCGTCGAAGCGCAGCAGTTCGGGAATCGGGTCGGCCATCACCAGCGAGCCGACCGGGCCGGTGCCGGTGTTGCGGACGGTCAGGGTGAACGGGGCGCTCTCACCGGGTCCGATGCGTGAGTCGGGGCCCTTCGCGACGGCGAGCTTGCCGCGCCCTTCCTGCACCTTCAGGGTCGCCGTGCTGTCCCCGAACGGGAACTTCTGGCCCGGCTGCTGGAGCGGGCTCTCGCCTGCCGCGCTCGCCGTGTCGGAGAGCGTCTCGGGGATCGGGGTGGCGGGGTCCGAGCGGAGGTTCTGCCGGGCCGCCACCTTGAAGCAGACGATGTTCGGGCAGGCGCCGCGCCGGTCGGGGGCGCCGGGCGTCAGGACGTATCCACCGCTGGAGTTCGAGAAGGTGAAGCGCAGTCCGCGCACGTCGGCCGCGTCGACACCGGCCGGAAGGCCCGGGGTGGTGGAGGTGCCGGTCGTCCCGTTGACGTACACCGGCGGGTTGGCCGTGCAGCCGTCCGTGCACGCGTCGACGCGCACCTGGTTGGCGCCCGGCGGGAAGGTCACGCCGGTGATGCGGACGAAGTCCGCGGCGTCGAAGAAGTCCGCGTCGGCGTCCGTGACGACGAGTTCCTTCAGGTTGACGTTGCCGGTGTTGAGGGCCTCGATGCGTACGTCGGGCTCCTGGCGGGGGACGCCGGGCAGGGTCCTGGCGACCACGGACGGCGAGATCGTCTTCTGGACGGAGCCGCCGCTGCGGGCGGGCTTGGTGACGTTGGGCTCACGGGTGCAGGGGTCGCTCCCGATCGGCCGGCCGTTGGAGGTGATCCGCGCGCAGTTGGTGAAGCTGACGTCCTCGGCGACACCGTCCCTGCGCTGCACCACCACATCGACGATGATCCGCCCGTTCGGCGGCAGGCTGCCGTCGGCGAGCCGGGCCCGCACGCCCTTGGCGCGGGTCAGCAGCGCCGTGTCCGCGGCGTTGTACGCGACCCAGGCGGACGTCGTCGGGTCGTAGACCTCCAGGAGCACGGGCAGACCGGACGGCTCGCGGTAGCGCAGCTTCAGCTCGGTGAGGCGTACGACGTCGAACGGGTTGCCGGCGGCCTTCGGGTCGCCCGGGTCGGTGATCGCGGGCCGGTCCATGGCGATGGTGCCCGCGTTGGCCAGGTCCAGGGTGAAGGTCACCGGGGTGTCCGGCGGGACCTCCGTCTTGTCGGCCGTCTTGGAGGTGCGGATGTCGTTCCGAGGGTTCTCCGGGAGGAGGCTCTTGCAGGCGGTGCCGGAACCCGACCCCGAGCCGTCCACCGGGTTGGTGGCGGAGACGTCCGCGCAGTTGCTGATCCCGTCGACGGCGTCCTGGGCGACGGCCTTGTCGTTGAGGGTGCCGTGGAGGGAGAGGCGGCCGAGGGCGTTGGAGGCGATGGTGCCGCTGCCCTTGGCGTCGGTGCCCCGGAAGGTGACGGAGACCTGCTTGGGAGGGTTGCCCGGCGGGCATCCGGTGTTCGGCAGGTCCTGGCGGCCGGGGGCCGGAGAGAGCTGGACCGGGGCCGGCTTGGAGCCGTCGCGGCACACCACGGTGAGGGTGGCCGAGGTGGCTCCCTGGGGGAACTCCACCGCCATCTTCGAGGCGTCGAACTTGTCGAACTCGCTGGCCGCGCTGTCCGAGGGCTCGGTGATGGTCAGGGTCGCGACCGGGAAGGACGCGGTGTTGCGGGCCCCGACGACCATGCTGACGGGAGGCTTGGTGCCGATGAGGGCGGTGCCGTTCTCCCGGTAGTCGCCGGAGGTGTCGGAAAAGTACTCCTTGGTGCCCTGCACGGTCGCGATGTTCGGCAGGATGTCGTGGCTGGCGCACGCCTCGGGTCCGGCGACCGTGCCGACCGTGGCGTCCTTGGCGCTCACCGAGGCGCAGTTGCGCACCTCCTGACGGGTCGGCGGATCGATCGGGGCACCGGTCTCGCGGAGCTTGTCCCGCAGGACGACGTCGATGGCGACCTGGCCGCCGGTCGGGTCGTACGGGAGCTTCGCGCCGGAAGCGGCGGTGAACTCGAACTGCACCCCGGTGATGCGGTCCGGCGAGACGCCGGGCGGCAGCGTCACCCCGGGCCCCGGGCCGATCGGCCCGGCCACGAACTCGCCGGGTCCGCAAGGGGTCTTGGTCGGCTTGGTGCACACCAGCACCCGCACCCGGTCCGCCCCTGCGGGGAACCGGGAGACCGGCCCGACGCCGGTGACGTTGAAGTTCTCGTAGGTGGCGGCCGTGGTGTCGCCGACGGTCAGCGCGGTCACGTCGGCGGAGGTCGAGGAACCGTTGCGCACCCCGAGGGTGATCGTGGAGTTCTCGCCGGACTGGGCGACCGTCGAGCTGAACGACCAGTTCTTGGTGGTGGCGGGGCGTACCACGCGCGGAATGCGGACCGTGACGTCGGCGGACGAGGATTCCGGGCCCGCGTTGTCGGCGTTGATGGTCGCCGTGTTCGGGATCTTCGACCCGTCGGTGAGCGTGGTCTCGGCAGGCACCCGCATGCCGATGGACACCTCGCGGCTGACACCCGCGGGGAGTCCGGCGGAACCGGGCGGGGCGGGCGGGCTCGCGAGCGGCTCGGCGAAGTGGATGGTCAGCTTCCGGGTGGCTTGGTCGTAGGTGACCGTCCGGGTGTCGGTCGACTTGGGCAGCGACGTGATGTCGAAGTCGGCCGGGAGGACATCCTCGACGACGGGGTTGACGCAGGCCGTCGTCAGCGACGAGCAGGAGGCGGTGAGGGTGTACGAGAACACACCGCCGGGTTCGATGGGCATGGCGGCGCCGGTGACGCGTTTGGTGATGCCGACTTCGGCGTCCGCGAGGCGCGCGGAGGCGCTTGCCGGGGAGGCGGCCAGGGTGCCCGCCACTGAGGAGAGCAGCACGGCTGTCGCCACGCCGCTCCGGATGATGCGCTCCCGCACGTGTGCTCCTTGGATGTGTCGGTGGGGTGCTGTGCCGACAGCTCTCGACAATGTGCGCAAGGCTCACACGGGTGGTGGTTTGTCATACTTATGTGGGGGTGTGGGGTGGGCGTGTCTTGCCTGATTGGCGGTACGGGGTGCGCCCCTTTAGGGGCGCGGGGAACTGCGCGGCCAGCCACGACGTGCCCGCACGTACGCGAGACAGCCGCGCGGCGAGCGCTTTAGGTGAAGGGGCGGGGAGGGGCAGCCCGCCGCAGGCGCACCCGGGCGCGGCGCACCTGATCGCGGAGGTAAAGGCGGGCAGCACCGGTCCGACCCCCGTGCGAGGGGCGAGGCGGTACCGGGGCTGGCCGGGGGTGCTCCGGGGCGGGCCCGGAGCGAGAGGGGCCGCCCCCTTGCCCGCCCGTCCCGCCCCCGGGGGGCGGCCCCGCCGCCCAAGGAGGCTAGGCGGAGGGGGAGGGGGAGGGGGAGGGGGCCAGGCGGAGGCGGAGGAGGCTGGGCGGAGGCGGAGGGGGGCTGGGCGGAGGGTGCGGCCCCGCTGCCCAAGGGGGCTGGGCGGAGGCGGAGGGGGCTGGTTCCGCTGCCCAAGAGGGAGGGGGTGCTCCTCACCTTCGGCCGAAGCGGCGGGCCAGGCGGCCCAGCGGGCCCCCCGGCTTGTGCCAGGCCCGGAAGTCCGAAGCGTGCGTCCCGCCCGCCCGGTCCAAGTGATCCAGCAGAGAAGCGATCTCACGGCTCGTCATGTGCTGAAGCGCAGGCCGCAGCACCTCCTCCAGCAACGCCGCCCGCGTGTCGTCCCACAACCCACTCGCCCCGGTGTGCGCCGTCCACGCCATGAAGCAGTCCGCCGCGTACGAGGGAGCGGTACGCAGCCGGTCGAGCAGGGGAGCCGTCCGGGCCACGGACCCGTACGCGCCCAGCAGGTCCGCGTCACCGGAGCGCGCCAGCGCCGACAGCTCCCCGAGCGGCCGCTGCTCGGACAGCAGCTCCCGGGCCACCAGCCCGTAGGCCCGTTGGAGAACGTTCGCCTCGACCGGGTGCGCCGCCGACCGCAGCGTCAGCGCCGTGGCCACCGGCCCCGCCCCCGCCCGCCCCTCCGCCAACGACTCCGCGAACTCCAGCATCCGCAGCGCCCCCAGCTGCCGCGCGTCGATCTCGTGCGGGAAGCACCGGATCAGATCGGCGGCGAGCGGCGTGACGTCCGGATCGTCGGCGGGCCCTTCGAGCGCGGCCCGGATCAGCTCCGGGTACGTCCCCGCCGTGCGGTGCGCGTCCGAGCCCGTCTCGCCCAGGATCCAGCGGGCCTCCTGCGGAGTGGGCAGCAGGTTCTCCGGCCAGACCAGCCGGAACCCCGTCCGCAGCACCAGCGGCTCGATCATCGGCGAGACCCCGGCGGCCCGCAGCACCGTGTGCAGCGTGGAGTCACGGTCCTCCGCGTCCGGCCCGTGTTCCTGTGCCTGCCCCTGCCGGGACGCCCCCGGCAACGGATACGCGGCGCACATCCGCAGATGCGGCAGCCCGTCCGGAACACCCCGCACGAGATCGGCCGTGTGCAGCAACCGCACCACCGAGAACGGGTTGTCTGGAGCCAAGTCATCGAGATGTACGAGGAGTTGGGCGTGCAGCGCGGAGTGCCGGTCCAGGGCCTCCCGCACCGCCGCACTGCGCGCCCGGTCCGGTTCGGCGAGCAACTCGTGGGCGAGCTGGCGCGCCAGCTCGGGGACGGCCGCCGGATTGTCGTCCTCGGCGGCGAAGAGGGCGGCCAGCGGAGCCAGGATCTCGGTGGGCACCTTGCCGTCGATGCGCTCGGCGAGCCGGGCCAGGGCGTCGAGTTCGCCGTCGGGCCGGGATCCTGGCACGGGGGCGCACAGGGCCCCCAACAGGGCAGGCCAGTCGGAGGCGTTGAGTCCGTCCGCGTGCTCCTCCGCCCACAGGGTGGCGGCCGTACGGCCCCGCGAGTCGAGTGGGACTCCGGCGCTGAGCGCGGTCGCGGCCAGCGGGCCCTCCTCGAACTCCCCGTCGTGCAGGGAGGGTTGTGCGGCAGCTCGTTTGAACAGCTCCGGCCGCGCCGCCAGCCACACCTGCGCCGCGACTGCGGCCCAGGCGTCCTCGACACCGGCCGAGCCCGCATCCGTACCGACGCGGCCGGGGCGGTGCACCCGGAACTCCGCCGCGGGGAAGACCACGTCAGGCGACGTCCCGATGATCTGCTGGAGTGCGTGCTCCGGCCGTTCCGCGTACGTCGTGAACGTCAGCCCGTGCGCGTGCTCGCGCGGCAGCGCCGCACCCAGCACCGCCACCCAGCGTGCGATGTCCGCCGGGTCCTCCTCCACCAGCACCACCGGCCGCGCGCCCGGGTCCTCGCACAGGGTGCGTACGTCCGCGAGCACGCCCGCCAGCCGCGCCCCGCACGACGCCGCGAAGTCCGCGAGGCCGTCCCGGTCGAAGAACCCGGCGGCGGGGGTGAGGAGGTCGAGCGGCTCGGGCGTGCTGCCGGGTGCGGGGGCGAGGGGCGCCCAGCGCGGCGAGTCCCACGCGGTGATGGGCAGCGCGCCGCCCGGCAGGCGTACTCCGGCGGGCAGATGGACGGCGTGGGTGTGCGCGGCGCCGCTCTCCGGGTCCGTCGTCGTACGGCTCAACAGGCGGCTGCCGTCGGAGAGTTGGGTGAGCGAGAAGGCGGAGGCGGGGAAGGCGGCCAGCACCTCCTCGGCCTCGTCGAGGAGGTCGCGGGGGACGTCGGGGCTGACCGCCGTGAACCCGGCGGCCGAGGTGTAGTGAAGCTGGGCCAGGCTCATGCGGGTCGCTCGCTCCCTTGGTGCGGTGGGTGGGACGACAGGGATGCCGTGGCTGGCGGCGGGTCGGCGTACCTCCAAGATCACTTGTCCCTGCGACGGACCTATACCAGCAGATCCCGGCGCTGCCTGCTGTGCTTTAGGCGATTTTCATGCTCGTAAGTGGGGTGGAAACGGGCGCGCCCACCCCCTTGTGGTCGCTCGCGCCGTCCGCTTATCGTTTGGGTTCAAATGGAAATGCGGTGGTGCTGCCCGCCGGTCCGACGTCCCGGGCGACCCCGTCGCGAACTCCGGAGGTACCTCACAGTGGACATTTCTTACGAAGGCTGGCTCCAGCGCGCCACGTCCCTCCGGCATCCGACGGGACACCACATCGACGGCCGCGAGGAGGCGGGCGGCGGTGCGGACTTCGCCGTCGTCTCGCCCCGTGACGGCCGCGAGCTGACACGTGTCGCCGACGCGGGGGAGGCCGAGGTGGACCTCGCCGTCGCCGCCGCCCGCCGCGCCTTCGACCACGGCCCCTGGCCGCGCCTCGCCCCCGGGGAGCGCGGACGGGCCCTGTTCCGGCTGGCCGAGCTGATCGAGGAGCGGCGCGAGGACCTCGCGCTCACGCTCAGTCTGGAGATGGGCAAGCCGATCTCCGACGCGTACGGCATCGAACTGCGCGCCCTCGTCAACACCTTCCGCTACTACGCGGGCCTCGCCGACAAGCTCGCCGACGAGGCCCCGCACACCGCGCCCGACGCGCTCGCCCTCGTCACCCGCGAGCCCGCCGGAGTCGTCGGCGCGGTCGTCCCGTGGAACTTCCCGCTCACCCTCGCCGGTTGGAAGATCGCCCCGGCACTGGCCGCGGGCTGCACCGTCGTCCTCAAGCCCTCCGAACTGTCCCCGCTCTCCGCGCTCCTCCTCGGACGGCTCGGCACGGAGGCGGGACTGCCCGACGGCGTACTGAACGTGGTCGCGGGCGACGGACCGACCGCCGGCCGCGCCCTCGGTCTGCACCCCGGCGTCGACGTCCTCGCCTTCACCGGCTCCACCGCCGTCGGCCGCCACTTCCTGCACTACGCGGCCGACTCCAACCTCAAGCGGGTCTGGCTGGAACTGGGCGGCAAGTCGCCCAACATCGTGCTGCCCGACGCCCCCGACCTGGCGCAGGCCGCCGCCACCGCCGCGTGGGGCATCTTCTTCAACCAGGGCGAGATGTGCACCGCGCCCTCCCGTCTCCTCGTCCACTCCTCCGTCGCGGAGAGGGTCGTCGACGCCGTGGTCGACCGCGCTCAGGCGCTCAGGGTCGGCGACCCGCTCGACCCGGCGACCGAGATGGGCGCGATGGCGGGGGAGACGCACCTCAACAAGGTGCTGGGCCATATCGCCGCAGGCCAGAAGGACGGTGCACGGCTTCGTACGGGCGGCGTCCGCATCCACCAGGAGACCGGCGGCAGCTACCTCGCACCGACCGTCTTCGACGGGGTCGCCCCCGACGCCCGCCTCGCCCGCGAGGAGATCTTCGGCCCCGTCCTCTCCGTCTTCGCCTTCGACACGATCGACGAAGCGGTACGCCTCGCCAACGACACCGAGTACGGCCTCGCCGCCGGGCTCTGGACCGCGAACCTCTCCACCGCCCACCAGGTCTCCCGCCGCCTGCGCGCCGGAACCGTCTGGGTCAACTGCTACGAGGAGGGCGACCTCACCGTCCCCTTCGGCGGAATGAAGCAGTCCGGCAACGGGCGCGACAAGTCCGCGCACGCCCTGGAGAAGTACACCGAGCTCAAGACGACCTGGATGCAGCTGTGAGCATGCCGGACGGCCGCCCCCTCATCGCTCTCCCCAACCGCTTCGCCGCGTCCGCCTCCGTCCTGCGGTACGCCGCCGAGGTCACCGCGCGCGCCCTCGTCGACGCGGTGTGGCGGGCCGGGGGCGAGCCGTTCATGCTGCACCCGTACGCCCCCGACTCCATCGCCGACCCCGCCGAGGTCGCGGCCCGCCTCGCTCGCTGTGACGGCGTGCTGCTCCCCGGCGGCGGCGACCTCGCCCCGCAGACGTACGGCGCACGCGTCGCGCACGACAGCGTGTACGACGTCGATACGGAGCAGGACGCCTTCGACCTCGCCGTGGCGCACGCCGCACTGGAGGCGGGGCTGCCGCTGCTGGCGGTCTGCCGGGGCATCCAGGTCGTCAATGTCGCCCTCGGCGGCACCCTCCAGCAGGACATGGGCGGCCCGGACCACGAGCACCGGCACCTCGTCCACCCGGTGGTGCTCCAGCCCGGCTCAGCCGTCGCCGCCGCCGCAGGCACCGACAAGGTCGACGCCTCCTGCTACCACCACCAGCGCGTCGAAGCACTCGGCTCCGGCCTCGTCGCCACCGCGCTCGCCTCGGACGGAACCGTCGAGGCCCTCGAACTCCCGGACACCCAGGGGTGGTTCGCCGCCGTCCAGTGGCATCCGGAGGACACCGCGGCGCACGACCCCGCCCAACAGGGCCTGTTCGACGCGCTGGTGCGCGCGGCATCGCGTACGGCCTGATCCCGTACCCCGCCCGCCGGGCCTGCGCGAGTCGGCGCGATCTGGACGGCGATCCCGCAGTTCATGCTGCCGATCCAGGTGCAGCGCATCACCGGCACCACCGACTCGGCCGCCCTCGCCACCGCGAGCCTGCTGGGCACCGTCGCCGCGACCGTCGGCAACCCGGCGCGACTTCACCGCGATCGTCCCGTGCATGCCTGCGCTGCTGCCTTGGGCGAACCGGGCGGTGGAGGAAGAGCTTCTTCGCGGGCGTGGCTGAGGCGTCGGAATCCAGCCTGCGGAAGGTCGCAACTAGTGGTGACTGCGCTTGAGTTGGGGTGGAGGTCACATTGTGGGGCGCGGGCCGTGTGCGGGAGAGCGACACCCGCACACGGCCCTGCGTACGGGTGCGGATCAGGCCGCGCCCCGGCTGCCCGCCTTGAAGGCGTGGGACTTGGCCGTGCCGACGATCAGGAGGGCCACCACGCCCAGGGCGAGCAGGACCCAGGGGAAGGTGCCCGCGCCCGAGGACTCCAGCAGGAGGCCGCCGACCACGCCGCCGCCCGCCACCGCCAGGTTGAAGATCGTAACGAGCATGGACTGGGCGACGTCCGCGCCGTCGCCCGCCGCGTCCGCGATGGCGGTCTGGAGGAGGGTCGGTGCGCCGCCGAAGGTGAGGCCCCAGGCGACCACGCCGATGACGACGGCGACGGGGGAGTTCTGGCCGATGCCCAGGATCAGTGCGGCGGCGGCGAATCCGGCGAGGCTCGCCAGGGTGAGGACGCGGAGCTTGCGGTCGACGAACAGACCCGTGAACCAGATGCCCGCGATGGCGGTCGCGCCGAAGACCAGCAGCATCACGTCGACGCGCTCGCCCAGGCCCGCCTTGGCCATGAAGGGGGCGATGTAGGTGTAGAGGATGTTGTGGGCCAGGATCCACAGGAAGATGACGGCCAGGATCGGCCGGATGCCGGGGGTGAGGAAGATCCGGCGGATGGGCAGGCGCTGTTCGGCGGACTGCCCGGGGAAGTCCGGGACCAGGGTGCGGACCCAGACGACCAGGAGCAGGGCCACGGCCGACATGATCCAGAAGACGCCCTGCCAGCCGAAGAGCGAGCCCAGCAGAGTGCCGAGCGGGACGCCGAAGGTCAGCGCGATCGGCTGGCCGACGCCGACGATGGCGAGGGCCCGGCCCTGGAGGTGCTCGGGGACCAGGCGGCGGGAGTAGCCCGCGAGGAGGCCCCAGATGACGCCGGACGCCATGCCCGCGATGAAGCGCGCGCCGAGGGTCAGTGCGTAGTTGGTGGAGAGTGCGGTGACCGTGTTGAAGACGAAGAGCGAGCCGACCGCGTAGAGGAGCAGGGGGCGGCGGGACATGGCGCGGGTCGCGGCGATCACGGGGATCGCGGCGACGACGGAGCCGATGGCGTAGAGGGTGACGAGCTGGCCCGCGAGACCCTCGGAGATGCCGAGGCCCTTGCTGATCTGGGGAAGCAGGCCGGCGGGCATCGTCTCGGTCATGATCGCGAGGAAGCCCGCAGCGGTGAACGCGAGGAGCTTGAGGATGGGGAGGCGCTCTGTGGCGGGGGGCTGGGGGGATGCGGTGGTGACTGTCTCGGGGGTGCTGGCTGTGCTCGTCACGAAGGTCTCCAGAATGCCGGGGGCGGCCGGGTGTGCGCGTGGCGTCGGGCTTGTGGTGCCTGGCGTGTGGCGTGTGGCGTGTGTGCCGGTGGCCGCCCCCTCGGCTCGGGCGGGATGGGTGAGTGGTGCGGGGCTCAGTGCTCGGAGAGGAGGGAGCCGTGGCCGTGGACGTGGTCGGTGATGCCGAGGCGGCGCAGGGCGTGCCAGTACAGGACCGTGTTGTTGGAGATGACCGGCTTGTCGAGCCAGGTCTCGGCGACGGCGGCCAGGCGGGTCATGGCGACGTTCGTGCCGACCTGGACGATCGCGTCGACGTCGGGGCCGTCGATGTCCCGGACGGTGTCGCGGAGTTGGGCCTCCGACACGTGGGAGATCTTGGCGGGACTGGAGACGCCGAGGCCCTGGATGCGGACGACGTCGTAGTCGTTGTCCTTGAAGAAGCGGCTGACGGAGTCGTCGCCGACGGGGAGGTACGGGGTGATGACGGCGACGCGGCGGGCCCGGTAGACGTCCAGGGCGGCCTTGATGGCATCCGGGCTCATGATCACCGGCAGGCCGTCGGCGGCTTCGGTGAGGGAGGCGAGGACGCGGGAGTGCGAGTCGGGGCCGTCCCAGTAGCTCTCCGGGGAGACGCCGATGACGACGCCGTCGGGGTTGCAGCTGACGACGCTTTCGATGGCGGGGACGGTGGAGCGGCGGATGCTGTGCATGACGTGGTCAAAGCCGGGTTCGTCGACCATCGAGTCGTCGCCGATGAGCATGCGGCCGGTGTGGTTGGTGACGTGGTGGGGGCGGAGGGACTCCATTTCGGGCTGGGCGGAGGTGTTGGTGGAGGGGAGGACGATGCCGAGCTTGAGGCGGGGGCCGAGGGAGTCGGGCATGGGGTGGCCTTTCGGTGGGGTGGGGTGGGGGTTGGGGCGTACGGGGGTGGGGCGGGGCCCCTTGGCGGGGTTGGGCGGTGTCGGGGTGCGGCGGGGGGTGCTCCGGGGTGGCCCGGAGCGAGAGGGGCCGCCCCCTTGCCCGCCCGTCCCGCCCCCGGGGGGGGGGGGGGGGGGGGGGGGGGCGGCCCCGCCGCCCAAGGGGGCTAGGCGGAAGCGGAGGGCGGAGCCAAGGGGGGAGGGCATTGAGGGGCGCGGGGAACTGCGCGACCAGCCACGACGCACCCGCACGGAACGGGACTCGGCTCCGGCAGGGTTGAGGTGAAGGGGTGGGGAGGGGCAGCCCGCCGCAGGCGCACCGAGGGGCCACACACGGCATGGAACGGGGCCCGCCGCAGGCGCGAGCGGCCCCCGGGGCTAGGCCGGTCTGTAGGCAGGGGGCTTGATGAGGTGGGGCTCCTGGGCCGTGATGAGCGGGGCCACGACCCGCTCGGCCCAGTCCTCGGGCGGGATCGGGTGGAGGGCGATCGAGACCGCCCCCTCGTACGTGTCGAAGTGCCGGACGACGACCGCCGTCAGGTCCTCGGCCAGCCGCGCCCGCTGCACCGCGGTCAGCTCGGCCGGGAAGTGGCTCAGGTCGATGTGAGGCATGGGGCTACTCCAAGTACTTCACGAGAACGGTTAGTTGGTGGCCAGGCGGGAGCGGATGGCCGTGAGGAGTTCCGGCAGGCCGTGCCGCTTGAGGACCGCGTAGTGGTCACCCGCGAGGTTGACGACCGTCGCCGGGGACACCGTGTAGCCCGTCGCGTCCTCGATGAACGAGTAGTCGTCGCCGGTGGCCTTGAAGACGGTCACCGGAGCCTGGATCTGACGCTCCGTCAATTCGCGGAAGTTGTAGTCGAACTCGTACGTCTCGGCGACGATCCGGGTGATCCGCCGGATCAGGTCCTCACCGAGGGCCGGTATCCGCCCGTGGGTGAAGGCGATGAAGGACGCCTCGTCGTGGGTGGCCGCCAGGCAGTCCGCGAGGTCCGGGCCGGAGATGGAGCCCGTGAAGACGGAGTGCAGGATCGTCACGTAAGCGGGGTTGACGTAGGACGACTCGCGGCCGTGCTCGGCCCCCTCGGCGGCGCGCACCTTCGGGTTGCCGGGGCAGATCAGCAGGAGGTCCGAGACCTTCTGGCCCGCCTGTTCCAACTGCCAGGCAGCCTCGAAGGCGACGCGGGCCCCGAAGGAGTAGCCCCAGAGGAGATAGGGGCCCTCGGGCTGGACGCGGCGGATCTCGGCGACGTCGGCCGAGGCCATCTCCTGCACCGTCGGGTACGGAGTCTCACCCGCGTTGATGCCGTGCGCCTGGATGCCGTAGAAGGGGCGGCCGAGCCCGGATTCGCGGCCGAGGAGGCGGAGGTTCATGGGGTAGCCGCCGAGGCCGGGCCAGCAGAAGACGGGAGGGAGGGCGGCGGACTCCTCCGCGTACAGCGGGATCAGCCTGGAGGCAGAGGCTGTCCCCTCCGGAGCGCCTGCGGAAGCGGACTCGATCCGTGCCGCCAGCTCACCCAACTTCGGTGCCTCAAAGATGACTTGGAGCGGCAGTGAAGTGCCGAACTCCCGGTTGACGCGGTTGACGAGGGCCACCGCGACGAGCGAGTTGCCGCCCGCCGTGAAGAAGTCGTCCGCCGTCGAAGGGTCCTCGTACTTGAGGGCCTTGCCCCACGCCTCGGCGAGCCACCTCTCGTGCGCGGTCGCCGGAGCGACGTACGGGGCGTCGCTGCCCGCAGCGCGCACGGTCTCGTCGGCGGCGAGCGCCTTCGCGTCGACCTTGCCGTTCGCGGTGAGCGGCAGGCTGTCGAGGACGAGTACGCGATTGGGGATCATGTAGTCGGGAAGCAGGGTCGCCAGCTCGTCCTTGATGATCTCGGCGGGCCCCTTGGAGTGCACCGAGTCCTCGTACATGCCCTCGCTGCGGATCTGCTCCTCGCTGACCCGGCCGCCCAAGAAGAAGTAGGACGGGCCGCGCGGCACTCCCTGCTCCGCGAGGATCTCGTCGATGCGGCGGGAGGCGGGCAGCGGGTTGCCGGACTCCGAGCTGTAGCCCGCCGACATGAAGCCGAGGCCCAGGCCGTTGCGCTGGAGGTGGTGGAGCTTGGTGCCCATCGCCACGTACGCGAGCCAGGGCTCGGCGGCGCGGCTGACGGCGGCGATGCCGAACGACGCCCGGTCGTACACGCCCTGGTTGATGGCGATGACGTGCTTGCGCTGCACCAGACCGGCGGAGAAGGGCACCAAGGCGCCGTTGGAGTAGAGGTATTGACCGCTCGTCACGTCTGCGATCCGGCCCGGGTGGGCCTGTACGTAGACCTCGGTGGGATCGGCGGCGGGGGTGCCGTCGTTGCGGACGATTTCGAAGGTGCCCAGGTAGTGGTCCTCGTCGGGGACGCCGAGGAGACCCTTGACCGCCTCCCGGTACCCGACGGGGCGCACCGCCAGCCCGTACTCCGGGAGCACCTCCTCGAAGACGCCCAGCATGTGGCCCGTCTCGAACTCCAGGACCTCGCGGATGTTGTTGGCGTAGACCGGCTCGATGGCCTGGTTCTTGCCCAGGAAGTGCAGGCGGATCCGGGGGCCTTCGCCGCCGGGGAACAGCCCTGACGGGCCCGCGATCCGGATCAGGGTGTGATCGGCGGGGTGGTGGTAGTGGATGCCGTCCGCGATGCCCGAGGTGTCCGGGACGCCCTCGAAGCCCGTGACCTCCACGTAGAGCTGGGTCGCGTACAGCGCGCCCGGGGAGGCGTACGCGTACTTCGGCAGGAGGCGTTCGGTGCTGCGGAAGGGACCGAACCAGCGGAGTATTTCCCCGAGTTCGTCGAGCGAGAGGGATTCAGGGGCTCTTCCCCCGACGGTGGACGGCGTGCGGGGGGCCAGCAGCCTCAGCAGGTCGTCGCGGGTCACCTCGCCGCCGTCGTAGAAGCGGTACGTCTTGCGGGCGAAGGTCTCCCGGCGCTGGCGCTCGGTGCCGTCGCGGCCCGGCAGGTCGAGCACGTCGTGGCCCTGTACGCCCAGGTCCAGCAGGTCCTCGGCGTCGCGCACCCCGGCGTGTGACAGCTGGGCCTTGACCTGGAGCTTGCTGGCCTTGGACTGGTGGTGGCCGCCGTGGTTGCCCTGGTCCATCAGGGCCGCCTCGCGCGGGTTCAGCTCGACCACGGCCACCAGGTTCCGGAAGCCGGTGCGTGCGTCGTCGGTGACCACGGCCGCCGCCCGGCGCACCCAGGTGTGCTCCTCGACGGCGACCGCGATCTCGTCCAACTCCACCCGGTAGCCGCGCAGTTTGACCTGGTTGTCGGCCCGGCCGAGGCAGGTGATCGTGCCGTCCGGATTCCAGTGCGCGAGGTCGCCGGTGCGGTAGAGGCGTTCGGTCGGGACGAACGGGGAGGGGACGAAGCGCTCTTCGGTGAGGTCCGGACGGTGCAGGTAGCCGCGCGCCAACTGCACGCCGCCTATGTAGAGTTCACCGGCCGTGCCGATGCCGACCGGGCGGCGCTCCTCGTCCAGGATGAAGCACTGGGTGTTGTCGACGGGGACCCCGATGGGGACGGTGCCGTTGCCGGTGGCCGCCTCGGACGCGTCGTCCAGTGCGTCCGGGTCGACCAGGTTGGCCGTCGCGTTGATGGTGGTCTCGGTGGGGCCGTACAGGTTGACCAGCGAGGCTTCCGACAGTGCGGCCAGCAGTTCACGGGCGAGCCGCCGCGACAGTGCCTCGCCGCCGGAGAACACCCGGCGGAGGGAGGTGCAGGAGGTGAACTCATCGGTGTCCAGCAGGGCTTGGAGGAGGGTGGGGACACCCTGAAGGGTCGTCACCTCGTACCGGTTGATGGTCTCGATCAGTGCTTCGGGATCCCGGTAGCTGCCCGGCGGTGCGACGACGACCTTCGCGCCGGTGGCCGGGGCCAGGATCTCCCACTGCGCCGCGTCGAAGCTCATCGGCGTCTTCTGCAACACCGTCACATGGCTGCCCAGGTGACCGATGGTGTGCATCCAGCGCAGCTGCGACACGACGCTGCGGTGCTCGATCATCACGCCCTTGGGGCGGCCGGTGCTGCCCGAGGTGTAGATGACGTACGCGAGGGAGTCCGGTCGCGGGGCGGGTGTCGCCTGGAGTGACCGGGGTGCCCGGGCGCCGGGGATCACCGTGCAGTGGTGCACGTCGGCGGTCGAGACGTCCCGGGCCTCGTCGGGCGTGACGATCCGGGTGCCCGCCGGGGCGATGGCGGCGAGGCGCTCGCGCAGGTGTTCCTGGGTGACGACGACGGTGGTCCGACTGTTCTCGATCATGTAGCGCAGCCGGTCCTCCGGGTACTCCGGAGAGAGCGGCAGATAGGCGGCCCCGGCGAAGAGGACTCCCCACGCCCCGACCATCAGGTCGAGCGAGGGCTCCGTGAAGACGCCGACGCACTCATCCGTCTCCACGCCCAACAGGTGGAGCTTCGCGGCCAGTTGGCCGCTCGCGAGGCCCAGTTCTCGGTAGCTGAGGCTGCGGTCGCCGCTGACGACCGCCACGGCGTCGGGACGTACCGCGATCTGTCGTTCCAGGAGGCCGGGCAGGCAGGAGGCGTGCTCCTGGTGGAGGTCGCGGGTGGTGTGGGCCTGACGTACGACGCGCACGGCGCGTTCCGGTACGGCGGGCTGGGCTCCAGGCAAGGTGTTCTCCCCAGTGATGAAGCGCTCTCGGTGCCCGGTTTCCGGGCTTCCCCCCGCGCCCGCTCCCCGTGGCGCGACATGCCGTGAAGCGGCAGGGCGTACGGGGTGGGCGGCGAGCTGCGCGACTGAGACAAGCACACAACCCGCATCGATTGCACGCTGCGCAATGGAAGTTTAACAATCGTTCCAGAACGGCTAACCTTGCGGATATGTCACCTCGCCAACGGGGCTTCGACCTCGAAAAAGCACTGGACGCGGCCATGGACACCTTCTGGGAGAAGGGCTACGCGGCCACTTCCGCCCAGGATCTGGTGGACAGCACGGGTCTCGGCCGAGGCAGCCTCTACAACACGTTCGACAGCAAGTACGGCCTGTTCCAGGCGGCGCTGAAGCGGTACGACACCGAGTGGACGACCCGCCTGGTGACCCTCCTCGAAGAGGGCGAGGGCCCGGCCCGCGACCGGATCCGTACGGTCCTGATGAGCGTCGTCGAGGAGGAGACCTCGGGGCACCCTCAACACCGGGGGTGTCTCGTGGTCAACTCCGCCTTGGAGTTGGCCGGTCGTGACGCCCGGGTCACCCAGTACGTCCGGGACACCTTCGGCCGCATCGCGGAAGCCCTCGCGGTCTGCGTCGGGCAGGGGGTGCGCGACGGATCGCTGCCGGAATCGGCGGAAACACCACGCGACCGCGCGCTCTACCTGCTCAATTCCATGTACGGGCTGCGCGTGCTCGGCAAGGTCTCCGACCGGCGCGAACTGGCCGCGCTCGTGGACCGCATCCTGCCGCCGGAGGCATCGGCCCGGCGCGAGAGCCCTGCGGTCTAACGGGGTCCTTCGAGGGAGCCTTCGGGGGGCCCTTCGAGCCGCAGCAGGCTGTCCAGCAGCCCCGGGAAGCGCTCCTCGAAGTCGGGGCGCAACCGCAGCAGCATCCCCGTGCCCGTACTGCGCTGGACGATCAGCCCCGCTTCGCGGAGCACCTTCCAGTGGTACGAGCGGGTGGACTTCGACCCCGGGACGTCGAGGGTCGAACACGGGACTTCCTCGTCCGGCGACGACGCCAGCCGGACGACCACGAGTCGCCGGTGCCGATCGGACAACGCCCCGTACACGGCGTCCAGTTGGATATCGCCGAGAGGCGGATGGGAGAGCTGGAGCGGCATCGGCGACCTTTCATCCGGAGTTCACGAGGGGGCGTTGCCAGCATATCCGGGGGTCCCTATGGTGACGGGGTACGAAAATTTTCGAACCGTAGGAGTCCGACATGACCACTCCCCAGGCCGCCGAGCAGGCCACCCCCCAGCCGGTCGTCGCCGTCCTCGGCACCGGAATCATCGGCGCCCCCGTCGCCCGCAACCTCGCCAAGGGCGGCTTCACCGTCCGCGCCTGGAACCGCACCCGGGCCAAGGCCGACGCCCTCGCCGCCGACGGAGTGCACGTCGCCGACACCCCCGCCGAGGCGGTGGACGGCGCTGACGTCGTCCTGACCGTCCTCAACGACGGCCCCCGCGTCCTGGAAGCCGTCCGTGCCGCAGCACCCAAGCTCGCAGCCGGTACGGTCTGGGTGCAGGTCAGCACGGTCGGAGAGGACATCGACGAGATCGGCGCGTACGCCGCCGAAGCCGGGCTCGTCCTCGTCGACGCCCCCGTCCTGGGCACCCGCCAGCCCGCCGAGCTGGGCAAACTCGTGGTCCTCGCGGCGGGCCCGGAGTCCGTGCGCCCCACGGTTCAGCCGCTCTTCGACACCATCGGCTCGCGCACCGTGTGGATCGCCGACGACGGCGCGAAGGGCGCGGCCAGTCGCCTCAAGCTGGTCCTCAACACCTGGGTCATCGCCCTCACCAACGGCGTCGGCGAAGCCCTCTCCCTCGCCAAGGGCCTCGACGTGGACCCCCGGCACTTCGTGGACGTCATCACCGGCGGTCCCCTGGACAGCGGCTACTTCCAGGGCAAGTCGGCGGCCGTCCTGGCCGAGGACTTCACTCCCAGCTTCACCGTCGACAACGCCGAGAAGGACGCCCGCCTCGCCGCCGAGGCCGCCCGGCGCACGGGCCTGCGCCTGGACGGGGTCGAGGCGGGCCGCGACCGCTTCGCCCGCGCGTCCGCGCAGGGCCACGGCGGCGAGGACATGGCGGCCGTGTACTTCGCGAGCTTCGACGACGCGGACGCCGCCGATGCCTCCGCCGCTTCCGACGCCGAGCCGAAGGTCTGACCGAAGCCGAAGCCGAAGCCGAAGCCGAAGCCGAAGCTAAAGCCGAAGCCGAAGCCACCCACAGTGCAACAGGGAGCACTTTCATGCTGACCGACCGGTTCCCCGAACGCACATGCGTCCTGATCGCGGGCGGCGGCCCCGTCGGCATGCTGCTCGCCTGCGAACTCGCCCTCCAGAACGTCGAGGCGATCGTCCTGGAGCAGGACGTGCGGGTCAGGGACACCCCACGGGCCGGAACCCTGCACGCCCGCAGCGTGCAGTCCCTGCTCCGCCGGGGCTTCTTGCGGCTCCCCGAGCCCGGCCGCCTCGACCTCCACCACCGGACCGGCTTCCACTTCGCCGGACTCCCGCTCCTGGAGATCACCACGCCCACGGCCGAGGGCCCGCCGATCTTCCACCAGTCGCAGTCCGCCCTGGAGGAAGCCTTCGAGGCCAGGGCCCGCACTCTCGGCGCGGTGATCCGGCGCGGAGTACGGGTGACCGGCCTGACCGAGTACGCCGACCGCGTCGAGGCGGAGACCCTCTCCGAGGACGGCACCCGGTCCCGCGTCGAGGCCGACTGGCTGGTCGGCTGCGACGGCGCGCGCTCCACCGTCCGCGAGGCGGCCGGTGTCCCCGCGACGACCACCCCGCCGTCGTTCAGCGGACTCGTCGCCCTGGTGGAACTCCTCGACCCCCAAGGCACCCCCGGCGGCTGGGCGCACGGCCCCGAGGGCTCGACGCTGATCAACGTCAATCCGTACGGACTCAGCCGCGTCGTCGTCCACGACTTCACGCCGCCCTTCCCCGAGCGCCAACAACCCCTCACCTTCGCGGAGTTGACAGGGGCGACGAGGCGGGTGCTGGGCCGTGACATACCCATGCGCGGGGCGACGTACCTCTCCCGGTTCAGCGACTTCACCCGCCTCGCCGACACCTACCGCTCAGCCGGACCCGGGCGCGTCCTGCTCGCGGGCGACGCCGCGCACGTTCACGCGCCCCTCGGCGGGCAGGGCCTCAACACCGGCCTCCAGGACGCCTTCAACCTGGGCTGGAAGCTCGGCGCGGTGGCGCGGGGCGACGCGCCCCCGGCGCTCCTGGACACGTACACCCGTGAACGCCGGCCCGTCGGCCAGGAGGTCGTCGACAACACCCGCACCCAGGCCGCCGTCATGAACCCGCACCCCGAGAACGGCCGCCTGCGCGCCCACTTCACCGCACTGCTCGCCGAACCCGAGCAGGTCAAGGAGATGGCCGACACGGTCAGCGGCCAGGGAATCCGCTACCCGCGACCGCCCGGCTCGACCTCCCTGGAGGGCGCCTTCCTCCCCAACCACGCCTTCACGACCGACGACGGCCCGACCACCGTCGCCCAACTCCTCACCCCGGCAGAGCCGTTGCTCCTCCTGACCGAAGGGGCCCGGGACCCGGAGGAGACCAGGTCCGGGCTCCGTACCGTACGAGTGAGCAGCCCGGAGCCCCTCGCGTGGAGCGCGCTGCTCCTGCGCCCCGACGGCTACATCGCGTGGGCGGCACCGGCGGGCGCGGACCCGGCAGGCGTGGAACCGGACGCCGACGCGAGCGGCCTGGCCGACGCGCTCGACCGCTGGCTGGGCCCGCCGAAGCCGCTCCGGAGGTGCCAGGCGGCCTGAGCCCAACACCCGTACCCGGTGAGGAGTCCCAACACCCGTACCCAGTACAAAAGTTACGGCTTGGTGGCCCGGCGGCCGCTGCGGCGCGGGGCGGGCTCCTCGCCGTTCAGCAGCTCGCGGCGGCGCTCCTCGCCGTGCTCCTCGACCTGGACGACGATGCGGCGCAGGGCGTCCGCCGTCTTTTTGCACTCGTCGGCGTCCAACTGCTGCGCCACGAAAGCCTCTTCGGCGTTCAGCTCGGGGAAGACGCGGCGCATCAGCGCCTCGCCCTCCTCGGTGAGGCTGAGCAGTACGCGACGCCCGTCGGAGGGGTGGTTCGTGCGCCGCACCAGGCCGCGCCCCTCCAGGGTTCTGGCCACGCCGGTCAGCGTGCCCTTGGAGATGCCCGCCTCCTCGGCGACGTAACGGGTCTCCTGCTCGCCCCAGATCCAGACCACCCACAGCACCACGAACGCGGTCCAGGTGAGGTCCGAGCCGCGCAGCACCGAGTTCTCGAAGTGGCCCCGGACGGCGGCGGCGGCACGGTGGATGTTGGCGATGACCGCCATCTGCTCGTGCTGGATGGGGATGCCGCCGAGCTTGGACTCGACCAGCTTCTCGGTCTCGATGATGGAACGCTGGCCGGGCACAGGCTCTCCTTCGGACACACCTAGCGGTTCGGTCGTTCGACATCAAATTGTACGGGTGGCCGGGCCCCTGGTCAGGGGCCCGGCCACCGTGCTCGACGGAAGTCGGTGCTGGTCAGCGGTCCGACCGCGCCGCCCGTCTGGCGTACGGCAGCCGGGACAGGCCCGCGCACAGCACCAGCGCCGCCGGAACGGTCAGCGCCAGCCACGTCGCGGTCGCCGCGTTCCCGCCGATCAGGGTGGGGAAGTTGTCGACGACGAGGAAGATGGCGCCCGCGATGCCGAGCGACCCGAGGAGCGGGGCGATCAGCGTGTTCCAGACGCGGGTGTCCTGCCGGGTGCGGCGGAAGAAGACGATCACCGACACCGAGGTCAGGAAGTACAGCAGTGTGATCGCGAGGGCCGCGACGCCGCTGAACCAGGAGAACATCGTCAGCACCGGGTCCTTGCCGAGCACCACGAACGGCAACGCGAGCGCCGTCGCCGTCAGCGTCTGGACGACACCGGCCACCCACGGAGACTGCCGCTTGCCGAGCACCGACAGCCTGCGCGGGAGCAGACCGTCGCGGCTCAGCGAGAACAGATAGCGGTTGGCCGAGTTGTGGAAGGCGAGGATGCCCGCGAAGAGAGAGGTGGCGAGGAGGAAGGGCAGGACGTCGTTGGTCCACGCCCCGAACCGCGCGGCCACCGGTGCGAACACGAACGCCGCCCCGTCGCCGCCCGCCAGCGCCGCCCCTGCCGCCGCCGCGCTCCTGGACGCTCCGTACGAGGAGACGACCATCCACGTCGTGAACGCGAAGAAACAGGTCACGACCGCGACCGCCAGGTAGGTGGCACGCGGGACCGTCTTCGTCGGGTCGCGCGCCTCCTCTCCGTAGATCGCCGTCGCCTCGAAGCCGAGCATCGAGGCGAGCGCGAAGACGAGCGCCACACCGGGCGCGCCTTCGAGCAGGGCCGACGGCGAGAAGGAGGCCCCCGCGTTCAGCCCCTCGGGCCCGCCGCCCTGGAACAGGGTCACGACCCCGAACGCCAGCAGGATGCTGAACTCGGCGAGCACGAACACCGTGAGGACCTTCGCCCCCACCTCGATGCCCAGCACGCCGAGCAGCTGCACGATCGCCATGGTCGCGAACGCGCAGACCCACCAGGGGACTTCGAGCCCCGCGTAGTGCTCGAAGAGCCGACTGGTCGTCGCCCCGTAGAGCCCGTACATCGACGCCTGGATGGTGCTGTACGCGAGCAGGGCCACGCCCGCGCTGCCGATGCCGGTGGTCCGGCCGAGCCCCCTGCCGATGTACGTGTAGAACGCGCCCGCGTCGACGACGTACCGTCCCATCGCCACGAAGCCGACGGAGAAGAGCAGCACGATGCCACCGGCGACGGCGTACGCCGCCGGGGTGCCGGGGCCGTTCCCGATGGCTATCGCGATCGGGGCGGCCCCGGCCATGCCGGTCAGCGGGGCCTGTGCGGAAAGGACGAAGAAGAGGATGCCGAGGGCACCCAGGGCGCCCCGCTTGAGTGTGCGGGGCGCGTCACCTGCTGCTGGAGACTTCGAGGTCTCCGTCCGCTGGGGGGTCACGGCCGGTCAGCCTCTCTTCGGCGCGCGGACGCCTCGGAACTCCCAGTCGCCGCCGAAGGCCGTGGAGACGACCTCCTCCGACTCGGTGGGCTGCGCACCGCAGTCGTCGCGGACCGGGAGCGGGCCGGAGACGATGTGGTTCGTCAGCTTCCCGAGCCCTTCCACCTCGACCTCGACGACGTCACCCGGCTGCACGGGACGGGAGTTGGCGGGCGTGCCCGACAGCAGGACGTCGCCCGGGTTGAGGGTGATGGTGCGGGCGATGTCGGCGACCAGGTAGTGCATGTCCCACTCCATCTCGGAGGTGGAACCGTCCTGGACGACCACGCCGTTGACATACGTACGCAGGTATTTGCTGCGGAAGTCCCAGTCCGTCACGAGCCCCGGGCCGAGCGGGCACAGCGTGTCCGAGCCCTTCACGCGCAGCATCGATCCGGCGTCGGTGTCGCGGAAGTCGTGCAGCCCGTAGTCGTTGCCGATGGTGTACCCGGCGATGTAGTCACCGGCCTCCTCGGGTGAGATGTTGCGGGCGGTCCTCCCGATGACGATCGCCACCTCGCCCTCGTAGTTGAGGTACTTGCAGCCCTCGGGGCGCACGACGGCGCCCTGGTGGGAGTTGAGCGCGGACGTCGGCTTGTGGAAGTACGTCGGCGTGGGCGCGAGGCCGATCTGGAACTCCTCGACCCTGCTGCGGTGATTGAGGTGTACGGCGACCACCTTGGAAGGTACGACCGGGGGGAGGTGGCGGGCGTCGTCGGCCTTGACGCGGCGACCGTCGGAGGAGACCAACTCGTCCTCCTGGCGCTCTACTTGGACGACGGCACCGTCGAGGAGGATGCGGCGGTACTCAGGCATGGGCGGTCTCCAGGGAGGTGGTGTCGTCGTGGGCCGTGCTGTCGGCGGTCGCGGTCCAGCCGCCTTCGGGGCGGTCGAACCAGATGTGGACCTGGCCGGTGCCGACGGAGTTCTCGTACGCGCTGAACAGCCGTCCGGGGGCGGTGCAGCGCTCCTCGCCGAGGGCCCCGGCCATCATCAGGTAGTGGCCGAAGCGGGCCTCGGGCTTGAACCGGTAGAACTCCGGCATGGTGCGCAGGACGTCGTCGTGCCGTCCTTGTTCGAACCAGGCGATCCGTTCGTAGTCGGCCTCGCGGGCACCGGCGCTGTGGATGTGGCTGGGGTCGCTGGACTCGTGGTCGCGCAGTTCGCGCAGCGACCAGAAGGTGTGCGACAGCGCGCCGGACGCGATGACGATCACCTTGCGGTCGGTGGCGGCGATGCCGTCGGCCAGTGCGCGGCCGAGCCGGAGGTTGTCCTCGGTGTCGGCGGTCTGGCAGACCCCGATCGACACCCACTTCTTCTCCGGCAGCCCTTCGCCGAGGTACTTCCACAGGTTGATCGTGGCGTAGTACACGGGGAGGTACGGGTCGTCGATCGGCGTGATCCAGGTGCCGTGCCGGTCGGCGAACCCGGCGATGCTGTGGGCGAGTTCGGGGTCGCCCGGGTAGTCGTACGGCATGCGGCACATGCCGCGCGGCAGCTCCTCGGAGGTGAAGAGACCGGCTCGCCTGTCCTGGGCGGCGACGACGTACTCAACGGTGGTCGCCCAGTGCGAGTCGAGGACGACGACGGTGTCGTAGTCGAGCGTCTCGAAGACCTCCTCGCGGAGCTTGCGCAGTCCGGGGACGAGGCTGATCTCGCGGCCCTCGTTGAGCTCCTTGCGGGTCTCCTCGGGCAGAACGATGGTGGGGACGTGGGACAGGAGCCCCGCGCCGACGATTTCACCCATGTTTAGGCCCACCCTGATTCCTGTGCGGTGACGGTGTTCTTGAGGTCGCAGTAGAAGTCGAAGCTCCAGGTGCCGCCCTCGCGGCCGATGCCGGACTGGCGGGAGCCGCCGAAGGGGGCGCGGAGGTCGCGTACGTAGAAGCAGTTGACCCAGACGGTTCCGGCGACGAGCTGTTCGGCGATCCGGTCGGCGTGCGCGCGGTCGCCGCTGACGAGGGTGGCGGCGAGACCGAACCGGGTCCCGTTGGCCAGCGTGACGGCTTCCTCGTCGCTCCCGAAGGTCTGGAGGGTGAGCACAGGACCGAAGATCTCCTCCTGGACGGCTTCGGCGTCCTGCGGGAGCCCGGTGAGGAGGGTGGGCCGGTAGTACAGCCCGCCCAGTTCCTCGTTCAGCGCGGTGTTCGGCCCGCCGCCGATGACGGCCCTCGCGCCCGCTTCGACCGCGCGCCGCACGAAGCCGTCGATCTTCTCCAGCTGGCGGGGGTGGATGTTGGGCCCCAGGTCGGTGGCGGCGTCGCGCGGGTCGCCCTGGACCAGGGAGCCCGCCTTCGCGACGAAGCGCCGGGTGAACTCGGCTTCGAGCGACTCGTGCACGAGGAGCCGGGTCCCGGCCAGGCACACCTGCCCGGCGTTGTCGTACTGCTCGACCGCCAGCTCGACGGCCAGGTCGAGGTCCGCGTCCTCCAGGACGAGGAGGGGGGACTTGCCGCCGAGTTCGAGGGAGGTCGGGGTGAGGTTCGCCGCTGCTGCGGCGGCGACGTGCCGGGCGGTCGGCACGGAGCCGGTGAAGCTGATGCGGCGGACGTCGGGGTGCTCGGTGAGGGCCTGGCCGACCTCGGCCCCGTATCCCTGTACGACGTTCAGTACACCGGCGGGGAGTCCGGCCTCGGCGGTGATGTCGGCGAGGAGGGAGGCGGTGAGGGGCGACCACTCGGCGGGCTTGAGGACGACGGTGTTGCCCGCGGCGAGGGCGGGGGCGACCTTCCAGCTCTCCATCATGAGGGGCGCGTTCCACGGAGTGATCAGTACGCAGGGTCCGGCCGGGTCCCAACTCACGTGATTGCGCCGGGTGTTGGTGTCGAAGTCGGCGTGACCGAGGTCGTTGGTCAGCCAGTCCGCGAAGAAGCGGAAGTTGTGGGCGACGCGGGGCATGACGCCTCGGCGGTGGGAGCGGACGAGGGCTCCGTTGTCGCGGGTCTCGACCTGGGCGAGCTCTTCGAGCCGCTTCTCGACGCCGTCGGCGATGGCGTGGAGGATGCGGGCCCGCTCCTGCGGCGAGGTCGCCGCCCAGCCGGGGAAGGCGGCCTTGGCTGCGGCGACGGCGGCATCGGCTTCCGGCTTGCCGCCTCGGGAGATCCGGGCGAGCTCGGTGCCGTCGATGGGGGAGTGGTCGGGGAAGGTGGCCCGGTCGGCGGACTCGACGCGGACGCCGTTGATCCAGTGGCGGGTGTCGACGCGGGTTCCGGCGATGGGGGTGGGGGCGGGGTGGGGCACGGGGTCTCCTGGGTCGTTCGTGGGTGGGGAGGTACGGCGGTGGGGCGGGCCCCCCTTGGTGGGTGCGGCCGGTAGCGGGGTGGGGGAAGGGGGGGCTGCGAAGCATGCCCCTAGGGGCGCGGGGAACTGCGCGACCAGCCACGACGCACCCGCACATGAACGGGACAGCCGCGCGGCGAGCGCTTGAGGTGAAGGGGCGGGGAGGGGCAGCGCCGCAGGCAAACCCGGTACGGCCCAACAGCCCGCAGACGCAAGGCCACAACCGCCCGACCCCACCGGGCCCCGAGCCCACCGGAGCCACACCCCCGCCGCCGCCCGCAGCCTAGGGCTAGGTTCCGGTCATGCCCGTCTCCAACAACCGCCCCCCGTCCCACACCACCCCCACCTGCCGGAAGTACGCCCCGATCGGCTCCCTGATCTCCAGCCGCGCCAGCTCCTCCGTCGGCGACTCGAAGAGCGAAACCTCCGCGTCGGCAGCCCAAGCCGCCCCCGCTTCGAACGAAGCCGCACCCGTCTCCACGAGTTCGTCGAGCGCCAGCCCCTTCCCCTTCTCCACCGAGGGAAGCCACCGGTTGTGGATCATCGGATGCCCGTTCACGAACCCATGGGTCGCACTCTCCTCCCGCAGGGTGAACGTCGCCTCCGCCAGCCTCCGGTCCGCCGCCGCCAGCGTCGCCCCGAAGCGCGCCCCGGCCGCCACCCGAGGCGCGGGACCGTACGGATGCGGCCGCGTCTGGTGAATCGATCCGAGCTTCTTCGGATACCCCTGATGCAGCCCCCGCGCGATCGCGAAGTCCTTGTCGACCCAGATGTAGACGCACCGCGAGTACGTTCGTCCCTGGTACGAGCACCGCACCACCACGAACGCCTCCTTGTACTGCGCCCGCACCGGGTCGAGCAGCTCCTCCCGCGAGGCCGAACAGGACTGCCAGTCCGCCCAGATCAGCGCGACCGCACCGGGGTCCTCCGCCGCCAACTCCAGCGGATCGGGAAGCAGTTCACGCACCCGCTCCGGATCGGTCCGGTACTCGAAGGTCAACAGGTCCCCCGAGTAGTGCCACGGCGGCGCCGGGATCAGCGACGAGGAACCGCTCGCCGTCTTGGGGTGGAAGTAACCGCGAACGCTGCTCACGTCAGTGCTCCTTGAGTTGCGGAAGTGTCAGAAGTCAACTCGGCCCGGTAGGTCGCGGCCCGCGCCACCACTCCGGCCCCACCCAGCGCCGCGACTCCCACGAGCCGCCCGCCCCGGTCGTGGTACCCGACCAGCACGTCCCCGTCCGGGTCTCCGACCGGATCCCCGTCCAGCACCCGCACATCGGCCACCCCCAGCCCGGGCGCCCCGAACGACTGGATCCGGTACGCGTACTGGTCGGACCAGAAGGAAGGCAACGGCGCGAACGCCTCCCGCCCCTCCCCGACCAGCACCTTCGCGGCGTGCTTGGCGCTGTCCCCGGGCACCGACCAGTGCTCGACGCGCCGCGCCACACCGTCGTACCGAGGATGGGGAAACTGGGCGACGTCCCCGACGGCCACCACGCCCTCCGGCGCCCCGACCACCCGCAACCGCGCGTCGCACAGCACGCCGTCCCGCAGATCGAGCCCGTTCCCCGCCAGCCACTCCACGTTCGGCAGCGATCCGACCGCCTCGACCACGACATCGGCGGCGACCCGCGTCCCGTCGTCCAGCACGACCCCGCCGACCCGCTCCTCCGTACCGACAAATCGACTGACCGTACGCCCGAGAGCGAAGCGAACCCCCTCGGCCCGGTGCCTGGCCAGCAGCGCCCGCGCGAGCAGTTCACCCAGCGCACGCACCAGCGGCAGCGGCTCCGGCTCAACGACGGTCACCTCGGCGCCCAGGCCCCGCGCGGTCGCGGCGACCTCGCAGCCGATGAAGCCCGCGCCGACGACGACCACCCGCGCGCCCGGCCGGAGCGCGCCCTGCAACGCCCTGGCGTCGTCAAGGGTGCGCACGGTGTACCGGCCTCCGGCCGGACCTGGCACATCGAGCCGCCGGGGCCGCAGTCCGGTGGCCACGACCAGCCCGTCGTACGCCAGCGACTCCCCGTCGCCGAGCCGTACGGTCCGCCCGGCGAGGTCCGCCGCGACGACGCCCGAGCCCGGGCCCGCGCCCAGCCGCCAGACCACGTCGGCCACGGCGGCCTTCGGCCGGAAGGCAAGCGAGGCGAAGCCGGCCTTCCCGGCGAGGACTTCTTTGGAGAGGGGCGGACGGTTGTAGGGCATGTGGGGTTCGTCGCCGACGACGACGATCTCCCCGACGAATCCGGCCCTGCGCAACTGCTCGGCCGTGCGCAGTCCACCGAGGGAAGCCCCGGCGACGACGATGCGATCGGTAGTGCTCATGCGCGGGTCAGTCCTCGATGGTGATGGCCTGGAGGGGGCAGACGTCCGCCGCGTCCTCGACGTCCTCGCGCAGCGACTCGTCGGGCTCGGCGACGTACAACAGCCGTCCCTCGTCGCTGAGTCGGAAGACTTCCGGGGACGCGAAGGCGCACTGCCCGTGGTCCTTGCAGACGTCCATGTCCACGACGACCTTCATGGGGTGGTCCTCTCGGGAGAAGTGGGGGCCGCAGGTGCGAGAGCGAGTGGATCGCCCGCACGACCGCCTACGGGGAAGCACGAAGGGTCTCTGAGGAATCCATTCACTAACTCGTTTGAGTTCAAACAAGTTAAACCCCCGGGCCCGGCCGGTCAACAGTCGTGTGAAGGTGGGGAAAGTTGCCTCCCACCCCTTGTCCCCATGTCGGGAGCCTGCATATCTTTTGGAGTCAAACGACATGGAGGATTCACCGGTGAGCGCTCAGCAGTCCCCGTCGCCCTCGCATGCGGCGGCCGCTTCCGCACCGGCAGCCGCCACCCGCTACGCCGCGCTGCCCCCGCAGGCCCGCGAGCCCCTGGAGCGGCTGGCCGCCCAGGGCGACGAGATAGATGTCGTACGCGTGACCTTCCCCGACCTCCTCGGCACAGACCGGGCCCGTGACATCCTCGTCGAGCACCTGCCCTCGGCGCTCGGTCACGGCCTGGCCTTCTGCCGCGCCGTCTACCACACCTCCCCGCGCGGCGACACGGTCGACGTGGCGGGCGGCCTGGACGCCGGACTGCCCGACATCCTCGTCAAGCCCGACCTCTCCACCCTCGTCGCGCTGCCCTGGGAGCCGGGCGTCGCCTCGTGCCTGGGCGAGGCGACCGACCCGGCGACCGGCGAGCGCGCCCCGGAGTCCCCGCGCGGCGTCCTCCAGCGGGTCCTGGATGCCTGGGCCGAGTACGGCCTGGTGCCCGTCGTCGGCCCCGAACTCGAATACTTCCTCTGCGAGGAGGCCCCCGGCACCCCCACCGGCTGGCGCCGTTACGCCGAGGCCCCCGGCAACATCTACACGGCGGGCCTGCGCGGCGACCCGGACCGCCACCTGCTCCGTACGATCCGCAGCCTGCGCGACCTCGGGCTGCGCGTCACGGCGGGCAACCACGAGTACAGCAGCGGTCAGTTCGAGATCAACCTCGACCACTCCGAGGCTCTCGACGCGGCCGACCGGGGCTTCCGCTTCAAGGCGGCCGTCAAGGAACTCGCCCGCAGGGAAGGGAAGTTGGCCACCTTCATGGCCAAGCCCTTCAACGACGAGGGTGGTTCGGGCTTCCACATCCACCTCTCGGCGGTCTCCGACACCACCGGCCAGAACGCCTTCGACGACGCGTCGGCCCCGCACGGCCTCTCCGGCCCGGCCCGCCACGCCATCGCCGGAATCCTCGCCCACGCCCCCGCGCTCGCGGCTCTCCAGAACCCCACCATCAACTCCTACAAGCGCTTCGGCCCCGACACCCTCGCCCCCTGGCTGATCGACTGGGGCCTCGACAACCGCAGCGCCATGCTCCGCATACCGCCGGAGCGCGGCTCGGCCTCCCGCCTCGAGATCCGCCTCGGCGACGCCAGCGCCAACCCGTACCTGGTCATCGCGTCGACCCTGGCCGCCGCCCTCCTGGGCATCCGCGCGGGCGAAGAGCCCCCCGCCCCCCTTGAGGGTTACGGCTACGACGTCAGCAAGGCCCCCCAGCTCCCCGCCTCCCTCCCCGCCGCGCTGGACGCCCTGGTCGCCGACGGCCCCCTCACGGAACTCCTCGGCAAGGACTTCACGTCCACCTTCCTCGCCTACAAGCGCAACGAGGTCGAACGCTTCCAACAGCACGTCACCGACTGGGAGTTCGGCGAGTACGCGTACCACCTCTAAGCCTTTCAGGAGCGCACCCAGATGCTTGAACCCCTGCCGCCCCTCCCTCTCTCGGCCGTGGACCTGGCCGACCCGGACAAGTTCCTCGACGGCGAGACCCCCTGGCGGATGCTGGACACCCTGCGCCGCGAGGACCCCGTCCACTGGCAGATCGAACCCGCCCCGAACAGCGGCTTCTGGGCGGTCACCCGGCATGCCGACATCGTCGCCGTGGACCGCGATCCGGAGACGTACACCTCCACCCGCTTCACCAACCTCGAAGAGGTGGACGACGACCAGATCGCCATCCGCCGCTCGCTCCTGGAAACCGACGGCCTCCGTCACCAGGCGATGCGCCGCCTCCTCCAGAAGTCCTTCACGTCCAAGGCGGTCGCCGCCTACGGCGACTTCCTGCGCTTCCTCACCCGCCGCACCCTGGACGCCGCCCTCGCCAAGGGCTCCTTCGACTTCGTCAACGAGGTCTCCGCCGCCTTCCCCATCAACGTCCTGGCCCGGATGCTCGACGTTCCCGAGGACGACACCCAGCAGCTCATCGACTGGGGCAACCGCATCATCGGCAACACCGACCCGGACTACGCGGACGTCCTGCTGCACTCCTCCGAAAGCGAGCAGTACCGCGACCTGCCCTTCCGCAGCCCCGCGTCGCTCGAAGTCTTCGCGTACGGACGGAAGTTGGCGGAGGAGCGGCGCGGCGGCGAGGGTACGGACCTGGTCAGCCTCCTGGTCAACCAGACCCCGAAGGACGGCGTCCCGCTCAGCCCGGCCGACTTCGACAACTACTTCCTCCTCCTGGTCGTCGCGGGCAACGAAACCACCCGCCACGCCATCTCGCACTCCATGCTGGCCCTCATCCAGCACCCGGAGGAACTGGCCAAACTCCAGGCCGACCCGTCCCTGATCCCGGGCGCGGTGGAGGAGTTCCTGCGCTGGGCGTCCCCGGTCTACCACTTCCGCCGCACGGCCACGCGCGACACGGAACTGGGCGGCAAGCAGATCAAGGCGGGCGACAAGGTCGTGCTCTGGTTCGCCTCCGGCAACCGGGACGAGGACGTCTTCCCCGACCCCTACACCTTCGACGTCACCCGCGAGAACATCGACCACGTCACCTTCGGCAAGGGCAGCCCGCACTTCTGCCTGGGCAACTCCCTGGCCCGCCTCGAAATCCAGATCCTCTTCGAGGAACTGCTGCCGCGCATCGACACGATCCGGCTGACGGGCGACGTCCCGCGCGTGCGCAGCAACTTCGTCAACGGCATCAAGAAGCTGCCGGTGGCGGTCTCCCTGGCGGCGCGGAGCTAGCGCCTGTTCGGACCGGCGAGCGGGGCGGGGCGATGCGCCGGGCGGGGCAGCGAGCCGGGCGGGCCGATGCGCCGCCCGGCTGCCGAGGGGCAGCTGAGGATCAGCTCTCCGAGAAGTATCCCGAGTTCCTGCACACGAGGTCGTTGGTGCCCGGCCAGCAGATTTCCATCTTGTACTGGGTCGTGCCCTTGACGTCGTACACCTTGCTGTCGCACCCGCCGTCGCCGCCGTCATTGACGGTCATGACGACGGTGCTCGCGCCGCCCACGGTGCGCCACAGGAAGCCCGTGACGCCCGCTCCGTCGGCCCTGGTGTCGCAGACGGTGAATTTGTCGCCGTCGTCGGTGTGCTTGAAGTAGCCGCGGCCGTCCGGCAGGTTCACCGTGCGGTCCGCCGCGTAGGCGGAGGTGGAAAGCGACAACATCGCACCCACGGCGACGAATCCGACAGCAGTTGCCCGACTGAGGTTCCTGAGCCTCACGGCGTCTCCAATCCTTGCTGGCCGGCGAACCGGCCCGTTGATGATCGAGGCCGACTATCGCGCATCCGTACGGTGCGGACAACGGGAGGATGTCATTCCGCTTGCAACTTTTCGGGGCGAGGCCGCACGGACTCAACTGCCTGGCGTCGACCTCCCGTCGCCCCCTACCGTGGCCCCCGTGAAGACCCAGATGATCGTGCTCAACGGCGGCTCCAGCTCCGGCAAGTCGGGCATCGTCCGCTGCCTCCAGTCGGTCCTGCCCGACCCCTGGCTGGCCGTCGGGACGGACCTGTTCGTCGGCATGCTGCCCCTGTCCATGCGCGAGCCCGAGGCCGAGGGGGCGGGCTCGGGCAAGGGCCTGGTGATCGCGGCCGACGGGACCGTGACCGTGGGCGAGGAGTTCAACCGTTTGCAGGACGCGTGGGTCGCCGGGGTCGTGGCGATGGCACGGGCCGGGGCGCGGATCATCGTGGACGAGGTGTTCCTCGGCGGAGGGGAAGCCCAGGAGCGCTGGCAGCGGGCGCTCGGCGGCGACGTCGAGGTGCTGTGGGTCGGAGTGCGGTGCGACGCCGACGTCGCCGCGGGCCGCGAGATCGCACGCGGCGACCGGACCGGGGGAATGGCCGAGGGCCAGGCGGAGGTGGTGCACCGGGGAATGCGCTACGACCTCGAAGTGGACACCACCCACACCGAATCCCTGGACTGCGCCCGCCGCATCGCGGCCCACGCGAAGTAGGGACCGTCAGGGGGAGGGGCGGGGAGGGGAGAAACGCCCCGCGCAGCGGCCTGAACCCCCGCCCCGCCTGAACCCCCGCCCCGCCTGAACCCCCGCCCCACCCGAACCCACCCACCCCCGGCCTCAGCCCCGCGCCATCCTCAGCGTCAGGACCTGGAAGGGCCGCAGCGCCACCTCCACGCCGCCCGCCGGACTCAGCCCGTACGGTCCCGCCTCGGGCAGCGCCCGCTCCAGCAGGTCCGTCTCCGCGACCGACCTCGCCGGGAAGCCCACCGTCAGCGTCCCCGAAGCCCGGCCGCCCGCCGACTCGTAGAGCCGTACGACCACGTCCCCGCTCCCGTCCTCCGCCAGCTTCACCGCCTCCACGACGATGCGGTCGTCGGACATCCGGAAGAGCGGTTCGACGCCCGACGCACCGCCCGTGACCGTGCGCTCCGGGAGGTTGATCCAGTGGCCCTCGCGGACCGCGTCCGTCACGGAGGCGCCCGGCGCGAGGGCGAAGCGCAGCCGGTGCGAGCCCTGGTCGGTCTCCGGGTCGGGGTAGCGGGGCGCCCGCAGCAGGGAGAGGCGGACCGTCGTGGTCTGCCCGCCGTCCGCCCGTACGTCACGCGTCACGTCGTGTCCGTACGTCGAGTCGTTGACGACCGCCGCACCCCACCCCGGCTCCTCCACCTGGATCCAACGGTGCGCGCAGATCTCGAACTTGGCCGCCTCCCACGAGGTGTTGGTGTGCGTGGCCCGGAAGACGTGCCCGAACTGCGTCTCCGCCGCCGACCGGTCCGCCTTCACGTCCAGCGGGAACGACGCCTTCAGGAACTTCTCCGTCTCGTGCCAGTCCACGTCCGTCTCGATGTCGAGGACCTTCGCCCCCGAGCGGAGCGTGAGCCGCTGGACGATCGTCGACTCCCCGAAGGATCGGGTGATCGACACTGTCGCCAACTCCGCATCCGAAGAAGCGAGTTCGAGCGACGCGACGGCGGTCAGGTCCGTGACGTTGTGCCGGTAGAACTCGTCGATGTCCCACGCGTCCCACATGTTCGGGAAGTCCGGGTGGACCTGGAGGAGGTTCGCGGCCAGGCCCGGCGCGACCGACTCGCGTCGCGCCTCGACGTCGTACGCGGACGTGACCAGTCCGCGCGCGTCGACGGTGATGCGCAACAGCCCGTTGGCCAGCTCGAAGCCGCCGTCACTCGGGGTGGCCGTCACGGGCTCCGTCGTACGGACGGGAGAGGCGGTCGCTCCCAGTGCGGGAACCGCATTCCGTTCGTGCGGGGCCGAGTTGAAGACGAGCGGCGTCGAGCCGTCCCCGGCGAGGGCCGTCTGCGCGGAGAGGGTGATCGCCTCCAGCTCCGCCCGCACCCGTGCGTACGTCTCCCGGGCCTCCCGGTGCACCCAGGCGATCGACGAACCCGGCAGGATGTCGTGGAACTGGTGCAGCAGCACCGTCTTCCAGATCCGCTCCAGGTCCGCCTGGGGATAGGCGTATCCGGGTACGCGCACCGCCGCCGTGGACGCCCACAACTCGGCCTCCCGCAGCAGCGATTCGCTGTGCCGGTTGCCCTGCTTGGTCTTGGCCTGGGAGGTGTACGTCCCCCGGTGGAGCTCCAGGTAGAGCTCGCCCGCCCACACCGGCGCGTCCGGATACTCGGCCTCCGCCTTGGCGAAGAAGGCCGACGGCTTCTCGACCGTCACCTTCGGGGACCCTTCGAGGTCCCGCAGCCGTTCCGCCCGCGCCAGCATCTCGCGGGTGGGCCCGCCACCCCCGTCCCCCCAGCCGAACGGAGCCAGCGAACGCGAACCCCGCCCCTTCTCCCGGTAGTTGCGGGCCGCGTGCGCCATCTGCTCGCCGCCCAGGTCGGAGTTGTACGTGTCGACCGGCGGGAAGTGCGTGAAGACACGCGTGCCGTCGATGCCCTCCCACCAGAAGGTGTGGTGCGGGAACTTGTTCACCTGCGACCACGAGATCTTCTGCGTCAGGAACCACTTCGACCCGGACAGCTTCACGAGCTGCGGCATGGCCGCCGTGTACCCGAAGGAGTCCGGCAGCCAGACCTCGTTGGTCTCGATCCCGAACTCGTCCATGAAGAACTTCTTGCCGTAAAGGAACTGACGGGCCATCGCCTCCCCGCCGACCATGTTGGTGTCCGACTCCACCCACATGCCGCCCACCGGCACGAACTGCCCGTCCGCGATCTTCTTCTTGACCTTCGCGAACACCTCAGGCCGATGCTCCTTGATCCAGGCGAGCTGCTGCGCCTGGGACATCGCGAACACGAACTCCGGGTGGTCGTCCATGAGCGCGACCATGTTCGAGGAGGTGCGCGCCACCTTCCGCACCGTCTCCCGCAGCGGCCACAGCCACGCCGAGTCGATGTGCGCGTGCCCGACCGCGCTGATCCGGTGGGCGGACCGGGTGGCGGGGGAGGCCAGCACCTCGGCCAGTTCGGTACGGGCGCGGGCGGCCGACCCGGCGACGTCGGTGAGGTCGACGGCGTCCAGACAGCGCTCGATCGCGCGCAGGATGTCCCAGCGGCGGGCCTCGTCCTTGGGCAGGTTGTGCATCAGCGAACCGAGCACCTCCAAGTCCTGCACCAGCTCCCAGACGTCGGTCTCGAAGACGGTCAGGTCCATCCGCTCGATGCGGTACAGCGGATCCTGACGGGCCGTCAGTCGGTCGCCCTCGTACGTCGGAGCGTGGTCCACCAGGATCGGGTTCGACGACGCCTCCACGTACAGCAGCACCTCCTCGCCGCCCTCGACCCGGTCCCCGCCGATCCGTACCCAGTCGTTGCGCGGGTTGAGTGCCTTCACGGCCTCCCCGTCGGGCCGGTAGACGAGGCCCTCGCACTGGAAGCCCGGCATGTTCCGGTCGAAGCCGAGGTCGATGACGGCCTCGACGGTCTTCCCGGCCCACTCGGCGGGCACGCGCCCGGTCACGCGGAACCAGGTGGTGCCCCAGGCAGGACCCCACGGCTCCCCGGCGGCGGCGGGCCCGTACCCGGCGGCCAGCCCTTCCGCGACGGGCACCGGCTCGCCCGGAGCCTCCCAGCGCTCGATCGTGAGCGGGACGGACAGCGAGTGGACGGCGGGCTGGATGCGCTCGTGGAGCACGCGCCTCAGGCGGTGTTCCACGATGCTGCGGTCGTCGTGCATGAGGGGTACTCCGTACGTGATCGGGGGGATGGCGAGGGTCGGTCGCCGGGCAGTCGTCGGGCAGCCGACGGACAGTCGAGGGTCAGTCGTGATTCGGTCGTGATTCGGTCGTGATTCAGTCGTGGGCCATGAGGAGGAGGGCCAGTCGAGGGTGACGGGGGCGGGCCGGGAGGATGCGTACAGCGCGCTCACCGCACGTACCTCCAGAGTGGTACGCGACGGGCCCCGCGCGCCACGGTGCACCGCCGGAACGTAGTACGCGGTCGACGCCGTGCCGCCGAGGAATCGCCGCGAACCGTCGGGGAGCACCTGGTGCACCTCGTAGTGGCGCGCCCCGGCCACCGGCCGCCAGCGCAGCCGCAGTTCGGCGACACCGGGGGCGGTGACGCGGCGATCGGTCACCCGGACCCGGGAGGGCGGCTGCGGGAGGGGCGCCCGGTGCTCGCGCACGGACAGCGCACCGAGCCGCCACGACACCGGGCCGCTGCCGGTGAGGCGTACGCCGAGGGAGTGGACCTCGGTGCGGGGGAGGTGGGCGCGGGCGACGGTCCAGCCGTTGACGGTGCGCTCGGGGGTGAGGGGGAGGACGTGGATCGCACCGGACCCGTCGCTGAAGGTGGCCTCGACTTCGGCGCTCCCCGTCACATGACGGTACGTCAAAGTCACCACTGCATCTCTCACTTGGAATCTCGTACGGTACAGATCCAGCTCGACCGGAGCGGACGCGGCGAGGTCGCCGGACACCAGCAGGCTGCTTCCGCCGTGCCAGGCCGCGTCGAAGGCGAACCCGGCCTGTGGACGGGTGCCCTTCGTGCGGATCGTCCAGCGGCGGGAGGGCAGCACGTCCTGAAGCCCGAGATGATTCCACGGTGTCTCGCCGACCCGGCTCCCCCGGAACTCCCCAGCCCGCAGAACGCCCGCGGACCGCCCCCGCCCCCACTCCCTGCACCAGGAATCCCCCTCAACCCCCCACCTCCTCCACCCTCACCACCTCCCTAATCCCCCGCCCCTCCAAGTGCTCAACATCCGACGCCAGGTCCGCCAGGACCACCCCCGCCCGCACCCCGTCCGACGCCAACCGTGCCCACGCCTCGTAGAAGTCCCCGCCCGGCGCGCACGTACCCCGCCCCGGTGCGGTATCCGCATCCCCCACGTCCAGCACCAACGCCGTGCCCCTGGGCACAGCCCCCGGAGCGGACCCGGCCCGCACCCGCCCCGCCATCTCCGCCAGCGCCTTCCCCTGCGGCTTCACGACCCGCTCCGACGTGAGCAGTCCCAGCCCGTACTCCAGCTCCGGAAAGTCCGCCAACTCCCGCGAGACATCATGCGAACACCACCACGTCACCCCGTACAGATCCTCACAGGTAAGAGCGTTCTCGACCGTCGCGGTCACGAACTCCGCCGCGTGCTCCGGCGGAATCAACGGCGCCGGAGCACCCACCTCCTGCAACCACACCGGCCGCCCCACCGGCGCCCACGCACGCGACAACTCGATCAAATATTCAGCAAGGTGAACGGTCGCCGCTCCCTCCCTCCCGTGCCGCTGCGCCGTCCCGTTGAACACCCACGAGTGGATCGTCGTCACATCGCCCAACCGCGCCGCATGCGCAGGCGTGAAGGGATGCCCGGGCTGGAACCACACCGCGTCGTACTCCGAGTGGGTGTGCAGCTTTCCCGGCGCCCCCCGCTCGCACGCCGCGAGCAGCCGCTCCAGCCACAGTCCCGCCTGGTCGTACGTACAGGGGTCAGGATCCGGATGCGGCCGGTCCGAGAACTGGTTGACCTCGTTCCCGAGCGTCATCCCCATGAAGTTGGGCCTCCCCGCCAGCTCCGACGCCAGCGTCTCCACATACCGCGCCTCCGCCTCCACCACGTCCACGTCCGTGAACATGTTCCGCCGGTGCCACGTCGTCAGCCACGACGGTACGAAGTCGAAACTCGACAGGTGCCCCTGGAGCGCGTCGACCGCCACGTCGAGCCCCCGCTCACCCGCCGCGTCCACCAGCTGCCCCAACTGCTCGACCGCCCGCCCGCGGATCATCGACCGGTTCGGCTGGAAGACCGGCCACAGTGCGAAGGCCCGCACGTGATCGAGGCCCAGAGCGGCCAGCGAGTCGAAGTCCCTTCGCACGTCGTCGAGTTCGAAGTCGAGCCAGTGGTGGAACCACCCCACCGACGGCGTGTAGTTGGCCCCGAAGCGCGGGCGCGCAGGTTCGGCGTTCATGCGGCAGGAATCCCCAAATCTCTCTCAGAACAACGCAGTTCGGTTCGCAGGCAGGGCCGAGGATCAGGTTTTGATCGCCCCTTCCCCGACCCCTCTGAAGAAGTACCTCTGGAGCGCGAAGAACAGCAGCAGCATCGGCAGCAGCGCCGCCATCGCCCCCGCCGCGATCAACCGCTGGTCATTGACGGTCGTGGCACCCGCGAGCGTCTTCAACCCCAACTGCAACGTGTAGTTGTCGCTGTTCGTCAGCACGATCAACGGCCACAGGAAGTCGTCCCACGCCCCCATGAAGCTCGTGATGCAGACAACGGCCAACGCCCCCTTGGCGCTCGGCACGAACACCCGCCGGAACCGCTGCCACTCATTGGCCCCGTCCAGCACCGCCGCCTCCTCCACCTCCTTCGGCACGGCGAGGAAGGCAGCCCGCATGATCATCAGATTCAGCACGGACACAGCGCCGGGCAGCCAAACGCCCACCAGCGTGTCCACCAACCCCATCTCACGCACCGTCAGGAACATCGAGATCATCACGGACTCGAACGGGAACATCAGCGTCGCGATCAGCACCGTGAACACCGTCTTGCGCCCCCGCCACCCGGCCCGCGACAGCGCGTACCCGCCCATCGCCGCGAAGAGGCAGTTCGAGGTGATGGCCAGCGCGGCGACGATCAGCGTGTTCCCGACGTACTGGAACAACGGGAAGGCTTCGGCGACCCGCGCGTAGTTGTCGAGCGTCGGATCGCTGGGCAGCACCCCCTCGTAGACGTTCTCGCCGCGCCCCTTCAGCGAGGTCAGGAACTGCCAGACGATCGGCCCGACCAGCACCACCAGCATCAGACACAGCGTGAGATACCGTCCGGACAGCCCGACGAGCACCCGCCTGCTGTACTTCCTCGGTTTCCCGGCGGCGGCCTTGCGGGCAGCGGCCTCGCGGGCGGCGGCCTCGCGGGCGGCGGCCTTCGCGGCGGCGGCCTCGTCAGCGACCGGGGCTGTCGTACTCAACTCTCGTCCCCCTTGGACAGCCGATGCCCCAGCACGCTGAACACCAGCGTCAGCAGGAACAGCAGAATCGAAATGGCCGCCGCGTACCCCGTCTCACCGGCGAAGCCGAGCCCCACCTGACGGATCAGGAACGGCAGCGTCCGGGAGTCGCCGCCCGGCCCGCCGCTCTCGCCGCCGAGGATGTAGATCTCGGTGAACACCCGCAGCGCGGAGATCGCCGACAGCGTCCCCACCAGCAGCATCATCGGCTTCACCGTCGGCACGGTGATCGAGAAGAACCGGCGCACGGGCCCCGCCCCGTCGATCGCCGCAGCCTCGTACAGCGAGGTCGGTACGTTGCCCAGCGCGGCCAGGTAGAAGACCATGTAGTAGCCGAGGCCCTTCCACACGGTCACGATCATCGCCGAGACCAGCAGCATCGTGGAGTCCGTCAGGAACGGAATCGGCTCGCTGATGACACTCAGCTTCTCGAAGACCGTGTTGACCAGACCGTCGCTGCGCAGGATCCACTGCCACATCAGCCCGACCACCACCGCCGACGCGATCACCGGCGTGTAGAAGGCCGACCGGAAGAAGCCGATCCCGGGAATCTTCTTCTGTACGAGGACCGCCAGCGCCAGCGGCAGGAACACCAGGCACGGCACCACCACGACCGTGTACAGCACGCTGTTGAACAGCGCCAGCCAGAAGGTGTCGTCCCCGACCGCCCGCACGTAGTTGTCGAACCCCACGAACCCGCCGCCGCGCAGGATCTGAGCATCCGTCAGTGACAGGATCACGGTGTTGAGGAACGGCCAGAGGCTGAACAGCACCACCATGGCGAGCCCCGGCAGCAGGAACAGATACGGCGTCCACCAGCGGCGGTGCACCAACCCCGTCTCCGTGCCCATGTCCTTCTTCAGGCGGCGGGCCTCGCGCCGCGCCTCGCGCGCGTTCGGCGGGACCGGGTCGCCGCCCCGCGCGGCGTCCTCCGCGCGGGGGTCGGTGTCCCGGCCGGTGCCGGTCATCTGTGACACGTGCCCGTCGCCTACTTCTTCTTCTGCTGGGCCTGCTGGGCCAGGATCTTGTTCGCTTCTTCCTGTGCCTTCGTCAGCGCGGTCTTCGCGTCGACCTCGCCCTTGATGGCCTTCTGCATCTCGCGGACCACCGCGTCACCGATCTGGCTGGTCCACTCGACCGGGGTGTTCGCGTCGAGCTGTGCCTCCTTCAGCTCCTCCGCGCCGAGGGCCCGCGCCAGGGTCTCCGGGTCCTTGCCGTCGCCCTTGTCGGAGAAGTACGGGTCGGCCAGCCCCTTCGCGTTCGAGGGGTAGATCGCGACCTCCTTGGAGAAGGCGACCTGGTTCGGCCCGTTCGTCACCCACTTCGCGAACTCGGCAGCGGCGTCGGGGGACTTGGTGTCCTTGCGGACTCCCAGCGACTGCGTGTAGATGCCGATGTGGCCGAGGACCCCGGTGACCGCCTTCTGCACCTGCGTCTTCGCGTACACCTTGGGCGCGTTCGCCTTGACGTCCCGGATGAAGCCGGGCGAGCCCGGACCGAAGACGAGCTTGTCCGCGCCGTACAGCTGGCTGGTGTCGTCGGACTTGGTGAGCGACTCCTTGGGCATCGCGCCCTTGGCGTACAGCTCCTTCATCCGCTCGACCCACTCGACGGCCTTCGGCGTGTTGAAGGTGAAGGCGTCCTTCTTCGCGCTGAGGACCGGAACGCCCATCTTCTGCCAGTCTCCGGGCAGCCGCGACTTCGGATCGGCCATGAACGCGGCGTACTTGCCGCCGGACTTCTCGGTGATCTTCTCCGCGTAGTCGAAGAACTCCTCGACGGTCGTCGGCGGCTTGTCCACGTCGAGACCCGACCTGGCGAAGAGGTCCTTGTTGTACGTCAGGATCTCCGGCGTCACGTACCACGGGTAAGCGAACACGCCCGGCTTCGAGGGGAGCTTGTACTGGTCCCAGGCGCCCGGCACGTAGTCCTTCTGCACCGCCGGGTCGAGCTTGGCCACGTCCGCCAGCATGCCCCGGTCCGCGAGGAGCTGGAAGGAGTCCGTGTTGAGGTTGACGACGTCCGGCAGAGCGCCGGCCTGGGCGTCCGCGACGAGCTTCTCGTTGTAACCCTCGCCCGGTACGTCCTCCCACTTCACCTTGACGTCCGGGTACTTCTTCTCGAACGCGTCGATCACGCCCTGGACGTACGTGGTGAAGGTCGGCTTGAGCTGGAGCGTGCGGAAGCTGATCTCGCCGGACACCTTGCCCGACTTCTCGGGCTGCTTGGCATCGTTGTCATTGCCGCTGCCGCCCACACCGCAGGCGGCGGTGGACAGCAGGGTTGCCGCCATGGCGGTGGCGATGGAGATGCGGGACGGGCGCCCACGGGACATCGTCGTTCCTCCTCTTCGCACCGGCCGCGCTGCCGGATTGCGAGACACACGATGGGTCGGCGGAAGACATTCGTCAACAGGTAGGCCAGCATTGTTTTTTGAACGGCTGTGAGCTGGACTAAAGCGGTTGAGTGGGGAGTTGACACCACACAATGCGCGCGGTAATGCTTCGTCGCGCTAATGCGGTTTAGCTGCTACTCGCTTGATGGCAGCCGGAGGTGGGGAGATCGGGTGGACGACGTGCACACCGGAGTGACGGTCACCGGGGTGGAGACCCCGAGTCTCTTCACCGGCCCCGAGGAGCGTCCGTCACAGGTGGTACGGGTGGGAGTGCGCCGGAGCCGCCCGGTCGGGCCCCTCGTCGTCTCACTCGCCGGACCGCAGGTCGAGACGGAGCACCCCCGCTGGCTGCGCGCGGACTCCGTGGAGGCTTACGCGGGAGTCGACGCGGCGTCCGAACTGAGCGCCGATCGCGGTGGCGTCGCCCGGGATGAAACCGTCGAGGTCTCCGTCGACCTGGGCGGTGCGGCCCCCGGCACCCGCCTGCCCGCCACCGTCCGCGTTACCACCCCGGGCGGTCTCCTCCTCGCCTCCCGCCCCTGCGAACTGCTCGCCGCCGAACCCGGCTGGACGGTCCGCCTGGTCCCGCACTTCCACTACGACCCGCTCTGGTGGAACACCCAGGCCGCCTACACCTCCCAGTGGGACGCCCCCGTGCGGGACGGCGAACCGGAGAAGGGCTGGGAGTACGCCGGGGTGCCCGCCTTCACCCTCGTACCGCTGCACCTCCAGCAGGCGCGCGACGACCCCGCGTACCGCTTCGTCCTCTCCGAGATCGACTACCTCAAGCCGTTCTGGGACACGCATCCCGAATACCGGGACGAGATGCGGCAGTTGATCACCGAAGGCCGCCTGGAGATCGTCGGCGGCACCTACAACGAGCCCTCCACCAACCTCACCTCCGCCGAGACCACCGTCCGCAGCGCCCTGCACGGACTCCGCTTCCACCGCGACGTCCTGGGCTCCGACCCCCGGACGGCCTGGCAGCTCGACGTCTTCGGCCACGACCCCGGCTTCCCCTCCCTGATGGCCGGCGCGGGCCTCGACTCGGCGGTCCTCGCCCGGGGCCCGTACCACCAGTGGGGTCCGATGATGGACACCTGGGGTGCGGCGCTGCGGCCCCCGACCGCCATGCAACTCCCCAGCGAATACGAGTGGATCGGCCCCGGCGGCGGCCCCGGGCTGCTGCTGCACTACCTGCCCGCGCACTACTCGGCGGGCTGGTTCTCGCACGCCGAACCCGACGCGGAGGCCGCCGCCGCGAAGATCCTCGAACTCTTCGAACTGCTCCGGCAGTCCGCCACCACCCGCAACGTCCTCATCCCGATGGGCACGGACTTCTCCTGGCCGCACCCGTGGGGGCTCGCCGTCCAACGGGAGTGGACCGCGCGCTACACCTGGCCGAAGCTGGAGCACGCGACCCCGCGCGACCATTTCGCAGCAGTGCGGGACGAGTTGGCGGGCCGGGGGGAGTCTCCACTCCCGGTGACGCGCGAAATGGGCCCGGTCTACACGGGCAAGGACGTCTCGTACGCGGACGTGAAACAGGCCCACCGAGCCGCCGAGAACCTGGTCCAGGAGGCCGAGACCCTCGCCGCCCTCGCGTACGCGCACGGTCGCTTCCGCTACCCGCAGGCCGCCCTCGACAAGTCCTGGCGGCACCTGCTGCACGCGGCCCACCACGACGCGGTCACCGGGACCTTCTCCGACCAGGTGTACCTGGACCTGCTGCCGACCTGGCGCGAGGCGTACGAACTCGCCTCGGGGGTAAGGGAATCGGCGTTGGACGCCTTGGTGGGGGAGGCGGTCGGGTCTTCGGTGACCGTCGTCAACGCGCTGTCGTGGAACCGGACCGACGTCGTCAGGGTGGAGCTTCCCGGACTGGCCGCACGCGCGGGATCGTTGGCCGTACGGGACGAGACGGGCGCGCTCGTTCCGGTGCTGGTGGAAGGGGTGTCCGCGGAGGGCGCGGTGACCATCGCGTTCTTGGCGGCCGACGTGCCGGGGCTCGGGCAGCGGACCTGGTCGGTGACGTCGGGTGAGACAGGGATGTCCGAGGGATGGACCGTCGAGACCGGTGCCGCGCCCGTCGTGAGGAACGGGCTGTACGAGGTCGAGGCCGATCCCGCGCGCGGGGGCGGCCTGTGCCGTGTCACGCAACTCGCCGACGGGCGTGAGCTGTTGGCGGCGGGCGAGGTGGACGCTCTCGTCGTCCAGGACGAGTATCCCGCCCATCCGTTCTTCGAGGAGGGGCCCTGGCACCTGCTGCCCAAGGGGCCGGGGGAGTCGTCGGAGTCCGCGCCCGCCGACTCGGTGCGCGTGGAGCGGTGCCCGATCGGCGTGCGGATCGTGGCCTCGGGGCGTACCGGGCCCGTGGCGTGGACCCGTACGACCACCCTGTGGGACGGCGTGGACAGGGTGGAACTGGCCACGCGGATCGACGGCTTCGCGGGCAGCGACCAGCTCGTACGGCTGCGTGTGCCCGTCGACGTGCCGGGGGCGCAGCCCGTCGCGGAGACGGCCACGGCTGCGGTGGGGCGTGGCTTCGCCTTCCCCGAGGCCGACACGGGCGTCGACCACACCCGGGCCCCGTGGACGCTCGACACCCCCTGCCTGAACTGGTTCGGTCTTACGTCCATGACCAGGGCGTCGCTGACGGGCCCCGACGGCACACCGGCGGGCGTACGGACGCTGGGTGCGGGCGAGATCGTGCTGCCCGACGCGGGGCCGCCGGAGGGGCTGCGGGAGTGCGTCACGGCCTTGGGGGCGCTCGGCGTCACGACGACACCGACACGGTCCCACGGGCCCCGCTGGGGCGACCTCGCGGTCGACAGCAGCCTGCCCGACTTCCGGCTCGCCCTGGGGGGACCGGACGCCAACGCCTTCACCGCCGGCGTGCTGGCCGCCGCCGACCCCGTGTACACGGACGCCGTGAAGGGCGGCGCCCCGGTGGTGTGGGTGCCCGCGCTCCGGCCGTTGCGCGAGACCTGGCTGCCCGGGTGCGACCTGACGGGCGTGCGGGACCTTCCGGTGCTGGTGCTCACGGGTTCCCTCGCGGAGTTCACAGACACTGTCGTACGCGAGCACCTCATAGAAGGGCTGCACCCTCTGCCCACAGAAGGGGCGCAGGAGCACGCCGACTTCGAGGACCGTACGGTCGCCCTGCTGGTGCGCGGCACTCCAGGGTGCGCGGTGGACACCCGGGGGCGGCTGCACAGCTCACTGCTGCGGTCGTGCACCGGGAGGCCCAGCGGCGCGTGGATGGACCCGCCGCGCCGTACCGCCCCCGACGGCAGCTCCTTCCAGCTCCAGCACTGGACGCACGAATTCGCGCACGCCCTGCTGTCGGGGGCGGGGGACTGGCGGGACCTTGACCTGGTGCGCAGGGGGCGGGAGTTCAACGCGCCGATGACGGCCCGGGTGACCTCCACGGCACCCGGCGCGGAGCGCTTCCTGGCCGTGGAGGGTCTGATGGCCGAGACCGTGAAGCGCACGGCCGACGGAGGCGTCGCCGTACGACTCAGGGAGGCGCGGGGGCGTACCACCACGGGCTTCGTGCGCGCGCCCTTCCCGGTGGCCGCCGCAGCACGGGCCGACCTCCTCGACGTACCGCACGAGACGCTCGCGGCGGAGCCCGGCGAAGGGGCGTACGACGACGGTGCGTGCGGCGGCGGTGCGCGCGGTGGTGGTGCGTACGACGGCGGGGCGTACGGCGGTGGTGCGTACGCGATGACACTCGGCGGGAATCAGTGGACGACCCTGCACCTCACCCTCCCGGACGGCCCGCGCCCCACCGTCGCGCACCAGGAGGCGGCGCGGCCGGGCTTCAGCCGGTACTGGCTGCACAACACCGGCACCGCACCGCTGGGCGACGCACCGTACGCGGTGACGGTCACGCCTTCGGAGGTGACGGTCGCCTCAGGCGGCCCCGCGGGCGAAGCAGCCGTGACCGTGCACGCGCCCTCCGGCTGGGTGACCTCCTTGACCCGGGAAACGGTCACCCTGGAGGCGGGCGGCCACGTGCGCCTGCCGTTCTCGGTGCGGCCGCCTCAAGAGGCCGCACCGGGCGACCACCTGGTGCGGGTGACGGCCGAGTTCCAGGACGGCACCGCCGTGGAGGACAGCCTCACCGTCACCGTCGCGGGCCATGACCCGTCCGTGCCGGGCATCACCGTGACAGTGCCCGAGGGGCCCGTCCGCATCGCCGCAGGGGCGAGCACCCCCCTGCCCGTCCACCTGTCGAACACCCTGCGCGGCGCCGTCCGCTGCGAAGCCATCCTGGTGTCCCCGTACGGTGGTTGGCAGTTGGCCGGTCCCCGCTCGTGCGTCGTCGACGTCCCGGCGGACGGCACGGCCGAGGCCCGCTTCACCCTGCACCCTCCCGTCGACACCGCACCCGGCACGTACTGGGTGCTGGTCAAGGCGGTCGGACAGGGCCGCGTCGCGTACAGCGCGGCCGTCGACGTACGGGTGGAAGAACCTCTTCCGCCGCATCCAGAACCGTCTGCACCGAGCCCCGAACCCCCTGCACACGCCCCCGAACCCCCTGCACACGCCCCCGAATCCCCTGCACAGACCCGCGCCCCCGAGAGGACCCCCGCCCCATGACCTCTGCTGCCGCGTCCGGTGACGGCATCCGGCCCCGTCCCTCGCGCAGGCCCACCATGAAGGACGTCGCCCGCCGCGCCGGAGTCTCCGAGAGCGCCGTGTCCTTCGCCCTCAACGACCGTCCGGGCGTCTCGCCCGGCACGCGCGAAAGGGTGCGCAGGGTCGCCGAGGAACTCGGCTGGCAGGCCAACAGCGCCGCCCGCGCGCTCTCCGGCGAACGCTCCGGGTGCGCCGGACTGGTGCTCGCCCGCCCCGCGCACACCCTGGGCGTCGAATCGTTCTTCCTCCAGCTCGTCTCCGGCATCCAGGAGGCGCTGTCGTCCCGTCAGGTGGCACTGCTCTTCCAGGTGGTGGAGGACCTCGACACGGAACTGGCCGTCCTGCGCCGCTGGTGGGCCGAACGGCGCGTCGACGGCGTCCTGGTGGTCGACCCCAGGGTCGACGACCCGCGCCCCGCCCTGCTGGCCTCCCTGGGGCTGCCCGCCGTCGTCATCGGCGGCCTGGAGGCCGACGCCCACCGCGCGCAGACGCCCCTGCCCGTCTCCAACGTGTGGGCGGACGACGCGGGCGCCATGGCCTCCGTACTGGACCACCTGCACTCCCTCGGACACCGCCGCATCGTCCACGTCGCCGGAATGCGCGGCCTCGCGCACACGGAGCGGCGCATCGTGTCGCTGCGCGCGGAGGCGGCCCGCCGCGACCTCACACCGGACGAGGTGCGCTCGGTGGCCACCGACTACTCCGACGCGGAGGGCGCCGAGGCCACCCGCCGCATCCTCGACGAGCCGCCGCGCACCCGCCCCACGGCAATCGTCTACGACAACGACGTGATGGCCGTCGCCGGTGCCTCCGTGGCCGCCGGACGCGGCGTCTCCGTGCCCGGTGAGCTGTCCATCGTCGCGTGGGACGACTCGGCGCTCTGCCGGGTCACCCACCCCCGGCTGACCGCCCTGGTGCGCGACACCCCGGGCTTCGGCCGCCTCGCCGCACAGGAGCTCCTCGCGGTCCTCGACGGCTCACCCGTACGCAGCCTCCAGGGCGAACTGCCGCACCTGGAACCCAGGGAGAGCACGGGGCCGCCGCCGCACCAGGGGTGACCTGCGGGGTGTCGCCTCTCTCTGAGGCGGCACCCTTCTTCGAGGCGGCACCGGGCTCTGTGAGGCGGCACCGGGCGCACGCGCCCGGTTGGTCAACTCCCCAGCACCACGCACGCCTGCGCAGGCAGCACCAGCACCCCGTCCCGCTTCGGCGCCTCCACCGGCTCCCACGCCGCCAGCACCCTGGTGCGCCCGTTGCGGCCCAGCCCGATGGTCGCCGGGTCCTGTGCCAGGTTCACCGCCACCCGCACATCACCCCTGCGGTACGCGATCCAGCGCCCCGCCCCGTGCGCCGCGTGGGCGACCCGTACCGCCGCCAGGTCCGGGTCGGACAGGTCCGGGTGCGTGCGGCGCAGGGCGATCAGCTCCCGGTACCAGGCGAGCAGGCGGGCGTGCGGCTCACGGTCCGGCTCCGACCAGTCCAGGCAGGAGCGCTCCCGGGTGCGCGGGTCCTGGGGGTCCGGGATGTCCTCCGCCGCCCAGCCGTGCGCCGCGAACTCCCGCCTGCGGCCGGTCCTCACCGCCTCGGCCAGCTCCGGATCGGTGTGGTCGGTGAAGAACTGCCAGGGCGTGCGCGCACCCCACTCCTCGCCCATGAACAGCATCGGCGTGAACGGGCTCGTCAGCACGAGCGCCGCGGCGCACGCCAGCAGCCCGGGGGAGAGCGAAGAGGACAGCCGGTCGCCCAGGGCCCTGTTGCCGATCTGGTCGTGCGTCTGCGCGTACCCGAGGAAGCGGTGCGCGGACGTCGTCGTGCGGTCCACCGGGCGCCCGTGCGTACGCCCCCGGAAGGACGAGTACGTGCCGTCGTGGAAGAACACCCGCGTGAGGGTCTTCGCGAGCGCCTCCAGTGGTGCGCGCGCGAAGTCCGCGTAGTACCCCTGGGACTCGCCGGTCAGGGCGGTGTGCAGGGCGTGGTGGAAGTCGTCGTTCCACTGTGTGTGCAGGCCGAGCCCGCCCGCCGTACGAGGGGTGGTGGTGCGCGGGTCGCCCTGGTCGGACTCGGCGATCAGGAACATCGGGCGGCCCGCCTCCGCCGCCTGGGCGTCCACGGCGGCCGACAGCTCCTCCAGGAAGTGCAGCGCCCTGGTGTCGGCGAGCGCGTGCACGGCGTCCAGCCGCAGCCCGTCGATCCGGTAGTCCCGCAACCAGGACAGGGCGCTCTCGCGCAAGTACGCGCGCACCTCGTCGGAGCCCGGCGCGTCCAGGTTCACCGCCGAACCCCACGGGGTGTGGTGCGTCTGGGTGAAGTACGGGCCGAACAGCGGCAGGTGGTTGCCGGACGGGCCGAGGTGGTTGTGCACCACGTCCAGGACGACCCCGAGCCCCGCCGCGTGCGCCGCGTCGACGAACCGCTTCAGCCCGTCCGGACCGCCGTACGGCTCGTGCACCGCCCACAGCGACACCCCCTCGTACCCCCACCCGTGCGTCCCCGGGAACGGACACACCGGCATCAGCTCGACATGGGTGATCCCGAGCTCCACCAGATGCGCGAGCCTCTTCGCCGCCGCGTCGAAGGTGCCTTCGGGGGTGTACGTGCCGATGTGCAGCTCGTAGAGCACCGCACCCGACAGCGACCGCCCCTCCCACTCCCGCGCCCACTCGTACGCGTCGTGGTCCACGACGGCACTGGGCCCGTCGGGCCCCTCCGGCTGGCGGCGCGAGCGGGGATCGGGGCGGACCGGCCCGCCGTCCAGGGAGAAGCCGTACGGGCTGCCGTGCCCGGCCTCCGCCCGTACCGTCCACCAGCCCGCCCGATCCCGGTCGCGCTCCATGGCGTACGTCTGCACAGCCGCTTCGGGCAGGTGCAGCGTGACCCGTTCGTCGGCTTGCGGCGCCCACACCTCGAACAGCACTGACGGCCCCTCTTCGTCGGCGAGCTCTGCACGGGGACGGCTCTGCCCGGGGGAGAGCTCGGTCAGCCCCAGGTCATATTGAGTGCCCGTTCGAAGGTGACGTAACCGGCGCGGGCGAACGCCCCGGCCATCGGTACGTTGCCGAGATCCGTCGCGGCGCGGATGCGCGGCACGTCCTCGGCGGCGAGCACACGGGTGCCCTCGGCGAGGATCTCGTCGATGTAACCGTTGCCCCGGTGGGCGGGCAGTACCCCGATGTAGGCGATGATCGGGTGGTAGTTGTTGCGGGCCGGGACGACGAAGCCCACCGGTGCGCCGCCCTCGGCGAGTTCGGCGACGCGCCACCAGCTCCGTGGTGTCGTGAAGTGCGCGAACTCCTCGTCGTAGTGCAGTTCGGCGGCCTCGCGCGGGCTCAGCCCGCCCGCCAGGTCGGCCTGGCCGTGCGCGTCGAGGGTGCCCTCCAGCACCGGTGTCATCAGCGCCACCAGATCCTCGCGGTCCTTCACGGGCCGGAAGGCCAGCCGCCCCGACGGCTCGGCGACCGGCGTCCCCGGACGCCACTCCAGCCGCAGGCGTTCCACCAGCAGCCGGGCCCCGGTCGCCTCCAGGATCTTCATGCGGGCCTCGACGGCGCCCCGTACGGCGTCGTCCTCGTGCCAGTCGCCGGGTACGAAGCGGCCGTACTCCGGCCACGCGGACACCTCATCGGGCAGCACGGCCGCCGCCGCCCGCTTCAGCAGCTCCGCCCCGACGCCGGAGCGCTCCGGCTCCGGAAGCGTGTCGTCCAGATCGAAGAAGTCCAGAGCCTGCGGCGCGCCCCCGGGCTGCCCGGTCCACCAGGCGACCCTGGCCAGCACCCGGCCCCCGCGCTCGGCGACCCACATCCACGAGGGCAGTCGACGGCCTCCGGCGAGGTCGTCGGCCAGTTCGTGGTCGAGCGAGTAGGTGAGCCCGAGGAACAGTCCGAGCTCTTCGGGGCCTGCGAGGGGACGGAGTATTACGGACAAAAGCGCTCCTTGAGCAGAGTGTTGTCGCAGATCAGTACGGTTTTGATGTGTGCACGATGCCAGAATCCCCGGCCTGCTGGACACCTCGGGCACCTCGGCCCGACAATCCTCCTGTGACGCCCCCCTACGAGCCCCACACCTACCCGGCGCGGCTCTCCGACGCCGAACGGGACCGTGCGCTGGCCCAGCTCCGCGAGGGCGCCGCCCAGGGCAAGCTCTCCCACGAGACCTTCCTCCAGCGGATGGAACTGGCCCTCGCCGCCCGGCAGTCCGCCGACCTCGCGATGCTCACCTCCGACCTGGACACCGACGGCCGCTGGGCCCGCCGGATGTTCGGCGCGGTGAGCCGCGCCTCCGCCTTCACCGTGCGGCTGCGCAGGGCCTGGACGACCGAACGGCTGCCGAAACTGCTGCTGCCCACCCCCGGGCCCACCCCGCTGCTGATCGGCCGGGACATCGGCAACGGGCTGCGGCTCAGCCACGAGACCGTCTCCCGGCGGCATGCGGAACTGCTCCGGCAGGGCGGTCTGTGGATTCTCCGTGACCTCGGCTCGACCAACGGCACCTGTGTCAACGGCCGTCGGGTGACGGGCACGGCGGTCGTCAACGACGGCGATCAGGTCAGCTTCGGCCGTATGTCCTTCCGGCTCTCGGCGACCTGAGGCGGGACTGCTCCTGTGGGCCGTTCGGCCCAGTACGAGTCAACGCGGGCCGCCCCCGTGCCGATGCACGCACCGGCGCGGACGACCGTCCGCGCGCACCCGTGCACAGAACGGTGACGCCCATGTCGGCAGTACGAAGCGCAGTGCGCCAGACCCTCGTCGCGACCGCCGCGACCGCCGCCCTCCTCGCCTCGGCGGGCGGCGCGACCGCCCAGCAGGCCACCGCGCGGGAGGCGCACCCGGACAACTGGATGTACCTCGCGGTGATCCAGGGCGAGGACGTCGTCAGCGAATTGTCGGGCACCCTGCTGACGTGTCCGCCCGCGAAGAACTCGGGCCACCCGAACGCGAAGAACGCCTGCAAGCAGCTCGCCGCCGTCGACGGGGACATCGCGAGGATCAAGCGCGCCGACGTCGCCTGCCCGATGATCTACAAGCCGGTGACGGCCATGGCGTACGGCAGGTGGGACGGCCGCCGCATGGTGTTCGCCAAGAACTACCCCAACGCCTGTGTCATGGAGGCGTCCACCGGGCTTGTCTTCACGTTGGCCGGCCAGTAGGAAGGTTGGCTGTCAGAACGGCACGGTGGTGCGCCACCCATCCGTGGCACGCCACCGTCGGCCGGGCCCTCGTCGTCGTCCTCGTCGGCCGGGCCCTCCTCGTCGTCCTCCTCGTCGTCGTACGAGACGCCCGTACGGCGCTGAGGCCGCACCCCGGCACTCCTACGTGGCTGTACCCGGCGCCCGTACCAACAGTGCCACCGGCCGCTCCGCGAGCAGCCGCACCAGAGGCACCGCCCCCTCGAACTCCCGCCCGCCCGGCAGCCGGTCAGCCCACCGTCCCTCCGGCAGCGTCAGTACGGTGTCCCGCCAGCCACCCGCCTCCGCCAGCCGCAGCGACAGCCGGGTCACCACGGTCACCGTCTCCCCGGAGCGGGTGAACGCGACACAGTGCCTGGCCGCCTGCCCCGTGGCGGACAGGGGGGTGTACGTCGCGCACTCCCCGAAGACCTCGGGCCGCTCCCGGCGCAACGCCAGGGCGGTCGTCGTCAGGGCCAGCTTCTCCTGCGACAGGGTGACGCCCGCAGGGGCCTCCGCGAGGGTGCGCGCGTCGAAGGCGACGGGACGCCGGTTGTCCGGGTCGACCAGCGCCAGGTACTCCCGCTCGGTGCCCTGGTACAGCTCCGGCACCCCCGGCATCGTCAGGTGCACCAGCGTGGCGCCCAGCACGTTCGCCCTCGTGTGGGGCGCCAGCTCCCGTGAGAACAGCGACAGTTCGTACTGTGCGGTCCCGCACGGCCCTGACCGTACGAACGCCTCCAGGGCCTGCTCGTAGCCCGCGTCCTGCTCCGTCCAGCTCGTGTGCAGCCCCGCCTCCCTGGCGGCCTTCAGCAGGGCGGGCACCAGCCGGTCCGGTCCCGCGTAGGGAACGGCGGCAGCCGTCTGCCAGGCCGTCCACGCGGCGTGCGGGTCCGGGGCCGCGGCCGTCTGCGCCCACCGCCGCAGCAGGCCCGCCCACCGCTGCGGGCACTCGGTCAGCACCGCCAGGCGTGCCCGTACGTCCGCGCTGCGCTTGGTGTCGTGCGTGGACAGTACGGTGCCGGTGCCCGGCCAGTCCCGGGCCAGGCGGGCACAGAACGCGTGGAACTCGTCCGGGGACACGGCGGGCCGCCCCGGGTCCCCGCCGACCTCCGCCGCCGAGAGGAGCGGCGCGTAGCGGTAGAACGCGGTGTCCTCCACCGACTTGGCGCGCAGCGCCGACGCCGTCTGCGCGAACCTGACGCAGAAAGCCTGGTGGTCGGGCCCCGCTCCCAGCCGCCCCAGCCCCAGTTCGCGCACGACGTCGACCGCCGCGGCCTCCTCCGGCACGGAGAACGCCGCCTTCGCCTCGCGCACCGCCTCCGGCGGCAGGGTCGCCTCCGCCTCCTCGGGGGTGGGGCCGCCCGCCGCCACATAGGGGCGGTAGACGGGCATCCGTACCAACAGCTCGTGCAGGGCACTGTGCAGTGCCCAGGGAGCGTGGTCCCGCAGGGCGGGGTCGGCGGCGCAGATGCGTCCCGCCGCACGCACCAGGAAGCCGGTCTCGGCGGCCAGTTCGTGGGCGAGGACCCGGTGGGCGGCGCGGCGCACTGTCGCCGCCCAGTAGCCGCCCCGGTCGCCGGGCGGGTCGGCGAACGCCCGGTACAGCTCGGTGAGTTCGTCGGCCCCCGTGGGATCGTTGAACAGTCCGTCGATCCGGTGCAGGGCGTCGTAGCCGGTCGTCCCCGCGACCGGCCAGTCGGCGGGCAGCCGCTCGTCGCCGGTGAGGATCTTCTCGACCACCGTCCACACCGGGCTCTCCGGCTCCTCCTGGCCCTCCGCGCTCTCGCGGCCCGCCTCCGTCGCGTCCGCCAGCCGTCGCAGGTAGTCGCCGGGCGCGGCCAGCCCGTCCGGGTGATCGATCCGCAGGCCCTCGACGACGCCCTCGCGCACCAGCTGGAGGATCTTCGCGTGCGAGGCGGCGAACACCTCGGGATCCTCGACCCGCACACCGATGAGGTCCGAGATGGTGAAGAAGCGGCGGTAGTTGAGCTCCGTGCGGGCCAGCCGCCACCAGGCGAGCCGGTACCACTGGGCGTCGAGCAGCTCCGGCAGAGGAAGCTTCTCGGTGCCCTCGCGCAGCGGGAAGGCGTGGTCGAAGTAGCGCAGCACCCCGCCCTCCACCCGGAGGTGCCCGATCTCCTCGCCGAGCCTGCCGCCCAGGACGGGGAGCAGGAGCTTGCCGCCGCCGCCCTCCCAGTCCAGGTCGAACCAGCTCGCGCAACGGGAGGCCGGACCCTCCCTGAGCACCTCCCACAGCGGCGCGTTGAGGTGCTCGGGCGCGGGCACGGCCATGTGGTTGGGCACGATGTCCAGGACCAGGCCGAGCCCGTGCGCGCGGGCCGTGCGGGAGAGCGCCCGCAGGCCCTCCTCGCCGCCCAGCTCTTCGCGCACGCGCGCGTGGTCCACCACGTCGTACCCGTGCAGGGATCCGGGCACTGCTTCCAGCACCGGCGACAGGTGCAGGTGCGAGACCCCGAGGGCGGCCAGGTACGGCACCGCTTCCTCGGCGGCCGAGAAGGGGAAGTCGGGCTGCAGCTGAAGGCGGTAGGTGGAGGTCGGCGTCATGCGAACGTACGTACCCGCATTCGGGGCTTCTGTGTCATCGGCCCATGCGTCCGCTCGCGGGCACGGAGCTAATTTCTCCTGATGGCTTCCATGAACAAGTCACCGAAGAAGAGGGAAGGTTCAGGTGCTCTGCGGACGTACCGGAAGAGCTATCAAGAGGCGATGGCGCTCACCGGCCCTGTACTGCCCCTGGTGTCCTTCCTCGGCAGGCTGCCCCTGGCCATGTGCCAGTTGGGAACCCTCCTGCTGGTCGCCGAGACCAGCGGCAGCCTGACCACCGCCGGACTCGTGGGCGGCGCCCTGGCGGCCGGACAGACCGTCGGCGGACCCCTGCTCGGCAGGGCCGCCGACCGGCGCGGACAGCGCGTCGTGGTGCTATCCGCGACCCTCCTCAACGCCGTCGCCGTGACCGCCCTGGTGCTCGCCTCGCTCGCCCGCCCGGACACCCTGACGCTCGCCCTGATCGCCGTGGTCGCGGGCGCGTCCGTGCCGCAGATCGGCCCGATGTCGCGCACCCGCACCCTGGCGCTCGCCCGTCGCGAGGACGCCGACGAGCGCCTCATCGGCACGGTGCTCTCCTTCGAGGGCACCCTCGACGAGGTCACCTTCGTCCTGGGACCCGCCCTCGTGGGCCTCGCCGTCGCCGTCGCGCACCCCGCCGCCGCACTGCTCGCCGCCGCAGGACTCCTCGCCGTATGCGGTACGTGGTTCGCCCTGCATCCGACGGCGTCCCTGCTACGTCCCGCCGCGCGCACCCCGTCGGGCGAACGTACGAGGCTGCCTGGTTCGGTGTACGCCCTGCGCCTCGCGATGGCCCTCCAGGGCGCCATGTTCGGCGCGTCCCAGGCGGGCATCACCGCCCTCACCGAGGACCTCGGGACGCCGGAGCAGGCGGGGCTGGTCTACGCCGCCATGGGCGTCATGAGCGCCGTCGCCGGGTTCTCCATGGCCGCCGTCCCCGCGAGCGTCGCCCTGAGCACCCGCTGGCGCATCGCCACCGCGGCCCTGGTGGTGCTCTCGGTGCCGCTCCTGTTCGTGTCGCAGCTGTGGCCGCTGTACGTCGCCGTGGTCGTCCTGGGCGTCGCGCTCGCCCCCAACATGATCACGATCTTCGGGCTGACCGAGCGCGTCGTGCCCGCCACCAGGCTCGCCGAGTCGATGGCGTACCTCATGAGCGGCATCGTCGGCGGTCAGGCCCTCGCCCTGGCGCTCTCCGGCCGGCTCGCCGAGTCCAGCGGCCCGCCCGCCGCCTTCGCCGTGGTGCTCGGCGCGGCGGTCCTGTGCGCGGCCCTCTCCTGGGCGGTGCGCCCCCGGACCGGCCGGGTGCGCACCGCAGCGCGGGGAGCCGTCACGCGGGGCGCTGAAGCACCGTCAGGCAGCGGCCGATCAGCGTGAGGTGCTCGCCCTTGTCGACCTTCGCGCCGGTGCCGGGCGGCACCCCGTCCTCCCGCGCGGTGTCCACCACGACCTCCCACTGCTCCCCGTGGTCCTGCGGAACACGGAATTCGAGGGTCTCGGCACTGGCGTTGAACATCAGCAGGAAGGAATCGTCCGTGATCCGCTCCCCGCGCGGGCCCGGCTCCGAGATCGCCTCCCCGTTGAGGAACACCGTGATCGCCTTGGCGTGCGCGGCCTCCCAGTCCTCCTGCGTCATCTCCTCGCCCTCCGGGGTGAACCACGCGATGTCGGAGAGCTCGTCCTGCGTGCCGCGCACCGGACGCCCGTGGAAGAAGCGCCTGCGCCGGAACACCGGATGCTCGCGCCTGAGCGCCACCATGGCGCGGGTGAACAGCAGAAGGGTGCCGTCCTCCGTCTTGTTGCCGTCGGCGTCCGGCCCCGGCCAGGGCACCCAGGACAGTTCGTTGTCCTGGCAGTAGGCATTGTTGTTGCCGTGCTGGGTGCGGGCGAACTCGTCGCCGTGGCTCAGCATCGGCACCCCCTGGGACAGCATCAGCGTCGCCACGAAGTTGCGCATCTGCCGCTGTCGCAGGGCCAGGACCTCGCCGTCGTCGGTGGGGCCCTCCGCACCGCAGTTCCAGGACCGGTTGTGGCTCTCGCCGTCCCGGTTGCCCTCGCCGTTGGCGGTGTTGTGCTTGTCGTTGTACGCCACCAGGTCGTGCAGGGTGAACCCGTCGTGGCAGGTGGTGAAGTTGATGGAGGCGAGCGGCCGCCGCCCGTCGTCCTGGTAGAGGTCCGAGGACCCCGTCAGGCGGCCCGCGAACTCCGCTATCGTCTGCGGCTCGCCCCGCCACATGTCCCGTACGGTGTCGCGGTACTTGCCGTTCCACTCCGTCCACAGCGGCGGGAAGTTGCCCACCTGGTAGCCGCCCTCGCCGACGTCCCACGGCTCCGCGATCAGCTTCACCTGGCTGACGACCGGGTCCTGCTGCACCAGGTCGAAGAACGACGACAGCCGGTCCACCTCGTGGAACTGCCGGGCGAGGGTCGCCGCGAGGTCGAAGCGGAACCCGTCCACCCGCATCTCGGTCACCCAGTACCGCAGCGAGTCCATGATCAGCTGGAGCACGTGGGGGGAGCGCATCAGCAGCGAGTTCCCGGTGCCGGTGGTGTCCATGTAGTACTTCGGGTCGTCCGCCAGCCGGTAGTACGAGGCGTTGTCCAGGCCCCGGAACGACAGTGTGGGCCCCAGGTGGTTGCCCTCCGCCGTGTGGTTGTAGACCACGTCGAGGATGACCTCGATGCCCGCCTCGTGCAGCGCCTTGACCGCCGTCTTGAACTCCAGCACCTGCTCGCCTCGGTCGCCCCAGGACGCGTAGCTGTTGTGCGGGGCGAAGAAGCCGATCGTGTTGTAGCCCCAGTAGTTGTTCATGCCCGCGTCGACCAGCCGGTGGTCGTTCACGAACTGGTGCACCGGCATCAGCTCCAGCGCGGTCACCCCCAGCTCCACCAGGTGGTCGATGATCGCCGGATGCGCCAGGGCGCCGTACGAACCGCGCAGCTCGTCCGGGAGGTCCGGGTGCAGCATCGTGAGGCCCTTGACGTGCGCCTCGTAGAGGATGGTGTGGTGGTACGCCGTCCGGGGCGGCCGGTCGTCGCCCCAGTCGAAGTACGGGTTCACCACCACCGACGTCATGGTGTGCGGCGCGGAGTCCTGGTCGTTGCGCGAGTCCGGCTTCCCGAAGTGGTAGCCGTACACCGCCTCGCCCCACTCGATCTCCCCGCTGATCGCCTTCGCGTACGGGTCCAGCAGGAGCTTCGCCGAGTTCGAGCGCAGCCCCCGGGCGGGCTCGTACGGGCCGTGGACGCGGTAGCCGTAGCGCTGGCCCGGCATGATGCCGGGCAGGTAGGCGTGCCGTACGAACGCGTCGGACTCCCGCAGCTCGACGGCGGTCTCCGAACCGTCGTCGTGCAGCAGACACAGCTCGATGCGCTCGGCGGCCTCCGAGAAGACCGCGAAGTTCGTTCCGGCGCCGTCGTACGTGGCGCCCAGGGGGTAAGCCTCTCCCGGCCAGACCTGCATGCGATCGACTCTTCCACTTCTGATGGCGGCCAAGGTGGTGCGGTAGCGTCAGATCTTCCCCCGAATCGTGCCCCAATGCGGCCCGATCGCCGGGCGGTTGTGGCCGTCTGGGGGAACGGCTGCACCGGCCGCCCCTCCCGGAGTACCCTTCCTTGATCGTCGGCGGAGGCCGGACAACGTGCGGACAGCGGCCGGACGGCAGCCGGACAACAGTCAGAAGCGGGCAGAAGGCGGTGCGTGGGTGAGCTCGGGAGGGCTGGAGCTACCCCCAGGTGACACGGGTCACGAGGGGGGCTCGGGCGACATCCCGCCCGGTACGGTCTCGCTCGCGCGACCGATGGAGATCGGCGCGGAACTGGACTGGGGCACGGACGCCTGGAGCGAGGTGCGTACGCGCGCCCAGCGCGCCGGACGCGCCTACATCTGGCTCAATCTCGTCGAGCAGCGCATGCGCGCCGTCGTCGCCGCCGTGCTGCGCCCGGTGTACGAACCGGTGCACGGCGACGAGTGGGTCGTGGCCGCGGCCGGGCCCGCGGGGCAGGAGTGGGTGCAGCGCGCCGTCGCGGTGCGCGAGGTGAGCCGCAGGAAGGGCTACCTCCTGGACCCGGCCGACGACAACGTCCTGAGCTTCCTGACGCTGCCGCAGCTGCGCGAGCTGATGGTGCAGCACTGGCCGTGCTTCGAGCCGTACTACGACGACCGCCGCGACGTGGAACTGGCGCTGGACGAGCTGGAGGTCACCCGCAACGTCGTCTCCCGCAACCGCGCACTGTCCGAGACCGTCCTCGCCCAGGCGGAACGGGCCTCCGCGCGGCTGCTCGAAATCCTCGGCGCGGGCTCCGGAGCGCCGTCCGCCGACCGGATGCCGGTGGACGCGGTCGAGGACCTCGTCGGCGACCGGTACGCCGACGTCGTCTCCGTCCACCCCGACCGGGTGCGCCTCCAGCGGCAGCTGCCCGCGGAGGACCTCTTCGGCGGGGCCCGGCGCGTCGACGCGATCGGGATAGGGCTCAACCTGCTCGTGCAGAACTTCTCCGGGCGCAGGCTCGTGCGTCTCGCGGAGGCGGGCTGCCGGGTGCGGCTGCTCTTCCTCAACCCGGCCAGCAGCTCCGTCAAGCGCCGCGAGCGCGAACTCGGGCTGCGCAAGGGCGAGCTGAGCAGGTCCGTCGAGATGAACATCCTGCACATGCGGCGGGTGCGGGCCAGCCTGCGGGACCCGGGGGCCTTCCAGATCCAGGTCTTCGACGAGACGCCGCGCTTCACCGCGTACCTCGTCGACGGCGACGGTCCCGGCGGCCTGGCCGTCGTCCAGTCGTACCTCCGCAGGGCGCGCGGCATGGAGGCCCCGGTGCTCGTGCTGCGCGGCGGCGGGCGGGGCGGGCGCGACGGGGTGGTGCGGCACGGGCAGGAGACCGAGGCCGGGCTCTTCGAGACCTACCGCGAGGAATTCGAGTCGGTCTGGACGGATTCGCGGCCGGTCTCCTGACCGGTCCTGGCCTCCTCGCGGGGCGTCGGGCGGTTTCGCGGGACTTCATGTTGCTCCGTGCGGCTTCGCGTGGTTTCACGTTGCTTCGTGCGGCTTCGTGCGCGAACGTCGATGATCTTCGGGGGCCGGATTGTCAGTGCTGCGTGCGAGGGTGGTTCTCCGTTGGGGGAGAACACTCAAGGAGGCCCAGGAATGGGATGGCACGGGGAATCGCTGATCGGCTTCGACCTGGAGACCACGGGTACGGAGCCGCTGGAGTCGCGCATCGTGACGGCGGCGGTCGTGGAGGTGCGGGGCGGGGACGTCGTGGAGCGGCGGCTGTGGCTGGCCGATCCCGGCATCAGAATCCCGGCCCAGGCCACGGCGATACACGGCATCAGCAGCGAGCACGCGAGCGCCGAGGGCCGCCCGGTCCGCGAGGTCGCGGACGAGATCGCCGACCTCCTGGTCGACCACTGGGCACGGGGCGTGCCGGTGATCGCGTACAACGCGGCCTTCGACCTGACGCTGCTCTCCGCCGAGCTGGCCCGGCACGGGCTGCCCGCGCTCGGCGACCGGCTCGCCGCGCGCACGGGGGAGCAGGGCATCGGCCCCGTCGTCGACCCGCTCACCATCGACCGGGCCGTCGACCGCTACCGGCGCGGCAAGCGCACCCTCGAAGCGGTCTGCGTGGAGTACGGAGTGGAGCTGGACGGGGCGCACGAGGCGTCGGCGGACGCGCTGGCGGCGGTCCGGGTGGCGATCGCGATAGCGGAGCGGCACCCCACGATCGCCGCTCTCGCCCTGCCGGAGCTGCACCAGGAGCAGGTGCGGTGGTACGCGGACTGGGCGACCGGCTTCCAGGAGTTCCTCCGGAAGAAGGGCACCGCCGATGCCGTCATCGACCCCGCCTGGCCGCTGCGCGCCCCGAGCCCGGCCGCCACGAAGAGCTGACCGGCCCCCGAGCCGCGGACCGGCCGGGAGGCTTCTAGAACGGGTACCAGCGCACCTGCGGGTCGTTGTCCCGCAGCGACCGCACCCGGCGACGGAACTCCGCGAGCGCCTTCGGGTTGGTCGGCGCGTGCTGGGCGACCCACGCACAGCTCGCCGTCTCCCGCGCGCCGCGCAGCACCGTCCAGCCGTCCCAGGCGCGGACGTCCCAGCCGTACGCGGCGACGAAGGCGTCGTAGCGCTCCTCGGGCAGCCCGTAGCGGTCCAAGGACAGCGCCATCACCACCAGGTCGTGCTCCCGGAAGTCCGAGGAGAAGGTCTCCAGGTCGACCAGGACCGGCCCTTGGGGCCCCACCATCACGTTGCGGGGCAGTGCGTCCCCGTGGATCGGGCCCTGCGGCAGCTGCGGGACGAGCGCGGCGGCGGAGGCGGCGAAACCGTCCCGGCGGCCCCGCAGGTACACCGCGTCCTCGGGATCGATGGCGTCGCCCGCCAGCCGCAGCCACCGCTCGACCCCGTCCAGCAAGTCCCGGGGCGGCAGCGTGAACGACGGGGCGGGCAGCGCGTGCACCAGGTTCAGCAGCTCCGCCACGTCCCTCGGCTCCGAGGGACGTACGGCGTCGGGCAGCCGGTGCCAGAGCGTCACCGGGTGGCCGTCCACCAGCCACGGCTTCTCGGCGGCGGGCCGCACGGCCGGAACGCCTGCCTCCGCCAGCCACTCGCCGACGGCCAGTTCGCGCTTCGCGCGGGCGGCCAGGTCGGGGGAGCCCCGGCCGACCTTGGCCACGAAGGAACCGCTCGCGCCCCCGGCGTTCTCCACCGTGAACACCGCGTTCTCGCCCAGGGACACCAGTGCCGCCCCGGTGCCGAGGCCGGTGGCCTCCAGCACCTCGCGTGCGCGCTTCTCGTCCATCGTCGTGCTTCTCCCGTGTACCCGGTGATGCGAATCCGACAAAGTCTCGCATCCGTGCAGGTTGGCTTGACGAACCAACGGGTCGTCAGCACGATGACGGGGGCCGCGGGACGACCAGAACGGTATAAGTCGCCTGAATCGCGCAAACTGCCTGAAGGAGCCGAATCTGTGACACTGGCGACCAGCAAGGGGCAGTCGGCCAAGAAGCCGGGACAGCGGGAACCGGGTGGCCGGAAACCCGACTTCGGGACCTGGTTCCTGGTCCTGCCCGCGCTCATCCCCATCCTGATCCTCAGCGTCGGCCCGCTGCTCTACGGCATCGCCCTCGCCTTCACCGACTCCCAGTCGGGCCGCACCGCGCCCACCCAGTGGACCGGCACCCTCAACTTCGCCGACCTGCTGCACGACACCCTCTTCTGGGACTCCTTCCGGATCGGTCTGCTCTGGGCCGTCGGCGTCACCGTTCCCCAGTTCCTGCTGGCCCTGGGCCTGGCCCTGCTGCTCAACCAGAACCTCCGCTTCCGCTGGCTGGCGCGGGCGCTGGCCATCGTCCCGTGGGCGATGCCCGAAGTCGTCGTCGGCATCATGTGGCGGCTCGTGTACAACCCCGACGCGGGCATCCTCAACGAGACCCTCCGCACGCTGGGCCTGGGGGAGGGCCGCGACTGGCTCACCGGCCTCGCCACCGCGCTGCCCGCCGTCATCCTGGTCGGCATCTGGGCGGGCATGCCGCAGACCACCGTCGCCCTCCTCGCCGGACTCCAGAACACCCCGCACGAACTCCACGAGGCCGCAGCCCTCGACGGGGCCGGGGCCTGGCGCCGCTTCCGGGCCGTCACCTGGCCCGCCCTCAAGCCCATCGCGCTGTCCATCACCGCGCTCAACTTCATCTGGAACTTCAACTCCTTCGCCCTGGTCTACGTCCTGACCAGCGGCGGCCCCGGCGGACGCACCCGCCTGCCGATGCTCTTCGCCTACGAACAGGCTTTCCGCTACGGGCAGTTCGGCTACGCCGCCGCGATGGGCTGCGTCATGGTCGCCGCCATCTCCGTACTCCTCGCCGTGTTCCTGGCGGGCCGACTCAAGGGAGGAGCCGACAAGTGAGCCTCACCTCGGGCCCCATGCGCGCCGGCAGGCCCGCCCGCGCGGGCCAGTACCTGGCGCTCCTCGCCTACCTGGTCTTCCTCGCGTTCCCGTTCCTCTGGCTGATCTCGACGGCCTTCAAGTCCCCGCGCGAGCTGGGCGACCTGCACCCCACCTGGATTCCCCAGGACCCCGGCCTGGACAACTTCCGGCAGGCGTTCGAGGAACAGCCCCTCCTCGAAGCCGCCGGGAACAGCCTGATCGCCGCGCTCTCCGCAGCCCTGATCGCCGTCGTCGTCGCCACCCCGATGGCCTTCGTGATGGCCCGCCACCGCAGCAGGCTCACCACCGCCGCGACCGGGTGGGTCGTGGTCAGCCAGGCGTTCCCGTTCGTGCTGGTGATCATCCCGCTGTTCCTGATCCTGAAGAACCTGCACCTGATCAACTCGCTGCCGGGCCTGATCATGGTGTACGTCGTCTGGTCGCTGCCCTTCGCGCTGTGGATGCTCGTCGGCTACGTGCGCGCCGTCCCGCGCGAGCTGGAGGAGGCGGCGGCGGTCGACGGCGCGGGCAGACTCCGTACGCTCGTCTCGGTCACCGCACCACTGCTCATGCCGGGACTGATCGCCACCGCACTGTTCGCGTTCATCACCGCGTGGAACGAGTTCTTCTTCGCGCTCGTCCTGCTCAAGTCCCCGGAGAAGCAGACCTTGCCGGTCATCCTCACGCACTTCATCGGCGCGGAGGGGGCGGCCGACCTCGGACCGCTGGCCGCCGCCGCGTTCCTCGCCACCCTCCCCTCGCTGGTGATCTTCGCGATCATCCAGAAGCGGATCACGGGCGGCATGCTCGCCGGGGCGGTGAAGAGCTGATGCGCGCACCCCGCACGCTGGTCGCCGCCGTGGCGACGGCCCTGCTGCTCACCGGCTGCGCGGCGGCCGAGCGCGGCCCCGACAAGGACGGCGTGGTCCACCTCCGCTTCCAGTCCCTGGCCTGGCAGAAGGAGTCAGTCGACATCAACAAGCAGTTGGTGAAGGAGTGGAACGCGGCGCACCCCAAGGTCCAGATCGACTACGTCCAGGGCAGCTGGGACAACGTCCACGACCAGCTCCTCACCTCCTTCGAGGGCGGCGAGGCGCCCGACATCATCCACGACGCCTCCGACGACCTCGCCGACTTCTCCTACGGCGGCCACCTCGCCGACCTGACGCAGCTCCTGCCCGCCCGCCTCAGGGCCGACATCCCGCAGCAGAGCTGGGACACCACCACCTTCGACAAGAAGGTGTACGGAGTCCCCTTCCTCCAGGAACCCCGCGTCCTGATGGCCAACGAGAAGCTCCTCAAGGCGTCCGGCGTCCGCATCCCCACTCCCGAACAGCCCTGGACCTGGGACGAGTTCCGGCAGATCACCAAGAGGCTGACCACCGACATGGGCAAAGGCAGGTACGGCGTCGCCTGGCCGCTCAAGGAACCGGTGTCCGCCACCCTCAACCTGGGCCTGTCGGCGGGCGGTCAGCTCTTCCACCAGGGCGACGACGGCAAGACCACCATCCGCTTCACCGACGGTGACGAGGTCGTCCCCGGCACCGTCCACGACCAGGTCAACACCGACGCCTCCGCCTCCGCGGCGACCCTCGGCATGGGCGGCTCCGACACCCTCCCCGGCTTCTTCGGCGGCAAGTACGCGATGGTCCCGCTCGGCTTCTCCTACCGCCAGCAGATCGCCCAGCAGGCCCCCGAGGGCTTCCCCTGGAAGGTGCTCCCGGCCCCGGCCGGCAAGGCGGGACTCACCCAGGGCGTCAGCCCGCAGACGCTCTCGGTCGCCGAGGACAGCCCGTTCAAGAAGGAGGCGGTCGAGTTCATCGACTTCTTCCTGGAGCCGGACAACATGACCCGCCTCGCCAAGGGCGACTGGATGCTGCCCACCGGCAGGGAAGCCCTCAAGGATCCCTCCCTGCGCACGTCCAAGGACGGCTGGGCCACCGGCACCGCCCTCGCCGGGCACCTGCGGTCGGCCCCCGCCCAGGCGGTGCGCGGCTACCAGGAGTGGAAGGACAAGGTCGCCACCCCCGCCTACCAGGAGTACTACAGCGGCGCGATCGACGAGGCCGCACTCCGTCAACGCCTGGAGAAGGACGGCAACTTGGTGCTCGCGCGCTATCAGCGCTGATCGCGTGGCAGGGATCGCGTGGCAGGAATGAGCTGTTCCGAAAAGACACTTGCACGAGACGTCTCGTCTCGCATAGCGTGCCGAGCATGGACACCACGCCTCGTGCTGCCGCACACATCGCCATGTTCTCCATCGCCTTCCCCGGTCACGTCAACCCGAGCCTCGAAGTCGTCCGTGAACTGGTCGCGCGCGGCCACCGGGTGAGCTACGCGATCCCGGAGTCGTACGCGGAGAAGATCGCGGCCACCGGCGCCGAGCCGGTGATCTACACCTCGACCCTCCCGGACGAGAACGCCGACCCCGAAGTCTGGGGCACCGAACTCGTCGAGAACCTCGAACCGTTCCTGGAGAACGGCATCCACGCCCTCCCGCAGCTGATCAAGGCATTCGAGGGCGACGAGCCCGACCTCGTCATCCACGACATCACCACCTACCCGGCCCCGGTCCTGGCCCACCGCTGGGGCGTCCCCGCCATCTCGCTCTCGCCCAACATGGTCGGCTGGCAGGGGTACGAGGAAGAGGTCATGAAGCCCATGTACGAGGGCCTCCTGGCGTCCGAGCGCGGGCAGGCGTACATGAACCGCTTCAGCGGCTGGCTGAAGGCGAACGACCTGCCGGGAGACGACTTCTTCGCCTTCATCGAGCCCACCCGCTCCCTCGTCCTCATCCCCGAGGCGCTCCAGCCGAACGCCGACCGCGTCGACAGGACGATCCACACCTTCGTCGGCGCCTGCCAGGGCGAGCGCGCCGACCAGGGGGAGTGGCACCGCCCGGCGGAAGCGGAGAAGGTCGTCCTGGTCTCCCTCGGCTCGGCCTTCACCAAGCAGCCCGCCTTCTATCGCGCGTGCCTGAAGGCATTCGGCGACCTGCCCGGCTGGCACCTGGTGCTCCAGATCGGCAGGTTCGTCGAGGAGTCGGAGCTCGGCGAGATCCCGGCCAACGTCGAAGTGACGCGCTGGGTACCGCAGTTGAGCATCCTCAAGCAGGCCGACCTCTTTGTCACCCACGCGGGTGCGGGCGGCAGCCAGGAGGGTCTCGCCACCCGCACGCCGATGATCGCGGTCCCGCAGGCCGTCGACCAGTTCGGCAACGCCGACATGCTCCAGAGCCTTGGCGTCGCCCGGCGCATCGACACGGACGACGCCACCGCCGAACTCCTGCGCAGCACCGGCGAATTGCTCGTGTCCGACCCCGAGGTGGCGCGGAAGCTCGCCGACATCGCGGCCGGGATGGAGAGGGAAGGGGGCACCAAGCGGGCCGCCGACCTCATCGAGGCGGAGCTTCCGTAAAGAGGCATCCGCGCCCTCGGGGCGTCTGTGCGTCGCGACGCGTCCGCAGTTGCGGAGATGAAGAGAAGAATTGAAGGAGCCGACCCCTTGCGATATTCGCAAGGGGTCGGCTTTTTGTGAAGGCGTTAACTGACTTCGAAGTAAGTCGAGTTGGCGTTGTGCCCGACTCGGCCTGCACTGTCCCCATTTTTGATTACGGATTTTTGTTTATTGGATTACGGCCGTATGGAGGTCTTGATCTGTCGCCGTCAATCCGCCAGTGTTTCGACCCAACCCCCGGAGGACTTCCGGTCCTTGGGGGGTACCCCCACACATTCCCCCCACAAAAGAATGATGAGGACTTCCTCTTCATGGCCATACACAAGACCAAGCTGATCGCGGCGATAACCACTGTCGCCGCCGTGGCAGGACTGACCGCCCTCTCCGCCCCCACAGCGGGTGCGGCTCCCGCCGTAGGGACCGTCTACGGTGCGAACGCCGAAGGCGCGGTAGCGGGCAGCTACATCGTGATGCTCGACCAGAAGGCCGACAAGAAGGCCCTCGCCAAGACGTACGGCGGCGAACTCAAGCGGAACTTCAGCTCCGCCATCAACGGCTTCTCCGCCTCCGGCCTCACCGAGACCGAGGCCAAGCGGCTCGCCGCCGACCCGGCGGTCGCCAAGGTCGTCCAGAACAAGAAGTTCCACGCCGACGCCACCCAGGACAACCCGCCGTCCTGGGGCATCGACCGCATCGACCAGGCCGACACCGCCCTCGACAAGAAGTACACGTACCCGGACGGCGCGGGCGAGGGAGTCACCGCGTACGTCATCGACACCGGAGTCCGCGTCACCCACAAGGACTTCGGCGGACGCGCCTCCTCCGGCTTCGACGCCATCGACAACGACGACAACGCGGACGACGGCAACGGCCACGGCACCCACGTCGCGGGCACCATCGCCGGGGACGCGCACGGCGTCGCCAAGAAGGCGAAGATCGTCGCAGTCCGCGTGCTGGACGACTCGGGCTCCGGCACCACCGAGCAGGTCGTCGCGGGCATCGACTGGGTGACCGCCAACCACAAGGGCCCCTCGGTCGCCAACATGAGCCTCGGCGGGGGCGCGGACCCGGCCCTCGACGAGGCCGTCCAGAAGGCCATCGCCTCCGGCGTCACCTTCGCGATCGCCGCCGGAAACGACGCCAGCGACGCCAAGGACCACTCCCCGGCCCGCGTCCCGGAGGCCATCACCGTCGCCTCCTCCGCCGAGGGCGACAGTCAGTCGAGCTTCTCCAACTTCGGCTCGCTGGTGGACCTCTACGCCCCCGGCTCGGACATCACCTCGTCCTGGAACGACAGCGACGACGGCACGAAGACCATCTCCGGTACGTCCATGGCGACGCCCCACGTCGCCGGCGCGGCGGCGGTCTACCTGGCCGGACACCAGGACGCCACCCCCGCCCAGGTCGCCGAGGCGCTCACCGGCGGGGCCACCGCCGACAAGATCACCAACCCGTCCCCGGGCACGGCGAACAAGCTTCTGAAGGTCGTCGAGTAGGACGGACCGGGCTCCACCGGCCGGGCCGAAGGGCCCCACCCCCTCGGCCCGACCGGCCGGCCGCCGCGCTCTCCCCCCACGGAGCGCGGCTGCTGGCACGTGCGGCTGTCAGAAGTCGCGGGTTCACGAAGCCGGGTCCACCCGCGGGCGGCCCCGGTGACCTTCCCCCACAGGGTGGCGGCTGTCTGGCCGGTGGCGACCATCGCCCTCTTGTCGCGGTCCCAACGGCTCTCGCCGATGGAGCGAATCGAACGGGTCAGTTCCGTTGGGCTTCGCGGGACGCCGGTGGCGCGGCCCGGCGCGACCGGCAAGCGGTCAGGCAGCGGTCAGGACCCAGCGGCGCGCTCAGCCGCATCCGCGCACGCGCTGACCCGTCGGGCCCCCTCCGCACCGTCACGGGAATCGCGCCCTGGTGGTCAGATCCTCAGGTCCTCAGGGCCGGGGACGGATACCGGCCATTTCCCCGGGGTGCCTGACCGGTGCTGATCTTTACTGCGACGCTGTGGCCAGGAAGGCAGCGTGCCGACCCGACAGAATGGCCCCCCGACTCCCGCCCCGGGCTCGATCCAGGTCACCGAGATCCGCCCCGAGAACAACAGCGACAGCCGCCTGACCGAAGTCGCGCCGACCGACGTCCAGGCAGAAGACTGGGGCACCTTCAGCCCCCACCACCAAGCGCATCACCAGCCGACTGCTCCCCGGCGACGACAGTGACGTTCCCTGCGCCACCCCCGACTGCAAGCCCATCAGCCTCACCAAATAGGCGATGCGAGCAGCGCCTGGGCGCGGGTGACGCGCGCTCTACTCGTCCCGCCTGGACGAGCGGAACGCGTCGACACGCTCCGACGGTGACGGAGAAGCCGGTCGTGTGGGGCGGGCAAACAGATACCTCGCATGGCCGAGTTCCGGCAAACACTGTCCGTTAACCGACTTCTGCTGTCTGTAGTCGCCTTGCAATGATCAGGCCCTCACGCTCCGTAACCTGCGGAGATCCGTGTCTGTGATCTTGGGAGTGGTTGATGTCTGCATCGGGCGATGTGACGGTCACTCAAGCGGAGCGCATAAAGCGGCTGCGCGCACAGCTCCAGGGCTTGAAGCCGTTGGGTACCTTCGGTGGGGCGAAGGTGGCGCCTGCCGCGGCGACGGGTCTGCTGTACGGGGTGATGCTGCGCGGCGCGGCCCGCATGGCCGACGGGCGGGAACTGACCGATCTGGAAACGCAGATGGTGAAGTTCCTGCGGCCGCTGGCCTCGGAGGAAGAGATCCGTGAGCTGGGGCGGGTCTTCGCCGATGAGCAGTCGTCACACGCCCTGGGGATGTTTCCCGACGTGCTGACCTCGCGCGGCATGGAACAGGGGTACGCGTTCGAGGACCTGGTCAAGGACCTGCCCGCGCTGCGCGCCGACGTCGCGGCGCAGCCGAACCTGAGCCTGGTCGACCTCGACCGGCTCGACGAGGGCGCACCCCTGGACAGCCCGGAGTTCATCGAGGGCATGAGCGCCTACGGGCACGGCGTCACGGTGGTCACGGCGTCCGACCACCACCCTGACGCGCGGGCGACCGCCAAGCCGGAGCAGGTGCTGGTGGAGCTGAAGGCATACAGCTGCCAGCGGGAATCCAACGAACTCGGCGACGACGAGCTCTACTGGGCCCACTCCGCCAGCTCGGACAAGGCCGGTAAGCAAAGTGGCGTCACCCGCGAGTACGGGGACGTGGCGACCGGGGACTACCGGGCTCTCGACGCCGGAACGGTGCTCTTCAACGGCCAGGTCGACAAGTTCCTGACCGCCCACATCATCTGCTGGGAGGCCGACCACAGCTCCTCCCAGTGGCGCGACGACATGCACGACACGATGCGGAAGATCTCGGACATCCTGTTCGAGATGGCCGACAAACTGGCCCAGTACGGCGGCCACTTCCCCGTGCCGGAGTACCACGACCTGATCGACTACTTCGAAATCGTCGGGATGATTGCGCTGGCCATCGCGGCGCTGCTGGAGCTGTTCCGCAACCACGACGACGAGGTCGCCGCACGTACGTTCGTCTTCGACCGTGCGGCCCTGGGCAAGTGGGCCAACGACCTCAACGCGATCGCGAACTTCGAGTTCGACGGCGGCAGCGAGGGGCACTTCACGCTCATCGCCAAGGCCACCAGCTCCATCAACGCCCGCCCCCGCGCCACCTCCATGCCCCGCGTCCTGCCCGGAGGGCAGCACACGTGGAGCCCCGACGTGCCCTTCCCGTCCGGCACCATGTCCGGAACACCCGCACTGGCCGAGTACTACGACAAGCTGTACTGCGTGGTCCCCGGATTCGCAGGCTCCGGCAGCCTGTGGTGGAGCACCCTGGAAAACGGCGCCTGGCGTCCGTTCGCCCAGATCCCCGGGGCCGTCACCAGCGACTCGCCGTCCCTGACAGCCCAGTCGGGGCCGGGAGCCGGACTGTGGTGCGCCTACAACAGGCGTAATGCCGTGGTGGTGACCCGGTTCTCCGGCAGTTCCTGGTCCGGGCAAGAAACGGTCGCCGAGAACATCGTGCTCGGCTCACCCGCCCTCAGCACCTACGGCCAAAGGTTGATCTGCGTCGTCCGCGGGCCGGAGAACAAGCTGTACTGGAACGAACGCGACTACGACCGGTGGGGCACGTTCAAGCCGTTCGCCAGCGGCACGACCTGCGACTCTCCCGCCCTGGGCCAGGACGGATCGGGCGTTCCCCACTGCGTGGTACGTGGCTCGAACGGAAAGGGGCTGTACCTGAGCAAGTACATCTCTTCCACCCCTAGTTGGTCCTCGTTCCAAGGGCTGCCCCTGGGCTCCGCCTCCGCACGCCCGGCCCTCGCCCATTCCGCGGAGGGGCTGGTGTGCATGTTCCGGGCCGACGACCTCTCGGAAGAACTGCGCTACGCCACCTTGCGGGACAACACCTGGTCCCCCGTCACCAAGCACCCCACCGCCACCAGCGCCGACGGCCCCGCCCTCGTCAAGTACTCCGACACCACCCCCGAGGCACCGTACGGCTACCTGTACTGCGTCCACCGCGGCTAGGCGCAAAGCAACAGGCACGCAACCCCGTGGGGCCGACCCCGGTCGGCCCCACGGCCGGGCGGTGCCGCGCTTCCATCGGTCAGGAACCGGACGTTTGCCGGTGCCGAAGTTGCCCAGCTCGGCCGGGCGCCCTGGCGTTGCGGTAGAAGTCGACGGTCTCCAGCCGGGAGGACTCCGTACAGCGAGTCCCCACTCGTACACGAGCTTGAACACGGTCGCGTCCCGGTGCGCGGCCAGCGCCCCCTTGCGGGCAGCCGCCCGCCACGCTGCTGCCGGGCCCACCCCTCCAGCATCGCGTCGCAGACCGCGTCCTCAGGATGCAGGGCCCCTTGTCAGTGGTGCCCCCTATCGTCATTCCATGACCACGAAGAAGAGATACGCGGCCCTCCTGCGAGGAATCAACGTGGGCGGCGGCAAGAAGCTCCCCATGGCCGAACTGCGAGACCTGCTGGGGGAGTTGGGGCACACGGACGTAAGCACCCTCCTCGCCAGCGGCAACGCGGCCTTCCGCACGGACTCCGGGGCGTCCGAGGAAAGCCTCGCCCGCGACCTGGAGAACGCCATCGAGAAACGCTTCGGATTCACCGTCGCCTGCCTGGTCCGCGACCACGCCTACCTGCGCGCCGTCGCGGAAGCCTGCCCCTTTCCCGCCGCCGAACTGGAGGGGAAGCAGCTGCACGCGAATTTCTACTCCGGCCCGCTCGACGCGGAACGTTTCGCGGGCCTCGACCCGGCCTCGTACCTCCCGGAGGAATTCCGCCTCGGCGACCGGGTCCTCTATCTGTACGCCCCCGACGGTCTGGGCCGTTCCGCACTGGGCGAGGCACTGTCCAAGCCCGCGCTCAACAAGGGCCTCACGGTCACCAGCCGCAACTGGAACACGGTGGTGAAACTGGTCGAACTCACCGCCTGAGACCCGCCGCGTCCGCAGCAGCCCTCACCCCTGCGCCAGCCCCCTCGGCCTGCCCCACCGAAGAGGGCGACGTCGGACCCGTGCGGTGGTGTGCTCATACGGTGGTTCGCTCGACCGGAATCCACAGCTCCGCCTCCGCTTGTGTGGCGTCCGCGTTCAGGCGGGTCCGCAGGATCTCCGGACCCGGCCTGCTGCGGTACGGATTCGACGGGAACCACGCGGTGAACACGTCCCGCCACAGGTACTGCAACGCCTGCGGAAACGCCCCGGAACTCTCGAACACCGCCCAGGTCCCGGCCGGTACCTCCAACGAGTCCAGATCCTCCGGAACGTCGGCCGCGCTGCTCACCACCGCGTGGTAGTAGTCCAGTTCGGTCCCCTCGGCCCGGCTGCCCGCGAGGTCGTCACTCACCCCGACGATGCCCTCCGGCTGCTGGTCGGACAGCGCCTCGACCCGTGCCATGACGTCCTTGCCGATGCCCCGGATGAAATCGGCGATCGCCGGATTCATCCCCTCGTGCACGAGCGGCACCCGCGCCTTCTTCCCCACCACCCGGAAGGCGTCCTTCTCCACCACGCGGTACTCCATGCTGCTGTTCCCTTCGACGACGAGCCGGAAGGACATCCGGGGCTGCGAGCGCAGGACCGCACCGGTCCGCCGTGCCTCGCCGGGACCGACCCCGTGCAGGGCGCGGAACGCGCGGGCGAAAGCCTCGCCCGACCCGTATCCGTACCGCACGGCGATCTCCAGCAGGGTCCGCCGGCCGTCCAGCACCTCGGCCCCGGCGAACGTCAGCCGCCTGCGCCGTACGTACTCCGACAGCGGAATCCCCGCCAGTGCCGAGAACAGCCGACGGAAGTGGTACTCCGACGTCATCGCGAGCCGTGCCAGTTCGGCGACGTCCACCTCGGCCCGCCGCGCCACCTGCTCCTCGATGCGCTCCATGGCCTGATTCAGCCGTTCCAGCACCCCGGACCTTCCTTCCTCATTTCGCCTCCGACGTTAGGCGGCACCCACCCTGCCGCACCCGACATCCTGTGCCCGGAAAGGTCGGGGCATGATCGACGACGTCATCACACGACCAGCGGGGAGGACTTCATGCGTTACGTCGTCATCGGTGCGGGAGCCGTGGGCGCAGTGGTCGGCGGAAGGCTCGCCGAGTCCGGGCACGAGGTGGTGCTCGTCGCCCGGGGAAGCCACCTCGCGGCCCTGCGGGACACGGGCCTGCGGCTCACCACGCCCGAGGGCACCAGGACGCTGCGGCTTCCCTGAGCCTCGGGCCCGCAGGAGGTGGAGCTGCGCGCCGACGACGTACTCGTGCTGGCGGTCAAGACGCAGGACAGCGTTGCCGCGCTGGACGCGTGGAGCGGGCGGCCGGTCGCGGGCGGCGGCACGGCGGGGGAGGTGCTGCCTCTGGTCTGCGCGCAGAACGGTGTGGAGAGCGAGCGGCTGGCGCTGCGGCGGTTCCGGCGGGTGTACGCGATGTGCGTGTATCTTCCGGCGACCTTCGTGGAGCCGGGAGCGGTGTCGGCGGCGGGAGAGCCGGTGACCGGGATCCTGCATCTGGGGCGATTCCCGGACGGCGTTGACGAGACGGCCCTGCGCATCGCCGCGGACCTGGAGAAGTCGCACTTCCTGGTGCCGGTGGTGCCGGACGTGATGCGGTGGAAGTACGGGAAGCTGTTGAGCAACCTCCTCAACTCGCTGAACGCGGTATCCGGAACGGAGGCCCTCTCTTCTCCGGCGGGCCGCGATCTCGTCGCGCGTACGGTCGCGGAGGGGCGGGCCGTGCTGGAGGCGGCGGGGATCGCCGTGGCGAGCGACGAGGAACAGGCCGGGGCGAGGGAGGGGCGGATCGCCATGGCGGTGCTGGAGGGCGAGGCACCGGCCGGGGGGTCCTCGTGGCAGAGCCTGGTCCGGGGGACGGGGAGCATCGAGGCGGACTATCTGAACGGCGAGATCGTCCTCCTGGGCAGGACGCACGGGGTGGCGACGCCGGCGAACGCGGTGTTGCAGAGGGTGGCGAACGAGTGCGCGCGGGAGGGGTTGGGAGCGGGAAGGCTGGGCGTGGAGGAGGTGGTCGCGATGGTGGAGGCGGAGGCGGGGTAGGGGCAGCGCGCCGCAGGCGAACCCCGGTGGGTGGGGTCAGGCCGCTGCGGGCAGAAGTGCGCGGCGCAGCGCCTCCTCGTACCGGCCGAGGACGAGTGAGGTGACCTCCGGAGAGTCGCCGAGGACCTCGCTCAGGATGTCCGCGCCGCCCTCCTGGGCACCCCGTACGATCCGGTCCGGCAGGAAGCCGGGGGCCAGGACGTACGGGGCGACGGCCACCCGGGCGACCCCCGGAGCCGTGCGCAGGGCGCGTACCGCATCGGCGGTGCGCGGCAGTGAAGCGGAGGCGAACGCAGGTCGCACGGCACGCCATCCGGCGTTCCGCAGCTCCCGCGCGATTTCAGCGATCACTGCGATCGCCTCCGGGTCGGTGGAGCCCGCCGAGGCCAGGACGACCCCGGTCGAGCTCATGTCGCCGGGCCGCAGCCCGGCCTCGTACAGGCGGTGGGTGAGCGCGGTGAGGAGGAGCGGGGAAGGGCCCAGCACCGCCGCCCGCGTGATGCGCAGGTGCGGCAGGCCGGCCGAGGCATCGTCCAGTACCGCCGGGATGTCCGCCTTGGCGTGGAAGGCGCGCGTCAGGAGGAGGGGGAGGGCGACGACGTCCCGCGCCCCCGAGCGAGCGATGCGGGTCAGCGCCGCCGGTACGGAGGGGGTGTTGAAGTCGAGGAAGGAGACTTCCACCCGGGTGCCCGGCTGCCGCTCCCGCACCCGCTCCGCCAGGGCGTGCACCGTCGCCGCGTGGCGCGGGTCGCGGCTGCCGTGCGCGATGAGGAGGAGGGTGGGGGAGGGAGCGGCGTACACGGGGATCAGCTCCTGACGAGGAGGCCGCGGCTGCGGAGCACGCGGCGTTCCAGGGGCGAGAAGAACAACAGCTCGATGCCGATGCCGACGATCAGGATGAGGATGATCGTGGCGAGGACGCCGGACATGTCGCTGTTGACGCGGAAGTTCTCCATCAACTGGCCGAGTCCTGTCCCCAGGTCGGGCGAGCTGGCGATCAGCTCGGCGGCCATCAGGGAGCGCCAGGAGAACGCCCAGCCCTGCTTGAGCCCGGCGAGGTAGCCGGGGAGCGCGGCGGGCAGCAGGACGTGACGGACGCTGTCCAGGCCGCGTGCGCCGAGCGTGCGGCCCGCCCGCAGGTACAGCGGGGGGATCTGGTCGACGCCGGAGACGAGACCGTTGGCGATCGAGGGGACCGCGCCGAGCAGGACGACCGCGTAGATCGTCGCGTCGGTCAGCCCGAACCAGATGATCGCGGCGGGCACCCAGGCGACGGAAGGGAGCGACTGGAGGCCGGAGAGGATCGGCCCGATGGCCGCCCGGACGAACTTCACGCGTGCGACCAGCAGGCCCAGCGGAGTGCCGATCGCGACGGCCACCACGAAGCCGAGGGCGCCGCGCGAGATGCTGGTCCAGATGTAGCCGAGGAGGGTGCCGTCGAACCACATCGTCTCGACGGACTTCCATACGTCGAGCGGACCCGGCAGGACGTAGTCCGGCTTGATGTCGGAGGCCGCGGCGAGCTGCCAGAGCGTCAGGACGAGCGCGATGGCGACGAGCGGCGGGACGAGCTTGGAGAGGGCGATACGGCCGAGACCCACGCGCTCACGGGCGGGTGCGGTGTCGAGCGCGTCGAGCCCCGCTTCGAGCCCGGCCAGGCTCTCGGCGGTGCTGTTCTTCTTGGCGGTGCTGCTCTTCTCGGTAGTGTCGTGCTTCGTGGCAGTGCCGTGCGTCGTGGTGGTGAGGACGGAGTCCTCTGCCGCGACCCCGGCGCTCCGGGCGTCGGGGCCGGACGCCTCGGCGCCCGCACCGGTTCCGTCCCTGACGTCTTCGGCGGCCGTGGCGGACCCCGAGTCCGCGTCGGTCCCGGCGGCTCCGGCGGTTGAAGGGATCTCCGTACCTCCGGCGGACGGAGTTGTTCCCGTGTCCCCCACGGCCGGAGTGGTCTCAGTGCTGGCCATGTCGGCGGATCTCCCCACGCAGCTGTTCAGTGATCTCTACGGACAGGTCGGCGACCGCGGCGTCCTCGATGCGGCGCGGTTGCGGCAGGCCGATCTCCCATTCGCGGGCGATCCGTCCGGGGCGCGACGACAGCAGGACGACGCGCTGCGCCAGCCGTACCGCCTCGCGCACGTTGTGCGTGACGAACAGGACCGAGACCGAGGTCTCCGCCCAGATCCGGGTCAGTTCCTCGTGGAGGACGTCCCGGGTGATGGCGTCCAGGGCGGCGAACGGCTCGTCCATGAGCAGGAGTTGGCTGTCCTGGGCGAGCGCGCGGGCCAGGGCGACGCGCTGACGCATGCCGCCCGAGAGCTCGTGCACGCGCTTGCCGTACGCGCCCTGGAGACGTACGAGCTCCAGCAGGCGCTCCGCCTCGGGCTTGCGGTCCGGCTTCGCCACGCCCCGCAGTTTCAGGGCGAGTTCGATGTTCTTGCCCGCGGTGAGCCACGGGAAGAGGGCGTGCTCCTGGAACATCAGGGCAGGACGCCCGCCCGGTACGTCGATGGTTCCGGCCGACGGCTTGTCGAGCCCGGCGACCAGATTGAGCAGGGTGGACTTTCCGCAGCCGGAAGCCCCCAGGAGGGTCACGAACTCACCCGGGGCGACATCGATGGTGATGTCGTCCAGGACGAGCTGCCGGGCCGATCCGGGTCGGCCGAACGACTTCGAGACGTGGTCGATGCGCGCGGCGTACGGCGACGCCGATGCCGGTGCCGATGCCTTGTCGGCGACCGGGGCGGCTGCCGTTCCGGTCGTGACGAGCGTGCTGGCCATGGGTCTCACCTCCTGGGGGCTGGGGGTTGCTACGGGCTGAACAGCGCTGCGGGCAGGGTTACTTGACGCCGAGACCGGCGTCGGAGACCTCGGGCTTGCCCGCGGCCTTGAGGACCTTGTTCAGCGGGCGCAGGTCGTAGATGCCCTCCAGCAGCGGGTCCTTGAGCAGGCCCGCCTTCACCGCGTGCTGTGCCTCGTCGCGCAGGGTCGAGGCCAGCGGGTCGTCGATCACCTCGACGTTCTTGAACGCCGAGTCGAGGATCTTCGCGGGCAGTTCCTTGCCGGTTTCCTGCTTGAGATGGGTGTTGATGCTGGTCTTCGCCTTGTCCGGGTTGGCCTTGATCCAGACGTTGGTGTTGACCGAGCCGCGCAGCACCGCCTCGACGACCTCCGGGTGCTCCTTCAGGAAGTCCTGGCGGACGATGATGTTCGTGATGACGAACTTGTCGTCCTTCCACAGCTTCTTCTCGTCGAGGAGGACCTTGCCGCCGTCCGACACCAGCTTCGACGCGGTCGGCTCCGGCACCCAAGCGCCGTCGATCGCACCGGACTTGAAGGAGAGCGGGATCTCCTTGTTGTCCTGCCGCAGCACCGTCACGTCACCCTTGCCGGTGTTCGCGTCGACCTTGTGGCCCTTCTCGGACAGGTAGTTCAGGAGCGCCACGTCCTGGGTGTTGCCCAGCTGCGGGGTGGCGATGCGCTTGCCCTTGAGGTCGTCCAGCGACTTGATCTTGTCGGAGTTGACGACGAGGGAGACGCCGCCGGAGGCGGAGCCGCCGACGATGCGGAGGTTCTGGCCCTTGGACTTGGTGAAGCCGTTGATGGAGGGCGAGGGGCCGATCCAGCCGATGTCGATCGCCTTCGCGTTCAACGCCTCGATCTCGGAGGGTCCCGCGTTGAAGACCTGAGTCTTGACCTTGGTGCCGCCCAACTCCTTCTGGAACAGGCCCTCCTGAAGACCCACCAGGGCGGTGGCGTGCGTGACGTTGGCGAAGTAGCCGATCTTCACCTCGTCGAGGCCGCCGATCTTCTCGCCCTTGGCGGCGGGGGCGGCCTTCGCCGGATCGTCCTTCTTGGCCTCGGAGCCGTAGCCGCAGGCGCCGAGCGCGGCGATCAGCAGGGGCAGCGCGGCGGCCGCGGCCAGGGAACGGCGCAGGGTGGTGCGGGGGACAGTCATGGTGATGGGTCCTCGGGTCTTCGTTCGTGCACGCTTGCTCGCATGCGGAGAGAAGTGCGGAAGGGCTCGCGGTCGTCGGGGCTGTACGTCATCGCGCACATCGCCCGACCCCGCCCTGCCCGCTGCCGAGGGTGCCGCTGCCTATCCGGCCGCCCTCCTTCGCGAACGTCGCGTAGACGTCGACCATGGTCATGAGGAACCCGGTCATCGGGAACCCGGTCATCGGGGACCCGGTCATCAGAAGTCCCAGCCTTCTTCGTCAGCAACCGTGTTGACGGCTGCGGTGGAGGCGAAGGACCGGCCCGCCATCCCCGCGGCGAGCGTCGTGCCGTCCGCCGGGTCGATCAGCAGGAAGGAGCCGGTGCGCCGCGAGTCCGCGTACGCGTCGAGCGCCAGCGGCTCGGCCGTCCGTACGACGATCCGTCCGATGTCGTTGGTGACGAGCTGCCCGGGAGCCGGGTGCTGGGAGAGGTCGTCCAGCGTGAGCCGGGACGGGATGTCCTTGACGATCGCCTTGACCGTGCGGGTGGTGTGCTTGAGCAGCACCCGCTGCCCGACGGCAAGCGGCCGGTCGGCGACGTGGCACACGGTCGCCTCGACGTCCTGCGTCGGCTCGGGGGCGTCCGAGCTCGGGGCGATCAGGTCGCCGCGCGAGACGTCGATGTCGTCGGTCAGGCGCAGCGTCACCGACTGCGGGGCCCACGCGATGTCGACTTCCTCACCGAGTGCGTCGATGCCCTCGATGGTGCTGGTGCGTCCCGACGGCAGTACGATCACCTGCTCGCCGACCCGGAACGCCCCGGCCGCGATCTGTCCCGCGTATCCCCGGTAGTCGGGGTGCTCGGCGGACTGCGGCCTGATGACGTACTGGACGGGGAAGCGGGCGTGGCAGGCGGTCAGGTCGTGCGCGACCGGCACCGTCTCCAGGTGCTCCAGGACGGTCGGACCGCCGTACCAGTCCATGTGCGCGGACGGCTCGACCACGTTGTCCCCGGCGAGCGCGGAGATCGGGATCGCCGTGATCTCGGGGACGCCCAACTCGCTTGCGTACGCGGTGAATTCCTCGGCGATACGGGCGAAGACCGGCTCCGCGTAGTCCACCAGGTCCATCTTGTTCACGGCCAGCACCACGTGCGGAACGCGCAGCAGCGCGGCGACGGCGGCATGGCGGCGGGTCTGCTCGACGACCCCGTTGCGGGCGTCGACCAGGACGACCGCCAGCTCGGCCGTCGACGCGCCGGTCACCATGTTCCGGGTGTACTGCACGTGCCCGGGGGTGTCGGCCAGGATGAACCGGCGGCGGATCGTCGCGAAGTACCGGTACGCCACGTCGATGGTGATGCCCTGCTCGCGCTCGGCGCGCAGGCCGTCGGTCAGCAGCGCCAGGTCGGGCGTCTCCTGCCCCCGGTTGCGGGACGCGTGCTCGACGGCCTCCAGCTGGTCGGTCAGTACCGACTTCGAGTCGTGCAGCAGCCGCCCGACCAGGGTGGACTTGCCGTCGTCGACGGACCCGGCAGTCGCGAAGCGAAGGAGGGTGGTGGTGCTCAGCTGTTCGGCAACAGTGGTCATGGTTAGAAATACCCCTCGCGCTTGCGGTCTTCCATCGCGGCCTCGGACATCTTGTCGTCGGCGCGGGTCGCGCCCCGCTCGGTGAGCCGGGACGCGGCGATCTCGGCGATGACGGCGTCCAGCGTGGTCGCGTCCGAGTCGACGGCCCCCGTGCAGGACATGTCGCCGACGGTCCGGTAGCGGATCAGCCGGGTCTGCGTCGTCTCCGACTCCTTCGGCCCGCCCCACTCGCCGGCGGTCAGCCACATGCCGTTGCGGGCGAAGACCTCGCGCTCGTGCGCGTAGTAGATCTCGGGGAGCTCGATCTTCTCGCGGGCGATGTACTGCCACACGTCCAGCTCAGTCCAGTTGGAGAGCGGGAAGACGCGGACGTGCTCGCCGGGGGCGTGGCGGCCGTTGTACAGCTGCCACAGCTCGGGGCGCTGGCGGCGCGGGTCCCACTGCGAGAACTCGTCGCGCAGCGAGAACACCCGCTCCTTGGCGCGCGCCTTCTCCTCATCGCGGCGGCCGCCGCCGAAGACCGCGTCGAAGCGCATCTCCTGGATCTTCTCCGTCAGCGGCAGCGTCTGGAGGGGGTTGCGCGTCCCGTCGGGCCGCTCGCGCAGCACGCCGCGATCGATGTAGTCCTGTACGGACGCCACGTGCAGCCGCAGCCCGTGCTGAGCCACCGCTCGGTCCCGGTATTCGAGTACCTCGGGGAAGTTGTGCCCGGTGTCCACGTGCAGCAGCGAGAAGGGAACGGGCGCCGGGGCGAACGCCTTCAGCGCCAGGTGCAGCATGACGATGGAGTCCTTGCCGCCGGAGAAGAGGATCACCGGCCGCTCGAACTCACCCGCCACCTCGCGGAAGATGTGCACCGCCTCCGACTCCAGGGAGTCGAGGTGGCTGAGCGCGAAGGGGCTGTCGACGCCTTCGTCCGTGGTTGCGGCGGTCGTCATGCCAGACCCCTCTCGGTGAGCAGCGTGTGCAGCGCGGTCGCGGACTCGTCGACGGACTGGGTGTGTGACGCGATGCGCAGGTCCGGGTCGACCGGAGCCTCGTACGGGTCGTCGACCCCGGTCAGCCCGGATATCTCCCCGGCCGCCTGTTTCGCGTACAGGCCCTTCACATCGCGTACGGAGCACACCTCGACGGGCGTCGCGACGTGCACCTCCAGGTACGCGGTGCCCTCGGACTGGTGCCGCTTGCGCACCGCCTCACGGCTGTCGGCGAACGGGGCGATGACCGGAGCGAGCGCCAACACGCCGTTGCGGGCCAGGAGTTCGGCCACGTAACCGATCCGTTGCACATTGGTGTGCCGGTCCTCGCGGCTGAACCCGAGTCCGGCCGAGAGGAACTCGCGGATCTCGTCGCCGTCGAGCACCTCGACCCTGCGGCCCTGGGCGCGCAGCCTCTCGGCGAGCGCGTACGCGATGGTGGTCTTGCCCGCGCTGGGCAGGCCGGTGAGCCAGACGGTGGCTCCGGTCACTGTGGTCTCCTGATCGTCCTGAACATCGCGGCCGTCCTGACGGTTCGTCATCCGTGCAGCCCGCATTCGGTCTTGCCGCGTCCGGCCCAGCGTCCGGCGCGGGCGTCCTCGCCCTCCAGCACCCGTCGCGTGCACGGGGCGCAGCCCACGGACGCGTAACCGTCCATCAGGAGCGGGTTGGTGAGGACGCCGTGCTCACTCACGTACGCGTCGACGTCATCCTGCGTCCAGCGGGCGATCGGGGAGACCTTGACCTTGCGGCGCTTGGCGTCCCAGCCGACGACCGGGGTGTTGGCCCGGGTCGGGGACTCGTCGCGGCGCAGCCCTGTCGCCCACGCGTCGTACGAACTCAGGCCGTCCTCAAGGGGCTTGACCTTGCGGAGCGCGCAGCACAGGTCCGGGTCACGGTCGTGCAGCCTGGGCCCGTACTCGGCGTCCTGCTCGGCGACGGTCTGCCGGGGGGTGAGGGTGATGACGTTGACGTCCATCACCGCGTCGACGGCGTCGCGGGTGCCGATGGTCTCCTCGAAGTGGTAGCCGGTGTCGAGGAACACCACGTCGACACCGGGCAGGGCGCGCGAGGCCAGATGGGCGACGACCGCGTCCTCCATGGAGGAGGTCACGCAGAAGCGGCTGCCGAAGGCGCCGGTCGCCCACTTCAGGATGTCGAGCGGGGAAGCGTCTTCGAGGTCGCGTCCGGCCTGCTCGGCGAGTGCCCGCAGTTCTTCCCGCCGCTCTTCCTGAACGACCGTCATATCCCTTCCCCTTCCGTCGGGTTGCTCTTCGTCACGCCCCGGGACAGCAGCCCCAGGTACTTCAGCTGGAACGCCCGGTTGCAGGCGCGGCACTCCCACGCCCCGTGCCCGGTCTCGTTGGGCCGCAGGTCCTCGTCGCCGCAGTACGGGCAGTGGAACGGGGCCGCGCGCTCGCTCACGACAGGTCCCCGTCCGCCGCACGCGTCGCCCAGGTCGCGAAGCGTTCGCCGTCCTCGCGCTGCTCCTGGAAGCGGGTCAGTACGCGCTCCACGTAGTCGGGGAGTTCGGCCGCGGTGACCTTCAGGCCGCGGACCTTGCGGCCGAACCCGGCCTCCAGGCCCAGCGCGCCGCCCAGGTGCACCTGGTAGCCCTCGACCTGGTTGCCCTCGTCGTCCAGGACCAGCTGGCCCTTGAGGCCGATGTCGGCGACCTGGATGCGGGCGCAGGCGTTGGGGCAGCCGTTGATGTTGATGGTGAGCGGCTCGTCGAACTCCGGGATGCGGCGCTCCAGTTCGTCGATCAGCGAGGCGCCGCGCGCCTTCGTCTCGACGATCGCCAGCTTGCAGAACTCGATGCCGGTGCAGGCCATGGTGCCGCGCCGGAACGGAGAAGGCGTCACCTTCAGGTCCAGCGACTCCAGTCCCGCCACCAGCGACTCGACCTGCTCCTCGGCGACGTCGAGCACGATCATCTTCTGCTCGGCGGTGGTGCGCAGCCGCCCGGAGCCGTGCGTCTCGGCCAGTTCGGCGATCTTCGTCAGCGTGGAGCCGTCGACCCGGCCGACACGCGGCGCGAAGCCGACGTAGAAACGCCCGTCCTTCTGCCGGTGCACACCGAGGTGGTCGCGCCACGTCCCCTTGGGCTGCTGCGGCGCGGGCCCGTCGAGAAGCTTGCGCTTCAGGTACTCGTCCTCCAGGACCTGCCGGAACTTCTCCGGGCCCCAGTCCGCGACCAGGAACTTCAGGCGGGCGCGGTTGCGCAGCCGCCGGTAGCCGTAGTCGCGGAAGATCCCGATGACGCCGCCGTACACGTCCGGCACGTCCTCCAGGGACACCCAGGTCCCCAGCCGTACACCCAGCTTGGGGTTGGTGGAGAGCCCGCCGCCGACCCACAGGTCGAAGCCGGGACCGCGTTCGGGGTGCTCGACGCCGACGAACGCGATGTCGTTGATCTCGTGCGCCACGTCCAGCTGCGGCGACCCGGAGACCGCCGACTTGAACTTGCGGGGCAGGTTGGAGAAGTCCGGGTTGCCGATGAAGCGGCGGTAGATCTCGTCGATGGCGGGCGTGCCGTCGATGATCTCGTCGACGGCGATCCCGGCGACGGGCGAGCCGAGGATGACGCGGGGGGTGTCGCCGCACGCCTCCGTCGTCGAAAGCCCCACGGCTTCCAGCCGCCGCCAGATCTCCGGGACGTCCTCGATGCGGATCCAGTGGTACTGCACGTTCTGCCGGTCGGTGAGGTCGGCGGTGCCCCGCGCGAACTCCTGCGAGATCTCGCCGATGACGCGCAGTTGCTCCGTCGTCAGCCGCCCGCCGTCGATCCGCACCCGCAGCATGAAGTACTCGTCGTCCAGCTCCTCCGGCTCCAGGATCGCCGTCTTGCCGCCGTCGATCCCGGGCTTGCGCTGCGTGTAGAGACCCCACCAACGCATGCGGCCGCGAAGGTCGTTGGGGTCGATCGAGTCGAAACCGCGCTTCGAGTAGATCGTCTCAATACGTGTCCGTACGTTGAGACCGTCGTCGTCCTTCTTGAACTGCTCGTTGCCGTTGAGCGGCGTGTGATGCCCTACGGCCCACTGGCCTTCGCCACGGTGGCGTCCGGCCTTGCGGCGGGCGGTGACGGCAGCACCCGCGGCGGGCTTCTCTGGGGTGGCAGACATGGCGGTACGTCCTTCGGGCATGCGGGGGACTGCGGGCAGGCGGCTCTGACCTGCACACTCGCGCAGAAACGGCACGAAGGTGCGCAGACATGCGGGGCACGGGAGAGCAGGAAGGGTGAAGACGAGAAGTGCGGCAGTGCTGAGCTGTCAGCAGGCCGGACAGATGGCGCTGGACATGCGGCCGAGGTCGACGTGACGTCGACTGATCAAGGCAACTCCAGCTGCAGACATGACGGAAGCGTGGCACGCGGCTCTCGTGCCAGTCCACCACTATCCAAAATGTGGACCACTTCGTCTCGTATCGTGAAATCGTGTGTCCTGGGTCACTCCGCGGCCGTGCGGCGGTCATATCCTGCTGTACCCGTACATGCGCGGAATTCCGGGGGCGGTCGTGGGGGGACCCGCTGAAGAAGGCCGTGGACCGGGTGTCGGCCGCGCTGTACGGACGGCCGGCGGGGAGCTCCCTGCTCGCCGGAACGGGGCTGCGCCGCCACACCCGGCCGGTGCACGCGGGTCTGGGCCACGACCGCCAGCCACCTCGCCAGGGCCCCCCGCTCACGCCCCCGCTCACGCCCCCGGAAACGCCCCCGGCCACGGCCCCGGATTGGCCACGGCCGGTTCCTCCTCGACCGTCGTGTCGAAGAGCCGGAAGCCCCGCCGCTCGTAGTTCGCCATCGCGTGCGGCCCGTCCTTGGAGCAGGTGTGCAGCCACACCCGCTTCGTCGGCGTCCGGTCCGGGTGCCGCTCGGCGAGGTCCCAGGCGCGCCGGATTCCGTACGAGAGGAGGTGACCGCCGATCCGGCGGCCGCGGAACGCCGGGATCAGCCCGAAGTAGACGATCTCGACCGCGCCCTCGTCCTGGGCCTCCAACTCGACGTATCCGGCCGGGGTGCCCCTGTCGTACGCGACCCACGTCTCGACGCCGGGCCGGTCCACGGCCTGCCGCCACTGCTCGTACGACCAGGGCAGCCGGTCCGTCCAGCGGATGTCGCCGCCGACCGCCGTGTAGAGGAAGCGGCTCAGTTCGGGCGATGCGACCTCGGCCCGGACGATCCGCAGGTCGTCGCCCGGCGGGGGCGGGACCGGGTTCAGATCGTCGGGCGAAGTCTGTTCGAGGGACCAGGTGGTCACGGTCAGGGTGCTCATGGGGGTCAGGGAACCACGCATTCCGCGTCGTCCTCCAGGCGGGTCTACAGCTCCGGCCGCGCCCGCTCCACCACCGCCCCCAGGTCCAGGCTGCCCGGCAGCGTTCCGAACGCCGAACCCCAGTCCCCGCCGAGCCGCGAGGCGCAGAACGCGTCCGCCACCTCCGAGGGGGCCCAGCGCACCAGCAGTGACCCCTGCAACACCAGTGCCATCCGTTCCACCAGCCGCCGGGCCCGGCCCTCGATGCCGTCCAGGTCGGCAAGCTCCGTGAGGAGGTCCTTGACCGCGCCGTCGAGGCGATGATCGGCGCCGCGCGTCTGCCCGACCTCGGTGAGGAACGCGTTCAGCGCCATCGGTTCGCGCTGGAGGGCGCGCAGCACATCCAGGGCCTGGACGTTGCCCGACCCCTCCCAGATGGAGTTCAGCGGCGACTCGCGCAGCAGGCGCGGCATGCCCGACTCCTCGACGTAGCCGTTGCCGCCCAGACACTCCAGGGCCTCCGCCGCCACCGGGGTGCAGCGCTTCGTCACCCAGTACTTCGCCGCCGGGACCGCGAGCCGCAGCAGCGCCCGGTCCTGCTCGGTGTCGCTGTCGTACGCCGCCGCCAGGCGCAGGGCGAGCGTCGTGGCGGCCTCCGACTCCAGGTGCAGGTCCGCCAGGACGTTGCGCATCAGGGGCTTGTCGATCAGCTCGCCGCCGAACGCCCTGCGGTGCGCCGCGTGGTGCGTGGCCTGCGCGACCGCCTGCCGCATCAGCGCCGCCGAACCGATCACACAGTCGAGCCGGGTCGCCGCGACCATGCCGATGATGGTGCGCACCCCGCGCCCCTCCTCGCCGACCAGCCGGCCCCAGGTCCCGTCGAACTCGACCTCGCTCGACGCGTTCGACCTGTTGCCGAGCTTGTCCTTGAGGCGCTGGATGCGGAAGGTGTTGCGCGTCCCGTCCTCCAGTACGCGCGGGACGAGGAAGCAGCTCAGGCCGCCCGGAGCCTGGGCCAGGACGAGGAAGCCGTCGGACATCGGGGCGGAGCAGAACCACTTGTGTCCGGTGAGTACGTACCCGCCCGCCCGGCCGCCGTCGACGGGCAGGGCCTCGGTCGTGTTGGCCCGGACGTCGCTCCCGCCCTGCTTCTCCGTCATGCCCATGCCGAAGAGGGCGCCCGTCTTCCGCGCGGCGGGCAGCAGCTCCTGTCCGTACACCGTGGAGGTGAGACGGGGCTCCCACTCGGCCGCCAGCGACGGATCGGCGCGGAGCGCGGGGACGGCCGCGTGCGTCATCGACACCGGGCAGCCGTGTCCGCCCTCCGCCTGCGTCCACACCAGGAACCCGGCGGCGCGGCGGACGTGCCCGTCCGGGCGGCCCCACGCGTCGGTCAGTCCTGACGAGACGGCGTGGCCGAGCAGCCGGTGCCAGGAGGGGTGGAACTCGACCTCGTCGATCCGGTTCCCGTACCGGTCGTGGGTGCGCAGCTTCGGCGGGTTCTCGTTCGCCAGCGCACCCCACTCCTGGACCTGGGCGGACCCGGCGGCCGTGCCGAGCGCCGTCAGCTCCTCCTGTACGCCGTCGAGGAGAGCGGGCTCGACATGCCGTTCGACCGCCTCCTTCAGGGCGTGGTCCGCGCCGTATACGTCGTACCCCACCAGGGGAGGGGCCTGATTGGTGACTGTGTGGGTGGTGGCTGCCATGCGGCTACGGTAAGGAGGTGCAGCCAGCAAAAGAAACACCCGAACGGCCGCGGAAACACCGCAAGGAGAACCGGCTCCATCGCGCTCGGGTCCTCTACCGGAACGTGTCGAAGCGGAAGCTGGCCTGGCTGCTCCTCAAGGACACCGTCAACTCGTGCGTCGAGTACCGCATCCTCGGCCTCGCCGCCGAAGCCGCCTTCTTCACGCTGCTGTCCCTGCCGCCGCTCCTCCTCGGCCTGATCGGGCTGCTCGGCTACATCGACGACTGGACGGCCACCGAGACCGTCCAGTCCATCGAGCGCAACATCCTCAACGCCTCGCAGGCCGTCCTCTCCGACCGGGGCGTCAACGAATTCGCCAAGCCCCTGCTGGAGGACGTGACGCGGGAGGGCCGCCCCGACGTCATCTCGATCGGCTTCGCGATCGCCCTGTGGTCGGGGTCGAGGGCCGTCAACGTCTTCATCGACACGATCACCGTCATGTACGGACTGGACGGGCACCGCGGGATCGTCAAGACCCGGCTGCTCGCCTTCCTGCTGTACGTCGTCGCGCTGCTGATCGGCGCGGTGGTGCTGCCGCTGATGGTGGTGGGCCCCGACCGGGTGGTGGCGCTGGTGCCGTTCGGGACGGAGGTCATCAGCTTCCTGTACTGGCCGCTGGTGATAGTGCTGTCGGTGGTCTTCCTGACGACGCTCTACCACGTGTCCGTGCCGGTGCGCTCGCCCTGGGTGGAGGACGTGCCCGGGTCGCTGATAGCGCTGGGGATGTGGGTGCTGGGCAGCTTCCTGCTGCGGATCTACGTCACGAGCACGGTCGAGGGCGGGACGATCTACGGGTCCCTGGCCGCGCCCATCGCCGTACTGCTGTGGATCGGGGTGTCCGCGTTCGCGGTGCTGGTGGGGGCCGCCGTGAACGCGGCCATCGACCGGGTGTGGCCGTCGGTCGCCACGGCCGCCGCCCGCGCCGACAACGACCGGCTGCGCACGGCGCAGGCGGCGGCGGTGATAGCGCGGGCACGGCAGGCCGAACTGGAGCAGCAGGCGGGCTGGGTCCGCGACGAGGACGACGAGGAGTACGGGGACGACGGCGAGGGCCAGTGGACGGAGGCCAACCCGGACATGCCGTCGGAGTTCCCGGAGCGGTGGTCGCGGTTCCTGCCGCCGGACGACGTGAAGGGGAGGCTGCACGCGCAGCGGGTGCGGGAGGCGGAGAGGGAGCCGGGGGAGTCGAAGGGGTAGGGCTGGGGGCGCAGGTTGGGCCAGGGCTCGTCCGGCAGGCCGGGCCCGTGCGGTCCAGGGCGGTCCTCCCGGTGCGGATCACTGCGTGACGGTCCGACACCGGGAGCCCCGGGCCCCTGGGGGGGGGGCTCCTCGGCCGTCCACGCGTACGTGCCGGGCGGGAGCCTCGGCGGAGGCGGTTCCGGCTACCGGACGGAGGGCCCCGGAGCGCCTGGGGACGCCGGGCCGGGCACCGAGGGGGTCGCCGCGACCGTTCCGCCGACCGTTCCGCCCGTCGCCTCCGTGCTCGTCGCCTCCGGTGGAGCCGCCAGCACCTTCGAGCCCCACGCGAGCTTGACGGTGATGTGTCCCTCGATCGAGCTCTTCGCGATTACCGCCCCCGCCTCGCCCGTCAGCTTCACGCCGAACTCCAGCTCGACGCCCTCCGGCATGAGCGATCCGCCCCGGAACGTCCGCAGTGCGGACTCGGCCGCCGTGCGGATGCCCGCCAGGGCGTCCTCGAAGTTGCGGCCGGCGTCCAGCAGGTTGTCGCGGCGCGAGACCAGGGTCGCCCCCGGCGGGCGGTGGTCGACCTCGACGACCACATGCCCGCCGTCCTCGGTCTTGAACTGCATCAGTTCGCTCACAACAGCCCCCGTGATCCAGTGAGTTGTGCGGTTCCAGGTGCACCGCATTGTCCCTGAGGAAGTGCGTGAGTACCAGCGGACCAGCCGTTGAGTAGCAGTGCGAAGGGGGCGCGAAGGAGGGCGCGAGGGAGCGGCGTGCAGAGGTGCGACGTAGCCTGGAAGCATGCCCGGCACCTACCAGGAACGCCCGTCCCGCCTGGACGGCGCGGTCCTCTGGCGGCGCGACGCCGACCCCGACCCCGCGCCCGACGCGGTGGTGTACCCGGTGCTGCCCGACGGCTGCATGGACCTGATCCTGATCGACGGGCGGCTGATCGTCGCAGGGCCCGACACCCGGGCCCACGGCACGTCCGACAGCCCCGGCGGACGCTTCGCCGGTATCCGCTTCGCCCCGGGGACGGGGTCCGCCTTCCTCGGCGTACCGGCGCACGCGCTGCGCGATCTGCGCGTACCGCTCGAAGAGCTGTGGCCGCGCGCCGTCGTGCGGGAGCTGACCGGCCGGATCGCCGACGCACCCGAAGTGACCGGCGCACTGGAGGAGTTCGCGCTGCGCCGGGCGGCCGAAGCCGGGCCGTGGGACCCCGTGATGCGTGCCGTCGCCACGGGGCTCGGCGCGGGGGCGACGGTCGGGGAGGCCGCCGAAACCGTCGGGCTCGGCGCCCGCCAGCTGCACCGGCGCTCCCTCGACGCCTTCGGGTACGGGCCCAAGACGCTCGCCCGGGTGCTCCGGCTCCAGCGCGCCCTCGCGCTCGTACGGCAAGAAGTGCCGTTCGCGGAGGCGGCCTACCGGTCGGGCTGCGCGGACCAGGCCCATCTGGCGCGTGAGACAAGGGAGTTGGCCGGGATGACGCTGCGCGCCTACCTGGCCCTCGTACGGCAGCGCTACGCGAGCCCGTCCGCGAACAGGGACACCCCGAGGCCGTCCGGGTCGAGCACGACGGCGTAGCGCTGGCCCCATTCGGCGTTCCACGGCTTCATGCTGCCGGTGTACCCGGCGGCGAGAAGTCCGTCGTACGTGGCGTCCACGTCGGCGGCGTCGTCGCAGCGGAAGGCGAGGCCGATCCGGTCGCCGCCCTCCGGCTTCTGCCACGCGGGGTCGATGGAGCGCATCACGTCCTCGGTGTCCCACATCATGCGCAGGCCGCCGGGCAGTGCGGCCTCCACGTGCGGAAGGGACGCGGCGTCGTCGGGCACCGGGACGCCGAGTCGGCGGTAGAAGGCGAGGGAGGCGGCGAGGTCGGCCGTGACCAGGCCGAAGGCGTCGAATCGAGGAGTCATGGGGGGAACGTATCCCGCCCGACGGCTGCGGATCTTGAAGGAATCGGACGTGGCAGCCGCCTGCCGGGGTTACGGGGCTGGGGGAGGGCTGCGAGTCTCCGGGGGGAGGGGTGGCGAGCACGCGTTTCGCCGTGGGCGCAGCGCCCGCCGGAACTCCCGTTTCGCCGTGGGCGCAGCGCCCACAGGGGCCGTTCCCCACCCCCTCGGGGCATGATCATCCGCATGAAGCTACTGATACTCGGCGGCACCGAGTTCGTCGGCCGTGCCGTCACCGAGGACGCGCTCGCCCGGGGCTGGGACGTGACCGTCTTCCACCGGGGCAACCACGCCCCGCCGCCCGGCGTCACCGCCCTGCACGGCGACCGCGTCGGCGACCTCTCCGCGCTCGCCGACGCGGTCCGCGACGGTGCCCGGTGGGACGTCGTACTCGATACGTGGTCGGGTGCGCCCGCCGCGGTGCGCGAGGCGGCACAGCTCCTCGCCGACCACGCCGACCGGTACGTGTACGTATCGTCCCGCTCGGTCTACGCCGACCCGGTCCCGGCCCACCAGGCCGAGGACGGCGTCCTGGTCGAGCCGGGCGACGAGGGCTACGCGCACGTCAAGCGCGGCGGGGAGAAGGCCGCCGTCGAGGTGTTCGGCGAGGACCGCTGCGTGCTGGTCAGGGCGGGCCTGATCGTGGGCCCCGGCGAGAACATCGGCCGCCTCCCCTGGTGGCTGAACCGCATCGCCCTCGGCGGCCCGGTGCTGGCCCCCGGACCCCGCGACCTGCCCCTCCAGTACATTGACGCGCGCGACCTCGCGGTGTGGATGCTGGACGCGGCGGAGCAGGGGCTGTCCGGCCCGTACAACCTGATCTCGCCCCAGGGGCACGCGACCATGGGCGAACTGCTGGATTCCTGCGTACGGGCGACGGGCGCGACCGGCGTCGAACTGCGCTGGGCGGAGCCGGAGTTGATCCTCTCCCACGGCATCGTGCCGTGGATGGACCTGCCGGTGTGGGTGCCGCCGGGCGAGGACCACGACGCGATCCACCGCGCCGACGTCACGAAGGCGGTCGCCTCGGGGCTGCGGTGCCGCCCGGTCGCGGAGACCGTGGCCGACACCTGGGCGTGGCTCGGTACGCTCGGCGGGGTGGCCCCGCAGCGCACGGACCGGCCCGTGGTGGGCCTCGCCCCCGACATCGAGGCGAAGGTGCTGGCGGCTCTGGGCAGTTGACGGGGACGGGCGGGGTGAGCCGCGCCCGCCGCGCCCGCGTGCTCACTTCGCCCGCGCGTTCAGTCCGTCCGCGTGTTCAGCCCGTCCGCGTGTTCAGCCCGTCCGCGTGTTCAGCCCGTCCCCGTGCTCACTCCCTCCAGTTCTCCGTGGCGATGAGCAGCCCCACGCGGTGCGGCTGGAAGTCGACGAGTTCGCGGCACCGGTCGGTCATCGCCCGGTGCCGCTCCTCCCAGTCGGGCCGGTGCCCGTACGCGTCGAAGAATCCCTCCAACGCGGGTACCCACTCCGGGTGATGGGTGCGGACGATCCACTCGCACCAGGCCAGGTCCTCCACCGGGTCGCCCGCGTGCGCCCACTCCCAGTCGAGCAGTGCGGTGAGGCGGGAGCCGTCGTCGGAGAGCAGCATGTTGTTCGGCCCGAAGTCCCCGTGCACCAGCACCGTGCCGGGCCGGGCGCGGGGGAACACCTCGACGGCGTCCACTGAGTGCACCGCGCGCAGCGCCACTCCGCAGGTGTGCAGTACGGAATCCGCCCATCCGGCGTCGATCAGGTCCTGGCCGTGGACGCCGTCCAGGAAGGTCATGCTCAGGCTCTCCCCGGTGAGGCCGATCAACTGGGGCACCGGCAACCGCGCCCCGATCGTCTCCAGCCCGCACAGCGCGGCGGCCTCCCGCTCCATGCGGCGCTGGGCGTCCCGGCCCTTGTACGTCTTGGTGACGACACCGGCGTGATGGGTGGTGTGGTTGGTATATCCATGCGGCAGCAGTTCCATGGGCTCAGCTTTGCTCATGAATAGGGTCGTACGGGCCGCACTTCCGAAGGGAGGCGGGAGGTTGACGCCGGTGGGACGGGGTGCGAGGGGTGCGTGGGGAACTTGTGTACCCATGAGGCGAGGGTGCGGGGCTGGGGCGGCCCGCCGCAGGCCACCCCAGGCGCGGCCCGCCGCAGTCCATCTCAGGCGCGGCCCGCCACAGAAGCTCCCGCCCCGGCCCCCGCTAGGCGGACGCTCTACGCACGAGGACCGTGGAGTCCGTCCGCGTCCCCTCCACGCCCTCCGGCGTCAGCTGCTTCCGCTCGTGCTCCGCACAGACGAGCACCTCCCACAGCCCTTCCTCCAGCCGGAGCGAGCCCACCACCTCCTCCGGCGACGGCAAGTGCACCTCCGGGTGCGGGTTCTCCTGCCAGGACGGCCACCCCGAGTGCCCCTCGATCAGGAGCAGCCCGCCGGGGGCCACCGCAGAAGCAGCCCTCCGCAGGATCTCCTCGCGCGGCAACTCCGTCGGCGAGTGCAGGAACTGGGACGAGACCAGGTCGAACTCCCCCTCCGGGAAGGACTTCCCGAGCTCGTGCCGCTCCCAGGCGATCCGGTCCGCGACCCCCGCCTCCGCCGCGTGCCGCGCGGCCCGGTCCAGGGCCACCCGGGAGATGTCCGTGGCCGTCACCCGCCACCCCTGCCGCGCCAGCCACACGGCGTCCGCGCCCTCGCCGCAGCCCAGGTCCAGGGCCCGGCCCGGGGTCAGCCCGGCGGTCTCCCGGACCAGGACCACGTTCGGGTCGCCGCTCCAGATGCGGTCGCTCTCCGCGTAACGCCCGTCCCAGAACTCCTCGGATTCCGTCGGGTCCAACGCGCCATCAACAGTCGTCATGAGTGCTCCTTCGGCGAAGTGGGTCCGCTGGCCGCGTGCCGACAGCGTCCGCCCGCCCCCGCCCGCACAGCAAAGGTTCTTGCCGGAACGGCAAAACCGGCGTTCGGACCAAGAGCCCTACCGGCCCGCGATGAGCAGGGCGAGGGCCAGGCCGGACAGGGCGAGGGGGAGCCCGCTCCGATCCTGGGTGGCGATTTTCGGCGTTCCGTCCGATGTGTCTGCTGGACTGGAGTGTCCGCCGAAGTGCCCGCCGGGGCTTTTTCGGCTGGGAGTTGATCGGAGGTGGCGGAGACCTCGGTGGCTTCCGCGCACAGGGTAACCATAAGGTGAGGCTAGCCTAAGTTTTTGTTGGGCCGAGGTGCTGTCGATCTTCGTCGTGCATTAGGTTAGGCTCACCTAACAAAACCCCGGGAGGATTTTGCATGCCTGAGCACATACCGTCGCAATCACCGTCCACACCGGATGAGTTCGCAGGTCACGGCGAATTCGCCGGACGTGTCGCGCTGGTCACCGGTGCGGGTCAGGGCATCGGTGAAGCGGTGGTACGGGCCCTGGTGGCGCGTGGGGCGACCGTCGCCGCCACGGACCGGGTGCCCACGGGCGTCGAGGCGCTCGCCGAGGAACTGGCGGCCCGGGGCGGGCCGGGCAAGGCGGTGGCGTACCCGCTCGACGTCACCGACGGGTCGGCCGTGGACGCGGTCGTCGCCCGGGTCGAGGGCGAACTCGGCCCGCTGGACCTCCTGGTGAACGTCGCCGGAATCCTCCGTACCGCTCCGGCAGTCGAACTCACCGACCGGGACTGGGCCGACACCTTCGCCGTCAACACCACCGGCGTCTTCCACACCTCGCGGGCCGCCGCCGCCCGCATGACGGAGCGCCGCAAGGGGTGCATCGTCACCGTCGCCTCCAACGCCGCCGGGATACCCCGCACCGGCATGGCCGCGTACGCCGCCTCCAAGGCGGCCGCCGCCATGTTCACCAAGTGCCTCGGTCTGGAGGTCGCCCGCAGCGGCGTCCGCTGCAACGTCGTCGCCCCCGGCTCCACCGACACTCCCATGCTGCGCAGCATGGGAGAGGGGCGCTCCGATGCCGAACGCGCCCTGATCGAGGGCGACTTGGCGTCGTACAAGAACGGCATACCGCTCGGCCGGATCGCACAGCCGGAGGACATCGCGGACGCGGTGCTCTTCCTCGCCTCCGACCGGGCGCGGCACATCACCATGCAGGACATCTACGTCGACGGCGGCGCGACGTTGCGCTGACCGTTCCGTTCCCGAATTCCCCTCCGCTCCCGAACTCCCTCCCGACGCCTTTCCCCTCTGGCTCCGCCCCCACATCCTCACGAGCATTGGAGAACCCGTGGACACCGTGTCGACGGCCCCCGAAGTCGCCACCGCCACCGTTCCGGCCGCTGTCCCGGCCCCGCGCGGCAGCCGCACCGCCGAAGCGGCGCACCCCGCCGTGGGCGCCGCCACCTCGCTGCTGGACGCGTACACCCCCGGCGCGCGCTTCCTCGCCACGCCGACGCGGACCCTGCTGTCCGACGGTCCCGCGCGTGAAGTCCCGCACGGCGAAGCTCCGTTGAGCGAACGCGTCGCCGAGACGCTGGCCGCCGCGCGGCGCGACGGGCAGCCCCGCCCGGTCGTCATCGGCGCGGTGCCTTTCGACCAGAACGCGCCCGCGGCGCTCGCCGTACCGGAGTTCGTCCAGGACGCGCCGCCGCTCGCCACCGACCCGCTGATCGCGCTGCCCGCGGACCTGCCCGCGGCCACCGAGTGGGACGTACGGCCGGTTCCGGAGCCCGAGGTGTACGGGGCGGGGGTCGCCGCCGTCGTGGACCGCATGTGGCGCGGCGAGTTCAGCAAGGTGGTGCTGGCGCGGACGCTGGAGCTCACGGCTGACGCCCCGCTCGACCTGCCGGTGATGCTCCAGCGGCTGGCGCGGCGCGACCCGTCCGGGTACACGTTCGCACTGCCCACCGGGGTCGAGGCGGACGGGGCCGTGCGGACCGGGGCCGGGCGGACCCTTCTCGGGGCCAGCCCCGAACTCCTCGTCTCGCGGCGCGGCAACAAGGTCGTGGCGAACCCGCTGGCCGGATCGACGCCGCGCAGCGAGGACCTCGCCGAGGACGTCCGGCGGGCGGCGGCGCTGCTCGCCTCCGCCAAGGATCTGCACGAGCACGCGGTGGTGGTGGACGCGGTGCACGGAGCGCTCGCGCCGTACTGCGTGACGCTGGACGTTCCGGCGAAGCCGACGCTGATACGTACGGCCACCATGTGGCACCTGTCCACGACGGTCACCGGCATCCTCCCCGAGGAGGGGGCGGCGTCCGCGCTGGAGCTGGCTTCGGCGCTGCACCCGACGCCCGCGGTGTGCGGGACGCCGACGCTGACGGCACGTCAGGTCATCGCAGAGACCGAGCCGTTCGACCGGGGGTTCTTCACCGGGATGATCGGGTGGGGGGACGCGGACGGCGACGGCGAGTGGGTCGTGACCATCCGGTGCGCGGAGGCGGAGGAGCGGACGCTGCGGCTGTATGCGGGGGCGGGGGTCGTCGCCGCTTCCGAGCCGGAGGCGGAGACGGCGGAGACGGGCGCCAAGTTCCGCACGTTCCTGCACGCGGTGGGGGCTGACTAGGGGGCGGGTGGGTGTGGCTGGGGCTACTGCCGGGGGCTCCGCCCCCGGGCCCCCCGGCCCGCCTTCGGCGGGATGCGCAGTTCCCCGCGCCCCTCTACCCCCCGGACCCACGGGAGTCTCCGGGAGAGCTCCCGTGCCGGGTCCGCCGTGGCGGCGACGGGCCCACCCTGCGGCGTCACCGCACCGCACGCCCCGCCACGCGGGCCCTGCGGTGTGGTGATGCCGCGCCCGGCACCCCATCGCCCCTACCGTGACCGTTATGAACGCATCTGATATGGGTTCCGACCGACTGAACGCCCTCGCCGCCCTCAGCCAGAGCACGGACGCCAACCGCGCCGAGCTCATCGAACGCGCCTGGCGCACCGGCACCCGCAACGTCGTCGAGCTGGCCTCCGTCTCGGGCGCCGACCGCGACGCCGTCTACGCCGACCTCACCGCCCGCGGCATCGACTGGCGCGACCCCGACGCCGTACCCGCACAGCGCCCCGAGCGGGTCGGCGCGGAGGCCGTCGAGCCGGTGGCGCGGCAGGCCGAGGACGCGTTCGGCCCGTTGGTCCAGGACACCCACGACCCGGGCCCGCTCACCACCGTCTGCTGGCAGCTCGCCATCGCGTACCGCTCCATCGCCGCCCTCCTCCTCGACGAACTCGCCGACGCGGACCGCGAGGAGACCGCCGAGGAACTCTCCGACCGGCTCCAGATCGCCCTGCACCACTCCCACGTCTACCGAGCCTCCCGCAGCACCGCCCGCCGTCTCGGCGCGCAGACCGGCCGTACCGACGCCGAGATCGCCTTCCTCCAGCCGCTGCCCACCGGCGCGACGATCACTCTCACCCTCCAGAACGGCGAAACACTCTCCGCCCGCATCGGCAGCGAGGAAGGCACAGGGCTGACCACCCTCACCTCCGACAACCCTCTCCTGGACACCACCCTGGAGGCCCACGACCACCTCGAACTGCACACCGCGCTCGACACCGTGGCCCAGGTCCTCACCCGTCATCTCTGACACCCGTCATCTCTGACACCCGTCACCTCTGACACCTGTAACCTCCGACCCGTACGAGTCGGCAGACCAGCGCGGCCAGGACCTGGAACCCGGCGGCGGCCAGCAGCGCCGCCGGGACGGACCGCGCGGCGAGCGGCCCGGCGAGGGCCGCGCCGAGCGCGAAGCCGGTGATCTTGAGGCTCGCCCCGGTCGTGAACACCTGGCCGCGCAGCCGCTCCGGCGCCTCCCGATGACGTATCGCGAACAACGCGGTGAGCTGCGGCCCCACCGCACACCCGGTCAGCGCCGCCCCCACGAGGACGAGTACCGGCCGCGTGGTCGCCGCGAGCAGCATCGCCACCGCCAGCAGCGCCGTGCACGGACCGAGTGCCGCGTCGGGGCGTACGAGAAGAGGACTGCGGGCGAGCACCGCGTTCGCGGCCAACGCGCCGGTGGCGGAGACACTCAGCAGCAGCGCCCCGTGGTGCGCGCCACCGAGCGACAGGGCCCCGAGCAGCGGCGTCACCGCGACGAAAACTCCCTCACCCGCACAGGACAGTACGGACGCGACCGTCGCACGGGCCAGAGCCCGGCTGCGTATGAGGACCCGGAATCCGGCCGCGACCCCTGAGCTGACGGACTCCCGCGCCTCCCGCTCCCGCACCCGATCCCGCTCCCCGGGGGTCCGCAGCCGCCACGCCACCGGGAGCGCCGCAGCGATCAGCGCCGCCGACACCGCCACCCCGGCCCGCGCCCCGGCCAGCGCCGCGACCCCGCCCGCCAGCGCGGGCCCCGCCAGGCTCGCCGCGTCGAACGTCATGGCGTCCAGTGCGTTCGCCCGAGGTAGGTCGGACTCCCGTACAGCATGGGGGAGTTGGGACGTCCAGCCGCCCGACAACGCCGGGCCGAGCAGCCCCGCCCCGACCGCGACGACCAACGCGACACCCACCGGCGCCCGGCCCAGTGCCAGCAGCATCACGATCAGGGCCGCCGCGTAGAGCGCGAGCGCCCCGGCGAGCAGGCGGCCGGGGCGGCGGGCCCGGTCGAGCAGCGCACCGAACAGCGGGCCTCCCAGCGCCGCCGCCACCGTCAGCGCCGCGAGGAGCGAGGAGGCCGACGACGCCGAACCCGTGACGGCGAGGGCGAGCAGCAGGAGGGCGGGGCCCGACATCTCGTCCCCGGTGCGGGCGAGGGCCGCCCCGGTCACGTAGAGCCCCTGTGCGGATGGCTTCGGCATGCCGAGCACGTTAGGCACGTAACGCAAAGGTGCGCTAGTTGCGTTACATTCAGCGGATGCTGTCCCTGCGCACCGCCCGACGGACCGTGGCCCTGATCAACGTCCTGTGTGAACGGGAGGAGGATGCCTCGGCCCTCACCTTCGTCAGTGAACTACTTCTCGAACACGGGGAGTTGAGCCCCCTCGACCTCACCGTCGCCGACCTCGCCGACCTGCGGGCCGCCGCCCTCCAGCTGCGCGAGGTCTTCGCCGCCACGGACGCCGACACCGCCGCCGCCACCCTCAACGGCCTGCTGAGCGGTGCCCCGGGACGGCTGCGCCTCACCTCGCACGACGGCGCCAGCGGCTGGCACCCGCACCTGGACAGTGACGACGAAGCGCCGTGGGGCGAATGGTTCCTGGCCTCCTCCACCCTCGCCCTCACCGTGCTGCTCTGGGACCGGCAGGAACCCCCGGGCGGCCTCTGCGCCTCCCCGCCCTGCCCGCATGTCTACCTCGCCCACGGCAGCGGGCCCGAACGCCGCTACTGCTCGCGGCGCTGCGCGACGAGGGAGCGCGTGGCTGCGCACCGCAGAGCGCGGGAACCCGAACGGGGCTGACGCCCCCCTCCGTACATGCGGACATGCGTAATTCTTCTCGTCATTCCGTACGCTCCCGTTGACCGCACGCCCCAGCGGAGTAGTTTCCGAATTCAGCGAGCAGCACTCCGAAAGCAGCAGGCCGGCACCCACAGGGGGAAGTCATGGCCAAAGAATCAGTTGCGCCCTTTGCGGGAATAGCCGCCGTCCAGCCGACCAAGACCGGCGAGAGCAGCCCAGGACTCGAACTCGTACAGAATTTCCTCGTACGGTTCGGATACCTCGAAGAGGCCGCCTACCAGCCCGAAGAGCTGGACGAGCAAACGTCCGCCGCGCTTCAGAAGTACCAGAGCTTCAACAACGTCACGCCAACGGGGATCTTCGACGATTCCACCCAGCAGGCCATGACGCAAGCACGCTGCGCCCTGCCCGACCTCGATCACGGAATCGACTTCGCGACCCAGTGCTCCTGGAAGAAATGGAGCCTGAAATTCGCCCTCGACACCGGAACCGCGGACTGCGCCGACGAATTCATCGCCGTACGGAACGCATTCCGCTCCTGGTCCGCGGTCGTGCCGCTGATCTTCGCCGAGGTCTCCACCGTCTCCGCGCCCGACATCCGGGTCGGCTGGCGACCGGCGAACGACCCCGACCACAGCATGGTCGGCGGCGTCCTCGCCCACGCGGACTTCCCGCCGGGCTGCTCCGTCGTCACCAACTCCCTCCCCAAACCCGTCCACTTCGACGACACCGAACACCTGTGGACGATCGGCGCGGTCCCGGGCGGCTTCGACGTCGAGACCGTCGCCCTGCACGAAATCGGCCACATCATCGGCCTCGGCCACTCCAGCGTGGCGGGCTCGGTCATGTTCCCGACCGTCTCCGCCAACTTCACCAAACGCGCCCTCACCGCCGACGACATCAACGGCGCGCGCGCCCTCTACCCGCACCAGGCGGACTGGCGCTGGTGCAGCAAGTGCGAGGGCATGTTCTTCGGCGGCAACGCGAACCCGGTCTGTCCTGCGGGCGGCGGCCACACCAAGGCGGGCAGCGGCAACTACGTACTCGCCCACAACATGGCCGTCACCCCCGGCTGGCAGCGCGACTGGCGCTGGTGCCGCAAGTGCCAGGGCCTGCACTTCGGCGGCAACCCCGGCCCGGTCTGCCCGTCCGGCGGCGCGCACGACAAGACCGGCAGCGGCAACTACAGCCTCCCGTTCTCGGCGGGCAACCCGCCCGGCCAACAGGACAACTGGCGCTGGTGCCGCAAGTGCCAGGGTCTGGCCTACGGCGGCCACGCAACGTCGGGCGTCTGCCCGGCGGGCGGCAGCCACGACAAGACGGGCAGCGGCAACTACAGCATCGCCCACCGCTGACCATCGCCCACCGCTGATTCCGCCCCGAACCGAGGGGCGCGGCACGCAGCTTCACGTGGAGGAAGTTTCGTCCGTCCGGCGGCATGCCGGTCGGAGGTGGAATTGACCGGAGGCGGAATTAATCGGTGGTGCGCTGCCGGGGAGCGTGGTTATGGTTCACCTCGTTCCTCCGGCGGCGCTCTCCGCTGCCGGGTTGTTCCGTCGTAGCAAGGCAGGAGGTGGGCCCGATGGCTGCCGTCGTCGTCATGGGTGCCGCGCGCACTCACAGGCTCGTCCGCTCCACCACCTCCGTGGCCTCCGGCTGACCACCACTCTTTCCGCGTCCGTGAACGCGGTGCCGGGGCCATCCCTGTGAAGGGTCCCACCTTGTCTTTTTCTTCTTCTCCGCAGGCTTCCGCCACTTCCGCGCACCCGCTTTCGCCGTACGGCTGGGACGCGCAGTGGGAAGCCGAGTTCGCTCCGTACGCCGAGCAGGGGCTGCTGCCCGGGCGTGTCGTACGAGTGGACCGTGGGCAGGCCGACGTCGTCACCACCGACGGTCTGATCCGCGCCGACACCGCTCTGGTCACCCCGCACGACCCACTGCGGATCATCTGCACCGGCGACTGGGCCGCGGTCGAACCCGCCGGTGACCCGCAGCTCATCCGTGCGCTGCTGCCGCGCAGGACCGCGTTCGTGCGGTCCACCTCCTCCCAGCGGTCCGAGGGGCAGATCCTCGCGGCCAACGTCGATCACGCGATCATCGCGGTCTCGCTCGCCGTCGAGCTGGACCTCGGGCGTATCGAACGCTTCCTCGCCCTGGCGTGGGAGTCGGGGGCGCGGCCCCTCGTCGTCCTCACCAAGGCGGACCTCGTCCCGGACGCCACCGGGCTCTCGTACCTCGTCGAGGACGTCGAGACCACGGCGCCCGGCGTCCAGGTGCTGCCCGTCAGCTCCGCCACCGGGGTGGGCGTGGACGTTCTCGGCGCCGTCGTCGCCGGGGGTACGAGTGTGCTGCTCGGGGTGTCCGGGGCGGGCAAGTCCACCCTCGCCAACACCCTCCTGGGCAGGGACGTGATGGAGGTGCAGGCCGCCCGTGACGTCGACGGCAAGGGGCGGCACACCACCACCACCCGCAACCTGCTCGCGCTGCCGGGCGGGGGAGTCCTCATCGACACCCCCGGGCTGCGCGGCGTCGGGCTGTGGGACTCCGAGGCCGGGGTCGGCCAGGTCTTCTCGGAGATCCGGGAGCTGGCCGACGACTGCCGGTTCCACGACTGCGGGCACGAGTCCGAGCCGGGCTGTGCCGTGCGCACGGCCATCGAGGACGGGTCGCTGCCCGAGCGGCGGCTGGAGAGCTGGCGCAAGCTGATGCGCGAGAACCAGCGCATCGTCGCCAAGACCGACGCCCGGGTGCGCAAGGAGATGCTGCGCAACTGGAAGCAGATGGGCGCCGAGGGCCGGACCAACGGGGCCATCAAGCGCGGGCAGCGCGTCCGCTAGTCGGTGGGTCGGCTAGTCGGTGAGTCGGCTAGTCGGTGGGTCGGCGCTTCCGGAGGTGTGAGGCGGCCCTGTCATCGGTCCCGGACTCCCTGTCCGAATCCCGCGAGTCCGGGGCCGGTGGACGGCGCACACTGGAGGGCATGAGCGCCGACGACGACACCCGCTACGAGGCCGTGAGCAGCCGCGACGCCCGTTTCGACGGGGTCTTCTTCTTCGCCGTGACGAGTACCGGCATCTACTGCCGACCGAGCTGCCCGGCCGTCACCCCGAAGCGTGCGAACGTCCGCTTCTTCCCCACGGCCGCCGCCGCCCAGGGCAACGGCTTCCGGGCCTGCCGCCGCTGCCGTCCGGACGCGGTGCCGGGTTCCCCCGACTGGAACGTGCGGGCGGACGCGGTGGGGCGGGCGATGCGGCTGATCGCGGACGGGGTGGTCGACCGCGAGGGCGTGCCCGGCCTGGCCGGACGCCTCGGCTACAGCGTCCGCCAGGTCCAGCGCCAGCTCACCGCGGAACTGGGCGCGGGCCCGATCGCCCTGGCCCGCGCGCAGCGCGCCCACACCGCACGCGTCCTCCTTCAGACGACCCCGCTGCCCGTCACGGACATCGCCTTCGCCTCGGGCTTCGCGAGCGTCCGCCAGTTCAACGACACCATCCGCACGATCTACGCCCGCACCCCCACCACTCTCCGCACCGAACCCGCCACCCGCCTCGCGCCCTCCGGCCCGGCCACCCCGCCCGCCCCGGCCCGCACCGCGAGCGGAGCCCCCCTCGCCGCCGGTATCCCCCTCCGCCTCGCCTACCGAGGCCCCTACGCCGCCCGCGAGACCTTCGACCTCCTCGAAGCGGAGTCGGTCCCCCGCGTCGAAGAGGTGCTGGGCACCCCCGGCAACCGCACCTACCGCCGCACCCTCCGCCTCCCCCACGGCACCGGCACCGTCTCCGTCGACGAGGCCCCCCACCCCGGCTGGCTCGACGCCCGCATCACCCTTTCCGACCTCCGCGACCTCACCACCGCCGTCCAGCGGGTCCGCCGCCTGTTCGACCTCGACTCGGATCCGTACGCCGTCGACGAGCGCCTCGGTACCGACCCTCGCCTCACCCACCTCGTCGAGGCCCGCCCCGGCCTCCGTTCGCCCGGCACCGCCGACCCCGACGAGTGCGCGATACGGCTCCGGGTCGGCCGGGACCGCGCCGCCGAGCTGGTCGAGTCGTACGGCACCCCGCACCCCAACCCCTGCGGCACCCTCGACCTGCTCTTCCCGACCCCAGGCGCCCTGACCGGGGAGCCCGACGCCGGGCCACTGGCCACCGCGCTCGCGCTCGGTACCGTACGCTTGGACCCCGGGGCCGACCGGGAGGAGACGGCCCGCGCGCTCGCCGCACTGCCGGACCTGGACACCCGGAGTGCGGCACTGATCCGCATGCGTGCCCTGGGCGACCCGGACGTGGCGCTCCCCGAAGGACCGGACGACGAGACCTGGCGGCCCTGGCGCTCGTACGCCACCCGGCACCTGGCCCTGAACCCCGGCCGCCTCGCCCCCCACACGGCCCGCACCAGCACCGTGACCTCGACGCCAAGGCCCCCGTGCGGTCAGTCCTCGCCCAAGTAAGCCTTGCGCACCGACGCGTCGTGCAGCAGCCGCTCGCCCGTCCCCGACAGGACGACCTTCCCGATCTCCATGACGTGCCCGTGGTCGGCGAGCGAGAGCGCGGCCTGCGCGTTCTGCTCGACGAGCAGGATCGTCGTACCCGTCGACCTGAGCTCCGCGATCGTCGCCATGATCTTCTGCATCATGATCGGGGAGAGGCCCATCGACGGCTCGTCGAGCATCAGCAGCTTGGGCCGGGACATCAGCGCCCGTCCCATCGCCAGCATCTGCTGCTCACCGCCGGAGAGGGTGCCCGCCGCCTGCTTCCGTCGTTCGCCCAGGATGGGGAAGAGGTCGTAGGCCCGTTGGATGTCCTTCTCGATGCCCGCCTTGTCGTTGCGCAGAAACGCTCCGAGCTGGAGATTCTCGGTGATGGTGAGGCGCGGGAAGATGTGCCGTCCCTCGGGGGAGTGGGCGAGCCCGAGCGACACGATTCTGTGCGCGGGGATCCCCGACAGCGGCTTCCCGTCGAAGACCACCTGCCCGCCGGACGGCTTCAGGAGCCCCGAGAGGGTGCGCAGGGTGGTCGTCTTGCCCGCACCGTTCGTGCCGATCAGCGTGACGACCTGGCCCTCGTCCACCCGGAACGAGATCCCCTTCACGGCCTCGATCTTGCCGTACGAGACGCGGAGGTCCTCGACCTCCAGCAGCGCGCTCACGCGGTGGCCCCTTCCGTTTCCGTGGTGCCCAGGTAGGCGGCGACGACGCGTTCGTCGCCCCGTACGACATCCGCCGTGCCCTCGACCAGCTTCTCGCCGCGGACCAGACAGGCGACCCGGTCGCAGAGGTTGAAGATGAAGCGCATGTCGTGCTCGATGACGAGGACGGCGACGCCCGTGTCCCGGATCGCGAACACCAACTCCTCGGTGGTGCGCGTCTCCTGGGGGTTCATCCCCGCCGTCGGTTCGTCGAGGAGCAGCAGTCCCGGGTCGCTCGCGAGGGCGCGGGCGATCTCCAGCTTGCGCTGGTCGCCGTAGGGGAGATTGTGGGCGAGGTGGTCGGCCTTCGCGGCAAGACCGGTGAAGTGCAGGAGTTCCAGGGCGCGTTCGTGTGACTCGGCCTCCGCCCGCCGAAATCCCGGACCTCGTACGAGAGCCGACAGCAGGCCCTCCTTGGTGCGGGTGTGGCGGCCCACGAGGACGTTCTCCAGGACGGTCATGTGGGCGAAGAGCCGGATGTTCTGGAAGGTGCGGGCGATGCCCGCCTTCGTGACCAGGTGGGGCTTGGGCGGCAGGACGGTGCCCCGGTAGCGGACCGTGCCCCGGGTCGGGACGTACAGGCCGGTCAGACAGTTGAAGAAGGTGGTCTTGCCCGCGCCGTTCGGCCCGATCAGGCCGACGATCTCCCCGTTGCCGACCCTCAGGTCCACCCCGCGCACGGCGGTCAGCCCGCCGAAGCGCATGGTGACGCCGGTCGCGTCGAGTACGTACTGGTCGCTCGTGCCGCTCATGCGTGCGCTCCCGCCGCGTCGTGGTTCATGCGCTTCCTGCGGTCCGCGACGAGCCCGTCCGGCCGGAACCGCATCAGCAGGATCAGCGCGATGCCGAACGCCATCAGCTGGTAGTCCTGCATGAATTGGAGCTTCATCGGGATGAGGTAGAGGAGCGCCGCCCCGATCAGCGGCCCCGCCACCGTGCCGGTGCCTCCGAGGACGACCGCGGCGAGCAGGAAGGCGGAGTTGGGCGGCACCGCGCCCGCGAACTGGTACGGGTCGGGCACCACCGCGTACGACACGTGTGCCTGCACCGTTCCCGCGACTCCGGCCAGCGCCGCGCCCAGCGCGAACGCGACCAGCTTCAGCTTGAAGCTGTTGATGCCCATCGCGGTCGCCGCCGTCTCGTCCTCCCGGATAGCGATCCACGCCCGCCCGGTCCGCGACTCCCCGACGCGCTGGAAGACGACCACCACCAGGGCGGTGACCAGCAGCATCAGCAGGAAGTAGTTGGCGAAGCGGCCCAGCTCCACCCCGGCGACGACGTGGCTCGCGCCGAAGTCGAAGCCGAAGAGGGAGAGGTCGGGGATGTTGGGGATGCCGCCGGGGCCGCCCGTGATGTCGGGGCCCGAGACCCCGTCGAGGTTGTTGACGGCGATGCGGAAGATCTCGCCGAAGCCCAGCGTCACGATCGCCAGGTAGTCGCCCCGCACCCGCAGCGTCGGCGCACCGATGAGCAGGCCGAACAGCATCGACACGAAGCCGCCCGCCAATACGGCGGCCCAGAAGGGGAGTTGGAAGCCAAGAGCCGAAGCGGACGCCCCGGACACCAGGGCCGCCGTGTACGCGCCGACGCCGAGGAAGGCGACGTACCCGAGGTCGAGCAGCCCGGCGAGACCGACGACCACGTTCAGGCCGAGCGCCACCGTCGCGAAGATCAGGATGTTGACGCCCACCGACATGTACGTCTCGTCGGACCCGGTGAACGGGAACGCGACGGCCGCCACGAGCGCCGCCCCGGCCGCCGCTGTACGGTGCCGGGCCGTCAGCCCCGTCAACCGCGCGAGCAGCCCCGCCCTGGCGAGCCCGGCCGCCGCGAAACCGGCCGTGATCAGGAACCCGGCGAACAGCTCGCCCTCCGTCCCGATGCCGTACGTGAAGACCAGCAGCCCGACCCCGGCGGCCGCGACGATCAGCAACAGCTCCACCCAGGAGGGCAGTTGACGCCAGGTGTCGAGCTGCCGTCTGTCCGGCGGCAGCAGGAACGCCCCCACCACCGGCACCGCCGAAGCGACCGCCGCGAACCAGCCGCCGGGCACCACGTTCACCGCCCCGCCCAGCGTCCAGGAGATCGCCCCGACCGTGAACCACGTGACGGCGAGACCACCCAGCGCGAACAGCCGCAGCGCCGCCGTCGCCCCGGCGGGCACCGCCCACCGGAAGCCCCTGATCCCGTACGCGCCGAGCGCACCCAGCACCGTCAGCAGCCCGGACACCAGCGTGAGCACCTGGAGCCCGCCCGGCCATCCGTCGACCGTGAGGTCGCCGGGGAACTCCCGCGTCCACGTCCACGCCACGAAAGCGGAACCGGAGGTGAGCACGGAGCCGAGCGCGGTCAGGGCGCGGCCCAGCGACACCGGCCGCACGGGGGAAGCCTCCGCCGCGACGGCGGTCGCCGGGGTCGCCGGGGTCGTCCTGGTCAGTCCGGTCACCGTGTCCATCCCCTTCACGCCCTGTCCGCCGTGAGCTTGCTGAACAGGCCCTGCGGCCGGATCAGCAGCACCACGATCAGCAGCACGAACGCCCACACGTTCGCCCACGCCCCACCTCCGAACAGCTCAAGCCCCGGCAGGTACTTCACGTAACCGGAGGCCAGTGCCTCCGCCAGACCCAGTGCCAGGCCGCCCAGCATCGCGCCCTGGATCGAGCCGATGCCGCCCAGCACGGCCGCCGTGAACGCCTTCAGGCCGGTGATGAAGCCCATCCGGAAGTCCACCTGCCCGTACCGCAGCCCGTGCGCCACGGCCGCCAGCGCGGCGAAGGCCGCCCCGATGGCGAACGCGGTGACGATGATCCGGTCGGTGTTGATGCCCATCAGCCGCGAGGTGTCCGGGTCCTGCGCGGTGGCCTGCATGGCGCGTCCGGTGCGGGTGCCGCGGACGAACCACATCAGCGCCAGCATGGACAGGACGGCCGCCACCACCAGGAAGACGTCCCCCGTCTGGATGGTGACCGGCCCCAACGCGTAGGGACCGCCCGGCAGATGAGGGAAGGTGCGGGCCTGCTTGGCGTCCGGGTACCAGGCCCACACCATCTGCTGGATGGCGATCGACAGGCCGATCGCCGTGATCAGCGGGGCCAGCCGGGACGAGCCGCGCAGCGGCCGGTAGGCGAGGCGTTCCGCGAGGACCGCCACGGACGTCGACACCAGTACGGCGGCGAGCAGCATCACCGGCAGTGCCAGCCACAACGACACACCGCTCGGCAGCATCAGGAACGCGGTGAGGGCGCCGAAGCCCCCGGTCATGAAGACCTCGCCGTGGGCGAAGTTGATGAGCTGGACGATGCCGTAGACCATCGTGTAGCCGATGGCGATCAGCCCGTACATCGAGCCGAGCAGAAGGCCGTTGGCCAGCGTTTGCGGCAGTTCGTGCACTGCAACGCCTCCGTGGGAGAAGGGGACTGGGCTGAAGGGGGGCGCTACTTGGCTGTGAACGTGCCGCTGGTGACCGGCGTCCATGCGCCGTCCTTCACCTGATTGACCGTCAACTGCCGGTTGGTGGTGTCCCCGAACGCGTCGAAGGAGACCTTGCCGGTCACCCCCGCGAAGGAGACTTTCTGGACCGCCTCGGTGACCCTGGCGCGGGCGTCCTTCGGCAGCTTGCCGCCGTTCGCCCCGGCGACCGCCTTCACGGCCTCGATCAGGGTGGTCGCCGAGTCGTGCGCGTAGCCGCCGTAGGCCCCGTACGGTTCGGCGAACTTCGCCGCCCGGTAGGCCGTGGCGAAGGTCTTGCCCGCCGCACCCGATTCGAGGGGCGCGCCGACCGTCGTGCAGTAGTCGCCGGTCGCGCCGCCGCCCGCGAGCTTCACGAAGTTGGCGTCCGAGATGCCGTCGCCGCCGACCAGCGGAACCTTCACCCCGGCCTTCTTCAGCTGCCCCGTCAGCGGGCCCGCGTCCGGGTACTCGCCGCCGTAGTAGACGAACTGGGCGCCCGAGTTGCGCACCTTGTTGATCACCGAGGAGAAGTCCTTCTCGCCGGAGTTGATCTGGTCGGTGTCGACGACCTTCCCGCCGCGCTTCTTGAACTCGGCGGTGAAGGTGGCCGCCAGCCCCGCCCCGTACGCCTTCTTGTCGTCGACGACGAAGACCTTCGTCAGCCCCAGGGTGTCGTGCATGTGCTGGGCCGCGAACGGGCCCTGCACCGCGTCTGTGGTGGCGGTGCGGAAGTACGTCGTGAAGCGGCGCTCCTTCTTGCCCGTGGCCCAGCTGTCGCCCTGGGTGAGGCCGGGGCTGGTGGTCGCCGGGGACACCACGGCGAGCTTCGCCTGCTCGAAGATCATCTGCATGGACTTGGCGACGCCCGAGTTCAGCGGCCCGACCACTCCGAGCACCTGCTTGTCGCCGGTCAGCTTGGTCGCGTTCTGCTGGCCCGTGCCCGGCTGGCCCTGATCGTCCAGCGACTTCAGGACGAACGTCACACCGGGTACGGCCTTGTTCTTGTTGGCCTGGTCGACGGCGAGCTGCGCCGCGTTCTTCGCGCCGATGGCGAGGGCGGAAAGATCGCCGGTCAGCGGGCCGTCGAAGCCGATGGCGACGGTGGTCTCACCGCCGGACGCACCGCCCGCATCCGCGCCGCCGCTGGAACGGGTGCCGCAGGCGGAGACCAGGAGGGCGGCACAGACCGCCAGGGGTGGCAGGACAACGGAGCTTCTGCGCATGGGAGTTGGCCCTTCGTGGGAGAGGCTGGGGGAGGCGGGGGAGGGTCACGGCTGGCTGCTGCGGAACGGCTCGTCCGGTCGGCCGAGGTTCGGCTTGCCCAGCACCTTCGGAGCGGACAGGGCATAGATGCCGTGGTTGGTGAGCGCCCACGCGATGTTGCGGTCCCACTCGACGTACACGCCGTGCGTCTGGTTGCCGTACGCGTACTCGGGGGTGTCCTTGCCGTACGCCTTCGGCACGAAGTACGCCTCGATCTGCGGCTTCTGAGGCTTCGTTACGTCGAAGAACTGGACGCCCGCGTTGTAGAACCCGTAGCTCAGGACGCCCGCGTCGTGGCTGCCCGGGTTGGTGTAGTAGCCGGTCCGCTTGGGGCCGAAGCTGCCGCGCCGCTGGCAGTAGTCGGTGAACCCGGACGCCTTCGGCGGCGTCGGGCGGGGGAGTCGTCCCACGATGCGCGGATTCGCCGGATCCTTGGCATCGACCTGGAAGATCTCCTTGTACGGCTCGTAACAGTCCTCGGTGAGCGGGTAGCCGGAGACGTACACCATCCCGGTCTTCTCGTACTGCGAGACGTCCACGTTGTCGCCCTCGGTGCCCGCCACCGACGGCGGCAGGTCCAGATGTCCGACCGTCCGCATCTTCGCCGGGTTCGAGATGTCGATCACGGTCAGCCCGAGACCGCCCTGCACGGCGAACGCGTAACGACCGCCCTGCTCGGGCGACTTGGGCACGAAGAGCGGCATCCGTGCGCCCATCCAGCTCGTCCGGTTCCCGCACCGGGGATTGTTCCGGTACGCGGCGGACTCGCCGGTGACCTGCCCCGGCAGGTGCCAGGTGTCCAGCAGTCTGGGGTGCGCCGGGTCGGACATGTCCCAGGACTGGTATCCGGCCGAGTGCAGGTTCGTCGGGTACTCGTTGTTCGCGTACGTGTCGTTGGGCGCCACCGCGAGGAACATGTACTTCCCGCCGGTCCAGTACGGCACGTCCAGCGACCCCGAACCCTGCTGCGGCGTGCCGAGGTCGCTCTTCAGCGGGTCGCGCTGCGTTGAGTCCGTCGAGACGGTGGCCAGCAGCTTCCAGTCCTTCTTGCGCGGCCCGTCCAGCCGGTAGACCTTGAAGCCCTTCAGGCCCTTCTTCGCGCGCAGCTTCGCGACGCCTTCCGGATTCCCGTACTTGTCGTGGCCCGGCTCGTCCGACAGCTCGCTGATCTGCCGCTTGTCCTCGAAACTCACCACCATCACATAGGCGCTCAGCTTCTTGTTCCACTGGATGGTGGACCCGCCCCAGTAGTCCCCGGCCTCCCAGTCCCGGCTCGCCCTCGACTCGTCGCCGCCGACGTCGGCGCGGGTCAGCTTCTCGACGACCCTCACCTTCTTCACGTCCGTGACGTCGTAGACGCGGGCCTCGGAGCGGTCGTACTGGAAGAGGTAGCGGCGGCCGTGGAAGTCCACGACGTTCTGCCAGGTGTGGAAGTAGTCCGGGGTGAAGTCCGCGCCCTCGTAAGCCGCTTCGACCTTCATGTTCTTGCTGTACGACGTCGTGTCGTACGCGGCGTTCCGACCGGGGAAGGGGTGCGGGTGCTCCTCGTCGAGCGGGGTGAGCGAGGGGTGCAGGAAGCTCCTGTCGAGCTGCATGCCGTACGACTTGGGGTCGACCGGCGCGGGGCGGCGGTCCTCGCAGGCGGTGGGGATGTTCGGGTCGGCGGGTGCGGCGGCGACCGCGTCCCCGGAGGTGGGGACGAGGAGCGTCGCGGTGACGGCAGCGGCGGCGGTCGCGGCCAGGGCGACCCTGACAGGGGTGGGGCGGGTACTGATGAGACGGGTGGGGCGGAGGAGACGCATCCGACGGTCCTTCCGGAAAGGCCAAGTGGTTACATATACGGAGGAAAGGGATGGTGCGAGCGTGCGGAGAGCCGGGGGAGAGGCACACGGGCCGCCTCCCCTGACGGTGCGGCGTGGATCAGGTCACGGTGGAGCGCTTCTGGAAGCGCGGCTCGCGGTGTTCGCCCGTGCTGACGATCTCGTGCAACTGCCGTACGCAGTCGAGGATGTCGGCGTACGACACGTAGAGCGCGTTCACCCCGAACCGCAGCAGGTCCGGTGCCCGCATGTCGCCGATGACGCCGCGCGCCACCAGGGCCGCCACCAGCGGGTACGCCTCCGGGTGCCTGAGCGCGACCTGACTGCCCCGGCGTTCGGGCTCGCGCGGGGTCGCCGCCGTGAAGCCGAAGCCGTCGAGGAGGGTGTCCGCGCACTCCTGGAAGAACCCGGTGAGCGCGAGGCTCTTCTCGCGCACCGCCGCCATGCCCACCCCGTCGTACGCGGTCAGTGCCGCCTCCAGGGCCAGCAGCGACAGCAGCGGCGGCGTGCTGATCCGGGCGCGGGCGATGCCCGGCGCGGGAGTGTACGAGCCGTGCATGCCGAACGGGTCGGCGTGCCCGTGCCAGCCCGTGAGCGGCTGGTCGAAGGAGGACTGGTGGCGGGCGGCCACGTACAGGAAGGCAGGAGCACCCGGCCCTCCCGACAGGTACTTGTAACCGCAGCCGACCGCGAAGTCCGCTTCGATCACGTCCAGTTGGACCGGCAGCGCACCGGCCGCGTGACACAGGTCCCACAGCATCAGCGCACCCGCCTCGTGGGCGGCGGAGGTCAGCGCCGCCATGTCGTACGCCTCGCCCGTCCGGTAGTCGACCGGCGCGTACGCGCACACCGCCACGTCGAAGCCCTCGGCGGCCAGCACCGACCTGGCCTCCCTGGCGGGTACCCTGCGCACCTCGACGCCCAGCAGGCGGGCCACCGAGTCGGCGATGTACTGGTCGGTGGGGAAGTGGTCCGGGTCGGTGAGCAGCAGGCTCCGCCCGGGGCGCAGCCGCACCGCCGCCACCAGCGCGTTGTACAGCTGCACGCTCGTCGAGTCCCCGGCGACGACCTGTCCCGGTGCCGCCCCGATCAGCGCGCCGACCGCGTCACCGACCCGCAGAGGCGCACCCCACCAGTCGTTGTCGTTCCACGACCGGATCAGATCGGTGCCCCACTGCCGGTGCACCGCGTCCGTCAGCGCGTCGGGCACGGCGGTGGGCAGCGCGCCCAGCGAGTTCCCGTCGAGATAGACGACGCCCTCGGGAAGCAGGAACCGCTCCCGTACGTGCGCCAGCGGATCGGCCGCGTCCAGAGCCTCGGCCCGCGTCTCGAAGTCCTTCAACTGCTCTGCCAGACGCATCAGTTGTGCTCCTTGGGGTCGGCCTGTGCTGCCACCAGGTCAAGTGCGATGTCCGTGAGGAGGTCCTCCTGGCCGCCGACCATCCGGCGCGCCCCCGCCTCCACGAGCAGGGACCGGGTGTCGAGCCCGTACCGTGCGGCCGTGGTCTCCGCGTGCCGCAGGAAGCTGGAGTACACCCCGGCGTAGCCGAGCGTCAGCGTCTCCCGGTCGACCCGCACGGGCCGGCCCTGCGTCGGCCGTACGAGCTCCTCCGCCACGTCCATCAGCGGGAACAGGTCGCAGCCGTGCTCCCACCCCATCAGGTCCAGGGCCGCCACGAACGGCTCCAGCGGCGCGTTGCCCGCCCCCGCGCCCTGCCCGGCGAGCGAGGCGTCCACCCGGTACGCGCCCGCCTCGACGGCGACGACGCTGTTGGCGACGCCGAGCGCCAGGTTGTGGTGCGCGTGGATGCCGATCTGCGTCCCGGGCTCCAGCGCGTCGCGATAGGCGCGCACCCGTTCCCGTACGCCGTCCATGGTCAGCCGCCCGCCGGAGTCCGTGACGTACACGCAGTGAGCGCCGTACGACTCCATCAGCTTCGCCTGCCGGGCCAGCTCGTCCGGCTCGGCCATGTGGGACATCATCAGGAAGCCGGAGACATCCATCCCCAACTCACGTGCCAGCGCTATGTGTTGTGCCGCCACATCCGCCTCGGTGCAGTGCGTGGCGATACGGATCGAGGTCACGCCGAGCCCGTGCGCCCGGCGCAGGTCCTCGGCGGTCCCGATGCCCGGCAGCAGCAGCGTCGTCAGCTTCGCCCGGGTGAGGACGGAGGCGGCGGCCTCCAGCCACTCCCAGTCGGTGTGCGCCCCGGGCCCGTACGTCACGGAGGCGCCGGAGAGCCCGTCGCCGTGCGCCACCTCCACCGCGTCGACCCCGGCCGCGTCCAGCGCGGCGGCGATCCGACGCACCTGCCCGACGGTGTACCGGTGCGACACGGCGTGCATGCCGTCCCGCAGGGTGACGTCCTGGACGTACACGCGCGTCATGCCGGGCTCCCCGCTGTGATGGCCAGACGCTCGGCGGTGCGCAGCGCGGCGGACGTCATGATGTCGAGGTTCCCGGCGTACGCGGGCAGGTAGTGGGCGGCGCCCTCCACCTCCAGGAACACGGAGACCAGCACCCCGCCCCCGCTCAGCCCGGCCAGCCCGGCGAGCGGATCGTCCGGCGCGAGCCTCCGGAACTGCGGCTCCTGCTTCAGCCGGTACCCGGGCACGTACGCGGCCACCTCGGCCGCCTTCGCCCGCACCGCGTCCGCCACCGCGTCCGTGTCGCAGTCGCCGGTCACGCAGTGCACGGTGTCGCGCATCAGCAGCGGCGGCTCCGCCGGGTTCAGCACGATGATCGCCTTGCCGCGTGCCGCCCCGCCGACCTGCTCCAGGGCCCGCGCGGTCGTCTCCGTGAACTCGTCGATGTTCGCCCGCGTCCCCGGTCCCGCCGACCGCGAGGCGATCGAGGCGACGATCTCCGCGTACGCGACCGGTGTCACCGCCGAGACGGCCGCGACGACCGGCACGGTGGCCTGCCCGCCGCACGTCACCATGTTCAGGTTCGGCGCGCCGAGATGGACGTCGAGGTTCACCGACGGCACGACGTACGGCCCGATCGCCGCCGGAGTCAGGTCGATCAGCCGCTTCCCGTACGGGGCGAGCGCGGCGGTGTTGCGGTGGTGCGCGGCGGCGGACGTCGCGTCGAAGACGACGTCGATCTCCCCGAAGCCGTCGAGCCCGATGAGGCCGTCGACACCGTCCGCGCTGGTCTCCACGCCCAGCCGGGCGGCGCGCGCGAGCCCGTCCGACGCCGGGTCGATGCCGATCATCGCGGCGGCGGTGACGAGCCCCGAGCCCCGGACCATCTTGATGAGGAGGTCGGTGCCGATGTTGCCTGAGCCGATGACGGCTGCTCGAAGCGGGCTCACCGTACGGCCTCCTGCCGGACTCGATCTTGTACGGACTTCTCGTGTGCGAGGTCGAAGAAGCGCACCGCGTTCCCGCCCAGCACGGCCGCCTTCTCCGCGTCCGTCAGCGTGCTCTCGCGCACCAGACGGCCTATCTCCGCCTCGCCCAGCGGGAACGGGTGGTCGGAGCCGAGCAGCACCTGCTCCGCGCCCATCACCTGCACCAGGTGCTCCAGCGCCCGCTGGTCGAAGACCGCCGAGTCGACACTGAAGCGGTCCGTGTACGCGGACGGCGGGCGGGGACTGTCGGCCCGCACCAGGTCCCTGCGCTGCCAGGCGTTGTCCGCCCGGCCGAGGAGGTAGGGGAAGCTGCCCCCGCCGTGCGCGAACAACAGCCGCAGGGAGGCGGGGAGTTGCTCGAAGGTGCCCGCGAGCATCATCGAGAGGATGGTGAGGTGGGTCTCGGCTGCCATGCCGACCAGCCACTGGAGCATGTACCGCTCGACGCGCGGACCGCCCGGCATGTCCCAGGGGTGCACGAGCACGGCGGCGTTCTCGTGCGCGCAGTGGGTCAGGAACTCCACGACCGCGCCGTCGTCCAGGTCGCGTTCCCCGATGTGGTTGCCGATGTGCACACCGTGGAACCCCTGCCGCATCGCCTCGCTGACGAGCGCGCAGGCCGCCTCGGTGTCCTGGAGCGGTACTTGGCAGAGTGCGGGCAGCCGGTCCGGTGCGTACGAACTGAACTCCAGCAGACGCGAGTTGACCATGCGGCACCAGTCGGCGGCCCGGCCCGCGTCCGCGTCGTACCCGAAGAGCAGCGGCGTGCTGGACAGCACCTGGACGTCGACGCCGAGCCGGTCGAGGTCGGCGACGCGGGTCGCCGGGTCCCACAGGGTGCGCCCGACGGGACGGTACTCCCGCGCGCCGCGCATCATCATGCCCCGGCCCTCGCCGTCCGCGCCGTCGGACCGCAGCCAGGGGCCGTCCGCGTCCTGGAGCAGGCGGGACTCCGCGCGGGACAGCCGGGGGAAGACGTGCGCGTGGACGTCGACGACGGGCCCGCCGTTCGCGGGCGTCATGCGCGCGGTTCCGAACCGGGCAGGGCGTCCGAACCGGGCAGCGCGGTCGAACCGGGCAGCGTGTCCGAACCGGTCAGGGCGGTCGTCGGCCGGAGTGCGTCCGGCCAGTCCTTGCCGGGATGGACGGCGGCGCAGTGCGGGCAGGTGCGGGCCGCGTCGTCGCCGTAGAAGGCGCTGAAGACCGGCGGCAGGTCGTCGACGATCGACTTCAGCTGCACCTCGCTGCGGTGCACGAGCCGGTGGCAGTTCATGCAGTACCACTCGAAGGCGTCCAACGCCCCCTCGGGGCGAGCGAATTCGACGACCAGCCCGATCGACCCCTCCTCGGGCCGCTGCGGGGAGTGCCGCAGGTGCGAGGGTGCCAGGAAGACGTCGCCCTCGCGGATGTGGATGTCGCGCGGCGGCGCACCCTCCTCCTCCATCACACGGAGCACCATGTTGCCCTTGAGCTGGTAGAAGAACTCCTCGATCGGGTCGTCGTGGAAGTCGGTGCGGCGGTTGGGCCCGCCGACGACGGTGACCATCAGGTCGGCGTCCTGCCACACCTGGACGTTGCCGACCGGCGGCTTCAGCAGGTGCTGGTGCTCGTCGATCCACGACCGGAAGTTGAACGGCGCGGGGAAGGACTTCTTGTACGTGTACGGCACGGTGCTCATGCGGGGGCCTCCTCGTGCTGGGACTCGTGCTGGGACTCGTGCAGGGGGGAGAGGGGGAGGTGGGCCACGGCGCTGATCTCGATCAGCAGCTGCGGGTGCGGGAGTTGGTGGACCGCGACGGTGGTGCGGGCCGGTCCCGACGCGTCGAAGTACTCGGCGTAGACGTCGTTGTAGCCGCCGAAGTCGTTCATGTTCACGAGGTACGTGGTGACGGAGACGAGGTCGCCCAGCGTCCCGCCGACGGCGGCGAGCAACCGCCCGATGTTGTCCAGCACGGCACGCGTCTGCTCGCGGACGTCGAGGTCCGTGACGCCCATCGGGTCGACCCGGGCCCCGGCGAAGGTGCCGTCGGGCCGACGGGAACTCGTACCCGACACGAAGACCAGGTCACCGGCGCGGCGCAGGTGCGGGAAGCGGCCACGCGGGACGGGAGCGCCGTCGACGATCACAGTGCCTCCCGCCGTGTCCGTACGGTGCTGAAGCCGACCGTGCCGAGACCCGAGACCGTCGCGCGGACGTGCACGCCGGACGCGAGCGGCACGGCAGCGGTCGCGGCTCCCGCGAGGATCACCGTCCCCGCCGCCAGGAACCCACGGGGTGCGAGGCGGGCGGCGGCGGCCAGGGCGCGCAGCGGATGGCCCAGGATCGCCGCCGTCGAACCGGCCTCGACGAGCCGCCCTTCGATCTCCAACAGGACACCACGGTCGGCGAGTTCGACCGGTGCGCGCCACGGTCCGATGACGTACCCGGCGGCGGAGGTGTTGTCCGCGATCACCTCGGGCAGCGAGAACGTGAACCCGTCGTACCGCGAGTCGATGACCTCCAGCGCCGGGGCGACGGCCGCGACCGCGTCCAGCGGGTCGACGGTGTCGGGCCCCAGCGGCCCGCCCAGCAGGAACGCCACCTCGGGCTCGACGCGGGGGTGGATCAGCGTCCCCGCGTCGAAGGTCCCGCCGTCGGCGATCCGCATCCCGTCGGTGATGCGGCCGTGAATGAGGTCGTGCACGCCCATCTGCCGCATCTTCGCGACACTGGTGAAGCCGAGCTTGAACCCGGTGAACCGCTCGCCGCGCTCCAACCGCCGTGCGACCAGTGCCTTTTGGACGGCGTACGCCTCGCCGACGTCGCTCACCCCGCTGCTGCCGCTGGCGAGCGTGCTGCGGGTGAGCGCCGCCTCGTCCAGTGCCGCCGCGATCTCCTTCCGCCGGGTCTCGTTCATGCCCGCTCCCCTTCCTGCCGCGCCGCGAACGCGGCCCGTACCGAACCGAGCCCCTCGACCCGCGCCTCGACCACATCGCCCGGCTCCACGTCGACCACAGGACCGAGCGCCCCGGTCAGCACCGTGTCCCCGGCCCGCAGTGGACGCCCCAGACCGGCCAGGGTGTCGGCCAGCCAGAGCGCGGCGTTCAGCGGACCGCCCATGCACGCGGCCCCCGCCCCGACCGACACGGGCTCGCCCCGCCGCTCCAGGACCGCCCCTGCGGTCCGCAGGTCCAGCGCGTCGAGCCCGACGGGCCGGGTGCCCAGCACGTACATCCCACTGGACGCGTTGTCCGCGACGGTGTCGACGAGACGGATGTCCCAGTCGCGGATGCGGCTGCCGACGACCTCGATGGCGGGCAGCGCGAACGCGGTCGCCCGCAGGAGGTCCGCGACGGTGTTCCGCTCGTGCGGAAGGTCCGCGCCCAGGACGAGCGCGACCTCCACCTCGGCGCGCGGCTGGAGCACGGCGCCGACGGGGATCTCCGCGCCGTCGGGCAGCGCGGTGTCGTCGAAGAGAGCCCCGAAGTCCGGTGACCCGACACCCAGTTGACGCTGCACGGCGGCGGACGTCAGCCCGATCTTCCACCCGGTGATCCGACGCCCGGCGGCGATGCGCCGCTCGGTCGTGAGGTTCTGCACGGCGTACGCGGCCGCGACGTCGCCGTCCGGCAGGAGGTCGCGTACGGGGGCGACGGGCACCCCCGTACGGCGGGCCTCGTCGATCCGGTCGGCGGCGGCCGTCACGGCCTTGCCGAGGCCGACGGCGCTCAGGTCCCCGGCGCGCAGGTCCTCACTCATATCTTCACGCACACATTCATCGGCTCGGAGAAGAAGTCGAGGGAGTGGTGGCCGCCCTCGCGGCCGATCCCGGAGGCTTTCACCCCGCCGAAGGGGGTGCGCAGGTCCCGCAGGTTCCAGGTGTTGACCCAGGCGATCCCGACGTCCAGGCGCGGGGCGACCCGGTGGGCGCGGCTCAGGTCGCCGGTCCACACGGTGGCGGCGAGCCCGTAGGGTCCGGCGTTCGCCAGGGCGACGGCCTCCTCCTCGGTGTCGAAGGGGGCGACGTGCACGACGGGGCCGAAGATCTCCTCCCGTACCGCCGGGTGGTCCTCCGGCAGCCCGGTGAGCACGGTCGGCCGCACCCAGAACCCGCCGTCCCTGGCGTCCCCGAAGACGGGGGAGTCGCCACCGGCCCGGACGGTCCCGTCGGCGGCGGCCTTCGCGAGGTACCCCGCCACCTTGTCGCGGTGCTCGGCCGACGCCAGGGGCCCGTACGGGACGGACTCGGCGCCCTTCGCGAGAGCAGCGGTGAACTCCTCGAAGACGGGCCGCTCGACGTACACCCGCTCCGTGCAGAGACACACCTGCCCGCTGTTGGTGAAGGAGGACCGCAGCGTCCCCGCCACGGCCTTCTCCAGGTCGGCGTCGGCGAAGACGATTCCGGCGTTCTTGCCTCCCAACTCGAAGGAGACCGGGGTGAGTTGATCGGCGGCGGCGTGCATGATCGCACGTCCCGTCCGGGACTCGCCCGTGAACGCGATGGCGTCGACACCGGGGTGGCCGGTCAGCCGCGCCCCGGCGGCGTCGGCCCCGTGCCCGTGCACCAGGTTGAACACCCCGGCGGGCAGCCCGACCTCGTCCATCACCTCGGCGAGCAACTCGGCGGTGGACGGGGTGAGTTCGGAAGGTTTGGCGACGACGGTGTTCCCCATCGCCAGCGCCGGGGCGACCTTCCAGGTCAGCAGCAGGAGCGGCAGGTTCCACGGAGCGACGACCGCCACCACGCCGAGCGGCTTGTGCACGGTGTAGTTGAGCGCGCCGCGCCCGTCGGGGGTCTCGGTGTGCCAGGACTGCTCGCTGCGGGAGGCCGAAAGGTCTGCGTACGCACGGAAGTTGGCGATGCCGCGCGGAATGTCGACGGAGGCCGCCAGCTCGCGCGGCTTGCCGGTGTCGGAACACTCCGCCGCGACGAACTCCTCGAAGCGGGCCTCGATGCCGTCCGCGACGCGGTGCAGGACGCGGGAGCGGTCGGCGGGGCCGTACGACGCCCACGGCCCGGAGAGGGCCTCGCGGGCGGCCCGTACGGCGGCGTCCACGGTCGCGGCACCGGCCTCCGGGACCTGTCCGACCGTGCGGCCGTCGACGGGGTCGACGAGTGGGAACGGCTCGCCGTCGGTGTGGAACCGTCCGGCGGTGTAGTGCCTGATCCGTACCGCCTTCCGTGCCCCGCGCGCCTCCGGCAACTGCCCTGCGGGCGAACTCACCTTCGTGACCTCCCTGTTCAGTGCATTCCTGCCACTGGTGTCCGGTTCCTTGCGTGTGCATCATGAGCCAGGTCACATATGTCGAGCCAATGCCGGAACGGGCAACTGCCATACCCGATCGGGTATGACGGCTGGTGGACCGGTGAAGGGGACCCACGGATGGATCTGCTCGACGGACGGCTGAAGTTCCGCCACCTGACCCTGCTGGCCGCCATCGCGGAACACGGGACGGTCGTACGGGCCGCCGCATCCCTGCACCTCACCCAGCCCGCCGCCACCCGCACCCTGCGCGAGCTGGAGAAACTCGCCGACGTCGAGCTCTTCCACCGCGAGCCGCGCGGAATGCGGCCGACGGTGTACGGCGAGGCGCTGGTGGGCCACGCCCGCGCGGTCATCGCGGAGGTGCGGCGGGCGGGCGACCACCTGGCGGACCTGCGCGAGGGGCAGGCGGGCACGGTGACCGTCGGCACGCTGCTCGCGGGCGCGAACCTGCTGCTGCCGCGCGCGGTCGCGCGGCTGAAGGCGGAGCGCCCGCACCTGACGGTGGTCGTACGCGAAGGAACCTTCGACGTGCTGCATCCGGCGCTGCTGACGGGGGACCTGGACGTGATCGTGGGCCGGGTCGGCCCGGCTCCCGAGCCGGGCCGCCTGCGCCAACGGGCCCTCTACCGTGAGCCGATCCGGCTGGCGGTGCGGGTCGGCCATCCGCTGCTGCGCGGCCCGGCGAGTGCCTTGGCCGACACGGTCGGGCACCCGTGGATCCTGCCGCTGGAGCAGACCGCTCTCCGGCAGGAGCTGGCGGCGGTCTTCGAGACGCAGGGCCTTGAGCTGCCGCCCAACCGGGTCGAATGCACGTCGATCCTGACGATGCGGACGCTGCTGGTGTCGACGGACATGGTGGCGGCGCTGCCGGAGCTGGTGCTGCGGGAGGACGACCGGCTCGTCGCCCTGCCGGTCGAGCTGCCCTCGGTGGGGCGGACGGTGGGGACGACGGAGGCGTCGGCCCGGATCCGCACACCCGGGTTGGTGGCGTTGCTCCAGGCACTGGACCTGGAGGCGGGCGTCCTGCGGACGGCCCTCGCGGGCCGGTAAGGGGCTCCCCTGCGGGTGGCGTGGTGGCTGGTTTTCCTGCCGCTGCGCGGGGCGATTTCTCCCCTCCCAGCCCCTTCCCACGAGCGCTGGCCGCGCGGCTGTCCCGGTGACGTGCGGCTCTCGTCGTGGCTGGTCGCGCAGTTCCCCGCGCCCCTCAATGCCCCTCCGGGGCATTGCCCTCCGGGGACAAAATCAGCCCGAGCGGGGAAAATCAGCCCGTCCGGCGATTGAGGACGCGCGGCGGAGCCGTGCAGAGGGCGAGGGGCGCAGCCCCATCAGTACGGGCCCGCCCCAGGGCAAGCCCTCACCTCTCCACCCATCCCCTCTCATACGCATGCCACCCCAACTGCAACCTCGTCGTCACCCCCGCCGCCTCCATCAGCCCCTTCACCCTCCGCTGCACCGTCCGCAGCCCCAACTCCAGCTGCTTCGCCACACTCGCATCCGTCATTCCCGCCAGCAGCAACGACAGAATCTGCAAGTCCGTTCCGTCAGGCCCGGCGGCCGACACCTCGATTCCCGACGCGCCCCCCAACCGCACCGGCCGTGCCTCCCGCCACACCGCCTCGAACAGACCCATCAGCGACTCCAGCAGCCCACTCGCATGCACCACCAGCGCCGCAGGCTCCGCGTCCCGGCCCGTCAGGGGCACCATCGCCAGCGACCGGTCCGCGACGACCAGCTTCGTCGGGACCCGGTCCACCACCCGCACCTGTTCGTCCCGCGCCAGTGCCGCCGTCAGTTCCACGACGCCCCGGGGCAGCGTCAGCACCTCCCGCTCGATGACCACCCGGTACGTCACCCCGCGCGCCGTGGCCCGTTCCTCCGCCGCGTTCTCGTGCCCGGTCACCGCCACCGGCCGCCCCGTGACCAGCGCGCACACCTCCTCCACCGCCCCCAGCTGCAACTGCGCGAACCGGTGTGTCACCGCGCTCGCCCCCGTCACGACCTCCACCAGGTCGTGCACCGCGGGCTCGGCCGCCTCCGCCCGGTACTCCTCCGCGAGGAGCACCGCCGCCAGCTCCGCCTGCTCCAAATCGTGCCGCTGCTGAGTGAGCAGAGCCCCCAGCGCCACCCCCGGCGGAGCCGCCACCCACCGCCGCGCACCCAACCCGGACGACGAAGACGACTGCGCCGCCAGCCCCTGCCGCTCCAGATGCCGCAGGCTCCGCTCCGTCGCCTCCTCACCGACCCCCAGCCGGTGCGCCAGGTCCCCGACCTCCGCCGCACCCACCGCGACCAGCGTCCGGTACGCCGCCTCCTGGGCCTCGTCCAGCCCTATCGCACCCAACACCTCAGCAGTCCCCCCTCACACATCCGGCACTCCCATGGCGGGAAAGAGCCACGGCACAAACCCGCCTCACTACATCATCCCTGCACCACCTGCCCCTCTGCCAACCTGTCGCCACCGGCCATCACCCCCCGTGGGCCGGACCGACTTGGGGAGCACAATGCGTCCGATATCGCGTACGGCGCTGGGCGTGGCAACCGCCGCCGTCCTCGCCGTCACCGCGGTCGCCCCGTCCGTGGCCGCCCCCGCGCCCACGGACCCGGCGTCCGGCAAGAGACCGATCACCGGCAGTGCGAAGGCGGGCGACGGCCGGGCCGACGGGCAGGGCAGGTCCGTCGTCGTCACCCTCGTCACCGGCGACAAGATCCAGGTGTGGCAGGGTAGTTCGGGCCCGGACGCGGCGACCGCGCTGCCCCGCGCCGACGGCACGATCCCCCTCGTCCAGACCCGTACGACAGGCAGCTCCAAGGACCTGTACGTGTTCCCCGAGTCCGCCTCCGACGCCCTCGCCTCCGGCCGCGTCGACCGGGAACTCTTCAACGTCTCCGGCCTGATCCGCCAGGGCTACGACGACGCGCACACCACGGCCCTCCCCCTGATCGCCGTCTACGACGATTCCGTGAACGTCGCCCGCACCCTCCCCGCCGCCCCCCGCGCCGCCACCCGTGGCCCCGTCCTGAAGGCCGTCGGCGGTGTCGCCCTGAAGGCCGACAAGGCGAAGGCCGCCGACTTCTGGGCGGACGTCACCGACACCCGCTCCCGCGCCGCTTCCGACCTCGCCAAGCTCTGGCTCGACCGCAAGGTCAAGGCGAACCTGGACAGGTCGACCCAGCAGGTCAACGCGCCCGCCGCCTGGGCCGCCGGGTTCGACGGCAAGGGCACCAAGGTCGCCGTCCTCGACACCGGGGCCGACGCCGAACACCCCGACCTCAAGGGCCGCATCGCCGCCGCCCAGAACTTCACCGACTCCGCCGGCACCGGCGACGTCCAGGGCCACGGCACCCACACCGGCTCCACCGTCGGCGGCTCCGGCGCGGCCAGCGGCGGCACCAAGAAGGGCGTCGCCCCCGGCACCCAGCTCCTCAACGGCAAGGTCCTCAACGACGGCGGCTCCGGAGCCGAGTCGTGGATCATCGCGGGCATGCAGTGGGCCGTCGACCAGAAGGCCGACGTCGTCTCCATGAGCCTCGGCAGCCCGGTGCCCACCGACTGCACCGACCCGCTCAGCACCGCCGCCGAAGAACTCGCGAAGAGCAAGCACACCCTCTTCGTGGTTGCCGCGGGCAACCTCGGCCCCCGCCTCAACTCCGTCTCGTCCCCCGGCTGCGCCCCCGGCGTCCTCACCGTCGGCGCCGTCGACCGCGACGACTCCACCGCCCCGTTCTCCAGCCGAGGCCCCTCCACCGTCGGCCACACCCTGAAGCCGGAGATCGCCGCCCCCGGCGTCGCCATCTCCGCCGCCGCGGCGGGCGGCCGGGGCGTGTACGCGTACCAGTCCATGTCCGGTACGTCGATGGCCGCGCCGCACGTCGCGGGCGCGGCGGCCCTCCTCCGCCAGGCCCACCCCGACTGGAGTGCCCAGCAGCTCAAGGCGGCCCTCGTCTCCTCCGCGAAGGTCGTCCCCGGCGACGTGCGCGAGACCGGCGGCGGCCGCCTCGACATCAAGGCCGCACTCGACCCGGGCGTTACCGGAACGCCCGCCCTCCAGGGCGGCACCTTCGACTGGCCGCAGCACAGCAGCGACCGCACCACCGTCGACGTGCCGTACACCAACGTCACCGACAAGCCGGTCACCCTGGACCTCACCGTCCAGCAGCCCACCGGCAACGACGGCTCGAAGATCCGCTCCCGCATCGCCCGCCTCGGGAAGGACCGGATCACCGTCCCCGCCGGAGCCAGCGTCACGGTGCCGCTGACCCTCGACCCGGCAGCCCGCCTGGACCGCGCCCAGTACGGCGACGTGACCGGCCGCATCCTGGCCACCGCACGCGGCGGCGTCCGCGTCTCCACCCCCTTCTCCCTGTACGTGCAGCCGGAGACGGTCACCCTGCGCGTCAAGGTCGTCGACCGCAGCGGCAAGCCCGCCGACGGGCCCAGCACCCTCGACGTCGTCGGCACCGACGACGAGAAGGGCGAGTCCCGCTACAACGACGGTGCGGCGGAGCAGCGGTACGAGGTCCGCCCCGGCGCCTACTTCCTCTCCTCCTACGTCACCACCCCCGACGTGTCCGACGCCACGGGCCGGGGCATCGGCTCGCTGAGCTACCTCGCCCACCCGCAGCTGGAGATCAAGAAGGACACCACCGTCGTCCTCGACGCCCGCACGGCGCACCGTCTGGACGTCAGGACGGACCGCCCCGGCGAGCGCCGCAGCACCACCCTGTCCTTCGACCGCTCCTGGAAGAACACCTGGCGGCACGCGGGCACCCTCAGCGCGGGCCGCAACGTTCCCGCCTTCTACGCCGACATCAAGGGCCGCGCCACCCAGGGCGACTTCGAGTTCGGCAGCTACTGGCGCCTGTACGCCCCCCTGCTGAGCAGCCTCAAGGTCAAGGGCGGCCCCGCCCTGCACGCCGTCACCGGCGGCGTCGGCTCCGTCAACCTCGACGGCAGGGGCAGTGCCGGACTCGCCGACGCGGGCAAGGGCACTCCCGAAGAGCTGAAGGCGGCCGACGTCAAGGGCCGCATCGCCCTCGTCGAGGTCGCCGACGACGAAGCCAACCTGAGCGGCATCGCATCGAACGCCCGGGCCGAGGGAGCGGTCGCCGTCCTCGCGCACCGGCCCTCCGCGGGCACCTGGTACCCGGGCGTCAACCTCGGCGGCGGCTCGGCCGTCCCCGTCCTCGCGGTTCCCGCCGCCGAGGGCAAAGACCTCAAGGCCCGGCTCGGCGCGGGCGCGGTCGCCCTCGACTGGCAGGGCACCGCCCGCAGCCCGTACGTCTACAACCTCGCCCACCACGAGCAGGGCCCGCTCAACGCGGCGCGCACCTACCGCAGTTCGGACCGCAGGCTCGCCTCGGTGCGGACCACGCACGGCGCCATGGGCGTCGCGGGCGACTACATCGACTCCGTCGACGCGGTCCGCCCCAACGGCACCCGCGTCTTCACCTCCTCGCTCGCCGATCCGGTGCCCGCCCCCGGCACCCGCACCGACTTCTACAGCGCCGACGGCTCCGGCTGGGGGCGCACGGTCAGCAGCAGCTTCCCGTTCGGCGAACTGATGGTCTCCCCGCACCGGGTGCCGCGCTCCGGCCAGCAGCGCACCGAGTCCTGGTACGGCTCCGTCGTCGCCCCGACCGCTCCGCGCGACGACCAGGACAAGCCGGTGCTGGTCGCCGAACGGCAGGGCAACCTCATCGGCTTCGCCGACGCGATGTGGGGCGACCGCGAACACTGGGCGATCCAGGGCGGGTTCGGCGACATCGGCAACCTCCGGCTCAAGCGCGACGGCAAGGTCGTCGGCGAAACCGGCTGGCCGAGCGGCGTCTTCGACGTCCCGGCGGACAAGGGCACGTACGAACTCACCCAGCAGGGAATGAAGTTCGGCTCGCCCGCCGAGCTGTGGAAGCGGTCGACCTCGATCGAGACCACCTGGAAGTTCACCTCCCAGCTCGACGAGAGCGCGTACTCCACCCCGCTCCCGATCATCTTCCCCGGATACGAGATCCCCGAGGACGGCCTGAAGACGCTCCCCGCCGCGAACGGCCAGAAGATCACGCTGACCGCCTCCGGCCACGCGGGCTACACCCCCGGCTCCCTCACCGCCGCCGCACTCTCCTACTCGTACGACGAGGGCAAGACCTGGAACCGGGCCAAGACGACCCGCTCCGGCGGGAGTTGGACGGCCCTGGTCGACCACGCCGGAGCCACCGGCAAGCAGGTCACCCTCAAGACCGAACTGACGGACGCACGCGGCAACTCCGTCACCCAGCTCGTGACCCGCGCCTACGACGTCCGCTAGACGTACGTCCCGGAGGTGCGGCCGAGCAGGACGTCTCGGCCGTACCTCCGGGCGCAGGCACCGCACGTCCGGGCCACGCATGGCCCGCCGGGCGACCTTCCCGTGGGGGGTGGGGCGCCCGGCGGGCCCTTTTTTCGTCCTGCCCCGTTTCCGAATCGCCTCAGCGGTGGACAATAGGGGCATGAGTCAGCAGGGGGACCGGCGCACGAACGCCGAGGACGACTGGTGGGACCGGCTGTACGACGAGGCAGCTCCGGACGCGGGCCCGGCACACACGGGCCACACCGTGGACGACCACTTCGACTCGACGCCGGGGGCCCCGACGCCTCGGCCCGCCGGGGAGGGCCTGGCGTCGGCCCCGGAACCCGATCCGCCGCCGAACCCGCCCAAGGAGCCACGCGCCAGGGCCCCTTGGGAACCCCCGGAGCCCCCGGAGTCCGCGCCGAAACGGGGCTGGGACGCCTGGCTGCCAACTCCGCGCAGGGGCAGGCGTGGTGAGGGAGAGGCCGAAGCGGACACAGACCGGGAACCCGGCGTCCGCTCCCCGGAGACGGGCCGGGAGTCCGGCGTCCGCTCCCCGGACACGGGTCGGGAGTCCGGAGGCCGCTCCCCGGACGCGGAGCGCGAGGCCCGCCCCGGCGCCCCGGCGTCCGGCTCGTGGGCCGACGGGCTGAAACCCGGCGCACGCCGCTCGGGCGGCCCGGTCCCCGGTTCGTCCCGGGAGCCCACCGACGCACCACCCGCGCACTCGGCCGATCCGCCGTCCGCCGGGGCCCCCGCCGACCGGAGCCCCGCGCCGGACACCACCCACGAACCGCCCGCCGGGACTTCGGCTCACGACGCCCCCTCGGACGACGCCGGGGGCCCGTCCGCCCGGCGCGGCGCCGGCCAGTACCGGCACCCGTTCCAGCCGCGCCGCACCCCCCAACCACCGGCGCCCTTCCCCGAGTCCGGCACCGAGACGTCCACCTGGGGCCCGCCGCCCCCGCTGCCGGGACCGCCCGGAGCCCCCGGCCCCCGGCACGACCTCCGCAGGACCCGCCGCCTCTGGGACGAGCCCTCGCAGGACGCCTACGGCCCGCCCCCGCCGGAACCCGCCCCGGACCAGGTCCCCGGGCCGCTGCCCGAAGGCCCGGGACCCGAGGCCGACCTCGACCGCGCCTACGGCCCACCGTCGGACGTCCCCGGCCCCGACGACCCCCACGGCCCTCCTGCGGACACTCCCGCCCCCGATCCCCGGGACGGCCCCGCCACGGCCGCCGGTTCCGGCGACGCCCGGGGGCCCGCCGCCCGGCGGACCGAGACGCGTGAGGAGGGGCACCTGCGGGACGTACCGCCCCTGCCGACCTCGTTCCCGCCCTGGCAGGAGCCGCCCCAGGATCCCCTGGGCCCCGGCCCCGCCGCACCTCCGCCGCCCGGCCGTGCTCCCGCCGACCCGGGTGTCTTCGGCCCGCCGCCCGCCGCCGGGCGGCACGCGAAGGAGGGCCCGGGCCCGCGGCGGGCTCCTGACCCTTCCCGGGACACCGAGCCGCACCCGGACACCCGCCCCGACCTGCCCGCCGGGTACCGCACGGACACCCGCCCCGACACCCCCGCCCCGGAAGCCCCGGCGGCCCCCGCCCCGGAAGCCCCGGCGGCCCCCGACCCGGCTCCCGACCCGGTCCCCGATCCCACCGCCGAGTGGCACGCACCCCCCGTTCCCGCCCTCCCGCCCCACGGCCCCCGCCCCTCCGTCACCCACCTGGGCGACGGTCCGCCCACCTACGAGCCCGAGCCCACCGCCCTCGCCGCCGCCGACCCCCGGGACCTGACCGGCCTCGTCGCGGACACCGTGCTCGACGGGGCCCAGTACGGCTCGTACACCCTGCGGGCGGCCTCCGTGCGCGGGGACTCGGCCCGGTTCCGGGGCGAACCCCGGCGCGATGCCCTCCTCACCGCCCGCTTCGGCAGCGGCCCGGGCGGACTCGTCCTGGTCGCCGTGGCCAGTGGGGCGCGTGCGGCGGAAGGGGCGCACCTCGCGGCCTCCGACGCCTGCCACTGGATCGCCGGAGCCGTCGGCCGCAGCCATGCCCGGCTGGCCGAGGACATAAGGGCCGCCCGGCGCGGAGACCTCAAGTCCGGGCTGCACCGGCTCACCGACCGCAGCTACGGCAAGCTCCGCGCCCGCGCCGCCGAACTCGGTCTCGAACCGGGGGAGTACACCGCCGACCTGCGCTGCCTGCTGCTCTCCGCCGACCCCGACTGCCGCACCCGCATCTACTTCGGCGTCGGCGACGGCGGCCTGTTCCGGCTGCGCGACGGGGTGTGGCAGGACATCGAGCCCGCCGAGCCCGCCCCCGGCGCGCTCAGCGGCGAAGCGGTCGTCGGCTTCGGCTCCGTACCGACGGGCGAGGACGGGAGCGCGGACGAGGAGGGCCCCGACGGCGACCGGCTCACCATGGACCTCGGCATCACCACACCGCCCTCGCCGTACGTGGACACGGTGCCGCCGACCTCCCCCTTCCGGTTCCGGGCGTCCGTGGCCAGGACCGCCGACGTGCTGCTGCTGTGCAGCGCGGGCCTGGCCGAGCCCCTGCGCGGCGAGGCGGCCCTCGGCCGCGCGCTGGCGGACCGCTGGGAGGGCGGGCAGCCGCCCGGGCTGGCCGCCTACCTCGCGGACGTACAACTGCGCGTGAAGGGGTACGCGGACGACCGCACGGCCGTCACCGTCTGGGAGGCATAACGGAATATTTCGTGGGTTGATGGACAGACGAGAGGCGATCGTCCGTTTGTCCTACCGAGAGGGTGTGCCCACGTCATGGCGAAGCAGAAGGTGGCCGAGCAGTTCGTCGACATCCTCGTACAGGCGGGAGTGGAGCGTCTGTACGGGGTCGTCGGCGACAGCCTCAACCCGATCGTGGACGCCATTCGCCGTAACGACGCCATCGAGTGGGTGCACGTACGGCACGAGGAGACCGCGGCCTTCGCGGCCGGTGCCGAGGCCCAGATCACCGGCAGGCTCGCCGCCTGCGCCGGCTCCTGCGGCCCCGGCAACCTGCACCTCATCAACGGCCTCTTCGACGCCCACCGCTCGATGGCCCCGGTCCTCGCGCTCGCCTCGCACATCCCCTCCGCCGAGATCGGCCTCAACTACTTCCAGGCCACCCACCCGGACAAGCTCTTCGACGAGTGCAGCCACTACAACGAGCTGATCTCCACCCCGAAGCAGATGCCCCGGGTCCTCCAGTCCGCGATCCAGCACGCCGTCGGCCGGGGCGGCGTCGGCGTCGTCTCGCTGCCCGGCGACGTGGCGGGCGAGACCGTCGCAGAGGAGTCCCTGGAACAGTCGCTGATCACCTCCCGCCCGGTGGTGCGCCCCGGCGAGGCGGACCTCGCGAAGCTGACCGACCTGATCGACGGAGCCGAGAAGATCACCCTCTTCTGCGGCTCCGGCACGGCGGGCGCGCACGCCGAGGTGATGGAGTTCGCCGAACGGATCAAGGCCCCGGTCGGGCACGCACTGCGCGGCAAGGAGTTCATCCAGTACGACAATCCGTACGACGTCGGGATGAGCGGTTTGCTCGGCTACGGCGCCGCCTACGAGGCGATGCACGAGTGCGACCTGCTGATCCTGCTCGGCACGGACTTCCCGTACAACGACTTCCTCCCCAAGGACGTCAAGATCACCCAGGTCGACGTCCGTCCCGAACACCTCGGGCGGCGCTGCAAGCTCGACCTCGGGGTGTGCGGCGACGTCCGCGAGACACTGCGCTGTCTGACCCCCCGGGTGCGGGCCAAGTCGAGCCGCAGGTTCCTCGACAAGATGCTGAAGAAGCACGCCGACGCCCTGGAGGGCGTGATCAAGGCGTACACCCGCAAAGTCGACAAGCACGTCCCGATCCACCCCGAGTACGTGGCCTCGGTCCTCGACGAGATGGCCGACGACGACGCCGTGTTCACCGTCGACACCGGCATGTGCAACGTCTGGGCGGCCCGCTACCTCACCCCCAACGGCCGCCGCCGCGTCATCGGCTCCTTCTCGCACGGCTCGATGGCCAACGCCCTCCCGCAGGCCATCGGCGCGCAGTTCGTGGACCGCGACCGCCAGGTCGTCTCGATGTCCGGCGACGGCGGCTTCTCGATGCTGATGGGCGACTTCCTCACCCTGGTCCAGCACGACCTGCCGGTGAAGGTCGTCCTGTTCAACAACTCCTCGCTCGGCATGGTCGAACTGGAGATGCTGGTCGACGGCATGCCCTCGTACGGCACCGAGAACCGCAACCCCGACTTCTCGGCGGTCGCCCGTGCCTGCGGTGCCTTCGGCGTACGGGTCGAGAAGCCCAAGGAACTGGCGGGCGCGCTCAAGGACGCGTTCCGGCACAAGGGCCCGGCCCTCGTCGAGGTCGTCACCGACCCGAACGCCCTGTCCATCCCGCCGCACATCAAGGCCGCCCAGGTGAAGGGCTTCGCGCTGTCCGCCGGAAAGGTGGTACTCGACGGCGGAGTGGGCAGGATGGTCCAGATGGCGCGCTCCAACCTGCGGAACGTCCCGCGCCCCTGACCGCCTCGGGGCAAGGGAGCGCGGGCTTCCGAGGCCGTACGGCGTACGAGGGAACACCGGCGGCTTTCCGCGCACCGGTGCGCTGTGGCCCCTTCCCACGTCGTTCTCCGCGCATGACATACGTCCAGAACGGCAGTCGCCCCTAGCGCGTTGGGGCGAATCGGTGCGCTCCGACCGCATCCCGACCGGGCCGCGCATGAGTGCGGCCGGTGAGCGCGGGCATCCATTGCGTGAGGGTGTTCGAGCAGGAGGGGCTTGATCGGGGTGTGGGTGGGGGTTATGACGAGGCAACAGCCGGGCCGGTCCGGACCGGTGGCGAAGGGCCGTACCGCGCCGGGGGACGCACGGGCGGACGGGACGAACGAGGGCGGACGGGCGTCGCCCCAGATGCGGTGCCGACTGGGCCGGGCGGATCTGACCGCCGTGGCCGAGGCGCGCCGGGCACTGCGCGAACTACTGCGGCACTGGGGGCAGCCGGACTGCACCGACGTCGCGGAACTGCTCACCAGCGAACTGGTGACCAACGCGCTGATACACACCGAGAGCGACGCGGAACTGACGGCCACCCTGGCCGCCTCCACGCTCCGCGTCGAAGTGCGGGACCAGCTGTCCCGCATGCCCGAACCACGCCTGGCGAGCTGCGACGAGAACACGCACGGGCGCGGACTGCTCCTGGTCCAGGCCCTCGCCGACGCCTGGGGCGTGCGCATGCAGGGGCACGGCCCCGGCAAGGTGGTGTGGTTCGAACTGGACGGCGGCCGGGCGGGCACCTGAGCCCACGTCGTCCCGTACGCGTACGGGGGCCCGGCCGGTCAGTGAACCGGCCGAACCCCCGCACCCCCAGGGCGATGTGACGTGCCATCACCCGAACTGCTGCTCAAGGTCCTTGAGCTTCTGCTCCAGCGAGTCCAGCCGGGGCAGTGCCTGAGTGTCGTCCTCGGCGGTCAGGTCCACCGTCCGGTTCTCAACTCCCTTGGTCCCAGCGCCTTTCACGGCCTGGAGGGAGGGCCGGTTTCGAAGCGGCAGCTGTCCCGCTTCTGCTATGGCGGGCTCCGCGACGGCGTGCGGCGCGGAGCCCGATCCCGCTGACGTCAGCTGTACGTCGACCTGGCGGCCCCGGCTGCGCCCCCAGGCGCGGTGCTGGCGGTTGATGGCCTTCAACTGGGCCCGCTCCAGCTTCTCGTGCTCCCGCCTGCGGAGACGGTTCTGCGCCTTCTGCCGCTGGTCCTCGCGGACCTCGTCGACCGCCTCGTCCAGCGTCCGGACGTTCTCCAGGAGCATCAGCGACCAGGCCCCGAAGGTCTCCCTGGGGGCCCGCAGCCACCGGACGATCCGGATCTGCGGGAGGGGGCGCGGGACGAGGCCCTGCTCGCGGAGCGCCGCCCGACGGGTCTGCTTGAGCGCCCGGTCGAAGAGCACCGCCGCCGAGAGCGACATCCCGGCGAAGAAGTGCGGGGCACCGGCGTGCCCCAACCCCCTCGGCGCGTGCACCCAGTTGAACCAGGCCGCAGCCCCGGCGAACGTCCACACCAGAAGCCGTGAACCGAGCGCCGCGTCACCGTGGCTGGCCTCCCGCACCGCGAGCACCGAGCAGAACATCGCCGCCCCGTCGAGCCCGAACGGCACCAGGTACTCCCAGCCGCCTGACAGGTTCAGGTTCTGCTGCCCGAAGCCGACCAGACCGTGGAAGGACAGCGCGGCGGCGACCGCCGCACAGCAGAACAGCAGGACGTAGGAGGCGCTCCCGTAGAAGGCTTCCTTCCTTCTGCGCCGCTCCTCGCTGCGCTCCCACGAGTCCTCGACCGTGGCGGCGGCCTTCTGGCCCGCACGCTTGCCGCGCGCGATCACCGCTACGGCCGCCAGGACTCCCGCGATCATCACGACGCCGGAAAGCAGCCAGTTCAGCGATATGTCGGTCATTCTCATGCGGAGTCCCTTTGCGTCAGCGCGGCGGCGGACGCGCCCGTGGCTACGGAGCGCCGACCGCGGATCGCGCTCAGTGCGTTTCGGCGACATATTGGCTCACGTCGCGAGACACACAAGGGGTTTCGGGGCAAGAGAACGCCAATGGGAGTCCGCACTACGCGGATAGGTGGCAATATCTCGAACTGTCGATCCCACGAACCGAGTTGGGTTCGAATCGCGCCACCCGCACGGGTGGCGTGATGATCAGGCGGAGGTTACGGCCTCTGCGGTGAGCTTCTTGATCCGCTCGGCGTCGCAGGTCCGGGGGCACGTGGTGCAGGTGTCCTCGGGGCGCAGCGTGTAGAAGAGGCAGCAGGTGGCGCGGTCCCGGGTGGGCAGCGTCTCGCCGTGGGGGCCGGTCAGCTCGCGGAAGCCCGCCGAGGCGCGGTAGGGGGCCGTCGCGCCGGGCAGCAGCAGTTCGAGCTCGGCCATCGCGCGCCGTTCGTCGCCCAGCAGGTGCGCCAGGTACCAGAGGCCCTCGACGATCTCGTCGGTCGCCATGCCCCACAGGGCGTGCCCCCGGCGGCGCATCCGGGGCCCGAAGCCCGCGAGCACCGGCTCCAGGTGCTCGGCCAGCGCGTCCCTGGCCTCGGCGCGCAGCGCCTCCTCGTCCGCGACGACCCGGGCACCGGGCAGCGCCGCCGCCGGATCGCCCGGCAGGCACGCGAACTCCTTCACCCGTACGGTCATCCGCCCCAGTACCCGCTGGAAGGCCACGTCCGCCACGGGCACCCGGGGCACCCTGCGGTGCAGGAACCACGGCACGGTGACCAGCAGGCAGGCGGGCCAGGCGTACCGGTGCAGGGCGAAGCTGGCGATCACGTCGGGGCGGGCCCGCTGTCCGTAGTCGCGCAGCACCTGTGCGTCGTCCCAGGCCAGGAACGCGTCCAGGCCCGGGCCGCCGGCCGCGAGCTCGTCCGCGCCGACCCAGCCGCCGCCGCGCGGCGCGCTCTCGTCACCCGTGAGCTCCTTGACGACCAGCGAGGGGAAGACCTCGGTGAGGCGTGCGTAGGAGTCCGCCACGGGGGAGGCGGCGGCGGGGCGCGCGGCGCCGGAGGGCAGCAGGGCGGGGACGGTCATGCAGGGGACCACCGAATCGCTCACGGGGCTAGTGCAGGTAAGGCTAACCTTAGCTGATTCCGGCGAGCTGTGAACTGGCGGGTTACTCCATCTAGGCTGCACGCACTTATGTACGAGCACCTGCGCAGTGAACCCGCCGTGCCGCGCCAGGCCCGGCAGTCCGTACCCGTCCGGCATTCCGTACGCGGCCAGATCCTCGACGCGCTGCGATCCGCCCTGGTCAGTGGCGAGCTGGCACCCGGAGAGGTCTACTCGGGGCCCGCGCTGGGGGCCCGCTTCGGGGTCTCCGCGACACCGGTCCGCGAGGCGATGCATCAGCTCGTCCAGGAAGGGGCCGTGGAGGTCGTCCCCAACCGGGGGTTCCGGGTCGCCTCGCGCGGCACGTCCGACCTCGCGGACCTGGCCGCCGTACGGGCCCTCATCGAGGTGCCGACCATGCTGGGCCTGGCCCGGACGGTGGAGCCCGCGCGGTGGTGCGCGCTGCGCCCGCTCGCGGACGCCGCCACCGCCGCTGCCGCCCGGGGGGACCGGGCGGCCTACGCGGTCGCCGACCGCGCCTTCCACGCGGCGGTGCTCGGCCTGTCGGGCAACGCCCAACTCGTCGACGTGGCGGGGGACTTGCACCGCCGCGCCCAGTGGCCCGCCGCCGACGCCCCGGCCGCACGGCAGGCGGACCTCGTCGCCGACGCGGCGGAACACCTGGCCCTCCTGGAGGCCCTGATCGCCCAGGACCTCCCGGTCGTGCGGGAGCTGGTACGGGAACACTTCGCGGGAGCGGACCGGTAGGGTCCGCCCGCCGGAGAGGCCCCGGGCCGGTCGGCCCTACGCCACCGCGGGCGGTGGCGGCGGCAGCTGCGCCGCCAGCCACGTCGGGACGCCGTCCAGCAGGTGGAAGAGGCGGGACGCCTCGGCCCGCAGCCGACTGGCCTCCGGCTCCGGTTCCGCGTCCGCCAGGGCGGCCAGCGCCGGGGCCGTGCCGACCAGGTAGCCCAGCTCCTCCCTTATCCGCAGCGACTCCGCGAAACCGTGCCGCGCCTCCGCCAACTCCCCCTCGCGCAGGGCGAGTCCGGCGAGGTGCCGCCAGGTGAAGGAGAGCAGCAGCGCCTTCTGGTGGGTCGTCGCGCCCGCGTGGGCCCGCCGGTAGGCCGCCTTCGCCGACTGCGGCGACTCGGAGAGGTGTTCGGCGATCAGCCCCCTGCGGAAGTCCAGGAGCGGCCGGTTGGAGGAGTTGGGGTGCAGCAGGGCCGCCGCCCGGCCGAGCGCGGAACGGGCCTCGTCCGCCCGGTCACGTACCCCCAACACCGTTGAGGCGTAAGCGAGATGGCCGCGCTCGCAGGCCGCGCTGCCCCGCTCGTCGTCGTCCTTGGCGAGAGCTTCGGCGCTGCGCAGTGCCTCCTCGGCCTCCGGCCAGCCGTTCTCCGTGAACAGGCAGCGCTCCACGAGGAGGGACGCCCGCTGGAGTGCGGGAGCGGCGCCCGGGCGGGACTCCAGGAGCGCCGCCGCATCGGCCCAGCAGCCGCGCGAACGCAGCCGCCACACCGCCGTCTGGAGCGGACCGCCGGGAAATCCCGGACCTCCCGCCCCTCCACTATCGGACCCCTCCTTCTCCGCTCCCTCTGTTTCGGAAGTGGAACCCGACATGGCGGTGTCCGCCACATTGCCCTCCCCGAGCGCGCCATTGAGCTGTGAAGTCCGACCGCTTCCCCGTCTGTGCTGCTGTTCGACGTACGGTCGTGCGCGCATCACAGCATGAAATGACACGTGGGGCCAAGGGGCCGGGTGATTTTTTTCACAAAGGCCGGTCCCGAGTGGGTCATGAACAGCCCGTGGAGCTGCGGCGACTTTCCGTCAGCTCATGCGCAGGGCCAGGAAGAAGTCCAGTTTGTCTTCCAGTCGGGAGAGGTCACGGCCCGTCAACTGTTCGATGCGGCCCACTCGGTAGCGCAAGGTGTTGACGTGGAGGTGCAGCCGGGTCGCGCAGCGCGTCCAGGAGCCGTCGCTGTCGAGGAACGCCTCCAGGGTCGGGATCAGCTCCGCCCGGTGCCGCCGGTCGTAGTCCCGCAGCGGGTCGAGCAGCCGCGCGGTGAACGCGCGGCGCACGTCGTCCGGCACGAAGGGCAGCAGCAGTACGTGCGACGCCAGCTCGTGGTGTCCGGCCGCCGCCACCCGGCCCGGCCTGGCCGCCGCCACCCGGCGGGCGTGCCGGGCCTCCTCCAGCGCCCCGCGCAGCCCCTCCGCCGAATGCACCGGCGCGCTCACGCCGAGCGTGAGGCGCCCGTCGTCGGCGAGACCGCCCGACAGCGGAGCCTGTACGGCCGCCAGGAGGCTCTCCGCGTGCAGCCCGGGGCTCCCGTCGGCTCCGTCCTCCAGGGGATGGTCGGCCGCGACCGCGGGCAGCGGCACGAGCGCGATGGCCTCCTCGCCGCTGTACGCGACGGCGATCCGGTCGGCGGGCTCGGCGGCCGAGGCCATCGAATCCGCCGGAACGGTCGGATCGACCAGGATCTCCTCCAGCAGCGCCTGCGCCGCCGGACCGTTGTCCACCGCGCCGCCGTCCCACTCGACCCGCGCCACGACCACCTGCCAGTGCGGAGCCGCCCCGAGCCCCGGCAACAGCACCGGGGCCGCCACCCGCAGCCTGGCCGCGATCTCGGACGGAGCCGCGCCCGCCTGGACCAGCTCCAGCACCTCCTGGGCGAGCCTGCGCCGCACCGTGCGGGCCGAGTCGCGGCGGTCGCGCTCCACGGCGATCAGCTGCGTGACGCCCTGGAGCAGGTCCAGGCGCGCCGCGGGCCAGTCCCCTGCGTCCGCCTCCACGGCCAGCAGCCAGTCCGACAGCACGCTCTCCCGTACGTCCCGGGACGCCGCCGTCCCGGCGATCCGCTCGGGACCCTTGCCGGACGTACGGATGGGGAAGAGCGAGTACGCGGTGCCGCCCAGCATCACCCGGTGCGGGCTGCGCCTGCCCGTACGGCTGGCGGCCAGGTGCTCGGCGGCGAGCGCCGGGCCGACCCCGGCGGGCAGCGGGGTGTCGGAGCCCGCGACCTGGCGGCCGATGGGGGAGAGCACCCAGGCGTGCAGGTCCAGGTCCGAGGTGAGCAGGTCGAGGACGACCTCGGGGCCGCCGCCCGCCGGGCCCGACGTCATCAGCCGCCGGTGCCGGTCCACGACCGCCGCCAGGTCCCCGGCGCGCTCGCCGGACACCTGACGTACCACGTGCTCGGTGATCGTGGCGAAGGCCACGGACTCGGTGACCGAAAACAGCGGCAGCCGGTGCCGCTCGCACGCCTCCACCAGGTCCACGGGGACGCTGCCGAGCTCCGCCTCGCCCGCCGCGAGCCCGACGACCCCGGCCGAGGCCAGAATCCGGACGAAGGGTTCGGAATCTTCCGGCGTGTGCCGCCAGGCCAGGCCGGTGAGGACCAGCTCGCCGCCGGAGAGGTAGCGGCTCGGGTCGCGCAGATCGGTGGTCATGACACCGCGGACGGTGCGGTCGAGCTCGTCCGCACCGCCCAGGAGGCGCAGGCCGAGCGCATCGGTTTCCAGCAGGGCGCGCAGCCGCATCGTCGTGTCGCCGCCGTTTCTGTGTCGTGGGGTCGGGGAGGGTGGGTGCCGTGACCGGTGTTCGGTCAAGATAAAGGTGAATTACGGAGAGGTCACTGATCCCCGTCTTTCGTTCGAATCTACAAGACGAGACGGTGGACCAGCCAACTCCTTCATGGTTTCAGTGACTGCACCGGGCTTCCCCCGGCTTGTGTACTTGGGCCACCCCCGCATGAACAGGACATGAACCGAATGGCCTGAATCTTGCGGACGGTGTGCAACTGAACACGCAACTGAACAGTCGCCCCCGAAACGAAGAGAGAGCCACTCATGGACTTCCTTCGCCCCGCCAGCTGGGAGGACGCGCTCGCCGCCAAGGCCGCGCACCCCACGGCTGTCCCCATCGCGGGTGGCACCGATGTCATGGTCGAGATCAACTTCGACCACCGTCGTCCCGAGTACCTTCTGGACCTCAACCGCATCGGTGAGCTGCGGGAGTGGGAGGTGGGCCAGGACAGCGTGAACCTCGGCGCCTCCGTTCCGTACACCCAGATCATGGACCACCTGCGGACCGAGCTTCCCGGTCTCGCACTGGCCTCCCACACCGTGGGTTCCCCGCAGATCCGCAACCGGGGGTCCGTCGGCGGAAACCTCGGCGCCGCCTCCCCGGCAGGCGACTCGCACCCCGCCTTGCTGTCCGCGGGCGCCGAGGTCGAGGCGCAGTCCGTGCGCGGCACCCGCATGATCCCCGTCGAGGAGTTCTACACGGGAGTCAAGCGGAACGCTCTGGAACCGGACGAGCTGATCCGTGCCGTACACATCAAGAAGGCGGAGGGGCCGCAGCAGTTCTCCAAGGTCGGCACCCGCAACGCCATGGTCATCGCCGTCTGCGCCTTCGGGATCGCCCTGCACCCCGGCACCCGGACGGTGAGGACCGGCATCGGCTCCGCCGCCCCCACCCCGGTGCGGGCGCGCGCCGCCGAGGACTTCCTGAACGCCGCGCTCGACGAGGGCGGCTTCTGGGAGAGCGGAAGGATCATCACGCCGTCCATCGCCGCACAGTTCGCGGAGCTGGCCTCCGGCGCCTGCAACCCCATCGACGACGTGCGCGGCACCGCGAAGTACCGCCGCCACGCGGTCGGCATCATGGCCCGGCGCACGCTCGGCTGGACCTGGGAGCAGTACCGGGGCACGTCCGCCGCACTGGAAGGAGCTGCCTGATCATGCGCGTCAACTTCACGGTCAACGGTCGTCCGCAGGAAGCCGACGACGTCTGGGAGGGCGAGAGCCTCCTGTACGTACTGCGTGAGCGCATGGGCCTTCCCGGCTCGAAGAACGCCTGCGAGCAGGGCGAATGCGGCTCCTGTACGGTCCGGCTCGACGGCGTCCCGGTGTGTGCCTGCCTCGTCGCGGCAGGGCAGGCCGAGGGCCGCGAGGTCGTCACGGTCGAGGGGCTCGCGGACTACGCGCAGCACCGGTCCAGCGAACACCCCGGCGGGGCGTGCGGGTCCGGTTCCTGCGGTACGTCACTGGACTCGGCCAAGCGCTGGCAGGCACGGCCCGCCGAGAGCCGGACCGGCGAACAGGGCCAACTCGCCCCCATCCAGCAGGCGTTCATCGACGCCGGAGCAGTCCAGTGCGGCTTCTGCACCCCCGGCCTGCTGGTCGCCGCCGACGAGATGCTGGAGCGCAACCCGTCCCCGTCGGACGCGGACATCCGGGAGGCCCTCTCGGGCAACCTCTGCCGCTGCACCGGCTACGAGAAGATCCTCGACGCGGTCCGCCTCGCGGCCGCCCGCCAGGAACAACAGGACCACCAGGAAGAAACGGTCTAGCACCATGGGCGTCACCGGCTCTCCCACCGACATCCACCAGGGCACCAGCAGCAGGACGAAGGGCGGCATCGGCGAATCGACGCTGCGCCCCGACGGCACCCTGAAGGTCACCGGCGAGTTCGCCTACTCGTCGGACATGTGGCACGAGGACATGCTCTGGGGTCACACCCTGCGCTCCACGGTCGCGCACGCCGAGATCGTCTCCATCGACGTCTCGGAGGCGCTCGCCCAGGCGGGTGTGCACGCCGTCCTCACGTACGACGACCTGCCCACGGGCACCAGGCACTACGGCCTGGAGATCCGGGACACCCCCGTCCTGGCCTGCGGAAAGGTCCGTCACCACGGGGAGCCGGTGGCGCTCGTCGCCGCCGACCATCCGGAGACGGCCCGCCGGGCCGCCGCCAGGATCAAGGTCGAGTACCGCGAACTGCCCGTCGTCACCGACGAGGCGTCCGCGACCGCGCCCGGCGCGCCCGTACTCCACGAGAACCGCACCGACGAGCACGTCCGGTACGTCCAGCACCCCAACGTCCTGCACCGCCAGCCCATCGTGCGCGGCGACGCCGGCGCCGCCGCCGAACGGGCCGACGTGATCGTCTCGGGGGAGTACCACTTCGGCATGCAAGACCAGGCGTTCCTCGGCCCGGAGTCAGGACTCGCCGTACCCGCCGAGGACGGCGGCGTCGACCTGTACGTCGCCACCCAGTGGCTGCACTCCGACCTCGGCCAGATCGCCCCCGTCCTCGGGCTGCCCGAATCCCAGGTCCGCATGACGCTCTCCGGCGTCGGCGGGGCCTTCGGCGGCCGCGAGGACATCTCCATGCAGATCCACGCCTGCCTGCTCGCCCTGCGCACGGGCAAGCCGGTCAAGATGGTCTACAACCGCTTCGAGTCCTTCTTCGGACACGTCCACCGCCACCCGGCGAAGCTCTGGTACGAGCACGGGGCGACCCGCGACGGCAAGCTCACCCACCTCAAGTGCCGCATCGTCCTCGACGGCGGCGCGTACGCCTCCGCCTCCCCGGCGGTCGTCGGCAACGCCTCCTCGCTGAGCGTCGGCCCGTACGTCGTCGACGACGTCGACATCGAGGCCGTCGCCCTCTACACCAACAACCCGCCCTGCGGCGCGATGCGCGGCTTCGGCGCCGTCCAGGCGTGCTTCGCGTACGAGGCGCAGATGGACAAGCTGGCGACGGCGCTCTCGATGGACCCGGTGGAGTTCCGGCGGCTCAACGCCATGTCGCAGGGCACGCTCCTGCCGACCGGACAGGCCGTCGACTCGCCCGCCCCGGTGGCCGAACTGCTGCGCCGGGTGAAGGCGCGGCCGATGCCGCCGGAGCAGCAGTGGCTGTCGGCCGGGGAGGCGGCAGACGTACGTGACCTCCCCGGCGGCCTCTCCAACACCACGCACGGGGAGGGCGTCGTGCGGGGCGTCGGCTACGCGGTCGGCATCAAGAACGTCGGCTTCTCCGAGGGCTTCGACGACTACTCCACCGCCCGCGTACGGATGGAAGTGGTCGGCGGAGTGCCGGTCGCCACCGTGCACACCGCGATGGCGGAGGTCGGGCAGGGCGGCGTCACCGTCCACGCGCAGATCGCGCGCACCGAACTCGGGGTCAGCCAGGTGACGATCCACCCGGCCGACACCACGGTGGGCTCGGCCGGTTCGTCCTCGGCGTCCCGTCAGACGTACGTCACGGGCGGGGCCGTCAAGAACACCTGCGAGCACGTCCGGGAGAAGGTCCTGGAGCTGGGGCGGGCCAAGCTGGGCTCGTACCACCCCGCCTGGGCGACGGCCGAACTGCTGCTGGAAGGCGGCAAGGTCGTCACCGAGGGCGGGGAGGTGCTGGCCGACCTCGTCGACGTACTCGAAGGGGAGGCCGTCGACATCGAGCTGGAGTGGCGGCACCGGCCCACCGAGCCGTTCGACCGGCACACCGGGCAGGGCGACGGGCACGTCCAGTACTCCTTCGCCGCGCACCGCGCGGTGGTGGAGGTGGACACCGAACTCGGTCTGGTGAAGGTCATCGAACTGGCGTGCGCGCAGGACGTCGGCAAGGCGGTCAACCCGCTCTCCGTGCTCGGCCAGATCCAGGGCGGCACCACCCAGGGCCTCGGCATCGCCGTCATGGAGGAGATCCTCGTCGACCCGAAGACCGCGAAGGTGCGCAATCCGTCCTTCACGGACTACCTGATCCCCACCATCCTCGACACGCCGACCATCCCCGTCGACGTACTGGAGCTGGCCGACGAGCACGCTCCGTACGGCTTGCGCGGGGTGGGCGAAGCGCCGACCCTGTCGTCGACTCCCGCTGTGCTGGCGGCGATTCGCGCCGCCACGGGGCTGGAGCTGAACCGGGTGCCGGTCCGTCCCGAGCACCTGACCGGGACGTGATCCGGGATCCTCACCGGCCTGACGCATCGTCAGGTACCTCGAACTCCCCGGGCGGTGATGCCTCCAGGAGCGCCACGCTTCCTACGGCCCGTCGCCCGGGGTCCAACGACCGTCCTTCCGACGGCTGTTACACCGCATGTCCCTTCCGTACCACCAGCACATCTCACCCGTAGTGCTCACCTCGGACCGTCCTCCGGGTCGTGCAGCCCTCTTTCCGTCCCCGAATTCCCTTGCCGTGCGCGGCATTTGGGATGCCCCTTTGAACCTTGGGAGACAAGGCACCATGACCCAGCAGTCCACTGAGCCGAAGACGACGGCGGAGGACGCCGGCGCAGGTACGCGCCAGCCCGCCGGACGCTCTTGGCTCGACCGGTACTTCCACATAACGAAGCGCCAGTCCACCGTCGCCCGGGAGGTGCGCGGCGGCATCACCACCTTCATGGCGATGGCGTACATCCTCCTGCTCAACCCGGTGATCCTCAGCGGCCCGGACGCGAAGGGCGGCGTCCTCGGCAATGCCGCGCTGATCACCGCGACCGCGTTCGCCGCGGCCGTCACCACCCTCCTGATGGGCTTCGTCGGCAAGGTCCCCCTCGCCCTCGCGGCCGGTCTCAGCGTCTCCGGCGTGCTCGCCTCGCAGGTCGCACCCAACATGACCTGGGGACAGGCCATGGCGATGTGCGTCATGTACGGCGTCGTGATCATGCTCCTGGTCGTCACCGGGCTGCGCGAGATGATCATGAACGCCATCCCGCTGGCGCTCAAGCACGGCATCACCATGGGCATCGGCCTCTTCATCGCCCTGATCGGGCTGGTCAAGGCCGGTTTCGTGCACCCGGGCAAGGCGACCCCGCTCTCCCTCGGCCCGGCCGGTGAACTCGCGGGCTGGCCCGTCCTGATCTTCGCGGTCACCCTGCTCCTGATCTTCGCGCTCCAGGCCCGCAACGTCCCCGGCGCCATCCTCATCGGCATCGTCGTGGGCACGGTCATCGCCGTCATCGTCAACGCGGTCGCCCCGACCCCGGCGAAGGAGTGGAGCAACGGACGGCCGCCCGCGCTCGACGGCGTGGTCTCGATGCCGGACTTCTCGCTCTTCGGCAAGGTCGAGTTCACCGGCTGGGGCGACATCGGCGTCCTGACCGTCGGCATGATCGTCTTCACCCTGGTGCTCGCCGGGTTCTTCGACGCGATGGCCACCATCATCGGCGTCGGTACGGAAGCCAAGCTCGCCGACGACAAGGGCCGCATGCCGGGCCTGTCCAAGGCCCTGTTCGTCGACGGTGCCGGCGGTGCCATCGGCGGTGTCACGGGTGCCTCCGGCCAGACCGTGTTCGTCGAGTCCGCGACGGGCGTCGGGGAGGGTGCCCGTACGGGTCTCTCCGCGGTCGTCACCGGCCTCTTCTTCGCCGCGTGCGTCTTCTTCACCCCGCTCACCGCGATCGTCCCGGCCGAGGTGGCGTCCGCCGCCCTGGTCGTGATCGGCGCGATGATGATGCAGAACGCCCGCCACGTGGACTGGGCCGACCGCGCCACCGTCATCCCGGTGTTCCTCACGGTCGTCCTGATGCCGTTCACCTACACCATCACCACCGGTGTCGCCGCGGGCGTCATCGCCTGGACCGTCATCAAGGTCGCCCAGGGCAAGGCGCGTGAGCTGGGCGCCTTCATGTGGGCGCTGACGGCGATCTTCGTCATCTACTTCGCCCTGCACCCGATCGAGAAGTGGCTCGGCGTGGGCTGAGCGGTAGTAATGGGACCTGCCCTCCGGGCATTCGTACATCCGTGTGCATCCGTTCCCGTCCCTGAAGGAGACCGCCGTGCTGGACATCGCCGAAGAGCTGGAACGGTGGTCCCGGCAGGGACGGGAGTTCGCGGTCGCCACCGTCGTGGCCACGAACGGAAGCTCGCCCAGGGAACCCGGTGCCGCCCTCGCCGTCGACAGTGAGGGCGAGGCCGTCGGGTCGGTCTCCGGCGGATGCGTGGAAGGCGCGGTCTACGCACTGTGCGAGCAGGCCCTGGCCGACGGCGAGAGCGTGGTCGAACGTTTCGGCTACAGCGACGAGGACGCTTTCGCCGTCGGCCTGAGCTGCGGCGGAGTCATCGACATCCTGGTGACTCCGGTGGATGCCCGCTCGCCTCTGCGCGAGGTCTTCTCCGCCGCGTACGCCGCTGCCGTGGAGGGCGGTTCGGCGGCCCTCGTCCGCGTGGCGCGGGGGCCCGCCGGGCTCCTCGGCCGCGCCTTGCTGGTGCGTGCCGACGGTACGCACGAGGGCGGGTTCGGCGGAGCCCCGGAGCTGGACCGTACCGCTGTCGCGGAGGCCCGCGCGATGCTGGACGCGGGGCGGACGGGGGCCGTCGAGATCGGCGCGGACGGCTCGCGCTGCGGAGAACCGGTGACGCTCCTCGTGGAGTCGAGCGTGCCACCGCCCCGGATGATCGTCTTCGGGGCCATAGATTTCGCCTCGGCACTGGTGAGGGCGGGGAAGTTCCTCGGCTACCACGTGACCGTGTGCGACGCGCGCCCCGTCTTCGCGACGCGGGCGCGCTTTCCGGGTGCGGACGAGGTGGTCGTGGACTGGCCGCACCGGTACCTGTCGGCGACGCGGGACGAGGGCCGTCTCGACGGGCGGACCGTGCTGTGCGTGCTCACGCACGACGCGAAGTTCGACATTCCGCTGCTGGAGCTGGCGCTGAGGCTGCCGGTGGCGTACGTCGGGGCGATGGGGTCGCGCCGCACGCACCTCGACCGCAACGAACGCCTGCGCTCCGTGGGGGTCACCGAGGGGGAACTGGCCCGGCTCCGGTCTCCGATCGGGCTCGATCTGGGGGCGCGGACGCCGGAGGAGACGGCGGTGTCGATCGCGGCGGAGATCGTCGCTGCGCGGCGGGGCGGGACGGGGGTGCCCTTGGCGGGCGCGCACGTTCCGATCCATCGGGAGGGGGCGGGGGTGGCGTAGCCGTGCCGCCGCCCGCACCCTGCTGCGCCTGCGGAGGGCCTCCAGCCCCGTCCCTTCACCTCAACCCTGACGGGGCTGGGGTTACGGATGGGGGCTACGCCCCTCGCCCCCTGCACGGGCTGCGCCCGCGCGTCCTCAAACGCCGGACGGGCTGGAATTGGTGCGGCCGCGCGTCCTCAAACGCCGGACGGGCTGATTTACGCCCCTCCCTGACCCCCCGTCACCCGTCCGGCCACGCACGAATCGCCGCCCCCCGCCCCCTGATGCACCGTTGAGGCCCGGCCCGGCGGCACCCCCAGAACCCCCCTCACTCTTGACGCGCACATGGCCCTGGGCAACTCTCGTGCGGGAACCGCTCCCGCACGCCCTTGCGACCCCGGAGAGCCCCATGCGACCCGAACAGCACGACCGCCCCGTGCCGCACGATCGCACCACCCGGTACGGCGGCCACCCCGTGCCCACCCTGAGCCCCCCCACCCGCCACCGGCGACGCCCCGGGCCCCGCCCCCGCGTCATCGCCCTCGCCGCCCTCCCCCCACTCGCCGCGGGCGTCATCTGGGCCCTCACCTCAGCACCGGCATCCGGCGCGCCGGAACCCGCCGCCGGGCCGCCCGCCCCCGCGCTCGCCGGGAGCCCCCGGCTCTACACCCCACTGGCCAACCCGGACGCGTACAAGCAGGCCCTGAAGCTCACCGGCAGCGCCGCCGGTCTCCGCGACGCCGCCGGGATCATCCGCATGGTCCGTACCCCGCACGCCGTCTGGTACGGGGACCAGGCGCCCGACGTCGTCGAGAAGGACGCCCGCGCGGTCGCCCGCGACGCCGACATCGACGGCTCCATGCCCGTCTTCGCGCTCTACAACATTCCCGGCCGCGACTGCTCCCACTACTCCGCGGGCGGTGCGAGCAACACCGCCGAGTACAAGGCGTGGATCGACGGCGTCGCCAAGGGCATCGGCAAGCGCGACGCGATCGTCGTCCTCGAACCCGACGCGCTCGCACTGCTGCCGTCCGAGTGCGGCAAGGGGGAGGAGGCGGAGAAGACCGCAGCCCGCTACGAAGAGGTCAACTACGCCGTCAGCACCCTCGCCGCCCTCCGCAACACCCGCGTCTACCTCGACACCGGACACGCCGGGTGGCACGACGTCGCCAGCATCGTCCCGCGCCTCGTCAAGGGCGGCATCAAGAACGCCACCGGCTTCTACACCAACGCCTCGAACTACCAGACCGACGAGGTCAACTCCTGGTACGGGAAGCTGATTTCGTCCTGCATCGCGTACGTCGAAGCAGGCGGGAAGGCCGAAGCCTGCCCCTCGCAGAAGGGGTCCAAGGCCGAGGCGCAGGCATGGCTCGACAAGAACGTCACCACGCCCCCCTCCCAGATGAAGCACTTCGTCACCGACACGAGCAGGAACGGGAAGGGCGCCTGGACGCCGCCCGCAGGCAAGTACACCGATCCGCAGGACTGGTGCAACCCGCCGGGACGCGGCCTCGGCGTCCGCCCCACCACCCGCACCGGCGACCCCCTCCACGACGCGAAGCTGTGGATCAAGACGCCGGGCGAGTCCGACGGACTGTGCCTGCGCGGCACGCCGGGACCCAAGGACCCCGAGCGCGACACCGTCGACCCCAAGGCCGGTGACTGGTTCGCGGACCAGGCGCTGGAACTCGTACGGCTGGCCAGCCCGCCGCTGCTGCCGGGCGGACGGGCGGGGGAGGAGACCGAGGGGGACCCCTCGGCCGGAGTCGCGGCGGGCGAGCCCAACCCCGCCGACTAGGAGGCCCCGTACCGCTGTAGCGTGGGCCGGATGGGAACTGCTGTTCATGTCCCGCAGACCCGGGACATGATCGGGGACGAACTCTCCGGCGACGAAGCGCTGATGGCCCTGCGTCACTACGGCGGCCGTCAGTTGCTGCTCGACGCCTTCGCGCGGTTCCGGTACGCGGACGGCTTCAGCAACGCCCGCTCGCTGGGGTACCAGATCGTGCTCGGCATCGTGCCGTTCCTCGTCGCGGTGGTGGGGGCTGCGGCCACCGTCCACAACGAGGCGGTGGGACGGGTCGTCGAGCGGACGCTCGTCGGCATCGTGCCGGGGAACAGCGCCGGCCTCGTCGCCGACGCCTTCGACGAGACGCGGCGCAGCGCGGGCGGCGGCGTGTGGACCGCCGTCGCCATGTGGACCGGGCTCGTCTTCGCCCTGGTCAACCTGACGTCCGCGATGGCCCAGATAGAGCGCGGGGCGAACCGGATCTACGGGATCGAGCGGGACCGGCCCTTCACCCACAAGTACGGGCGGAGTCTGGTGCTGGCCATGGCCGCCGGGATGCCCCTGGTGCTCGGGTTCCTGGCGCTCGTCGCGGGGGACGCGGTCGGCGACGCGCTGGTGGACGCCCTCGGGTGGTCGAAGGCGTCGCTCGGCTGGTGGCACGCCATGGACATCCCTGCCGGGGTGCTGCTGGCGTGGGTGGCCTCGGCGGTGATCCTGCGCTGGTCGCCGCGCAGGCGCCAACCCGGGTACACCTGGCTGGCGTTCGGGTCCGCCGTGCACCTCGTGCTGTGGGTCGGCGCGACCTGGCTGCTCACCTTCTACGTCGCCAAGAGCGGATCGTTCGGCGCCCTGTACGGGCCGCTGACGGCCTTCGTGGCGCTCCTCCTGTGGGCCAACCTCACCGGCGTCGCCCTCTTCCTCGGCGTCGCCTTCGCCGCCCAACTGGAGGCCGCCCGCGCCGGGATCACCGATCCCGTGCGCCCGGACCCCGGGAGGGGCGGCGAGGGGGACTCGCCGCACCCCACGGCGGAGGGGCCCGCGGGCGGCTGACTTGGCTCCCGGGTCAGCGGACCTCGATGCCGATCAGGCACGTGTCGTCGTCCGTGTCCGAGCGGCTGTGCGTGAGCAGCCGGTCGAGGTGCTTCTCCAGCTCCGGCGGCGCGGTGCCCGCCAGCGAGAGGAGCTGCTCCAGGGACTCCTGCACCGTGCGGTCGCGCCGCTCGATGAGGCCGTCCGTGTACATCAGGAGCCGGTCGCCCGGTTCGAGCACGACTTCGTGCTCGGTGTACGGAGCCTCGCCTACCGCACCCAGCAGGATGCCCGGCGGCATCGGCAGCGCCGCCGCCGCCCCGTCCCGTACCAGGACCGGCGGCGGGTGGCCCGCCCGCGCCCAGCGCAGCAGACGCGTCTGCGGGTCGTACACCCCGCAGATCGCGGTGGCGGTGACCTGTTCGGTGAGGTGGTGGGCCACCGAGTTGAGCCAGCCCAGGAGCTGGGCCGGGCCCGCGCCCGTCGCGGCGAGGCCGCGCAGCGCGTTGCGCAGGACGACCATGCCGGTCGCGGCGTCGATGCCGTGGCCCGCGATGTCGCCCACGGCGAGGAGGACCTTGCCGTTGGGCAGCGCCACGGCGTCGTACCAGTCGCCGCCGACCAGGTGTTCTTCCTCGGCGGGCCGGTAGCGCACCGCGACCAGCAGGCCCATGGTGTCCACCGCGTCGCGGGTCGGCGGCATGATCGCCTGCTGGAGCTGGAGGGCCAGCTTGTTGCGGGCCGCCGACTGCTCCTCGGAGTCCGCGAGCCGGTCCCGGGTCGCGGCGAGCGCCACCTCGGTCCAGTGCTGGGAGGAGACGTCCTGGTAGGCGCCCCGGATGGAGAGGATGTTCCCGGCCGGGTCGGTGACCGGCTCCGCGACGATGCGGATGTGCCGCATCACCCCGTCGGCGCGCCGCAGCCTGAAGGCCGTGGACGCCGAGTGGCGGTGGTGCAGGAGCGTGCGCAGGAAGCGGCCGATGGCGACCGAGTCGTCGTCGTGCGCGTGGTGGTGCAGGCGCTCCAGCGGTACCGGCGAGGAGCTGGGCGGCAGCCCGAAGAGGGTGAAGAGCTGGCCGTTCCAGAGGATCTCGCCGGTGACGGTGTTCTCCTCGAACCCGCCGATGCGGCCCAGGCGCTGGGCGTGCTGGAGGAGCGAAGCGAGCCGGGACGCCTCGTCCTCCAGGCGCCAGCTCAGCAGCACGCTGTCGCCGTACCGGCCGAGGCCGACCGAGGCGACCGACACCAACGGCACCTCGTCCACCTGGGAGTTGAGTGTCATCCGCCCCGCCCGGAACGGCTCGCCCGTCGCGTGCACCCTCAACAGGTGCTCGTACAGGCCGCCCTGATGGGCACTCAGCGGGTACGCCTCCAGCCAGCGCATCCCCGTCAGCACGGCCCGGGAGCGGCCCGCGAGGTCGGCGAAGCGCTCGTTGGCGTACGCGATGTGGAAGTCGACGACCTCGTTGCGGTCGTCGAGCAGCGGCAGCAGGACGAGCGCCGGGTCGAGGAGGCCGTCGGCGAGGTCGGCGAGCGGGCCCGCCTGTTCGTCCGGCGGGGAACCCGCCGAAGCGGCGGACACGTCCGTACCCGGCAGGGTGTGCGCGCACAGGTCGGCGAGCGCGTCGAGCTGGCGGGTCGCGGCGGGCGTCAGCGGCGGCTGGGGCTGCGGCCAGCACACCTCCAGTACGCCCAGGATGCGCCCGCCGACCTCGGCGGGCAGGATGCTGCGTGCCCCGTCGGTGCCGTGCCGCAGGCCGATGCCAGGGGCGCCCGGAGGCAGCGTCCCGTACCAGCGCGGACGGCGCTCGGTCAGCACCTGCTGCGCCCAGGTCCCCACGGCGGGCGGAACGTATCTCCACCGCTCGGCCTCGCCGCGCGAGAAGCCCGCGTGACCGGCGAGTATCAGCGCGCCGTCGCGCCCGGCCGCCCACAGCGCGAGCGCGCTCGCGCCCAGCGGTGCGAGCGCCTGCTCGAACAGGGACTGGGCGGCGGTCTGCGCGTCCCCGGTCATCGACCCGGTCTCGGCGGCCCTCAGCCGCAGTACGGTGCCGGGCTTGCTGCCCGTGTCCTGCGCGGACGGCGGGGGATAGGCGGAGGCCGGGAGCGCGTCCGCGACGTGGTCCCCCGCGGCCCCGTTCACGATGTCGGCGGCGAGTTCCAGGAGCGGCACCCGGGCGGACTCGGCGAGCCGCTCCAGGTGCAACGCTGCCTCGGCGGGCCCGCCCTGGCCGCGTTCGACCAGGATTCCGGTGGCGATCCCGATCAACGCACGCGCGTCCGCCGACTCCTGAGCGAGCGTCAGATCGCGCCGCAGCTGCTCGATGGTGGACGCCAGGGCGTCCAGCGGGCGGGGCGTGGGGTGGGCGCCGCGCGCGGAGGGGAAGGGGGAGTGCTGTGCGGTGGAGAGGACTCCCGAAGCGTGGCCGCCGGGTCCGGCCGGGGCGGCGGACACCCCGCCGGAGGGCGCCCCGGAGGTGTCGGCCCCGTCACCGCCGGGGGACCCGGAACCGGCCCGCCCTCCGCCGGAGCCCGGCGGCAGCGGACCGCCCCCGCCCGTCGGCGGCCCGTCGGACGCGGTCGCGGCTTCGGTCCCCGGAGGGACCGTCTCCCCGGTCATCGGGTGAGCCACGTGCGCATGCGGGAGACCAGGTCGCCCGCGTCCACCGGCTTCGTGATGTAGTCGCTCGCGCCCGCCGCCAGGCACTTGTCGCGGTCGCCCTCCATCGCCTTCGCGGTCACCGCGATGATCGGCAGGTCCGCGTACTCCGGCATGGCGCGGATCGCCGCCGTCGCCGCGTACCCGTCCATCTCCGGCATCATCACGTCCATCAGGATGAGCTCGACCCCGCCGTGCAGGGCGAGCACTTCGAGTCCCTTGCGGCCGTTGTCGGCGTGCAGGACGCGCATGCCGTGCAGTTCGAGGATGCCGGTGAGGGCGTACACGTTGCGCGCGTCGTCGTCGACGACCAGGACGACGCGGCCGGTCAGGTCGAGTCCGCCGTCAGGGGCGGGCTCGGAGTGGCGCGGCACGTCCAGGGGGAGCGCGGCGGGGCGGACCAGGGGCAGGACGTCCGCAGGGCGCTCAGCCGTCAGGTGCAGGGCGATGCGTTCCCTCAACTCGTCCAGGCTGGGCAGGAGTTCGAGGGGCTTGGAGCGCGACCATTCGACGATCTGGCGCTCGTGCGAGGCGTCCAGCGGCCGGGTGTGGTGGGCGAGGACGGGCACCTGGCGCAGGGCCGGGTCGCCGTCCAGGGCGGCCAGCAGGCGCATGGCGGAGCCGTCGGGCATGTCGAGGCCGATGACGACGCAGTGACAGGGGTCGGAGGCGAGGGCCGCCGCCGCTTCCTCCGGGCCGACCGCGGTCCGCACGTGGACCGGGCCACGGGTGTCGGGCAGCGAGCCGTCCGCCAGTTCGGCGACCGCGCTCTCCGCGACGAGGGAGAGCAGTCCGCGCGGCCGGTCCTCTATCACCAGGAGCCTGCGCTGCTGGGCGGGCACGACCGCGGAGGGCAGCCCGAGCGCCGTCGCGTCCCGGGCCTTGTCCGCCGGGTCGGCGTACGCGGCCGGGGACTCGAAGCGGGCCACCGGGATGTACAGCGTGAAGGTCGAGCCCTCGCCGGGGGCGCTGGTGACCTGGATCGCGCCGCCGAGCAGGTGCGCCATCTCGCGACTGATGGACAGGCCCAGGCCCGTACCCCCGTACTTGCGGCTCGTCGTGCCGTCCGCCTGCTGGAACGCCCCGAAGATCGCTTCGAGTTGCTGCTCGGCGATGCCGATCCCGGTGTCCATCACGCGGAAGGCCACCGCCGGGCCGTGCGGGCGTACGAGCGGCGGCAGGTCCGCGCCGATCGCCGGGTCGATGCGCAGCTCCACCGCGCCCGCCTCGGTGAACTTCACCGCGTTGGAGAGGAGGTTGCGCAGCACCTGGCGCAGACGGGAGTCGTCCGTGACGAGTTCCGCGGGGGCGCCGGGGGCGACGCTGATCCGGAAGTCGAGACCCTTCTGCGCGGTCATCGGGCGGAACGTCGCCTCGATGTAGTCGAGCAGGGCGCGCAGGCCGACCGGCTCCGGGTTGACGTCCATCTTGCCCGCCTCGACCTTCGACAGGTCCAGGATGTCGTTGATCAGCTGGAGCAGGTCGGAGCCCGCCGAGTGGATGACGCCCGCGTACTCGACCTGCTTGGCGGAGAGGTTGCGGGTCGGGTTCTGGGCGAGCAACTGGGCCAGGATGAGGAGGGAGTTGAGCGGGGTGCGCAGCTCGTGGCTCATGTTCGCCAGGAACTCCGACTTGTACTTCGAGGCGATGGACAGCTGCTGCGCGCGGTCCTCCAGCTCCTGCCGGGCCTGCTCGATCTCCAGGTTCTTCGCCTCGATGTCCCGGTTCTGGGACGCCAGCAGGGCCGCCTTCTCCTCCAGTTCGGCGTTGGAGTGCTGCAACTCCTCCTGCTGCGACTGGAGTTCTTCGGAACGCGACTGCAACTCGGTGGCCAGGCGCTGCGACTCGCCGAGCAGTTCGTCCGTGCGGGCGTTGGCGACGATGGTGTTGACGTTGACGCCGACGGTCTCCATCAGCTGTTCCAGGAAGTCCCGGTGCACCGGGGTGAACCCGCCCACCGAGGCCAGCTCGATCACGCCGAGCACCTGCCCCTCGACGGCGATCGGCAGCACCAGCAGGCTCCGCGCGTCCGTCGACCCGAGACCGGAGGACACGGTGACGTACCCCGAAGGCAGCTCGTCGACGGCGATCGTACGGCGGCTGCGCGCCACCTGCCCGACCAGCGACTGGCCCAGCTCGAAGCGGACCGGGCGGTCCTGGGAGCCCATGAAGTGCCCGTACCAGCCGATGAGTTCGAGCTCGGGCTGACGGCCGGTGTCGTGCGCCAGGTAGAAGGCGCCGTACTGCGCGCCGACCAGCGGCGTCAGCTCGTCCATGATGAGTTCGGCGACGACGGTCAGGTCGCGCTGACCCTGCATCAGGCCCGAGATGCGGGCCAGGTTGGTCTTGAGCCAGTCCTGCTCCTGGTTGGCCCGGGTGGTCTCGCGCAGGGACTCCACCATCGAGTTGATGTTGTCCTTGAGCTCGGAGACCTCACCGGACGCGTCCACGGTGATGGAGCGGGTCAGGTCGCCCTCGGCGACGGCACTGGTCACCTCGGCGATGGCGCGCACCTGCCGGGTGAGGTTCCCGGCCAGCTCGTTCACGTTCTCCGTGAGGCGCTTCCAGGTGCCCGACACGCCCTCGACCTCGGCCTGTCCACCGAGACGGCCCTCGGAGCCGACCTCGCGGGCCACGCGGGTGACCTCGGCGGCGAACGACGACAGCTGGTCGACCATCGTGTTGATGGTGGTCTTCAGCTCCAGGATCTCGCCGCGCGCGTCGACGTCGATCTTGCGGGTCAGATCGCCCTGCGCGACGGCGGTGGTCACCTGGGCGATGTTGCGGACCTGCCCGGTGAGGTTGTTCGCCATCGAGTTGACGTTGTCGGTGAGGTCCTTCCAGGTCCCGGCCACGTGCGGCACGTGCGCCTGCCCGCCGAGGATGCCCTCGGTGCCGACCTCGCGGGCCACCCGGGTCACCTCGTCGGCGAACGCGGAGAGGGTCGTCACCATCGTGTTGATGACCCCGGCGAGTGCGGCGACCTCGCCCTTCGCCTCGACGTTGATCTTCTGCGACAGATCGCCCTTGGCGACGGCCGTGGCGACCTGGGCGATCGACCGCACCTGCCCGGTGAGGTTGGACGCCATCACGTTGACGTTGTCCGTGAGGTCCTTCCAGGTGCCGGAGACGCCGCGCACGGTCGCCTGCCCGCCGAGGTTGCCCTCGGTGCCCACCTCACGGGCGACGCGGGTGACCTCGTCCGCGAAGGCGGAGAGCTGGTCGACCATCGTGTTGATGGTCTCCTTCAGCTCCAGGATCTCGCCGCGCGCGTCGACCCGGATCTTCTGCGAGAGGTCGCCCTTGGCGACGGCGGTGGTCACCTGGGCGATGTTCCGCACCTGCGAGGTGAGGTTGTTCGCCATGACGTTGACGGACTCGGTGAGGTCCTTCCACGTACCGGAGACGCCCTGTACGTCGGCCTGCCCGCCGAGCCTGCCCTCGGTGCCCACCTCGCGGGCCACGCGGGTGACCTCGTCCGCGAACGACGACAGCTGGTCGACCATCGTGTTGATGGTGTTCTTCAGCTCGTGGATCTCGCCCTGCGCGTCGACGTCGATCTTGCGCGTCAGATCGCCCTTGGCGACGGCGGTGGCGACCTGCGCGATGTCCCGCACCTGGGTGGTCAGGTTCCCCGCCATCGCGTTGACGGAGTCGGTGAGGTCCTTCCAGGTGCCGTCCACGCCGGGCACCTCGGCCTGGCCGCCGAGCCGTCCGTCGGTGCCGACCTCGCGGGCGACGCGGGTCACCTCGGAGGTGAAGAGCGAGAGCTGGTCGACCATGCCGTTGAAGACCTGGGCGATCTCGCCGAGGAGGCCGTCGCGGTCGTCCGGCAGCCGGGTGCCGAAGTCCCCGTCGCGTACGGCGGTGAGCCCGGCCAGCAGCTGGCGCAGCTCGGGCTCGCCGACCGAGCCGCCGGGCTGCGGGGGGTGCTGAGCATGCGGGGCTGGGGCCGGGGGGCCCGCCACTCCGGCGGCTCCGGTGCCCTGGGCGGCGGGGCGGCGTGCGGCACGGGGCTTGGCGGAGGCCGTGCCCGTACCCGTACGGCTGCGGGGAGTCTTGGCGCGGCCCTTGCCCGCGGGGGTGGCGGAGGCGGCGTCCGGGCTGGGCTCCGTAGGGGACTCCGTACGGGAAGAGTCGCCTGAGGGGGAGCCTGGCCTTGGTGGCGACTCCGGCGGGGCGGCCGTGGCCACTGCCGCGTCCGTGCCCGCACTCGGTGACGCGGTACGCGCCGTACTCGCGGTACGCGCGGTACTCGCCGTACGCGCCGCTTCGACGGCGCCGGACCGTCCGCCGTTCTCGGAACCCGTAGTCCCCATGGTTCTGTCCCACCCCTTTGTGACGTGCTCGACACCGGCCCGCGCAGGGGGCGGCTCCGGTACGACCAGCTCACTTCCGAACGGGCGTTCCGTGGGTCATGGTGCCACAGTTGCCGTACGACAATTTTTGTCGTTCCCGCGCTCGGTCGCCCCGCGCCCACGGGGGCCGGACGGTGAGCGGGGGCGCTCGTGGAGCTCATAGCTCTCACTCGAAAGGGTATGCGCTCGATTGCATGGCCGATACGGGCGGGCGGGGTGCTCGACGGAGAGTCGGCGCGAGGAGGGCCGGGACATGACGGAGCCGGTGACCAGGAAGAGAGAAGGCCGTCCGCACGGGCGCACGGAGAGCCATGGGCGTACCGAGAGCAACGGGCGCGCCGAGAAGCGCGGACGCGCCGAGAGCGAGGAAGAGCGGGCCGACCGGCAGTGGGCCGAACTGGTGCAGGAGATCCGGGTGGCCCAGACCGGCGTGCAGATCCTCTTCGGATTCCTGCTCACCGTGGTCTTCACCCCGGCGTTCCAGGGCCTGGAACAGACGGACAAGACCATCTACATCATCACGGTGGTGCTCGGCTCGACGGCCACCGGCGCACTCATCGGCCCCGTCTCCTTCCACCGGATCGTCTCGGGCCGCCGGATCAAGAACAAGGCCGTCAGCTGGGCCTCGCGGCTGACCTTCCTCGGTCTCGTGCTGCTGCTGGCCACGCTGTGCTCGGCGCTGCTGCTGGTGATGCGGGTGGCCACGCACAACGCGTTCGCGCCGTGGCTCGTCGCGGGGGTGTTCGCCTGGTACCTGCTGTGCTGGTTCGTGCTGCCGTTCTGGGCACGCTGGAAGCACACCGACTGACCGTACGGGCGGGCGCACCGGCACCCACGACGGCTGCCCCACCCACTCCGACAGCCTCTCCGCTCCAGCGAAGTTCACTCGTGTGGGCGACGCTGAAGGCGCGTCCCGCCGGGCTCCGGGGGGACAGGCCCCAGGGACCATCGGCACCCGATGCGGGACTTTCGGCCCCCGCGCGCGGTGCGGCGCGCCTCCTACCTTGAAGGATCGACTGGCCGAGCCCCGGCCACGCCGGGACCCGAAGAGGTACGAGGAAGAATGCGCCGCACCACCACGTCCGCCGTCCGCATCCCCGTCGCGGTGGCGGCGCTCACCCTCGCCGCCACGGCCTGCGGCAGCGAGGGCACCCGAGCGCTCGCCCCCGCGGACCACGCGCAGGCCGTCGACGTCGAACTCAAGGCCCCCTCCGCCACCCCCGTCCCGCCCGCGCAGCCCGTCCCGCCCGCCGAGAAGCTGGCCGCGCCCCGCCGTACGGTCGCCCCGCAGGTGGCCCCGCTGAACGGATCGACGGTCGGCGTCGGCCAGCCCCTCGCCCTGGTCTTCAAGGCCCAGAAGGTCGACGCGTCCCTCCGCGCCGGGATCGAGGGCGCCCTCAAGGTCACCACCTCCACCCCCCTCACCGGCGCCTGGCACTGGGCGGAGTCCCAGGGCGACACCCTCCTCCACTTCCGCCCCGAGCACTACTGGCCCGCCCACACGAAGATCACCCTCGACGCCCGCCTCTCCCATGTGAAGCTCACCGACGGCACGGCCGTCGACCGCGACCGCAAGCTCTCCTTCACCACCGGCGACTCCATGGTCAACAAGGTCGACCTGGCCGCCCACACCATGACGGTCGTCCGCAACGGCGACGTCGCCCGGGTCATCCCCGTCAGCGGCGGCGAGGAGCGCTTCAAGACGCGTGAGGGCGTCAAGACCGTCCTCGCCAAGGACGGCCGCGTGATCATGGACTCCCGCACCATCGGCATCCCGCGCGACAGCCCGGACGGCTACTACGACCCGTACGACTGGAGCATGCGGGAGACGATCAGCGGCGAGTACCTCCACGCCGCCCCCGACAACGCGGCCTCCTTCGGCAAGGAGAACGTCAGCCACGGCTGCATCGGCATGTCCGACGCGAACGCCAAGTGGCTCTACGGCCTGAGCCGCGTCGGCGACGTCATCGAGGTCACCGGCACGACGGGCAAGCCGATGGACCACTTCGGCAACGGCTACGGCGACTGGAACCTGACCTGGGCCGACTGGCTCGCGGGCAGTGAACTGGGCGAACGCCCCACACGCTGACCCGAGTTGATTGCCGCGCAGGCGTGCCCCCCGTACCGTCAGCCGCATGCGCCTCACCAAATACACTCACTCCTGCGTCCGCCTGGAGCGGTCGGACCTCGGCGTCCTGGTCGTCGACCCGGGGGCCTGGAGCGAGCCCGAAGCCCTCCGGGGCGCGGACGCCGTGCTCGTCACCCACGAACACGCCGACCACATCGACGTGTCGCACCTGCGCGGCCTCGGCATCCCCGTCTACGCGCCCGAGGGGGCGGCCGTCCCCGGCCTCGACGCCATCGAGGTCCGCGCGGGAGACGCCTTCAACGCCGCGGGCTTCCGCGTCACGGCCCACGGCGGCAGCCACGCCCGCATCTACGGCGACGTCCCGGACTGCGCGAACCTGGGCTACCTGATCGAGGAGACCGTCTACCACCCCGGCGACTCCCTGCACGCCCCCGACGTCCCGGTCCCCACCCTCCTGGTCCCCCTGCACGCCCCCTGGATGCGGATCAGCGAGGCCATCGACTTCACCCGCACGGTCCGCCCGGAGCGCGCCGTCGGCATCCACGACGCCCAGCTGAACACCCGCGGCCTGGACAGCGCCAACGGCTGGCTGGAAGAGGTGGGCGGGACCGACTACCGCTATCTGGAGCCCGGTTCACAGCTCTGAGGGCCGGTGCGACCGGCACGGGCGAGCGCCTCCACGAGGCGACTTCGCCCTCCCCGGATTCGTTCTCCCCGGATTCCTCCTCCCCGACTTCGTCCTCCCCGGATTCTCGTCGGCCACGGCCCGTTCCCGGCTGTGCGCTGTCGTGCCAACTCCTGGGCGCAGGAGGTCAACTCGGCCGATCGGGTCGCTCGTAGCGTGAAGGAGTGCCGAGCCGCAGACGCGGCGGGTGCGCTACCGATTGCTCCGAGAGGACCCCTCATGTTCGACATCAACAAGGTGCAGGCAGCCCCGAGCGCGGACCTGCTCACGCCCGACAACGCGGTCATGCTCTTCGTGGACCACCAGCCGCAGATGTTCTTCGGCACCGGGAGCGGCGACCGCACCGCGATCATCAACAGCACCGTGGGTCTCGCCAAGGCGGCCCGGGCGTTCGACGTCCCGGCCGTCCTGACCACGGTCGCCGCCGAGTCGTTCTCCGGGCCCCTGCTGCCCCAGCTCGCCGAGGTGTTCCCCGGGCAGGAGGCCATCGACCGTACGTCCATGAACGCCTGGGAGGACGAGGCACTCGTGGCGGCGGTCAAGGCGACCGGACGCAAGAAGATCATCCTGTCCGGCCTGTGGACCGAGGTCTGCCTGGTGCTGCCCGCACTGTCCGCGCTGGAGCAGGGATACGAGGTGTACGTGGTCTCCGACGCCTCCGGCGGCGTCAGCCCGGCCGCCCACGAGCACGCGATCCAGCGGATGATCGCCGCCGGAGCGGTACCGGTCACCTGGGTGCAGGTGCTCCTGGAACTCCAGCGCGACTGGGCGCGCCAGGAGTCGTACGGCGCGGTCATGGAGATCGTCAAGGCCCACGCGGGCGCGTACGGCCTGGGCGTCGTGTACGCGCAGAGCGTCATCGGCGCGCACGCGGCCGGCTGACCCCCGTGGACACCGGCATTCTGATCCTGCGTCTGCTGGTGGGACTGCTCGTCGCCGGTCACGGTGTGCAGAAGATCAGCTCACACCTGGGCGGCAAGGGCCTCGCGGGCGGTACCGAGGAGTTCCGCGCCGACGGTTTCCGCGGCGGAGCCCTCACCGCCCTGGCGGCGGGCGGTGGCCAGATCGGATCGGGCCTGCTGCTCGCCGCAGGTCTCCTGACCCCGCTCGCCGCGACCGGCGTCATCGGGGTCATGACGGTCGCGCTCACCGTGAAACGGCGCCACGGGCTCTGGGTGCAGAACGACGGATACGAGTACCCGCTCGTCCTCATCGGCACCGCCGCGGCCCTCGCCGCCACCGGACCCGGCGGCTGGTCCCTCGACGCGGCTCTCGGCCTCACGCCGTACCCGCTGTGGTGGGCCGCCCTCGCGCTCGTGGCCGGTCTCGGCAGCGGGCTCCTCACCCGGCTCGTCCTGCACCGGCCCGCCGCCCCGGCGATCGCCGAGCGCTGAGCGCGAGCCCCTCAGACCGGGGCCGGCCGCCCGTGTACCCCCGACCGGGCGGCCGGGCCCTCCCCACCCTCATCCTCCGAACGGGAACAACCCATGGACACCCTCACGACCCCGTCCGGCGGCGGCCAGCCGCTGCTGCACCAGAAGGGCGCCGAGACCCAGGCGTTCGGCACGCTCAAGCAGCTGCCGATCGGGCTCGGCCACGACACCCGCAGGTACGCGTGCCAGCGGCTGAACCGCGTACTCGCCGACACGCAGATCCTGTACTCCCTCTACAAGAAGCACCACTGGCTCATGCGCGGGGCGACCTTCTACGCGCTCCACCTGATGCTGGACAAGCACGCGGAAGCCCAACTGGCCATCGTGGACGCGCTGGCCGAGCGGATCCAGAGCCTCGGCGGCGTCGCCGTCGGAGACCCGCGCCACGTCGCGGAGCTGACCGCCGTACCCCGGCCGCCGAACGGCGTCGAGCCGGTGCCCGTCATGCTGTCGCGGCTCCTCGACGCGCACGAGCGGATCCTGATCGACGCGCGGGACGCCGCCGCCCGGATCTCGGCGGAGGGCGACGAGGGCAGCACCGACCTCCTCGTCTCCGACGTCGTCCGCACCGGCGAGGCACAGGTGTGGTTCCTGGCCGAGCACTTGGTGGACACCCCCCTGGTGCACGCCTGACGGACCCGTACGACGTCGTCCCGGTCCTCCCGGACCGCCAACCATTCTTAGGGAACCCCTCATGACCGACCGTCCGACCCTCGAACCCGCCGCCCGGGCATTCGCCGACGCCACCGCCCAGCCGCCCTACCTCCACCAGCTCCCCGTCGCCGAAGGCCGCACGGCCGTGGACGGAGTCCAGAGCGGGGAGGGCGTCCCCCTGCCCGAGGTCGACGAGGAGTGGATCACCGTCCAGGGCGGCCCGACCGGCGACGTCCGCGCCCGGATCGTCCGCCCGCGCGGTGCCACGGGAGCGCTTCCCGTCGTCCTCTACGTGCACGGTGCGGGCTGGGTCTTCGGCAACGCCCACACCCACGACCGGCTCGTCCGCGAACTCGCCGTCGGCAGCGGGGCGGCCGTGGTCTTCCCCGAGTACGACCTCTCGCCCGAGGCCCGGTACCCCGTCGCCATCGAGCAGAACTACCGCGTCGCCCAGTGGATCGCCCGGGAGGGACACCACAAGGACCTCGACGGCACGCGGATCGCCGTCGCGGGCGACTCGGTCGGCGGCAACATGAGCGCCGCCCTCACCCTCCTGGCCAAGCAGCGCGGCGACGTCGCGTTCGTCCAGCAGGTCCTCTTCTACCCGGTCACGGACGCGGGCTCCGACACCGACTCCTACCACCGGTTCGGCGAGGGTTACTTCCTGCGCCGCGACGCCATGCAGTGGTTCTGGGACCAGTACACGACCGCGGAGGCCGAGCGGGCCCAGATCACCGCCTCCCCGTTGCGCGCCTCCACCGAGCAGCTCAGCGGCCTGCCGCCGGCCCTGGTCATCACGGCCGAGGCCGACGTCCTGCGCGACGAGGGCGAGGCGTACGCGGCGAAGCTCCGTGCCGCCGGGGTCCCCGTCACCGCCCTGCGCGTCCAGGGCGTCATCCACGACTTCGTGATGCTGAACGCACTGCGCGAGACGCGGGGCGCCGAACTCGCCATCGGTCTCGCCGCCGACACCCTGCGCAAGGCCCTCGCATGACCGAGCCTTCGACGAGCATGCCGAGCATGCCGAGCATGCCGGTGGCGGGCCTCGTCCCCGCCCCGCGCCGGGAGCACGAGCACGCCGACCTCCTCGTCCGCAACGCCAAGGTCTTCACCGGCGACCCCGACCGGCCCGAGGCCCGTGCCGTCGCGATCCGCGGCGGCCGGGTCGCGGCCCTCGGCGACGACCACGACCTCGCCCACCTCGTCGGGCCGGGAACGAAGGTCGTCGACGCCCTCGGCCGCCGGGTGGTCCCCGGCCTCAACGACTCGCACCTGCACGTCATCCGGGGCGGCCTGAACTACGTCCTGGAACTGCGCTGGGACGGGGTGCGCAGTCTGCGCCACGCCCTGGCCATGCTGCGCGAGCAGGCCGGTCGCACCCCCAAGGGGCAGTGGATCCGCGTCGTGGGCGGCTGGACGGCCGAGCAGTTCGCCGAGCGCAGGATGCCGACCGTCGCGGAGCTGAACGCCGCCGCCCCCGACACCCCGGTCTTCGTCCTGCACCTGTACCAGTCGGCGCTGATGAACCGAGCCGCCGTCAGGGCCGCCGGATTCACCCGGGAGACCCCCGACCCGCGCGGCGGGCAGATCGTACGGGGCCGGGACGGCGAACCCACCGGCGTCCTCCTGGCCGCCCCGAGCGCCCTCATCCTGTACTCGACCCTGGCCAAGGCGCCTGCCCTCGACGAGGCCGACAAGCGGACGTCGACACGCCACTTCCTGCGCGAGCTGAACCGCTTCGGGCTCACGTCCGCGGTCGACGCCGCCGGCGGGTTCCAGAACTTCCCCGACAACTACGCCACCGTCGCCGACCTCGCCAGGTCCGGGGAGCTGACCCTCCGGATCGCCTACCACCTCTTCCCGCAGACGGCCGGTCAGGAGCTCGCCGACCTGAAGCGGTGGACCGAGACGGTCAAGCCCGGCGACGGGGACGAGTGGCTCCGGCTCAACGGCGCCGGAGAGAACCTCACCTGGGCCGCCGCCGACTTCGAGAATTTTTCAGAGCCCCGGCCCGAGCTCGCCACGGGGTACGAGGCCGAATTCGAGAGCGCCGTCCGGCTCCTCCTGGAGAACGGCTGGGGCTTCCGGCTCCACGCGACGTACGACGAGACGATCCGCCGCGACCTGGCCGTCTTCGAGAAGCTCGCGGCCGAAGGGCTCTTCCCCGGCGGCAACCGCTGGCTCTTCGACCACGCCGAGACGGTCTCGGCCGACAGCCTCGACCGGATCGCCGCCCTCGGCGGCGCCCTCTCCGTACAGAACCGGATGTCCTTCCAGGGCACCGCGTTCCTCGACCGGTACGGCACCGAGGCCGCCGCCCACACCCCGCCCGTCCGGGCCATGCTCGACCGGGGCCTGACCGTCGCCGCCGGAACCGACGCCACCCGCGTCTCCTCGTACAACCCGTGGGTCGCGCTCCACTGGCTGGTCACCGGGCGCACCGTCGGCGGCACGGCCCTCTACCCGGCCGGGAACCTGATCGACCGGGAGACCGCCCTCGGCCTCTACACCCGGGGCGGAGCACAGCTCACCGGCGAGCAGGACGTCAAGGGCGTTCTGCGCGAGGGCTGGTACGGGGACCTCGCGATCCTCTCGGACGACTACCTCACCGTGCCCGAGGCCGTCATCCCCGACATCGAGTCCGTCCTCACCGTCGTCGGAGGCCGCATCGTCTACGCGACCGCCGAGTACGAGGGCCTCGACGAGGCCGTCCCGCCGGTGCGCCCCGAGTGGAGCCCGGTGGCCCGCTTCGGCGGCTACCAGAGCGGTGCCCGTCAGGCAGCGGCGGTGGCCGAGGCCGTCGCCGAGTCCGAGCAGCACCGCAAGTGGCGCGTCGCCCGAGGCGCGGTCCCCGACACGACGCCGTCCTTCGTCGACCCCTGCTTCGAGCACTGAAAGAGAGACCGACCCCATGTCCGCAGCCTCCCCCGCAGCCGACAGCGGCGGCACCCCGGCGACCTCGCCTGACGCGCCCCCGGAACGCCGCTTCGAACCGGACCTCCGGTCGATGACACGGATCAACCTGCGCCCCATCGCCTCACCCATGCCGCTTGGCTTCTTCACGATCGCCATCGCCTCGGTGATGACGGGCTGTCTCCAGCTCGGGCTCTTCGACGCGTCGGCCCGCGCCGCCGTCGCCCTCACCGTGCTGCCCGCCTTCTTCCTCCAACTCCTGGTGAGCGTCCTGGCCTTCGGCGCCCGTGACGTGATCGCGGCGACGCTGATGGCGGTGTTCGCGGGGAGCTGGCTGCCGTACGCGCTCATCATGCTCAGCGGCGCGGCCGACGGCCTTCAGGTCCTCGGCGTGTTCAACCTGGCGCTCCTCTGCTTCGGGGCCCTGATGACCGCCGTGACCCGGCCCAAGCGCGCCCTGTGGCTCGTCCTCGCGGTCTCCCTCCCCCGCTGGGCGGCCACCGGCCTCGGGGGCGTCACCGGCGCCGAATGGCTGACGCGCACGTCCGGTGCGCTCGGCCTCGTGGTGGCGCTGGTCGCGATGTACACGGCGTTCGCCCTGATGCTGGAGGACATGCGCAGCGAGCAGGTGCTGCCCATCGGCCGCAGCGGCCCCGCCCACCTCGCCGTGGAGGGCGACCTGGCCGTCCAGCTCCGCAACCTGGAACGCCAGGCGGGCGTACGCCGCACGCTCTGACCGCGCCCACCCCCATCCGTGACACCACGACCGCACAGGAGCCCCCATGGAACCGCAGGTGACGGACCGGCCCGAGAAGTCCCGGTACGAGGTCCTCGCCGGTGAAGACCCCGCCGAGACCGCCGGTTTCGCCGAGTACCACCTCTCGGAGGGCGAGATCGCCTTCATCCACACCGAGATCGACAGCCGGTTCGCCGGGCAGGGCCTGGCCGGGCTGATGGCCCGCAGGGCTCTCGACGACGCCCGTGCCCGTGGGCTGAGCGTCCTGCCGTACTGCCCCTTCATCCGGGGCTGGATCGGCAAGCACCCCGAGTACACCGACCTGGTGCCCGAGGCAAGGCGCGCCCGCTTCGGCCTGTGAAGCACCGCACTAGCATCCCCATCTCCCGTCACACATCAAGGAGTTACCCATGTCCCGACACGCCCGCCCCACCGTCGTCCTGGTCCACGGCGCCTTCGCCGACGCCTCCAGCTTCGCCCGCGTCATCCCCGAACTGACCGCCGCGGGCCTGGAAGTGGTGGCCCCGGCCGTGCCCAACCGCGGCCTCGTCGACGACGCCGCGTACATCGCCTCGGTGGTCCGCGCCGTCGAAGGCCCCGTGATCCTCGTCGGGCACTCCTACGGCGGTGCCGTCATCACCCTCGCCGGTACGCAGGACAACGTCCGCGCGCTGGTGTACCTCGCGGGATACGCGCTGGAGGAGGGCGAAAGCCTGGGCGAGCTCCAGGGCCGCTTCCCCGACTCCGGACTCGCCGACGCACTCGTCTACACCCCGTTCCCGGTAGCCGGTTCCGCCGAGACCGGCACCGACGTCTCGGTGCAGACCGGGAAGTTCCCCGCCCTCTTCGCGGCGGACGTCGACCCCGGCCTCGCCGAGGTGCTCGCCGTCTCCCAGCGCCCCCTGGCCGCCCGTGCCTTCTCGGAGGCGGCACCCGTCGCGGCGTGGAAGACCAAGCCCTCGTGGGGTCTGGTCGCCACCTCCGACCGTACGATCAACCCCGATGTGGAGCGCTACGGGTACGAGCGCGCCGGTATGACCACCGTCGAGGTCGACTCCTCCCACCTGGTCATGCTCGCCCGGCCCGAGGCCGTGGTGGAGCTGATCCAGGAGGCGGTCCGGTCCACCGCGATCTGACCTGGCCGTTCGGAATCGAACGATTAGTCGATAATGTTCGAGCGCTGGTAGCTTCTGATCGCCCCCGAGGCCCTCTCGGCGGGCGATCGGAGGAGATACACCCATGAGGTTCGGCGCGAGGCCAGCGCTCGCCGTCATCGCCCTCGCCGCCCTCGTCACCGCCTGCGGTGTTCCGCAGGACAGCGGTGCGCCGTCGCCCACCGCAGCGGACTGCGGACCGTACGCCAGGTACGGCAAGCACCCCGGCACCCAGGTCACCGTCTACGCGGAGAACCGGGACCGGGAAGCCGACCTGTTCGAAGAGACCTGGGCGGACTTCGCGCACTGCACGGGAATCGACGTCCAGTACGAGGGGGACGGCGAGTTCGAGGCCCGGATCCAGCTCCGGGTCGACGGCGGAAGCGCACCGGACGTGGCGTTCTTCCCGCAGCCCGGACTCCTCGAACGCTTCGCGCGGGCGGGCAAACTCAAGCCCGCGAGCCCCGGGGTGGCAGCCCTCGCGCAACAGGGCTGGTCGGCGGACTGGAACAGCTACGCGACCGTCGACGGCACCCTCTACGGCACGCCCCTGGTCGCGAACGTGAAGTCGTTCGTCTGGTACTCGCCGAAGGTCTTCCGCACCAGAGGACTGAGCGTCCCCCGCACGTGGTCCGAGCTGATGGCCGTGACGGAGAAGGCCGCCGCGTCGGGCGTCACGCCGTGGTGCGCGGGCATCGAGTCCGCCGAGGCGACCGGCTGGCCCGTGACGGACTGGATCGAGGACGTCCTGCTGCGCCAGCAGGGCACGGACGTCTACGACCAGTGGGTCGCCCACACCATCCCGTTCAACGACCCTCGGGTGCTCAGGGCCATGGACACCGTGGGGTCCCTCCTCAAGAACGACCGGTACGCCAACGGCGGTTTCGGCCCGGCCCGTTCGATGGCGTCGATCTCCTTCCAGGAGGCCGGCGTCCCGGTTCTCTCCGGCGACTGCGCGATGCACCGCCAGGCGTCCTTCTACGCCGACATGTGGCCGAAGGGCACCGGAATCGGACCGGACAAGGACGTCTACGCCTTCCTCCTGCCGGGGGCCGACCCGGCCACCCGCCCCGTACTGGGCGGTGGAGTGTTCACCGCGGCGTTCGCCGACCGTCCCGAGGTACGGGCGTTCCAGGAGTATCTGGCCACCGCCGACTTCGCGAACGCGCGGATGAGGAAGGGCCCGTTCGTCTCGGCGAACAAGGGCGTGGATCCGGCGAACGCGGCCACCCCGGTCGACAGGCTCTCGATCCGGCTGCTCCAGGACCCCGGGACACAGTTCAGGTTCGACGGATCGGACCTGATGCCCGCCTCGGTCGGTGCCGGGACGTTCTGGAAGGGAGCCGTCGACTGGATCGGCGGCGCGAGCACCCGGCAGGTCGCCGACTCCGTCGAACGGTCCTGGCCGAGCCCTTGATGCCGTTCGACGTCGTCGCCCAGCAGCCCAAGCTGCTGTACCTGCTCCAGGGCGTCGCCGCCTTCGCGGCGGTAGTCTCCCTGATCCTGCTGGCACTGCACCGGGGACCGGTGCGCAGGAGGGCCGCGGCCCTGATCCTGCTGGCCCCCGCGCTGCTGCTGCTCACGGTCGGTCTCCTCCTGCCAGGACTGCGCACCCTCGTCCTGTCGTTCACCGACAGCGGCGCAGACGCGTGGGCCGGCTTCGACAACTACGCGTGGCTGGTCACCGACCCCCGGGCGCTGGTCGCGCTGCGCAACACCCTGGCGTGGGTGGTGCTCGTGCCGTTGCTGGCGACTTCGGTCGGTCTGCTCTACGCGGCGGCCGTCGCGCGGTCACGGTGCAGAGCGTTCGCGCTGTCCCTCGTCCTGCTGCCGACGGCGATCTCCTTCGTCGGCGCGGGAGTCGTCTGGAAGTTCGTCTACGCCTACCGTCCCGCAGGGGCAGGGCAGATCGGGCTGCTGAACCAGCTCGTCGTCGCGTTCGGCGGCGAACCGAGGCAGTGGCTCGTGGACTCCCCCTGGAACGTCCTGTTCCTCATCGCGGTGATGGTGTGGACCCAGGCGGGCCTCGCGGCCGTCCTGCTGGCCGGGGCGATCAGCGCCGTACCCGGGGAGCTGACCGAGGCGGCCCGGCTCGACGGCGCGTCCCGGCGGCAGGTCTTCTGGCGGATCACCCTGCCGTCGATCAGGCCCACGCTGCTCGTCGTGGTCCTCGCCCTGGCGATCGGCACCTTCAAGGCATTCGACGTCGTCAAGACCATGACCGGCGGACAGTTCGGCACGGGCGTCATCGCCCACGAGATGTACGACCAGTCCTTCCGCTACGGCGAGACGGGCCGAGGCGCGGCGCTCGCCGTGCTCCTCTTCCTCCTCGTCACCCCCCTCGTCGCCCACCAGGTCCGGGCCCGGCGGAGGGCAGCGTGAACGGCGTCCGGGAGCGGCTGGCCTCCCGCGCCTTCACGCTGACCGCCGTGGTGATCGGGGTCCTCTGGACGACGCCGACCCTCGGTCTGCTGATCTCCTCCTTCCGTCCCGAGGAGGAGATCAAGACGACGGGCTGGTGGACCGTGTTCGCTGCGCCGCACCTCACGCTCGACAACTACGGCGAGGTGCTGTCCGGCGGCGGGAACGGGGCGGGGCGGCTCGCGGAGCACTTCGTCAACTCCCTCGTCATCACCCTCCCCTCGGTGCTGTTCCCGCTCGTGCTGGCGTTCTTCGCGGCGTACGCCCTGGCGTGGATCGACTTCAGAGGGCGGGACGCGCTCGTCGTCGGCATCTTCGCGCTCCAGGTCGTACCCCTCCAGATGGCGCTCGTCCCCCTCCTGAAGCTGTTCTCCCAGGGCTGGCTGTTCCTGCCCGCGTGGCAGCTCACAGGGCCCGCGCGCTTCGGCCAGGTCTGGTTCGCCCACACGGTCTTCGCGCTGCCGTTCGCCGTGTTCCTCCTGCACAACTTCCTGGCGGGGCTGCCCAGGGAGCTGATCGAGGCCGCCCGCGTCGACGGCGCGTCGCACGGGACGCTGCTCTTGCGGATCGTGCTGCCGCTGGCCCGCCCCGCCCTGGTCTCCTTCGCCGTCATCCAGTTCCTCTGGGTGTGGAACGACCTCCTCGTGGCCCTGACGCTGTCGGGCGGGACGGCCGAGACCGCGCCGATGACGGTCAGACTGGCGAGCCTGGCCGGGACGTACGGCAACGAGTGGCAGCGGCTCACCGCAGGAGCCTTCGTGGCGGCGGCCGTCCCGCTGCTCGTCTTCTTCGCCCTCCGGCGGCACTTCGCACGGGGACTGCTCGCCGGATCGGTCAAGGGATGAGCGCCCACAGGACCGGGGGAGAAGCCATGGCGTCCCGCAGGAGTACGAGCCTCAGCCGCCCCGGGCTGAGAGGCCGCGAAGCCGAGCTGGAGCGGCTGCGCGCGCTGGTCGAGGCGGTGCGCGACGGCGAGGGAGGAGCGGTCGCGCTGCTCCTGGGCGAGCCCGGGATCGGGAAGACCGCACTGCTCCAGGAGACCGTCTCGATCGCACGGGCCCACGGGTTCCTCGTCAGCCACGGACGCGCCGAGGAACTGCACGAGCTGGCACCGCTCGCCTCGCTGGCCTCCGGTCTCCTGCACGGTGACCCGCCGCTGCTGTCCAGCACGGACTTCGCGGACCTCGCGGGCCATCACGACCAGCGCATCTGGCTCGTCGAACGCCTGGCCCAGCTGATCGAGGAACGCTCGGCGGGCACGCCCGTACTGATCGCGGTCGACGACGTCCCGTGGGCCGACCCGCTGAGCCGGTTCGCCCTGAGCGTCCTGCCCGCCCGGCTGCTCAGCTCCCCGGTGCTCTGGCTGCTCACGGGCAGGAACGACCCGGAGCTGCACGGGCAGGGACCACGGCCGACGACCCTGCCCCTCGGGCCGCTGTCCGGCACGGCCCTGACCGAGCTGGCACGGGACACCCTCGGCGGGGAGGCGCCGGCGCGGGTCGCGGCACTCCTCGACGGGGCGGGAGGCAACCCCTTCCTCGCGGCCGAGCTGCTCACCGGCATCGCGGCGTCGGGCACGGACGCGTCGGAGCCGCCCGAGCCGCCCGAGCGGCTGGTCCTCGGCGTACGCGACCGGCTGGCCGACCTCCGGCCCCCCACCCTCCACTTCCTGCGGATCGGCGCGGTCCTCGGCCGCGCGTTCTCGCTCGCGGACGCCGCCGCCCTGTGCGGCCGGCCCGCCTCCGGACTCGGCGCCGAAGTGGACGAGGCGATCGCCGCCGCCCTCCTCCACGACGACGGCGAACGCCTCCTGTTCCGCCACGACCTGCTCCGCCAGGCGGTGTACGCAGACCTCGCCCCCTCCGTACGCCGGGCGCTCCACCGCGAGGCCGCGAGCCGGCTCGTCGCGGCGGGCCGCAGCTCCACCGACGCGGTCCCGCACCTGCTGAAGAGCGCCGAAACCGGCGACCTGGAGGCCATCGGGCTGCTCGGCGCGGCCGCCACCGACGTACTCGCCGTGCTGCCGGACCTCGCCGCCGACCTGGCCGTGCGCGCCCTGGAACTCGTACCGCCCCATACGCCCCTGGTGTTCGACGTGGGAGAACGGGCCGTCGTCGCGCTGACCCGCGCGGGCCGGTACACCCAGGCCCGGGACACCGGCGACCGGCTGCTCGCCCGGCAGCCGCCCCTGGACGTCTTCGCCCGGCTGCAGTCCGTACTCGGCGACACGCTGTGGCACCTCGACGACGTCCACGAGCTGACCCGCCGTTCCACGGCGGCACTGGCAGCCGTCACCGACCCGGTGATCCGCGCCCGGCTCACCGCCCGGCAGGCCCTCGCCCGGTCCCGTGGAAGCGACCTCGGGGCCGCCCGCGAGACCGGCGAACGGGCACTCGCCGAGGCGGAGCGGTCCGGCGACCGGGAGGCCCGCGTCCTCGCACTGTGGGGCCTCGGCGAGATCGCCCTCAACGCGGGCGACTGCGCCGCCGCCGTCGAACACCACACGGCGCTGAGCGTGTTCGACACGGCCTTCCTGCCCGAGGAGGCCGTCGCCCGCATCCACAGCGACGACTTCGACACCGTACGGCGACTGCTCCGGACGGCGGGCGACGCTCCGCTGCGCCCCGCCATGCTGCTCTGGGCCCAGGGCACCCTGAACATGGGGCTCGCCCGGCTCGACGACGCGGACGCCGACTTCGTCACCGCCGAACGGCTCGAAGCGGACCTCCACCTGCCCGGCAACCTGGTCAACATCCGCGTCAACCGCGGCCTCCTCGCGCTGCTGCGCGGCGACCGCGAAGCCGCGCGGGAACACCTGGACGTCGTACGGGCGACCGTGGCCGGGCGGCCGAACACCGGCAACCACGCCGCGCACCAGTACTTCGAGGCCGTCGTCGCCGACGTCGACGGCGACCACGCGGCGGCCGCCGAACGGGTCCGGTCCGTGCAGCGCGACCACCCCTTCCTGCGCTGGCGGCTGCTGCGCCCCCACGTCGTCCAGGCCGTACGGATCGCGCTGCGCGGCGGAGACCGGCCCCTGGCCCAGGACCTCGCGACCCAGGCGGCGCAGCACGCCACCCGCAACCCCGCCGTGCCGACCGCACAGGGGACGGCCGCCCACGCGGCCGGTCTGGTGAACGCCGACCCCGGACTCCTGGAGCGGTCGGTCCGCATCCTGCTCACCGGACCCCGGCCGCTGCCCCTCGCCGCCGCGTCCGCCGACCTCGGGCGGGCCCTCCGCGCGGCCAAAGACCCCGCTGCGACACCCGCCCTGACCAGTGCACACGACCTCTACGCCCAGGCGGGGGCCGACGCCGAGGCCGACCGGGTCCTGGCCGATCCGGCACGGCCCGCCCACCGCTCCGGGCGACGCACCGGAGAGCTCCGGCCGCGCCCCGGCCAGGGCTGGGACGCGCTCACCGCCTCGGAACGCAGAGTGGCCCGGCTGATCGCCGCGGGCCACACCAACCGGTCGGCCGCCCAGGCCCTCGTCGTCTCCCCGCACACGGTCAACACCCATCTGGCGTCGATCTTCCGCAAGCTCTCGGTGCGCTCCAGGGTCCACCTGGCCCGGATCGTGCTCGCCGAAGGCGACGCCGCAGACGCCACCGGCGGCTGAACGACCTCTGCGCCCCCGTGCCAGGTGCGGTGCGCGGTACGGCAACCGGAGGCGCGGGTCCGCTCCTAGCGTGACGGACATACCGCGCCGCTCCGCCGCGCGGACCAGCCGTACCGAACCGAGGAGTCACCCCCATGCCGTACATCACCGTGGGCCAGGAGAACACCAACCCCGTCGAGCTGTACTTCGAGGACCAGGGAGCAGGACAGCCCGTCGTCCTCATCCACGGCTTCCCGCTGGACGGCCGCTCCTGGGAGCGCCAGAGCGCCGCGCTGCTCGACGCCGGACACCGCGTGATCACGTACGACCGCCGCGGATTCGGGCAGTCCTCCCAGCCGACCACCGGCTACGACTACGACACCTTCGCCGCCGACCTGAACACCGTGCTGCAGACCCTCGACCTGACGGACGCCGTCCTGGTCGGCTTCTCCATGGGCACCGGCGAGGTCGCCCGCTACGTGTCCACGTACGGCACCGCCCGCGTCGCCAAGGTCGCCTTCCTGGCCTCGCTGGAGCCCTGCCTGCTCAAGAGCGACGACAACCCCGACGGCGTCGCCCCGAAGGAGTTCTTCGACGGGATCGTCGCCGACGTCAAGCACGACCGCTACGCCTACTACACCGCCTTCTTCCACGACTTCTACAACCTCGACGAGAACCTTGGCACCCGGATCAGCGAGGAGGCCGTCCGCAACAGCTGGAACACCGCGGCCCGAGGCGGCTCCTTCGCCGCGTCCGCCGCCCCGGCGACCTGGTACACCGACTTCCGCGCCGACATCCCCGCCGTCGACGTGCCCGCCCTGATCCTGCACGGCACCGCCGACCGCATCCTGCCTGCCGAGGGCACCGCGCGCCCCTTCCACAAGGCGCTCCCCACCGCCGAGTACGTCGAGATCGAGGGCGCCCCGCACGGTCTGCTGTGGACCCACGCCGAGGAGGTCAACACCGCCCTCCTCGCCTTCCTGGCCAAGTGAGCGGCGATGTGAACGGCGAAGTGAACGGCGAAGTGACGCCGCACCGTTGACCCGCGGGGGTGACGCCGGAGACCCCGGCGTCACCCCGGCCCCCGGTTCCCCGGCGCGGGAACCGGACGAACCCAGGAGAGCAGACACCCCATGCAGTTCGGCATCTTCACCGTCGGCGACGTCACGCCCGACCCGACGACCGGCCGCACCCCGACCGAGCACGAGCGCATCAAGGCGATGGTCGCCATCGCGCAGAAGGCCGAAGAAGTCGGCCTCGACGTCTTCGCGACCGGCGAGCACCACAACCCGCCGTTCGTCCCGTCCTCCCCCACCACGATGCTCGGCTACATCGCCGCCCGCACCGAGAAGCTGATCCTGTCCACGTCCACGACGCTGATCACCACCAACGACCCGGTGAAGATCGCCGAGGACTACGCGATGCTCCAGCACCTGGCCGACGGCCGGGTCGACCTCATGCTGGGGCGCGGCAACACCGGTCCGGTCTATCCGTGGTTCGGACAGGACATCCGCCGGGGCGTCGACCTCGCCAAGGAGAACTACGCGCTGCTGCGCAGGCTGTGGCGCGAGGACGTCGTGGACTGGGAGGGCACGTTCCGTACGCCGCTCCAGGCGTTCACCTCGACGCCCCGGCCCCTGGACGGCGTGCCGCCCTTCGTCTGGCACGGCTCCATCCGCTCCCCCGAGATCGCCGAGCAGGCCGCGTACTACGGCGACGGCTTCTTCCACAACAACATCTTCTGGCCCGCCGAGCACACCCGGCGCATGGTGCAGCTCTACCGGCGCCGGTTCGCGCACCACGGCCACGGCCGCCCCCAGGACGCCGTCGTCGGCCTGGGCGGACAGGTCTTCCTGCGGAAGAGCTCCCAGGAGGCCGTACGGGAGTTCCGCCCGTACTTCGACAACGCTCCCGTCTACGGCCACGGCCCTTCGCTGGAGGACTTCACCGAGCAGACCCCGCTGACGGTGGGCTCTCCCCAGCAGGCCATCGAGCGGACCCTGGCGTTCCGGGAGAGCGTCGGCGACTACCAGCGCCAGCTGTTCCTGATGGACCACGCGGGCCTGCCCCTGAAGACCGTCCTGGAACAGCTGGACATCCTCGGCGAAGAGGTCGTGCCCGTCCTGCGCAGGGAATTCGCCAAGGGGCGTCCGGCCGACGTGCCCGAGGCCCCCACACACGCGTCCCTGCGCGCCGTCCGGAAGGTGTCCGCCGCATGAAGCTGACCGTCGTCTCAGCCGGGCTGAGCACCCCTTCCTCCACCCGCCTGCTCGCGGACCGGCTGACCGAGGCGGCCCGCGACGAACTCGCCGCCCGGGGGCAGGCGCCGTCGACCGAGGTCGTGGAGCTGCGGGAACTGGCCGGTGACATCGCCAACCACCTCGTGACCGGGTTTCCGCCGCCCCGGCTGAGCACCGCGATCGACGCGGTGACGGCGACCGACGGCCTGATCGTCGTGACGCCCGTGTTCGCGGCCTCCTACAGCGGTCTCTTCAAGTCCTTCTTCGACGTGATCGATCCGGACGCCCTCTCCGGCAAGCCGGTCCTGATCGCGGCGACGGGCGGTACCGCCCGCCACTCGCTGGTCCTCGACCACGCCGTGCGCCCGCTCTTCGCGTACCTCCGCGCCGTCGTCGTCCCCACCGCCGTGTTCGCCGCCTCCGAGGACTGGGGCTCTGGCGCGGACACGTACACCGACGGCCTGCCGGGCCGCGTCCGCCGGGCGGGCGTCGAGCTCGCCGCGCTGATGGCGGCCCGCCCGGCCGGTACGGAGCCGCAGGACGACGTCACCGTCCGGCAGGACGACGTCACCGTCCTCGAACGGCAACTCGCCGACCTGCGCTTCGACTGAGAGGGGCCCCTGGGCCAGGCCCCTGGGCCGGGCGACGAGACAGGCACCTGGGCCGGGCGACGGCGGGACGGCTCCCGTGCTTCATACTGTTCCGCCGTATGAGCGTGAACCGAGTGATCACAAGGACCGCGTCCGGGGAACCCGACGGCGTGCGGACACCCTTCCGGGGCAGGGACGCCGAACTGGCGTTCATCGAGGGGCGGCTCGACGCGCTCGACCGGGGCGAAGGCGGGATCGTCCGCGTCGAAGGCCCCGTCGGCATCGGCAGGTCCAGGCTCCTCGCGGAGGCCGCGGCCTCCGCGCGGCGGCGCGGGGTGAGGGTGTTCGAGGGAGCGGCGGACCCCGACGAACAGTTCGTACCCCTCGGCCCGCTCCTCGACGGGCTGCTCTCCGGCGCGGAACCGCTGTCGGGCGCCGTCCGTCTCCGGGACCTCGCCACGACGCCCGGCCAGCGCTTCTGGCTGCTCCAGGAACTGGGGGACCGCCTGCGGGAGACGGCCCGCAACGGCCCCCTGCTCGTCGTCCTCGACGACCTCCAGTGGTGCGACGACCTGACCCTCCTCACCTTCAACACCCTCGCGGCCGGGCTCTCGTCGCACGCCATTCTGTGGCTGGTCGCCGTGCGCGGCGGCAGCGTGCCGTCGGGAGTGCGCACGACCCTGGACCGCATCCGCCGGGCGGGCGCACACGAGCTGGCGCTGGGCGCGCTGGACGACCGGGCTACCGCACGGATCACCGAGGACGCCCTCGGCGGCGCTCCCGACCCGGACGTCCTGCGCGTCGCCCGCCGCGCCGAAGGAGTGCCGCAGTTGCTGATCGAGCTGCTCGGCCCGCTGGGGGAGGCCGTGACGACGGAGAACGGCACGGCCGGGCTGCCGAGCGGGCCACCCGCCCCACGGGAACTCCCCTCCGTCACACGCCGTCTCGGCCAGCTCTCCGACGAGGCGAGGGAGCTGGTGCAGACGGCGGCCGTCGTGGGCGGCCCGGTCACCGTCGCGCTGCTGGCCGACCTCCTCGGCAGGTCATCGGCGGCGCTCATCACCGCGGTACGGGAATCCCTCGACGCCGATCTGCTCACCGAGAGCGGCGAACGCCTCGCCTTCCGCCACGACCTGATCCGCGAGGCGGTGGAAGCCGGTCTTCCGCTGCCCCTGCGTCAGGCTCTGAGCGCTCAGGCCCTGCGCGCTCAGACCGGGGGAGCGGGACCCGCAGACGCGGCGCAGGCCGGGAGAGCGAGAGACGCGGCGGAGGCCGACCGGCTGCGCACCGCCTCGGCGGACCTCGCGGCCACCGCTCCCGGACCCGCCGCGGAACACAGCCTCAAGGCCCTGGAACTCACCACGGCGGTCGCTCCGGAGCGACCGAGGATCATCGCCGAGACGATCCCGCTGCTCTGGCAGACGGGCCGGGCAGCCCAGGCGCGCGAGCTGGGCACCTCCGCCCTGGCGACCGGCGTTCTCGGCCCCGGGGACGAGGCGCGCGTACGCCTCGCCCTGGCCCGCGCCGCCGTACCGTTCGACTTCTCCGAGGCGGTCCGCCAGGCCCGCGCCGGGGCGGCACTGCCGGGCGCACCCGTGGACGTGCGGGGGCGGCTGCTCGCCATGCTCGCCGTCGGCCTGTCGATGGCGGGCGAGCACGCGGCGGCCGAGCAGGTCGCCGAGGAGGCGTGGGAGACGGCGGCGGCAGCGGGGGACCGCTCCGCCGAGGCCACGCTGACGACGGTCCGGTCGGCCGCGAGTTTCCACCGCATGGACCTGGAAGAGGCGTTCCGGCAGGCCGAGCGGGCCGCCGCGCTGGCCGACGCCCTGGGCGTCAGCACCTCGCTGTGGGTTCCGGAGGCCCTGTGGCACGCCCTCCTGTCGAACACCACCGGACGCCCGGCACAGGCGCTCGCCGCCACGGAGGAAGGCATCCGGATCACCGGGGAGCAGGGCCGTACGGCGGCCACCCGGATGTGGCTCATGACCCGCTCCCGCATCCTCCTGGAGGCCGGACGGCTGGCGGACGCCAGGGCCGACGCCGAAGCCGCGTCCGCGACGGACGGCGATCTCGCCCCGGGCAATTTCGCCGACGTCACCCTCCGGTACGTGATGATGCGCGTGGCCCTCCATACCGGCGACCGGCCGACCGCACGGGTGTACGCGGCTGAGGCGAGGCGGATGCGGAGCGACGGCGCACCCGTCGTCCGGCAGTTCGGTGCCTGGATGCTGGCGCTGCTGGCCGACTCCGAAGGCCGGCCCGACCGTGCCATGGCCGAACTCGACGAGGTGATGACCTCGCCCGCCGAGGACCGGCCGGCCTACGCGGGACTGGTCGACCCCGCCGACGCCCCGGTCCTCGTCCGCCTGGCGCTGCGCGCGGGCGCGCACGAACGGGCCGCGCAGGCAGTGGCCCTGGCCGAGCGGCTGGCCGTGCTCAACCCCGGCCTCACGTTCCTCGCCGCGACCGCCGCGCACGCCCGGGGGCTCCTCGACAACGACCTCGCCGCTCTCGTACGTGCCGTCCGGCTGTACGAGGACTGCCCCAGGCCGCTGGCCAGGGCGTCGGCGCTGGAGGACGCCGGACGCAAGCTGGCGGCCACCCGTACGTCCGAAGCGGTGCCGTACTACGACAGGGCCCGCGCGCTCTACGCGCGGGCGGGCGCCGAGCGGGACGTCGCTCGCGTCAGCCGTCGCCTGCGGGCCGCCGGTGTCCGCCGCAGGCCCTCGACGCCCGGACTGTCCGCCGCATGGCCCGAGCTGACGGCCGCGGAGATCCGGGTGGTACGGCTGGTGGCCCGGGGGCTGACCAACCGGCAGGTGGCCGAGCACCTCTCCCTCTCGCCGCACACGGTGGGCTCGCACCTGCGCCGGGCCTTCACCAAGCTGGACCTCACCTCGCGCGGGGAGCTGACCCGGCTGGTGAAGCACCGTGACAGCGGAGAGTAGTCGCTTCGTATCCCCCGTGGGGGGCCGGGCAATGGACGATTCGTGCGATGTGCCGACGCCGTCGCTTCCTCAGAATGATCAAGAGCCGCGGAAGGGAGAAGTCCGCGGGGAACCGTTGATCGAAAGAGGAACAGCGCATGACCGCAAGGCTCCAGCGAGCCCGTCCCGGCAGCCCCGAGCTCCAGGCGCTCGTCGACGAGCTCGCGGAGCGGCTCGGCCGGTCGGTCGCCGTGGACGACCCGCTGGTGCGCATGGTCTGCACGAGCCGCCACTTCGGCGACGAGGACCCGGTCCGCATCGGCACCCTGTTGCAGGGCCGCGCCGACAACGCGACCATCCGCTACGTCCTCGCCCAGGGCGTGACCCAGTGGCCCCGGGCGGGATTCATCGAAGGACGTGACGATCTCGGACTGCTGCCCCGTTACGTCGTGCCCCTGCGCGAGCGCGGGCACCTCCTCGGTCTGCTCGTGGTGGTCGTGCCCGAGAAGACGCTCGCCGAGCACGAGACCCGTGCCATCGCCCGGGCCGCGGATGCCATGGCCGCCCAGATGCACGGAGAGCGCATCGCCACCGACACCCGCAAGGCCGACGAGCAGGACCTCGTCCTGGAACTCGTCGCCGCCGACGTCGCCGCCCGCACCACCGCACGGCGGCGGGGCAAGGAACTCGGACTGCTCGGAGCGGCCGAGCACGTCCTGGTCACCGTCGTCCGGCTGAGCTGCGCGACCGAGCTCGTACGGCAGTCCGAGGCGGCTCTGTGGGGGGCGCTGGAGGGGTTGCGGCAGACGCGTTCGGCCCAGGGCCTCCTGGCGATCGGCAAGGAGCGGGCGACCTTGCTCCAGCTGCGCGACCGCCCGCCGGGCCAGGACGAAGTCACCGCGCAGTCCGCCCGCATCCTGGACGAACTCCGCACCTTCCTGGGCCCGTCGGCGGACCCCGTGATCGGCGTCGGCGGTCGCCACCCCAGCCCGGACGACGCCTGGACGTCGTACGAGCAGGCACTCGTGGCGGCACGTGCGGCACGCCGACTGCCCAGCCTGAAGGGCGCCGGGGACTGGGAGCTGCTCGGGGAGCTCGCGGTGCTGTTCCAGCTCCCCGAGCACGCCCTGAACGCGTCGTTGGTCCCGAAGCCGCTGCGCACCCTGAGCGGCACGCACGGCGGCGACCGGCTGCGGGACACCCTGCGCTCGTTCCTCGAACACGCGGGATCGATTCCCCGGACCGCGGACGCGCTGGGAATCCACCGCACCTCGCTCTACTACCGCCTGCGCCAGATCCAGGAGATCACCGGACTCGACCTCGACGACGGCGCCCACCGGCTCACGCTGCACCTCGGCCTCAGGATCGAGGAACTCCTCGCCCCGAGCACCGAAGGGGCTCTCTGAGCAGGGACTCCCTTCGACAAAGCGAGAAGGATTCACGGCCCGATTCCTACAGCTCGCGGTGGTGCGGGCGGCGGGCCCCATTCGATGATGTTCGGGACGGGCGGAGATCGACATACCGCCTCTGACCAGGGGAGAGGTCATGAAAGAACTGATCACGACGGACGGCGCACGGCTCGCGTACCAGGACACCGGCGGCGAGGGCGTTCCGCTGGTGATGCTGCACGGCTGGGGGCAGACGCAGGCGATGTTCCGCCACCAGGCCGAGGGGCTGGCGCCCGGCAGGCGCGTCGTCACCGTCGACCTCCGCGGCCACGGCAAGTCCGGCAAGCCGCGTCACGGCTACCGCATCGCCCGGCTCTCCCGCGACGTGCTCGAACTCGTCGACCATCTCGGTCTCGGCCGTTTCGACGCACTGGGCTGGTCCATGGGCGTCTCGGTGTGGTGGAGCTTCATCGACCAGTACGGGACCGGACGGATCCGGCGGTTCGTCGCCGTCGACCAGCCCGCGGCGGTCGCCGCCGTGCCCTGGATGACCGAGCGCGAACAGCGGGACTGCGGTGCCATCTTCGACGTGTCGGGGCTGCTGTACCTGGGTGCGGCACTCGCGGGGCCGGAGGGCGACACGGTCCGCGCCGACTTCGTGCGCGGCATGTTCTCCGGCGAGCCCGACCCCGAGGTGCTGGCCTTCGTCGACGAGGAGATCCGGTCGACCCCCGCCCACGCGGGCGTACCGCTCCTGTTCGACCACTGCGCGCAGGACTGGCGCGACGTGCTTCCCCGGATCGACGTACCGACCCTGGTGATCGGCTGTGAGGGAAGCCATGTGCACCCCGATTCGCAAGCCTTCGTCGCCGAGCGGATTCCCGGCGCACGCCTGCACGTCTTCGCCTCCGACGTGGCGAGCTCGCACTTCCCCTTCCTGGAGAACCCGCCCGCCTTCAACGCCGTGGTGGAGAAGTTCCTGGCCGAGGAGCCGGCGAACGGGGCGTGAATCCGCCCTCCACCCGCACGTACCTACGGCCAGGAACCCCCCATGCCCCTCACACTGATGTCCCGTGCCCCCGAACGGGCGCCCCGGCAGGCGACCGATCCGACCCCGCCCCCCTCCCCGCGCTCGGGGTGGCTGGTCCAGATGCTCTCCGAGATGCCGGACACGAACGACCGGAACCACGTCTACCTCGGCGTCCACGTCCGTGGGCGCGTCACCGTCGTCCACGAGCGGGCCACGACCCTGTTGGAGCCGAACGACCTGGTCTTCTGCGACCCGGCCCGACAGCACCTGCTGCGGTTCGGCGAGGACTGCCGGATGATCTTCTTCCGCGTCCCCCGGTGCTATCTGGGCGTCACGGAGCCGGAACTGAACCAGGTGCTCGGCGTCCCCGTACGCGGCGGGGAGGGGATCGGGGCGCTGGCGTCCGGCTTCCTGACCGCGCTCGCCGCCGAGGCGGAGTTCCGCCGGTCCACGATCGGGGACCGGCGCGCCAGGACGGCCGTACACCTCCTCTCCGTCCTGGTCATGGAACTCCTCGAAGCGGACACCACGGACGAGGCCGACGACGCGTCCGGTGCCGTCAACGAGATGCTGTCCCGCATCCACGGCTACATCGAAGAGCACCTGATGGACCAGGACCTCTCACCGGAGTCGATCGCACGCGCCCACCACATCTCCGTCCGGTACCTGCAGAAGCTCTTCCAGAACGACGGCAGCACGGTGAGCCAGTGGGTGCGGCAGCGCAGGCTCGCCTTCTGCCGACTCGAACTGGGCCGCTCCCACCGGCGGGTCACCATGGCCGCGGTCGCCCACCGCTGGGGCTTCAGCAGCCCCTTGCACTTCAGCCGCACGTTCCGCGGGGCCTACGGCATGAGCCCCAGCGAGTGGCAGGCGCTGGCGACCTCGGCCTTCGCGACGACGCCTGCCGGTGCCCCGGACGAGCGAAGGCGCTGAGAGGCGTGCGCGCCGTCGTGACGCCGTCCCCCACGTGGCCCGACACCGAGAAGAGAACTCGCATGACCAACCCCACCGTCGTCCTCGTGCACGGTGCCTTCGCCGACGCGACAGGCTGGATAGGCGTCATATCGGAACTGCGGAGCAGCGGCATCCCGGTCATCGCTCCGGCGAACCCGCTGCGGGGCTTGACGTCGGACGCCGCCTACCTCGCCTCCGTGCTGGCCCAGGTCGACGGCCCGGCCGTACTCGTCGGCCATGCGTACGGCGGTGCGCTGACCACCGTGGCAGGCGTCGTGGAGAACGTCGTGGGGCTCGTCTACGTGGCCGCCTACGTGCCCCAGAAGGGCGAGAGCCTCGACCAGCTCCAGGGGAGCTTCCCGAAGTCCGCGCTGCCGGGCCACCTGAAGGAGCGGACGTATCCGCTCCTCGACGGCGACTCGGCGGTCGAGGTCACCATCGAGGAGACGGCCTTTCCCGCCGTCTTCGCGGCAGACGTGCCCGAGGACGTCGCCGGTGTCCTGGCGGCGACCCAACGCCCGCTCGCCACGGCCGCCTTCACCGAGACCGCGTCCGAGGCGGCGTGGCGGACGAAACCGTCCTGGGCCCTGGTGGCCGGTGCGGACCGCACGATCAGCCCCGATGTCCAGCGCTTCGGCGCCGCCCGCGCCGGATCCGTCGTCGTCGAAGTTCCGGACGCCTCCCACGCCGTCCTCCTGTCCGAGCCCACCCGGGTCGCCGACCTGATCAGGGACGCGGTACGGGCGACGAGCCACGACATCGGGTCCGCAGGGTGAGATCCTCGCGGCGCGCCGCAGCCGCGTACGGGGAGATGCCCAGCCCCGCGACGGCACCGCCGAGGCAGGACACCCAGCCGTATCGGTTGCTCGGCCCGGGCGGAATGTCCGGGATCCGTACAGACAGTCGCGTTGGCCATCTGCACCGTAACTGACATGGACGAAGCGCACGGACAGCAGTGTCAGGTGAGCAGGGGCGAGGGGTGGGAACTGGCGTGGAGGCTACCGGCCCCCCGGTTGAGGCCCGGAGTGCTGAGCTATCGGGGGTACCACCTGCGGCTGGCTCGGCAGCGAAGCCGTCTGGAACTTCCGACCGGTACGGTGACGCTCCTCTTCGGCTTGGAGGGAAGGCTGCTCCTCACCGATGTCTCTCCGCCGACCCGTGCTGCGCGTCCGGCCGCGACCGCTGAGCCCACCACGTACTCCTCCCTGATATCACCGGTCCGGACACGGGCGACGTTGGGCCGTCACAATGGCCGTCTCAGCGGTGTGGAAGTCGTGCTCGCTCCTTGGGCGGCCTACAACCTGCTCGGTGTGGCCATGCACGAATGGGCCGGGCGAAACGTTGATCTGTCGCTCCTCGACGGACACCGCGCGTCCGCGGTGAGTGACTCGCTCGCCGCGATGCCGACATGGGAGCGGCGCTTCGCCTTCCTGGATGACGCCTTGCTCCGGTGGGGGGCCGTCGGCCCGGTGTGTTCTGCTCGGGTGGTGTGGGCGTGGCAGGAGATCTGCCGTACGTCCGGTGCGGTTCCGATCGGTCACCTCGCCGCGCGCACGGGATGGAGCTGGCGTCAGTTCGAGCACCGGTTTCGGGAGCAGATCGGTGTGACCGCGAAGACCGCGGCGCGCATCATGCGTCTGCGAACAGCACTGACGATGCTGGAGGTCGGTCGGAGCCTGCCGGGAACCGCTGAGGCATGCGGGTTCTCGGACCAATCCCATCTCACGCGGGAGATCAGGGCGATGACGGGCCACACCGGCCCGCAACTCGCGGCGGCACGGGGAAGGAGCTGGGTCGGAGCGCCCGCTCCGGACCGGGTCAGCGGGCAGGTGAGCAGCCTGCTGGTCTGAGCGGCAGGAGTGATCGGCTCCGCATCCCCCGGCAGCGGCTGTCCGCGCATTTCTTCAAGACGGCGCGAGCACAGGTCGGCAAGGATGGCCTCGCTCTGCACACCTACAGGCACAGAAGGGGACTGACATGCGCATTGCTTCGGCACTCAGCGTCGTCGTTCTGTCCGGAGCCCTCGCCGGAGCCGGTTTCGTAGGCACGGCACAGGCATCGGAGAGCGGCAGCACCGGCGCTCTCGCGTGTTCGACAACGAAGATCAACAGCAAGACGGCGCGCGGCTGGTGCTCGGCCGGTTCAGCCTGGCGCGTCGGAGTGAAGTGCACCGACGGCAAGCACTACTACAGCGGGTGGGAGACCGACGCACGCAACCAGTACGCCACGTGCGGCGCGGGCACGATCACCCACTACTGGATCGACCGCTGACCCGATCCCGGCCCGCACGGCCGAACCACTGGCAGGCCCGCCCTCTAGCGGGCCTGCCAGTACGTCGCCACGATGTTATTGGGCAGTTGCCCCGCGTTCTCGTGCGTACGGGCTGACGCTGTCGATTACTCAGAGCCAGTCCTTACGTTTGAAGACAAGGTACAGAACGGCGCATACCGCAGCCATGAGGGCGACCGCGAAGGGGTAGCCGAGCGTCCAGTGCAGCTCGGGCATCGTGTCGAAGTTCATGCCGTAGATGGTGCCGACCAAGGTCGGCGCGAAGAGGATGGCGGCCCAGGCCGAGATCTTCTTGATCTCCTCGTTCTGCTCGAAGCCCGCGACCGCCAACGCCCGCATCTCCGCGTTCTGTTGCTGGGTGACCAGCGTGGTGTTGACCGCGAGGATGTCGGTCAGGGCCTGGCGGAAGCCGTCGACGCGTTCGCTGGTGTGGGTGACGTGGTCGGCGACGTCGCGGAGGTAGCGCTGGAGTTCCTCGTCCGTGCGGTACTTGGTGAAGCCCGCCATCAGACCGTTCAGCATGCCGATCAGGGGGCGGGTGGCGCGCTGGAACTCCACCACCTCGCGGGAGAGTTCGTAGATGCGGCGGGAGACCTCGGGGTCGCCTCGGAAGACCTCGGTCTCGATCTCGTCGATGTCGTTCTGGACGCCCGAGACGACGGGGGCGTAGCCGTCGACCACCGCGTCGAGGATGGCGTACAGCACGGCTTCCGGGCCGAGGGAGAGGAGTTCGGGACTCTCCTCCATGCGGCGGCGGACCGAGGAGAGGTCGGGGGCCGCGCCGTGGCGGACCGTGATGACGAAGTCGTGGCCCAGGAAGACGTGCAGCTCGCCGAAGTCGACCTCCTCGGCCGCGTCCAGGTAGCGGGCGGCGCGCAGGACGACGAAGAGGGTTTCGCCGTAGCGCTCCAGCTTCGGGCGCTGGTGGGCTTCGAGGGCGTCCTCGATGGCGAGCGGGTGCAGGTCGAACTCCTCGGCCAGGGAATGGAGTTCGGACTCGGTGGGGCGGTGCAGGCCGATCCAGGCCATGCCGTCGGGGTGCTCGCGCAGTTGCCGGAAGGTCGCCGCGAGGGAGTCCGGGGTGGCGACGCGGATGCCGTCCCGGTAGAGGGCGGCGTTGACCACGCTGCCGTGGTCGTGCGGATCGGGTTGTGGGCGGCCGGTGGGCGGGGCGGCGGGCGCGGGAGGGGTGGGGGTCAGGGCGGGCTGCCGACGCCAGGTGCGCTTCTTGGCTGCCATGGGGGTGGGTCGCCTCCCTCGTCCGCTTGCAGTTCCGGTACCCGCACCTGGACCGGCGCGATCCGTGTTCGGGCATGGTGCGCATCCGCGGGGCAAGCGGACCACGAAGCAGGATATACGGGGCGAAGTGGACCGGCGCGACGGATTCTCATTGAGGACAGAAGTTGTCCGCGAAGGGGGGCACAGTAGGGGCATGACGACGACCGACGGCCCCCGCCGCACCTCCGCTCCCGCCACCGCCCCGGTTCTCGGCCCGCGTGCCCTCGGCCGGGCCACGCTCGCCCGCCAGCTCCTGTTGAGCCGTGCGGCGCTGCCGGTCGAGGACGCCGTACGCCGTCTGGTCGGCCTCCAGGCGCAGAACACCAAGCCGCCGTACTACTCCCTCGCGGCCCGCCTCGAAGGGTTCGAGCCCGAGCAGCTGTCCGCACTGATGCGCTCCCGCGCGGTCGCCCGCATCGTCAGCATGCGCTCCACGATCCACACGCTCACCGCCGACGACGCCCTCGCGCTGCGCCCCCTCGTGCAGCCGGTCGTCGACCGCGAGCTGCGGATGTTCCTGAAGCGGCTGCCGGGGGTCGACGGGGACCGGCTCGTCGCACTGGCCCGGCCCTTCCTGGACGAGCGGCCCCGCCCGCTGGGGGACCTGCGCGAGCTGCTGCTCGCCGAGTGGCCGGACGCCGACCCGCAGGCCCTGGCGACCGTCGCCCGCTGTGCGCTGCCAGTCCTCCAGGCGACGCCGCGCGGGCTGTGGGGCGAGAGCGGGCAGGTCGAGCTGACCGGGGCGGCGGCCTGGTTCGGCAGGCCGGAGCCCGTACTGACGGCCAAGGGCACGCAGGAACTGCTCGACGAGACCGTGCTGCGCTACCTGGGCGCCTTCGGCCCCGCCTCCGTCAAGGACATGCAGACCTGGTGCGGGCTGACCCGGCTCCGTACCGCCTTCGAACGGCTCCGCCCCCGCCTTCTCGTCTTCCGCGACGAGCAAGGCACGGAGCTGTTCGACCTGCCCGACGCGCCCCGCCCCGACGCCGACACGCCCGCGCCGCCCCGCTTCCTCCCCGAGTTCGACAACCTCCTCCTCTCGCACGCCGACCGCAGTCGGGTCGTGCCGCCCGAGTACAAGCTGCGGACCTGGTGCGGCAATTACGCGTACTGCACCCTCCTCGTCGACGGCCTCGTCGCCGGGATCTGGCGGCTGGAGGAGGCGAAGCCCGGCGCACCCGCTTCCCTCCTCGTCGAGCCCTTCGCACCGATGGGCCGGGCGTGGCGGGCGGAGGTCGAGGAGGAGGGGGCGCGGATGCTCGGGGTGCTGAGTGGCGCGGGCGCGGGAGAGGTGAGGTTCGGGGAGTTCTACGGGACGAAGGGGTAGGCGGCCGGGGGCAGAGGCCGGGAGTGGAGGCCGGGGTGCGGGGCCCGGCTACAGGCCCACGTCCCTCCTCCGGGTGTCGTCGAAGGTCTCGCGCCGTACCAGCAGCCGCGCTTGCCCCTCCCGCACCGCCACCACCGGCGGTCGGCCGACCAGGTTGTAGCCCGACGCCATCGACAGGTGGTACGCGCCGGACGCGGGCACCGCGAGCACGTCGCCGGGGCGGAGGTCGGACGGCAGCTCCACGTCCTCCGCCAGGATGTCCCCCGCCTCGCAGTGCCTGCCGACCACCGTCGTCGTACGCATCGGAGCGGCCTGGGGGCGGCCGACGAGACGGACCGTGTAGCGGGCGCCGTACAGGGCGGGGCGCGGGTTGTCGCCCATGCCGCCGTCGACGGCGACGAAGACGTGGCCAGCGGACCGCTTCACGGACAGCACGCGGTACAGGGCGACACCGGCAGGGGCCAGCAGCGAGCGGCCGGGCTCGACGGTCAGCCGGGGCGTCGGGTAGTCGAACTCGGCGCAGGAAGAGGCGAGTTGGCGCGTGATGCTCCGTGCGTACGAGGCGGGTGCGGGGGCCTGGTCGCCCGGCCGGTACGCGACCGCGAACCCGCCGCCGAGGTCCAGTTCGGGCAGGGTGACGCCGAAGCGCTCGCGCAGCCGCGCCAGGAAGGCGATCAGGCGGCGGACTGCCGCTCCGTACGGCTCGGGGTCGGTGATCTGCGAGCCCAAGTGGCAGTGCAGTCCCGTGAGTTGAAGGCGCGGCTGGCCGAGGATGCGGGCCACGGCCGCCTCGGCGTCGCCCGACGCGATCGACAGGCCGAACTTCTGACCCTCGGCCCCGGTACGGATCTTCTTGTGCGCCCCGGCCTCGATGCCCGGCAGCACCCGCACCATGACCTGCTGCGGGCTCGGCCCCTCCACCTGGGCGGCCAGCCGGGCGATCTCGCAGTCCGAGTCGATGACGATCCGGCCCACGCCGAAACGGAGCGCGGTCCGCAGGTCCTGCGGGGACTTGGCGTTGCCGTGCAGCACGATGCGGTCGGGGTCGAAGCCGCGGGTCACCGCGAGTTCCAGCTCCCCGGCCGAGCAGACGTCGAGCCCGAGCCCCTCCTCGCGGACCCAGTCCACGACGGCACGGCACAGGAACGCCTTCGCCGCGTACACGACGTCGGCGTCCGGCAGGGCCCGCCGCCAGGCCCGCGCGCGGTCCCGTACCTCTTGCTCGTCCAGTACGTAGACGGGCGTGCCGAAGCGGTCGGCGAGCTCGGTGAGGGACACGCCCGCGACGGTGAGGTGCCCGCCGGGCGCGGCGGTGGCGGATGCGGGCCAGACGGGGGCTCCGGCGAGGAGGGCGGGGGTGGCCGCCGTACCGGGCGCGGTGGTCTCGGTCTCAGTCGACATGGCTGTGGATTCCTGTCACGGCGAACCAGGGGGCGGGGAGCGGCGGGCGCGGGGCCGACTGCGCTGCCGGGGCGCTGAGTTGGGGATCGACGGTGAGGACCGTCACGCCGAGGGGTGCGGCGAGCGCGCGCAGGGCGGGCTCACCGAGGCGGACCCAGGGCTGGTGCGGGCCGAGGACGCTGCCGAGGCGGGCGGGAGAGGTGAAGCCGACGGCGGTGCGGTGGCCGAGCGGGGTCCGCAGGAAGCGGAGGTGGCGTCCGCCGGCGGATCCGAGACGGACCGGGACGTAGAGGGCGGTGGTGTCGTGCTGTGGCTGCGGCCGCCGCCGGTCGGGTTCGTCGGGGTCCGCGTCGGTGGGGGAGTGGAGGTCGTCCACGGGGGCTCCTCGGGGGGTGGTGTGTGCGGGTTCGCCATGGCGACGTTAGGCGGGGTGGGGCGGGGAGAGGGGCGTCCTGACGTGGTGTTGATTGGGCGGGGGCGGAACTTGATGCGGTGCTGACGGGGCCGGGTGGGGTGGCCGGCTGGGGTTCAGGCCGCCTTCGGCGGGGTCGGGGTGGCCCGCCGCAGGCGAACCCGCACCACCGGGCGGCACCCGGGGCATACGGGGGCCTTACCCCGTGATCCCTAGGGTCGCGCCCATGCCGACTGCGGACAGCGACTGTTACCCCTGCACCCAAGAGGCCCGGTTCCCCGGGCTTCCGCCGCGCGAATGCGTCGCGCACGACGACCACTGGCGCGTCGTGCACGCCTTCAACTCCGCGCTGCCCGGCTGGCTCGTTCTCCTCCCCCGGCGGCACGTCACCGCCGTCCACGACCTCACCGACGCCGAAGCCGCCACCCTCGGACTGTGGCAGGTACGGCTGTCGCGGGCGTTGCGCGCCGTCACCGGGTGTGCGAAGTCGTACGTCGTCCAGTTCGCGGAGGCGGAGGGCTTCGGGCACGTCCACTTCCACGTGGTGGCGCGCATGCCGGATCAGCCCGAGGACCGGCGCGGTCCGGCCGTGTTCGGCTATCTGGGGCACCCCGAGGAGGAGTGGGTCAGCCCGGAGGAGGCCGATGACCTGGCCCGGCGGATCGCCGGGGTGCTCCGGGGCGATGGGTAGGGGAGGAGCCCCGCGCGTCGTGCCGCCACCACCGCCTCCAGCCTCGCCTGTACCCCCAACTTCCGCATGGCCGACCGCAGATACCCCTTCGCCGTCTCCGGCCGCAGGCCCAGCCGCTCGCCCGCCCCCGCGTTCGTCGCCCCCGACGCCACGCACGCCAGCACGTCTTTCCCCAAGCTCTCAACTTCGTTCGAGCAGGGGAGACCCCATCCACGCGGTCTCGGTGGGTCCGGTGAGCAGCCCGCCGAACGCGACCGGGACGCCGGTGACCCGGCGCAGCCGCACCAGCGCCGCCCGCAGTTCGACGGCGTGCGCTCCCGAGGCCGGAGCGAGCCCTCCCGGGCCGGGGGCCGCCGCCTGCGGCAGACCCGCCCCGGACCTGCCGGAAACGTTCCACACGTGCGCTCCCTTTCCACCCCCGTCCGGGGGTAGTGAGATCCAGGCCACTGCCACAGGATGTTAGCGACCATGGTCGACACAGGGAGAGCACGATGCGGACGCCGATGACCATCTCCGACTTCCTCGACCGCGCCGAGCTGGGGTTCGCCTCCAGCCCCGGCGTGATCGACGAGCCCCTACAGCCCGCACCGCCCGTTCCCGCCACCACGTACGGCCGACTCGGCGAGCGGGTGCGCGCCTGGCAGGCCGGGTTCGACGCGCTCGGCGTCGGCGAGGGCGAGCGGATCGCCGTCGTCAGCCACAACTCGGCCCGGCTGCTGGAGCTGTTGTTCGCCGTCCCCATGAGCGGCCGGATCTGCGTGCCGATCAACTTCCGGCTGAAGCCCGAGGAGATCGCCTACATGGTCCGCCAGAGCGGCGCGCGGGTGCTGCTCGTCGACCCCGAACTCGACGAGGCCCTGGCCGGGGTGCGGGCCCGGCACCGTTTCGTACTCGGTGAGCAGACCGACAAGGAACTCATGCGGTACGGAGTCGAGCCGAGGCCCTGGTCGAAGCCCGACGAGAACGCCACCGCGACCATCAACTACACCTCGGGAACCACCGCGCGCCCCAAGGGAGTTCAGCTCACCCACCGCAACATCTGGGTGAACGGACTCACCTTCGGCCTGCACACCCGGGCCTGGGAGCGCGACGTCTACCTGCACACCCTGCCGATGTTCCACTGCAACGGATGGGGGATGCCCTTCGTCATGGCGGGTCTCGGGGCCAAGCAGGTCGTCCTGCGCAAGGTCGACGGCGCGGAGATCCTGCGCCGGGTCGACGAGCACGGCGTCACCCTGATGTGCGGTGCGCCCGCCGTGTGGAACGCGGTCCTGGACGCCGCCGCCACCTGGGACGGCGAGATCCCCGGCCGTGACCGGGTGCGCGTCGTGTGCGCGGGGGCCCCGCCGCCCACCCGCACCATTCAGCGCATGGGTGACGAACTGGGCTGGGAGTTCACTCAGATCTACGGTCTGACCGAGACCTCCCCGCTCCTCACCTTCAACCGCACCCAGCCCGCCGACGACGCACTCCCCGCCGAGGAGCGTGCCCGCAAGCTGTCCAGGGCCGGTGTCCCCGCCCTCGGCGTGAAGATCCAAGTGGCGGACTCCGGTGAGGTGTTGGCCCGCTCCAACGTCGTGCTCGACGCGTACTGGGAGAAGCCCGAGGAGACTGCGGAGGCCCTGGAGGACGGCTGGTTCCACACCGGGGACGGCGGATTCCTCGACAAGAGCGACGGCCACCTCACGATCTCGGACCGCAAGAAGGACGTCATCATCACCGGCGGCGAGAACGTCTCCTCCATCGAGGTCGAGGACACCATCTTCAGCCACCCGGCGGTCGCCGAGGTCGCCGTCATCGGCGTCCCGCACGAGAAGTGGGGCGAGACCATCAAGGCCCTCGTCGTCCTCGCGGAGGGCGTGAGCGCCGACGAGACCGACATCATCGCCCACTGCAAGGAGCGGATCGGCGGCTACAAGGCCCCCACCTCGGTCGAGTTCCGGGCGGAGATCCCGCGCACCGCGACCGGGAAGATCCAGAAGTTCAAGCTGCGCGAGCCCTACTGGTCGGGCCTCGAACGTGAGGTCAACTGACATGCCCCAGCAGCGACTTCTCTCGTACGTGCACGGCACCGGCACGACGCCCCTCCTCGGCGACACCATCGGCGACAACCTCCTGCGCGCGGTGGCGGACTTCCCGGAGCGCGAGGCGCTCGTCGACGTGCCGTCGGGCAGACGCTGGACGTACGCACAACTAGGCTCGGGCGTGGACGAGTTGGCGCGCGGGCTACTCGCGCGGGGCGTTGCCAAGGGTGACCGCGTCGGCATTTGGGCGGTCAACTGCCCGGAGTGGACCCTCCTCCAGTACGCCACCGCGCGCATCGGGGCGATCCTGGTCAACATCAACCCTGCCTACCGCTCACACGAGTTGGCGTACGTCCTCAACCAGGCCGGGGTGTCCGTCCTCGTCGCCTCCCTCACCCACAAGGCCAGCGACTACCGCGCCCTCGCCGAGGAGGCCGCCGACCGCTGCCCCACCCTGCGCTCGGTCCACCACATCGGCGACCCCAGCTGGGACGCCCTCACCGCCGAACTCGCCACACCCAAGCAACTTGACTACCGCGCAGCCGAGTTGACCTGCGACGACCCCATCAACATCCAGTACACGTCGGGCACGACCGGCTTCGCGAAGGGCGCCACCCTCTCCCACCACAACATCCTCAACAACGGCTACTTCGTCGGCGAGAGCCTCGGCTACGACGAACATGACCGCATCTGCCTGCCCGTGCCCTTCTATCACTGCTTCGGCATGGTGATGGGCAACCTCGCCGCCACCTCGCACGGCGCGTGCACGGTCATTCCGGCCCCCTCCTTCGACCCCGCCGCGACCCTGCGCGCGGTCCAGGACGAACGCTGCACCTCCCTCTACGGCGTCCCCACCATGTTCATCGCGGAGCTCAACCTCCCCGACTTCGCCTCGTACGACCTCTCCACCCTCCGCACCGGGATCATGGCCGGATCTCCCTGCCCGGTGGAGGTCATGAAGCGGGTCGTCGCCGAGATGCACATGGCGGAGGTGTCCATCTGTTACGGGATGACCGAGACCTCGCCGGTCTCCACCCAGACCCGCCGCGACGACGACCTGGAACGCCGCACCGGCACCGTCGGCCGGGTCCTGCCGCACCTGGAGGTCAAGGTCGTCGACCCGGCCACGGGTACGACCGTGGAGCGCGGCGCCTCCGGCGAACTCTGCACGCGCGGCTACAGCGTGATGCTCGGCTACTGGGACGAGCCCGACCGCACCGCCGAAGTCGTCGACTCCGGCCGATGGATGCACACGGGCGACCTCGCCACGATGCGCGAGGACGGCTACCTCCAGATCGTCGGCCGGATCAAGGACATGATCATCCGGGGTGGCGAGAACGTGTACCCCCGCGAGATCGAGGAGTTCCTCTACTCCCACCCGAAGATCGCCGACGTCCAGGTGGTCGGCGTCCCCGACGAACGCTACGGCGAGGAGATCCTGGCCTGCGTCGTCCCGCGCGACCCCGCCGACCCGCCGACGCGGGACGAACTCGCCGCGTACTGCGAGGGCAGGCTCGCGCACTACAAGGTGCCGAGGAGGGTGGAGGTGCTGGAGTCCTTCCCGATGACGGTGAGCGGAAAGGTCCGGAAGGTGGAGCTGAGGGAGCGGTACGGGGCTTGACCGGACCCCTTCGGAGGGGGCGGTCGGGGCGCGCCCTGTTAGGGGCGCGGGGAACTGCGCGCCCAGCCACGACGTACTCGCACGGTTGCGGGACTGCCGCGCGGCGAGCGCTTTAGGTGAAGGGGTGGGTCTGGGGCGGCCCGCCGCAGGCGCACCGGGGTGCGGCGCACCCGTGGGGCGAGGTAACGGCGGGCGGCTCCGGGGTGGGCCCGGAGCGAGGGGTGCCGCCCCCTTGCCCGCCCGTTCCGCCCCCGGGGGGCGGCCCCGCCGCCCAAGGAGGCGAGGCGGAAGCCCCGCCGCCCAAGGAGGCGAGGCGAGCCCCGCCGCCCAAGGGGACGAGGCGAGCCCCGCCGCCCAAGGGGACGAGGGAAGGCGGCACCCAAGGGGGCTCGGCGGAAGTGCCGCTCAAGGGCTACTAGGCCCAACGCCCTTGCAGCACGCGGAAGTTGAGTAGATCCCTTACGGGCGCGGTCCGGGGTCTGCCGGATTCCGGTGGGCCGGTTCCGCGGGTCACGATCCAGGTCCCACCGACCTGAGGAGACGTCACCGTGCACACGAACCCCACGCATACCGGCCGAGTCGGACCCCCGCCGCCCCCATGGCGGACCCACCTCGTCGGTGCCACCGCACTCGCGAGCACCTGGGCGTGGAGGCGTCGGCAGCAGTCACCCTACGGACCGCCACCGCCGCCACCACGCCCCCGTACCCGGTGCAGCGCATCGACTGGGAGCCCTGCGGCAAGGACGGTACCGCCGAGTGCGGAAGCCTCCGGGTTCCGGTGGACTGGGCCCGGCCGGACGGCGGGACCTTCGGCCTCGCGGTCGCCCGCCGCAGAGGGACCGGCCCCGGCGCCCGGGTCGGGTCCCTCGTGTTCGGCCCCGGCGGGCCGGGCGACAGCGGGGTGGACGACTACCTGATCTCGCGCACCGTGCCGCCCCGGGGCAGTTCCTGCCCCGCCGTGGAACCGGCCGTGCCGAAGCCCTGACCGACGGTACGGACGGACGCCTCGCGGCGCATGCACACCCTCGGCCAGCGGTCGAGGCCCATCGACGCCTCCTCGGCGACGATCTCCCGCAGGCCGAGGGTGAGTTCGCCGCCATCGAGGGTACGGAAACCCAGGCGGGCGTAGTACGGCGCGTTCCACGGGACCTGCGCGAAGGTGGTCAGGGTCAGCGCCCCGTAGCCGGACTCCCGGTCCAGGCGCTCGATGAGGGCCCGGCCCGCTCCCCGGCGGGCGAGGCGCGGGTGCACCGACACCTGGTCGATGTGCGCCGCCCCGTCCACCTCCTGCCAGATGAGGTACGCGGCCGGAAGGTCCGCCGGGTCCGTGAACACCCAGGCGTGTCCTTGGAGTTGGTACGCGGCGAGCAGGTCGAGCGGCGGCGGTTCGTCGTCCGCGACCTCCGTCATGCCGAGCTCCCGGAACGGCTCACCGGCCGCCCGTTCGATGTCCTGGAGGAGGGGCAGCTCGTCGGCCAGGGCGAGCCGGATGGCGGGGTGCGCCCCGACGGGCACGGGCCGGGTCTGCGGCCGGGGGCGAATTGCTGACATGAGTCGAGTATCGCGCGGGTGGGGGCAAGTGGGCCGGGTCGCGCGTTTTCGCGCCCCGGCCCGCGCCCGTCCCTAGCCGCCCGTTCCCGTACTGCTGCCTACCAGCGCGTCGGCGGCGCGGGTGGCGGGTTTCGGGGTGCCGGTGAGGTCCAGGACGAACAGCGGAACGCCCAGTTCCTCGGCACGGGCGCGGGCCTCGGGCTCGTAACCCGTGAGGGAGAAGAAGACCGGGACCGCCGACGCGTTCAGCCCGTGCAGCCACAGGCACTCCACGTCGCGCAGCGTGGACGGCTGCGTGCGCGGGTCGACCTGGGCGACCAGGCCGGGGGCGCGCAGGTCGATGCCCGAAGCGGGGTGTTCGGGGGACTGGAGGATGCCCCGGAAGCCGAGCCACTTGAGGTAGAGCGCGGCGGCGGTGACGGCGTCCCGGGCGGTGCGGATGGTGAGGGGGCGGAAGGGCGGGCGGGGCGTGCGGGAGCGCTCCCGTACGAGGTCGAGGCCGCCGGAGTCCTCCGCGCGGGACGGGGCTTCGTCCGTACGGGACGAGCCGTCGTCTGTACGGGGCGAGCCGTCGTCCGTATGGGACGAGCCGTCGTCCGCACGGGACAGGGCTTCGCTGGAACGCGACGGTGCGTCCGCACGGGAAGGGGTCTCCTCCGGGCGGACCGGGTGGACCGGTATCCGCAGCACCGCGCCGCAGCCGCAGCCCAGCTCCGGTTGCGGCCACTGGTCGTTGCGCCCGCAGGACGGGCAGCGGACCGTCACCCAGGAGTCCGTCCAGGTGCGGTGCGTGATGGGCTGCGCCGGCGCGCCGCGCTGGAGCGGCGGGGCCAGCGGCGCGCCGCACGCACAGGGGAAGACGGGCGGTTCGTACGCGTGGTCACGGCGGCAGGCGGGGCACCGCACCGGCACGCTGCTTCCCATGGGGCGACCTCCGGGACGTCTCGTCCGGCGGACACGTCCGGCAGCGCGCGACCGGGTGTGAACGCGGGAACACATGAACGACTGATGCGCTGTGTCATTCCATGGTCACACCAACTGTGAAGCCTTGGCAGGCACTTCACGTCTTTTCTGTCGGCGTTTCGATCCGTGGACCTCTCCGCGCCGCCCTCCCGGCCCCCTGTGCACCTCTTTGTGCGGACCTCCACGCGCCGGGCTCCCGATCCGTGGACTCCTCCCTTGACGACGACACCTCGGCATCCTATGTTGCTTCCACATAGCAGAACAGTTATTCCGCATTACGGAAACCCGGCCTGAAGCACAGGAGTGACCCGATGCCCCGTATGACCGCCGCCCTCGCGGCTGTTGAGATCCTCAAGCGCGAAGGTGTCAGCCACGCGTTCGGCGTGCCCGGCGCGGCGATCAACCCCTTCTACAAGGCCCTCCAGGTCGGCGGCGGGATCAAGCACACGCTGGCTCGCCACGTCGAGGGCGCGTCCCACATGGCGGAGGGCTACACCCGCAGCGGCGCCGGGAACATCGGCGTCTGCATCGGTACGTCGGGACCCGCGGGCACCGACATGATCACCGGGCTCTACTCGGCCATCGCGGACTCGATCCCGATCCTGTGCATCACCGGTCAGGCCCCGGTCGCGAAGCTCCACAAGGAGGACTTCCAGGCCGTCGACATCGCGTCGATCGCCAAGCCGGTCACCAAGAAGGCCACCACGGTCCTGGAGGCCGCACAGGTCCCGGGCGTCTTCCAGGAAGCCTTCCACCTGATGCGCTCGGGCCGTCCCGGTCCGGTCCTCATCGACCTGCCGATCGACGTGCAGCTCACCGAGATCGAGTTCGACCCCGAGACGTACCAGCCGCTGCCGGTCTACAAGCCGACCGCGTCCCGCGCCCAGGTCGAGAAGGCGATCGGCCTGTTCCTCGAATCGGCGCGCCCGCTGATCGTCGCCGGTGGCGGCATCATCAATGCCGACGCTTCCGAACTCCTCGTGGAATTCGCCGAGTTGACGGGTACCCCCGTCATCCCGACCCTCATGGGCTGGGGCATCCTGCCCGACGACCACGAGCTGAACGCGGGCATGGTCGGCCTCCAGACCTCGCACCGCTACGGCAACGCGAACTTCCTGGAGTCCGACTTCGTCCTGGGCATCGGCAACCGCTGGGCCAACCGCCACACCGGCGACCTGGCCGTCTACACCGAGGGCCGCACGTTCGTCCACGTCGACATCGAGCCGACCCAGCTCGGCAAGATCTTCGCCCCGGACTACGGGATCGCCTCGGACGCCAAGGCCGCCCTGGAGCTCTTCGTCGAGGTGGCGAAGGAGCTCAAGGCCGCGGGCAAGCTGCCCGACCGCAGCGCGTGGGCCGCGTCCACCCAGGACCGCAAGGCCAAGCTCCAGCGCCGTACGCACTTCGACAACGTGCCGCTGAAGCCGCAGCGCGTGTACGAGGAGATGAACCGCGCCTTCGGCCCCGAGACCCGGTACGTCACCACCATCGGCCTCTCCCAGATCGCGGGCGCGCAGATGCTGCACGTCTACAAGCCGCGCCACTGGATCAACTGCGGCCAGGCGGGCCCGCTCGGCTGGACCATCCCGGCCGCGCTCGGCGTCGCCACCGCCGACCCCGAGGGCCAGGTCGTCGCCCTCTCCGGCGACTACGACTTCCAGTTCATGCTGGAGGAGCTGGCGGTCGGCGCGCAGCACAACATCCCGTACGTCCACGTCCTCGTGAACAACTCCTACCTGGGCCTGATCCGCCAGGCCCAGCGGAACCTGGACATCAACTTCCAGGTCAACCTGGAGTTCGAGAACATCAACTCGCCGGAGCTGGGCGTCTACGGCGTCGACCACGTGAAGGTCGTCGAGGGCCTCGGCTGCAAGGCCATCCGCGTCACCGAGCCCGACCAGCTCCTCCCCGCCTTCGAGGAGGCCAAGAAGCTGGCCGCCGAGTTCCGTGTCCCGGTCGTCGTCGAGGCGATCCTGGAGCGGATCACCAACATCTCGATGAGCGGTGCGGGCATCGACGCCGTCAACGAGTGGGAGGACATCGTGACCGAGCCCGGCCACGCGCCGACCGCCGTGCGGCCGTTCGTGGGTCAGTAGCACCTGGATTGACGTGTACGAGGGGGGCGGACGCCGTGCTGCGGCGACCGGCCCCCTCGGGCGTGCACCCGTCGGGTGCCCGGTGCCGCGTACACCTCGTCCTACCTGAGAGGTACGCGGCAGGTGCCACCTCCTGGGGGACGCAGACGACGGGCGGTGATCCATAAATTCGCTACCGGTGGCAGCAGTTGCCACCGGTACGGAAGGACCACCCGCCATGACGTCGCGTCGCCGCACCATCCGAACCCCGCGCCGGGACCGTGCGCACCGCGACCGTCTGCACCGCGACCGTCTGCGCCGTGGTCTCCTCGCCGCACTCGTCGCCGCCTCCGTCGCCCTTCCGGTGTCCGGCGCGGCCGGGGCCACGGAGATCCCCGCACCCGCCCCGGCGCGGCTGGGCCCGCTGAGTGCCGCCACCTCGGCCGACCTCGCGCAGCGGTACGCCGCCCGGCGCGACGGCATCCGCGCCGCGGCGGACGCCGCCGAGGCCCACGGCTCCCTCAAGCGGGCCGCCGCTCTGCGTCAACTGGCCGACCCTGCGAGGCAGTTCTACTCCTTCGACGGGCGTGACGGAGGGCGCAGCGTCGAGGTGTTCGGCGACCTCGCACGGGCCGACCGGATCGCCGTCCTGGTGCCTGGCGCGGACACCTCCGTCGACCACTACGACCGGCTGCGGAACTCCGCCGAAGCACTGCTGCGGGAGGCCGGGCCCCGTACCGCGGTCGTCGCCTGGGTCGGCTACCGCACTCCCGCCACGGTCAGCACCGACGCCCTCACCGCGGGCCTTGCCCACGGTGCGGCGCGCGAACTCGCGGCGTTCTCGGCCGAGTTGACCGCCTTGCGGCCCGGAGTCCCGGCCTCCTACCTCTGCCACTCCTACGGGGCCGTCGTCTGCACATGGGCCGCCCCTGACCTGGGTGCCACGAACCTCGTCCTCTTCGGCAGCCCGGGCGTCGGCACCGGTGCCGAACGAGCCTCCGACCTCGGCGGCCGCGCCACCGTCTGGGCGGGCCGGGGAAGCGCCGACTGGATCGGCGGCGTTCCGCACGTCTCGCTCGACCTCGGCGTCGCCACCGTCGGCTTCGGTGCGGACCCGGCCGCTCCGGAGTTCGGCGCGCACCCCTTCGACGCGGGCGACAGCGACCACAGCGGCTATCTGAGCCCCGGCTCCGCGTCCCTGGCCCACCTCGCGGACATCGTCACCGGTGCCGTCGTTCCGGGGGGCGCGGTGACCGGCCGTGCGTGAGCGTCGGCCCCTTCCGCGTGCTGAGGCTTCGGCCCACGGGGTCGCCCCGCGCTCTGCGGCTTCGGCCCCCGGAGTCGTTCCGCGCCCCGCAGCCTCCACCCGCGGAATCCTCCCGCGCGCGGCCGCCCTCGCCCACCGCGTCGACGCCGCCACCCCGCCCGGCCGCGACCGCACCGTCGACGCGCTGCGCGCGCTGGCCGTACTCGGCGTCGTCATCGGCCACTGGCTGGTCACCGCGCTCGTCGCCGACACCGGCACCGTCCACGGCACGAGCCCGCTGGTCACTATGCCCCAACTGGCCGCCATCTCCTGGGTGTTCCAGACCCTGTCCGTCTTCTTCCTGGTCGGCGGGTACGTCGCCGCCAAGGGGTACGCCGTCGCCTGTGCCAAGGGCGTCCGCTACCGGGACTGGGCCGCCGCCCGCATGCTCCGGCTCTTCCGCCCGGTCGCCGCCCTGCTCGCCACCTGGGCCTGCGTCTGTGTTGCGATGCTCGCCGCCGGGGTCCGCGTCGACACCGTGACCACCCTCCTGAAGCTGGTGCTCTCGCCGCTCTGGTTCCTGCTGGTCTTCGCCGCGCTCACCGCCGCCACCCCGCTCGTCGCGAAGCTGCACCCGCTGTGGCCGCTCGCCGTCGTCCTGCACGTCGACCTGATCCGGTTCGGCCTCGGCGGGCCCGAAGCGCTCGGCCTGCTCACCATCGGCGCGGGCTGGCTGGTCCCGTACTGTCTGGGCGCACTGTGGGCGCGTGGCGGGCTCCGCCCCCGTACGACCGGACTCGTCCTGCTGCCCTGCGGCGTGCTCGCCACCGCCGCACTGGTCCTCTTCGCGGGCTACCCGGCCTCCATGGTCGGCGTCCCGGGTGCCGCCGTCTCCAACCTCAACCCGCCCACCCTCGCCGCCGTCTGCTTCGGCCTCGCCCAGTGCGGTGCGGCGCTCCTGCTCCTCGAACCGCTCCGCAGGCTCCTGCGCAGGCCCCTGGCCTGGGCGGGTGTCGCCCTGCTGAACCTCTCCGTGATGACCGTCTTCCTCTGGCACCAGACCGCGATGATCGCCGTCACCGCACTCGGCCTGCTCGCGGGCCGCCCGCTCGCCGGGCTGCACACCGCGCCGGAGGGGCCGGGCTGGGTGCTCGCCCGGATCGGCTGGCTGCCGGTGTTCGCGTGCGCGCTGCTGGTGTGCTGGGCGGCGTACCGGACGTACGAGCAGCGGCGCATCGGAGGCGGCCGCGTCGTACAGCAGGGCGCACCTGGGCGGACATCGGTGGAGCACCGTGCGTAGAGCGGCCCCCCGCAGCGACGTGGCCCTCGGCCCAGGGGAACCCGAACCACCCCGGAGCACGCCGAAGGGCGCGGAGTACGGGACCGTCCGTACTCCGCGCCCTGGTTCAGCAAGCGCGGAAGCGTCATGCGCGGAAGCGTCATGCGAAGGAGGCCGCGGTGGGGGCGATGAGCCGACGCGCGCTCCCTCTCTCAGGTCAAGAGGGAGAGACCGTCGGCCTTCACCACCGCACTGGCTCACCCTCCACCGCGGGCCTCGTTCGTGTCCGTACCGCCGGCCACCCCTCATTCGGGCCGACGGCACGGACGGCGGGCGGGGCCTGACCTCCCGTCAGGCCCGTTCCGCTGTCTGTGAGTTACTTGTCGTCGCGCAGGCTGCGCACAGCCTCTTCGACGCGCTTGCCGTACTCCGGGTCGGCCGCGTGGAAGTGCGCGAGGTTCTTCTCGATCACGTCGTCGCGGGAGACCTGCGAGAGGCCACCGGCGATGTTGGCGATCAGGCGGGCCTGCTCGTCGGACGACATCAGGCGGTACAGCTCACCGGCCTGGAAGAAGTGGTCGTCCTTGACGTGCTGGGCGGCGGTGTAGGTGCCGGTCCAGCCGGAGAGCTCGGCCGGGGCGCCCAGCGGGGCGTCCGTCTGGGCGGGACCGTCGTACGAGTTGGGCTCGTAGTTCTTGTCGTGGCGCGTGCCGTAGCGGGTGGCGTAGGAGCCGTCGCGGCCGTAGTTGTCGGCGGGCGCGTTCTTCGGCGCGTTCACCGGCAGCTGGGTGTGATTGACGCCCAGACGGTAGCGGTGCGCGTCCGCGTAGGCGAACATGCGGCCCTGGAGCATCTTGTCCGGGGAGGCCGTGATGCCGGGGACGAAGTTGTTCGGCGAGAACGCGGCCTGCTCGACCTCGGCGAAGACGTTGTCCGGGTTGCGGTCGAGGACCAGCCGTCCCACGCGCTGGAGCGGGTAGTCCGCGTGCGGCCACACCTTCGTGACGTCGAAGGGGTTGAAGCGGTAGTCCGCGGCCTCGGCGGCGGGCATGATCTGGACGTAGAGGGTCCAGGACGGGTTGACGCCGCGCTCGATGGCCTGGAGCAGGTCCGTCTGGTGCGAGTTGGCGTCCTTGCCCGCGATCTCCGCGGCCTGGTCCGACGACAGCGAGCGGATGCCCTGGTTCGTCTTGAAGTGGTACTTGACGAAGAACGCCTCGCCCTCGGCGTTCGTCCACTGGTAGGTGTGCGAGCCGTAGCCGTTCATGTGACGGTACGAGGCGGGGATGCCCCGGTCGCCCATCAGCCAGGTGATCTGGTGCGTGGCCTCGGGGGCGTACGCCCAGAAGTCCCAGACGTTGTCCGGCTCCTGCTTGCCCGTGAAGGGGTCGCGCTTCTGCGAGTGGATGAAGTCGGGGAACTTGATCGGGTCCTTGATGAAGAACACCGGGGTGTTGTTGCCGACGAGGTCGTAGTTGCCCTCTTCGGTGTAGAACTTCAGCGCGAAACCGCGCGGGTCGCGGACCGCGTCCGCGCCACCGAGGTTGTCCGCGACGGTGGAGAAGCGGATGAACGTCTCGGTCCGCTTGCCGACCTCGGAGAGGAAGTCCGCGCGGGTGAAGCCGGTGACGTCGTCGGTGACCTCGAAGTAGCCGTACGCACCGGAACCTCGGGCGTGCACGACACGCTCCGGGATGCGCTCACGGTTGAATCGGGCGAGCTTCTCCAGCAGGTGCTGGTCCTGGAGGAGGAGAGGGCCACCGACACCGGCGGAGGCGGAATTCTGGTTGTCGGCGACCGGGGCGCCTGACTCGGTCGTGAGCACACGCTTCGACATGGTGACCTTGGGACCTTCCTGCGGGATCTGCTGGCGGCGTGAGGAGCGTAAGTACGCGGAGAACGCGGCGTCAACAGTTTGTTGAATTTAAGAGTGGAGCACGTGTGAGACCCGGGCCGCGGCAGCGCCTGGGCGCGACAGGACAGGTGTCAGCGCTGCCGCAGCCCGGAGTTTGGGGGCGGCTTCAAGGAAGGAACAATCAAGAAGCCGCAGGTCAGGCCGTTAGGCCCGAGGGATCAGACCTGCTGGCCGGACAGGCGCTCGACGGCGCGCAGCAGGGCAGAGTGGTCCAGACCGCCGTCGCCCTGGGCGCGCAGCGAGGCGACCAGCTGGGCGACGACCGCGCCGACGGGGAGCGCCGCACCGACATTGCGGGCGGCGTCGGTGACGATGCCCATGTCCTTGTGGTGCAGGTCGATCCGGAAACCGGGCGCGAAGTCGCGGTTGAGGAAGTTGTCCTTCTTGCGGGTCAGCACGGTCGAACCGGCCAGGCCGCCGTTGAGGACGTCCAGGGCGGCGGCCAGGTCCACGCCGGACTTCTCCAGGAAGACCACGGCCTCGGCGCACGCCTGGATGTTGACCGCCACGATGAGCTGGTTGGCGGCCTTCACCGTCTGGCCCGAACCGTGCGGACCGCACAGCACGATGGTCTTGCCGAGGGCCTCAAGGATCGGCTTGGCTGAGTCGAAGTCCGCCTGCTCGCCGCCGACCATAATGGACAGCACGGCCTCGATCGCACCGGCCTCGCCGCCGGACACCGGGGCGTCCAGGACGCGCAGGCCCTTCTCGGCGGCGGCCTTCGCCAGGTCGACCGACGTCTGCGGGGTGATCGAGGACATGTCGATCAGCAGCGCGCCGGACTTGGCGTTCTCCAGGATGCCGTCCTCGCCATAGGCGATGGCCTCGACCTGGGGGGAGGCGGGCACCATCGTGATGATGACGTCGGCGTCCTTGACGGCCTCGGCGATCGAGGACGCGCCCTTGCCGCCCGAGGCGACCAGGCGGTCGATCTTCGCCTGCTCCAGGGTGAACCCGGTGACGTCGTAACCGGCCTTCAGCAGGTTCTCGGACATGGGGGAGCCCATGATGCCGAGGCCGATGAAACCGATCGCGGGGCGGGTCGGGCGGGAGCTGTCAGCAAGGGTGCTCATGAGGGTACTGCCTCTCTGAAAAACCGTGTCAAGAAGTTCAGTTGACGCATCGTCGGGGCTTACGTCCGACGCGTCGGGGCGCTACGTGGCGGCGCGGGCCGACCGGTCGAGCCAGTCGAAGGACTCCGCGCTCGGCCGGTCGCCCGGCTTGTACTCCAGGCCGACCCAGCCCTCGTAGCCGGCCTTCTTCAGGCGGTCCAGGAGGGCGCCGAGGTCGAGGTCGCCGGTGCCCGGCGCGCCTCGGCCCGGGTTGTCGGCGATCTGCACGTGGCCGGTCTTGTCGGCGTACGCGTCGATCACCTCGTCGAGGTTCTCGCCGTTCATCGACAGGTGGTAGAGGTCGAGGAGGAACTTGGCGTTGCCGAGCCCCGTCGCCCTGTTCACCTTGTCGACGACCTCGATCGCGGAGGGCGCGCTCACCAGCGGGTAGAGCGGCGACTCCGGCTTGTTGAGGGCCTCGATCAGGAGGATCGCGCCGACGCGGTCGGCGGCGCGGGCGGCCAGGACGAGGTTCTCCAGCGCCAGGGTGTCCTGGATCTGGGCGTCCACGCCCTCGACGCGATTGCCGTAGAGCGCGTTGAGCGCCGTGCAGCCGACCGAGGCGGCGAAGTCCGCGGCCACCTCGATGTTGGCGCGGAAGCGGTCCGACTCCTCGCCGGGTACGGAGAGCGCACCCCGGTCCGGGCCGGGCAGCTGCCCGGCGTAGAAGTTCAGGCCCACGAGCTGGGTGCCGGCGTCGTCGAGCGCCTTCTTGAGGGCGTCGAGCTCCGACTGGTCGGGGGTCGGGGTCTCGATCCAGGGCCACCACAGCTCGACCGCCGTGAAGCCTGCCTCGGCGGCGGCCGCCGGGCGCTCCAGGAGCGGGAGTTCCGTGAAGAGGATCGAGAGGTTCACATCGAAGCGGTGGTCCGAGGCGGCGACTTCTGAAGAGCGGGCCATGAGGTTTCCGGCGCTCCTTCCGTATTGCGGAAGTTGTTTTCTGCTTGATGGAAGGTTGCAGCCGGTCCCGAGCACTTGTCAAGAGGGGCTCCCGGATTTCGCGCTCGTCGCAGTAGGTTGTGCGCGTGCGATTGAGAGTGGAGTTCACGACCGAGCCCTTCGATCTCGACGAGGCGCCGCCGCATGCGGTGGCGGCCCGTGAGGTGATCCAGGTGGCCGAGCTGGACGCCGTCGACGTGGGCCCCTTCGGCAATACGGCGGAGGGCGGTGCCGACGCCGTGCTCACCGCCGTGGACGCGCTGCTGCGCACGTCCCTCGCCGCCGGGGCCACCCGCGTCTCGTTGCAGGTCAATGTGATCGGGGAGGGCGAGCAGTGACGGAACCCGGGGACCACCCACTGGTCACGGCGGTCAAACCGCTCGTCGACGCGATGGGGGCCGAGTTGCTGGAGCCGGGCCTCGCGGGCCAGGACGACGTACTGCTCGCCTGGGAGGGCGAGGACGTCATCGCCGTACGGCTGCCCCAGCTCTCGGACTCCCTCGACCGCATCCTCGCGGCGCTGGAACGGAGGCACGGCATGCCGCTGGCCGAGCTGGACCGCAAGGCCAAGCAGGCGGTCGTACGGACCCTGGAGGCGCGCGGTGCGTTTTCCGTGCGGCACGGTGTGGAGACGGTGGCGGGGGCGCTCGGTGTCTCGCGCTTCACCATTTACAACTACCTCAACAGGGAAAACACCCCCAAGGGGGACTAGTTGACCCTCCCGTGGCCCCATCCCGGGCCTCGTTTGATCGATCATTTTTAGTCGCCGCCGTCCCCGCCGGGGGGCGGCGGCTTTTGTCTTCGCGAACTTTCAACAAACTGTTGACGTCCAGTTGTTGAGGGCGTTAGCTATGCGCAGCCCGTCCAGCACAAGGCCACGGAGGCTCCCGTGACTTCGGTCCAGACACCGGGCCTCACCCGGTTCAACACCCTCTCCGAGAGCGCGGCCCAGGCCGAACTCCACGAGGTGTGTGCCAGCTCGGCGTGGGGGAGCAAGCTCACCGCTCAGCGCCCGTACGCCTCCGCCGAAGAACTGTTTCTCGCCAGTGACGCCGCGCTCGCGGAACTCACCGCCGAGGACCTGTCCGAGGCAATGGCGGGACACCCGCCGATCGGTCGCCCGAAGCCCGGAGACCCGACCTCCTCCCGCGAGCAGCGGGGCATGGCCGGAGCCTCCGAGGAACTCAAGGCGGAGATGCTCGAACTGAACCTGGCGTACCAGGAGAAGTTCGGACATGTCTTCCTGATCTGTGCGACCGGCGCCACCGGAGAGCAGATGCGCGACGCGGTGCGTGAGCGGAGCGGCAACTCGCCCGAGACGGAGCGGGAAATCGTCCGCACCGAACTGGGCAAGATCAACCGCATCCGGCTGACCCGCCTCGTGGAATCCCCCGCGGATTCAGGAGAAGAGAACTGAGATGAGTACCGCAACCACCGCCTCGGTGTCCACGCACATCCTGGACACCAGCATCGGCCGCCCCGCCGAGGGCGTCGCCATCACGCTCACCGCCCGCAGCGGCGCTGACGCCGACTGGGTGACGCTCGGCGGTTCGAAGACCGACGCGGACGGGCGCTGCAAGGACCTCCCGGCCCTGCCGGAGGGAACGACCCACGTCCGGCTCGACTTCGAGACCGAGACCTACTTCGTAAGCAAGAGCAAGACCGAAGCCGAGGCTCAGCAGGACGCCCCCCGCGTAAGGGACAGCGGCGCGTTCTTCCCGGAAGTGGCGATCACCTTCGCCGTCGTACCGGGCGAACACTTCCACGTACCGCTGCTGCTCAACCCGTTCGGCTACTCCGTATACCGAGGGAGCTAGCACTGATGCCCACCATTCTCGGCCAGAACCAGTACGGCAAAGCAGAGAACCGCGTCGTCAAGATCACGCGGGACGGCGACACCCACCACATCAAGGACCTGAACGTCTCGGTCGCCCTCTCCGGCGACATGGACGACGTCCACTACTCCGGCTCGAACGCCAACGTCCTGCCGACCGACACCACCAAGAACACGGTGTACGCGTTCGCCAAGGAATTCGGCATCGAGTCCGCCGAGCAGTTCGGCATCCACCTCGCCCGTCACTTCGTGACGACGCAGGAGCCGATCAAGAAGGCGCGCATCCGGATCGAGGAGTACTCCTGGGAGCGCATCGCGACCTCGGACAACAACTCGAAGTTCATCGGGTCCGACGAGGTCAACCACTCCTTCGCCCGCAAGGGCCAGGAGCTGCGCACCACCCAGATCACCTTCGACGGAACGAACTGGGAGGTCATATCCGGCCTCAAGGACCTCACCGTCATGAACTCCACCAACTCGGAGTTCTGGGGTTACGTCAAGGACAAGTACACGACGCTGAAGGAGGCGTACGACCGCATCCTGTGCACCGACGTCTCCGCCGCCTGGCGCTACAACTGGACCAGCGACGACGACCGGATGCCCAACTGGGAGAAGTCGTACGAGCAGGCCAAGAAGCACATCCTCCAGGCGTTCGCCGAGACGTACTCGCTCTCCCTCCAGCAGACGCTGTACCAAATGGGTTCGCGGGTCATCAACAGCCGGAGCGAGATCGACGAGATCCGCTTCTCGCTGCCCAACAACCACCACTTCCTGGTCGACCTCGAACCGTTCGGTCTGAAGAACGACAACGAGGTCTATTTCGCCGCCGACCGCCCGTACGGCCTCATTGAGGCGACCATCCTGCGGGACGGAGTCGAGCCGCAGATCCCGGTCGACATGACCAACCTCTGACGCGGTCGGTCCTCACCGGCCACCTCTGACGCGGTCACGGCCGCGCCGTCCCCCAGCCCCGCCAGGCGGGGGACGGCGCCTCGGACCGGAGGGAACGAACATTCATGGCACAGCCAGCAAAGGGGCCGGCAGCAGAAGGCCCGTGTTCTGCCCAGACGCCCGAGCCTGCCCGGACGCCCGAGCCTGCCCAGACGCCCGAGCCTGCCCAGCAGGACGAGTCCGCCGCTGACGCCGACTCGACGTCCCTCGGAAAGCCGGTCGATCTCCTCGATCCCGTGCACCCGGTGGACGAGAAGCTCCCCGCCAAGCGGCTCGTCCCCGCCGCGCTCCAGCACATCGCCGCCATGTACGCGGGCGTCGTCACCCCTCCGCTCATCATCGGCCAGGCCGTCGGCCTGGACGCCGCCGGGATGACCCGGCTGATCGCCGCCAGCCTGCTGATCGCGGGCCTCGCCACGATCCTCCAGACGATCGGCGTGGCCAGGTTCGCCGGAAACCGGCTCCCCTTCGTCAACGCCGCCTCCTCCGCCGGTATCGCCCCGATGCTCGCCATCGCGGAGACCAGCGCCCCCGGCCACCAACTCCCGGCCATCTACGGCGCGGTGATGGTCGCCGGTGTCTTCTGTCTCGCCGTCGGACCCTTCTTCGGCAAGCTCCTGCGCTTCTTCCCGCCGCTCGTCACCGGCGTCGTGATCACGCTCATCGGCGTGACGCTGATGCCCGTGCCCGTCGCCTGGGCGCAGGGCGGCAACAAGGACGCCGCCGACTTCGGCGACATGAAGTACCTGGCGCTCGCCGCCTTCACGCTCGTCGTGATCCTGATGATCCAGCGCTTCGGCACCGGCTTCGTCAAGCAAGTCGCCCTGCTGCTCGGCATGTTGATCGGCACGCTCGCGGCCGTCCCCTTCGGGCTCGCCGACTTCAGCGGCCTCAAAGACGCCCCGATCGCCGCCCTGCCCACTCCCTTCGCCTTCGGCGCCCCCGAGTTCCAGCCCGCCGCGATCCTCTCGCTGTGCATCGTGATGCTGGTCCTGATGACCGAGTCCTCGGCCGGGATGCTCGCCCTCGGCAAGATCTGCGAACGCGACTGCGACGGCAGGACCATCACCCGCGGCCTGCGCACCGACGGCATCGCCACGCTCGTCGGCCCCGTCTTCGGCGGTTTCCCGACCAGCGCCTTCGCGCAGAACGTCGGCGTCGTCACCCTGACCCGCGTACGCAGCCGGTACGTCGTCGCCGTCGCCGGTGGTGCGCTGCTCTTCCTCGGCGCGTTCCCGGTACTCGGCGCGGTCGTCTCCATGGTGCCGATGCCCGTACTCGGCGGCGCCGGGATCGTCCTCTTCGGCTCGATCGCCGTCAGCGGCATCCGTACCCTCTCCGAAGCCGGACTCGACGACAGCTCGAACATCATCCTCGTGGCGGTGGCACTCGGCGCGGGCATCATCCCGCTCGCGGCACCCACCTTCTACGCGGACTTCCCCGCCTGGGCACAGACCGTCCTGGGCTCCGGCATCAGCGCCGGGGCACTCGTCGCGGTCCTGCTCAATCTCTTCTTCCACCACCTCGGCACCCAGGGCCGTCGCACTCCAGCGGCGACCGTGGCACTCAAATCCTCCTAGGGTCCTGCCGTGCCCGATCGTCACAGAGGTAAAGGAAGCAGCCCCATGGCAGCACCGGCAGCAAAAGCTTCGCGCACGGACAGCTCACGGAACGACGTCTCCCGCATCGTCATCGAGAACTGCGCGATCGCGACCGTCGACGCCAACGACACGGAATACGCGTCGGGACACGTCGTCGTCGCGGGCAACCGGATCGAGTCCATCGGATCGGGCACGGCGCCCGCAGACCTCACGGGCGTGGTCCGCCGCATCGACGGCACCGGCCACCTCGTCACTCCCGGCCTGATCAACACGCACCACCACTTCTACCAGTGGATCACCCGGGGCCTGGCCACCGACCACAACCTCTTCGACTGGCTCACCGCGCTCTACCCCACCTGGGCGCGGATCGACGAGCAGATGGTGACGGCGGCGGCCCGGGGCTCCCTGGCGATGATGGTCCGCGGCGGCGTCACCACCGCCATGGACCACCACTACGTCTTCCCCCGCGGCTCCGGCGACCTCTCCTCGGCGATCATCGGTGCGGCGAAGAACATGGGCGTACGTTTCACCCTCGCGCGGGGCTCCATGGACCGGGGCGAATCCGACGGGGGTCTGCCGCCGGACTTCGCGATCGAGACGACAGAGGGCGCGCTCGCCGCCACCGAGGCCACGGTCGACCAGCACCACGACGCGTCCTTCGACTCCATGACCCAGGTCGCCGTCGCACCCTGCTCGCCCTTCTCCGTTTCCACCGAACTCATGCGCCAGGGCGCGGAGTTGGCCCGCCGCAAGGGCGTCCGACTGCACACCCACGGCAGCGAGACGGTGGAGGAGGAGAAGTTCTGCCACGAGCTGTTCGGCATGGGCCCCACCGACTACTTCGAGTCGACGGGCTGGCTCGGCAGCGACGTGTGGATGGCCCACTGCGTCCACATGAACGACTCCGACATCGCCGCCTTCGCCCGTACGGGAACCGGCGTCGCGCACTGCCCCTCCTCCAACGCCCGCCTCGCCGCAGGCATCGCCCGGGTCCCCGACCTGCTCCGGGCGGGCGTACCCGTCGGCCTCGGCGTCGACGGCACGGCCTCCAACGAGTCCGGCGAACTCCACACCGAGCTGCGCAACGCGCTCCTCATCAACCGCCTCAGTGCCGAGCACCGCGAGCGGGCCCTCAATGCCCGCCAGGCCCTGCGCCTCGGCACCTACGGAGGCGCCCAAGTCCTGGGCCGCGCGGCGGAGATCGGCTCGCTCGAAGCCGGGAAGCTCGCGGACCTGGTGATGTGGAGGATCGACGGCCTCGGCCACTCCACCATCGCCGACCCGGTCACCGCCATCGTCTTCGGCGCGGCGGCGCCGGTCACCCTGTCCCTGATCAACGGCGAACCCGTCGTCGAGGACAACCACCTGACCACGGTGGACGAGGAAGCCATCGCCCGCAGTGCGCGGGACGAGGCGCAGCGCCTGGCGCGGGTCGCCGCGCAGCCGCGCTGACGCCGATCACCTCGTACCACCGACCCCCCCCCGCACAGGGGAGCGAAACCCCTTGAACACAAGGGGACTTGAGAATTCCGGCCGGGAGGGACGGCTCCCGGCCGGAACTGAGCAGCCGAGCGGGCTGCTCAGGAGCCGTTCCCGGAGGCGTGACCCCACAGGGGACACGCCCCCGGGGCGGTCCGGCGCAACCGGGCGAACGGCACGCAACAGCAGCACCTTCCGCACCCCCCTGAGCACCACCAGCACCTTGCACATACGCACCACCTCCCTGAAGCACGTGCCAACAACGGCACTGGAAAACGACAGGAGGACGCTGTGGCCAAGACGCCCAGGTTCACCGCGCAAGGCTCCACGACGGACGGCACCGCCGAGGAGAGCACCACCCCTTCCACGCCGGAGAAGCACCCGGTCGACCAGGGAATGCCTCCCCTGAAGCTCGCCACGACCGGCCTCCAGCACGTCGCCGCCATGTACGCGGGAGTCGTCGCACCCCCGCTGATCGTCGGCGCGGCCGTCGGCCTCTCCGGCAAGGAACTCACCTTCCTCACCGGCGCCAGCCTCTTCATGGCCGGTCTCGCCACCCTCCTCCAGACGCTCGGCGTCTGGAACATCGGCGCCCGGCTCCCCTTCGTCAACGGCGTCACCTTCGCCGGTGTCGCCCCGATGCTCGCCATCGCGGGCGGTCAGTCGAAGGAGGACGCGCTCCCGGTCATCTTCGGCGCGATCATCGTCGCCGGAGCGATCGGCTTCATCGCCGCCCCCTTCTTCTCCAAGCTCGTCCGGTTCTTCCCCCCGGTCGTCACCGGCACGGTCATCACCCTGATAGGCGTCTCCCTCCTCCCGGTCGCGTTCGGCTGGGCGCAGGGCCCCAACCCCAAGGCCGCGGACTACGGTTCGACGACCTTCCTGGGTCTCGCCGGGATCACCCTCGTCATCGTCCTGCTCCTGCGCCGCTTCACCCGGGGCTTCGTGAAGCAGATCGCCGTACTCCTCGGCCTGGTCCTCGGCACGCTGATAGCCATCCCCTTCGGTGCCACCGACTTCACACCCATCACCGAGGCGTCCGTCGTCGGCTTCCCGACGCCGTTCCACTTCGGCGCACCGCAGTTCGTGGCCGCCGCGATCATCTCGATGTGTGTGGTCATGCTGGTCTCGATGACCGAGTCGACGGCCGACATGCTGGCACTCGGTGAGATCGTCGAGCGCCCCGCCGACGAGAAGACCATCGCTGCCGGTCTGCGCGCCGACGCCCTCGGCTCGGCCGTCAGCCCGCTGTTCAACGGCTTCATGTGCAGTGCCTTCGCCCAGAACATCGGCCTGGTCGCCATGACCAGGATCCGCAGCCGGTTCGTGGTCGCGGCGGGCGGCGGCTTCCTGATCCTGATGGGCCTGTGCCCGATCGCCGCCTCGCTGATCGCGGTCGTCCCGCGCCCGGTGCTCGGCGGAGCGGGCATCGTGCTCTTCGGCTCGGTCGCGGCCAGCGGCATCCAGACCCTCGTCAAGGCGAGCCTGGAGAAGGACAACAACGTCCTGATCGTCGCCGTCTCCCTCGCGGTCGGCATCATCCCGATCGCCGCCCCGACCTTCTACCACCACTTCCCGGAGACCGCGAAGATCATCCTGGACTCCGGCATCTCCACCGGCTGCCTCGCGGCCGTCGTCCTCAACCTGGTCTTCAACCACATCGGCAAGCGCGCCGACGACGACGAGGTGACGGCTCCGATGGAGCCGGGCGGAGAGATCTCCCACAAGGGCGAGAAGGCGGTGGCGCACGCCCACTGACCCTCTTCACCGCTCGCCTTCACGCACCGGTGGCCGTACGGAACTCCCGTACCGCCACCGGTGCGTGACGGTGCGTCAGTCCTCGCCGTCGTGGCCCGCCCGGCATCAGTCCACCCGGTACGCGTCCCCGTACACCTTCCACACCAGCGGCGTCCGCAGCTCGAAGTTCCCCGCCGCCACGAACACCCGCTGCGCCGTGTCGATACGACTCGTGTCCTCGTGCGCGGCCTCGCGCTTCATCGTCTTCTTCCGTACGTCGAGGAAGGCGTTCAGGTACGCCCCCTGGTCCCCGCCCCGCGCGGGCGCCGCCGCCCTGTCCAGCGCGCCCCGCCGGATCGCGTCGAAGCCGTCAGGACCGCCCGCCCCGTGCATCACCATCGCGTCGTAGTAGACGAACTGACCCAGCGTGCCGAGCCCGTCCTCCTGCGCGCGGCGCACCGCCGGATCGAAGTACACCCGGTCCCGCTCGCGGTTCTGCGCCTTCTCGAAGCCCCGGTCGTCCGCCGCCTTCTTCCAGTCCCGGACGAAACCGGACCCGAGCCCCCGATGAGAGTCCGACCCGTTCACCTTCCGCAGCGCGGGCAGGTACTTCTCCAGCACGTTCCCCGGTTCGGCGGCGCTGTAGCGCTCGACCAGCTCCAGCATGTCCCCGGTCCCGGAGCAGAAGCCGATGATCCCGGCGGTGTAGCCGCGCCCGTCCCCGATGTCCTCGATGTAGCGGTACTGCTCCTTCCACTCCAGCGAGGAGTTCTCCGCACTCGACACGAGCCGCATCGCGAGGTCCTTCTTCGCGGGATCCCGCAGCCCCGACGAGGCACTCGTACGGGCATCGCCCGCCCGCTCCCCGGACGCGGCGGCGACGGCCGTGCCCGGCACGGCGGCGAGGGTCAGGCCCAGCAGGGCGCGGACGGTGTTCTGAACACGACGGGTGAGTTGCACAAGACCTCCAGTGCAGGTCAGGGTACTGAGTCCGAGCGGCAGGACCCCACTGGGACGGGGGTCCTGCCGGAGCGGTTCCTTCACTTCACCCGGTACGTGTCGCCGTAGACCTTCCAGGTCAGCGGCGTCCGGAGGGTGAGATTCCCCTCCCGTACGAACACCCGCTGGGCCGTCTCGATCCGGCTGGTGTCCCGGTGGGCGGGCTCCTCCTTCATGGCCTTCACCCGGGCGTCCAGGAAGGCGTTCAGGTACGCCTTCTCGTCTCCGCCGTCGACGGGCAGTCCGGCCTTCTTCCTGGCCTTCTCGCGCAGGGCCAGGAAGCCCGTCGAGCCGGGGCTGTCGTCGTGCCCGTGCATCACGTACGCGTCGTAGTAGACGAACTGACCGAGCGCCCCCAGCCCGTCCGCCTTCCCCTGCCGGACCGCCGGGTCGAAGTAGTCCCCGTCCCGCTGGGCGTCCTGCGCCGCGCGGAAGGCGGGATCGGTGTCGGCGGCGTGCCGCCACGCCTCGGTGAAGGGATCCTCCAGGCCCTCGTGCGAGTCGCTGCCCCTGACCTTGCGCAGCGCGGGCAGGAACTTCTCCAGCGCGTTACCCGGCCGGGCGGCGCTGTACCGCTCGACGACCTCCGTCAGGTCCCCGGTCCCGGAGCAGAACCCGACGATCCCGGCGGTGTAGCCGCGCCCGTCGTCGATGTCCTGGATGTACCGGTACTGCTTCCGCCAGTCCAGCGAGGAGTTCTCGGCGCTCGACACCAGCCGCATCGCCACGTCCTTCTTCGCCGGATCGGCCAGCCCCGGATCGGCCGCCCCCGAGCCGCTCCGCCTCTTCTCGGCCGGTTTCGGATTCCCGGACCGCGTCGGCCGCACCGGGCCGGGCGTCCGGTCCGTCACCGGCCTCTCGTACGCCGTGTCCGAAGGAGCCCCCCTGCGGCGCCCCTCGTCTCCCCCTTCGTCCCGCATCACGCTCACGCTTCCCACTACTGCCATCGTCAGGCCCAGTACGAGCAGCCCCACCCCACGCACAACGGACTTCACCCGATGACTCTGCCATCCCGGATGCCCCTGTAACGTCGGGTTCATGGAAGATCACTCCGTCGTCGATGTGGGCGACGTACGCATGGCGTACCGCTCCTGGGGCGACCAGCACGGCGCCCCCGTCATCCTGCTGCACGGAATCGGCGGTTCCGCCCTGACCTGGGAAAAGACCGGGCAGGCGCTCGGCGAGGAATGGCGGGTGTACGCACTCGATCTGCGCGGCCACGGCGAGAGCGACTGGCCCGACGAGTACGACCTCGACCTCATGAAGGAGGACGTCCTCGGCTTCATCGAGGAGTCCAAGATCGACCGGGCGGGCGTGGTCGGCCACGGCATGGGGGGCGTCGTCGCGTACCTCCTCGCGCAGGACTACCCGGACCGGGTGGAGCGTCTGGTCCTGGAGGAGACGCCGGCCCCCTTCGACGGCGCGTCGGACGTCCTCCCGTCCTCGGGCCCCGTCGACTACGACGAGAACGCGGTCCCGCAGATCCAGGCCCAGCTGGCGTCCCCGCCGGAGGAGTGGCTGGAGCGCCTCGGCGAGATCGTCGCCCCGACCCTCATCGTCACCAGCGGCCCGGAGAGTGAGATGGACGCCACCGACGTCCCCGAGATGGCCGACCGCATCCCGGACTGCGCACAGGTGACCCTGCCGGGCGGGCACTGGATCCACCGGCGGAACGCGCAGCAGTTCGCGGACAAGGTGAGCGACTTCTTCAGCAGCTGAGCGGGCCTCTCGGCCGGAGTGCGGCCGGGGGCTCCCGGATGGCGATGCCCGTCGGGTGGGGCCGGGGGCGGGCGGTCGCCAGGTGCAGGTCCCTCATTTCCGGGTGACCTCGGTGCGGCGCACGCTCTGGAACAGGCCGGAGGCCAGCAGGAGGCCGCCGATGACCATGAGGACGACACCGGCCTTGGTCGGCGTCACCCACCAGATCTGCGTGTCGAGGCCCCACAGCTTCAGGGCAAGCCCGACCGCGAACGTCACGGCTCCTTCGATCAGGGTCTTCGTGGCTCGGCTCATGGCGGGACTCCTTCTACGGGGTGGGCGGGGAGGTCTCCAGCGTAGGAAGAGGGGAAGCAGTGGGGCGTCGTCCGGCCGGACGACGCCCCACTGCATCGTTCGGTGGACCGGGAGGCGGTGAGCGGGGCGGTGAGGGAGGAGGCCCTGGGTCAGACGTGTGCGGGGTCGCCCGTAGGGGTCGGCTCGGTCCGTGCCTCGCGGGACGTCGTCGACGTACGGGCGCGGACGAGAGGTCCGGGGGTGCGCGCCCGGCGGGCGGTTGGGCCGAGCGGCACCGGGTGACCGTAGCCGAGGCGCGGGCGGCGTGCGACGAGGGGTACGGGGTGGCCGCGTAACCCGGCCCCGATCCGCAGGGTCGTCGCCGCCGGGCAGCCGGTCGCTTCGTGCGGCCGCCGCTCGCCGTCCTGTTCGTCCTTGTCTGCGGCTTTGTGGTGGTGGGCGCGGTGATGACGTAACGCCGGGCCTCTTGTCCCGGGGCTTCCCTGCATGGCATACAGGTCTGGACCATTGTTTCCGTCCTCCCCCCTGCCCCCACGGATGAGAGGTCCAGCTGTGCAACGCCCCACCGTTCGCACCGTGTTGACCTGTACGGCGCTGCTCGCGGCCACCCTGACCACCGTCACCGGGTGCGGCGGCGCGAAGGCCCAGCCGGCCCGTGACACCAGCAGACCGACCACTCCCGGGGGCGTCACCGCCCAGGCGGGCAGCGCCCACTCCGTGCACGTCATGTGGAGCGCGGCCACCGACGACCGGGGCGTGGCGGGCTACGACGTCTTCGAGAAGGGCAAGAAGGTCAAGGCGGTCCCGGCGCGGACCACCATGGTCGACGTCGAGAGCCTGCGCCCTGCCACTTCGTACTCCTTCACGGTGCGGGCGCGGGACGCGGCCGGGAACCTCTCCGCGCCGAGTGCGGCCGTCACCGCGAAGACCAGGGCCCCCGCTCCGGACGACCGCAAGCCCCCGACCGCCCCGACTCGGCTCACAGGCAAGGTGATTGACGGTACGTCAGTCAGTCTGACCTGGGGACGGGCCACCGACGCGGGCGGTGCGATCACCGCCTACGACATCTACCAGGAGGACTCGCGCATCCACAGTGCGCGCGGCACCGAGACCAGTACCCGCGTCACGGGACTGCGTCCCGGGACCGTCTACACGTTCACCGTGCGCGCCCGGGACGCCGCCGAGAACTCCTCCGGCGACAGCAAGGCGATCGACCTGACCACGGCCCGCTCCTCGGGTGCCCGTGCCTCCACCGCGCCGACCGGGCTGACGGCCACCGCCCACGCGGACGGGGTCCAGCGCACCATCAGGCTCCGCTGGACCCAGCCCCGTACCGGAGGCGACGTCACCGAGTACCAGCTGTACCTGAACGGCAAGATGGCCACCACCATCGCCTGGGGCGCACCCCCGCCGCCCGGCCCGGTGACGTACAGCTTCACCGTCTCGGAACCCCCGGGCACCCGCTACAGCGTGAAGCTGCGGGCGAAGCTGCCGGACGGGAAGTGGGGGGACTTCTCGGCGCAGCGGACGGTGGTGGGGGCGGGGTAGCTCCGCCGGGCCCGTCGGCGGGGCGGGGACGGTTCGGCGGGCACGGTCTGGGTGGTGGGCGTGCTCAGGGGGGACCCTGTACTGGGAAAGGGGAGGGCGACCTCGCAGAGTTGCGGTCGGGCGGCTTCCCGCAGGGAGTGGCCTGGGGTCCGGCCGATGCGGGCGAAGGTCCCGGCCGGTCTCAGTTGCGGCTGAATCTGCCCCCTTCGACCCCCTCCAGGGCAGCCCGCGCCACCTCGGTCAGATCGCCGCCCGCCCGGCCCGCGCGCGACGTCAGCAGGCCGTCCCTTCGGGCCTTCTTCAGGTGGTCCTTGATCGAGTCCGGCTTCCGTCCGACCTGCTCCGCCAGCCACGGCACCGGCGCCTGAACGCCCTTGTCCACCAGGTCCCGGTAGGTCAGGCACAGCACCGACAGGTACCGCTGCGACACCCCCTCCTCGCCCAGCAGCCGCCCCGCCAGCGCGGCCAGTTCGACGAGTCGGCCCTCTTGCGCCTGCCACGGCGGAGACGTCGGCGCGGTCTCCTGCGCCTTCCGCACCGCCTCCGCCAGGTCCATCCTCCGCAGCACCGTGGTCGAGATTCCCCGCGCCACGTCCCCCGGCGGAGCATCGGGGGCCGCCTCGATCACGATCTTCTGGGGGCCGCCGGAGACGGCCCCCTCCGGCCACCACATCGTGATCCACCAGGAGTCCCGGAACTGGACGACTTCGAGTCCTTCACTGAATGACATGCCGGTCACCCTAGCCTCGACCACCCAGGGTGGTCAATGGCGGGTGGGTGCGCTTCGGGGGTGTCAGGCCCGCTTCAGCTCCCGCCCTCCGAAAGCCCCGCTCCCGTCGGCCCGCCGCCAGAACGCGTCCAGTTCCCCGTCTCCCATCCCGCTCCAGTCCGGCGTTTCCTGTACGAGCGCGCGGCCCAGGGACCGGCCCAATTCGACCATGGTCCGGCCGACCGGCGCCCGCAGTGCGTCGTACGCGGCGAAAGCCTCGGCGGGGGAGTCCGCGTTCCGCAGTGCCGACTGGAGCGCGGTGGCGTCCTGGAGTGCCTTCACCGCCCCCGCGCCGGTGTGCGGCCTGGCGACGGTGGCCGCGTCGCCGACCAGGGCGAGCCGGTCGGTGGCGTACTGCGGTGCGGTCACGTCGTACAGCGGCTGTACGAAGCGGTCGCCGGCCGGTGTCGCCTCGATCAGCGCGGCGAAGAAGGGCGGGAGGCGGTGCGAGGTGATCTCCGCGAGGCGGTCGGCGAGCGCGGTGGTGAGGGTGCGCCCGCCGTCGGCCGGCGGGACGTGGCCGGTCGGCGGGGCGGTGTAGAAGACCCAGTTGACGTGGTGGCCGCCCGCGTCGTCGGGGATGCGGTAGATGACGATGTGCCCGCCGTCGAAGACGACGTACGCGCACTCGTCGGCGGGCCACAGGTGGGCGTCGGGCAGGTCCGACTCGGGGTAGGCGCCGCGCCAGGCGAGATAGCCGGAGTACTCGGGCGCGGTGTCCGGACAGGCGATCGTACGGACGAGTGAGCGGTAGCCGTCCGCGCCGACCACCAGGTCGTACCGCTCCCCGTCCAACTCGACGCCCCGGGAGGTCAGTCGGAGGCCCTTCACGGCCGAGCCGGTGCGGAACTCCACCGACTCCGGTACCCGGGCGCGCAGTTCACGCCAGAGCGATCCCCAGCTGTACGTGAGGAACGGGAACGGCATCACGCCCAGCGACCGGCCCAGCGGGGACGCGGCCGTGTCGTCCCGGACGTACCAGGTGCGGTGGGTCATCCGCACCGACGGCATCGCCGCGTCCATGAACCCGGCCGCCGCCAGCTCCTCGTAACGGCCCCCGTGCATCGCCAACCCGACGCCCCGTTCGGCGAGTTGCCCGGCGGTCCGCTCGTAGACGGTGACCTCTTCCGCGCCGCCCCGGTGGGCGGCGGCAGCCGCCGCACAGCCCGCGATGCTGCCGCCGACGACGGCGACCCTGCTTCCTCTGATCATGCGGACATTGTGGCAGTGGCTGCGCGGCGGAGCCGCTGGAACGGACGCGTGGTCAGGGGGCGGTGAGGCGCCGGTGCTCCGCGTCGTCCACCTGCTCCCCGGACGACGGCAGGAGCTGGGGGATGTCGTCGACGATCGGATACCGGCGGTGCAGCCGGGGGTTGTAGAGGAAGGGACCCTCCGGAAGGAGGGTGAGCGGGCCCTTGTCGATCGGGCAGACGAGGATCTTCAGCAGTGGGTCAGCGGGATTCACTGGCCAGTTCCTTTGCGGTAGAAGGGGCTTCGTTCGAGGGGAGAGTGAGGAGTACGGCCACCGCCAGCACCGCTCCGGCCACCCGCAGGGTCAGCCGCAGCGGATCATCCGGGAAGGACTCGCCGAACGCGATGCTGCCCAGGGTGGCGGTGTACAGGCAGGACGTCGTCGTGCAGACCGGCACCACGAGCGAGGCGCGGCAGCGCTGAAGGGCGGTCTGGGAGAGGATCAGCCCGGTGCCGAAGGTGACCAGGAGGAGATAGGGGTACGGGGAGGAGAGCACCGCGACGACCGTGCCCGTCAGGTCCGCCGCGTCGAACAGGGCCGAAACCCCCTTGATGGCCAGGGAACTGACTCCGTACACGAGGCCGACGGCGACACCGTACGCAACGCCGCTCGTGGGGGTCCTCCGGCGTGCGCTGCGGCGGTCGGCGACGACGTACAGCCGGATGCCCGCCCCGATGGAGACGGCGCTGAGCAGCAGGACCAGTGCCGGGGGCGAGTACGCGCCGATGGATTCGCCGCTGGAGTCCCGCGAGTCCAGCGACAGCACCACCATCAGCAGCGCCACCACGACCGCCGCCATCGCGAACCGCTCGCGCCCCGACGTGCGTTCGCCGAGCGCCCGGGAGGACAGCAGCAGGAGCAGCACCAGACCCGAGACGAAGAGGGCCTGCGCGGCGGCCATCGGCAGGGTGCGGTACACCACGAGCTGTGCGGCGAACCCGCCCGCGAGGGCCAGCGAACCGCCGAGCCACGGCAGACTGCCGAGCAGCAGCCGCACCGCCCGCAGAGGACGGTGCACATCCAGTCCCGGCAGGCTGCCCAGGGCGCGCTTCTGGAGTACGAAGCCCCCGCTGTAGAGGACGTTCGCGAACAGTGCGGCCACCACGCCCCACCACATCACGTGCCTCAACTCCCTTGTTGCTGACTCGTCTTGCCGACCTGTCGGCGGCTGCTCCGCCTGGCGTGCACGAGGAGGATGGACGCGGCGGAGGGGGCGGAACAGGCCAGCCGGTCCAGGGGGCGCAGGGGGCGCGGCACCCCGTGGAAGGGGGCTCCCGCGATCCGCACGACGTCGAAGCCGGACGCGGTCAGCAGGCTGCGCAGGGCGCGTGCCGTGTACAGCCGCAGATGGCCGACGACCTCGCGACCGGGGCGGCCGTGGATGCCGCGCAGGCTCACCTCAGAGAACACCGGCTGTACGCCCGCCAGCAGCAGGGCGCGGTTGTACCAGGCGGCGAGGTTCGGGGTGGACAGCATGAGATGGCCGCCGGGCGCCAGGACCCGGCGGATCTCGTCGAGCGCGGAGTCCGGGTCGACGAGGTGCTCGATGACCTCGCTGAACAGCACCGCGTCGGCCGACGCGTCCCCGAACGGCAGCCCCCCGTCGGTGAGTTCACCCCGTACGGCACGCAGGTCACCGGGCGTGCGGGCGAACCGGGCGGTGGCGCGTCGCAGGGCGTCCTGCGACCAGTCGACGCCGACGATGCGGTGGCCGGGGAGCAGTGGGGCGGCCGTCGCGGCGGCTCGTCCGTCGCCGCAGCCGACGTCCAGGACGGTGGCGCCGGGGCTGCGGGCCAGGGCGTCCGCCAGCATCCGGGCCTGCCGGAGGCTGCGTGGGTCGCCGGAGGCCACGGGCACGGCGGGGTCCTCGTAGAAGTCCCGCAGGCCGTCGCGGGGGCGGGGGAGCGGTGGGTTCGTGACCGGGGCCGTCATGGGGGGCTTGCCTCCTCGTCGCTGGGGTTGTCGAGGTCGTTCTGGGGGTTGTCGCCTGTGGTGTCGACTGGGTCGTCGTCGAGTGCGGCTGTCGTGTGGAGGTGCTTTTCGAACAGCTCGCGCAGGTGCTCTCCGTCGCGCGGGCCGAGCAGCGTGCCCGACCAGCGCAGCGCGAGATGGAGGCGTCCTGCGGTACTGGCCGTGGTCACCGTCAGGCCGCGCGGCATGCGCGCCGGGGCGGAGAACCACACGGCCCGCGCCCGGCCGGCCCCGTCGCCGAAGTCCAGCGGGTAGGGCACCCGGCCGATGTTGCTCAGCAGGGTCGTGGACGTCCACGGTCCGACCGTGCGCCTCAACTGCCGGATGAGGGCGGCGCGTACGGTCACCGGGACGACCGGCGCGGTGAGCAGGGCCGCACCGTGCCCGAGCTGCGGGCGGGACAGGGCCTTCAGGGCGCGGGTGCGGTCGGCGGTCCGCAGGAGGAGTTCCGCCGTGTCGGAGTCCGTCAACTCCTCATGGGTGAAGGGGACTTCCACCAGTCGGGTGCCGTTCCCGATCGGCATGTCCATTCCCCGGGGGCGGTCGTCCACCGGCATCGTGACGCGCATCGGGCGGGGCGCGGACCGGCGCTCGGTGTTCCACTCGGCGATCATGCGGGCGGTGGCCACCATCAGCTGGTCGTTCACGGTGTACGGGGCGCCGCGCGGTCGGCGGGGAACGGGCAGGTCGGCGACGAGCAGGCCGTTGCCGGGCGCGCCCGGGGCGGTTCCGGCCGCGACCCGGGCCACCGGGGCGAACCCGGTGCCGGGGATCGGGTACCGGGGGTTGTGGCCGGGGCGGGCCGGGCCGGTCGCGGAGACGGGGGAGTTGTCCCGGCCGCCGTAGAGCTCGGCGGTGGTGGCGAGGACGCGCAGGCAGGCGGGGCCGTCCAGGGCGGTGTGGTTGAGGACCACGAGCAGGACCCGGCCGATGATCTCCAGGCGCACGGGGGGCGAGAGGGAGAGGGGCGGGGCGTGGGTGAGGGCGCGGGCGCGGGCCTCGGCGAGGGCGCGGTCGGACGTGTCGTGGTGCTGGACGACGGTGCCCTCGGTGTCTGGATGGGGGGTGAGCTGCCACTCGTAGCGACGCCGGTACCAGGGGCCGGGGGCCTCGCGCATGAGGATGCGGGGGTGGCGGCGGAGGGCTTCGAGGAAGGCGGTGCGCAGGCGGGCGGGGTCGGGGGCGGAGGGGAGGTGGACTTCGATGTGGACGGTTTCGGGTTCGGCGGGGTCGAGGCAGTGGCGGGTGATCTCGTCCACGACGGTGAAGGGGGTGGTGGGGTGGTGGGGTGGGGCTGAGGACGGGGGCACGGTGCCTCCTGCCGGTGCGGATGGGTGGATGCGGGTGGGCCTACCAGCTTGTCCGGCGTTTGGGGACGCGCGGGCGAAGCCCGTGCAGGGGGCAAGGGGTGTAGCCCCGGTCAGTAACAGCAACCACCCCAAGCCCCGCTTGGTCCAGGTGAAGGGGCGGGGAGGGGCAGCCCGCCGCAGGCGCACCCGGGTGCGGGCCGCGAGGGCCGGTGAGCAGACCACGCGGCGGCAGCCGCACCGGGGTGCTGCGGTGGCGGGGCGGGGCTGGGGCGGCCCGCCACCGCAGCACCCCAGTACCGCCCCACCCCTCCTCACTCCTCACTGCGCCGCCCCGCCGGGCCCAGTCGTCCCCATGCCGACCAGGACGCCGCCGAGCCGAGCGTGACGGCCGCCGCCACCACCCCCACCACAGCCAGCGCCTGCGCCAGCGGGCCGAACGCTCCCGTCTGGACCGCCACCGGCGACCCCGCACCCCAGGCCGCCGCCACCCCGGCCCCACCCATCGCCACGAGCGAGATGAGCGGGAGCAGGGCCGGCCGCAGCCGGGCCGCCACCGCGAGCACCGGCACCGCCAGGGCGAGCGGCCCCGCCACCAGCACCAGTACCACGGTCAGCACGCCGAGCCCGAGCGCGGCCCCGGGAGCGGGAGGTGCGGGAGAACCACCGGTCGGCACGGGCAGCCGCGCGTCCCGCCGGAACCACAGCACCAGCCCGGCGAGCGCCAGCAGCGCCACCCCGCCCGCGACGAGTCCGCCCACGTACCAGCGCGCGGGCGCGAACTCCAGCTCGATCGTGCCGCCTTCGCCCTCCGGCACCAGCCATCCCTGCTGCCAGCCGTCCAGCCGTACGGGGGCGAGTTCCTTGCCGTTGAGAGTGGCCTGCCAGCCGGGGTTGGCGTTCTCGTAGGTCTGGAGGTACGAGGCCCCGCCCGACCCCACGGTGACCGTACGGGAGTCCCCGGACCAGTCCTTGAAGCCCAACTCCCGCTGCTCGCGGGATGGTTCGGCGACGGAACCCCGCGTCAGCGTCAGGTCGGTGATGGCGAGCGGCCCCGTGTCGCCCGCTTCCACCCGGTGCGTCCCGGGCGCCAGCTGGGCGACACCGTCGCGCTGTTCCCCCGCGCACAGCGACACCGCGATCGGGCGCCGCTCCGTCAGGTCGCGCAGCGTTCCCTGCGCGCTCGTCGCGTGCAGCGTGCCGTCGATGGAGAGGACCGGGCCCTGCCCGCACGGCAGCGAGAAGGTGCGGGCCGGGTCGGGCTGCGGCACCCGGTAGTCGTCCAGCGCGGGCACGTACACCTCGCTCAGCCCGATGGGCAGCTGCAACTCACCCTCCGCCACCGGGTTGTGAATGGTGAGCGGAGCCGCCTTCGTCAGGGTGATGTCGAGCCGGTCGGTGGTGATCGGCGCGAACTTGGCCAGGCCGTTCGGATCGACGGACGCCGTCGCCGCCCCGTCCGGGGAGCTGATCTCCACCTGCTCGGGCCGCGTCGACAGACCGCCCGCCGCCGCGAACACGATCTCGTCGATCGGCCGCTTCTGCGGCCACCTCAGATGGAGCACCGACTTGTTGCCGGAGACCCATGCGGTGCTCAGATCCCCGTCGACCAGGTTGCGCGGGGTCAGGGACGTGCCCAGCTTCGCCGTGGAATCGGCGGACACCGTCAACTGCCTTCGCTGGTCCGGCGCCTGACGGTAGAGCAGTTCGTCCAGAGCGGTCCCGGGCACGGGCAGCGCCGTCGCCCGCAGCGAGTACGCCCCGTCCTGCCGGGTGGTGAACTGCCGGTGCAGCCCGACCTCGGCCGACACGGGCGACAGCCCGCCCGGGTCGCTCCCCCGGTGCAGCGAGATCACGTTCGGGTCGGTCCCGGCGTCGGAACCCGCCCCGCCCGTGTCCTTCGGCAGCGCCAGTAGCCGCGTCACCTGCACACCCGGCACGTCCACGGCGCTGAACCCGGCGCCCATCAGTCCGGGCCGCCCCTGCTGCGCCTCCTCGATCGTGATCCTCAGCCATTTCGCCTGCCCCGGCGGGGCGTCCACGCTCTGCGGCTGCCCGTTCGGCTGGAGCGGGCTGGTGGCGCCGCCCCGGTCGGTCTCCACCCGTACGACCGTGGGAGCGGCCCGCATCCCGTCGGACGGCAGCGGCGTCAGCCGGATCGAGGAGGGCACCTCCACCGGAGCGGTGAAGTCCACCCGCAGCCACTGCCCCACGGGCTTCGCGGCGCTGCCCTCGGCCCACGCGGTCTCCGGGTTCCCGTCGAACGCGTTCACCGGGTCGTACTGCGGCAGGTGGAAGAGCCAGTTGCCGCTGCTCGACGCCGTCACCGACTTCGCACCCCGCAGCACGGCCGTCGTCTGGTGCCCGGTCCCCGCGACGGGCAGGATCTGCCGGGGCTCACGACCGGCGTCCTGCATGCTGCCCGACGCGTTGCGCTCCTTCGCGGTGTACGTGTACGAGGTGTTGGTGTTGACCAGCCCGAACCGGGTGTCGGCCCGGCGCATCCCGTCACCGGCCGCCTGCACCGATGGCGAGGCGAGGCCAGGTGCGTTGTCCCCGGTCAGCACGGCGGGACGGTCGCGCGTAGCCGGGTTCGCCGACAGCCGCAGCAGCGACTCGGGGCCGCCGCTCACCGTCATCGTGTCGGCCACCGGCTTGAGCGCCGCGCGCCCGGGGTCGGGCGCGGAGCCGCCGCGCTCGCCCTGCGGCTCGTACACCTCGACGGCCTGCTGCCTCGGATAGAGGCCCTCCACCTGGACGGGGGTGTCGTCGGGGATGCGCCCGCCGGTGAGGACCGGGCCGAAGCCGGTCACCCGGCGGTAGCCCGAGAACTCCAGGGTGCGCTTCACGGTCTGCGGCGGTACGTAACCGATCTGGTCGGGATCGAGGTCGTTGCGCACGACGACGTAGTGCAGCCCGGCCCGCGCCAAGTAGGCCGAAAGCCCGGGGACTTCGGAACCCGACATCAACGCCTGCTCGACCGCGTCCAGGGCCCGCCGGTTGCCCGGTGTCCCGAACGGCACGAAGTCCCTCTGCGCCCAAGGGGATTCAGCGAGCACGTCCAACGGCTGATCGATGGTGGAGCCCCAGGTGTAGATGCCGTGCGCGCTCGCCGGGGCGACGAGGGCGCGCGTGTTGGGGGAGTGCTCCTTGAGCCAACCCGCCGTCTGCTGCCAGTGGTTGGGCAGCTTCTTGAACGCGCCGGGTTGCAGGATGCCGCCGTTGACGTACGGCAGGATCAGCCCCGGCAGCACCAGCAGTGCCGCCAGCGCGGGCACGTACGACCGGCCCCGCACGCGTCGCGCACCGCGCGGCTCGGCCGCGACGGCGACAGCGTGCATCAGGCCGAGCACCAGCACCAGGGCCAGCCCCGACTGGAACTTGTAGATGTTGCGGAACGGCACCAGCCAGCCGTCCAGCCAGTCCTGCACGGTGCCCGGGAACAGCGCGCCCAGTGAACCCCCGTACCCAGCAAGGGTGATGAGGACCACGGACAGCAGTACGAGCAGCAGCCAGCGCCGCTCGGGGACGTCCCGCCTGGCGAGACCCGCCAGGCCGATCGCCGCGGCGAACGCCGAACCGAGGACCGCGAGCGCGGACGCGGCGACCGTCCACCCGGCCGGGAGCCACGGCTCGCCGAGGTTCAGGTATCCGGTCCAGTTGCCCGCGCCGCGCAGCAGTTCCGTGGCGGACATGGTGTCGGTGGTGGTCTTCGCCTGCTCGACGTACGGCATGAAGTTCTCGCCGTGGATGCCCAGCATCAGCAGCGGCACCACCCACCACAGGGTGGCCAGCAGCACCCCGGGCACCCACCACCGGAGCTGCGCCAGGCGGCGCGGCCCGGCCGGACGGCTCAGCAGGTACAGGCCCACGGGCAGCAGCGCGGCGAGCGTCGACGCCGCGTTGACCCCGCCCATGAAGGGAATGAGCAGCGCCGAGCGCACGGCGGAACTGCGGGCGCTCAGTGTGGGGTTGACGAGCGGGAGCAGCACCCAGGGCAGCATGGCCCCCGGCAGCGCCGCCGCCGACGTCGAGCCGATGACGATCGTGTACGTCGGCCACAGCGCGTACGCCAGCGCTCCTAAGAGCCGGGTCCGCGAGGAGCCGAAGCCGAGCCGCTCCGCCAGCCGCAGCGCACCCCAGAACGCGACCGACACCACCAGCGACAGCCACAGCCGTTCCGCCAGCCACACCGGGATCGCGACCAGGTCGGTCAGGGCGTAGTACGGCAGCATCGGGAAGGCGTAGCCCACGTACTGGTCGAAGATCCCGCCGAAACCGGCCCGGGAGTGCCACAGCTCGCCCAGGTCCGCGATGAACCGGAACGGGTCGGCGGCCACCCCGAGCTTCGTCTCGAACGTCATCCGCCCCGGCGACACCGCCAGGAACGCGACGAGTACGGCCGCCCAGAAACCCAGCAGCCATCTGCGGGAACGCGGCCCGTCGTCGGGGCCGCGCCCGCCCGGCACCGGCGCGGCGTGCGACGGAGGACCGGGCGGCGCCTGGAGTGTGCTGGTCATGGACACCGCCGGAGGATGAGGAGGAGGTTCCAGGTGACGAGCTCGCGCAGTACGGGAATCCGGGGCGCGAGGGTCGGCAGCAGCGGCCAGTAGCGGGCCCGCGCGGACACCACCGCGACGTCCTCGCGGGCCCTGACCTGCCGCAGCGTCGTACCGACGTGGACGGGAAACAGGTTCTCGCCGACGGTGTGCTTGGCGGGGCGGCCGGTGCGCCGCTCGTAGCGGCGGCGGGCCCGGTCGGCGCCCAGGTAGTGCCAGGGCGCCCATTCGTGGCCGCCCCAGGGCGAGTACCAGTTGGTGAACGACACGTAGATCAGTCCGCCGGGCCGCGTCACGCGGACCATCTCGCTGAGGAAGGTCTGCGGGTCGGCGACGTGCTCCAGCACGTTGGAGGAGAAGCACACGTCGGCCATGCCGTCCGCGAGCGGCAGCAGGTAGCCGTCCGCGACCACCGAGTCCGGCGGCGGCCGCTTCCCGGGGGGCGTCAGCTCACGGGTGTCCGGCTCGAACAGGTAGCTCTGCGCACCGCGCCGCCGGAACTCGGCCGTGAAGTGTCCGCTGCCGCCGCCGACGTCCACGACGACGCGGCCCTCCAGGGGCACGTACCGCTGCACCTGGTTGGCGGCGTCGACGGCGAGGAGCGAGTAGCAGTGGTCGGGGTCGTGCTGCTCGCGGAGGAAGGCCCGCAGGAGAGCGGCGGAACGCCGGAAGGAGGGGTCCTTGAGGCGGGCCGGGCGGGGAGGGGCGGCAGGGGACGCTGCGGAACCAGGGGAAACTGCTGCACCAGGGGAAACTGCTGCACCAGGGGAATCGGGCGAAGCCGAGGATCCAGGAGAAGCGCGGCGAGCCGGGGGAGTGCGGTCTGTGCTGGTCATCGCAGGGCGACCGCCTCGGCGCCGGACTGGCCGCCTGCTCCGTTGCCGCCCGGCGGGTCGGACGGAGCGGCCGCACCCGGCCGCAGGGCCCGGTTCGCGCCGGGACGCCGGGGCCCGTTCCCGGAGGTGTGCCGGTCGACGGCCTCGGCGGCCACCACGCGGAACCCGTCCACCGTGCTCGACCACCGGTAGCGCTCCGCCCGGAGGGCCGCCGCCTGCCCCATGGCCTGACGGCGCTCCGTACTCAGGGCGAGCGCGCACCACGCGGCGGCGAACGAACTCTCGCCGCGCGCCAGCGCACCCGTCACTCCGTCCACGATCGAGTCCCTGAGCCCGGGTACGTCGAACCCGATCGACGGGGTCGCGCGCCCCGCCGCCTCGGTGACCACGAGCCCCCACCCCTCGACGGCCGAGGGGTGCAGCAACAGCCAGGACTCGCACAGCAGCCGGTGTTTCTCGGCCTCGGAGACGTACCCCTTGAAGACGACGCCGGGGCCTGCCATCGCCTCCAGCCGCCGCCGCTCCGGGCCGTCCCCGACGATGACGAGGCGGCCGCCGGTGACCGGCCGCACCCGCTCCCAGAGCCGCAGCAGCAGATCGATGCGCTTGTACTCCACCAAGCGGCCCACCGCGAGGAACATCGGCTCCTCGGAGCGTGCGAACCGTGCCCCGGGGGCGTCGACGCCGTTGTGCACGACGCGGATGCGGTCCCGGTCGACGCCCAGCGTGCCGAGCGCGGACGCGGTCGACGCCGACACCGCGAGGAGGAGGTTGTCGCGTTGCGCCGCGGACAGCGCCCAGTGCTCCAGGCGTCTGCCGATCCCGGCGGCGGGGCCGGGGAAGCGCATGCCCCACAGCTCGGTGTGGACGTGGTTGACCAGGCAGAGGGTGGGGCCGCGGTGCCAGAGCGGGGTCAGGTACGGCAGCCCGTTGCAGACCTCGACCATCAGGTCGCAGCCGCCGACCTGCCGGGCGAAGGCGCCTCGGGCGCGCAGGAAGTGCCCCAGGTCGCCGCCCGCCGACACCACCCGGTAGTTGCGGTGGGTGGCGGCGGGTCCGCCGCACAGCAGGGTGACCTGGTGGCCGTGCGCGGCCAGCCCGTCGGCCAGCCGGTCGACGAGGAGTTCGGAGCCGCCCGCGGCCGGGTTTCCCAGGTCGCGACGGGACAGGAAGACGATTCTGCGGGGATGCGCCACGGCTCCCTGGAGGTGCGGGGCCTCCAGGGAGCGGAGGGGTCGCGCGGCGTGCAGTTCGGGAGGGACGTGCTGGGGCATCGGGGCTCCAACTCGTGTGAGGGTGCGGAACCAATGGGTGACGGTGTGCGGAGTTCCGTGCACGGTGGGGTGGGTAGGTAGTTTTCGCCACGGCGTTCGAGGCGGCTACTCACCTGAATGACAATTTCCGCACGGGTTTGTGCTGACGCCCCATCACATCGCGCAGTCCGTAAGCTGGTTGCGGCCTCGTGGTGCTGACGCGGAGTGCCTGCGTCACTGCCTCGGGGGGCTGACCCGGCCCCGGACCACCAGGAACAGCCCGGACGCCGCGAGGAGGCCGCCCGCGGCCCCGCCACCCACCGGCAGCGTCTCGCTCACCAGCCGCAACTTGTCGCCGTCCGTCCCGGCCAGCGCCACCTGGGTCCGCTGGGTGGCCGGGGTGAACTCCAGCTTCCGGCTGTCCAGCAGCACCAGTGCGTCCGTCTTCGCACCGGGGGCCCGGAGCGTCTTGCGGGGGCCGATCGCCGCGTTCAGGATGCGCCCCGTGCGGCGGTCGACGACCAGCTCCACGCCGTGGTTGGCGTACCACTCCTCGGCCAGGACCTGCCCCCGCTCGGGCAGGCCCACCAGGCGGCCCGGCACCATCCGGGTACCCGTCTTGGCGGGTGCGACGGTGCCGGTGAAGCGGTAGCCCTCGTGCCCCTGGATCTTCTTCGTACCCGCGAAGCGGAGGGAGACGGTGGAGCCGAGAGTGCCGTCCCACCAGCGGTACGAACGCTTCTCGACGTCGAAGGGGAACTTCAGGTACGCCTCGCCGTCAAAGGTGGGCTGCTCCTTGCAGCAGTGCACGGGCTCATTGGTGCGGCGGTCGGTGACCCACCGCTCCAGCGTCCACTGGAGGGAGTCGGTGGTGTCGGCCGCGGGCAGCGTGTCCTCGGTGTCGATGGACGTGGAGACGTCCCAGACGGCGCGCCCGCTGCGGACGCTGTCGGCGACGTCGCCGCGCACCTGCCGGGTGATCGTCAACGGCTTGTCGCGGGCGATCGCCAGCGACTTGGTGTCGAAGTAGCTCCCCGTTCCGGTGAACACGGTGGTGGTGTCGATGTCGATCGGGCTGCTCTTGGCCCGGGGGCTGACGTACCAGGCCAACAGCGGTGCGAGGACCAGCAGGAACACGCCGGTGCCGAGCAGGATCAGCGACAGGGGTGAGGCGGTGCGACGCATACGGGAGCTCCAGAGGGGGCCGTGGCGGAGAGAGGGGGCGCGTGCACGGTGCGTATGGGCCGGGAACCGTAAGCGCGGTCTTGACGGACTGTCAATCTCGTGTCGAGACTGTGGACTTGCTGTCAGGCTGCCGGTGGGGACCAGCGTCAGAGAGGCTCCCCCGTCATGCCCAGACCGATCTCCGTGCTCCTGACCTGCCTCGTCGCCGCCGCGCTCGCGGTGGGGGCGGCGTTCGGCATCGTGGCGCTGCTCGACGCCACTCCGGAGCAGCCCAACGTCCCCTTGATCAGCTACGAGACGGGGGTCCCGCGAAAATGAAGACGTCCGGCACGACCACGAGCAAGCCGCCCGCTCCGTCCCCCGCGCCCGCCTCCGCCTGGGCGGACGTGCCCCGCCTGAAGGTCCGGCAGTTCACGGACCAGGCCATGGCGGAGGTGCCCGCCCTGGCCCGCCAGATCCTCGACGAGATCTGCCGCGAACATCCCCGGATGCCGCTGCTCCTGGACGAGTCCGGCGACCTGATGGCGCTCGTGGGCATCCGCCGGGCCCTGGAGGACTTCGTCCAGCACCTCGCCCGACAGGACGGCCGCCCCCCGCACCTGCATCTGGAGGTCTTCCAGGAGTTCGGCAGGGGCGAGGGGCTGCACGGCCGCTCCCTCAACTCCCTCCAGGCGGTCTACCGCCTCGGCGTACGGCTCGCCTGGCGACGCCTCGCCGAGATCGGCCAGCGGGCGAGCATCCCGCCGCCCGCGATGTACGAACTCGCCGAGGCGGGCTTCTCCTTCCTCGACGGCCTGGTCGACGAATCCGTGCGCGGCTACGCCGAGGCCGCCGCCCGGGAGGCGGGTGAACGCCTGCGTCTGCAAAGGAAGTTGACCCAGGCCATCGTGCGTGAACGCACGACGGGCGAGGTGGACGGGGCAGCCGGTTCGCTGGCTGACCTGGCGGCGCACGCGTCCCGCATCGGCTGGACGGTCCCCGACCGGGTGGCGATCGGGGTGCTGCAACGGCCCGCCCGGGAGTGCGTGCCGCCCGCCGCGGGCGACGACGTCCTCGTGGACATGGAGAGCGAACAACCCCTGATCGTCGTTCCCGACCCCCTGCTCGCGGGCCGCCCCGAACAACTGCGCCGTGCCATGACCGGATGGACCGGGGCCCTGGGCCCCGCTGTCCCTCTCGCCGGGGCGGCGAAGTCGCTGCGCTGGGCGAAGGCCGCGATGGAACTCATGGACCGCGGCCTGCTCCCCTCCGAGGGCTTTCTCCACTGCACGGAGCACACGCAGGCGATGGTCCTGCTCCCGCCCGAGGAGCTGATGGACGAACTGGCCGCCCGCTGCCTGGCCCCGCTGGCGGAGTGCGGCCCCACCCAGGGCCGACGCCTCGCGGAAACCCTGCTGGCCTGGCTGGAGACCCGGGGCGGCGCTCCCGAGGTGGCCGCCCGCCTGGGAGTCCACCCCCAGACGGTCCGCTACCGGATGCGGCAGATCAGGGAACTGTGGGGCGAGGAGGTGGACGACCCGGACCGCCGCTTCGAAATGGAACTGGTCCTCCGCGCCCGACGCCTGCGCGGGCATATCAGCCCATCCGCCAACTCCAGCCCGTCCGGCGTTTGAGGACGCGCGGGCGCAGCCCGTGCAGGGGGCAAGGGGCGTAGCCCCAGTCAGTAACAGCAACCGCCCCGGGCCCGCACCCGGAAAGCGCCCGTGGCCCGGGGCCGCACCCAAAGTGCGCCCCCGGGCCACGACCCTGCCCAAGCGAGCGAGCGAAGTCAGCCGACCAGCTGCTCATAAGCGGGCAACGTAAGGAACTCCGCATAGTCCGCATCCAGCGAAACCGTGAGCAGCAGATCATGCGCCTGCTGCCACTTCCCCGCCGCGAACGCCTCCTCGCCGATCTCCGCCCGAATCTTCCCCAGCTCCTCCGCCGCGATCCTCCGCGTCAGCTCCGCCGTCGCCTTCTCGCCGTTCTCGAAGACGACACCCGCGTTGATCCACTGCCAGATCTGCGACCGCGAGATCTCCGCCGTCGCCGCGTCCTCCATCAGGTTGAAGATGGCGACGGCGCCGAGCCCCCGCAGCCACGCCTCGATGTAGCGCGTACCGACCTGAACCGCCGCGACCAGCCCCCCGTACGTCGGCTTCGCGTCCAGCGAGTCGATCGCGATGAGGTCCCCGGCCGCGACCGACACGTCCTCCCGCAGCCGCTCCTTCTGGTTCGGCTTCTCGCCGAGCACCGCGTCGAACGAGGCCATCGCGATCGGCACCAGGTCCGGGTGCGCGACCCACGAACCGTCGAAGCCGTCCCCGGCCTCCCGGTCCTTGTCCGCCTTGACCTTCTCGAAGGCGACCTTGTTGACTTCCGCGTCGCGCCGCGACGGGATGAACGCCGCCATGCCGCCGATCGCGTGCGCGCCGCGCTTGTGGCACGTACGCACCAGCAGTTCGGTGTACGCCCGCATGAACGGGGCGGTCATCGTCACCGCGTTGCGGTCCGGCAGAACGAACTTCGCCCCACCGTCGCGGAAGTTCTTCACGATCGAGAAGAGATAGTCCCAACGCCCCGCGTTCAGCCCCGCCGCGTGCTCACGCAGCTCGTAGAGGATCTCTTCCATCTCGTACGCGGCCGTGATCGTCTCGATCAGGACGGTCGCACGGACGGTGCCCTGCTCGATCCCGACGTAGTCCTGCGCGAAGACGAAGATCTCGTTCCACAGCCGCGCCTCAAGGTGCGACTCCGTCTTCGGCAGGTAGAAGTACGGGCCCTTGCCGAGCTCGATGAGCCGCTTCGCGTTGTGGAAGAAGTACAGACCGAAGTCGACGAGCGCACCGGGGACGGAGTTCCCGTCGGCGTCGCGCAGGTGACGCTCCTCCAGGTGCCAGCCGCGCGGCCGCATGACGACGGTCGCGAGCTCGGCGTTGTCCTTCAGGGCGTACGACTTGCCCGACTTCGGGTCCGTGAAGTCGATGTTGCGGGTGTACGCGTCGATCAGGTTGCGCTGGCCGAGGACGACGTTCTCCCAGGTGGGAGCCGAGGCGTCCTCGAAGTCGGCGAGCCAGACCCGGGCGCCCGAGTTGAGGGCGTTGATGGTCATCTTCTGGTCGGTCGGACCGGTGATCTCCACCCGGCGGTCGTTCAGCGCGGCCGGGGCCGGAGCGACCTTCCAGGAGTCGTCCTCACGGATCGCGGCGGTCTCCGGCAGGAAGTCCAGCGAGGACGTACGGGCGATCTCCGCGCGGCGCTCACCGCGCCGGGCGAGCAGCTCGTCGCGTCGCGGGGTGAACCGCTGGTGGAGCTCGGCCACGAACGCGAGGGCGGCGTCGGTCAGAACCTCGTCCTGCCTCGGCAGGGGCTCGGCGGCGACGATGGCCAGCGGGGACGGCGCTGGTGCGGACATGAGCTGTCACTCCTTCGCGGGCGGTGCCTTACGCGTCCGCCGGGCAGTCGCCTCGGCACGGGGTGCCGAGGGTGCCGAGATACGGGCGCAGACGCCGTCTGATGTGTTTCGGTCGATCAGGCGCTTCTGATCAGTGGATATTAGTTTCCTCATGGTGGAAGTTCAATGGTTTGTTGACGTCGAGATTCTTCGGGGCGACAGAATGTGGCCCTGAGTGCCGCCGCGCTCACGGCAAGTGGAGGCCGGGACTCCAGCCGTCGAGGCGGGCGAGATCCTCCGGCAGGTCGATGTCGTACGGCTGAGCCGCGTCCCCGCACTCGACGAGCGTCAGCTCCGCCGCGTGCTCCTTCAGGTAGGCGCGTGCCCCGCGATCGCCGGTCGCAGTCCTCGCGATGCCGTCCCACCGGTCGGCACCGAAGAGCACCGGGTGCCCGCGCTTTCCGTCGTACGAGGCTGCCGTCAGCCCCGTCCGGTACGCCGAAGGGTCCGCGCCGCCCGCCGCCAGCATCCGGGCGACGGCCTCGGGCCCGATGCCCGGCTGGTCGACCAGAGAGGTCAGAGCGGCGTCCCAACTCCCCGCCCGCGCAAGGGAGTCGAGGCCCGCCCGAAGAGAGGAGCCCATGCCCAGCTTCCACTCCGGGTTCTCGACGAGCACGCATCCGCCCAGCTCGGCGCGCTCGCGCACCTCGGCCGCCGCCGCGCCCAGGACGACGTACACCTGAGAGCATCCGCCCTCCCGCAGGACCCGCACCGCGTGCTCCACCAGGGGGCGGCCACGGTGTTCGAGGAGCGCCTTGGGGAGGCCGCCCAGGCGGCGTCCCCCGCCCGCGGCGAGGAGCAGACCTGCGACGGCGGGGGGCTTCGGGGGCTGCGTCATGGGCCCTGCATACCAGTCGGCGGCACCGAGCACGCGGATCAGACCCCCGGAAAGAGCGGGTCAGTCTTGGAAGGAACCGTCCCGGCGGCGCTCGTGGCGGCGCATCACGTGCCCGCACTGCGGACAGTTCCGCAGGAACACCGGTTTCACGAGCCAGGACAGCGTGACGACGTACAGCGCCTTGCGCGCGGTCCGGCCCAGCAGGCTTTTCGTGCAGGTACGGCAGTCGCGGCAACCGTCCGCCATGACCACTCCCTCCCTCGGGTGCGCACCGGCTGCGCACGCTCTGCCATCACGGTAGATCCGCCGAGGTCAAAGGGGGTGCGAGCCGCCTCTGCTGTGCCCGGACCGGGGCAGGGCCGCAGCGGAGCCGTGACGGCCGTCCGCTCAACCTTCGAGGCTGAATCACGGTCCGTACGGTGGCGCGCACGCGGTGAGAGCGTTAACGTGCCCGTCGCCCGGGATCGTTCGCAGGAGAACGACCCCCGACGAGAAGCACCACGGAGTGCGAGGGGGAGAGCTTTGTTGCGAAGCGCGGAGGAGCGATGCGTGACCGGTGCGTACAGCGATCCGAGGGTCGCGGAACTCCATACGGTCGTGGCCCGGCTCCGACGTGAACTCGCCGCGCACCCGGCCGAGTTATCCGACCGGGCCATCGCCGAGGAGGAGCTGGCCGGGCTCGCGGCGATGCTCCTGGGCGGCTCGCCCGACGTCCTGCGGCTGCGCCGCTCGCTGCTGCTGATCGCCGGGGCGATCGGCTCGGTGAGCGCGCTGGCCCCCGGGGTCGGGCTGGTGCGCGAGGCGGTCGAGAGCTTCGGGGACGGGTGGGCGGGGGCCAAGGAGTAGCGCCTCCGGGGGTGCCGAGGCCGGGAGGGCGCCGACGGCCCGAACCCCGGCCTGCGACCAGCCGCACACACCCCGCCCAAGCCCTAGGCGGACTTCTGCCACCCCACCCCGGCCACCTTCGCGACCTCACCCTCCGCCAACAGCCCGAACAACCGGACCACTTCCTCCCCCTCCACCTCGTCCAGCGTCGCCGCCCCCGCCTCCTCGTCCTCCACGTTCTCCCAGAGCAGCAGTCCCCCCGCGTACGCGGTCAGCGACCACCCGCTCTCGTGCGTCAGCGAAACCTCCGGATTGACCGCTTCCGGGTCCGCCAGCCCGTCCACGACCAGAGTGCGGAGCGTCGCCGCGTCCGGCTCGTCCACCGCGTTGCCGTGGACGTCGTACATGAAGTAGGTCATGGCCAGTACTTTCCTTCGTGGAACCCCGGGGGCGCCGATCGGCCCCCGCCCCACTATGCCGGACGGCCCTACCGCCTGATCAGCCTCCGCGCGGTCGCCGCCGCGACCGCCGAGGTGCGCGAGTCGACGCCCAGCTTGGCGTAGATGTGCACGAGGTGGGACTTGACCGTGGCCTGGCTGAGGAAGAGGGCCTTGCTGATCTGCTGGTTGGAAAGGCCCTCTCCGACGAGCTGGAGGACTTCCAGTTCGCGCTTGGTGAGCGCCTCCGCAGGTGTCCGCATCCGGTCCATCAGCCGGTGCGCGACCGCCGGGGCGAGCGCCGACTGACCGGCCGCCGCCGTACGGACCGCCGACGCCAGCTCCTCCGGCGGAGCGTCCTTCAGCAGGTAACCCGCCGCCCCCGCCTCGACCGCCGCGAGGATGTCCGCGTCGGTGTCGTACGTGGTCAGCACCAGCACCCGAGGAGCACCGGGCCGCCCCGCGATGGCCGCCGTCGCCTCCGAACCGTGCATCCGGTCCGGCCCGAACTGGAGGTCCATCAGTACGACGTCGATCCCGCCCGCAGCAGCCAGCTCGACCGCCCGCTCCGCCGTCGACGCCTCCTGGACCACCACGAAGTCGGCCTCCGTGTCGAGCACCGCGCGCAGCCCGGCGCGTACGACGGGATGGTCGTCGGCCAGCAGCAGCCTGATGGGAGAGGGCGTGCTCATGAGACGGCTCCGGCGATGGGGGCGGCGGGGGGACCGGGAAGCGGCAGGGTGATCGCGACGGCCGTGCCCTGCCCCGGCGCGGACTCCACGCTCAGCGTCCCGCCCAGCGAACGGGCCCGCGCTCGCATCGCGGGCAGCCCGAAGCCGCCGTCGGAGGCATGTGAGGCGTGCGAGGCTTGCGAGGCGGTCGAGCCGGGCGAGCTGGGTGAGGCTGACGAGGCGTTCGGGGCGGGCGAGCGGCGCACCGCACCCACGTCGAAACCGACCCCGTCGTCGACGATGTCGAGCGAGACGGACGTCTCCATGAAGCTCAGCGTGATCTCCGCGCGGTCCGCCTTCGCGTGCCGGACCGTGTTCGCGAGGGCCGACTGCGCGATGCGGAGCAGGGCGACTTCGTACGGAGTGGGCAGTTCGACCGGCGTCCCGCTGACCCCGAACTGCACGGCCGGGCCGCCAGGAGTGGGAGCGGGCGCGCACAGCCGTTCCAGAGCCGCGGCCAGCGACCCGTGCTCCAGGTCGGGCGGGCTCAGCGCCCGTACGAAACGGCGTGCCTCGGCGAGGTTGTCCTGTGCGGCCTCGCGCGCCTGGCGGATGTGCCCGAGGGCGGGGTCATCGGCGGGCAGCGCGCGTTCGGCGGCGCGCAGCAGGAGCTGGATGCTGGAGAGGCCCTGGGCGAGCGTGTCGTGGATCTCGCGGGCGAGCCGCTCCCGCTCGGCGAGCGTGCCCGCCGCCCGCTCGGCCTCCGCGAGCTCCGCGCGGGTCGACAACAGCTCGTCGATCAGCTCGCGCCGCCGCTCGCTCTCCCGGTAGAGCGCCTGATACCCCAGTACGGTCGCCACCGCCACGGCCCCGCCCAGCAGCGGCCCTATGAAGGTGCCCGGGGTGACCTGCTGCCCGTGCAGGACGAAGCTGGAGATCGCGGCGGCGGCGGTGACGGCCACCGCCGAAAGCCCCCAGCGCATCGGCAGCAGATGCAGCTGGAGGAAGTACAGCGGGAACGCCACCCACAGCGCGTCGGACGACAGGGCGAGCAGGAGCAGCCAGGAGACGCCGAGAGCCGCCAGCCACCAGGCGGCGGCGCGTCGCGAGCGGCCGACGGAGCGGCTCATCGTCCCGGCCGCGTACACCCCGGCCATCAGCAGGGCCGAGGCCACGACCGCGTAGGCGTGCGGACCCCCGGCGGCGACCGCCTTGACGGCGGCGAGGGCGAGCAGCCCGGCGAGCAGCGCGTGCAGGCAGAGCCGCAGCACGCGCAGGACGGGCGTGAAGGTGAGGGAGGCCGGAGCCGGGGGGAGGGAAGCCATGGTTCGTACCAGCCTAAAGGGGACGTCCTCGCGGCAGATCAACCAAAGGATTGATGCCGGTGCGATCCATGGCCCGATGTTTCCGGGGCTTCTGCCGACCACGCTGGTGACCATGTTCGTCGCATGGAGAGACCTCCGATTCGCCAAGGGCCGATTCGCCCTCATGGGCTCGGTCGTGGTCCTGATCACCCTGCTCGTCGGTCTGCTGTCAGGACTGACCGCTGGGCTGGCCAGGGACAATACCGTCGCCCTCACCTCACTGCCCGCCCACCGGCTGGCCTTCGCCGCGCCGCCCGACGGGCAGCAGGTGTCGTTCACGAACTCCTCCGTCGGGGAGGGCGCATGGCAGAACTGGTCGAAGCGGCCCGGCGTACGGAGCGCGCAGCCGATCGGCATCCGTACGGTCAACGGCTGGGCGGGTGACCGTACGGTCGCCGTCGCGGCCTTCGGCGTCGAACCCTCCGCGGAGATCGCCCCGGCCTCGTCGGACCTGGGCCCGGGGAAGGTGATCCTCTCCACGCAGGCCGCCGAGGAAATGAACGTCGGGGCGGGCGACACGGTGCGGCTCGGCGAGGTCGAGGAGACGGTCGCCGCCGTCGAGGGCGGCGCGATGTACAGCCACACGCCGGTGGTGTGGACGTCGCTGGACGACTGGCAGAAGCTCGGCCACAGCGGAACGTCGACGGAGGAGCAGGCCACCGTCATCGCGCTGACCGGCGACGACGGCGCGGACTGGGCGGCGGGCGACCGGGCCACGAAGACCCGGTCCGTCCCGCTGGGCGACTCGCTGGCCGCTCTCTCCTCCTACCAGGCGGAGAACGGCTCCTTGCAACTCATGCGGGGTTTCCTCTTCGCGATCTCGGCGCTGGTCGTCGGGGCCTTCTTCACGGTCTGGACGATCCAGCGCAGCGGCGACATCGCGGTGCTGAAGGCGCTGGGCGCCTCGACCCCGTATCTGCTGAAGGACGCGCTGGGCCAGGCGGTGGTCATGCTCTCCCTCGGCACGCTGCTCGGTACGGCTCTCGCCACACTGCTGGGCGCGCTGATCGGCGGGGCCGTCCCCTTCGTCCTCGAAGCGGCCACCCTCCTCGTGCCCGCCTTCGTGATGATCGCGCTCGGCATCGTCGGCGCCGCCCTGTCCGTCCGGCGCATCACCGCCGTCGACCCCCTCACCGCACTCGGGAGCGCCCGATGACCCTCGCCCTGCACGACGTGACCCTCACCTATCCGGACGGCGACGCGTCCCGGCTGACCGCGCTGGACGCGGTGACGCTGGAGGTCGGAGCGGGTGAACTGGCGGCGGTGGTCGGCCCGTCGGGCTCCGGCAAGTCCAGCCTGCTCGCCGTGGCGGCGACGCTGGTCACCCCGGACTCGGGGAAGGTCGTCGTCGACGGTACGCAGACGGCTTCGCTGACCCGGGCCCAGAAGGCGGAACTGCGGCGGGACCGGATCGGGATCGTCTTCCAGCAGCCGAACCTGCTGGCGTCGCTGACCGCCGCCGAACAAATCCAGGTGATGGCCCACCTGTCGGGCCGCAAGCCCGGCGAAGTCCGTTCCCGGGCACGGGAGCTGCTGGACGCGGTGGGCCTCGCGGACAAGGCGGACCGCCGCCCGCACCAGCTTTCGGGAGGTCAGCGGCAGCGGATCAACATCGCGCGTGCGCTGATGAACGAACCCGCGGTGATGCTGGTCGACGAGCCGACGAGCGCCCTCGACCACGAACGGGGCGCGGCGGTCCTCGACCTGCTGCGCGGCCTGACGAAGGAGCGGGGCGTGGCGACGGTGCTGGTCACACACGACCGGGCGCACCTGGAGGTGGCGGACCGGGTGGTGACGATGGTGGACGGCCGACTGGCCAGCCCGGCACACGAGGGCAGATTCAGCCCGTCCGGCGTTTGAGGCGCGGGGGTCCGGGGGCGAGGCCGCTCCGGGATCCCCCCGTCCCGCCGGTACGGTCAGCCCTGGCCCGGCCCCGAATTGGCCAGCGCCACCGACAGGTCCTGCGCCACCTCCAGCAGAATCGGCACGATCCGCTCCGTCGCCGCCTCCGTCACCCGCCCCGCGGGCCCCGAAATCGACACCGCCGCAGCGGTCGGCGAGTTCGGCACGGACACCGCCAGGCACCGCACCCCGATCTCCTGCTCGTTGTCGTCCACGGCGTACCCCACCCGCCGTACCTGCTCCAGCGCCTCCAGGAACCCGTCCGGAGTCGTGATGGTCTTCTCGGTGGCCGCGGGCATGCCGGTCCGGGCGAGCAGCGCCCGTACCTCCTCCGCCGGAGTGTGCGCCAGCAGGGCCTTGCCCACGCCCGTCGAGTGCGGCAGCACCCGCCGTCCCACCTCGGTGAACATCCGCATGGAGTGCTTGGACGGCACCTGCGCCACGTACACGATCTCGTCGCCGTCGAGCAGCGCCATGTTCGCGGTCTCGCCGGTCTCCTCGACCAGCCGCGCCAGATACGGCCGGGCCCACGTCCCGAGCAGCCGCGACGCGCTCTCGCCGAGCCGGATGAGCCTCGGGCCCAGCGAGTACCTGCGATTGGGCTGCTGCCGTACGTATCCGCACGCCACGAGCGTCCGCATCAGACGGTGGATGGTCGGCAGCGGCAGCCCGCTGCTCGCGGACAATTCGCTCAGGCCGACCTCACCGCCCGCATCGGCCATACGCTCAAGAAGGTCGAAGGCGCGCTCCAGGGACTGCACGCCGCCAGTCGCGGCGGCAGGCTTGGAAGCGTCGGTGGTGCTGGCGCTGGACGTCGGCACGGAGCGGTCCTTTCGGGGCTGGCAGGCAAGGCAGCAGACTACCTGTGATGGTCCTTGTTACCCCTCTTGGCGGGAGCTACATTCTACGAAGCGGAAGTCTAATTCCATTCTGTGGAAACATCCAGGATGGGTGTCGGTGATCACATCCGCACCGCTCCCGTCCGTGGACCTCTTGACGGCTTCCGGGCCCGGATGAAGACTCCGCTTCAACAGAACGTTGAAAAGGAGACGTGAGTGACTGAGTCGGTCGTGCCCAACACCACCGTGGACCTGGTGCTGCGCTCCTCGCGCGTCGTCACCCCCGAGGGCACCCGCCCCGCCTCGGTCGCCGTCGCCGACGGGAAGATCGTCGAGGTGCTCCCGTACGACGCCTACGGTCCGCGCGGCGAGGAGATCCCCTCCGGCGCGCGCTTCGAGGACCTCGGTGAGCAGGCTCTGCTGCCCGGCCTCGTCGACACCCACGTCCATGTGAACGACCCGGGCCGCACCGCCTGGGAGGGCTTCTGGACCGCCACCCGCGCCGCCGCCGCCGGTGGCATCACCACCCTCCTCGACATGCCGCTGAACTCGCTGCCGCCGACCACCACGGTCGACAACTTCGAGGTCAAGAAGGACGTCGCCCGCCCCAAGGCGCACGTCGACACCGGCTTCTGGGGCGGCGCGATCCCCTCCAACGTCGCCGACCTCAAGCCCCTCCACGAAGCCGGGGTCTTCGGCTTCAAGTGCTTCCTCTCGCCCTCCGGCGTCGAGGAGTTCCCCCAGCTGGACCAGGACGAACTCGCCCGCTCCATGGCGGAGATCGCCGGCCTCGGCGGCCTGCTCATCGTGCACGCAGAGGACCCGCACCACCTCGCCGCGGCTCCGCAGAAGTCCGGCGAGAAGTACGCCGACTTCCTCGCCTCCCGGCCGCGCGACGCCGAGAACACCGCCATCGAGGGCCTCATCGCCCTCGCCAAGCGGCTCGACGCCCGCGTGCACGTCCTGCACCTCTCCTCCTCGGACGCGCTCCCGCTGATCGCCCGGGGCAAGGCCGAGGGCGTCAAGGTCACCGTCGAGTCCTGCCCGCACTTCCTCACCCTCACCGCCGAGGAAGTACCGGACGGGGCAACGGAGTTCAAGTGCTGCCCGCCCATCCGGGAGTCCGAGAACCAGGACGTCCTGTGGCAGGGCCTGGCCGACGGGACGATCGACTGCATCGTCTCCGACCACTCGCCGTGCACCACCGACCTCAAGACGCCGGACTTCGCGTCCGCCTGGGGCGGCATCTCCTCCCTCCAGCTCGGCCTGCCCGCCATCTGGACCGAGGCCCGCAAGCGCGGCCACGGTCTCGACGACGTCGTCCGCTGGATGTCGGCGGCCCCGGCGAAGCTGGCCGGTCTGACCCAGAAGGGCGCCATCGAGGCGGGCCGCGACGCGGACTTCGCGGTCCTCGCCCCCGAGGAGACCTTCACGGTCGACCCCGCCCACCTCTTCCACCGCAACCAGGTCACGGCGTACGCGGGTAAGACCCTGCACGGCGTCGTCAAGCAGACCTGGCTGCGCGGCACCCGCATCAACGACGAGGGCACACTCACCGAGCCCACCGGCCGCCTGCTCGAAAGGAACAAGTAACCCATGTCGGAGACCTCGCGGGAGATACCCTCCTTCACCGGTGACGCCAGCCCGTTCGGCGGCGGCGACCCGTACGCCGACTACCGCACGGCCGACTTCCCCTTCACCCACCACGCAGACCTGGCCGACCGCCGCCTCGGCGCGGGCGTGATCGCCGCGAACGACGAGTTCTTCGCCGAGCGCGAGAACATGCTGATCCCCGAGCCCGCCCACTTCGACCCGGAGCACTTCGGGCACAAGGGCAAGATCATGGACGGCTGGGAGACCCGCCGCCGTCGCGGCGTCTCCGCCGAGCAGCCGCACCCCACCGAGGACGACCACGACTGGGCGCTCGTTCGCCTCGGCGCGCCGGGTGTCGTACGCGGCATCGTGATCGACACCGCGCACTTCCGAGGCAACTACCCGCAGGCCGTGTCCGTCGAGGGCACCTCGGTCCCCGGCTCCCCGTCGCCCGAGGACCTCCTCTCCGGCGACGTGAAGTGGACGACCCTCGTCCCCCGTACGGCAGTCGGCGGGCACGCGGCCAACGGCTTCGAGGTCACGGCCGAGCAGCGCTTCACGCATCTGCGCGTCAACCAGCACCCCGACGGCGGCATCGCCCGTCTGCGCGTCTACGGCGAGGTCGTCCCCGACCCGGCGTGGCTGGCCACCCTCGGCACCTTCGACCTGGTCGCCCTGGAGAACGGCGGACGCGTCCAGGACGCCTCCGACCGTTTCTACTCGCCCGCCACCAACACCATCCAGCCGGGCCGCTCCCGCAAGATGGACGACGGCTGGGAGACCCGCCGCCGCCGTGACAAGGGCAACGACTGGATCAGCTACCACCTGGTCGAGCAGGCCGAGATCCGCGCGGTCGAGATCGACACCGCCTACCTCAAGGGCAACTCGGCGGGCTGGGCCGCCCTTTCGGTACGGGACGGCGACACGGGGGAGTGGACCGAGATCCTGCCCCGCACCCGCCTCCAGCCCGACACCAACCACCGCTTCATACTGGCCTCCGCCCCGGCGGCCAACCGGGTACGGGTCGACATCTACCCCGACGGCGGCATCTCCCGGCTGCGCCTCTTCGGCTCGCTCACCGAGTCCGGCACGGCGTCGCTGGCCGCCCGTCACCAGGAACTCGGCGGCTGATCAACACGGTTGACGGCACGTCGGAAGGGCCCCCTGTGCTTGGTGCCGGGGGCCCCTTCGCCGCACGCCTCAGGACCTTCCGGCAGCTCCGTCGGCGCTGCGGCCACGCCAGTCCAGGCACACGATCATCGCGTCGTCCTCCGCCACGACCTCGCCCCGGTGGCCCGCCAGCTCGTGCAGCACCGCGCGCGGGACCTGCGGCGGGGGCAGAAGACGGGTCGCCTGGATGGCACGGGCCAGAGCCTTCTCGCTGTAGCGCTCACCGGCCGGGGACGCCACGTCGTACACCCCGTCGCTGACGAACAGCAGCCGGTCGCCCGGCAGCACCCGCCAGTTCTGCGAGGTGTACACCGAGTCTTCGAACATGCCGAGCGGCAGCTGTCCCTCCAGCGCGATCGCCTCCACCGTGCCGTCCCTCAGCCGCCACACCCGTGGCGAGCCCGCGTCGACGATCTCCACGTTCCCGGTCGGCAGGTGGAAACGGAGCAGGAGCACCGACACGTGCAGCGCGCCCCGGTGCTGGCCGTAGATCGCCTGGTCGGCCATGCACGCCTGGTCGGTGAGGTTCAGGCCCGCCCGGCGCGCGTTGCGCAGGGCGTTGATGGCGAGGCTGGTGAGCAGGGCGGCGTCGATGCCCTCGCCCATGCCGTTGGTGAGGGCGAGGGTGAGGTGGTCGTCCGACGTCGACCAGTCGAAGTTGTCGCCGTGGATCGCGTACGCGGGTTCCAACTGCGCCCCGAGCTCGTACTCCTCACGGGCGCAGGAGCGTCCCGGCAGCAGCCCCCACTGGATCTCGGCCGCCAGTGTCAGCCGCTCCGCCCTGCGGGCCTGGAGATACAGGTCGGTGTCGCGCTCGGCGACCACGATCTGGTGACCCAATGACTCGGCCACGTCCGCCAGTTCGGTCAGTACGTCCGCGTCGTACCGCTCCTTCGGGAGGTTGACGGACAGCACCCCCAGCCGGTCTCCGCGCACCGTCACCGGGAGGTGTGCCGTCACCGTATCGGGGAAGGGGCCCTCGCACGGGTACGGCTCCTGCGCCCCGAAGGCCCGCCCCGGCGCGCCTGTCTGTGCCGACAGGGGCTGGAAGGTAAGGGGGAGCGCTCCGACGGGTTGCAGTATCGTCATGGCGTAATCGGCCATGAGCAGGTCGACCTCAAGGGAACCGTAGAGGTCCGCGAGGATCTTGCGCGCCGCGTCGAGCAGTGCATGGGGGTCGGCGGCACGCAGGGTGCGTTCCACGGACGCGAGTCTGTCCAACGTCAGAGATTCACTTTCTCGAAGTCTCGAAGGATGTACGGGGAGGGCAAGCGTGGACCTCCAGGGCTCACACCGCCGCAGCGAGGGCGCCCCGGGCGCCCCGGCTCCGGTGTCCGCGGCTCCGGACGCACCGAGCGGTATCGCCGCCGGATCGGCCGTCCCGGCTCCGGGTGCCGCAGGACCGGTCGCCGCGGAGGCTGTCGCGGGCGTCGCCTGCGAGGTGATCGCACTGCTGGAAGTGCTCTGGGAACGGGGCCGGGACGCGGTCTCCCCCGCCCCCGTGTCGTCTTCGCAGCTGCGGGTCATGCACATCCTGGAGCGGGCCGAGGGCATCAACCTGCGCACGCTCGGCGAGGTGCTGGGTGCCGCGCCGCCCTCGGTGAGCAGACTCTGCGACCGGCTGGAGGCGCTGGGGTACGTGAAGCGGTCGGCCAGCACCGTCAGCCGCCGCGAGGTCGAGCTGCGGCTCACCGCACCGGGGCGCAGCTACCTGCGGGATCTGCGGGCGCGGCGCGAAGAGGCGCTGGTGGCGGCGGTCGCGGCGATGCCGCCCACCGCACGCGGGGCCCTCGTGCACGGGCTCGGTGAATTCCGGGCGGCCGTGGAGACGGGCATCGTGGGCCGCACCTGGCCGCTGGCGGACGGCACTCGGGAGGCGTCGGGCACGGCGCCGGACGGGGCGGCCCGGACCGCGTAGCGAGGTGCCGGGACGGTTCTCCGGCCAGGCGGGGGAGTGCTGCACCTCGTTGCGACGGGTGGTCGAACCGCCCCTGGAAACGCCTCCGGAGCAGCCTTCGAATCCGTCCCCGGGGTCACCGCTTCGACTCATCACGGTGCTCCTGCCTCTCCCGACTGCTGCGGGCTTCCGCCCGGTGACAACCCGGCTAGCCGGTCCGCGCGCATCGTATCCGGTGTGTGGAACCCGTGCATGCGAAGGGGTGAAACGTCCTTATATGGGCGGACAGTTCGGGATTCGTTGTGAAGGTCGTGTGTGCTCCGCTGGTCAGGGGGCCGGGGGTCGGCACCCGGAGCCAGCTCCCGGGCCTGGCACCCGGGGCCAGCTCCTGGGCCCGGCACCCGGGCCTGGCGCCCGGGGCCGGTGATCGGGGCCGGTGACCGGAGAGGGCGACCCGGGCGATACCCACAATTGGTGCCTGGGGCGGGGCTCCCACGGGGTGGAGCGCTCCACCCCGTGCGTTCCCCGGCTCCCGGTGCACCGCATGCGCGGTTACGCCGCGTGACCGCCGTCCATCACCAGCTCGGCGCCCGTCATGTACGCGCCCTCGTCACCCGCCAGGAAGGCGACCAGGGACGCCACCTCGTCGGGGCGGCCGAACCTCCCGATGGCCGTGTTCGCCCGCTGTGGCTCCGCGAACGGCCCGTCCGCCGGGTTCATGTCCGTGTCGACCGCGCCGGGGTGGATCAGGTTGACCGTGATGCCCCGGTCGCCGACCTCCCTCGCGAGGGCCTTGGTCAACCCGGTCAGGGCCGACTTGCTCATCGCGTAGAGGGTGCCGCCGGGCCCGCCCGCGTACCGGGTGAGTGCGGAGCCGGTGGAGATGATCCGGCCGCCGTCCTCCAGTACCGACGCCGCTGCCTGAGAGGCCAGGAACACCGCCCGTACATTGACCGCCAGGACCCGGTCCACGTCCGCGAGCGTCAGCCCCTCGATCGGGCCCAGCACGCCGATGCCCGCGTTGTTGACCAGGATGTCCAGCCGTCCGAAGGTCTCGGCGACCGTCGCCACGGCGGAGGTGACCGACTCCGGGTCCGCCGAGTCCATCCGCACCGCGAGCGCCCGCCGCCCCACGGCCTCGATCTTGCGCGCCACGTCCTGTGCCGCCTGTTCCCCCTCCACGTAAGTGATCGCCACATCGGCCCCGTCCTGGGCCAGCCGCAGGGCGATGGCCGCCCCCATGCCCCGGCTGCCGCCCGTGACCAGTGCGGACCTGCTGATGGTCGTCGTAGACATCTCGTTGTCCTCTTCCGCGTCTGTCGCATGCCCGAAGTGGTGCTTGCGGATTCAAGGAAACTTCCCTGCCGCATCCCGTGCTGGCGCCATTCGGACACCGACTCCACCCCCTTCCCCGCTGCCTCTCGCGTGCCTCGTGCGCACTCTCCGTGCCGATTCCGGCCGCCTTCCGGTTGCCGCTGCCTGGACAACGGGCGACCATCACTCTGAGTTCCCGATAATTACGGAGAGTTCTGAAATGGTTGGTCGAAGGTTCCTCGCCGCGCTCCTCATGACCGCATGCGGCGCTTCGGCCACCGCCTGCGCGGGGGCCGGTCAGAGCCCGGACGCCACCTCGCCCGCCGCCCCGTACTCCCTTGCCCGTCAAGGAGGTACGGCCCTCCTCCAGGGTGCGGAACCCGGGATTCCCGCACAGGACCGCCCCCTCGGCACCGGCGTCCCGCCGTTCGGGCAGGAGAAGCTGGACCCGGCCGTGCGCGGCAAGAAAGTCCTCGTGGTCGGCGATTCCTGGGCGGCGAGCATCGGCACCGGAATGGCCGCCGTCGCCGCCCACGCCAACACGATCGTCAATGCGGGACTCGGCGGCTGCGGCATCATGCAGGCCGCCGCCCCGGAAGCCTCGCCCGAGTGTCGCAACTGGCCGGAGAACTGGGCGCGCTACGTCGCCGAGCACCGCCCCGACGCCGTACTCCTGATGACCGCCCAGTGGGACCTCGCCCCCCAGCAGATCGACGACTCCGCGCGGACCCGTGATGCCGTCGATCCCGTCTACCGCAAGCTCTTCGCCGACAATCTGGGACGCGGTGCCCGCATCCTCTCCGCAGGCGGGGCCACGGTCTTCCTCATGAACTCCAAGGCCACGGCGAATCCCGAATACCGCGACCGGGCTCTCGTGCTCAACGACGAGATCTACGCGGCCGCCGCCCGCCAGGCCCGCACGGGCGGCGGCCTGCTCGACCTGCGAGCCCAGCTCTGCAACGACCACGGCTGCCCGTTCGACACCGACGGCAGGGCCGTCTACGACGAGACCGGCCACCCCGCCACCGCCGTCCGCGACCGGCTGGCCAAGTGGGCGCTCAACTCGATGTTCGTCCCGAAGTCCGCCCCCGGTTCCGCTTCGAAGTCCGCCCCCGGTTCTGCTTCGAAGTCCGCCCCCGCTTCCGCGCCGAAGCACTGACCGCCCGCCGTTGCTCCGGACGACTTCTCCCCGATGACCCGTCAGCGGAATCCCGCCCTCGACAGCCTCCGGGCCTGTGCGGTCCTCGGGGTCGTCGCCTTCCACTACCAAGGGGGGCTGCCCGGCGGATTCCTCGGCGTCGACCTCTTCTTCGTCCTCTCCGGCTTCGTCATCACCCGCCTGCTGCTCCGCGAGCACGCCGCGACCGGGCGCATCCGACTGGGCCGGTTCTGGCTGCGCCGCGCCAAACGCCTCCTGCCTGCCCTGCTCGCCGTCCTCATCGGCGTGCAACTCTGGCTGGCCGACGGGCAGTACCCCGCCCTGCGCACCACCACCGACGGCCAGACCCTCGCCGCGCTCGCCGAAGTCGCCAACTGGTACGCGATCCACGGCCAGGTCGACTACTGGTCCGTCGGCCGGGACGCCGCACCGCTCGCCCACCTGTGGTCCCTGTCGGTCGAGGAGCAGTTCTACCTGCTCTGGCCGCCCCTGCTCGTTCTTCTCCTGCTGCTTCCCGGCGGGCGGAGAGTGGATCCGTTGTTCCGGCGGCCGTGGGTGTCCACCGGGTTCTGCGTGGCCGGGGCCTGCGTCTCGTACGTCCTGGCCGCCGCCCTCTTCGACCCGTCGGCCCCGGACCGTTCCTACCTCGGTACGGACACCAGGTCGGGGGCGCTGCTCCTCGGCGCGGCCGTCGCCCTCGCCCCACGTCGCCTGCCGAGGAAGGCCGTGCCGGTGCTCGGCACGGCGGCGGCGCTGGTCCTGGCCGGTGTCTGGGGCGTGGCACGCCTCGGGCAAGCCGCTCTCCCGCACTGGCAGTTGCCCCTCGCCGGGCTTGCCGCCGCACTCCTGATCGCCGCGCTCGACCGGCCCACACCCCTCCATCGGGCGCTGCTCCGGGGGCCGATGCGGGCCCTTCCCGCACTGGGCAGGGTCAGCTACAGCCTCTACCTCTGGCACTGGCCGGTCTGGGTCCTCCTCTCCCTGGCCCGTCCCGGGCTGCCGCTCGCGGTGCGCGGGGCGGTCGCGTTCGTCGTGTCGCTCGGGCTGGCCGTCGTGATGTACCGGGCGGTCGAGAAGCCGCTGCGGTACACGGTGCTCAGACCGCCGGTCCTGTTGTCCTGGCTGGCCGTCGCCTCGCTGTCACTGGCCGCGTACACACTGGTCACAGCCCCGGTGGTGGTGCAGCGGGAGTCCGGCGGGCCCATTGTCAGTGGGCCCGGGTAGGGTTTTTCAAAGCCTTCGGGACGGTGCCTTCTCACGGAAGGGAGGTGTATGACCCAGCGCAAACCAGCGGGCGTCGACTTCGGGTCCTTCGTGGACAAGTAGATCTCAGTGAGGCGCTGCGCAGGCCGCCGCCGGGGCCTCCGCTGAATCCGTTAAACCCTCTGAATCCTCAGCCGTTGGACATCGACGTCGTCCTCGCCGAACGGCGGGCGCCTGACGGGTCCGGGCGGCTTCGGGGTGACCGGGCAGGACCGTCCGCCTGTCGTACGTCTCCCACCGGGGCAGCTGGGGTGCGGAGCCGAGGTCCGGGCAGGGCTCCCGCCGGGGCCGTCCGCCTGGTGGAACCCCCATTCCGGGAAGATCGTCCGCCCGGTACGGTGAGCGCTCCGCGTGCGAGCCGCCGAAGTCTCCACACCGCACCGCCCGTTGGAGACCTCGCCGTGGCCGCCGTGCCGTCCGCCGTACTCGCCCCCGCGCCCGCCCGCGCGGCCCGGTTCGCCGATCTTCCCGTGCTGGGAGTGGCGGTGGTCTGGGGTGCCAGCTACCTCGCCGCCAAGGAGATCACCACCGCGCAGACCGTCGTCGCGGTGCTGGTGCTCCGGTTCGCGATCGTGCTGCCCGTGCTCGCGGTCGTCGGCCGGCGGAAGCTGCGGGCACTCAGCGCGGCGCAGTGGCGGGGTGCCGGACTCCTCGGCCTCGTCCTCAGTGGGATCTTCCTGCTGGAGACCTACGGAGTCGTACACACCTCGGCAACCAACGCGGGGCTCATCATCAGCCTCACGATGATCTTCACGCCGCTCGCCGAGGCCGCCGTCACCAGGACGGCGCCCTCACGGGGGTTCCTGGCCGCCGCAGGGCTCTCCGTGCTGGGCGTGGTGCTGCTGACGCAGGGCGGTGGCTTCACCGAGCCCTCGCTCGGGGACCTGCTGATGCTGCTGGCCGCCCTCGCCCGTACCGCGCACGTGCTGTTCATGGCCAGGGCCGAGGTGGTCCAGGACGCCGACGCGCTGTCCCTGACCACCGTCCAACTCGGCGCGGCGGTGGCGGTGTTCGCGGTGCTGGCCGCCGCGCCCGGGACCGGGCCCTCGCCGTGGGAGGTCGCGGCCGGGTTCGGGGCGGGGGAGTGGGCGGGCCTGCTGTTCCTGTCCGTGTTCTGCACGCTGTTCGCGTTCGCCGTGCAGATGTGGGCGGTGCGGCGGACCTCGCCGTCCCGGGTGAGCCTGCTGCTCGGTACGGAACCCCTGTGGGCGGCGGCGGTCGGCATCGCCGTCGGCGGGGAACGGCTCGGGGCGCTCGGCCTGGTGGGCGGGGTGCTCGTGCTGGCGGGTACGGCGTGGGGACGTCGCGCGGCGTCCCCGGCCCGCACGGAGTGACGGCTCAGGGGCTTCCGTCGCCGCCCGGGGACTTCCGCGTGACGACGCCGGGGCTGCGTGCCTCGGTGCCCGTACCGCTGCTGACACCGGGACCGGTGCTCCGGCCGACGCGTTCGGACGCGATCATCAGTGCGATGCCCGCCACCGCGAGCACGATGTTCGCGTAGACCTCGTAGCCCTCGAACCAGCCCAGCCTGTCCACGAACTGCCACAGCTTGAACCAGTCGAACCACTCATGGACGAGCCCGCCCACGCCCCACAGCGTCAGCAGGAAACCGACGACCTCGAAGATTCGCTTCATGGCCGTCACTCTGGTCCGCCGGGGCAGGACCCCGCCATCGTCCTTGGGGATGCCGGACCGGGGCGGGGGCATGCCCAAAGTCGCCGCCGGTGCGACTTTGGTCGCTCCCTCGGGGCAATGGCGGTCCGCACCGCTCCCACCTGCGTAGTTTTGTACGTATGAGCGGACAGGAGTACCGGTGGCTGCTGCCGTCGGCGATGGGCGGATCCGAGCTGCCCGGCGACGGGGGCGACGACAAGGGTGGCCGGGGACGGGACCGTGTGAGCGGTTCCGTGCCCGACGGCGGCACCGGCCGTCGGCCGCGCCGTACCCTGCGGGACTGGATCGTCGACCTCCTGATGTTCCTCCTCGCCGCAGCGGTCGGAATCATGGCGATGGAGACCGTGACGGACCTCGGCGAGTCCCGCGTCGTGCTGCTCTTCGACCAGATCGTCGGAGCCCTCGCCTGCTGCGCCCTCTGGCTGCGGCGGCGCTGGCCGACCGGTGTGGCGGCGGCCCTCGCCGCGGTGTCCGCCGTCGCGCCGACCTGCTCGGGCGCCATGGTCATCGCACTGTTCGGGGTCACCGTCCACCGCCCGTTCAAGGTGGCGGGTTCCCTGGCCGCCTGCTCGCTGGCCACCGGGGCGCTCCAGTCCTGGCTGCGCCCCGACCCGACGGTCTCCCTGCGGGCCGCGCTGGTCGTCACCGTGGTGATCACCCTGCTGGTCGTCGGCTGGGGCATGTTCGTCCGTGCCCGCCGCCAACTCGTCGCCTCGCTGCGCGAGCGCACCGTACGCGCCGAGACCGAGGCCGCACTCCGCGCCGAGCAGGCCCAGAGGCTCGCCCGCGAGGCCATCGCCCGCGAGATGCACGACGTACTCGCCCACCGGCTGACCCTCCTCAGCGTGCACGCCGGAGCCCTGGAATTCCGGCCCGACGCCCCGCCCGCCGAGGTCGCCCGCGCCGCCGGGGTCATCCGCGACAGCGCCCACGAAGCACTCCAGGACCTCCGCGAGATCATCGGCGTCCTGCGCAGCCCCGGCACCGGCGACGAGGACCGCCCGCAGCCCACCCTCGTCACCCTCGACGCCCTGGTCGCCGAGTCCCGCCAGGCAGGCATGAAGGTCACTCTCGACAACCGCATCGCCGATCCCGAAGCCGTCCCCTCGGCGGTCGGCCGCAACGTCTACCGCATCGCCCAGGAAGCCCTCACCAACGCCCGTAAGCACGCCCCCGGAGCCGAGGTCGCGCTCGCCGTCTCGGGCCGCCCCGGCGGCGGCATCACCGTCTCCATCCACAACCCCGCGCCCGAGGGCGACGTCCCCCGGGTTCCCGGGTCGGGCCAGGGACTCATCGGCCTCACCGAGCGCGCCGCACTCGCCGGAGGCCGCCTCGACCACGCGCGCGAACCCGACGGAGGGTTCCGGATCTGCGCCTGGCTACCGTGGGGACCATGACGAACGCCTCGCGCACGACGACCCCCTCGCTTCGGCCGCCGGGAGCATCATGACCACCACCCCGATCAGACTCCTCCTGGTGGACGACGACCCCCTCGTGCGCGCCGGACTCACCTTCATGCTCGGCGGCGCCGACGACATCGAGATCGTCGGCGAGGCATCCGACGGCTCCCAAGTGCCGCAGGCCATCGCACAGTTGAAGCCCGATGTCGTCCTGATGGACATCCGGATGCCGGTGGTCGACGGCCTCACCGCCACCGAAGCGGTACGCGCCGAGGCCGACGCCCCCGAAGTCGTCGTCCTCACCACCTTCCACGCCGACGAACAGGTGCTGCGCGCCCTCCGCGCAGGGGCGGCCGGGTTCGTCCTCAAGGACACCCCGCCCGCCGAAATCGTGACCGCGGTACGACGGGTGGCCGCGGGCGACCCGGTGCTGTCCCCGGCGGTCACCCAGCAGCTCATCTCCCACGTCGCCGGTACCGGCGGCACCGAGGACCGCAAGGGCCGCGCCCGGAGCAGGCTGGACCTCCTCGCCGAGCGTGAACGCGAGGTCGCCGTCGCGGTCGGCCGAGGCTGCTCCAACGCGGAGATCGCCGCCGAGCTGTACCTGAGCGTCCCCACGGTGAAGACCCACGTCTCCCGCATCCTCGCCAAACTCGGCCTGAACAACCGGGTCCAGATCGCCCTGCTCGCCCACGACGCCGGACTGCTGGACTCCACGGAGGGTTGACAGAGACAGAGACAGAGACAGAGACAGAGACAGAGACAGAGGCAGAGGCAGAGGCAGAGGCAGAGACAGAGGCAGAGGCAGAGGCAGGGGCAGGCGCGCAGGCAGGGGCTGACGGAGACCGAACGGCGGCCCGCGTAGGCTGACCCGGAAGCCGGAACCGAGGGGCGGGCCCCGGCTCGACGGAGAGGCGAATCATGGCGATCGTGGATCTGCGGGACCGGACCGAGGACTTCACGGCGAATCCGTACCCGTACTACGAGAAGCTGCGCGAGGCCGGGCCCGTGCACCACGTCCGTACCGCCGACGTGGACGAGATGTGGCTGGTCGTCGGGTACGAGGAGGGCCGCAAGGCCCTCGCCGACCCCCGGCTCTCCAAGAACTGGCGCAACTCCGAGCTCTGGGACCCCGAGCAGGCGACCGCCATGAGCAGCAACATGCTGGAGACCGACCCGCCGCACCACACCCGGCTGCGCAAGCTCGTCGCCCGCGAGTTCACGGCGCGGCGCGTCGAGGCGATGCGCCCGCGCGTGCAGCAGATCGCCGACGACCTCGTCAACTCCATGACCGCGAAGGGGAGTTCCGCCACAGGGGCGGCGGACCTGATCGACGCACTCGCCTTCCCCCTGCCGATGACGGTCATCTGTGAACTCCTCGGCGTTCCCGACCTGGACCGCGACCGCTTCCGCGCCTGGTCCAACGAGGTCGTCGCGCCGACCGGTACGGAGGCGAGCGCCGCCGCCGTCTCCGAGATGGGCGGCTACCTCGTCGAACTGATCGAGGAAAAGCGCCGCGCGCCCGGAGAAGACCTGATGAGCGCGCTCATCAAGGCTCGCGACGAGGACGGCGATCAGCTCTCGCCCGACGAACTCGTGGGCATGGCCTTCCTGTTGCTCGTCGCGGGACACGAGACCACCGTCAACCTGATCTCCAACGGCGTCCGCGCCCTGCTCGACAACCCCGATCAACTCGCCGCCCTGCGAGCCGACTTCGATGGTCTGATCGATGGCGCCGTGGAGGAGATGCTGCGCTACGAGGGCCCCGTGGAGAACGCCACCTTCAGGTTCACCCGGGAAGACATGGAGCTCGGCGGAGTGGTCATTCCCGCAGGCAAGCCCGTGCTGGTCTCCCTCGCGTCGGGCGACCGGGACCCCGACCGCTACCCCGAGCCCGACCGCTTCGACATCCACCGCGCCCCGCAGGGCCACTTGGCCTTCGGGCACGGCATCCACTTCTGTCTGGGCGCCCCGCTGGCCCGCATGGAAGGCCGCATCGCCATCCGTACGCTGCTGGAACGCTGCCCCGACCTGGCCCTCGCCGCCGACGGCGGCCCGGTCGAATGGGTTCCCGGACTCCTCATCAGGGGCGTGCGCAAGCTGCCGGTGCGGTGGTGACGCCATGAACCCCACCACTGAACCTCCCGCACCGGGCACGCCGGACGCCGCCGTGACGTTTGACCTGACGCTTGCTCAGAAGACGTTGGACGCACAGCCGTTCAGCGTCCTGCTCGGTGCCCGCATCACCGCGTTCGGCGGCGGTGACGCCGTGCTGGAGCTGGACGCCCGGGACGACCTGCGCCAGCAGAACGGGTTCCTGCACGGCGGTGTCCTCGCCTACGCGGCCGACAACGCCCTTACCTTCGCAGCGGGTTCGGCCCTCGGCCCCGCCGTTCTGACCGGCGGATTCTCCATCCAGTACATCCGTCCCGCCACCGGCACCACCCTGATAGCCCGCGCTTCCACCGTGCACGGCGGGCGACGCCAGGCGGTCTGCCGGTGCGAGCTGTACGTGGCGGACGAGGCGGGCGTCGAGACGCTGTGCGCGGTGGCGCAGGGGACCGTCCTCACCGTGCAGAAGTCCGGGTAGGGCTCCGCGCGGGAGTCAGTGAAAGGCTGGAGTCAGTGAGACCCCGCCGGATCCTCCGCCCACGGAAGGCGCGCCGCCCCCGCCAGCGCTCGTCCATGACCGACCGGGCCGGGGCCTCTCCGGCGCTGAAGTCCTAGACGGCGCCGCCTCGTGCCGTGGTGCGGAAGGCCAACGGGCTCTCCCCGGTGCGCTGTTGGAAGTACTTCCCGAAGTTCGCCGCGTCCCGGAAGCCGAGCAGGGCCGCCACCCGGGACGCGCTGTGGTCGCTGTGCGCGAGCAGCCGCTTGGCCTCCAGCACCACCCGCCGGTCGATGAACTCCTTCGCGCCGACCCCGGCCGCCGACAGCGTCGCCCGCGACAGGGTGCGCGCCGCGTACCCGAGCTCCCGCGCGTAGTCGTCGACGCGCCGCGTGCGCGCGAAGTCCCGTTCCACCGCCGCCCGGAAGCGCAGGAACGCGTCCGGGCTGTCGCAGCCCGCCGACTGCTCCCCGGTGTGCGCGAGGCGCAGCAGCAGTACGGCGAGGAGGTGGCGCAGTACGGAGAGGTGGGCGTCGGGCGGGAGCCAGGCGCCCTGGGCGTCCGGGTCCGCACCGCGCAGCGCCCGGTACTCCTGGTGCAGCTGGTCCAGGGCCCGCCGGGCCGCCGCGTCGCCCGCCTCCGAGAGGCGTCGTACCGTCGGACCGAAAGGATCGTCCAGCCGTGCTGCCGTACTCGTCGCGGGGTCCGGGAAACCCGCCTCGAAGAGGACGAGCGTGCCCTCCGCCCCGTACAGATCGTCCCAGCGGTGCACCTGCCCGGGCCGCACCCACAGCCACTCGCCCGGCAGCATCCGGTACGACGCGAAGTCGACCATCAGGGGGAGCGAGCCGCTCTCCAGCCGGAGAAGGTGGTGGAAGTCGGGGCGATGGGTGGCGGAGATCGAGTCGGCGCAGGCGTTCGCGCGGAGCGTGGCGAGGGTCAGGACCTCCATCCCGGCCGGTGCCCCACCGGGCGCGTGGAACCGGACCTCGGGGATGGCGGGGATGCCCGGAGTGCCAGAAAGAGGCGTGTGTCGCTTTTTCACCACCATGTGTCCGGAGCGTACCCGGCTTTCCTAGCTTTCACCTCCTATGTTGGAGGAGCGACGAAGGACCGCAGGGTTCTGAGTCCGGAAATTCACCATCCTCAAAGATCCTCGGAAGGACCCCACCCCATGGCGAAGATCTCCCTCTTCGGGGCCAACGGCACCATCGGCAGCCGCATCCTGCGCGAGGCCCTCGACCGTGGCCACCAGGTCACCGCCGTCGTCCGCGACCCCGCGAAGCTCGCAGGCGAGGCGCACCCGAACCTCACCGTCGTCGTCGGAGACGTCCTCGATCCGACGTCGGTCACCGAGGTCGCCAAGGGGCAGGACGTCCTCGTCACCGCGGTCGGCGGCGGCGACGGCCCGGGCCACCTGGCGACGATCGAGCCTTCGGCGAAGGCCCTGGTGGGAGGCGTACGGGCGCTGGGCGACGACGCGCCCCGCCTCATCGCGGTCGGCGGCGCCGGCTCGCTGCGCACCCCGGACGGCAAGCAGGTGTGGGACGCCGACGGCCTGCCGGAGTTCCTGCTCCAGATCATGCACGCGCACGGCGACGCGCTCGACTTCTACCGCACCGTGAGCGACGTCCGGTGGACCAACCTCAGCCCCGCGGGCACCATCGAGCCCGGTGAGCGCACCGGTGTCTACCGCACGGACACCGAGGCCCTGGTCCTCGACGCCGAGGGCAACAGCCGGATCAGCACCGAGGACTACGCGGTGGCGCTCCTCGACGAGATCGAACGCCCGCAGCACGTGGGGGAGCGGTTCACGGTCGGTTACTGAGGCTCACCGCCCCGGTATCTCGCTCAGCCGGACCGCCCGCCCCTGCCGCCGCGACACCTCGCACGCCTCCGCCACCCGCAACGCCTCCAGGGCCTCGCGCCCGTCGCACGGATTCGGCAGCGATCCCCGTACGACGCCGAGGAACGCGTCGAGCTCCGCCTCGTACGCCGGGGCGAACCGCTCCAGGAAACCGGACCACGGTTTCGCCGGGGCGGGCGGGCCCGACGCCTCGGCGGAGGTGAGCGGGGTACGGTCGTCCAGGCCGACGGCCAACTGGTCCAGGTCACCGGCCAGTTCCATGCGTACGTCGTATCCGGCGCCGTTGCAGCGGGTCGCGGTCGCCGTGGCGAGGACCCCGTCGTCCAGCGTCAGCACCACTGCGGCCGTGGACACGTCGTCCGCCGCCGCGAACATCTCGGGACCGGCCGCCGACCCGGCCGCGTACACCCGCACCACCTCGCGCCCGGTCACCCAGCGCAGGATGTCGAAGTCGTGCACCAGACAGTCCCGGTAGAGACCGCCGGAGAGCGGCAGATACGCGGCCGGGGGCGGCGCGGCGTCGGAGGAGACCGTACGGATCGTGTGCAGGCGGCCCAGTTCGCCGGAGCGCACGCGGGCCCTGGCCACCCCGTAACCGGCGTCGAAGCGTCGCATGAAGCCGAGTTGGAGCACCGTGCCCGCCGCCTCCACCTGGCGCAGTGCCTCCAGCGTGCCCGGCAGGTCGACGGCGATCGGCTTCTCGCAGAACACCGCGAGCCCCGCCCGCGCGGCCCGTCCGATCAGCTCGGCGTGCGCGGCCGTCGCCGACGCGATCACCAGTGCGTCGAGCCCGGCGGTCAACAGGTCCTCCGCAGGGGTGAATGCGGCCCCCACACGGGCGGCTACCTCAGCCGCCCGCCCCGCGTCCGCGTCCGCCAGCACCAGCGAACCCACCGCCGGATGCCGGGACAGCACCTCGGCGTGGAAGGAACCGATGCGGCCCGTGCCCATGAGTCCGATACGCATGCTCCCAGCCGACAACAGGCCCCGAAGCCTGTCAAGGACTTTGTCCTGACAACAGGACGTAAGAACAACAGGACATGTGGACAACAGCACGTGTGAACAACGGGACTTGGTGACGCGCCGACCCCGCAGGACTACGCTCACCCCCGTGCCGAAACCAGCGACCGACCCCACCGTCGCCCTACGACTCGGTGTGGACCGCAGCAGCCCGGTCCCGCTCTACTTCCAGCTCTCCCAGCAGCTCGAAGCCGCCATCGAGAAGGGCCGGCTCTCACCCGGCAGCCGCCTGGGCAACGAAGTGGACCTCGCCGCCCGCCTCGGCCTGTCCCGCCCCACCGTCCGCCAGGCCATCCAGTCCCTGGTCGACAAGGGCCTCCTGGTGCGGCGCAGGGGAGTGGGCACCCAGGTCGTGCACAGCCAGGTCAGACGCCCGCTCGCGCTGAGCAGCCTGTACGACGACCTGGAGGCGGCCGGTCAACGGCCCACCACCCTCGTCCTGCACAACGCCGTCGAACCCGCGGCTCCGGCGGTCGCCGCCGCACTGCGCGTCGCCGAGGGAGCCGAGGTGCACCGCATCGACCGCCTGCGCTCGGCGCACGGCGAGCCCATGGCGTACCTGCGCAACCACCTTCCCCTCGGGCTCCTCGCCCTCGACAGCGCCGAGCTGGAGTCGACCGGTCTCTACCGGGTGATGCGCGCCGCCGGGGTCACCCTGCACAGCGCCCGCCAGACCGTCGGGGCGAAAGCCGCGGGGGCGGCGGAGGGGGCGCTCCTCGGGGAGAGCGCGGGCGCGCCGCTGCTGACGATGGAGCGGCGGACCTTCGACGGGACGGGCCGGGCGATCGAGTTCGGCTCGCACCTCTACCGGGCCTCGCGGTACGCCTTCGACTTCCAGCTGCTCGTACGGCCGTGAGGCGTACGGCCGTGACACGAATGGCCGTGACACGTGAGGCCGTGAAGTGTGCACCTCATGAACGCACCTCGCGAATGTCCGGACAAACCATTGACGCCGTCGCGCACCCCCCGTTAGAACACCCCCAGCCGCAACCGGGCGGCGGGGGACACGAGGCGGACCCACGATGCGTACCACTCGTACGGCACGTCGCAAGGCGGCACTCCTGGCCGCGGCAGGCATATCGGCGGCACTCGCCCTCACCGGATGCAGCGGTTCCGGCGGCAAGAGCTCCGAGGAGAAGCCGTCCGCAGGGCAGGGCGCGGGCGGAAAGGCCGCCGACACGCCCCGCATCAAGATCGCGATGATCACCCACTCCGGCGAGGGCGACACCTTCTGGGACATCGTGCAGAGCGGCGCCAAGGCCGCCGCCGCCAAGGACAACGTCGACTTCCTCTACTCCGCCAACAAGGAGGGCAAGGAACAGGCATCCCTCATCGAGGCGGCCGTCGACCAGAAGGTGCAGGGCATCGTCGTCACCCTCGCCAAGCCCGAAGCAGTCGGCGCGGCCGTGAAGAAGGCCGTCGCCGCGGGCATCCCCGTCGTCACCATCAACTCGGGCGGCCGGCACTCCCCGGGCCTCGGCGCGCTCAGCCACATCGGCCAGGACGAGGCCGTCGCCGGGGAGGGCGTCGGCGCGGAGCTGAACACGCGCGGCAAGAAGAAGGCCCTGTGCGTCATCCACGAACAGGGCAACGTCTCCCTCGAAGAACGCTGCGCGGGCGTCAAGAAGACCTTCAGGGGCAGCGTCGAGAACCTCAACGTGGAGGGCACGAACATGCCCGCCACCACCTCCTCCATCGAGGCCAAGCTCCAGGCGTCCAAGGACATCGACGTCGTGGTCACGCTCGGCGCACCGTTCGCGGACGCAACGGTGAAGGCGAAGGAAGGCGCGGGCAGCACGGCCGAGGTCGACACCTTCGACCTGAACGCGGCCGTCGTGAAGAGCCTCAAATCGAAGGCGGTCGGCTTCGCCGTCGACCAGCAGCCGTACCTCCAGGGCTACCTCGCCATCGACGAAATCTGGCTGAATCGCACCAATGGGAACGTCCTGGGTGGCGGCAAACCGGTCCTCACCGGACCCGCGATCGTCACCGAGAAGGACGTACCCGCACTGGAGAAATACACCGCCCGCGGCACCCGATGACGTACCCGCCGACCACACGACGGACCCCCATGACCGATACTTGGGCGGCCGGGGTCTGGCTCAATACCCCCCGGCCGCACCCAGGAGTACAGCGAGAAGGGCACGACGTCGTGGCAAGGGTTCGGACAGGGGTACGCGCGCTGGGCGCGGTGCTGGCGGCGGTGCTCGGGGCTTCCCTCACCGGTTGCAGCAGCACCGGCGGCAAGCGGGCCGAGGAGCGCGCGGCAGCGGCCGCCGCCCAGGGCAAGGCCGCGGTGAACACCCCCAAGTGGACCTTCGCCATGGTCACCCACTCGGGTGCAGGCGACACGTTCTGGGACATCGTGCAGAGCGGGGCCAAGCAGGCAGCCGTCAAGGACAACATCGACTTTCTGTATGCGAACAACGCGGAGGCCCAGCAGCAGGCCCAGCTGGTCGACACGTACATCGACAAGAAGGTCGACGGACTGATCGTCACGCTCGCCAAGCCGGACGCCATGAAGGACGTCCTCGCCAAGGCGAAGAAGGCCGGGATCCCGGTGATCACGATCAACTCGGGCACCGAGGAGTCCAAGGCGTTCGGGGCGCTCACCCACATCGGCCAGGACGAGACCATCGCCGGCGAGGCCGTCGGCGACGAGCTGACCGAGCGCTCCAAGAAGAAGGCCCTGTGCGTGCTGCACGAGCGGGGCAACGTCGGCCACGAGCAGCGCTGCGAAGGCGTCAAGAAGTCCTTCAAGGGCACGGTCGAGAACCTCTACGTCGACGGCACCAACATGCCCGACGTCCAGGCGTCCATCGAGGCCAAGCTCCAGACGGCGAAGGACATCGACGCCGTCGTCACCCTCGGCGCGCCCTTCGCGGACGCGGCCGTGCAGGCGAAGCAGCAGGCGGGCAGCGCCGCCGAGATCGACACCTTCGACCTCAACGCCAAGGTCGCCGACTCCCTCGACGCGGGCACGCTCGGCTTCGCCGTCGACCAGCAGCCGTACCTCCAGGGATACGAGGCGGTGGACCTGCTCTGGCTCTACCGCTACAACGCGGACGTTCTCGGCGGCGGCAAGCCCGTCCTGACCGGCCCCCAGATCATCACCAAGGACGACGCGGCCGAGCTGAAGGCGTACACGAAGCGGGGGACCCGATGACAGCGACGGCACAGGCACCACAATCACCGGCACCACAACCGAAGCAGGACGAGCGGCTCGTCCACACCTCCCCCCTGCGCAAGCTGATGGGCCGCCCGGAACTCGGCTCCATCGTCGGCGCGGTCGCGGTGTTTCTGTTCTTCTCGATCGCCGCCGACAGCTTCCTGCGCGCCTCCAGCTTCGGCACCGTCCTCTACGCGGCGTCGACGATCGGCATCATGGCCGTCCCCGTGGCCCTGCTGATGATCGGCGGCGAGTTCGACCTGTCCGCGGGCGTCATGGTGACCAGCTCCGCGCTGATCTCCTCGATGTTCAGCTACCAGATGACCGCGAACGTCTGGGTGGGCGTCTTCGTGTCGCTGCTGGTCACGCTGCTGATCGGCGTCTTCAACGGCTTCATGCTGACCCGCACCAAACTCCCGAGCTTCATCATCACGCTCGGTACGTTCCTGATGCTGACCGGCCTGAACCTCGGCCTCACCAAGCTCATCAGCGGCACCGTCTCCACCAAGGGCATCGGCGACATGGAGGGCTTCGAGTCCGCCAAGGCCGTCTTCGCCTCCCAGATCACCATCGGCTCCGTCAACCTCAAGGTGACGATCCTGTGGTGGTTCGTGCTGATCGCCCTGGCCACCTGGATCCTGCTGCGCACCCGCGCCGGAAACTGGATCTTCGCGGTCGGCGGCGAGAAGGACGCGGCCCGCGCCACCGGCGTCCCCGTCAACAAGACCCGCATCGGCCTCTACATGGGCGTCGCCTTCGCCGCCTGGGTCTCCGGCCAGCACCTGCTGTTCTCGTACGACGTCGTGCAGTCCGGCGAGGGCGTCGGCAACGAGCTGACGTACATCATCGCGGCCGTCATCGGCGGCTGTCTGATCACCGGCGGGTACGGCTCCGCGATCGGCTCGGCGGTCGGCGCGTTTATCTTCGGCATGACGAGCAAGGGCATCGTCTACGCCGAGTGGAACCCGGACTGGTTCAAGTTCTTCCTCGGAGCGATGCTCCTTCTGGCCACCCTGCTCAACGCATGGGTACGCAAGCGAGCGGAGGCACGGTCATGAGCACAGCCGTCGAACCCCAAACGTCCCTCCCCGCCCCCGGAACGCCGCTCGTCGAGCTCGACGACGTGTCGAAGTTCTACGGCAACATCAAGGCCCTGGAAGGCGTCTCCCTGGAGGTCCACGCGGGCGAGATCACCTGCGTGCTGGGCGACAACGGCGCGGGCAAGTCCACCCTCATCAAGATCATTGCCGGGCTGCACCAGCACGACGCGGGCACCTTCCGCATCGAGGGCGCGGAGACCACCCTGGTCAACCCGCGCGACGCCCTCGACCGGGGGATCGCCACCGTCTTCCAGGACCTCGCCGTCGTCCCGCTGATGCCCGTCTGGCGGAACTTCTTCCTCGGCTCCGAACCCACGAAGGGCCGGGGTCCCTTCCGGCGTCTCGACGTGGAGCACATGCGCGAGACGACCCGCGCCGAGCTGCTGCGCATGGGCATCGACCTGCGCGACGTCGACCAGCCCATCGGCACCCTCTCCGGCGGCGAGCGGCAGTGCGTCGCCATCGCCCGTGCGGTGCACTTCGGCGCGAAGGTCCTCGTCCTCGACGAGCCGACGGCCGCCCTCGGCGTCAAGCAGTCGGGCGTCGTCCTGAAGTACGTGGCCGCCGCGCGCGACGCCGGCCTGGGTGTCGTCCTCATCACACACAACCCGCACCACGCCTACCTCGTCGGCGACCGCTTCGTCCTCCTCAAGCGGGGCGCCATGTCCGGCAGCAGCACCAAGCAGGACACCACCCTCGACGAGCTGACCCGGCAGATGGCCGGCGGCAGCGAACTCGACGAGCTCAGCCACGAACTGGAGCGCGCCCCGGCCCCCGACCGGATCGGCGGCCACCCGGTCGACGCGAAGCCCGCCGTCTAGCACCGACGCGCCCCCCGGGGCCCTCCCGCAGAGCCGGAATCCGTACCGGAAACTCCGCCCGGGGAGGGCCCCGGACGGCCGCCCGGACAGGTTCCTTATGCCCATGGATGGCAGAATCGGCGGCGGTGGGCGCCGTCCGCCGCCGGTGCATCGGCCCCAGCCCCGAGTCCCCGGCTCCCCGACACCCCGCAGGGACGATTCCCCTCGTGCGTTCCCCCCGCCCCTCCCGGTTCCACGGGACAGCGCCCCACGCGGAAGGCTCCCCCGCATGAGCAGCAGCTACCGCGACTTCGCGAACCGAGGCACCGCCCGCGCCACCGTCCTGCGCACCGTAGGACCCCGTGAGCGCCGCTCCCACCTGACCGCCCCGCGCGTGCCCACCGTCGGCATCGACATCGGCGGCACGAAGGTGATGGCGGGCGTCGTCGACGCCGACGGCACCATCCTGGAGACCCTGCGCACCGAGACCCCGGACAAGTCCAAGAGCCCCAAGGTCGTCGAGGACACCATCGTCGAACTGGTCCTGGACCTCTCCGACCGGCACGACGTCCACGCGGTCGGCATCGGCGCGGCCGGCTGGGTCGACGCGGACCGCAACAAGGTCCTCTTCGCCCCCCACCTCGCCTGGCGCAACGAGCCCCTGCGCGACGCCGTCTCCTCCCGCCTCGCGGTCCCCGTCCTCGTCGACAACGACGCCAACACGGCCGCCTGGGCGGAGTGGCGGTTCGGCGCCGGACGCGGCGAGGACCACCTCGTCATGATCACCCTCGGTACGGGCATCGGCGGGGCCATCCTCGAAGACGGCCAGGTCAAGCGGGGCGAGTACGGCGTCGCGGGTGAGTTCGGCCATATGCAGGTCGTGCCCGGCGGACACCGCTGCCCGTGCGGCAACCGGGGCTGCTGGGAGCAGTACAGCTCCGGCAACGCCCTCGTCCGCGAGGCCCGGGAACTGGCCGCCGCCGACTCCCCGGTCGCGTACCACCTCATCGAGCGGGTCGGCGGGAACGTCCACGAGATCACCGGACCCCTCATCACCGAGCTGGCGCGCGGCGGCGACGCCATGTGCGTCGAGCTCCTCCAGGACATCGGCCAGTGGCTCGGTGTCGGCATCGCCAACCTGGCCGCCGCGCTCGACCCGTCCTGCTTCGTCATCGGCGGCGGTGTCAGCGCCGCCGACGACCTCCTGATCGGGCCCGCCAGGGACGCTTTCCGCCGCCACCTCACCGGGCGCGGCTACCGCCCCGAAGCCCGCATCGCCAAGGCACAGCTGGGCCCCGAGGCCGGAATGGTCGGCGCCGCCGACCTCGCCCGCCTGGTCGCCCGCCGCTTCCGGCGCGCGAACCGCCGCCGGGTGGAGCGGCACGAGCGCTACGAGCGCTACGCCCAGGCCCTCCGCACAGCGACCACTCCCGCCGCAGCCGCCGTCCCGGCCGGCAAGGAACGTACCGTGGAAGCAGACACCCAGGATCGGCCCGCAGCCGACGCCACCACCGTCGACACCACGGCCGAGGCCACCGCCCCACGCTCCGACCGCGCCGAAAACGCACAGGGAACCACCGAATGACTTCAGCGATTCCGCGCCAGAGCCCCTCCCAGGGCGAGCCGAACGGCGACCGTGGCGCACGCGGCGGCAAGAACAACAAGAAGAACAAGCCGCCGGAGACCCGCCTGCACATGATCGTGCGCCGCAGTCTCACCCTGGCCATCATCGTGCTGCTCATCGGCATCCCCGCCGGTTACCTCCTGGTCTCCGCCGAGCAGAGCCGCGAGGGCGGCGTGAACAAGGAGCGCGAGGCGGCCAACGCCGGACTCACCGTCGGCTTCCCCTCCCAGGTGCAGCGGCGCATCTACCACCTGCCGATCCCGCTGATGGCCCAGAACCTCGCGTACTACGAGACCAACAACTGGAAGACCAGCCGGATGCACGTCCGGTTCGCCACCACCCCCGCCGACCTGGACGTCTTCCTCAAGAGCATCGGTACGTCCACCGCCGCCCTCAAGCAGGGCGAGGTGACCATCAGGCCGCACGACCAGGCCACCGTCGGCTGGGTCTTCACCCCGCACCGCAAGTGGTCGGGCCTGACGTACGCGCAGAAGGACCCGCTGCCCACCGTCGACATCACCGTCGACCGCACGGTGCCCCAGCGGCCCTGGGTGTACGCGGTCTCCACGGCCAGCCCCTGATCCGGGGCCCTCACCGGCGGGCGTCGGAAGGGCGCCGTCGCAGGGGCCCCGGTTTCGGGGCCGGGGCGGAAGGTCCCCGCCGGTGTGCCCACAGGGCGAGCAGCCCCGCGCACAGGGACACGGCGCCGCCGGACCAGAGGCCCGTCCGCGCTCCCCAGTGCTCGCTGAGCCAGCCGGTCAGGAGGGCTCCCAGCGGGGTCGTGCCCTGGAGGGTGAGGGTGTAGAGGGCCATCACCCGGCCCCGGTAGGCGGGGTCGGTGCCCAACTGCACCCGGTGGTTGGCTGCCTGCGCGAAGTAGATCATCGCGAATCCCGTGGCGGCCAGCAGCACCAGCGCGACGGCGAACGTGGGGGCCAGCGCGGACAGCGTCGTCATCGCCCCGAAGGCGACGGCCGACCCGATGACCAGCACGGCCGACGGCCTGCTCCGCCGCCCCGTCGTGGCGAAAGCGGCGAGCAGCGAACCCGCGGCCAGCGCACTGGCGAGCAACCCGAACGACGCGGAGTCCGCGTGGAAGACGGTCTTCGCCATGAGCGGCAGCGTCAGCTGGAAGTTGAAGCCGAACATGCCGATCACGCCCACCAGCGCCAGCGGCACCACCAGGTCCGAGCGGCCCCTCAGATACCGCAGACCGTCCACGACGCCGCCGCGGCCGGGACCCCGGGCCCCGCGATGCAGCCGGTCGGGATCCATCAGCAGCAGCGCGCCCACGCTGGCGAGGTAACTCACCGCGTTGAGCAGGATCACAGGACCGGCGTCGAACCTGCTGATCAGCAGCCCGGCCAGGGCGGAGCCGACGACACGCGCCGCGTTGAAGTACGCGGCGCTCAGCGCCGAGGCGTTCGGCAGCAGCGTCGTGCCGACCACCTCGCCGACGAACGCCATCCGGGTCGGCGCCTCCACCGCGTTCACGACGCCCAACAGCGCAGCGAACACCCAGAGGTGCCACAGGCGCAGCTCGCCGGTGAAGGTGACCAGGGCCAGCAGGAGCGCCAGGACGCCTGCGGCGAGGTTCGCCGCCATCAGCAGCAGACGCTTGTCGTACCGGTCGGCGAGCCGCCCCGCGTACAGCGTGAGCAGGAGCATCGGCGTGAACTGGAGGGCCGTCACCAGGCCCAGCGCCGTGCCCGAGTCGCCGGACAGCGAGAGCACCAGCCAGTCCTGGGCGACGATCATCATCCAGGTGCAGGTGACGGACAGGAGCTGCCCGGCGGCGAAGAGCCGGAAGTTCCGTACGGTCAGGGCTTCGAACATCCGCCTCAACGTCAGCACTCGGTGCTCACCCGGTCCCTGTCGCTGCCACGGACGATGTGCGCCTCGGCGGTCTCCTCGTCGTCCTCCCCGGCGAGCAGCACCGGGGGCACGACGATGGACTCGCCGAGGAGTACGGGACCTTGGTCGAGCAGGGGGGATGCACGGGAACGACCTTTCGTGGGCGGACATGCGGAAGGCGGGGGCGGTCCCTCACTCCCGCGTGCGGTCCTCCTGAGCCAGCGCCGCGAGTACCTCGGCGAGCCATTGGCCGGGCGGCAGGGCGACGGCCCCTTTGCGCAGGCGTTCCAGCCGCACCGTCCGTTCGGTGCGGGGGAGGGCGAGGCTCTCGGCGATGGCGTCCGCCAGCTGTCGCACGTCGAAGGGGTCCACGAGCGTGCAGCCGTCGGCGAGGTCGTCGGCCGCGCCCGCGTGCCGGGACAGGACCAGTGCCGGATCGCGCCGCCCGAGCACCGCGGCTTCCTTGGCGACCAGGTTCATGCCGTCCCGTACCGGGTTCACCACCATCACGTCGGCCAGGGCCATCGCCGCCAGGCCGCGCCCGAAGTCGTTGCGGGTCTCCAGTACGACCGGCTGCCAGTCGGCGGTGCCGAAGCGCCGGTTGATGTCCTCGGCCAGCAGGCCGACCTGTGCGGCCAGGTCGCGGTAGGCGGCCAGCTCGCCGCGTGAGGCGTAGGCGAGTACGAAGTGGACCACCGATCCGTGCTGCTCGGGGTGCTGTTCGAGGAAGAGGGCGTAGGCGTCGAGGCCCCGCACGATGTTCTTCGAAGGCTCCATCCGATCCACCCGCACCACCAGCCGGGCATCGCGGGTCAGGGCGCTCAACTGCCGCTCGTGGTCCGCCACGTCGGGCGCCCCGGCCCGGCTCCGCAAGGACGCGGCGTCCACGCCCACCGGGAAGCAGCGCACCCGCGACCACCGCCGGTCGGGACCGCGCACGGCCCGCCGGGCACGGTCGACGCGCAGGCCCAGCTGCTCGCAGCAGGACATGAACGCCTCGGCCCAGCGCGGTACGAGGAAGCACACCAGGTCCGCGCCGAGCAGACCGCTCACCAGCTCACGCCGGACGTCGTCCGGGAGCGCGGCGAAGTGCTCCGGGTCCGCCCACGGCGTCATCGTGCAGTGCGCGCTGCGCAGGTCGGGGCGCAACTCCCGCAGCCGGCGCGCGGCCAAGGTGAGGTGGTAGTCCTGGAGCAGCACGGTCGCGCCGGGCGCGGCGGCCTCGGCACACGCTGTCGCGAACGCGTCGTTGACGCGGCGGTAGGCGTCCCAGTGGCCCCGGAGCCCCGCATCCCACGTCGTCGGTGCCCCACCGGGCTGCAGATGGTGCTGGAGGAACCACAGCAGTTCGCTGGAGATCGTGCGGTAGTAGCTGGCGAAGTCGCCGGGATCGAAGTCGAGCAGGCGGACGCCGATCCGCCCCTCGGGCAGATCGACCGCATCGAGCCGCCCCCGCGCGCGCAGTTCACGAGCGGCGACCCGGTCCTCGTCGGTGAGGGCGGCGGCCACCCACACCCCGCCGTGCGAGGCCAGCGCCGGGCCGAGCACGGCGATCAGTCCGCCCGCCCCCCGGTGCACCGTCACCCGCCCGTCGGCGCCGGTGCGCCGCTCGACCGGGCCGCGGTTGGAGGCGATCACCAGCTCGGCGCCGCCCTGCTGTGTCGTGTCCATGGTTCGGGGGTTCCCCTCGGCTCGGTTCTCCCTCCGGCCGTCGGCCGCGCACCGTACTGCGACGGTGCACGGCGACGGTGTGGCGACATCTCGCAAGGTCGCAGAGGGGCTGACGGTGAAGTGTAGGCAGGTTCAACAGCCCTCCTGCGAAGGCGAGTTGACAGATGTTGGGCAAGGTTCTTCAGAGTTGGGACAGGGATTTTCAGGGCCTGGGAAGGTCGGTGCCGACCGGCCCGCACGGCGTCTACGCTCACCTGCGTTCGGAGCACAGCTCCCCACCAACACGAGGTGCCGCATGGACCCCATGGAAGCTTCCGAGGGCGGTCGGCTGGACCCGGTGGACCCAGAAAGCGTGTCCCCGCAGAGCCTGTCCGCCTTCCAGGACTATCTGGCCGTACGCCACCGAACGATCCGACTGCCCGATCGCACCCTGCGCCGGCGCATCGGCGGCCGCACCGTCCTGGTCACCGGTGCGGCAGGCTGTATCGGGCGGGCGCTGCTCAGCGAACTGCACTCCTACGCCCCGGCGCGCACGGTCGGCGTGGGACTGGAGGAGCGGCCCCTCCTGCCCGACGCCACCGAGTACCACCGCCTCGACATCCGCGAAGGATCACGCCTGACCGCGCTCATGCGCCGGGTCCGGCCCGACCTCGTCTTCCACCTGGCCGCACAGCGCGACCCGGGCCTGGCCGAACGTGAGGCCGCGCTCACCATCACCACCAATGTGCTCGGCACCGCCAACGTCATCGAGGCGTGTGCCGCCGCCGGCACCGGGCAACTCGTGTACGCCTCCACCGGAAAGGCCCTGCGGCCCTACACCAGCGACGTGTACGCCCAGAGCAAGCGCACCGGGGAATGGCTGGTCGCCGACGCGGCGGAGCGCGGGGCGCTGCCGGGCGCCGCCGTCCGCTTCACACACGTCGTCGACAACGCGATCGTCCTCTCCCGCTTCCGCACCTGGTGCCGCAGGGGCCAACCGCTGCGGCTGCACGGCAGGGACACCTCCTTCTACGTCCAGTCGGCGCGCGAGTCGGCCCAGTTGCTGCTCACTGCCGCGCTGGCGCCCCTCGACGCGCAGTTCCGGCTGTACGCCATCCACGACCTGGGCTGGCCCGTGCGCCTGCTGGACCTGGCCCTGGGAACCGTGGCCGAACAGGGCAGGGCGGTGCCCGTGCAGGTCGTCGGATACGAGCCGGGCTACGAGGAACAGCCCTACCCCGGTCTCTACGACCCGCGCTACTCCGGTGACCTGAGCCCCCTGATCAACAGCCTGGAGGCGCCGAACGCGGACCCGGCACCCGGCGGCGACGTGGACTGCGCCGAGGGCCGGCCCCGGCTGACTCCGGAGCTGCGTGCTGGCTTCGAGCGGCTGGCGCACACGTGCACCCGCTCCGGTGCCGAGGGCGAGATACGTGACGTCTTCGACACGCTGGGCTGGGGCCTGCTGAACCACGCGATAGCCGGTGCGGCACCGGACTCGGTGCGTCGCATCACCCGGCTCACCCGGCCGCACCGCACCCGGATGACCCCTGAACACCTGCGGATCGACGACCTGTTCCGCAAGCACGAGGTCTCGTTGCCGACGGCCGAGGAGGCCCTGCGATGATCCGGCGGACCGGCCCGGCGGGCACCGCGCGGCCGTCGGCCGAGGGCGCGCGGGACACCGGTGCCGGAGCGGACGTGCCGGACACCGCCGCCGGGGCGAGTACGCCGGACACCGCCGCCGGACACGCCGCGTCGGAGCGGCCCCGGGCACGGCACGTGCCCGGGACCCTGCTCGCCGCGCAGGCCGTGGGGGCGCTGGGACTGGCAGCCGGTGGCACGGCCGGAGCGCTGATGGCCGAAGAGGTACTGGGATCGGCGGCCTTCACGGCCCTGCCGCTCGGTCTCCTGGTGCTGGGATCCGCCCTGTCCGCCCCACCGCTCACGGCAATGATGCGCCGGTACGGGCGGGCCGCGGGACTGACCGCCGGATACGCCCTGGCCACGGCGGGTGCCGTTCTGGTGATCGTCGCGGCTGCCGACACCGGCCCCGCGGCGCTCCTGCTCGGCAGTCTGCTGCTCGGCACCGGCAACAACGCGGTGATGCTCGGCCGGTACGTGGCCGCGGACGGCGCGCCTCCCGGACGTACCGCACGTGCCATGAGCACCGCGATGACCGCGGTCACCGTCGGGGCGGTCGTCGGCCCGGCGCTCCTCGGCCCCTCGGGTACGGTCGCACGGGCCCTGGGGCTGCCGGACACCGCGGGCCTGTACCTGCTGGCCGCCGCCGCCTTCCCGACCGCGGCGGCACTGACCCTGCGGCTTCACCACCGGCTGCGGCACGCCGGGACCCGGCTCGCCGCGCAGGGGGGCTCGCCGCGCGGGGACCGCGTCGCAGACAAGGCAGGCGGTCGTACGGCTACGGCTGCGGGCGGCCGTCGAAGGGGCGGGGCGGCCCTGGCGCTGCTGCTGCTCGGCGTGGCCAACCTGACCATGGTGACGGCGATGGGCGTCACCCCGGTGCATCTGCACGCCCACGACTGGCCACTGGGCTCGGTCGGCCTGCTGGTGGCCGCTCATGTCGCGCTGATGTTCGGCCCCTCGGCCCTGTCGGGGCGACTGTGCGACCGTATCGGCGCCCGGAACGTCGCGCTGCTCGGCACCGTCGTCCAGCTCTCGGCCCTGCCGCTCGTCGCGTCGGCGGGAACCGGCAGTACCTGGACCACGGTGCCCGGGCTCCTGCTGCTGGGCCTGGGCTGGAACCTCCAGCTCATCAGTGGCAGCGCGCTGGTGGTCCAGCGCAGCCGGGGCGCACGCCGTCACCGGGCGGAAGGGATCGGTGAGTCGGCCATGGGCGTGGGCGCCGTCGCCGGAACGCTCGGCCTCGCGGGTCCCCTGCTCACGGCCGGCGGACTGCCCCTGTTGTGCCTCGCGCTGGGCGCCCTGACGCTGGTGGCCTCGCTGCCGCTGCTCGCAGAGGTACGCCGATGAACGCGGCGGCCGCACGGCACGGACGTACGGAGAACGGACGTACGGAACACGGACGTACGGAACACGGACGTACGGAGCGCCGTGCGCAAGCGGTCATCTTCGACTTCTCCGGCACGCTGTTCGACGACACCTCGGTGATCAGAGCCGAACGCCTCGTCGCCCACTGCGCACTGCGCGGACGGGAGGTGGACGTCGCCCGCGCGCAGGAACTGTGCACGGGCATCCTCGCGGCGGTCGATTCGCCCGAGGGACGGGTGCGGCGCGCGGACGCGGACCTGTCGGCCGATCGGCACCGCAGGGTGTGGACCGGCCTCGCCGCATCGGCTGCGGGCGGGGACACCCTGATCGCGGAGGCGTTCTACGACTGCGTGATCGCGGCGGACGGCTGGCGCCCCTACCCCGACACCGCCCCCGTGCTGAGCGCGCTGTACGAGGCGGGCATCGCGACGACCGTGCTGAGCAACACCGGCTGGGACATACGCGGCTCTTTCCACCGGTCCGCGCTGGCCGGTCTCGTGACGGACTTCGTCCTGTCCTGCGAGGTGGGCATCCAGAAGCCGGACGCAACGATCTTCCGTGCCGCCTGCGAACGGCTGGGGGTGAGGCCGGGCGACGCCCTCATGGTGGGCGACGACGCGGTACGGGACGGTGCGGCCGCGGCCGCGGGCATCGCCGCGTACATCCTCCCGGCCGACCGGAGCCCGGACCGTCCACGGGGGCTGGCCGCGGTCCTCGACCTGCTCGGGATCGCGCCGCCCGGAGGGTCGGCGCAGGAACACGTAAGAGCACAGGCACAGGCACAGACATGAGCAGAAGTACGAGTACGAGCACGGGCGGCATGGCGGGGCAACGGCCGTGAGGCCGAGCCCCGCCCGGGAGACCGGCCGAGGGCTATCCGGGTGTCGGGGCCGAGGCGGCGAACCGGCGGAGGGTCACGGCGGCGGTGTGCGGAGGCACGGCGAGGTCGTCGCCGACGTAGGCCCCGCGGGCGAGGGGGTACGCACTGAGCGCCTCCTCCGGGATGTCGAAGGCATCGACGAGAGTCATCAGGTGCGGTGCGAGCTCGGCGATGACCGTCTCGACAGCTTGCGGGAGGGCCCGGACGTGGTCGGCCGTCATGCGCTCCTCGGCCAGGAGGTCCCCGGTGTGCTTGCTGAGCTGCCTCAGCTGGAAGAGTCGGCCCAGCCCGTCGAGAAGAAACCGCGCCTGCGGTTCGGTGGCCCGGTCGGCTGCGGTGAGCAGGGCCTTGGCGGCCTGCCGCTGCGCATGCGCGAAGACCATTTCCAGCGCGGGGGCGGAGGTCGCGTTCCACCGGGCCGTCGGGTCCCCCTTCTTTCCCTGGCGCAGGGCGAGGCGGGCCCGGGTCTGCCAGATCTCCTCGACCCCGCCGAGCAGCTCCTGCAAGAACGCCGGATCGTTCAGCGTGCGCTCGCTCAGGGGCAGCGCACGGGTGGCGGGCAGGTCCACCTCATGATCGAAGATCATCTCGGCTGCGGCCTTGAGGCAGATCACGAGGTTGTCGCCCTCGGCGGTGATGGTGCCCTCGATGTCCGCCATGAGTTCGGCCAGGCGATTGGTGGTGAACAGCCCCTGGGCCCCGCACCGTTCCCGGCATTCGATGATGATGTCGCGTGCCTGCCAGGTGCTCCAGCTCTTGGCGATCGCCACCAGACGCTCGGTCTCGTTCCGGTCGGCCTCCTGGTGCTCGGTCCAGCGGGAGACGACGGTGCGGTGCAGGAAGGTCATGGCGTACGTCGTGGCCATCGCCTCCAGCAGCCGGCCGTGGTGGCTGCGCTGGGCGACCAGGGGCGCCCACTGGCCGCTGCGGGGACCGCTGATGTGGCGGTAGTGGGCGTGCCGCACGGCCAGCGTCAGGGCGGTGCGTGAGACACCGACGGCCGCGGCGCTCATGCACAGTTTTCCTGTGGTGACCCTCTTGATCGACCGCAGGAACCGCTTGCGGCGATTGCCGAGGGTGCTCTGCAACTCGCCGTTGTCGTCGAGTCTCCCGTGCTGGGACTGGAGCATGGCGGTCTGCGGCAGCCACACCCGGTCGAAGGTGGTCAGGCAGTGGTCGACCGGGCTGCCCATGCGCTGCGGCAGTTCGCGCACGGTGATGCCGGGCAGGATGCCCGCCTCGTCGCTGAGGGGCGTCAGGAAGAGGAAGGCTCCCTCGTCCTGACCGTCCGCCATCAGCCGTGCCGCCACCAGAGCGGTCTTCGGCCCACCGGTCACGCTGGTGTTCGGCATGAACTTCGCTGCCCCCGGAGTGGGGGTGTGCAGGATGAATCCGCCGGACTCGCGGTCGAACTCGGCGGTCGTCTCCAGCGCGGCGGCGTCGTTGCCGTGCTCCAACTCCGTACAGAGGAAGGTTCCTGTGCGGTGCAGCGAGGCGAAGTCGGTCAGGTCCCGCTGGAAGCCGTCGTGGTCGAGCAGGCTGCCCAGGAACAGGTTGTAGTGGATGCCGGTCAGCGTGGTCAGCCCGCTGTCGACCACCCCGGTCCACTCGTGGAGGCTGGCCAGCCTGTGCGGGTCGTAGGCGAGTGCCAGCGGGTCGGCGGTCGCGTCGTTGACCAGTCGCAGCCGCTCGTACGACAGCGCCATGCGTTCCTTCGGCGTCAGGTCGTGTCGGGGGCGGAAGGCGTCTTCGGCGATGAGCGTGCGCCAGTCCGTGTGTATCTCGTCCCGCAGTTCTCCGTCGAACAGCAGGTGGGCGAGTTCGCCGACGGTCCGGTCGGGAAGCTGGGGTACCGGCTCGGTCCGGGGCTCCGTCAGGCAGGTCGCGGTGCGGTTCACTGTCGCGTCGTCAGCGGATCTTTCCTTGCGAAACGTCAACACAGTCATGGACTCTTCCCCCGTTGGGTGTGGTTCCAGGCAGAGTGGATGGCGCCGATCCACAAGATACGTACCAACCGGTTTTGTTTTCAAGGCACTTCGGGAAGTCGTGGCGTCCGGTCGAGGGGGTCCGACGTCAGGGGTGAATCGCTTCCGGGCATGGTCCATGTGGGTCTACAGGCGGTATGGCTTGGGTTCATGGCTGGGACTCGACATCCAGAAGTGGCCGAATGCTGACGTCGAGAAAGTTCAGAAAAACCGGCCCACTGGTTTCTTATTGCTGCTACGGTCACTCTTGGCGACTCCGGACGGGCCGGTTCAACGCTGCGTAGCACCATTTCGCCCATGGGTGACCCGAATGTGACCCAGCGTTATGGTGATAGAATACGAACCTTTCGGTTTCCTTTACTTGGGAGGTACGTATGGCGCGGCAGGAGCGGGCCGTGCAGACGCGCAAGAAGATCCTTGTCGCGGCTGCAGAGGTGTTCGACGAGGTCGGTTACGACGCCACGACCATCTCGGAGATCCTGAAGAGGGCCCAGGTCACCAAGGGGGCGCTCTACTTCCACTTCACGTCCAAGGAAGACTTGGCCCAGCAGGTGCTGGGCAGTCAGCACACACCCGTGCCGCCTGCCCCGACGCAGGACCTGATCATGCAGCAGGGGTTGGACGGGTCGCTTCTGCTGGCGTACATGCTCAGCAAGCGGGAACCGCTCGTGCGCGGCAGCGTGCGGCTCACCGTGGAGCAGGGAGCCCCGCGCAACGGGCTGGACCGCCGGGGGCCGATGCAGTCCTGGGTGGACTTCAACGTCGATCTGCTGGAACGGGCGAAGGCTGCCGGGGAGTTGCTGCCGCACATCGACGTGGGTGCGGCGTCCAAGGCGTTCGTGGGATCGTTCACCGGCGCCCAGGTTCTTTCGAAGATCATGACCGACCACGCGGACCTCGTCGAGCGTGTGCTGGACATGCAGCGGTATCTGTTGACGTCGATCATGGTCCCGGGCGTGCTCGTGCGGATCGACTTCTCCGCCGACCGGGCCGAACGCGTGTACCAGACCGCGATGGAACACCGTCGTGAGCAGGAGGAACTGACACCTGCTCCGGCGGCGTAGTACCGACCGATCCACCAGTGGAGGGGGAGGGGACACACGTCCCTTCTGTGTGCGCACGCGCCCCCCGAGGCGCGTGTCATGGACAGTCGAAACGGAGTGCACTTCATGAACGGTGTTGCTGCTTGCCCGTACGCCCTGGACGTCACAGGGCGCGATATCGCCGGCGAGGGCGCCCTGCTGCGCGAGCAGGGACCGGCTGTCCAGGTGGAGTTGCCGGGCGGGGTGATCGCGTGGGGGGTCGTCCGTCAGGAGTACGTGGAGCGCCTGCTGGTCGACCCGCGGGTCTCCCGGGACGCCAGGCTGCACTGGCCGAGTTTCATCGCCGGAGAGATAACCGAGGCGTGGCCGCTGTACCCCTGGGTGGCGAACGAGAACATGATGTTCGCCTACGGGAAGAGCCACTCCAGGCTGCGCAGACTGGTGGCGGGAGCCTTCACCCCCCGTCGCCTGGAGGCCCTGCGCCCGCGCATCCACGAGATCGCCGCCGAGCAGCTCGAAGCCCTTGACGCGGTGCCGCCGGGTCAGGCGGTGGACCTGCGCAAGCTCTTCGCCGACCGGCTGCCCTACCGGGTGATCTGCGAGTTGTTCGGCGTCGCCCACGACGGCAGCATGCGGGCGCTGTCGGACGCCCTGCACACCGTGTTCGACACCACGGTGCCGGCCGAAGAGATGGAGCGGGCGCGCAGGGAGGCATTCGGCCTCCTCGCCCAGCACGTGGCCCTGAAGCGCGCCGAGCCGGGGGACGACCTGACCTCCTCGCTGATCGCGGCGCGTGACGACGACGAGCGACTCACCGAGGAGGAACTCCTGGGCACCCTCTACCTGATGATCGCGGCGGGCCAGGACACCACGTCGGCACTGATCGTCAACGCGACGGCCGCGCTCCTGTCGGACCCCGAACAGTTGGAGCACGTCCGCGCCGGCCGGGCCGATTGGGACGACGTGATCGTGGAGACCATGCGCGTCCACTCGCCCGGGGCGTTCGCGCCCATGCGTTTCGCGGTGGAGGACATCGACCTCGACGGCGTCCTCATCAAGAAGGGCGACCCCATCATCGTGTCCTTCGCGGCGGCCGGTCTGGATCCGGAGCGGTACGGCTCGACCGCGGCGGCCTTTGACGTACTGCGGCGGGGCCAGGACTCTCTGGGATTCGGCCACGGGGTGCACCGCTGCCTGGGAGTGAGTCTGACCCAGATGGAGGCGACCGCCGTCTTCGAGGCGCTGTTCGAGCGCTACCCCGACATGGTGCTGGCGTGCTCGGACGAGGAACTCCGCCCGAACCCGACGTTCGTGATCAACAGTTACGACACCCTGCCGGTCGTGCTCCGGCCTGCCTGAGCCGCGCGGCTCGCGGGTTCGTAGCGCGCAGCTCTGTGACGTTCCGTCAAGTTCCGTGATAACCGCGGAAGTTCGCGGAAGATCCGCGACGGCGAGGGCGAGTGGGTAGTCGACGTGCGTCGGGCGCACCGGCTGCCCACGTCGTGGTGCCGTCCCGGCGCGGCTCGGGACGGCAGGCGCAGGGAGGCGACCCGGCGTGCGACGGGGTCAGTGGGGTCGGGCGTTCCTGCTGGGCGCGAACGGCTGCGCCGTCTCCGGTACGGCGTCGTACGACGAGCCCGTGCCGCTCGGATCGAGGTCTCCCAGGGCGCGTTGGGCGGCCACCGTCGGCAGCAGCAGCTGCCAGAAACCCGTGAGCGTGTAGTGGGACAGCCAGTTCCTGTCGTCCCTGTTGAGCACTTCGAGTCCGGTGGTCGTGGCCATCACGATGGCCACCAACCGCTCCTGCGCAACCCCCGCTGCGAGCGCGTTCTCCCGCGCGGCCTGTGCCACGAGCCTCTGTACGCATCGCTGCCACTGGCGACGGAGGCTGACGTCGGTGCGCAGCTCCGCGTCACAGCTGAGCCGGAATCCGGCGCGCACCACCACCTCGCTGTGCAGCAGCTGCGCCAGCGCGTGCGAGAGGTCCACCAGCGCCTGTAAGGCGTTCACGTGCACCGACCCGGCATCTCCCGCGGCCCGGTGCAGGGCGCGGGCGGCGGCCGTCTCGACGGCGTCGGCGACAGCGGCCTTGTTCGGGAAGTGGAAGTGCAGGGCACCGCGGCTCACCCCGGCGCCCGCGCTGATCTCGTCCAGGCTGGCCTTGACATAGCTGTGCCGCTCGAACAGCTCGGCTGCTGAGTGGACCAGGGCGTTGCGGGTACGGGCGGCCCGCTCCTGTTTGCTCACTGGTTGGCTCCCGTTGCGAACGTTGCTGCTGGTCAATGAAGTAAACCAGCATGACGGTATAATTTCTAGAGCGCAAAGTCCGGTTTTCCCGAATAATGCGTGTCGATCATTCCGGTCCTGTAGCGCAAAGGTCAACCAGGCGGCGGTCATACTTGTGTGAAGGAAGGCGCAAGTGACCTGGGCAAAAGGGGTAATCCGCTTAGTTTTGGATCATGGTATGCGAGTGCCTCGCGGAAACGTGCAGGCGGCAGGTTTCTTTGACAAACCGCCGGTGCGGTTTGTACGTTCGTCTCGAACGTCCAGCTTGGGATGCGCCTGGTGCGCGGACACGGGGAGACATGATGGATGGGCAGCCGACGACGAACCTACTGGCACCGCGGATACCGCAACACCGCACCTCGGAGCCCCTGGAGGGACAGGCTTCCGGCGCACCGCCGGCCCGTCCCCGCCGGGAGGCACTGAGGATCCTCGTGGTGGAGAGCGAGACGCGGGCCGCCGATTCCCTGGTGCTCGGCCTGCGCCGGCACGGCTACCAGGCGGAAAGCGTCGCAACCGGCGCGAAGGCGTTGCAGGTGCACCGGAGCGCGGACCTGATCCTGCTCGACCTCGACCTGCCCGACCTGGACGGTCTTGAGGTCTGCCGCAGCATCCGGGCCACCTCCGACACCCCGGTCATCGCCGTCACCGCGAGGGACTCCGAACTCGACCGGGTGCTGGGACTACAGGCCGGTGCGGACGACTACATGGCCAAGCCCTACGGCTTCCGTGAGCTGATGGCGCGGATGGAAGCGATCATGCGCAGGGTCAGGCCGCCGCAGCCTCTCGATCAGGTCATCCAGCGCGGTCCGCTGAGGATCGACGCCGCCAAGCGGGAGATCGGCCTCGGCGGCCGGCCCATCGAGGTCACCCGCAAGGAGTTCGACCTGCTGCACCTGCTGGCCTCCCAGCCCGAAACGGTGATCTCCCGCAAGCAGTTGATGACCCAGGTCTGGGACGATTCCTGGTCCCCGCCCGGGCGCACCATCGACACACACGTGAGCAGCCTGCGCGGCAAGCTGGGAGCCAGCAGCTGGGTCATCACCGTACGGGGGGTCGGCTTCAGGATCGGCCATCCGTGAGCGGTCGCCGGATTCGGCGGGAGTGGTGGGAGTGGCGGGAGTGGCGGGAAAGTTCACCAAGGTCTGTACCCGAGGACGTTGATCTCTGAAGCGCGTTCCGGTGAGGGTGGGTGAAGGTATCCGGATCTCTGGAGGAGGGAGCCATCGTGCGCAAGGTGCTCATCGCCAACCGAGGCGAGATCGCTGTCCGTGTTGCCCGGGCCTGTCGGGATGCCGGGATCGGGAGCGTGGCTGTTTACGCCGATCCGGACCGGGATGCTCTGCATGTGCGGGCGGCTGACGAGGCGTTCGCTCTGGGCGGTGACACTCCGGCCGCGTCGTATCTGGACATGGCGAAGGTGCTGCAGGCCGCGAAGGACTCGGGTGCGGATGCGGTGCATCCGGGGTACGGGTTCCTGTCGGAGAACGCGGAGTTCGCCCAGGCGGTTCTGGACGCGGGGCTGACGTGGATCGGTCCGCCGCCGCAGGCCATCCGTGATCTGGGTGACAAGGTGGCCGCCCGGCATATCGCGCAGCGTGCGGGGGCCCCGCTGGTGGCGGGCACCCCGGATCCGGTCTCCGGTTCGGATGAGGTGGTGGCGTTCGCGGAGGAGCACGGGCTGCCGATCGCGATCAAGGCGGCGTTCGGTGGTGGCGGGCGGGGGCTGAAGGTCGCCCGCACTCTGGAAGAGGTCCCCGAGCTGTATGACTCGGCCGTGCGGGAGGCGGTTGCGGCGTTCGGGCGCGGGGAGTGCTTCGTGGAGCGTTACCTGGACAAGCCGCGGCATGTGGAGACCCAGTGCCTGGCCGATACGCACGGCAATGTGGTGGTGGTCTCGACCCGTGACTGCTCGCTCCAGCGCCGCCATCAGAAGCTGGTGGAGGAGGCCCCGGCTCCGTTTTTGACCGAGGAACAGAACGCGGAGCTGTACGCGTCGTCCAAGGCGATCCTGCGCGAGGCGGGTTATGTCGGCGCGGGCACGGTGGAGTTCCTCGTCGGGGCGGACGGCACGATCTCCTTCCTGGAGGTCAACACCCGTCTGCAGGTGGAGCACCCGGTGACCGAGGAGGTGTCCGGGATCGATCTGGTGCGGGAGATGTTCCGGATCGCTGACGGTGAGGCTCTGGGCTACACGGATCCGCCGGTGCGCGGGCACTCCTTCGAGTTCCGTATCAACGGTGAGGACCCGGGCCGGGGTTTCCTGCCCGCTCCGGGTACGGTCACCCGTTTCGCTCCGCCGTCGGGTCCCGGGGTGCGGCTGGACGCGGGGGTGGAGTCGGGCTCGGTCATCGGCCCGGCCTGGGACTCCCTGCTGGCGAAGCTGATCGTGACGGGGGCGACCCGTGAGCAGGCCCTGCAGCGGGCGGCGCGGGCGCTGGAGGAGTTCCAGGTGGAGGGCATGGCCACCGCGATTCCCTTCCACCGTGCGGTGGTGGTGGACCCGGCGTTCACCGCTGACCCGTTCACCGTGCACACCCGGTGGATCGAGACGGAGTTCGCCAACACCATCCCCGCGTTCACCGTGCCCGGTGGTGAGGGTGACGAGGACGAGTCGGGCCGCGAGACGATCGTCGTGGAGGTCGGCGGCAAGCGTCTGGAGGTCTCCCTGCCGTCGTCGCTGGGCATGACGCTGGCCCGTACCGGGCTGGCCGCCGGTGCCAAGCCGAAGCGGCGGGCCGCGAAGAAGGCGGGCTCCGCCGCGTCCGGCGACACCCTCGCCTCGCCGATGCAGGGCACCATCGTGAAGGTCGCGGTCGAGGAGGGCCAGCAGGTCAACGAGGGCGACCTGATCGTGGTCCTGGAGGCCATGAAGATGGAACAGCCCCTGAACGCGCACCGGGCGGGCACCGTCAAGGGCCTGGCCGCCGAGGTCGGCGCCTCGGTCACCTCCGGCGCCCAGATCTGCGAAATCAAGGACTGAACCCCACCCCGGCCCGGACTGCTGATGGCCCGCCCCACCCCCGCCTGGCGGGAGTGGGGCGGGCCATCGCCGCATCCACCCGGCAGCGGGGTGGGGCGGGGCCAGCACCGGGGTGGGCCCGGAGCGAGGGGGCCGCCCCCTTGCCCGCCCGTTCCGCCCCCCGGGGGCGGCCCCGCCGCCCAAGGGGACTGGGGAAGGGGGAAGGGGGCGGCCCCGCCGCCCGAGGGGGCCATGGGGGGGGGACCCTAGTGTGATGCGCCGGAAAACTGAGGTGTAAGTGGCTAGGTAGTCCTGGTGTGGGGTGGTGCGATCTTCGTGAGGTAGTCGGCGAGGGAGTTGAGGATCTCGTCGGCGGTCTTGGTCCAGGTGAAGGGCTGCGGGTTCTCGTTCCAGGTGCCGATCCAGGCGCGGATGTCGTCCTCCAGGGCCTTCACCGAGGTGTGGACGCCGCGGCGGATGAGCTTGTCGGTCAGCAGGCCGAACCAACGCTCGACCTGGTTCATCCAGGAGGAGCCGGTGGGGGTGAAGTGGACGTGGAAGCGGGGGTGTTTGCCGAGCCAGGTCCTGATCTCGGCGGTGTTGTGGGTGGCGTAGTTGTCGCATACCAGGTGCACGTCGAGTCCGGCGGGCACCGCCTTGTCGATCCGGGTCAGGAACTTCTTGAACTCGATGGCCCGGTGGCGGCGGTGCAGTGCCGAGATGACGGTGCCGTCGGCGATGTTGAAGGCGGCGAACAGGCTGGTGATGCCGTGCCGGTAGTAGTCGTGGGTACGGCGCTCGGGCATGCCCGGCATCATCGGCAGCACGGGCTGGGAGCGGTCCAGCGCCTGTATCTGGGACTTCTCGTCCACGCACAGCACGACCGCCTTCTCGGGCGGGTGGTGGTACAGGCCGACGACGTCGACGACCTTGGCGGCGAACTGCGGGTCGGTGGAGAGCTTGAACGCGTCCTGGAGGTGCGGTTTGAGGTCGAACTTCTTCCAGATCCGTCCGATCGTCGATTTCGACAGGCCGGAATGCCGGGCCATCGACGCCCGCGACCAGTGGGTGTCCTTGCCCGGGGTGGATTCCAGGGTCGCGGTGAGCACCTCCTCGACCTGGTCCAGGAGGATGGAGGGCGGCCGGCCGGGACGCGGCTCATCGGTCAGCCCGTCCAGCCGCAGGCGGATGAATCTCGACCGCCATCGGTTGACCGTCGCGTGCGCGACACCGAGTTCGGCGGCGATCTCCTTGTTCGTGCCCTCCTCCACACACCGCAGCACGATCTTCGCGCGCAACGCCAGGAACTGCGCGGTCTTCGCCCGCCTGGCCCAGCGCGTCAGCTCCGCGCGCTCGACCCCGGACAGCACCAGCTCCGGCTTGCGCCGCCCCGGCCGCGGCGCGTCCGCCAGCCCGGCGATGCGCCGGGCGGCGAACCGCGAACGCCACTTGCGGGCCGTATCCGCCGCCACACCGAGTTTCGCCGCCACCTGCACTGTCGGCAGCCCCTGCGCACACGCAAGTACAATCTGGGCCCGCTCAGCCAGACGGGGCCCCTCCGCCCCGCCTGCCCAGCGGGTCAGCTCAGCCAACTCACCAACAGACAGCACAACTTCAACAGCAAGAGGCCCCGGCGACATGAAAACACCCTAGCCACTTACACCTCAGTTTTCCGGCGCATCACACTAGGGGTGGAGTGCGTTGAGGGTTCGCAGGACGTCGGCGTGGTGGTAGCGGGTGCGGCCCCGCGCGCTGAGGCGACGCCAGTTCTGCTGGCTGGCGTGACGGTAGACCGTCCCCGACGGAATGCTCCACAGCCGAGCGACATCGGCCGCGGACAGCCAGGTCACCGGCTGTGCCTCGGCCTCGGCAGCCGCTTCGTCCCGGTCGGCCCCGGTGTTCTCCTCGACCCCGTCAGCCAGCGCCTCCTCCGGGCCGGGCCCGCTCGCGTCCGTAACCTCGACCGTACGAGCACTGAGCCGACGGCTCAACTGCAACCACTGGTGGCCGAACCAGTGGTGCTCCGGGGCCGCGTCACAGGTGATCTCGGCCGGAACCGCCGGACGGTCCGGACGGACCACGGCGGTCAGGGCACCGGAGCAGTCCTCCTCCACGCAGTCACCGATGGCCACCCGGCGCTGCGGTTCGGCGTCGATGACCCGCCACGCGCCGCGCGCCAACCGGGTGACCTCCAGGGAGAGTTCGCCCGCCGCCTCGTGACGGGTGAGCCACTCCGCATGCCGACGCAGGAACTCGGTGAGCAGCGGAACCGTGCGCAGCGGGGCACGGACGCGGCGCTGTTCGGCGACCACGGCGGCCCAGGAGGCAAGCACCGTGACGATGGCCGAACGCACCTCCAGCGCAGCGGTGTTGAGGGGCATGCCGGGCAGTGAGCCGCCGGAGGTCCTCTCCTGCGTACGGTCCGCGCTGCCGTCCAGGCGCCGCGCGCACTCCTCGTACAGGGCCGGCAGTCTCCCGAGGTCCTGGAAGAGGCGTTCCCGGCAGGGCGGGCACAGCCGGGTCCCGGTGACGGCGACACGTCCTGCCTGCCCGGCGGCCTCCCTGCGTCGGCATCCCGCACCCGCGCACACCGTGATCCTGTCGGCCGTACGAATCGTTCCGTGCATCACCGCAACCCCCATTCGTGATTGTCCGTAGGAAGGGCAACGTAATTCCCGCTTTCCTTACGGGGCAAGTTCGGGAGTGCATTTCTGTGGAATCTCTGACATGCACTTCAAGGTTCTCTCGCATGCCGTGGGGGAGTTGACGCGGGGCGTCGTGGACGGGGGATTTTGCATTCCTCTGTCACTCCCGTGACCGGCAGATTCCTGTCATGTAGATGCGTGACGGAAAATCACGGAAACCTGAAAGGAAGGGGCTTGTGATTCCCTTCCGGAGCGAAGAAGCTCATTACTAACTTCCGCTGTTCTGTCTTGAGCCGCGAGTGCACCCGTATTCGTACGGCCGGGAAGTGCGAATGCGTAAACCCCCTGAAGGGGTCCCCGAGATGGCCAAGGAGAGGTACATGGATGCAGCAGTGATCGTCGTGGGCGCGGGCCCCGCCGGAATGATGCTGGCGGGCGAACTGCGGCTCGCGGGAGTCGAGGTCGTCGTCCTGGAGCGGCTGAAGAGCCGCACCGGGGAGTCCCGGGGACTCGGTTTCACCGCCCGCACCATGGAGGTCTTCGACCAGCGGGGCATCCTGCCGAGGTTCGGCGAGGTCGAGACCAGCAACCAGGGGCACTTCGGCGGTCTGCCGATCGACTTCGGCGTCCTCGAAGGCGCGCTGCAGGCGGCCAAGACCGTTCCGCAGTCCGTCACCGAGACGCACCTGGAGCAGTGGGCCACCAGCCTCGGCGCCGACATCCGGCGCGGCCACGAGGTGCTCTCCGTGGCCGACGACGGCGACGGCGTCACCGTCGAGGTCCGCGGCCCGAAGGGCGAACACACCCTGCGCGCCTCCTACCTGGTGGGCTGCGACGGCGGACGCAGCCTGGTGCGCAAGGCCGTCGGCTTCGACTTCCCCGGCACCGCCGCCACGATGGAGATGTACCTCGCCGACATCAAGGGCATCGAGCTGGAGCCCCGCATGATCGGTGAGACGCTGCCCGGCGGCATGGTCATGGTCGGCCCGCTGCCCGGTGGCATCACCCGCATCATCGTCTGCGAGCGCGGTACCCCGCCGCAGCGGCGCGAGACCCCGCCGTCCTTCGACGAGGTGGCCGACGCCTGGAAGCGGCTGACCGGGGACGACATCTCGCATGCCGAGCCGGTCTGGGTCAGTGCCTTCGGCAACGCGACCCGCCAGGTCACCGAGTACCGTCGCGGCCGCGTCATCCTGGCCGGTGACTCCGCGCACATCCACCTGCCCGCCGGCGGACAGGGCATGAACACCAGCATCCAGGACGCGGTGAACCTCGGCTGGAAGCTCGCCGCCGTGGTCAACGGCACCGCGTCGGTGGACCTCCTGGACACCTACCACAGCGAGCGGCACGCGGTCGGCAAACGCCTCCTGATGAACACCCAGGCCCAGGGGCTGCTGTTCCTCAGCGGACCCGAGGTACAGCCGCTGCGCGACGTACTGGGCGAACTCATCGGATACGGCGAGGTCGCCAAGCACCTCGCCGCCATGGTGAGCGGTCTGGAGATCACCTACGAGGTCGGCGGCGGCAGCCACCCGCTGCTCGGCAAGCGCATGCCCCATCTGGAGCTGACCGGCCCCAGGGGTGCGACCTCCAGCACCGCACTCCTGCACTCCGCTCGCGGTGTGCTGCTCGACCTCGCGGACAATCCCCGCCTTCGCGCACGTGCCGGAGCCTGGTCCGACCGCGTCGACATCGTCACCGCCACCCCGGGCGCCGACGAAGTCCCCGACGAACTCCGGGGCACCACGGCGGTGCTGATCCGCCCCGACGGTTACGTCGCCTGGGCCGCCCCGGGCAGCCACCACGACCTGCCGATGGCCGTCGAGCGCTGGTTCGGCAAGCCGTCGGCCGCCTGAACGGCGCCCCCACTCGGACCTGAGCAGTGCCACCCGCCCACTCAGACCTGAGCAGCGTCACCCACCACTCAGACCAGCACGTCCCAGGGAGGAACACCGAATGGCTACGCCACAGGCAACCATCACGCGGGTCCAGGCCGGTCCGGCGGAGGAGCGCCGGGCCGTCGTAGCGGCGGCGCGCACCGTCTTCGCCCGTGAAGGCTGGACACACACCACCATCGAGGCCATCGCAGCCGAGGTCGGCCTCGAACAGGCCATGGTCGAGCACTACTTCAAGGACAAGGAGCAGCTGCTGCTCTCCGTCCTGCTGGACAGTGCCGCCACCGTCGCCGCCGCGCTGACGGTCATCGCCGAGAACCACCTGAGCCAGGTCACCGACCTGGAGCAGGACCTCGCCTCGCTGGGCCGCGCCTGGCTGACGCCGCTGACCGACTTCCCCGAGCACTTCGCCATCGTGCGGCACCTCGGCGGCGAGGTCACCCGGCTTCCGGCCGGAGTACTGGAGATGTGGCAGGTCGCCGGGCCGCGCCAGGCCCAGCGCGAGCTGGCCCGCCGACTGAGCCGCATCTCCGACGAGGGCCTCCTCGACATCGCCGACGCCGACCACGCCGCAGGCCGCTTCATCCAGCTCGTCGCGGGCCAGGCCGTGCAGCGGTCGTTCCACGGCGCGCTCCCACTCGCGGACTTCGAGACCGACGCGCTAATCACCGACGGGGTGGCGGACTTCGTCCGCCTGTTCAGCCCCGTGTCCGCCCGCTGAACCGCGAACAGCCGCCCACCCACGGAAGAGAGAAGACATGCACAGCACCCTGATCGTGGCCCGGATGGACGTCCAGTCCGCCGCCGAGGTCGCAGGTCTCTTCGGCGAGTTCGACCGCAGCGAGATGCCGCACCGCATGGGCACCCGGCGCCGCCAGCTGTTCTCGTACCAGGGCCTGTACTTCCACCTGCAGGACTTCGACGGCGAGAACGGCGGAGAGCTGATCGAGGCGGCCAAGACCGACCCTCGGTTCGTCGGGATCAGTCAGGACCTCAAGCCGTTCATCGAGGCGTACGACCCGGCGACCTGGCGGTCGCCGGCCGATGCCATGGCCAACCGTTTCTACCACTGGACGGCTGCTCAGTGATGCCGTTCCACACCAACACGAAGGGAGGCCACCGCTAGTGGGCCGCCGGGTAGTCATCACAGGGCTGGGAGTGCTCGCGCCGGGCGGTATCGGCGCCAAGAGTTTCTGGAGTCTGCTGAGCGAAGGACGCACAGCGACTCGGGGAATCACCTTCTTCGACCCCTCCTCCTTCCGTTCCAGAATCGCCGCCGAAGCCGACTTCGACCCCGCGTCGCACGGGCTGACCCCGCAGGACATCCGCCGCATGGACCGCGCCGCCCAGTTCGGCGTGGTCACCGCACGCGAGGCGGTCGCCGACTCCGGGCTCGACCTCGCCGGGTTCGACCCGCACCGCACCGGTGTCACCATCGGCAGCGCGGTCGGCGCGACCACCGGTCTCGACGACGAGTACCGCGTGGTCAGCAATGACGGCCGGCTCGACCTGGTCGACCACACCTACGCGCCGCAGCACCTCTACAACCACTTCGTGCCGAGCTCGTTCGCCGCGGAAGTGGCCTGGGCCGTGGGCGCCGAGGGGCCGGCCACCGTCGTCTCCACAGGTTGCACCTCCGGCCTCGACTCGGTCGGCCACGCCGTCGAACTGATCCGTGAGGGCACCGCTGACGTCATGATCACCGGCGCGACGGACGCCCCGATCTCGCCGATCACGATGGCGTGCTTCGACGCGATCAAGGCCACCACGCCGCGCAACGACGACCCCGAGCACGCCTCGCGGCCCTTCGACAGCACCCGCAACGGCTTCGTCCTCGGAGAGGGCAGCGCCGTCTTCGTCCTCGAAGAACTGGAGAGCGCGAAGAAGCGCGGGGCACACATCTACGCCGAGATCGCCGGTTACGCCTCGCGCTGCAACGCCTTCCACATGACGGGTCTTCGCCCCGACGGCCGCGAGATGTCGGAGGCCATCGACGTGGCCCTCGCCGAGGCACGGATGAACCCCGACCAGATCGACTACATCAACGCCCACGGTTCCGGCACCAAGCAGAACGACCGGCACGAGACCGCCGCCTTCAAGCTGAGCCTCGGCGAGCACGCGTACCGCACGCCGGTGAGCTCCATCAAGTCGATGGTGGGTCACTCGCTCGGCGCGATCGGCTCGATCGAGATCGCCGCGTCCGTACTGGCGATGGAGAACCACGTGGTGCCGCCCACCGCGAACCTGCACAACCCCGACCCGGAGTGCGACCTCGACTACGTCCCGCTCATCGCACGCGACCACCGCACCGACGCGGTCCTCACGGTCGGCAGCGGTTTCGGCGGCTTCCAGAGCGCGATGGTGCTGGCCCGTCCCGACAGGAGCCAGGCGTGAACACCAAGACGATCATCACCGGAATCGGTGTCGCCACCCCCAACGGGCTCGGCGTGGACGACTTCTGGGCCGCGACCCGGGTCGGCAAGAACGCCATCGACCGCATCACCCGCTTCGACCCCTCCTCCTACCCGTCCCAACTGGCAGGAGAGATAAGGGGGTTCGAGGCGTCGGACCACCTGCCCAGCAGGCTGATCCCGCAGACCGACCGGATGACCCGGCTCGCCCTCGTCGCCGCCGACTGCGCCTTCGACGACGCAGGGGTCAAGCCCGGCGACATTCCCGAGTTCGACATGGGAGTCGTCACCGCATCGACATCGGGCGGCTTCGAGTTCGGCCAGAACGAGCTGCGCAAGCTGTGGAGCCAGGGCAGCCAGTACGTCAGCGCGTACCAGTCCTTCGCCTGGTTCTACGCCGTCAACAGCGGCCAGATCTCCATCCGCAACGGCATGCGCGGTCCCAGCGGAGTCGTCGTCAGCGACCACGCGGGCGGTCTCGACGCGATCGCCCAGGCACGCCGGCAGATCCGCAAGGGCAGCAAGCTGATCTTCTCCGGTGGCTTCGACGCGTCGATCTGCCCCTGGGGCTGGGTCGCCCAGATCGCCGGTGGCCGACTGTCCACCAGCGACCACCCGGAGCGCGCCTACCTGCCCTTCGACACGGCGGCCGACGGCTACGTGCCGGGCGAGGGCGGCGCGTTGCTCATCCTGGAGGACCGGCAGTCGGCCCTCGAACGCGACGCCGAGAACGTCTACGGCGAGGTCGCGGGGTACGGGGCGACCTTCGACCCGAAGCCCGGCAGCGGACGTCCGCCGGGGCTGCGCCGCGCCATCGAGGTGGCTCTCGCCGACGCCGGTGTCGAGGCGGGCCAGGTCGACGTGGTCTTCGCCGACGCGGCCGGGACCCCGCGGCTCGACCGCGAGGAGGCCGACGCCATCACCGAGGTGTTCGGCCCCGCCGGGGTCCCCGTCACCGCGCCCAAGACGATGATCGGCCGTCTCTACTCCGGCGCGGCTCCGGTCGACGTGGTCTCCGCGGTCCTGGCGATCCGCGAGGGGCTGATCCCGCCGACCACCAACGTGGTGCTGTCGCCCGAGTACGACATCGACCTGGTGACCGGCCAGCCGCGCACCGCCTCGGTGCGCACCGCGCTGGTGCTCGCCCGGGGTTACGGCGGCTTCAACTCCGCCATGGTCGTCCGCGCGGTCGACTAGCCCTCCCCAGCCGGCACCCGCCACCGCCCTCTCTCCCCCGGAGAGCGGCGGCGGGTGCTTCCCCTCCCCGTCCCTCTCCCCACGAGGGGCGGTTGCTTCACCTCCCCGTCCCTCTCCCCACGGAGGCGGCGGCTGCTTCACCTCCCCGCCCCTCTCCCCACGGAGGCGGCGGGTGTTCCGTCCGACCCCGACCCGTGCACCAGGTGCGCGACGTATGAAGGGAACCCCATGTCGAAGCAGGAATTCACCCTCGAGGACCTCAAGCGCATTCTGCTGGAGGGCGCAGGCGCGGAAGAGGGCGTCGACCTCGACGGCGACATCCTCGACACCGACTTCGAGGAGCTGGGCTACGAGTCCCTCGCGCTCCTGGAGACCGGTGGCCTCATCGAGCGGGAGTACGGCATCTCCCTCGACGACGAGATATTCGCCGACAACCGCACCCCGCGCACCCTCGTGGCCGCGATCAACGTGCACCTGCGGGAGCTCACGCCCGCCGCGTAACGCACCACCGGGCCCGTGTGCCCCGCCCTTGTATCCCCGTGCCACCCCCGCCGCGGCGCAGCCCGCCGCGGCGGGGTCCACACCACCTTCCTTGGAGAAGACAGCTATGTCGCAGCAGGACAAGCGGGTCGCCCTCGTCACCGGCGCCACCAGTGGAATCGGGCTCGCCGTCGCCCGCCTCCTGGCCACCCAGAACCACCGCGTGTTCATCGGCGCGCGCAACGCCGAGAACGTCGCCGAGACCGTCAAGCAGCTGCAGAGCGAGGGCCTCGACGTCGACGGCACCACACTGGACGTCCGCTCCAGCACCGATGCCCGTCTCTTCGTGCAGGCCGCCGTCGACCGCTTCGGGACCGTGGACGTACTGGTCAACAACGCCGGTCGCAGCGGTGGCGGCGTCACCGCGGACATCGACGACGACCTGTGGAACGACGTCATCGACACCAACCTCAACAGCGTCTTCCGGCTGACGCGGGAGGTGCTCACCACCGGTGGGCTGCGCGACAAGGACCGAGGCCGCATCATCAACATCGCTTCCACCGCCGGCAAGCAGGGCGTCGTGCTCGGCGCCCCCTACTCGGCCTCCAAGCACGGCGTCGTCGGCTTCACCAAGGCGCTCGGCAACGAGCTGGCCCCGACCGGCATCACCGTGAACGCGGTCTGCCCCGGTTACGTCGAGACCCCCATGGCGCAGCGCGTGCGTCAGGGCTACGCGGCCGCGTACGACGCCACCGAGGAGGCCATCCTGGCGAAGTTCCAGTCGAAGATCCCGCTGGGCCGCTACTCGACGCCCGAGGAAGTCGCGGGCCTGGTCGGCTACTTGGCGTCCGACACCGCCGCCTCCATCACCTCGCAGGCGCTCAACGTCTGCGGCGGCCTCGGCAACTTCTGAGCCGCCCGACCCACGTCCCCAACCCGACCAGAGGAGCATGAGTATGTCCCAGCCCGGCCTGCGCGAGGTGGAGCACGACATCACGGTCTCGGCCCCGGCCGCCGCCGTCTACCGGTTGATAGCCGAGGTGCAGAACTGGCCCCGGATCTTCCCGCCGACCATCTACGTCGACCATGTGGAACAGGGCGAGAGCGAGGAGCGCATCCGCATCTGGGCCACCGCCAACGGCGAGGCCAAGAACTGGACTTCGCGCCGGACCCTGGACCCGGAGCAGCTGCGGATCACCTTCCGCCAGGAGGTCTCCGCGGCTCCGATCGCCTCGATGGGCGGCACCTGGATCATCGAGGCACTCTCCGGCAGCGAGTCCCGCGTCCGGCTCCTGCACGACTACCGGGCCGTCGACGACGACGCCGACAGCCTGGCCTGGATCGACGAGGCCGTCGACCGCAACTCGCGCTCGGAGCTCGCCGCGCTGAAGACGAACGTCGAGGCGGCGCACGCGGCCGAGGACCTGACGTTCTCCTTCGAGGACACCGTCCAGATCAACGGCTCGGCCAAGGACGTCTTCGACTTCGTCAACGAGGCCGACCAGTGGCCCGAGCGGCTGCCGCACGTCGCCACCGTCCGCTTCGCGGAGCCCTCCCCGGGCCTGCAGGAGCTGGAGATGGACACCCGGGCCAAGGACGGTTCGGTGCACACCACCAAGTCGTACCGGGTGGCCTTCCCGCACGAGAAGATCGCCTACAAGCAGGTGACGCTCCCGGCGCTGATGACGCTGCACACCGGCTACTGGACGTTCGCCCCCAACGACGCGGGCGTGGCCGCCTCGTCCCAGCACACCGTCACCATCAACACCGAGAACATCACCCGCATCCTCGGCGCGGAAGCCACCGTCGCCGACGCCAAGACGTACGTCCACAGCGCACTGAGCACCAACAGCCGCGCCACCCTGGGCCACGCCAAGGACTACGCCGAGCGCAAAGCGGCATGACCAGGGCAGGGGACTGCACCGAAACCCAGGTGATCGTGGTCGGGGCGGGCCCGGTCGGGCTCTTCCTCGCGGGCGAGCTGCGGCTGGCCGGCGCGGACGTGGTGGTCCTCGAACAGCTCACCGCGCCGACCACCGAGTCGCGCGCCTCCACCCTGCACGCCCGCACCATGGAACTCCTCGACAGCCGGGGCCTGCTCGCACCGCTCGGTGAGGTGCCGAACGAACCGAAGGGCCACTTCGGGGGTATTCCGCTCGACCTCACCCTTCCCAGCCCCTACCCGGGCCAGTGGAAGGTCCCGCAGACCCGCATCGAGGAACTGCTGGGACAGTGGGCCGAGGACCTCGGCGCGGACATCCGGCGCGGTCACACCGTGACGGGACTGACCGTGACCGAGGACCACGCGGAAGCCGAAGTGCGTACCGACGGGGGAACAACGGCGTTCTTCCGGGCCCGGTACGTCGTCGGCTGCGACGGCGAGAACAGCGCCGTACGCGGGCTGGGAGGCTTCGGTCTCTCCGGCACCGGCGCACAACGCGAACTGCTGCGCGCCGACGTGGCGGGCATCGACATCCGCAACCGCCGCTTCGAGCGGCTCGACGCGGGACTCGCCATCGCCGCCCGGCGCCCCGACGGAGTGACCCGGGTGATGGTGCACGAGTTCGGTGCCGGTCCACGCGGCACGCAGCCCCGCTTCGAGGACGTCGCCGACACCTGGAAGCGCGTCACCGGGGAGGACATCAGCGGCGGCACACCGCTGTGGGTGAACTCCTTCGGTGACGCCTCCCGGCAGGCGACCGCCTACCAGAACGACCGGCTCCTCCTGGCGGGCGACGCGGCGCACCAGCAGATGCCGATCGGCGGCCAGGCCCTCAACCTCGGGCTGCAGGACGCCGCCAACCTCGGCTGGAAGCTCGCCGCGCAGGTCGCCGGGCGGGCCCCGGAAGGGCTGCTCACCAGCTATCACGGCGAACGGCACGTCGTCGGCCAGAGGGTCCTGAGCAACATCAGGGCACAGGCACTGCTGCTGCTCGGGTCGCAGGAGGTCGACGCGGCCCGCCAGGTCGTCGCCGAGCTGACCGAACAGAGCGACAACGTACGGGCCCACCTCGCCGGAACGATCTCCGGCCTGGACATCCGTTACGACGTGGGGGCGGGCGACCACCCCCTGCTCGGTGCACGCCTGCCGCACTGGCGGCTCACCACCGAGGAAGGCCCGCTCACCAGCGCCGAGATCCTGCGCTCCGGGCGCGGCGTCCTGCTCCTGCTGTCCGGCGACCCCACCGGGCAGCAGGAGGTGCGCACCGTCGCCGACCGCTGGGCCGGCCCGGTGCGCACGGTGGCCGCCACCGCGCCCCCCGGCGCCTCGGCGGACGCCGACGCCCTCCTGGTGCGCCCCGACGGCTACGTCGCCTGGGCCGGCACCGGGGGAGCGGACCTGGAGCAGGCGCTGCACCGCTGGTTCGGCGCACCGGGTTGCGAGCCGTCGGCCGCGTCCCGCAAGACACCGGTGGCTTCGGTACCGACGAAGTCGCCGGACACGGCAACAGCGAAGAAGAGGAGAACAGACATGGGCAGGCTCACGGGCAAGACCGCGCTCGTCACAGGTTCGAGCCGGGGCATGGGCCGCGCGGCCGCCATACGTCTCGCGGCGGACGGTGCGCTGGTCGCCGTCCACTACACCTCGCGCGAGGACGCCGCCGACGAGGTCGTCACGTCGATCGAGAAGGACGGCGGCCGGGCCTTCACCGTCCGCGCCGAACTGGGCGTCCCCGGTGACGTGCACGAACTGTTCCTCGGGCTGGAGAGCGGCCTGCGGGAGCGCACCGGCGGCACCGACCTGGACATCCTGGTCAACAACGCCGGTGTGATGGGCGGGGTCAAGCCCGAGGACACCACGCCGGAGAAGTTCGACGAGTTGTTCGCGGTCAACGCCAAGGCGCCGTTCTTCCTCATCCAGCGGGCCCTGAAGAACATGCCCGACGGCGGCCGCATCATCAACATCACCTCGGGTCTGACCCGCTTCGCCAACCCCGACGAGATCGCGTACGCGATGACCAAGGGCGCCGTCGACCAGCTCGCCCTGCACTTCGCGAAGTACCTCGGCCCGCGCTCGATCACCATCAACTCCGTGGCGCCGGGCATCACCCGCAACGACAACCCGGTCTTCGACATGCCCGAAGTGGTGGCGCAGATGGCGCAGATGTCGACCTTCAACCGGGTCGGCGAACCGGAGGACGTCGCCGACGTGGTGGCCTTCCTCGCCAGTGACGAGGCCCGCTGGATCACCGGCTCCTTCGTCGACGCCACGGGCGGCACCCTGCTCGGCTGAACCACCGACCGGCGGACCACCGGCGCGCACATCCCCCCGCCGCGCCGGCCGGGCCGGCCACGGACACCGTCCGAGGCCGGCCCGCCCCCCGCCCCGGGCCGGTCACCCGGCCCACCGCACCTGCGGACCGACCCACCCCACCCACCTGCGGACCCACCCACCCCACCACACCTGCGGAACGGGACCATGACACGTGCGAGGACACCCCGGGCCACCGCGCCGGCCGACATCCACGGGCGGTGGAGCCCCGCCCTGTGGGGCCTGCTGTTCGTGCTCGCCGGGAACATGCTCATCGACGCCCTTGAGGTGTCGGTGGCCCTGGTGGCACTGCCCGCCATCGGCGACGACCTGGGCCTGACCACGGCCCAAGCGCAGTGGGTCGTCTCCGGATTCGCCGTCGGCTTCGGCGCCCTGCTGCTCTTCGGCGGCCGGGTCGTGGCACTGCTCGGCCGCCGCCCGGTCTATCTGACCGCGCTGCTCGTGTTCGCCGCCGCTTCCCTGGTGAGCGCACTGGCGGACGGCGCGACACTGCTCGTGGCCACCCGCTTCGTCAAGGGGTTCTGCGCCGCGCTGACCGCGCCCACCGGGCTCGCCATCATCGCTTCCACCTTCCCCGAAGGCCCGGCACGCAGCCGGGCGCTGTCGGTCTACACGCTCTTCGGCGCCAGCGGCTTCTCGATGGGACTGCTCCTCTCCGGAGTGCTCACCGAGGTGAGCTGGCGCTGGACCTTCGCCTTCCCGGCACCGGTCGCACTGATCCTCTTCGTCGTCGGGCTGCGGCTGATTCCCCGGGACCGGCCCGACCCCAGGACGCCTCGGCGGTACGACGCCTCGGGCGCCCTCAGCCTCACCGGGGCGATGCTGCTCCTGGTGTACGCGATCGCCTCCGGGCCCGACGCCGGCTGGGGCCATCCGGTCACCGTCGGCTCCTTCACCCTCGCGGCGCTGCTGGCAGCGGTCTTCGTACGCGTGGAACGCACCGGGAAGCACTCCCTGCTGAACCTGTCCCTGCTCGCCCACGCGCCGCTGGTGCGCTCCGCCGTCGGTGCGGGCTGCCTCAACGGCTCGTACCTGGGACTGCTTCTGGTGAGCACCCTGGACCTGCAACGGCAGGCGGGGTTCGACCCTCTGCGGACCGGCCTCGCCTTCCTGCCTGCCGCCGTGCCGCTGGCGCTCACCGCGCTGCACTCCGGACGGATCGTCGCCCGGTTCGGGCCGGCCCGGCTGATCGCGGCGGGAGCCGGGGCCGCGGCCCTCGGCTACGTACTGCTGCCGCGCGACGGCGGCGCCGTCCACTACGCCACGGACGTGCTCCCCACCCTGCTGCTCGTCGGGGCCGCGTTCGTGCTCGCCTTCACCGCTTTCCACGTGCAGGCCACCGGATCGGTCCCGGCCGCGCAGCAGGCGATGGCAGGCGGCATCTACCAGACCGCCGTCCAACTGGCCGCGGCCCTCATGACCGTGCTGTGCGCCGCGCTGTACCCGGTGGGCCGGGGGCCGGTGCTCGGGCTGATCACAGCCGTCGGAATCGCCGGTCTGGCCGTGGCCCTCCTCGGCCTCCTGCCACGTCGTCCGGCGTACGTCGCCGCCCGACGCGGTCCCTCGGCCGGACACCCGCAGGACGTACGCCACCGACCCCAGGACGGAACATGACAGCGACCCCACAAGCCGCCAGGACGGGCCCGACCGCCGCCGAGGTGAGCGTGCCCGACCGCGCCGCCCTGGCAGCGGCGGACCACGGTCAGCGCACCACCATGCTCGACACCTACGTACGACAGGAACTCGGCCGGGTGCTGGGCATCCCGCCGCAGAGCGTGGACACCACGAACCGGCCGATGAGCAGCCTGGGCGTCGGTTCGATCGCGGGCCTGGAGCTCCAGCGCCAGATGGAGACCGCCCTCCAGGTCGAACTGAACCTGCAGATGCTGCTGCTGGCCAACAGCGCGGCCGAACTGGTCGACTGCCTGGCCGACCAGCTCGCTCCGGTCCGCATCCCGCACCGGAGCGCCTCCGGGGCCGTGGCATGACGGCGGAGCACAGTCCAGGGCCCGGCACCTCGCTGGTCCAACTCGGCCGACAGGATGCGACGTTCACCGTTTCCACGGGTCGGGTCGACCTGTGGCTCATGCGCTCTCCCGACGCGACGGACGGGGACGCACTCGACACGTCGGAACTCGACGCGGCGGAGCGGCACAGAGCCGCCTCGTTCATCCGCCCGGCGGACGGGCTGTTGTACGCCACCGCTCATGTCGCCCTGCGCAGACTGCTCAGCCGCTACACCGACACAACGCCGCAGGACCTCCGGTTCTTCCGCGAGCCCTGCCCGGGCTGCGGCGGCGCGCACGGCAGGCCGGCGGTGACGCCGACGCCGGGCCGGCCGCCCCTGCACTTCTCCCTGTCGCACAGCGGCGGCGTCGCCCTCGTGGGTGTGGCGGCGGTCCCGGTCGGCGTGGACGTGGAGCGGCTGCCGCGCAGGGAGAGCGTGGAGATCTGCGGCAAGGCCCTGCACCCGGACGAACAGAGCGAGTTGGCGGACGCCGAGGCGGCGGAACTGACGGCCCGCTTCGGCCGGATATGGACCCGCAAGGAAGCCTTCCTCAAAGGGATCGGCACCGGACTGAGCCGCTCTCCCGCGCAGGACTACCTCGGCGTCGACGCCCGCCGCCACCCACCCGGCTGGACCGTGCTCGACATCCCCTGCACCACCACTCACGCCGCCGCGGCGGCGGTCTGGGGGGAGACCGCCCGCTCGGTCGACGTCCGCTGGCTGACGGGGGACTGGCTCCGCGCCCAGGGCACCGGCGGCCGGGCGGACGTGACCGAGCCGGCCCTGCCGGCCCTCGCCTGCTGAGGCGCACCCGCCGCACCACGGCCCCCGCTGACCGACAACAAGGACGTGACAGGATGAACCGCACCGCATTCGTCTTCCCCGGCCAGGGCTCACAGCGCGTGGGCATGGGCAGGCACCTGCTCGCTCAGCGGCCCGACCTGGTGGAGACCTACTACCGCACCGCCGACGACGTGCTCGGCATCCCCCTGACGAGGCTGAGCTGGCACGGTCCCGGCCGGGACCTGGACGATCCGGCCGTCTCGCAGCCCGCCGTCCTGCTCGCCGGTCTGGTCACCCTGGACGTGCTGCGCGGCCAGGGCGTCGAGCCCGACGCCGTCGCGGGACACAGCCTCGGTGAGTACGCGGCGATGGTCGCCGCAGGCGTCCTGGAATGGACGGACGCGCTGCGCCTGGTGCGGCTGCGCGGCGAGCTCATCGCCACCGTCGACGACCAGGTACGGGGCGCCACGGCCGCCGTGCTCGGTCTGGACCGCCGCGTGGTGGCGCGCCTGTGCTCCGAGGCCGCCGCGGCCACCGGCCGCACGGTCGAGATCGCCGGTGACAACGGCCCCGGCCAGACTGTGGTGTCGGGGCAGGCCGAGGCCGTGGCCCGGCTGATGCGAGCGGCGCGCGCGGCCGGGGCCGTCCGGGTGACGGAGCTGAAGGCAGGCGGCCCCTTCCACTCCACGCTGCTGAGCGGCATCGAGGCGGAGTTCACCGAGGCGCTGATCACCACCGAATTCCGCGACCCGGAGATCGAGTTGGTCTCCAGCGTCACCGGAGCCCGGATCTCGACCGCCGCCGGGGCGATCGTCGCCCTGCGCAGCCAGCTCACCAGCCCGGTGCGCTGGACCGAGGCCGTGCACGTGCTCGGGGCGGCGGGCGTGGACCGGTTCGTCGAGGCCGGACCCGGGCTGGTGCTCGGCGGCCTGGTCCGGCGCATCGCTCCGCACGCACGCGTCCACGCGACGAACAGCGCCCGCCGACTCGCCCTGACCACCGCAGCGTTCGCCGTCGCGGACAGCACGGTCTGACCACAACGACACACGGAGAGTGGGGAACCCCATGCCTGCAACAGACGAAACGATTCACCACCGCCTCACCGAACTCACCGGGCTCAAGGAGACGGCACGCAACGGCCCCGACCCGGCCGCCACCGAACGCCAGCACGCCAAGGGCAAGCTGACCGCCCACGAGCGGATCGCGCTGCTCCTCGACAAGGGCTCCTTCAACGAGGTCGAGCCCCTGCGCCGACACCGTGCCACCGGCTTCGGCCTGGAGCACAAGAAGCCGTACAGCGACGGTGTGATCACCGGCTGGGGCAGCGTGCACGGCCGCACGGTCTTCGTGTACGCCCACGACTTCCGGGTCTTCGGCGGCGCCCTCGGCGAGGCGCACGCGCAGAAGATCCACAAGATCCAGGACCTGGCCGAGTCGGCCGGCGCACCGCTGGTCTCGCTCAACGACGGCGCGGGGGCCCGCATCCAGGAGGGCGTGACCGCGCTGGCCGGCTACGGCGGCATCTTCCAGCGCAACACCAAGGCGTCCGGCGTCATCCCGCAGATCAGCGTGATGCTCGGCCCGTGCGCCGGCGGCGCGGCCTACTCGCCGGCCCTGACCGACTTCGTCTTCATGGTCCGCGACACCTCGCAGATGTTCATCACCGGGCCCGACGTCGTCAAGGCGGTCACCGGTGAGGAGATCAGCCAGAACGGCCTCGGCGGCGCCGATGTGCACTCCGCCGTCTCCGGCGTCGCGCACTTCGCGTACGACGACGAGGAGCACTGCATCGACGACGTGCGCTACCTGCTGTCGCTGCTGCCCGCCAACAACCGCGAGCTGGCACCCGTCGAGCGCTCGGGCGACCTCAGCGACCGGCTCAACGAGTCGCTGCTCGACCTGGTCCCGGTCGACTCCGGCCAGGCGTACGACATCCGCAAGGTCATCGAGGAGGTCGTCGACGGCGGCGAGTACTTCGAGGTGCACCCGGCCTGGGCGACCAACATCGTCTGCGCGCTGACCCGGCTGGACGGCCATGTCGTCGGCATCGTGGCCAACCAGCCCGCCTCCATGGCCGGCGTGCTGGACATCGAGGCGTCCGAGAAGGGCGCGCGCTTCGTGCAGTTCTGCGACGCCTTCAACATCCCGCTGGTCACCCTGGTCGACGTGCCCGGCTTCCTGCCCGGGGTGAGCCAGGAGCACAACGGCATCATCCGGCGCGGCGCCAAGCTCCTGTACGCGTACTGCAACGCCACCGTGCCGAGGATCTCGCTGGTGCTGCGCAAGGCGTACGGCGGCGCCTACATCGTCATGGACTCCCGCTCCATCGGCGCCGACCTGGCCCTGGCCTGGCCCACCAACGAGATCGCGGTGATGGGTGCCGAGGGCGCGGCCAACGTCGTCTTCCGCCGCGAGATCAACGCGGCCGACGACCCCGAGGCCGTACGCGAGCAGCGCATCGCGGAGTACAAGGAAGAGCTCATGCACCCCTACTACGCGGCCGAGCGCGGACTGATCGACGACGTCATCGATCCGCGGGAGACCCGCACGGTGCTGATCCGCTCCCTCGACATGCTGCGCGCCAAGCACGCCGACCTGCCCTCGCGCAAACACGGCAACCCGCCGCAGTGAGGCCAAAGATGCCTGTCAGATTGCGTCAGACCTTGGCCAACTCCAGTGTAACGAAAGCCCGTTGGTGCTGACACTCGATGCCGTCGACCCAACTCCCGTCCCGCGTCAACCATGTGAGGGTGTCATGACCGCAGTGCACAACAGTGAGCGTTCCTACGAGCAGCGTTGCGCGCAAGCAGTCAACGCGCTGCACTCCATCTCGTACTTCACCCCGGACCTGGGGACGGAACTCCAGCGGTTCGGTGTCACCGATCCGCTGAGCGTCTACCTCGCGTGCCGTTCGGCACCGCTCGGTGCGGCGGACGCCCCGCTGGTGACCGCGGTCTTCCACGGCTTCGCCCCCGCCTTCGTCGCGGAGCGCGTGCCCGCCGTCTGGGACCGCGTGTCGCCGAAGCAGGCGATCCTCGCACGGCAGAAGGCCATCGGCACGGCGCTGGAGCGGCTGCTCGGCTCCGAGGTCGTCCGGTCGCCGCAGATGGCGGAAGCGGCGAAACTGGCCGGGGCCGCGGCCTCGGGGGGCCTCTTCCCCGGGCGTCCGCTGTACGCGGCCAACGCCGGCCTCGAACAGCCCGACGAGCCGCACATCGCGCTGTGGCACGCCGCGACCATGCTCCGGGAGCACCGGGGCGACGGGCACGCCACGGTGCTCGGCCACGTCGAACTGGTCGGCGTGGAGGCACTCGTCCTCGACTGCGCCAGCGAGCGCGGCATGCCCAAGGAGGTCGTGATGCCCCAGCGCGGGTGGTCCGAGCAGGACTGGTCCGCCGGGCAGCACAGGCTCGTGGAACGCGGACTGATCGACGGGGCGGGCACGCTGACCGCCCGCGGGGTCGCGCTGCGGGACGAGATGGAGCACGAGACCGGCCGACTGGACCGGGCACCGTACGCCGCTCTGGGCGACGCGGGCGTCGAGAAGCTGGCCAGGTACGTCCGCGAACTGGTCGCCGCAGCGGCCGCTTCGGGGGCGTTCATGCCGCAGCTGCGGGAGTTCTTCGCCCCGGACGCCGACGCCTGGGACCGGCTCTGACGTACTGAGGGGCGGACCTGCGCCGCCGCTTCGGGCGGCCCGGCCCGCCGAGCGACAACCGAAGACCCGACCACACCAGGGGAGACCGTCACCATGCCCAGCTCCACCCTCCAGCAGTCCACCAACCGGCAGACCATCGGCCCGGAGATCACCCGCCCCGACTCCCATGCGGTCTACATCAGCTACTGGTACGTGGAGGGCGCGAAGCAGGGACGCGCCCTGCTCGACGCGGCCATGGCCGCCTGGCAGAGCACGCCCTGGCCCGAGGGAATCCTCTCGGTCTCGTGCTACCTGAGCACCGATGAGGACGTGGTGCTGACCTACGCGCAGTGCACGGACGACTCCGTCCACCGGGCGTTCGCAGCCGGTCTCGCACTGCCCGAGGGACCGGCGAGCGCACCTCCGGTCGAGTACCGACTGCACCGCGACGTGCTGGTCGACCTGGCGGGCCAGATTCCGGGCGCCCTGGTCGCCGCCAGTTTCGACGTGGACGGATCGGAGCGCCAACACAGCATCGTGGACGCGATCGTACGCACCGTGGAGGGTGCGTCCGCCGAGGAGCAGGCGGGGCTGATCGCCGCGCACTTCCACCTCAGCGTCGACGGCAGCCGGGTGTTCAACTTCGCGGAGTGGACGACCGACGAGGCGCACATCGAGTTCCTCGGCGGCGAACTGAGCCGCCGGTCGCTCCAGATCGCCAACGACATGCCGGGCGTGCGGCCCCTCGGCTTCAGGCGCTACCACCTCCACCGGAGTCTGGCCGCCTGAGCGACCCAGGAACCGGCCGCCGGAGCAGGTCCTGACCACGCCGGACGGTGCCCGTACGTCAGGTGTCGGACAGGCGCCGTCAGGACTGCGGCAATTGGATTGCTTCCCCGGACGGGCCCGAAGAGGGTTGTCCCAGAGCCTTTGGATCCCGGCACGCCACACGGCCGGACGCGTCGCCCGACCCCCGGGAAACCCGACCCCTGGGAAACAGGCGGTCGCACCCCGCGCGACTCCCCACGCGGTCGACACCGGACCCGTGGTCGACACCTGACTCGCCTTCGCCACCGGAACCGCGGCCGGCACCGGCCACGCAGCCCACCACGGCTCGGCCCGGGACCGTGCCCCGCAGGCCCGGACACCGCCAGGAACGCGCATCCCCCCACCAGCACAGGCACCGGCCCGCAGGCCGCGTCGGCTGCCGCGACGACACCCCTCCGCGCGGCGGCCCCGCCCGGCACCCTCCGTACGCCCGTGACGTGCGGACACGACAAGGAGACCCGCATGACCCTGCCCCCTCCCACTCTCCCCGCCGTCCTCTACTCCGCCCCCGCCGATCTGGAGGAGCGAGTGCGCACGCTGGAGGACCGGGCCCACCTGACGGACCTGCTGGACCGGTTCACTTACGGACTGGACACGCCGGGCCCGCTGACCGAGGGCTGGTACCGCTCGCTGCTCACCGAGAACCTCCGGCTGAACCTCCCCAACGGCACCCACCAGGGCATCGACGGGCTGCCCGGGTTCATGAACGACGCCAAGACCAAGTGGGCCGTCACCCAGCACTACGCCACCAACTGCGTCATCGACATCGACCCGCAGGGCGACCAGGCATCGATGCGCGCCAACGTCCACGCCGTGCACGTTCCGCACGGCGGACCCGCCCCGCTCTTCACCGGCGGCGCCCACTACGACGTACGGGCCGAACGGACCCCGGAAGGCTGGCGCATGGCGGAGCTGAGCGTGACCGTGCGCTGGACCTCGGACGGAGGACACGGCTGACCCCGGGCGCCCGTCCCTCCGTGCCTGCGCCCAGCTCGCGCATGCGCCCAGCGAAGAAGAACTCAGAGCATGCCCCCGAAAACGGGGCGAGAGGAAGATTCCGCGATGAAAGCCCTGGTGTTGTCGGGCGGGTCCGGGACCCGTCTGCGGCCCTTCAGTTACTCCATGCCCAAGCAGCTCATCCCCATCGCCAACAAGCCGGTCCTCCAGCACGTCCTGGAGAACATCCGTGACCTCGGCGTCACGGAGATCGGCATCATCGTGGGCGAGAGGCTGCCGCAGATCAGTGCCGTCCTCGGGGACGGCGCGGAGCTGGGTGTCAAGATCACCTACATTCCGCAGGACCGGCCGCTGGGTCTCGCGCACTGCGTGAGCCTGGCCCGGCCCTTCCTCGGCAACGACGACTTCGTGATGTACCTCGGCGACAACATGCTCACCGGGGGAGTCCGGCGCATCGCCGAGGAGTTCGCCGAAAACCGCCCCGCCGCACAGCTAGTCGTCCAGAAGGTGGCCGACCCGCGCGCCTTCGGGGTCGCCGAACTCGGCCCCGACGGCCGGGTGGAGCGGCTGGTGGAGAAGCCCGAGGAGCCGCGCAGCGACCTCGCGCTGATCGGCGTCTACTTCTTCACCCCCGCCATCCACGCGGCGGTGGACGCCATCGAGCCCAGCCCGCGCGGCGAGCTGGAGATCACCGACGCCATCCAGTGGCTGGTGAGCGCCGGCGCCGACGTCCGGGCCAGCGAGTACGAGGGCTACTGGAAGGACACCGGCCGCGTCGAGGACGTACTGGACTGCAACCGCACCCTCCTGGACGACCTCAAGCCGTACACGGCGGGCGAGGTCGACGACGCCAGCACCCTGGTCGGTCCGGTCGTCGTCGAGCAGGGGGCCAAGGTGGTGCGCTCACGCCTCGTCGGCCCGGCCGTCATCGCCTCGGGCACGGTCGTCACCGACAGCTACATCGGCCCGTACACCTCCATCGGCAAGGACTGCGTGCTCAGCGACACGCACATCGAGCAGTCCATCGTCCTGGACGGCGCGACCGTCTCCGAGGTGCGCGGACTGCACAGCTCCCTCATCGGCCGGTCCGCCGCCGTGGTGCCCGCCGAGCACGACACCGCCCATCACCGGCTGGTCGTCGGCGACCACACACGAGTCGAGGTAGCGGCATGAAGAAGATCCTGATCACGGGCGGCGCCGGCTTCATCGGCTCGCACTACGTGCGGACCCTCCTGGCCGACGGGTACGCCGACTGGGAGGGCGCCCACGTCACCGTCCTCGACAAGCTGACGTACGCGGGCAACCGCGACAACCTCCCGCCGTCGCACCCCCGGATGACCTTCGTGCACGGCGACATCTGCGACAGCGAGCTGCTGCTCGGGTTGCTGCCGGGACACGACGCGGTGGTCCACTTCGCCGCCGAGTCGCACGTGGACCGCTCCCTGGAGTCCGCCGAGGAGTTCGTCCGGACGAACGTCACCGGCACCCAGCGGCTCCTCGACGCGGTCCTCGCCACCAAGGTCCCCCGGGTCGTGCACGTCTCCACCGACGAGGTCTACGGCACCATCGACGAGGGCTCCTGGACGGAGGAATGGCCACTCGAACCCAACTCGCCCTACTCCGCGTCGAAGGCATCCTCCGACCTGCTGGCCCGCTCCTACTGGCGCACCCACGGGCTGAACCTCTCCATCACCCGCTGCTCCAACAACTACGGGCCCTACCAGCACCCGGAGAAGCTCATCCCGCTGTTCGTCACCAACCTCATCGAGGGCGAGCAGGTCCCGCTGTACGGCGACGGCGCCAACATCCGCGAGTGGCTGCACGTCGACGACCACTGCCGGGCCATCGACCTGGTCCTCAACAAGGGCCGGGCGGGCGAGATATACAACGTCGGCGGCGGCAACGAGCAGACCAACCTGGCCATCACCGAACGGCTCCTGGAGCTGACCGGGAACGACTGGTCCAAGGTCCGCCGCGTCGCCGACCGCAAGGCGCACGACCTGCGCTACTCGCTCGACGAGACGAAGATCAGGGAAGAGCTCGGGTACGCCCCGCGCATCCCCTTCGAGGAGGGCCTCGCCGCCACCGTCGCCTGGTACCACGACAACCCGAACTGGTGGAAGGGCACCAAGCACGGCACGGACGACGCGGACGTGCTCCGGGCGGCCGGGTGAACACCGCCGCTCCCACCGTGCTCGTGCTGGGCGGCACGGGATTCCTGGGCCGCCACCTCACCGCGGGCTTCGCCGAGGCGGGCGCCCGGGTCGTCCCGGCCGCCCGCCGCGGCGCCACCCGCGTCGACCTCACCGAGGCCGATCCGGGCCCGCTGACCACGCTGCTGCGTGACGTCGGCCCCGACGTCGTCGTCAACGCGTCCGGCCGGGCCTGGGGGGCCGACGCGGCGGAGATGACCGCGGCCAACTGCGACGCCGTCGCCGCCCTCACCGGCGCTCTCGCCGCACTTCCCGCCCCACCGCGCCTGATCCAGCTCAGCAGCATCCACGAATACGGCGCCGGCACCGTCGGCACCGGAACGCGCGAGGACCACGAGCCCGCTCCGGTCACCGACTACGGGCGCTCCAAACTCGGCGGCACCCGGGCCGTGCTCGACGCCGTACGGACCCGGGAGCTGGACGCGATCGTGCTGCGCGTGGCCAACGTCTGCGGACCCGGTGCGCCGCACGGCAGCCTGCTCGGCTCGGTGGCCGCCCGCCTGGCGGCGGCCCTCGCCGCACCCGGCGCTCCGGCGGACCCGGTGGAGCTGCGGCTCGCGCCGCTGCGCGCGTACCGCGACGTCGTCGACGTGCGCGACGTGGTGGCCGCCGTCGTCACGGCGGCCGGGGTCGCGCGCCCGGCCCACCCGGTGTTCAACATCGGCAGCGGGGCGGCCCGGCCGATGCGCCGGATCGTCGACCGGCTGATCGCCCTGAGCGGGCTGCCCGTCCGGATCGTCGAGGACACCGCGGGTCCGCGCCGTACCGACACCGAGTGGCAGCAGCTCGACATCACCCGCGCCCGCCGGGAACTGTGCTGGTCGCCCGCCCGTGACCTGGACAGCTCGCTGAGCGCACTGCTCGACGCCGCACGAACCGAGCTCACCACGCCGTCAGCCACCACGCCGTCATTCACCGAGCCGTCATTCACCGAGCCGTCAGTCACCACGCCGTCAGTCACCACGCCGTCAGTCATCGAGCCGTCATTCACGGAGAGGAAGACATGAGCGTCCACAAGGACATCGCCCTGGACGAGGTCCGCAAGTTTCACCAGGACACCCTGCCCGACGGCCGGTTCGTCCCCGGCACCACCGAGATCTGGCCCGCCGGTGCGGTACTCGACGAGCGCGACCGCACGGCCCTGGTCGAGGCCGCCCTGGAGATGCGGATCGCCGCCGGACCGAGCTCGCGCAAGTTCGAGTCGCGCTTCGCGCGGAAGCTGGGACGCCGCAAGGCGCACCTGACCAACTCCGGCTCCTCCGCCAACCTGCTCGCCATGACGGCGTTCACCTCGCACCTGCTGGAGGACCGCCGGCTGAGGCCCGGGGACGAGGTGATCACCGTCGCGGCGGGCTTCCCCACCACCGTCAACCCGATCATCCAGAACGGACTCGTCCCCGTCTTCGTCGACGTGGAGCTCGGCACGTACAACACCACCGCCGCCCGGGTGGCCGCGGCGATCGGCCCGCGCACCCGGGCCATCATGATCGCGCACGCCCTGGGCAACCCCTTCGAGGTCGCGGAGATCGCCCAACTCGCCGAGGAGCACGAGCTGTTCCTGATCGAGGACAACTGCGACGCGGTCGGGTCGACCTACGACGGGAAGCTGACCGGCACCTTCGGCGACCTCACGACCGTCAGCTTCTACCCGGCGCACCACCTGACCATGGGGGAGGGGGGCTGCGTCCTGACCTCGAACCTGGCCCTCGCGCGCATCGTGGAGTCCCTGCGCGACTGGGGCCGGGACTGCTGGTGCGAGCCGGGTGAGACCAACAAGTGCCTCAAGCGGTTCAAGTACCAGATGGGCACGCTCCCCGAGGGGTACGACCACAAGTACATCTTCTCGCACGTCGGTTACAACCTGAAGGCGACCGACATCCAGGCGGCCCTCGGGCTGACCCAGCTCGACAAGCTGGACGACTTCGTCGACGTGCGCCGCCGCAACTGGCGGCGGCTGCGCGACGGGCTGGAGGGCGTACCGCACCTGATCCTGCCCAGGGCCACCGAGCGCAGCGACCCGAGCTGGTTCGGGTTCGCGCTCACCGTGGACCCCGAGGCGCCGTTCAAGCGGGCGGAGCTGGTGGAGTTCCTGGAGGACCGGAAGATCGGCACCCGTCGGCTCTTCGCCGGCAACCTGACCCGCCACCCGGCCTACATCGACCAGCCGCACCGCATCGTCGGCGACCTCACCAACAGCGACATCATCACCGAGCAGACCTTCTGGGTCGGCGTCTATCCGGCCCTGACGGACGAGATGATCGACTACGTCGCCTCCTCGGTACGGGAGTTCGTCGCGGCCCGCGGATGACCGTGGCCTCCCGGACGGCTGCCGAGAAATCCCCCCATCCCTTTCCCAGGAGTGCGCGATGCGCGTGATGTTCACCCTTCTCCCGGCGACGGCCCATCTGTACCCCGTCGTGCCGCTGGCCTGGGCGCTCAAGAGCGCCGGGCACGAGGTCTGCGTGGTCAGCCAGCCCGACCTGGTCGGACCCGTCACGGCAGCCGGACTCACCGCGGTGGGCCTGGGCGAACCGCTCGACCACACGCCGAAGGCGGCGGAGGACGAGGCACAGGAGGCGGAGAGCGAGCAGCCCCCGCAGTGGGACAACGTGGTTCCGCCGGAGTCCCGGGCCCACCTCTGGGACTTCTTCCACCGCCGGATACTCCCCGCCCTGCCCTTCTACTACCCGGCCGAACCCAGCCCCGGCGGCGATGTCACCTTCACCGACGAACTGGTCGCGTTCGCCCGCCGGTGGCAGCCCGACCTGGTGCTCTGGGACCCCGCGTGCATCCCCTCGCCGATCGCCGCGCGGGCCGTCGGCGCGGCACACGCCCGCCTGCTGTGGGGCCTGGACTACTTCGCCTGGTCGCGGACGCTGTTCGCCCCCGGAGAGGACCCGCTGACCAGCGTGGTTCGCCCCCTCGCCCGGCGGCACGGATACGAGGTGGACGAGGAACTGCTCCTCGGCCAGTGGACCGTCGACCCGGTGCCGCCCCGGCTGGCTCTGCCGCTGGGACTGCCGACCGTGCCGGTGCGGATGATCCCGTACAACGGCGGGTCGGAGATACCGCAGTGGCTGCTGGAGGAACCCCGGCGGCCCCGGGTGTGCGTCTCGCTCGGGGTCACCACCCGGGAGCGCTCCAAGGAGGGCCACATCCCGCTCGTCGAACTCCTCCAAGGACTGGCGGAGTTGGACGCGGAACTGGTCGTCACCGCCAACGCGCAGCAGCTCGCCTCGCTGGGCACCCTCCCGGAGAACGTCACGGCCATCGACTACGTACCGCTGACCCTGCTGCTGCCGAGCTGCGCGGCGATCCTGCACCACGGCGGGGGCGGCACCTTCACGGCCGCGGTGACGCACAGCGTTCCCCAGCTCATCGCGCCCGGCGTGCAGGGGGACTTCCTCGACACCGCCCGGTACGTCGAGGAGCGCGGGGCGGGACTCGTCGTCGACACGCCACGCTTCACCGTGGCCGCTGTCCGGGACCAGCTCGACCGGATCCTCACCGAGCCCGGCTTCCGGGAGGGTGCGACCCTCCTGCGCCAGGACCTCCTCGACCAGCCGGGACCGGCCGACATCGTGGCCGAGCTGGAGCGCCGCACGGCCCTCCGGCGCGACCGCGAAGGGACCGGCCTGGCGGCCTGAAACCGGCCACCACGCTTCCTCGACCGCCCCGCGGCCCGTACCGTCCGGGTCGACCGCCTTCCCATGAACCGGAGTTCCTCGTGACGACATCCCAGCAGCCCGTACGCATCGACATGACCCTCGACGTCATCTGCGCCGCTTCCTACATCGGCTACACCAGGCTCGCCAAGGCGGCCGTCCGGCACCGCGCCTCCGGCGGCAAGGTCGAATTCACCTTCTCGCCCTTCCAGTTGGCACCGGACGCGACCGGTGAGGGCGAGCCGCTGCTCGACGCGCTGCGCGAGCTCTTCGGCGACGCGGCCGCCGCGCACACCACCCAGATCGCCGCGGACGCGCTGCGCGACGGCCTGGAGCTGAACTACGAACGGGCCATCGCCACCGGCACCTTCGAGGCGCACCACCTCGTCGCCGTGGCCGAGGGGCAGGGCAAGGGGGAGGCGGCCGTCGAGCGGCTCTTCCGCGCGCACTTCACCGACGGGCTGAACATCGGCGACCCGGCCGTCCTCGCCACCCTGGCCGACGAACTCGGCGTCACCGTCGTCGAACCGGCCGGCGACGCACTCCGGGCGGAACTCGACCGGGTGCGCGCCCTCGGGGTGCGCGGCGTCCCGGTCTTCACGTTCAACGGGGGCCCCGCCGTCACCGGAGCGCTGAGCGAGGAGGCGTACCTTCAGATCCTCGTCACATCGAGCCAGGGGTCCGTCAACTGACGTCAGACCTCAGGCAATTCGCTTGTGTGTTCCCTTTGACGCGTGGAGCGTAGCGGCACGTGCGCGCCGCATCTCCTGGCAGACGTCCGTGCGGCGCCGTTCGGGACAAGGACGTCGACAGGGATGTGAACGGCAGTGCACATAGCAGAGTTGGACATACCAGGGGTGTTCGTGGTCACCCCCGAACTCCGCAAGGACGAACGCGGTTCCTTCTTCGAAGGAATGCGCGCGGACGAGTTCGAAAGCGCCACGGGACGGAGATTCGTCCCGCTCCAGATCAACTACTCGGTGTCGCAGAACAACACCCTGCGCGGCATCCACAGCGTGACCAGCCCCCCGGGCCAGGCCAAGTACGTCACCTGCGTCCGGGGGAGACTGCGCGACTTCGTGGTGGACCTGCGCCCGGGCTCGCCCACCTTCGGCAAGTCCGCGAGCAACGTCCTGGACCCGGAGTCCGGCCGGTCGGTCTTCGTGCCGGAGGGCGTCGGCCACGGCTTCCTCTCGCTGGCCGACGACTCGTGCATCTCCTACGTGCTGTCCAGCGTGTACGTGCCCGGCACCCAGATCGACATCGATCCGCTCGATCCCGATCTGGCCCTGCCCTGGGGCTGGACCACGCCGCCCCTGATGTCGCAGAAGGACGCGAACGCCATGTCGCTGCGGCAGGCTGAGGCGGCGGGCCTCCTTCTGCCGTACCACGCTCCGGCCGCCCGCATCTCGGCCTGATTGGCCGTCACATCCCTTTGTCCCAGCTCCATTTGTGTCCCAGCGTCATTTGTCTTACCTCCATGTGTACAGATGTGTACAGACCCCCATTTGCCCCGGCCCCAGGAGTACGCCATGTCGGCTACGTTCGTCACGACCGCAGTCGGCCCGACTGCCCTACAGCCCCGCGAGGACGCCACGATCGCCGACCGGATGGCCCGGTCGGCGGCGAGCACGACCGGCGCGCGGCTCAGCACCCGGGACTTCCCCGACTGGCTCGAAGGGCGCCGCAGCGCCCACCGGTTCCGCGTCGACCGCATCCCGTTCGACGCACTCGACGGCTGGTCCTTCGAGGAGGGCACCGGGAACCTGGTGCACCGCAGCGGCCGCTTCTTCTCCGTGGAGGGACTCCACGTCACCCACCAGGGCGGCGTGTTCCCCCAGTGGTACCAGCCCATCATCAAGCAGCCCGAGGTCGGCATCCTGGGCATCCTGGTCAAGGAGTTCGACGGGGTCCTGCACTTCCTCATGCAGGCCAAGATGGAGCCGGGCAACCGCAACCTGCTCCAGCTCTCGCCGACCGTGCAGGCCACCCGCAGCAACTACACCAAGGTCCACGAGGGCGCGGACGTGAAGTACATCGAGTACTTCGTCCGGCCGGACAAGGGCCGGGTCCTGGCCGACGTGCTCCAGTCCGAGCACGGCTCCTGGTTCCTGCACAAGAGCAACCGCAACATGATCGTCGAGGCCGTCGGCGACGTTCCCCTCCACGACGACTTCTGCTGGCTGACCCTCGGTCAGATCGGTGAACTCCTGTACCGCGACAACGTCGTCAACATGGACTCCCGTACGGTGCTGGCCTGCGCACCCTTCCCGGACGCGGCTCCCGGCGCACTGCACTCCGACACGGAACTGCTGTCCTGGATCACCGCCGAGCGCTCCCGCCACGACGTGAGCGCCCGACGGGTTCCGCTGGACGCGCTCCCCGGCTGGCACCGGGGCGAGAGCGCCATCGACCACGAGGACGGCCGGTACTTCCGGGTCGTCGCGGTGTCCGTCCAGGCGGGCAGCCGCGAGGTCTCCGGCTGGACCCAGCCGCTGTTCGAGCCGTACGGCCTCGGCGTCGCCGCCTTCCTCACCCGACGCGTGGGCGGCGCGCTGCACGTCCTGGTGCACGCCCGCGTCGAGGGCGGCTTCCTCGACACCGTCGAACTCGGCCCCACCGTCCAGTACACCCCCGACAACTACGCCCACCTGCACGGCGACGAGCGACCCCGCTACCTGGACGAGGTACTGGCAGCCGAACCCGACCGGATCCGCTACGAGGCGCTGCACTCGGAGGAGGGCGGCAGGTTCCTCAACGCGGAGAGCCGCTACCTGCTGGTCGAGGCGGACGAGGCGACCGCCCCGCTGGACCCGCCCGCCGGGTACTGCTGGGTCACCCCCGGTCAGCTGACCTCCCTGGTCAGGCACGGCCATTACGTCAACGTCCAGGCCCGCACCCTGCTCGCCTGCCTCCACGCGACCGGGGCCGGTGCCTGATGGAGGCCGCCCTGCGGATCGGCGTCCTGGGCTGCGCGGACATCGCGCGCCGCCGCCTGCTCCCGGCGATGGCGGCGGACCCCCGGGTGCACGTCACCGCCGTCGCGGGCCGTGACCTCGGCCGGGCGCGCGAGCTCGCCGGGCGCTTCGGCGCCCGCCCGGTGCACGGTTACGCCGCGCTGCTGGCCCGGGACGACATCGACGCGGTGTACGTACCCCTGCCTGCGGCCCTGCACGCCGAGTGGACCGAGGCGGCCCTGCGAGCCGGCAAGCACGTCCTCGCGGAGAAGCCGCTCACCACCGAACTCGCCTCCACTCAAAGGCTGTTCGACCTTGCGACGCGGTCAGGTCTGTGCCTGATGGAGAACGTGATGTTCGTCCATCATCCCCAGCACACGGCCGTCGAGAAGCTGCTCGCCGACGGAGCGATCGGTGAACTCCGCTCCTTTCAGGCGGCGTTCGCCGTGCCCCGGCTGCCCAGTGGCGACATCCGCTACCGCCCCGAACTCGGCGGCGGCGCCCTGTGGGACACCGGGGTGTATCCGCTGCGGGCCGCCCTGCACTTCTTGGGCGACCGGCTCGACGTCGTCGGCGCCCTGCTCGCACAGGGTGCCACCGACGCGGTGGACACCTCGGGCACGGTGCTGCTGCGCACCCCGGAAGGGGTCGGCGTCCAGCTCTCCTTCGGCCTCGACCACGGATACCGCTCACGCTACGAACTCTGGGGGAGCGAGGGGAGCATCACCGTCGAGCGGGCGTTCACCCCGCCCGCCGACCACCGCCCCCGCATCCGTGTCGAGCGGCGCGAGGGCCCCGACGACGTACTGCTGCCGGCCGACGACCAAGTCGCGCGCACGGTGCGCGCGTTCGTCGACGCCGTGCGCGGCGCAGCGGCCCCCGACCCGGTGATCCTCAGCCAGGCCCGACTGCTCCACGACATCCGGGTGAGGGCTGCGGCCTGATTCCCCACTGCCCGGTGACCACCCGGGCACGAGCCGAGGTCTCGCGCCGTCCGCCCCTCTCCGTACGGGGCGGGCGGCGCGTTGTCCTTCCCCGGCCCGCCGTCCCGACGGCCTTTCCCTTACGCAACCGAACCAGGAGTCATCCAGAAAGGACACAGAACGTGACCACGACCACCCCCGGTCCCGCTCTCGGCACCGAACAGCTCTTCCGCGTGGAACGCGGCCTGCCCACCGACGAGGAGACGGCCGCGCTCGCCGTGGTCCTCCTCCTGCGGATGTCCGGCACCCCGGACCCCGCGGACGACGGCACAGGCCCCGCCACCGCCCACTGGCGCAGCTCCCACCGCACCACGGGCCACCGTCCGCCCCGCAGCTGGCGTACCGGAGCGCGCCCCGGCGAGCCCGGCCCCCAAGACCCCGGATGACGGCCGTCGGCACAGCCCCGGCGCCGCGCGAGGCAGCCCGGCAGCACCTCGGGGCGGCACGGGTGATGGGCGAGGCGGCCCCGCAAGCCCGCGGAACAAGCCCGACACCCCTCTCGCGATCCCGCCCGGCCGCGGGACCGTACGCCGTGACACCCCTGCGCACTCTCCTGCGCCGCCGCATCGCGTGGAGCTTCAGGCACCGCCCCGGCCCGCTCGGCACCGGCGGCCGCCCGCTCCCCGGTTCCCCCTCCCTCGGACCCTCGGGTCCCTCCGCGCACGAGGAGCTCTGACCACATGGTGCAGCCACCGCATCCCGGTGTCCCGGAGATCCGCGGAATCACCCTCGACGCCGACGGTGTCCCGATCTCCGCGCTGCTCGCAGAACCGGCCACCCAGCCGCCGCGTGCGGTGGTCGTCGCCATCCACGGTGCGGGCATGCGGGCCGGCTACTTCGACAGCCGGACCCGCCCGGGGCTCTCGCTCCTGACGCTGGGCGCCGAACTCGGCTACACCGTGCTGGCCGTCGACCGCCCCGGCTACGGTCTGTCCTTCGGCCAACTGCCCGAAGGACAGAGCATCGCCGGCCAGGCGGCCACCCTGCATGCCGCGCTCGCCGACTTCGCCGCCACCCGGGACACCGGGGCCGGCTTCTTCCTCGTGGCCCATTCCAACGGCGGCAAGCTCGCCCTGGCGGCCGCCGCCGACAGCCACGACGGCAGCCTGATCGGCCTGGACATCTCCGGTCTCGGCAGCCTGCTCGCCGTGGACCCGCACCAGTTGCCTGGCCGTGGCCATCACGGAGACTGGCGCCGGCACTGGGGAGCCCTGCGGCTCTACCCGCCGGACGCCTTCCGGCTCGGCCGGGCGCTGATCAGCCCGGTTCCGGACGCCGAAGCGCAGCAGGGTCCGCTGTGGCCGGAGCTGTACCCCGGCATCGCGGCCCGGGTACGGGCGCCGGTCCGCTTCACCTTCGCCGAGCAGGAGCAGTGGTGGCGGTTCGACGAGGAGGCCGTCGCAGCCCTGCGGCACCCCCTGTCGGCTACGCGTACGACGGTGGACCTCCAGCCGGACGCCGGGCACAACATCAGCCTCGGCTGGGCGGCCCGCACCTACCACCTCAGGGCGCTCGGGTTCCTGGAGGAGTGCCTCCTGGCGATCGACGCGGCACCGCCGGGGCCCCGGCTCGTGAGCAGACCGACACCACCCGACAGCGAAGGAGCGGACAGCCACCATGCAGAAGCCCAGCGAGCACACACGTACGCGTGAGAACCGGACCGTCGGCCGCGATGGCCGACGCGAGACCTGGGGAGCACCGGGCGGCGGAGCTGCCTCCGGCAGACCCGTCCTCCTGGCGGGCGAGGAAGGGGACGCCCCCGACCGTCACGTCTTCCGAGGCATCGACTGAACCCGTCCAGGACGCCTGCCGACCATCACCGGGGCGCACACCCGCCGCGCCCCACGGACACCGGAGAGGACGGGATCCCCTTGGTCACCTACGTCGACGCCGTCAACGAAGCGCTGGAACGCCTGGACGACATGGGCTACGAGCGCGGAGAACGAGGCGAACTGGTCAACCACGGCCCGATGGCCGCCGAAACGCTGGCCGTCCTGGGCCACGGCGACCAGATCGGCACCTGGGTCGAGGTCTACCGGGCCAAACCGCATCACGACAGGCCCGCCCCCTCCTTCCCTCTCGACGCGTCGGACGAAGTTTCCTGGCGCGGCGCGCTGGGTGACTTCGGCCGGGCAGGAGACTGGGAGCAACTGTTCGTCCGGGAACTGGCCGACGCTCCCTGGCGCGACGTGCTCGCCCGGTGGTGGCCACGGCTCATCTCCGGCCTCCTGGCGGGCATCACACACGGCGCCATCCGGACGGCGCACGCGGTGCGCGGCCTGGCCGGCACCCGGCAGCCGAGCCGGGCCCAGCTGACCGAACTCGCCCGGGGGCTCGCCTACTGGGCGGCCCGGCACCGCGCGCTTCCGGGCAGCGCGGACTTCCGGGGGACCGCCTCCCTCGCCCGGGCCGTCGCGGAACTTCCCCGAGAACAGCTCGACGATTTCCTGCACCCGCCGAAGGCGCGGACCCTGTCGCGGGAGAGACTGCACCGGATCTCCGAAATCCCGGGATACACAGATGCGTTGAAAGCAGTCGCCCCGCAGGACCCGTACCTCATCCTCAGCGAGATGACGGCCGAATTCGCCGGACTCTATCTCGTGCACACTGAGATATACCCCATTCCGCTGCTCCACGGCGTGACGCTGCCGGCCGCCGTCCGGATCGTCCTGCCCCACCTCCCGCGCGACATGCACCTGCCGACCGTGGCCGCCGTCTGGCAGCTCCACGTGGCGCTGCTGCTCTCCTTCACCGGCGGCAGTCGAGGCGAGGACGCGGCGCACGACATCGCGTCGAAGACGGAGGTCCCGCCCTTCGGCGAACTGGTGGCCCGCGCGGTGGAGCACAAGGACGAGCACGTCATCAAGTTCACCGAGGCGTGTCTGCGCGAGAACGGCCTGCGCCCCGACCCCCGTTACGCGGCCGCCGCGCTCTCGGCGCACCAGCGCATTCCCCGCCCCGAACTCGGCCTCGTTCCCTGACCCGGCCGACCGGTCGACGCGCGGACAACACCCCCCGGCAGACACTCCGTTGACCTGGATCACACATTCCCCTGACATGACGACAGGGGTCTGTAGAAACACACAGGAATATGAACTCCACTCCCTTGAAGTCGGATTCCCCGTCGAAGAAGCTGTTCTTGGTCTCGGCTGAAGTGGGGAGTCCCGGATGCCGAGGACCGCCTGACCGACATTCATTGTGTGCCGGAGAAACACCCTCCGCACGCGCGCGGACAAAGAGCGCGAAATAAAAAGCAGTTGAATCCCCGTGGCTTTACCCGCCGGGCCGGAACGCATCGGCCTCGGTCACGCAGGACGCTACAAGGATTGGAAGAATTCACCATGCAGGAGAACCCCATCAAGCTCGCCGTGATCATCGGCAGCGTACGCGGCGGGCGATTCGGCCCGACGGTCGCCCACTGGTTTGTCGAGCAGGCAAAGAAGAGCGGCGACTTCACCGTCGACCTCATCGACCTGATCGACTTCCCGCTGCCCCTGGAGATGCCGGCCTTCGGCGTGGAGCCCGAAGGAGAGACGAAGGCGGTGTCCGACCGGCTCTCCGCGCGCCTCCACGAGGCCGACGCCTTCGTCGTGGTGACACCCGAGTACAACCACACCGTCTCCCCGGCCCTGAAGAACGCCATCGACTGGTTCCTTGAGGAGTGGAGCTTCAAGCCCGTCGGCCTGGTCTCCTACGGCGGCATGGGCGGCGGCCTGCGCGCCGCCGAGCACCTGCGCCAGGTGTTCGCCGAGGTCCACGCCACCACCGTGCGGGACATGCTCAGCTTCCACAACGCCTGGGGCGACTTCGAGAAGGACGGCCAACCGGCCAGCCCCGCGGGCAGCGAGGACGCCGCCGTCAACCTGCTGAAGCAGGTCGCCTGGTGGGCCGACGCACTGCGCGAGGCCCGCACCAAGGGCACGTACAAGCTGCGCTGACGCCGCCCCGTTCCGTACGAGTTTCCGGCGCCGGCCACCCCACCGGGGCCCGGCGCCGACACCCGTAGGTCCTGCCCACGCCGTTCCACCTGGGAGTACCCGCCATGAAAGCATCGACGAGCACCGGCCGCAGCGGCGTGCTCCCCATCCTCATGCTCGCGTCGACCCTCTCCGTCATGGCGGGAGCCGTCATCTCCCCGGTGCTGGAGGTCATCAGGGGCGACCTCGGGCTCAGCGCCACCGCCGCCGGCATGATCCTCACCACGCACGGACTCTCCATCGCGATCGCCAGCCCGGTCGTCGGCTGGATGATCGACCGCTGGGGCGTACGCACCCCACTGGCCTGGGGCCTGCTGCTGTACGGGGTGGCCGGCGGCGTCGGAGCGTTCACCAGCTCCTACGCGGCGCTCATCGCCACCCGCATCGCCTTCGGCGCCGGTGCCGCAGCGGTCTTCGCCGGTACCACGGTCGCCCTGCTGTCGCTGTACACGGGAGAGCAGCGCGACCGGGTCATGGGCTGGCGCTCCACGGCCATCAGCCTCGGCGGCGTCATCTGGCCCCTGCTGGCCGGAGCCATCGGCGGCTTCTCGTGGCACGCCACCTTCGCGATCTACTTCGTCGGCGTCCCGCTGGGCGTGGCCGCACTGCTGATGCTGCCGCCGACACCGCGCGCCACCGGCACGTCGGGCGCCCCCAAGGAGCGCATCCTCCCGCTGCTCGGACGACGCCCCGCACTGCTCGGCTTCTACGCCCTGTTCGCCGTCAGCTCGGTGCTGCTCTACGGCCTGGCCGTGTTCCTCCCCATCCGGCTCGCGGAGATCGGAGTGAAGGAGCCGTTCCTCGTCGCCCTCGTCGGCACCACCGTGTCGGTCGCCATGAGCCTGATCGGCTTCGCGTACGCCAAACTCCGTGCCGCCATGGCGTACGGCGTCCTGCTGCGGCTGACCGCCGCCTCCTGGGTACTGGCCTTCGCCCTGCTCGGCCTGTCCAGCAGCGTCGTACTGATCGTCCTGGGCGCCGGACTGTTCGGCCTGGGCATGGGCATCCTGATGCCGGCCGTGACGGTACTGATCGGCGACAGCGCACCGCCTTCCCTGCGCGGCCAGGCCACCGCCCTGTCCGGCACCGCCTCCTTCGCCGGGCAGTTCGCCTCCCCGCTCGTTCTCGGCCCGGTGATCGACAGCACCTCCGTACAGACGGGATACCTGGCCTCGGGCGGTGTCGCGGCGCTGATGCTCCTGGTCCTGCTGATCGCCCGGATCAAGGACCCCGCCCCGCCGCAGAGCGTCGACACCGAGCAGACCACCCCTGAACCCGTCACTTCCCCCGTCCCTTCCGAGGAGAAGTCATGAAGGTCCTGTTCCTCCCCGGCGGCAGCGCCGCCACGATCTTCGGGCTGGTACCGCTCGCCCACGCGCTGCGCGGCGCCGGCCACGAGGTGCTGATGGCCTCGACCGAGGACATGATGCCGGTGGTCACCGGCACCGGCATCCCCGGCATCGCCGTGACCTCACGCGACATCTGGCACTACGTCACCACCGACCGCGAGGGGAACCGCAAGGAAGAGACACCGCTCGACCTGGAAGGCCAGGCGCTCTCCACCGGCCGCTGGTTCGCGCAGATGGGAGCCGACTGGCTGCCCGTCCTCCTCGACCTCGCCAAGGGCTGGACCCCTGACCTGGTCGTCGGCGGGTCCATGTCCTACGTGGCCCCGCTGGTCGCCGCCCACCTGGACGTTCCCTACGTACGCCAGGCGTGGGACATCGACGACTCCCGCATCCAGGACCGCGGTGCGGAACTCGAACTGCGCCCGGAACTGGACGCCCTGGGTCTCGACCGGCTCCCCGAGCCCGACCTGCGGATCGAGCTCTGCCCGCCCGGCCTCACCTCGCCCCACGCCATCGAGGGCCAGCTCATGCGCTGGCTCCCCGGCAACGTGCAGAGCGCGCTGGAGCCGTGGATGTTCACCAAGGGCGAGCGGCGCCGGGTCTGCGTCACCTCGGGAAGCCGCGCCAGCAAGGAACGCGAGCACACCTTCGAGTTCCTCCAGGCCGTGGCACGGAACATCGCACCCCTGGACGTCGAGATCGTCATGCCGGCCCCGGAGCATCTCGCGGTCGAACTGCGCAAGGCGATCCCCGGCGTCCGGGCCGGCTGGATTCCCCTCGACATGCTCGCCCCGACCTGTGACCTGGTCATCCAGCACGCCGGCGGCGCCACCACGCTGACCGCCCTCAACGCGGGTGTGGCGCAGCTCATCATTCCCGAGGCCGTGGTCTTCGAGGCGCCCGCCCAGCGGATCGCCGACTACGGTGCCGCACTCACACTGAGCCCGGCCGAGGCCACGCCCGAGCGGGTCGCGTCGGCCGTCGCCGAACTGCTCGCCGACCCCACCTACACCGAGCGGGCGCGGGAACTGGCCCGGGAGATCGCCCGCCTGCCGCTGCCTGCCGACCTGGTCGGCCCACTGGAGAAGCTCGCCGCCCGGAACCGGGGCTGACCGTCCGCCACCGAGCGGACGCCCCCGACCCACCATCCAGGAGACAGACGTGATCAATCTCTTCCAGCCGCAAGTGGGCGAGGAAGAACTCGCCGCCGTGGCCGAGACCTTCGAGAGCAGATGGCTCGGACACGGCCCCCGCACCCGGGCGTTCGAAGCCGCGTTCGCCGAGCACCTGGGCGTCGAGGCGGATCGGGTGCTCTTCCTCAACTCCGGTACGGCCGGCCTGTTCCTCGCCCTGGAGATGCTGAACCTGGCCGAGGGCGACGAAGTCGTACTGCCGTCGACCAGCTTCCTCGCCGCGGCCAACGCCATCGTGGCCAACGGTGGACGCCCGGTCTTCTGCGACGTCGCCCCGGAAACCCTCAACCCGTCCTGGCAGGACATCGAGGCGACCCTCACACCGCGCACCAAGGCCGTCGTCGTACTGCACTACGGCGGCTACCCCGGTCACATCGTGGAGATCGCGGAACGCTGCCGGGCGCTCGGCATCCAGCTGATCGAGGACTCCGCCTGCTCCCCGGCGTCCCGGGTGGACGGCAAGGCCGTCGGCACCTTCGGCGACTTCGCCATGTGGAGCTTCGACGCTGCCAAGATCCTCACCACGGGCGACGGCGGCATGTTCTACGTCCGCGACGCGGAACAGGCCGGACGGGCCAGGCGGTTGGCCTACCACGGCCTGATGCAGGCCACCGGGCTCGCCTACGCCAAGGTCTCGCACCGCTGGTGGGAGCTGGAGGTTCCCGAGGTCGGGCGCCGCGTCATCGGGAACGACCTCAGCGCCGCCATCGGCCAGGTACAGCTGCGCCGTCTCGACGAGTTCATCGCCCGTCGCCGCCAGATCGTGGACCTGTACGACCGCGAACTGGCCGGTGTCGACGGGCTGTTGCTGCCACCGGCACTCCCGGCGGGGCACGAGTCCTCGTACTACTTCTACTGGGTGCGGATGAGTGCGGACATCCGCGACCAGGTCGCCTCCGACCTGCTCGCGGCCGACATCTACACCACCTTCCGGTACGCCCCGCTGCACAAGGTGGCCACCTACGGCTCCGACGCCGTCCTGCCCGGCAGCGACCGTGCGGCGGGGGAGACCCTCTGCCTGCCGATCCACCCCGGGCTCACCGACGCCGACGTCCTGACCGTCGCCACCACGCTGCGCAAGGCGATCGAGGCACGCCGCGAGGAAACGGCCGCCCCGGAAACCCGCGTCTGACACCTGCACGACACGGCGAGGGCACACCCGGCATGCCGGGTGTGCCCTCGCCGTTTTTCTTGCTCTGCCCGTGGCGGGCCGGCCATCGCACCGCTTGTGACGTACTGCTTGCGACCTACTGCTTGTGACCTGCTTCTGACGCGGATCGCACCCGTTTTGAGCGGCCCGCAAGAATCTCACCGAAGCCTGACCCGAAGCGTATTGAACCGAGGTCCGGTTCCGCCCAGGCTGGTTCCCGTCGCTGCGAAACCTCGGGCGGCCCAAGGGAATCGTCGCGGTGAGGAGAACAGTGAAAGTGAAGGAAGTCCGCCGTCTGGACCGGGTGATCATTCGTTTCGCGGGTGACTCGGGTGATGGTATGCAGCTCACGGGTGACCGTTTCACGTCGGAGACCGCGTCGTTCGGCAACGACCTGTCGACCCTGCCGAACTTCCCCGCGGAGATCCGTGCCCCCGCCGGTACCCTGCCCGGCGTCTCCAGCTTCCAGCTCCACTTCGCCGATCACGACATCCTCACGCCCGGGGACGCCCCGAACGTGCTGGTCGCGATGAACCCCGCCGCGCTCAAGGCGAACATCGCCGACGTGCCGCGCGGCGCGGAAATCATCGTCAACACCGACGAGTTCACCCAGCGTCCGATGGCCAAGGTCGGCTACACCACCTCCCCCCTGGAGGACGGCACCCTGGACGCCTACAGTGTGCACCGGGTGCCGCTGACGACGCTGACGGTGGAAGCGCTGAAGGGTTTCGGGCTGTCGCGCAAGGACGCGGGCCGCTCGAAGAACATGTTCGCGCTGGGCCTGCTGTCCTGGATGTACCACCGCCCCACCGAGGGCACCGAAGCGTTCCTGCGACAGAAGTTCGCGAAGAAGCCCGATATCGCCGAGGCCAACGTGGCCGCGTTCCGGGCGGGCTGGAACTTCGGCGAGACCACCGAGGACTTCGCGGTCAGCTACGAAGTCGCCCCGGCCACCGCCGCGTTCCCGCCGGGCACCTACCGCAACATCTCCGGGAACCTGGCCCTGGCCTACGGGCTGATCGCCGCCGGGCACCAGGCGGACCTGCCGCTCTACCTCGGCTCCTACCCCATCACCCCGGCCTCCGACATCCTGCACGAACTGTCGAAGCACAAGAACTTCGGTGTCCGCACCTTCCAGGCCGAGGACGAGATCGCCGCGATCGGCGCCGCCCTCGGGGCGGCCTTCGGCGGCCAGCTGGCGGTGACCACCACCTCCGGCCCGGGTGTGGCCCTGAAGTCCGAGACCATCGGCCTCGCCGTCTCCCTGGAGCTGCCGCTGCTGATCGTGGCGATCCAGCGCGGCGGCCCCTCCACCGGCCTGCCGACCAAGACCGAGCAGGCGGACCTGCTCCAGGCCATGTACGGGCGCAACGGCGAGGCCCCCGTCCCGGTCATCGCCCCGCGCACCCCGGCCGACTGTTTCGACGCGGCCCTCGACGCGGCGAGGATCGCGCTGACCTACCGCACCCCGGTGTTCCTGCTGAGCGACGGCTACCTGGCCAACGGCTCAGAACCCTGGCGGGTTCCCGAGGCCGGTGAACTCCCCGACCTCCGCGTGCAGTTCGCGACCGGACCCAACCACCACCTGGCCGACGGCACCGCCGTGTTCTGGCCCTACAAACGCGACCCGCAGACCCTGGCCCGCCCCTGGGCGATCCCCGGCACCCCCGGCCTCGAACACCGCATCGGCGGCATCGAGAAACAGGACGGCACCGGCAACATCAGCTACGACCCCGCCAACCACGACTTCATGGTCCGCACCCGCCAGGCCAAGATCGACAACATCACCGTCCCCGACGTCGAGGTCGACGACCCGCACAACGCCCGCACCCTGGTACTGGGCTGGGGCTCCACCTACGGGCCGATCACCGCCGCCGTACGCCGCCTGCGCGCCGAGGGGCAGCCCATCGCGCAGGCCCACCTGCGCCACCTCAACCCCTTCCCGGGAAACCTCCAGGAAGTCCTGGGACGTTACGCCAAGGTGGTCGTCCCGGAGATGAACCTGGGCCAGCTCGCCACCCTGCTCCGCGCCAAGTACCTCGTGGACGCCCTCTCCTACAACCAGGTCAACGGAATGCCGTTCAAGGCCGAGCAGCTCGCCACGGCCCTCAAGGAGGCCATCAATGACTGACACGGTCACGACGAGCGACCACCCCCACCCCCTGCTCTCCCTGGTCCCCCGCGCCGAAGCACAGCAGACCATGAAGGACTTCAAGTCCGACCAGGAAGTACGCTGGTGCCCCGGCTGCGGCGACTACGCCGTCCTCGCCGCCGTCCAGGGCTTCATGCCCGAACTCGGCCTGGCGAAAGAGAACATCGTCTTCGTCTCCGGCATCGGCTGCTCCTCCCGCTTCCCCTACTACATGAACACCTACGGGATGCACTCCATCCACGGCCGCGCCCCCGCCATCGCCACCGGACTCGCCTCCTCCCGACGCGACCTGAGCGTCTGGGTCGTCACCGGCGACGGCGACGCCCTGTCCATCGGCGGCAACCACCTCATCCACGCGCTGCGCCGCAACGTGAACCTGAAGATCCTGCTGTTCAACAACCGGATCTACGGACTCACCAAGGGCCAGTACAGTCCCACCTCCGAGGTCGGGAAGATCACCAAGTCGACCCCCATGGGCTCCCTCGACGCCCCCTTCAACCCGGTGTCCCTGGCCATCGGCGCGGAAGCCTCCTTCGTCGCCCGCACCGTCGACTCCGACCGCAAACACCTCACCGAGGTCCTGCGCCAGGCCGCCGACCACCCCGGCACCGCCCTCGTCGAGATCTACCAGAACTGCAACATCTTCAACGACGGCGCCTTCGAAGTCCTCAAGGACAAACAACAGGCAGAAGAAGCCGTCATCCGCCTTGTGCACGGCGAACCGATCCGCTTCGGCGCGGACGGCGCCAAGGGCGTCGTGCGGGACACCCAGACCGGCGACCTGAAAGTAATCGCGGTAACGGAAGAGAACCAGTCGCAGATCCTCGTCCACGACGCCCACACCACCTCCCCGACCACCGCCTTCGCCCTCTCCCGCCTGGCCGACCCCGACACCCTCCACCACACCCCCATCGGCGTCTTCCGCTCCGTGGAACGCCCGGTCTACGACACCCTCATGGCCGACCAGCTCGACACCGCCATCGAACGCGACGGCAAAGGCGACCTGGCAGCACTCCTCGCGGGCAAGGACACCTGGACCGTCATCGGCTGACCCGTCTCAGGTGGTGCAGGCGGGCGATGCCGAGGATGGCGTGGAGCTCGGCGGGACGACGCCGACGGGGCCCGCAGGTTCACCGCGTCGATCGCGCACCGCGACCGGTCCAGCTCGTCCCTCGCCCCGAGCTCGTCCAGCACCAGCCGGTAGAGCCTCGCCCACACCCGCAACCGGCTCCACTCCGCGAACTGGCGGTGAGCCGTCGCCCCGGACAGGCCCGAGCGCGTTCGTCGCCGCCCCTTCGGTCCTTTTCCATGGTCACTGTTTGGTACGGCCCCCAGATTCGTACGCAGGGACCGCATCCGGGAGCGGAGGGGGTGTCAGGCGGGTGCGCCGTCGTGTTCGGTACGGGGCTGCGTCGCCGACGCCGCGTCCGTGGGCCGGGTCCGCGCCCCCCACTGTTCGATCGCGGGACCGGCGGCACCCACGACGGCGAAGAACGCGCCGAGGAGCAGCCAGCCCGGCGTGCCGAGCCCGAGCACGACCGTGGTGAGCACGGCAGGGGCCAACGCCTGTCCCGCGCTGAAGCCGAGGCCGAGCAGCCCCTGGTACTGGCCCTGGGCGTGATCCGGGGCGAGTCCGAAGCCGAGCGCGAAGCCGCCCGAGGACTCCCAGATCTCGCCGAGGCTGTGGATGAAGATCGCCACGACGAGCAGGCACGCGGCCGCCCACATCGGGGTGTACGCGGCCAGTGCCATCAACGGGCAGCTGACCAGGAAGAGCAGCCCAGCCGTACGGAAGGCCCTGCCGCCCTGCCGGGGCGTCTCGATGCGGGACCCGATCCTGGTCTGGAGAAGGACGCAGAACCCCGAATTGAGGGCGAAGACCGTCGCCACGGTCCAGGGTGGCGCGTCCGTGTGCTGCGCGATCCAGATCGGCAACAGCAGCGACACCGTCGTGTATTGCAACCCCATCGCGCCGTAGAGGGCGGTGAAGACGACGAACGGCCGGTCCCTGAGCGCGATCCACCGACGCTGCTGCTGCGGCTTCGGCAACGGCTTGTAATTCGGGAGCAGGAAGAGCAGCAGGGCACAGAGCGCGAAGCTGGCGGCATTCCCGAGAATCAGCACGGTGTACGCGGTGCGGGAATTCACCGTCACCGCAATACCGGAACCAATGGTCCCCATGACAACGCCCAAATTGACGTAAGTGCGCAGCTTCGCCCGGAAAGCCGCAGGCCGGTCCGTGCCGACCCGGACGACGAGCGCCCCCCACGCCGCCCCTCCGACAGCCGCTGCCAGCTGGTCGACTGTGGCGATGGCGGTGAGGGCGCCCCAGCTCTCCACGAACACGAGCGCGGACATCGACACCGCCTGAACCAACAAGGCCAGCATCATGATCGTGCGCGGCCCACGGCGGTCGGCCAGGTGACCTCCCGGTATCCCCGCGAGCAGGCCGATCAACCCGGCGACGGTGAGGGCCGCCCCCACCTGCACGGCGGGCAGGCCCACCACCAGTGTGAAGTAGAGCGCGGACGCCGCATTGAAAAGCCCGTTGCCGATCCGGTTCACGAAACTCGCCGCGATCAGCACGCGTTCCGACGTGTTGTCCCCCGCGACGCGGGCCATTCGTTGTGCCAGTCGCCCCTTGATCATGAAAGAAGTTTACGGCGAGCTCTTTTCAGCAGAGCCCTGACCGAAATACGCTGATTTTCCATACGGTAAAAGCGGATCAGTGTCCCGAAATTGCCCGAATGGGCACCGGCCTGTGGCAGCCGGAGCTCTGGCCGGCGCAGGGTGAGGCGTCATCTATGCTTCATGGCGGTCGCGGAGCAGTGGCTCGTCGCCGTGCGCAGCAGCGGAGACCTGGGGAATCGAGTGGCCACCGGCACGCCTCAGCAGGTGCCGAAACCACCCGGCCAGCAACAGGATGATCCCCAGGGAGAAGCGAGGAATGTCAGTGATCTGCGTCGGAGGCATGATCGGAATCGGCAAGACGAGTGTTGCCGAACTGATCGCCAAGGAGCTGGGCAGCGACGTCTTCTACGAGAGCGTCGACGACAACCCGATCCTCCCGCTCTTCTACACGGCGACCCCCGAAGAGATTCAGGCCAACCGCTACCCCTTCCTCCTCCAGCTCTACTTCCTCCAGACCCGGTTCGCCTCGATCAAGCAGGCGTACAAGGAGAGCAACAACGTCCTCGACCGCTCCATCTACGAGGACTGGTACTTCGCCAAGGTCAACCACGACCTGGGCCGCATCAGCTCCCTCGAAATGCGGGTGTACGAGGGCCTGCTCGACGAGATGATGCGCGAGATCGAGGGACTGCCCTACCGCAAGGCCCCCGACCTCATGGTCTACCTCAAGGCGGACTTCGAGACGGTCCTGCACCGGATCGGCCTGCGCGGTCGCGATTTCGAACAGGACGAGGGCCTCGTCGAGTACTACCGGACGCTGTGGTCCGGCTACGACGACTGGGTGCACAAGCACTACTCGGCCAGCGACGTCCTCGTCATCGACATGAGCTGCACCGACGTCGTGAACGACCCCCAGGACGCGGCCCGCGTGGTCCAGGAGGTCAAGGACGCCCTGGCGGCGTCCGCCTCCCGCACGTGAGCGCCCGCACCGGTTCGTAAGGGGTCGCGGACACACCTCGGGGCGCTGACCGTGTCTTGAACGAGGACGCTGAGCCACCCCCGCCTTCGAGGTGTCGCTCCGTCTTGAGCGGCGCGACATCACCCCGCAGGGACCGCGAGGAGTCGGTGCACCTGTACGACGACGCCGCACTGGTCCAGTAGATCAAGTTCCTCAACGGTACGGAGTCCCAGACGCTGGACGACGAGGAGATGCTCCGCGCGGTGCTGCCCGCGATCCGCAGCGACTACCGGGCCGCGGAGACCTACCGCTATCAGCCGGGGCCGCCGCTGCACTGCTCCGTCTACGCCGTGTTCGGGGAGAGCTACCCCCAGCAACGGCACGGGGAACCGGTACATCACCCACCTCTCCGCACCCAGTCTGAACAACCAGAAAAAGTAGTGGCCCCGAGCTTTGGCTCGGGGCCACTACCGTTTGCCGGTTCGGTGCCGGCGGACAGGCGCAGTTCCGCGGGGGGTGGGCGGTTGCTGCCTACTCGGCGATCTTGGTGCGGCCGACCCACTGAAAGGTCATGAGCTCGGATACCGCTCCGCTGCCGACCTGGTGCAACGGAGCACGGACGGGCTCGAAGTGCTCGTATCCGTTGCCGTAACGGATCTTGATCTTCTCCGTGGAGAAGATCACTTCCTCCAGATCGGTCAACTCGACCGATCCGGACAACCCACCGGGGCCGCCTTGAAGTTGCACCGAGCTCGTCGCCATGGAAGAGGGATCTGGGGTGACTCTACGCATGGGCCTCCTCTCGTCTCACCGAGATTCTTCTTCGGCCCCGTGCTCTTGGGTACCCCTCACTTCTCCTCGTCACTGCCTCACGCACGAGGGGCCAGTAGGGGTACACCCGCGTGAACCACCTGTCTGTCGCCAGAGGAATCACGGCGTCCTACCCCGCACCCCCCTACTTCCTGACCCTGACCGTGTGACTTCAGGCGATGGATGAGAGGGTCATGCGGGTGAGTGAGACACCGATGAACACCCTGCAATACCGCTTCGACGGGCCGGAAGACGCCCCTGTCCTCGTGCTGGGTCCCTCACTGGGCACCACATGGCACAGGTAGGCGAAAGCGTCTTGTGCGGTCCGGGCAGTCCAGGTCAGGGGTGTACGTGCAGGTCAGGACCTTCTGGTTCAGGTGCGTCGACGGTGTTGGTGACATGCGTGTGACAGCTAGCGACCCTAACGGAGCGGCCGCGGCTTGATCCAAGGGATGCTCGGCGAACGCCAGATCGTCACATCCGAACACTCGCGAATTTGGAGAGAGCTCAGCCAGACGGCAGGCCACACCGCAGCCGGGCACCGGACATCGGGAACCATCGCTACCACGCTCAAGAGAAGCATCAGATAGTGGACCGACCTCGAGCGGAGGTGTCTCCCGCGCCCTTGGCAGTTGGGGACTGGTCGTGCGGCACGCAAGCGTGACAACCTCCGAGGAGGACTGTCCGACGCAGCCACCAGAGAGGTGGTCGTGGAAGTGGCCCGGACACGAAGGCCCATGCAAGTTCACGTCAAGCATGTCCGGAGGGTTCCTGGTGGGGGCAAGGCCCGTCGGTGTCGGTGAGAGCGTCTAAGGTGCGGCGCATGTCTGCCTCATCATCTTGGCGCAATGCCGAGACTCCCCTGTCACCGGTGTACCCCTTCAATGCTCCAGGGGAGTCGATCACCCTCTACAACGGACAGGTTGCCGGACCGGCCGGGACTGCGGTACCCGGGATAGTCCAGTACAACTGCTCTCCGAAGCTGGGGATCTCGTGGAGGCTGCATACCGAGGACTATGATCCCACCTCCACGGACAGGACCGAACTGAGCCTGCTCGACCTCGGCTTCGAACTGCCGGTATCCGGCATGGATGCTGTGAGCGGTTGGTCCAATGGCACTTCCTACGGAGATCCCGACGCTGCGCTCGACCGGGTCGTCGTCCACTGGTTCAACCTGCCTCGCTGGCACGGAACTGCCCACCTGGAAGCCCGTGCCGTCGATGGAACGGCGCTGCTGGTGGCCGCCGGACGTAGTGTGTACGAGGTGGACGGATGGAAGATCATGCTGGACGTCCGCCCCGATCACAAGGCCGTCTTCTCTGGCGTGCGTCAGGCCGATGTCTACGTCATGACGCATGTGATGGAGATCCGCCGGCTGAACGGAACCACGTTCACGGCTGCCGAGGTCACCCCGGTTCTCGGTGCCCTGCACGTCGGACTGTCCTTTGCGCTCGGCCGGTGGGTCGCCCCGGCCCTGCCCGTCGGCCAGAACAAGGAGGAGCAGACGGTGTGGGGCCAGTGGGGCCCGATGCTCTGCGACCCGGCACGCCGCATCAGCTCCGGCTGGTGGTATCCAGAGGACCAAGCGTCCTTGGCGAATCTGCTGGCCTGCCTCCTGCCCTCCTTCCATGATCCCCACAAAGGACAGGCGCTGCGCCTGCAGATGCAGTACGCGATCACAGCCATAGCCGACCGAGGGTTCGTCGAACAGCGGATCATGAGCGGAGCTGCCGGACTGGAACATGTGATGTGGCAGGAGCTCGTGCTCACCGGTCGGATCACGGAAGCCGAGTTCACGTCTCGTGCCTGGCCAGCGCATAGAAAGCTGCGTACGGTCCTGACGGATGCAGGGGCAGATCTGGGGGTTTATAAAGACCGTCTTCCTGCGGCCGCTGCCTTTGCGGCCCGACAGCAAGTGGCCGGAGACCGGTCAGCAGATGGCGCCGACATTGTCACGCGAGTCCGAAACCGTCTTGTGCATCCCAAGGAGACGCAGGAGCCTGTCTACTCGGTCAAAGGGCTGGTCACCGAGATCTGGCTTCTCACCCGTCATTACCTGGTGCTGCTGGTGCTCCGTTCGATCGGCTACCGAGGCTCCTACCAGGACCTGTCCAGGACGAACAGGTGGGTCGGCCAGACTGAGCTCGTCCCCTGGGCTTGAGAACGCACAGGGCTTCACGAGCTACGGTGCTTCTTCCCGAGGTACCCCCCGCGTCTGTGTCTTGCCGCCGTCGGCGCAAGCTGTCCCCGCCAGACGGGAAAGTTGAGACCCGTTTCAGCGTTGTCCTTCTAGGGTGAGGACGGCTTTGGCGACTTACATTTTACGGTGGGGGCTGATCCAGGATCTACGGAAGACCCACCTGGGTGGCACGGCTTAGGAGTTCGCTTCGGGCGTGCTTAGCCAGTCCTGCGCGCTCCTGGCCGTAGCGCGCAACTGCGGGTGGACGCGCACGATTTCTCGTTGACGTTCGGCTGGTAGCCCAAGTTCATTCAGCAGATTCAGCAGAACCACCGCAGTGGTCACGTCCACAATGGCCGCCAGTTCCTCGAGCTTGTGGTTGGGGGTACGTCCTTCATGGGCCAAGTCGTTTCGCGCTCGAGTCGTGCGCCTGGCCCAACGGTCCACGTCAGGTACGAGTGTGGACAGTGCCTCCTGGTCGGGCCGGGCCGCGAGTGCGTACAACCGGTCCCGAAGTGTCGGGTCATTGCGGAGGGAGCCCCGGATCCGCTTCCTGTACTCCTCGGGGACCTGAGCCAGCATTGCCTCGCGCATCGGTTTGAAATCCTCCGACGGGATCGGCGGTTCATCGATGTCGAAGCCACGGTGCAGTACCTCAGCTGCTCCCGCCGCCATCAGAAGATTGTTCTCGACGTACCGTGCCGGTGCGTACCGAAGCCCCAGAACCATGTTCGTCGCGGACTGCAGTCGCGCGTGCACATCGCACCAGCGAGGGATGATCTCCTCGAAGGGGAGAGCCTCGCACGTGAAGAACACACGATCATGAGTGGCCGCCTTCGCGTCGTGCTTCCCGATCACAAAGGGTGAATACAGCACGTCGACATTCCGCTCCACCCGCAGACCGTGAGAAGTCGACACGGAGTTCTCCGTGGCCAGTTTCAGACGTAGCCAGATCATGCCGGCAGCACGGTGGGTGGCCAGGGAGATCAGGTCTTGTATCAACCGGGCATAGCCAATCGCGTCACTCAATGAGGAAGTATCGCGCGGGGTGATCTGCACGTACGCGGTATCACGCACACGACCGACGGTTCCGCCTCGACGCTGGTCGAAGAACGGAAGCGTGTGGCGGTGCGCGAGCACGAAGTCAGTGCCATCGACTTCGACCGACTGCACTTTCACGGGCTTCACGGAGATGGCGCCGCCCCCATCAAGGCGCCCGCCGGGCGTGCCCAGGGACCCCTCGAGGACTGACGATGCCGCCCAATGCCCGAGGTTCTCCACGGACACCTCCACCTTGGAGAACCTCGCCTCCTCCTCGCTACTGACGTGCGCCCCGATGAGACCCGTCGTTGCTACGACGGTCTGCTTGTCAGGGGTCTTTACGCGCGCACCGAGGGTCCGCTTGCCACCGCTAGGAAGACAACCGAAGAGGCTGATCTCGCGCTGCTCTGCGGCACCATGAATCACCTCCCACGTCCGACAGCCCTCATGGATCATCACCACGCCGGGAGCATGCGTCGTCATGACTCGGTCCTCGAACGCGCCGATCAAAGAGAGCACCAAGCCGCCCTCGGGCTCATAGCGGAGTAGGCCCGGCACCTGATACTCAGGTGCTTCCGGCAGCCACCACAGCCCAGCCCACTCAGCGGGCGCGTCGAGATTCAGCGGGTCCCTGCCCATCGTGATCACCTTTCCTGTCGTACGGAGCGTTCGCGAGGTCACCCACGACGCTCTTCCGAATCATTCCAGCGTGTTGTCGAGGAGAGGAAGTCAACCGGGGCAGGCGACGGGGCGCTGCACAGGGCGCTGATCGACTTCGCCAAGCAGCTCACGGACCTGTTCGGCACTGCCCTTGAGAACCTCAGCCAAGGTGGGCAAGTCGGTCGGCCACTGGCGTGTGCGCTGCCAGTCAGAGATCCTCAAGGGGGGATGGCCTTGGTGACGGTCGATGGCTGGTGAGCTCTATGCCGGGGGTATGCGGTACTCCGATGGTGGGCTGACAGTTAAGGAGTGGACCATGAGGTAGCAAGTGCTTTTAGGCGCTGCCGAGTTGGTGGAGGCGGGAGCTAGTGACGTGGGGGCGGCCCGTCAGTTTCGTGTGATGCGGATGTTGGTCATCCGGTGGCGCCGGACCCTCTGGCCGCGGGTGCCAGGCGCTGGCCTCGAAGGGGGCCGGCGGTGCCCGGTGCAAGCTCGTCATGTTGAAGGTAGCGGCGAGACGAAAGCTGACATGCGCAAGTCTCTTTGGGGTCAGTCCGAGCTCGGAGCTGTGGGGCAGGTGGGTGTCTATGGGTTCGTGACTCCCAGGCGACACGGGTGACACGACGAAGCCCCGCCGGTCTGTTCCGGCGGGGCTTCGTCGTGCGGCTGGTCATGATGGATAAGAGCTTGCGCGGGGTGCTCCGTTGTACTCCGGCTCGCCGCTCTCAAGTACGTGCAGACGACGAGTGGTTGTAGGAGTCGATCAGCGAGCTCCTCCCGCGCCATTTTGCTTCGCTTGGAAGCGGCCTCTGCTTGACTGATCGTTGGGCCATTGGCCAACGCTCCGGACCCTCGAGATCACTCGTTGTGAAACGGCGGGATCTGACGCATTGCCAGCGCAGTCCCCTCGCGGCTGATCGACACCACTCCTCCCCACTCGTCGTCCCAGAACGTCCCGTGACGCCCGTCCCTCCGCTCATGTACCTGTTGTCGGTAGGCGGCGACGTCGGCGTGTCGGTCGGGCTTCCCGGGCTCTTTTCTGGTGACGAGGGCGTTGAGTATGTCCTTCGCGACGCCGGAGAACGCTTGGACCCTTTCGCCGTTGAGTCGGAAGACATGGTCCGTGCCCTCGAATTTCTCGCCCAGCAGTGTGTAGTGCACGTCTTGGACGCTGCCGACCGAGGCGTGGGCGAAGCCTTGGAAGAAGTCGCTTCCCTGCCGTGTGGTGAGCAGTGCGGCGGTGGATTCACCGTCGCCGGCGAAGGCCGTGAGCCCGGCTGCCCCGACCCGGGCCAAGGCGCGCTGGAACCACTCGTAGTGGTCGGGGCCGACTTGGCACCCAGGCTCGGAGGAATCGGGTTCTTTGCCCTTGCCTGGTTTCAAGATGCCGATGCTCGGGTTTTTGTTCTCCAGCGGAAGGCCGATGTTCTCGGCGGGAGTGCCTTCCGCGATGTGCAGCCAGCCGCCGGGGCTGTCGGTGTGCAGGGCGTGGACGGTGAGCGGGTCGGTCAGGGAGATCTCCGTGCTGAACAGCAAGGCTGGAGTTTCGTTCCAGGCACCGATGTGTACCCCGTCCGCGTGGGCCGCCGCGGAGGCGAGTTGCTCGTATGCCTTCTGCTGGTCGCTGTGATTGCCTTTGCAGACGATTGGGAAGACGCGTGAAGATTTGCCTGGTTTCCAGACTTCGGCGAAGAACTGCGGGCGGTACTGGTAGCCGACGGTCTTGGTTTTCGCTTTGTCTCGGCTGGTCAATGTCCAGCCGGCACGCAGCGCGGTGTCGGCGCGGACGATTGAGACGCTGTGGTCGGGATAGCGGTGGGCGAGGATCTGCTCACTGACGGCCAAGCCGAAGGCTTGGCCCAGCTCTTCGGATTGCAGCGCCTTGTAGTACATGGCGATCCGTTCGCCCTCTTCGGACAACCTGAGGTAGGTTTCGGCGCCTGCTACGAGCGCTTGGCAGTACTTGAGGCTGCCCCAGTGTTCGGCCAGCCCGCGCGATGCGCCGCGCTGGGACAGAGCGAGGCCGCGGCCGAGGTGGTGGAGTACGTCCCAGAACGACAGCCGTACCGCCAGTCCGAGTTCTTGGCTGGGAAGTGGGCTCAGTCCCGGCTTGCGGCGCAGTGGTTCGTACGTATCTCCCGTCTTGGTCTTGCCCTCCTCCTGCCGTTTCTGGAAGGACTCTTTACGCTCACGTTCTTTGTCGTCGGCGGCTTCGCTGACCTTGCCCACCAGCCCTCGTGTGGAATGGACCGGTATGGTCACCTGCTGCCGGAGGCTGTGCAGGACCTCTTCGGTTTTCATGGTGCTCGTCACGGCTGCCCCTCCCCAAGTCGGATGTACCAGTCAGCTGTGTACGGCCGGCCGGTCACTCAGTCGAACAGTGGCGCCAGTACGTTCGGACCCGCGAGAATGCGCCAGGCGGGGATACGGAGAACTCGCTCGATGCTCTCGGCCTTTGGGCCCGGGCCGCCGGGTGGCAGCCCGATGAGTAGGCGGCCTCGCTCGTGCATCAGGCGCAGGTGCCGTGCTGGGTCACGGCCGGGTAGCGGTCCGGCGTCCACCAGTACTGCGGTGTTGCCCTGGGGTGCGGTGAACATCAGGTCGACCCGCTGCCCGCCGACCACGACATCGCGTTCCAGCCCTAGGACGCCTCGCGCGGTGAGGAGCTGCTGCACGGTGTCGATGAGGTCCCTGAGGCTAGGGTCCTGCCACGGGCCGGGCTGGGGTACCGGAACCTCGTGTGTGTCGGCATCCTGTGCTCGACTCCACAGGACCGAGCGGGTCGACAGCAAGTGCGGGAGACCGGTCTGTTGCTGCCAGTAGTCATGGTCGCCTGCAGTGATCAACTGGGATTTGGCGCGGGTGATTGCAACGTTCCATAGGTTGACCTGGCTCGCCACCCAATGAGCCGTCCTGGGAGGTGTGTTGGCAGTCGCCACCGGGCTGAGAACCATGACGTCGCGTTGGCCGCCCTGGAAGGCGTGTACCGTGCCCACGCGCACCCGGTCGCTGGCGATCATGCGCTCCACCGCGTCCTTCTGTGCGCGGAAAGGAGTGACCACGCCTACTGTTGCGGTTCTCGGCAGGTGCTGCAGCAGTTCCTGCACGATGCCGGCAACGGCGGCAGCCTCGGACGGGTTGTGCCACGACTTTCCGCCAGGGCCCTGCGCCGACTCGCTGAAAGGGACGTTGGCCCATGCCAGTACGGGAGCGGTGTCTCCGGTAGCCATGAGGTCGACGGCGGGGACCTGCCCACGTATGTCCGTCATGATCTCCAGTGCACCGGAGTAGCAGTGGCCGTTGACCACGTCGGCGATTTCCGGATGGCAGCGGTAGTGCTCGTCGAGGAGGAGGGCGGCTTCGCCGTTTTGCACTGCGGCGTGGTAAGAGGAGTGGACGTGGTAGGCGAGTCGGCGATCCTCCAGCCAGGCCGAGCTCAGTCCCACCCTCACACGAGCCTGGCGCTCCTGCTCCGGTGAGATGCCAGGGATATGACTCAGTTGCATCGGATCACCGATGATCAAAGCTCGCCGGGCTCGAAAGAGTAGCGGCAGCACCGAGGCGATGGAGCACTGACTGGCCTCGTCGATGACGACCAGGTCGAAGAGCTGCGCGTCGGGTCTCAGTTGGCGCACCGCGTGTGTGGTGATGGCCCACCCTTTCAGGTGGCGCAGCAGATTCAGCTGGCTGCGCTGGGCCCCCTTGTGCTGCCGTAGCGTTTGAAGTCGCTGGTCGAGCAGGGAGCGCCCGCGGCTGAGGGCTTCCGCCGACAACGCCGCGCACAGCTCTGTCGACAGTGTGGCGCGGGTCGTGGAGCATTCGGTTCGCGCCTGACGTATGGCTTCTTCGTCGTAGGCGATTTGAGCAGGTGTGAGTGTACGTACCTGCCGCTCCCGGTCCGTCGCGTCTGCCAGGTTGTTGACGAGGTCTGAGACGACGGGCCGTTCACTGATCCATGTCGGCAGCTGCGCGGCGACTTCTGGACTTGCCCCCGAGACGAATGCCTTCAGTGCTCGATGACGCCGCCAACGACCCCACCAGCCCGTTGCTGCTGCCGCTGTACGAGCCCGAGCTTCCCAGCGGGCGAGCGCCGATTGGTCGTCGGATGCCCACATCTGCGACAGGAGAGCCAACGGAAGTCCGACCTTTTCAGCGAGTACCGCACGCTGCTCCAGCACACTGGCCAACCGCACTTCACTCTCGATTTGCCTGCCTGCCTGGTCACGTAGAACGGCGGCCCGAGCGCGCAGGTTGCGAAGTTCACCCGCCACAGTGGCGGAACCGCGACTGGTCGGGGGAGGCGGATCTGAGAGCAGCCGCTCCAGCTTCTCGGCTTCCTTCACCAAGGCATCGACGTTGCCGGTACGCATCAGCAGCCCGGGAGCGATGTCGTCACACCGCTGGGCAACGACATCGACCGCCTCGTTGTTGGTCGACGCCACGAGCACCGACTCGCCTGCCGCGACGCACGTGGCCACTACAGCTGTGACGACCTCGCTCTTTCCCGTGCCGGGCGGGCCAGTTGCCACGGTCAGAGGTTGCGTCATCGCCGAGACGACCACCTGTTCCTGGCTCTCGTTGGCTGGCCCGGCGGAGATCACAAGAACCGGGTCGGTTTCTGGGCGAGGGGCGGGCCCGTTCAGCAGAGCATCCAGAGCAGTACCGGGGATCTCGTCCGTACGCGTGGACATTGCCAGGAGATTCTCTACCAGGCCATCGGTGGCGAACCGCTCCACGCTCGACGGAGCCAAGATCACCGCGGCATTGTGGGCTCCGGGGCGAAGGGCCTCGTTCACGGAGTCAGCGCGGAGAGCCGAGGGGTCGAGTGGTTCGAGTTCCCTCAATCCAAGCGCGTCGAGCAACTCCCTTACGGCGTGGAGCATCTGCGCGTCATTGCCGTGCTGCCACGTTGGCTGCCAACGGGCGAGTAACTGGGCGGCCTCGTCCTCGGAGAGAAGCTCAGTCACCAATTTGGTGTGCAGGGACGGCACCCCGCTCGGGCGGAGTACAGGCCGTCCACTCTCATCTGGAGCGAGCTCCATCTGTTGGATGAGCAGTGGTGCGATGCCCACATCCGTGCGCCTGGCATCCTTGCCGCGGGTGGGGAGGGTGACAGCCGGATATCCGTACCAGTACTCGTGTTGCTCTGCGGCTCGCTCCGAGCTGCCCGTGGAGGCTCGGTCGACCCGCGGGTGCGCACCGGGCAGCTTCTCCGGGGCGGGCAGCGACGCGCCCAGACCTGACTGGATGGACTCGGGCCCCTTGTCCACCAGGAAGTACTTCGAGTTACGCCCGTTCCGGCGATCGGGCAGCATGCTCGCTGCGGCCTGCGCGCTCAGGCAAAGTGCGTAATAGCGCAGCAGCTTCTGCCAGTCGTTAGTGTTCTCGGTGTCGGCTGTGGCCCGTTCCTGAGCCTTCAGAAATGCGGCTGTCGGCGGCGCCGGCCCCTCGGGCGGAGCGGGGAGACTGACCGGGCGGGCGACGGACCTGGCGAAGTACAGCGTGTGGGTAGCGCGGATCGTGGATTTAGTGGGGCATTGTTCTTTCGGTAGACCTTTGCGTACCATCCGCCCTGTCAGATACTCGAAGAGATCATCCGGCGATATCCATCCGTTGTTCTTGATCCACCCGTTGCGCAGGCCCTCGACGATTTCGCCGGTGAATCGCGAAGTGCCGAGCGTCGATCCTTCGGGAGCCATGGCGGAGGCGGGCTGCAGAGCGTCGGAGGCAGTGATGAAGTAGACGCCGGTGGGTCGCAGTAGTGTGCTGCGTTCCTCTTCGCCTGAATCTGAATCGTCTCTGCCCTTGGCACGCCAGCCCTGGACGACCGAGCCGCTTGCACAGCAGTCGAGCAGCACTATCTTGGACGCAGCCCGGCAGGACTGGAGAGTTCGCTCGAGGAACTCCGCCGACACCGCGGTGCGCGGCAGGTCGGTACGGTCGCTGTCACGGGTGAGGAAGTACAGCTGGTTGTCCGCCTCGCAGAACTCCCCATGCCCGCTGAAGTACAGCAGCGCGGTCTCGCTCTGCTGGCGCTCCTCCAAGAATGACTCGATGGCATGCAGCATCTCGGCACGCGTCGGCTCGGCCACCACATCGCAGTCGTTGTACTGGCCGATCTCTGTGCTCTGCAGGACGGCCTGCATGTAGTGGAGATCGGCACGCACCGCCGGAAGGTCGTGATAGTCGTCGCTGTCGTAGTTCGAGACGCCGATCAGCATGGCGTATCGATCATTGTTGCGCACCCTCGGTCAGCCCGTCGTGGAGGCGTCGTCCGGACTATGTGTGCCGTCGCCCTGGTTCTCATCCGCCGGTAGCGTTCCGCCAGTCAGAAACCGTTCGAGGCGATCCTCGTCTGCGCGGGCCTCGCGGCCAGTGATCTGCAGGGTTGTTCCATCGGGTCGCGTCGCGATGATAGTGCGCTGGGGCACTTTGGCCAGCCAAACCTGTACACAGGCCGCCGCGAACGAGCCAGTGCTCAAAGCGAGACCCACGACTCCCACGATGTCGCCACCCTTGTCGGTGCCCACAGAAGGGGCGGCAGAGGGCAGACGGAGCGAGGCCGCCGGATCAGCCTCAGATACTTCAGCCAGCAGTTCACGGGCGTCTCTGCGTGCCCTCAGTGGATCGTCGTCGATCACAGAGATCAACAGCTCTGGCCCACCTTGGCTGTCGTCCTCGTTGCTCACATGACCCCCTGTACCGGCGTTGACTTAGTTGCCTGGGGAACGTACCCGAGCGACTACGTAGCGCAACGCGCACTTTCTGGAATCAGCCGGTAAATGACGCGAAAGCTACTGGGTGCGGCTCTTCGGAAGCCACCGGTGGCGGCGCCAGCGTAGCGACAGAACAATGGTGTATTGGGTCTGGTGCGGGGTTGGGTGACAGGTGTGGTCACGCGGCTTGGTAGGCCGGTGTGGTCATGGCGGTCTCAAATTCGACGAAGGTCAGTCTGCCGGGCGCGGCTTGTCTACGGCGCCGGTGGTAGGTCCGCTCGATCCAGGTCACGAGCGCAGCCCGCAATTCCTGGCGGGCGGCCCAGGAGCGACGATTGAGGACGTTCTTCTGCAACGACTGCATGGCCGCGTTGCCACCGGCCGCCCCGACTCTGCCTATTGAGCCAGTCATCCAGTGGCGATCAAGCGCGCGGACGAACTTCCGGGACCGGATCTGCGATCCCATCCTCTTCCACCGTGGCTCTCCCCACCAGGTTTCCCTGCGGGGACGTGGACCTGGCCGTATGGTGTGGTTCGGCACGCGGTGGAGTCCCTACCGGGCTAGGTATGGACTTGTCGTTCGACAGTGGCGTGAGGAGTGGAAGGGGGCATGCTGGGGGACTGGCGCGGCGTCCTAGATGCGCCTGTGACGACGTTGCGGCCTTCGTCGGCGTGCCGTTGCTATTGAGTCGGGATCGGGCCCACCGCGGCCACAAGCGGCGGGGACGACAACACGGGTGCCCTCGTCTGCTGGTGTGGTCTCGTCAGCGGAGACCGCAGCGCGGCCGGACGACAGCAGCGCGAACGCCAGCTACCGGAGGCAGGGGTGGCAGGGGAACCGATGTTCTTTCGCAGTCGCGTTGCAGTGCGCAAGTCGGGCGGATCCTCCGCCGCGGGAACTGCGGCGTTCGCCAACAGTGGCGTGATGATCGACAGCCCTGTGTTTGCGGGACGCCCCGCCGTTTCCGGCTACCTTCTGCAGGTGGAACAGGCTTTCGCGGCCGCCAATTTGCAGGGGCGTGAGAGTGAACTCGCCCAGCTATCCGCCTTTTGCGCACACGATGCCCCTGGGGACCGTCCCAGTGCCAGATATTGGCGCTGGGTGGCCCCGGCATGGGATGGGAAGTCTGCTCTCCTGGCGCACTTTGTCCTGCATCCTCCACCCGGCGTCGATGTCGTATCGTTCTTCGTCACCTCCCGGATGGTTGCGCAGAACGACGCCACGGCGTTCTGCGAGGTCGTCCAGCGGCAGGTCTACGCCTTGCTTGGCGAGGAGGAGCCGCTCAGTACCCCGGCCACGCGCTACGAGCAGATGCTGCATGCGCTACACCGCGCCGCACAGGAGTCCGCGACGCAAGGCCGGCGGCTCGTGCTCGTAGTCGACGGGCTGGACGAGGACCGAGGCGTGACCGCTGGCGCCGACGGCCACAGCATCGCGGCGCTACTGCCCCGCGTTCCCCCTCACGGCATGCGGATCGTCGTCGCGGGCCGTTCGCATCCGCCGGTACCTGGGGACGTGTCTGCAGACCACCCCCTGCGAACCACGGAGATCGACCATCCTCTGGAGCCGTCCCCGTATGCCCGCGTGGCGCGGTCGGAAGCGGAGCTGGACCTGCTGCGACTGCGCGACGGCGGCCGACTGGGCTGGGACCTTGCTGCTCTCACTGTCGCAGCCGGAGGCGGGCTGAGCGCACCCAACTTCGCGGAGCTGACCGGGAACCCGGTGCGCCTGGTCGAGCGCGAGCTGGCCGCTGTGAACGGCCGCAGTTTTCGCCGACTCCCCGGGCACTGGACGTCCGCCAGCCCACCCGTCTTCCTTTTCGCGCACGAGGAGATTCGGCGCGGTGCTGAGGGACTGATAGCGAACCAGGAACTGGCAGCCCACCGCAGCCGTCTGCACCGGTGGGCGGACTCCTACCGGCGCGCCGGGTGGCCGGAGGAGGCCCCTGAGTACCTTCTGCGCGGCTACACCCAGGTGCTGCGCGAGCAGGGGGACACTTCCAGGCTGGTGGCGCTGGCCTGCGACACACGGAGGCAGGAGCGGCTGTGGCGGGCCTCCGGGTCGGACCTTGAGGCGCTCAATGCAGTGTCGGCCGCGTTCGACCTGGTGCTGGTGGACGGGCGGCGCCGCGGTGATCAGGATGTGTCGGTGGCTCTGCGGCTTGCAGCCGCGCGGGACGGGCTGCACGAGCGGACAGCGTCCCTATCCCCTGAGCTCATCGCCCTGTGGGCCCGGTGCGGGCATCCAGCGCGCGCCATACAGCTGGCCGCGTCGCAGCGCGACGCGTGGAGTCGCGTCGATGCCCTGAGCGCCATCGCAGGCGCATTGGTTACCGTTGGTCGCTCGGATCAGGCAGACGCTCTGCTCGCCGGAGCGGATAGCACTAAGGACCGGGACCGCTTTTTGGCGGCGATCGCCCAGGGCCTGGCGGACTCCGGCCGACCTGTCGAGGCGCTACGGCGTGCCCGCCACACCAGCAACCCGGAGCACAGGGCGGAAGCTTTCGTCGCCGCCGTTGCTGCCCTGGCCAGGGCAGCAAGGAACACCACGGTGGTTCAGGAAGAGGCTGGGGCTCGGCGCGACGACGTGACCTCTTCGACGCTGGAAGCCATCGACGCGGTCATGGCGGTGCCCAACACCGTCTCCCAGAGCACCTTGGCTGCCGAGCTGGCCGCCGCGCTCTCTCGGCTTGGTGAACACCACCGGGCCCTGGCGCTGGTGGAGCGTGTTGTGTCCCGTTCGGCAACCTCCGGTGACGCGGTCCGGCGTGCGCAGTACCTCGCCCTGTTCGCCCGGGGGCTGTCCACGGCACCGAGGCTCGCCGCACAGGCGGCTGAATTCGCCGTCACGTCGGCCCGGCTGGCGGCGGACATCGACGACCCCGATGACGCGGACTGGGTCTACCCTGTCGTCGCTGCGGGTCTGGCGGCGACTGGACACCACCAGCAAGCGATCGACATGGTGAACCGCTTCATGCACGATCCCGAGGAGGGCCTGGCCGAGATCGGCGTAACCGCTGCGGAGGCTGGTGACCTCGGCCCAGCCCTGAAGGTGGCCGAGCGGATCACGGAACCCATCTACCGGGCGCGCATCTTCAACGCCGTCGGCAGGATGACAGCGGGGTCTCATGCTCCGGGGCGGACGCTGTGCCTGGCCCGGCAAGCCTGTGACGCCATCGAGGAGGTGCCCTACCTCCACTGGCGGGTGACGCTGTCCGCCCAGACTGCCGACTTCCTGCTGCGGGCGGGTCAGGAGGAACGTGCCCAGGCTGTGGTCAGGCGCGCAACAAGCGAGGCGCGGAAGTGGCGAACGCCCAAGGTGCACACTCTGATTAAGCTGGCCGTTGCGGCTGAGGGGGTCGGGCAGCGAAGCGACGCGGCTCGCCTCATCCACAGCGCCGGACAGGCCGCCGAAGCATCCACCGGCTTCGCTCGCGTCTGCAGCCTCGCGCGGCTAGCCGAGGGCCTGCACCACACGGGTCGCCATGCGGAGGGGGACGAACTCCTGCGCCGCATAAACTTCGAGAGCCGGAGCCTGGACGATCCTGGAGAGCGTGCCGAGGGCCTGCGACGAGTGGCCGAGGCATTCGGTCACATAAGGAAACCGGACCGAGCGGCCAAGCTCGCTCAGGAGATCCTGGACCTGGCAGCCACCGCCAACAGCCCTGCCCGCCGACGCTGGGACACGCTCGCAGCCGCTGGCGGGTTCCTCGCGGCCGGCGATACCGAGGCGGTGCTCAGGCTGGAGGACGACCTGCCATATGACACGGTCGACGACATGCTCACCGCAGTCGTCAAGAGGTTCGTGGACGTCGGTGACCTGGTCGCAGCGGAGCTGATCATCGACAGGCAGGAAGACGACCCTGCCTTCGGTCACCTTGCGCTGGGCGTAGCAGCCACGGGCGACGTTGCCCGCGCTACGGCGCTCTTGGGGGAGATCAGTCACCCCCGTCGGCGCGAGGCGGCCACGCCGGGCGTTGCCAAGGCTCTCTGCCGGGTGGGTGCCCGCGTGGCGGCTCGTGCCCTTGCCGAAACCCTCACCCTGGCCGAGTACCGCGTCAAGGCGCTGGCAGCGATCGCCCACTCGCACGGCCCGTGTCCACAGGGGCGGCTCGTGCTCGTCGAGGCGCTGTCCTGGGGCCCGTGGGAAGAGGTGCCTGAGGAGATCGCCGGTGTGGTGCCTGAACACCTTGCAGTCCTGGCGGGCCTCATAGCGGTTGAAGTCCGGACTGAAGCTCCCCCCGTTCAGGTCACGAAGGCCGACGAGCGTTAGGGGCGTCTGCCCTGGTCGGCCATGAACGGTGATTCGGTGCACCCGGGTGCAGACAATCGCGCACGGTGTGGATGTATGCAGCAACAGACATCACGGCTGCTCCCCGGAGACGAAGATCGGGACTGGGCAGCCGACTCCCGACAGGTTGAACACTGCAGTGAAGATCAGGACCGCCCTGAACGGCGGAAGGCGCGAGCGGTTCTCCACCAGCGCCTTTTACGTTGGTCTTGCCAGCTACGCATTCGGCTGTCGACCGAGATTGTGTATGGGTGATCGGGACCGAATGTCGCACCACAGCCGACGAGACACCGCTCCAGTAGACCGACGGCGGCTGTCTTATTGCCATGAGACCAGTAGAAGAGGGCCAGGTCGACCTGGCTTGTGAGAGTTGCCGGGTGCGCCCAGCCCAAGATCCGTTGACGAACAGTAACGCTGTCCTCTAGTAATGCGGCAGCACTGACGTCCTTCCGACCAGCCTCAGCGGACTGTGGCTGCTCAAGAGCCAGACGGTCCTCCTGGTAGGGGAAGTCCTCCTGCAGTACAGCGAAGGCTTCTTTGTCTCTTTGGCCGCGGAAGTACATGAAGGCGAGATCACGCCGTGCCACGAGCGTAAGGGCATGAGCTCGGCCCAGCTGCCGTTCACTGGTGCCGAGCAGCCGCTGCCAGTAGGAGACCGCCGTGTCCAGAGGCATATTGCGCCCGGCCCAGCGCAGGACGTAGTGGCCGTCTACTTGCCACATCAGATCCCCTGCGCATCTATCGAGGCTGTCGATGTTCGTGAGCAACGCGGTGGTCGTCTCGTGGTCGTGCCGAGAGACTCTGTCGCACAGATTCGCCAGCGTGGCGGAGGCGGCCTTAACGACTTCCGGCACCGTCGTATCCGGCGTGCACTCACGTACGGCGCGTGCAGTCAGCCCGTGCATCCGCACTGCCCGGGAACCGGCTCGCGCGTGATCGGTGAGTAGTCCGTAGCGGTGCAGCAGCCGCAGTGCTCCCTGCGCCTCGGTTGGGGAGACCGCGCTGAGGGTGCGGCCTGAGGGAGTGGCGCGCTCGGTATCGAGGTAGTGGAGGGCAGCGTCGTCGGCCCAGAGGCAACGGGGGTGTCCAGCTGGGTCCAAAACCGAGGCCAGACGCATGACAGGGATGGCCAGCCCGACGGGGTCACTGGCCTGCGCGACATCCAAAGAGAGCAGGAGTGCCGCAGCTACCCGCCGCCCGTACCCCTCTGTGTCCGCCTCGCGCGGCAATAGATCGTCCAGGCGAGCGGCGCTGTCTTTGAAGCGAAGCAGATACTTCCTGCACGGAACGTCCTCGTTGACCATGTAGGCGGCAGCATGCGACAGCGCCAGCGGCAGGAACCCCAGGGCCCTGGTCAGGACGGCAGCCTGGGGATCCACAAGGTGATCCGCGTGCGCCGACTTGAGTCGCTCTTGCAAATACATCCCGGCTTCCTCGGCGCTGTACGTGCCGAGCTCCACCACAGCCCGGCCCCCGCCTGACAGCGCTGCGTCTCGGCGGCGCGTCGTTGCCACAACGCGGCCGCGGCAGTAAGCGGAGGGCGGCGGCCACCACCGCTGCATCGACTCTGGCTCGGTGAGGTCGTCGAGAACGACTAACCATGAGCGCCGGGTGGTCGCCAGCCACTGGAGGAAGAGGGCGGCGTCTGATTCGACGCTCTTGCCGAGAAGATGATCGGAAGCCGCCTCCACGGCATGCGCGGCGTAGGCATAGCGAGCGACGACCTGCTCGATGTCACTGGCGTCGACCCACACAACCAGGTCGATACCGTCCCTCACCGCCTCATGAGCGTAGGCAGCGGCGAGTTGAGTCTTGCCCATTCCCCCGCCACCGGACAACACCTGTGCCGGCACCGCCTTCGTGCGACTGGCCCGGGCACAGTCGATCCGATCTCGCACAACAGGCCGGACCTGGAATGCGGATGCCAGCGCAGGCACCGAACCCAATCGGATGGGCCAGTCCAGAGGTCGGCTTGGCGGCGGAGTGGACAACAGCATCTGGCTGACATGACCGCTGATGGCAACCGCATAAGCGCCCGAGGCGGCTGCGTCGCCCGACCGTTCCACCTGCACGGCCCCGCCACCTGGTGGAGCCTGCTGTCTCGAACTCCAATAACTGCTCAGCGTATCGCCACCGCCCACGGCAGTGGCATCCTCGCTCTCGCCAGCAGACAGCACTGCTTCGTCCGTACGCCTCCGAACATTTGGCAAGCGCCCTACCCACCGCCTCATTGGCCTCCCCTGCCGCCATGCAAGCCCTAGCCGGTGTAGTCGATGCCAGTCCCGGCGCTGCTTCCCTGCCCACGCGCGAAGGCGTCCCCGCTTTGCTGGACACGAGCCGCTGCGCTGTCGCCGACATCACGGCGACGAATGCCTGTGTGGGCCCTCCCGCCTCCGATCGCCTCAGCCTGCCCCGTCCGTATGGCACTGTCTGGCGCCTCGGCGGCCCGTTGAATCCAAGCCCATAACAAAGTGCCTACACCCGTGGCGGCCTGCACCGAGGCCCCCACCAACTGCCCGGTATTCGGTCCGTCGAGGAGCCAAAGGATCGGCGTCGAAACGATTACCAAAACGGCCGCAACCGTCACTGCAGCTCTCCGCCCACCCCACATGCTCTGCCCTTCCTCTCACCGCATGGTCCCTGCCCAGCACCGGCACCCGGCAACCGGCACGCACGAAACAAGGACGGCCTAGGTGGTCGTGGCAGTTCCCGTGCTCGTCAAACAGGATGCTCCCCGGAAACGGTGAGCTCTGAGGCGGGAGTCCGGGCACCTACTACGACGCGCAGGATTGTGTGAACCAGTAACGCCCTGGGCTGTGTTGATACGGGGACGCGGAAGGGTTGTCGAGGTTGTCGTCGAGGGTGTGGAGCCCGGTGGCGTCGCCGGCGGCCAGGCCGTGGCCTGCTGCCATCTGCGAGGTTCAGACTGGGGCATACGTGACATGCCACGTTCAAGTTACGGCAAGGGTGTTGAGGCGGGCGCGCGTGAGCGCCACGTACAGGGCGCGATGGTCCTCCCGTGCAGGGTCGAGGCCGTGAGCCAGGGCGGAGGCGTCTGTCGGGCTCAAAATGACGGCTACCGTGTTCCACTCACGCCCTTTTGACTGGTGGCAGGTAAGGCCAGGTATCAGCTGGTCATTTGCGAGCCGAAGTGTTAGAAGATCCAGCGCGCGGAGTGGCTTGCGCGCGAGCTGTCTTGCAGCGACCACCGAAAAGCTCTCCGCGAGACTGCGTGTCAGTCTCTGCCACACTAAGGACGGTTGTACGCCTTCCTTGAGTTCAGCCACCGCGGACTGCAGGCAGGGGCGGAGCGTCGCTAGCTCTTCCCTTTCCAGCCCGAGAGTGACCAGAGCATCGTGTAGAAATACTGCTTGCATGCCCAGCGCATTCTGGGTGATCTCGTTGAGGAGCAGGGTGCAGATTGCCTCTTGAGCCTGACCGGCACCGGGCTTGATGGCGAGGGGCAGGACGAGTGGATCGCACGCCCACAGTGCCTTCCACTTGGAGGCGAGGACCACATCGGCATCGCGGGTAGAACCGGACTGCACCGTGACGGGCACGCGTCGTCGCAGGTGCCGTGTAAACCATGCCTGTCTGTCGGTTCCCCACCGAAAGGAGTCGTTCAAGTAGTGCGTGGAGAAGCCGTTCTCGCCTATATACGCCGCCATGGCAGCGGGACGAGCACCTCTGAACTGGTAGAGGGCCTGCCACGGGTCACCGACCAAGGTGAGAGAGCTGGACGCGGAAGCAGCGAGCGAGAAGATGTCCCGGTCCAGATCGTTGGCGTCGAACACCTCATCGACGGTCAACGAGCGCACTGAATTCGCGAAGTACGAAATCAGCGTTCGGCGTGCGGGACCAGCTGTGAGGGCTCCTTGAAGAACCTCCCGTACGTTGTCATGGGTGCATGCGCCAGCAGACACCGCTTTCTTAAATTGCATGGCTGAAGGGTGGCTCGCGGTTTGAGACTCGTTGACGGTTCTTATGATGACGTGGCTACCATCGACCTGTAGAACGGGCTTTATGCGTCCGGGTTTTGTCGGGAGGGCCGTACGCCATGAGTCCAACACGTCAAGTTCCGTGTGCCCTCCCGGCCAGTGCAGCACGCCTTCATTGAGCAAGTGAAGGAGTAGGTCGCACAGAAGGGTATCCAGGGTCACGATGCGGTGCGGCCAGCGCAGTGATGCCGAACCCCATTGCCGGGTGACCCGTGTTCGTAATTCCTCGGTGGCTGACCTGGTGAAGCTGACCGCTACGACAGCGCGTGTGTCGGTAGGGGCGGCAAAGCGGTGCAGGCCGAATCGCAGGGCCGACACAGTGGTCTTTCCGGAGCCGGGTGCCGCCTCGACGTAGACGCGTCTGTGTGGGCTACCAATTGCGTTGAGCTGTTGTTGTGTCAGTGCATGAAGTCCCCTGCTGAGTCTATGCATCGTCCTGCCTCTGTGGCCAGAGCCCGGGTATCTCCACGCGTGCGGGCCAGCCTCCTGGCTGGTGGGCTGCCGTGTAGTTCTGCCGGATCGGACGTGTGCGCAGAAGGTCGCCCCAGTTCGGGGTTTCCGCCGCCTCGTCTGCTGCGGCCTCGAACTCGAATTCGTGCTCTGTATCGGTGGGCTCGTCTTCTGGCCAGTACGCCGGGTCGTCGAGTTCGTTATCCCAGTAGATATCGACTGGCAATCGGTCCCAGATGCCGTCAGGGGCGAGCCACCCGGGTGGTTCCATGGCGGCTTCGTCGGATGTCAGATCGCTGGTGGTGTCTGGGGCGGCGGCCGGATAGAGGAAGTCGAAGAGGTCCTCGAGGTGATCGGGTATCGACACGAGAGAAATGCCGTCGGCAGCCTCGCGGTCAGTGTCGTTGGCTTCGCGGAGCACTGCGGCGAGAGCGAGGGCGAACTCGGCCTTACGCCGCGCACCCCGGCCCTCCTTGACTGCTTCCTCGCCATCCTTCCCGGCCCTCCGGCTGGCGAAGTAGGACCGGACGCTGTCGACGGTGACTTCGGCCAATGGATGGTTTGGGTCGACCGCTTTTTGGGCTTTCGCGACAAGGCCCTCGTTGCCCGGAGTGATAGCCGGCTCGAGGGTGGGATGGCTGATGAAAACCTGGACTACGGACGTGTCGTGCTCTGCGGCCCACTTAGGCATGTCGCGCGCGCTGTCGAAGGGAAGGTCACTGTCGCTATCACGGAGGATGGCCAGCTTCGTGCACAGTTCCGCGCCCGGTGTCGCCAGGAGATGGGCGGCCCACTGGCCGACTTTGGTGCCCATCGGGACGATGCTCAGCGCATCTATGAAGGCTTGCTTCGTTTCGTCGTCAGCTGCCCAGGCCCGGCCGAACTCACGCACCACCGCGCCCTCAGTAACCCCTTCGACCAGGAGCAGGCGTTCGGCGAAAAGAGCCGACGAACGACTCGCGTCCATGTGCAGTCTGGCCATGCGGAGCGTGGCATCGCGATGCTGGAGCGGGACGACGTCCTTGACGCAGCGGCTCACACTTCCATGGTCGGTGCGACGCACGAGGACGAGCTCCGTGGGGTCGCAGGCTGTGATGATGTCAGTCGCGTGACTGGTGAGGATCACCTGTAGCTCGGGGCGCGCTTTGACGGTTCTGCGCAGGTAACGGACCAATGAGTGCTGCAGCTGAGGGTGGAGATGGGCTTCAGGCTCCTCGATGACGACCGTTGCGTGAAAAGGAGTCGTGGAGAAGAAGGAATCTTCCTCGGAGGCCGCCTCGGCTTGTGCTTGAGCCAAGTTCTCGAATGCTTGCCGCGCCTGCTCTTCCTCGGACGGGAGTTCGTGCTCGCCGCTTGCCGGTGGGTTCGTCGAGGAGAGGGGAACCTCGGTGGAATCAGGTATCGCAGCCAACGTCACAGCAATATGGAGCAGGTTGACGTACCCAAGGCCGGAGACTTCCAGCGGACGGGCTGCGGAGCGGCCTTCGATCACTGCGAGCATGATTTCCAGGACGCGGGCGAGGTAGGTGTCGTCGATGACCTGGCCGCGCACGTAGGGCCATTGTGGGCTCACGCCGGCGGACAGTCTGCCCAGTTGGTCGCTGATGCGTGCCTCAACGGCGTCGATCAGGCTGTCCTTGGCTAGATCCTCCAATAGCCGAGAGGCACGGGCCCGTAGCGCTACCAGGTTGCGGCTGCCGTGGAGTTCCTGCTGCCTGGCGCGTAGCAGCTCCACCAAGATGCGCGCCTCGCGCCGCGCGAGTTCGTCCAGTGGATGACGCCAGGCGGGAAGATAGATCAGCTTGAACTGGTCGATCTTCCGGGCGAGGCCGTGGCTGCTTGTCAGGCGCGAGGTGACTGTTCCCAGCTGTCGGTGAAGGGAGACACTCCAGGATTCAGCTTCTCCACCGAGCCGACGGTGGCCTGTGGTGTGCATCTCGCGGCCGAGGCGCCCTTCAGCCTGGAGGTCGTCGGCCAGGCTGTACGCGATGTCGATGCTGCGCTCGACGCTGGCATCAGGTGATGCCAGCGCGGCTGAAGTCGGCCTTGGGAGCATCGGAAACCGGTTCCCTGGGTGCGCGAGGTAGATCGCGTCTGTGAGTGTGGTCTTACCCGCACCGTTCGGTCCGATCATCACACTGAATCTGCCAGGTAGGTCGCAGCTCATTGGCGTCTCTGCGCTCGCGCGTAGACCGCTCACCTTGACACGACTCAGATACATGGCAGGCCCCCCATCGACTCCGTCACTCTGTCAACATCATCGCTCAACGGTTCGACGCGTTGCTTAGGTTCCCCTTCGGAGCGTTGCACCGCCCAGGGCGAAGCTCCGAACCTGCCCGTGACGCGTTGGTTCCGAATCGCGGGCTGAGTGTTTCGGCTAGCCGCTGGTGATGCGCCAGCTTTCGCTTGATCCGATGCTGAGAGTTGCCGATCTGATTCGGTGTGCGGTCGAGGCAGATGGTGACTCCCGCTGGCTTGTTTCGGCGGGGGTTCTGCATGAGGGCCGATGATGCGGCGCCGGTCGGCCGCGGCCTGGGAGCAGATCCTTTCAGAAGGTCGGGTCACGCCCAATTATTCGAGCAACTGTATGAGGTGCCTCGAAGTTTCCGGACAGGGACGGGTCTGCAGCACGATCGGGTGGCGTCTGAACTGGCGTGCCTTGTAGGGACACACGTCGGAGGCTCAAGCTGATGGGGCAGGAGAACGAGGTCCTACGCCGGGCCGCGGCATGTCTCTTCTTTCGCAGACGAATCTGCCGGGGAAAGGATCTACCCGCGCGTGAGAGAGCTGGCTGGCGACGGGGTTCCCGTCACGGTGACGTCCGGGGTACTGACGCGCGCCAGGCAGCCCTGCTACCGCTGGCTCGACGGACCGCTGACTGGCCGATGCCGAGTTCGAGCAGGCTGATTGCGCGAATAACAGGGTTCGATGCCCACCGAGAGATACCTAGCAGACGATCGCCGGTTAGCCAAACCGGGGATCGTCCCGATTATTGACGGTGTTCGTACTCGGCTGCGCTTGGCAGTGGAGCCGTGGCGGACGAAGCAGACAGCGCCGCAAACCCCGGACGCGGAGGGCGCCGTCGTCTGCTGCCCTGACGACCGCGGTGCCCTTCGCTGAAAGACAGCGTCGGGACCGCCGATGTGGAGTCTCGGCGCCCTCAAGGAGAGTGAGCATCCTGTCTGAACCGATCAAGAAGCTGCCGCCGAACGCGAAGGGCCAGGTCCGGTACCGGTTTGTGGTCGATGTCGGTACCGACCCGGCCACCGGGAAGCGCAAGCAGCTGACCCGCACCTTCGGAACGCTCAAGGAGGCGAAGGCCGAGTACGCACGGATCACGGTCCGCCGCTATGAAGGCGCGCTCGTGTTGCGCAGCAAGATGACCGTGGGCGAGTGGCTCGATGAGTGGCTCGCCATGAAGGCGGAGGATCTGGAGGAGACCACGATCTCCACCTACAGGGTGACCTTGGACCGTGTCCGGGGCAGGCTGGGGTACATCCGGCTCCAGAAGCTCACCGAGGACGATGTCGAGGCGTGGATGCTGTGGGCGCTTCGGGAGGGACGGGTACGCGCCACGAAGGCCGGCCCCGGATTGGGGGTCACCTCGGTGGAGATGTCCCTCACGCGGCTGAAGGAGGCCCTCAACCGGGCAGTGTCTCGGCGTCTGGTCGCGGTGAATGTGGCCCAGGAGGTCAGGATCCCTCGGAAGGTGCGCAAGGCGGAGCGGCGGGCCAAGGCGGAAGCGGTGCCCTGGAGTGTCGCGGAGGTTCATGCCTTCGTACGCGCGGTGAGGGGCCACCGGCTGTACGCCCCGTTTCTTCTGTCGTTGATGGGTCTGCGTCCCGCGGAGGTGTGCGGCATGCGGTGGGTCGATTTAGACCTGGACTCAGCCGTTCTGACCGTGGCCAACACCCGCACGTTGATGGGGAACAAGACCGTGGTCGAGAAGGACACGAAGTCGCTCGCCGGCGAGCGGGCTCTTCCGCTGCCCGCCCTGGTCGGAGAAGCCCTCAGGCACTTCAAGGTCACCCAAGTAGCTGAGAAGCTGGTTGCGGGGCGAGCGTACGAGGGGAGCGGGTACGTGCTGGTGGACGAGCTCGGGGCTCCGCTCGACGTGGGGCAGTTGCGCGAGCAGGCGTACAAGGTCATGGTCGACAACGCGCTGCGACGGGTCCGTTTGTACGATGCCCGCGCGAGTTGCTTCACCTACCTGGCGAACAATGGGGTCCCTGACCATCTCCTCGCCCGATGGGCGGGGCACACCGACGTCAGGACCACGCAGCGTTGGTACGTGAAGCCGGACGTGGAGGATCTTCGTTCGGCGGCGGATACCTGGAATGGTCTGATCGGTCTGCCGACCCCTGTCGTGAGAGAAATGTGAGACGTGGGAGCGTGGTCGGGTGAGTGAGACGACTGCGAAGACCCTGCAATACCGCTTTGACGGGCCAGAAGACGCTCCAGTCCTGATTCTGGGCCCTTCCCTCTCGACAACATGGCACAGGTCGGCATAGCCGTCCAGAGGCGTCCATCGAGTCCGGTGCGGGCACGTATGTCCGGTTTTTGGGCTGTGAGGCGGACAGCGTCCGTGGGGTTCGTGATTTCCGGGTGACAGCTGGGGGACCGCACCGAAGCACCGTCGGGTTCTCCCGACGGTGCTTCGGTGCGCTGCTGGGCATAGAGGTGAGCTTCTCGCTGCGGCTGCGTCGCCCTTTGCTGGGCTGTTGTTCCTGGGCACCTCGTGCGGCGGTCTACTCGGTTCCGCACGGTCGATGCGCAAGACACATGGGCCTTGATCCTGGTGAGTTCGTTCTGCTGCACCACCAGTGGTGTACAGCCTTGATGCCGTTCGAGCGTCAGAAGTCGGCACCCAATATGGCGAGGGGGCGACGATCGATCTGGGCGATGCGGACCTTCTCACGCAGCCAGTTGGCGACATCGCCTTCCTGCTCAAGCAGGACGACGAGTTCCCGCAGTTCACCGAGAACGATCACTCGCTGGCTCAGAGCTCTCTCGCTTTCCTTAATCGCTGGTGCGGTGAACCCGGATGCGGAGATGAACAGTGCACGGACTTCCGAACGTCCATAGACTCGAACCAGGTGGCGACTCATCGCGTTGATTTCAACCGGCTCGCCCCACCACTTGATTTCCACGAGGTACTGGGCCCCGTCCATTTCCAGCGCCCCGTCGATCTGCTCGGTCACCTGGCCGTCCTCGTTGCGCAGTGCAAAGGACTCCCTGACCAGGATCCCTTCGGCTTTGAACACGTCGTTGAGTACGTCTTCGACGGCGATGCCCCGCTTCCTGGGGTCCGCTTCGTTGAAAAGGGCGGCGAGTCGGTCTCGAAGCGCCACGAATTTCGCGTGCCGCCGAGCCAGACGTGTCGCCTCGGCAGAGCGCGCCGCGAGTCGCGCTGCTCGTTCATCGTCATGCGCCTGATTCATCCTGGTGAACGCATCCTTGACGTTAACCAGGCTTCGCACGTTCGCTTGCAGCCCCTGTGCTGGTAGCCGATCGTCCGGCCACAGCGTGGAGAAGTCCTCGAACTCAATCGCCCGCTTGAGTAGCTCTCGTCGAACTCCCAGGCCGGTGTCGCCCTGCTCGTTGATTTGGCTGAGCACGGTACGAACGATCTTGTATTTGCTGATTGCGGTCTTGTCCGCAGCAAGCTGTTGCCGGTGCGCTGCGAGCAATGCCTCGCCGACGCCGGCTCCCCGGAGGAACCCCAGTACCCCCTCCTTGCTTCGGCTCAGCCGTGGCACCAGCTCGATCAGCAGCTCCAACAGCTCGGGTGGCCAGTGGTAGGCGTCATCGTGGACCATTCGGCATCCGCACCTTCCACGTCGAAGCCATCGCGCAGGCCCCTTCGCCTGCGCCGGTCCGACGAACAGCACATCCTGGCAACTTGATTGTGCAGTGCACTCCTCAACTCCGCTGTCGAATGGTGCGATAGGCGCGACTGGATCGTCCGTAGATGGACTTCCCGCCGGAAGGCCCCCACAGCCGCCTGCGGACTGGGACATGCGAAACCGCATTTCGACGGCCGTCATCGTCGAAACGGCTGTCTCCTCCTGCAAGCCCTGCAGGAGAAACAAGTTGGCGATAGTGGACGTGGGCCTCTTGCGCATGAAAAGCCCGGCGGGGCCTGGTGTATGCCCGGTCAGGGGTGCGTGGACGCCTAGGGCCTGTCCGGCCGATCTGTGACTGCTTGGTGAACCGTTCCGGGTTCGATAGAGACTTGATTCCGTGTAAGGATTGAGTCATGGCACGCCCTTCCTCCTATCCCCCTGAGCTGCGGAAACGAGCGGTCCGTATGGTCGCCGAGATCCGCGGTGACTATCCGAACGAGTCGGCCGCTTTGAGGGCCGTCGCCCAGAAACTCGGGATCGGTTCGGCCGAGACCCTGCGGAACTGGGTGAAGCGGGACGAGGTCGACTCCGGTCAGCGGCCGGGGACGACCACGGAGGAGTCCGCGCAGATCAAGGCGATGAAGAAGGAGATCGCCGAACTGAAGCGGGCGAACGACATCCTGAAGGCCGCGGCGAGTTTCTTCGCGGCCGAGCTCGACCGGCCACACACGCGCTCGTAGCGTTCATCGACGAGCACCGGGCCCGCTTCGGCGGTGTCGAGCCGATCTGCCGCGTGCTCACCGAGCACGACTGCAAGATCGCCCCGTCCACCTATTACGCCCACCACAAACGACTCCGGGCCCCGTCGGCCCGCACCGTCCGCGACGCCGAACTGAAGCCGCTCATCCGGCAGATCTTCGTGTCCAACTACCGTGTCTACGGCGCCAGGAAGGTCTGGCGTGAGCTGCACCGACAAGGTCACATCGTGGCCCGGTGCACCGTCGAACGCCTCATGCGCGAGCTGGGCGTCGCCGGTGCTGTCCGGGGAAAGAAGATCATCACCACCATCCCGGACAGTTCCGTGGAACGGGCACCGGACCTGCTGGACCGCAACTTCGTCGCGCCGGCCCCCAACCGCTGCTGGGTCGCTGACTTCACCCACGTCAAGACCTGGTCCGGCGTCGTCTACGTCGCGTTCGTCGTCGACACCTTCTCCCGCCGGATCGTCGGCTGGTCAGCCGCCACGTCGAAGGAGACCAGGCTCGTCCTGGACGCCCTGGACATGGCCCTGTGGCAACGTGACCGCGATAAACAGCCTTACCAGCGGGGCGAGTTGATACATCATTCCGATGCCGGGTCGCAATACACGAGTTTTCGGCTCGCCGAGCACCTGGACGCCGCCGGCATCGCGGCCTCCATCGGTTCGGTCGGCGACGCCTACGACAACGCCCTCATGGAGTCCACGATCGGCCTGTTCAAGACCGAGCTGATCAAGCCCGGCCGACCTTGGCGAACCCTTTCGCATGTCGAACTCGCCACCGCCGAATGGATCGACTGGTACTGCCACCGCCGACTCCACGGTGAAATAGGGCACATCCCACCCGTCGAATACGAGACCAACTACTACCGCAAAACCCCGAAATCCCAGGTCACAACCACAATCTAGAGTCTCTACCGAACCCGGAACGGTTCATGGTGTCCGGGTCGTTGCTGTGGTCATGGGCCGGGGTGATCTGAGTGATGCAGAGTGGGAACGGCTGAGGCCGTTTCTGCCGGTCAGTAATGGGCGTTGTGGCAGGTGGCGGGATCACCGGCAGGTGATCGATGGGATCCTGCACCGGGTGCGGACCGGAGTGCACTGGCGTGATCTGCCCGAGCGGTTCGGGCCGTGGAAGACGGTCTATGAACGGCACCGGCTGTGGTCAGCAGATGGAACCTGGGAGCGTCTGCTCCAGCAGGTCCAGGCTGCGGCCGATGCCGCGGGTGAGATCGACTGGGACATCTCGGTGGACTCCACCATTGTGCGGGCGCATCAGCATGCGGCGGGTGCCCGCGTTGACCCGCCGCCGGCGCCTGCTTCAAAGGGGGACCCTTCAGAAGAACACCAGCACGAGACACGGTGGGAGAGCCTCGTCGTCCGCCTGGTGGAGGTGGCGCTGGGGGTGAGGGCCTGGGCCGCTCGCGCGGTGGGTTCACCACAAAGCTCCACCTGAGTGCGGACGGCCGCTGCCGCCCACTCTCCCTTGTCGTCACGCCGGGGCAGCGGGCGGACTGCACCCAGTTCACGACTGTCCTGGAGAAGATCCGCGTCCCGAAACCCGGGCCGGGCAGGCCCCGCAAGAAGCCCGCCAGCCTCACGGCCGACAAGGCTTACAGCAACGGCCCCTGCCGCCAGTACCTGCGACGACGCGGCATCCGGCACACCATCCCGGAGAAAACCGACAGCCGAGCCGCCCGCCTGCGCAAAGGCTCACGCGGCGGGCGGCCACCCAGCTTCGACAAAGAGCGGTACAAGAAGCGCAACACCATCGAGCGGGCCATCAATCGGATGAAGCAGCACCGGGCAGTGGCCACCCGCTATGACAAACGCCGCTATGTCTACCTCGGCACCGCCACCGCCGCAGCCCTCATCATCTGGCTCCGCAACTAAGTGACCCGCCGCGCACACCCTGCGGGGGTGGACCGGCGTACAGTGCGTCGGCCGGATTGGTGGCAGCCGATCAATCCGAACGGCCTGCTGGACCTCACGTCCGACCCGGCGGGCCGTTACGACGGGTCGGATCAGCCGGAGGAGAGGAGGAACCTGACCGAGCGGAAGTGGAACTTGGCGTCCCGCGTGTCGCCCGGGTGGAGCAGGACCTCCTGACCGTCTTCCCCCGGGTCCTCGCACTTGTCATCAAGGAACATCGCCGCGTCCGCATTGCTGCGGTTCTCGGGCGCGTAGGCGTCGACAGGCTGTCCGTCTGTTCCCTTGACGGTGTAGCACTCATTGAGGTTCGGGAATTGGATCGCCCACTGGGTGGGGTTTTGCGCGTCGCCGTAGGTGTAGTCGAGGGATCCGGTAGCCGCCGATGCGGAGTTGGGGAGGGCGACGATGAGTACGGCCGCGCCGATGGCGGCGGTCAGGGCATTGCGAAGACGCATGGGTCAGATCCTTGTGGATATCGGGGCCCCGGGATCCTGCCCTTGCCCAGATGCGCAACGACATCGGGGGCCCGGACAAGGATTTCTGACCGCCCCGCCGGCGGTCACGCGCACAGAAGACTGACCACTCGATGGGCTGATGGAGAACCGTTCATGCTTAGCCCATCCGGGCAGAGGTCCATCGCCTCCACCCCATGATCCGCCCCAAGAAGCAAGGGCGTCGGCTCATCTCCACTGCACCGAATCCCTCGGCTGGTGGGGCTCACAGGATGCGTGATCGGCCGGACAGGTCCTAATGGGCGAGCCGGGAGCGGCAGCGTGGGCAGGCGTGTGCGCTATCGGGGCCGTATCGGTGGATGGGGGTGGCACAGCCCGCGCAGGGGCCGATGTGCCATTCGGCGCAGCCGTGGATCACTGCGGCTTCCCTGCGCTGCTGTGGCGTGATGTTCAGGCGTCGCTCTGTGCGTGGCGGCACGCGCAGGAGCCGTCGGGGGATGTGATCGAAGGTGTGGAGTCCGGCTGCGTCGCCGGTTGCGCGGCGCGGGTGCCGGTCATTGAAGGTGAGCGTTTCCTCGCCGTACCGGCAGGTGTGGTCGAGGGGTTCCAAGGTGAAGGTCAGCCCGCGGTCCGGTGCCTTCTCCGGGTCTTCGTCGGAGGTGCCGACGAGTGCGCGCCATTCCTCGCGGTCTTCGGCCGGTACCCACATGCGCGAGATGGTGTGCGGATTGTTCTGTGCCGGGATGCGCATGGGTACGTAGCCGCCGTCGGCGCTTGCGGCCACGAGTTCGTCGATCTCGGTGTGCCGCTTCTGCGGGATGCATAGGGCGGGCAGTTCCCAGAGTGCGTGGGCGCGCCCGCAGGCATGCCGGTCATTGCCCGTGGTGGGGCAGCGGCGTTCGCTGAAGCGGCTGCATTTCCAGCGTTGGAGGTGGCGGACGCCGGCGCGGACGAGGAGGGAGTTCCGGGAGGCGATCGCCTGCCAGGGCACGTCACCGACCATGGCCCAGGGGGCCCGGTCGATGAGGGCGGTCCGGTCGCTGTTGGTGACCCAGAGCGGGATGATGCCGTGGTCGGCGGCGGCTTGGGAGCGGCGGCGGACGGTGCTGGCGGTGATGGGGGTGTACTGGGCTTCCCAGCCGATCCTGCCTGCTGCCCCGGTGACCAGGACGTCGGTGCGTATCTTGCCGTCGGGGCTGCGTGCTTCCGTCTGGGCCGTGAGTCCGTGGCGGTGTGCGGCGCGGGCGATGCGTTCCTTCATCGCTTTGTGCTTGTCGCTCTCCTCGGCGGTGGCTTTGGTGCGCACCGGTAGGTGTGCGGCGACGAGGGTGGTCTGTCCGTTGACGGTTTTGCGGCGGATGGTCATCCAGGGGGAGCGGTCGTGGTCCTCGGCCTGGCACCGGCCGGTCTCGTGGTGTTGGAGGCACTGGAGGAGTTCGCGGTCGCGCTGGTCTATCGGCTGGGTGATCTCGTCGAGCAGGCCGGGGCGGTCGGGATGCCCCAGGTCCGGATGCGTGAGTTCGATCTTGATGCTGTACCCCGTGTGGAACACACCATTGGCCATGCCGAAAAACGGTAGACCGTGCCACTGACAATCCACACCCCCGCGTCTCGTGACCGGGCGTCTTGGCCGCCCCGGCAGCATGCTCTTCCGCGTTTGGAGGCAAGTTGCCGACCGACGGCGCAAATTAAGCGCGCGGGCGTGCTTGCGGATGACCGTGTGCTCCCAGGGGGAGTGCAGTTGCTGACGCGCTTCATGGAGCTGCTGCTGGCGGATGGCTCGGCGCGTAGTGGCGGACGGTCTCGGGGAAGGATGACGGAGGCCACCGCCATAGCGCCGGGAGTTGACTCCTGACATTTCTGACCGGAGCGTCTTGACCATTTTGTGTCTCTCGCGGGGCAGGGCGGTGGGCATAGTGGCTGGTTCGGGCGAGTGTGTCTAGACGACTGCCTTGCGTGGCTCACCTGCAATGTGTCACTTGTGACCGCTCGTCCGAACTGGCAGCAACGCCGGCATGACGACCGTCGACAGGGGGTGGACAAACGATTGATGCATCAGACCCTGTCCCGGTCGCAGACGCTGCCGTAGAGGGCGCCGAGGCGGTTCTTGGGGTGGACACGCACCGCGACTTTCACGTTGCGGCGGTGCTCTCGATGGCAGGGAAGACCCTCGGGATCGAGCACTTTCCCGCCACCGCGAGCGGATATCGCCAACTGCACTCTTGGGCCGTCCAGTGGGGTCCCATCCGGTGTGCCGGGGTGGAGTCGTCGGGGAATTACGGCGCGGCCCTGTCCCGGTATCTGCTGTCGCAGGGCATCTCTGTCCTGGAAGCTCCGGGGCCTGGGCGTGCGGCCCGCCGCCGGCAGAGCAAGTCGGACCGAGGCGATGCAGAGCTTGCTGCCCGTGCCGTGCTCAGTGGCCGAGCGCGCTCGCCGGTGAAGTCGGGAACAGGCACGGCGGAGATCGCGCGTCTATACCTCATGGCCAAGGACTCTGCGGTGAAAGCCCAGCGCCAGGCGGTGAACCAGCTCAAGGCAATCCTGGTCACCGCGGACCCGGCCCTGCGCGAGGAGCTCGCCGGCCTGCCCCGCCGGGCGCTCGTCTCTGCCTGCCTGGCACTGAGCGAGGGTGACGACCGGACGGATCCTGTGGTGCGGGCGACATGCTTCACGTTGCGGGTGCTGGCCGAGCGAAACGAGCAACTGAGGTCGCAGGCCCTCCTGTTGGAGCGGCGTCTGGCCGACCTGATCCGCAGCCACTACCCCCGCCTCGTGGACGCTGTGGGGATCGGGCCGCACAGCGCCGCTGTCCTGCTGACTGCCATGGGCGACAACGCCGACCGTCTGCGCGGCGAAGCCTCGTTTGCCGCGCTGTGCGGGGCGAGCCCGGTGGAGTACTCCTCGGGCAGTAGGCAGCATCGACGGCTCAACCGGGGCGGGAACCGGCAGGCGAACGCTGCCCTGTACCGCATCGTCATGACCCGGCTGCGCTGGGATGCACGGACCCAGGCGTACTACGAGAAGCGGCTGACGGAAGGTAAAACCCGCCGGGAGACTATCCGATGCCTCAAGCGCTATGTGGCCCGCGAGGTCTACCGCCTGGTCCACGAGGGGCATCGAGCTGACCGCTCCGGGACTCATCACGACGAGGTCACCACGGCCCGGCCGCCGAGCAGTCCGCGCTCGTACGGTGCTGTCCCGGCAGAGCAGGGGCAGTGAGCGGTGCACCTGTGTGGCCTATTCCGTGCGCGGTCCGGGGAGGTCGTTGTACTCGGGTTCGCCGCTTTCGAGGACGCGCAGCAATGAGGCGGTCACCACACGCGTCCCGCGGCCGATACGCAGCACTCGGCAGGGAAACTCTCCGCGACGGATCAAGTCGTAACCTTTGGCCCGGGAGAAGCCGAAGGCCCTGCAGGAGTCCGCCACACTTCCGGTCCCGGACCAGTGGGCACGGATGTGGGCGGGACTGTACTCGAGGGCGTGCGTCACGCTCTGGGGAGGCATCTCGGGTGCGTCAGTTCCTTTCAGGCGGCACCGGTCCGAGGTGATCGGTGCCGGCCAACGGGGCGGTGCCGGCTGCTTCGGTGTCGGCTCTTTCGTACCGGGCAGCGGGTGGCGGGGGAGTACCAACGGTCTACGGGATCGCCGGTTTGGCCAACCGGGGATCCCGCGCTATGTTCCCGCCCGGCTTCCCGGGTGGTGGTGAGAGCTGGCGGCGACAGACCCGACTGTGCTGTTGGTGGCCACCGGCCTGTTCCTGGAATTGCATGACGCAGGGTGACTGAATCTGGCGTCCGAACGGGGTGCCCGCGGGTTTAACGGACTACCGCTAAGCGGAGCTGGTGAAGTTGTCTGCGTTGGGTGGGCGGCCTTGAGGAGGGGCGCCGTGCCGGACATCCTCCGAGTCGAGCTGACCGACGAACGCTTCAGCGTGCTGGCTGGCTTGCCGCTGTCTCTTGTGCGGTTGGCAGCCGGATGGTGTGCCGCTGGCTGTACGTGCTGGCTGTGCCGGGCGGGCCTGTGTGCAGCCCCGTCACTTTGCCGGGGAGGCTGAGCGACCCCAGGCGGAGACGAGGGTGTAGCCGAGTTCGTGCGTCCCTGGGGTGCCGAGGTGGTTCATGGCTTCGGAGAAGCCGGCGGCGTCGATGAGGCCCGTCGCGAGGATTTCGGTCCGCATGGCGTCGAAGGTGAGTTCCCAGAAGCGCGCCGTGCGACTGCCCGCTCGTACCAGGGGGATGTCGGCCGCCAGGTCGACGTCGACCAGGCCGGCCTCTGTGAGCGGGGTCGGGTATGCGCGGGCGTAGTTCAGGTCGCTGTCGAGTGTGGTGACGAGCGCGTGGTCGAACGCGCTGGTCATCGTGCGCACGGCGGGGTGTGCGGAGCCCGAGGCCATGGTGTTGATGACGTCGCTCACCAGGAGGTGTCCGCCGGGGGCGAGCCATGAGACGAGGCGGCGCAGTACCTCTTCCCGGCGGGGCAGGTGGCAGAGCGTCAGCCGGGCGTGAATGAGGTCGAAGCCGGGCGGCGGGAGCTCGGCGTCCGCGGCCGTGTCCACGTCGGCCTCCCAGATCCGCAGCCCGGGGTGGTCGGCCTCGCGCAGCAGGCTGGTGTCCCGGTCCAGCGCGATGACTTCGCCGCGCGGGCCGGCCTGCTCCGCCAGCCAGGCGGCGACGGTGCCCGGGCCCGCGCCGACGTCCAGGCAGCGGCGGCCGGACAAGGGGCCGAGATCGGCGATCCGGCGATGGGTGAAGGCGTCGAAGACCTCACCGATCAGGGCGATCCGCTCCCGTTCGAGCGGCTGGTCGAAGCCGTACAGGCGCTGTCCGTATTCCTCAGTCTCCACGACCGGCCACTATAGTCACGGCGAGTAATTCAACAACTACCCAACGTGGAGACTGCGTTGCCGGCTTCCAGCTCCCGCCTGAAACAGGACGAGCAGGCGCAGGCGTGCGCCGAACTGGTGGAGGGTCTGCTGGACATGCCGCACCGGCTGCCCTACTGGCTGCTGTGGGACGACCACAACACCGCGCTCTACGACCGGATTCGCGAGCAGCCGGAGTACTACCTGAACCGGCTGGAGACGCAGCTGCTGCGGGACCACGCGTGCGAGGTCGTGGTGGCGAGCGGTGCCCGCACACTTCTCGAACTCGGCCCCGGTACCGGGGAAAAGGCGCTGCCGCTCCTGCGATGCATGGCCGATCCGGTCAGCTACGTGCCGGTGGACGTCAGCGGCAGCGCCCTGAGCAGGCTCGCGGACCGACTCGCCCACGCCTCGCCGCGCACCGCCGTCCGCCCCGAGAAGGCGGACTTCACCCGCCCCTGGCCGGCGGCACTCCGCCCCACGGGACCGCACCCGCTCCTCGCCGCGTTCCTGGGCGGCACCCTGGGCAACCTCCTCCCCGCAGAGCGTCGCAACCTGCTCGGCCGCCTCGAAGGCGCACTACGACCGGGAGACACATTGCTCCTGGGGGTGCCGCTGCTGCACGACCCCGACGCCATGATGGCCGCATACCACGACGCGGCCGGTCTCATGGCGACGTTCTACCGCCACTGCCTGCACATCCTCAACCGCGATTTCGGCACGGACTTCGACCTGGGCGCGTACGCCCACCACGTCACCTGGGCGGCCCGGGAAGGCCGCGTGGAGATCGGTCTGCGCGCCGCCAGCGAACAGCAGGTTCTCATCCCCGCCGGCCCGGCTTCCCACCGAGTGGACTTCGCACGTGGCGATGTCCTGCGAGCGGTCGTGGCATCGCGGTTCACCGCAGAGCAGCTCGACAGCGAACTGGCGGTGCACGGCTTCGAGACCGTGCGCCTCCTGCCGGAGGCGAGCGGCCGGTACGCGCTTCTGCTCGCCCGCCGCCGCGGGTAGCACTCGTGCGGCAGGTCGCCTTCTGACCTGCGTCAATGAATTTAACGATACTTCCGCTAATGAGATGACTCGTCATTTGGGGTGAGTTGGCTCCCGAATCGGCATCAAGTGGGTTGCGCGGTACGAGAATTCGGAGCACCCCGCTGTCTATCGAAAGTGCAGGATGGCTCATGACGAGCGAACTCAGAACCCGTAAGTTCGACCGCTTCTTCGACCTTCTCGACACCGACGGCAACGGTTTCATTGAGGCGCAGGACTGGGCGAGGACGGCCGAGGAGCTCTCGCGCGGTTTCAACCACCCCCAAGGCTCTGCGCAGGAGACCGCGCTCCGCCACACCTATGGACGGGTCCACCAGAACATCTGCTCGGCCATGGACACCGACGGCGACGGACGGGTCAGCAGGACAGAGTTCCACGACGGGCTGAACCGTCACGTCGCCGACCCCGACCTCCTGGACCGCACGTTCCGCCCCGCGATCGACGCCGAGTTCGACACCGCCGACACCGACGGGGACGGCGTACTCGACGGCACCGAGATCAAGCGGGTCTGGGATGTCTGGGGCATGTCCGAGGCAGACGCCAAGACCGCGATGGAGCACATGGACACCGACGGGGACGGCCGCATCAGCCGCGACGAGTACTACGCCACCTGGCGGGAGTACCTGGTCAGCGAGGACCCCGCCGCGCCGGGAAGCTGGATGCTCGGACAGCTGTAAGGCTTGCCGTTAAAACGTAGAAAATTGCCAGATAAAGCAGAGCTGGTGAAGGTATTTGCTGGTCCTCGGATTCGTTCTCGTCGCTGGGTCATTGCCTGATCGACGGCTTCACCGAGGGAGTCGGTGCTGGTCTGGCTGCGTCGTGGGTAGTCCTCGTCATTTGCCTGCCGCCAGACCAGCTCGATGTCGTTCAACTCCGGGCTGTATGGCGGCAGGCAGAACAGCTCCACTCCGATCTTCGCCAGTTGACGTCGGCGGCCCTTGAACGCGTTGGCCCTGTGCCCGCCGTATCATCGCCGTCGCGCTCACGGGATGCGGCATCCGCCCCACCGCACCGGCCGCCGCCGGGGCCCCTGCCTCGGGGATCCCGCAGCCGGGCACCGAAGCACGCTCCGTGCGCCTGTACTTCTCCGGGTCGAACGGCATCCGGGCCGTGACGCGCCCCACCGGCCGGCCCCTCAGCCCGCAGCACGCCCTGGACCTCCTGCTCGAAGGCCCCGCGCCCGCCGAACGCCAGCGCGGCCTCATCACCCGGATTCCCCCCATGGGGGGCCAGCTGACCGCCACCGCGCGGGCCGGGGCGGTGGAGGTCTTCGTGCCCGTCTCCGTCAGCACGGGCGACTTCGACATCAACGCCGTCAGCCAGATCGCCTGTACGGCAGCCCATGCCCAGGTCCCCGGTGCGAAGAGCCCCACGCGGATCGACATCCGCATCCACGAGAACCTGGTGCGCTCGCCCACTCCCTGGACCGTGCGGTGCGGGCCGAACAACAACGCCGTCCCGGTCAGCACCAACTGACAGGAATGCGCTCCCTCCGACAGCCGCATGACGGTGCACTTCGTGTTCTGTGACGGGCCCATGGCAGCGGATAGCATTCCCCGGGCGACGCAGTCTCGTGGACTGCATGGACGTCACAGAGCTCGCGAACTACACCAAGCTCATAACCTTCATGACCCTCACGGAACGGAGGGCGCAGCCCACCGGCGGCAGGTGAAGCCTGTCGCTCGAAGGGCGGCGGCATCAGGTGCGTCGCGATGCCCACGGTCGCCGGGCTGGCGCTGGCAGGGCTCGCAGCGTGCACCAGAGGGTCCACCCTGCGCGCAAGGCGGTCCTGCGCCGCCCCTGCGGAGCCGGTGAACCAGCGGGCCGACCGTCGGAACCGTGGGAGTGCGGGCGGCCGGCCTGTCACCTTCGATCCGGAGCGGTACGCGCGCAGGAACGAAGTCGAGCGCCTCATCAACAAGTTGAAGGCAAGCCGGGCTGTGGGTGAGGTCGACTCGGGGCGCCCTGCTGGTGTTTCCACCAGTGGGTTTCCCAGAGCCGCCTCCCGAACCCGGCGTGCCCGTCTCCGGGCACCGGGCTCTCCACAAATCCCGTTCCGGGGTGTTCAGTTCCTCATGCCGTAGTGGGCCACGGAGCCGGAATGAGTTTTCCCCTGTATCGGTATCTGGTCGTGCTTACCTTGGCCGGGTTGAACAGTTCCGCTTCCTCTGTGACGGGCCACCAGCCGCCGCCGTAATAACGTCGGCGGAGCTGCTTCCAGGTAATCCCGGGATGTTTGCACCGGATCCATCGAGTCACCCTCATCCACGTGTAGTGGCTGAGGTAACAGAAAGCGACGTTCGACACTCCGGGACGGAAGTACGCGCACCATCCTCGCAACACCGAGTTCAGTCGGTGGAGCAGGGACTTCAGCGACAGGCCGACGTTCTGTCGTCCGGTCAGTTCCTTCACCTTGCCCGTTACGGAACGTACTGACTTCCGTGCCGGGTAGGTGTAGATGTACTGCCGGTCAGCACCCCGTTTCCAGTGGCGCTGGATGCGCCATCCGAGAAAATCAAGGCCCTCGTCAATGTGCGTGATCTTTGTCTTCTCCACCGACAGGCGAAGGCCCATCGGCTTCAAAGCCTCTGCGACCTCGCCGCGTAGTTCCTCGGCATGTTCCCGGCGCCCGAAGACGAGCACGAGGAAGTCGTCCGCGTACCGGACCAGCCGGTAGTTGGGCAATCCTCGGCGCCGTCTCCTGCGCCGGTCCTCGGAGGTGCCATCTGGTCCTCCGGGGCCCTGGGCGATGTGCTCGTCCAGGACCGAGAGTGCGATGTTGGCCAGCAGCGGCGACAGGATCCCACCCTGCGGGGTCCCGGTGCGTGTGTCTGTGAAGGCTCCGTCACGGGACAAGATCCCGGACTTCAAGAACGCCTTCACCAAGGACAGCACCCGCTTGTCCCCGATTCGATTCCGCACCCGTTCCATGAGGGCTGGGTGCGCGATCTCGTCGAAGCACGCCGTGATGTCGCCCTCCACCACCCACTCGTATCCGTGGCTGGCGAGGTAGCGACTCTCGGCGATCGCATCGTGGGCTCGGCGGTTCGGGCGGAACCCATAGGAACACGGGAGGAATTCCGCTTCGAATACCGGCTCCAGCACCAGTTTCAAGGACGCCTGGACCACTCGGTCCGCCACGGTCGGAATCCCGAGACGACGAAGCTTGCCATTCGCCTTGGGAATCATCCGCTCACGGACAGGCACCGGATGGAAGCTGCGGTCTCTGATCTGGGTCCGCAGCTTGTCGAGAAACGTCTCGACTCCCTGCCCGGCCTCGATGGAGCGGGCGGTCTTCCCATCCACTCCGGCCGTGCGGGCACCCTTGTTTCCCCGGACACGGTCCCACGCCACCAACAGGAAGGCGGGATCGGCCACGAGGTTGAACAGGTCGTCGAACCTGCGATGAGAATCATCGACAGCCCAACGGTGCAGCTTGGTCTGGATCTCCAGTACCCGGCGTTCGGCCTTCATCAAGGCCCATTCCAGCTCGTCGGTATTCACCGGCGACAGCCTCCTGGCATTCCAGTCTCCTTACTGCTGACTTGCTGGCCCCCTTCCCCATGTGACCGGCTTTCCCGGCCTCGGAGTACTACGGAGCCTCCGTCCTGCCCGACGGCCATCAGCCGGCGATGGGCCTGCCCCTGATCGGACTGGATGTCCGATATAAGGGCGACCGTGGGCAGTTCCCACGTTCACCACGGAATCGATCGACAGGTGAGGTGCCCAGCTCTACCTCGGCAGCATCGCCGCGCTTACGCCGCAGACTTTCGGCGTGGCCTCCCCACCGATGCATAGAGTCGGCTTCGGAGTCGACCACCGACGAGCGCTGGTGGTCGTGCACTGCGTCCGGCCCAGATCCGCCAGGTTCGAGCCGGTGTCGAAATTACGGGGCGTCAGGCACTGATTTCTCGCGTGCACCTTCCTGTCTCGCTAGCCGGACCCGGGCCGTCTGGCAGTACCAACCCGTCCCGGCGTTGTCGGGGCTGCTTACCGCTCAGCTCGACATCCCCCGAACCGAACTGCCCCCAGCTTCAACCGGATTGCTACGACAACCCGGCGGTGAAGGTCTCTCACCTCACTCGATTCCATGGCGCCTCGTGGCGCACCGACGCGCTTCGACAAGCGGGCGTACGTCTTCCACGGGACGGTCACCGTGGCCGCCATCCGGCTGTGGCTCCGCCGATGAGGACCTGGCTGCGGTTGCATTCCCGGTGGGGCCGAGTCCTTGGAGTGCGGGCCTCCAGAGTGGCGGCGGTTGTTGCGGCAGCGGGCTGCTGCCCCGGACCATAAGGGGCCCGGGGCAGCAGCTGTGGAGCGGGGTGGCTCGGTGTTGTCCTACGCGGTGCAGCTGGTGGGGTTCTCCGCCCCGGGGCAGCTGTTGGTGCCGCTGCCGCCGTCGGCGGTGTCGGTGCCCGCGTCTCCGTTGAGGGTGTCGTCGCCGTTGTTGCCGTTCAAGGTATCGTCGCCCGGTCCGCCGTTGAGGGTGTCGGGGCCATTGCCGCCGTTGAGGGTGTCGTTTCCGGTGCCGCCGTAGACGGTGTCGGTGGCGTTGTCGGCGTTGACGGTGTCGTTGCCGCCGAGCGCGCAGATGACGTCGTTGCCGGTGGTGCCGTTGAGGATGTCGTTTCCGTTGGTGCCGGTGATGGTGCAGCCGTGGGCGTTGTTCACGGTGGTGGACTCGGTGGCGTTGGTGTTGCCGGGGACCGGGTCGTCCTCCGTGGCGGTGGTGGTCGCGGTCGCGGTGACCGTGCCGGTCGCTGAGGGTGCCACGCCGATCGTGACGGTGGCCGAGGCCGCGTTGGCCAGGGAGCCGAGTGTGCAGTTCACCGTGGAGCCGCTGACGGAGCAGGAGCCCTGGCTCGGGGTGACCGTGCCGATCGAGGACGCGGCCCCGGTGTAGGCCACGGAGGTCGCGACCGAAGTGGCGCCGCCGGGGCCGTTGTTGGTGACGGTCACCGTGTCGGTGAAGGAGTCGCCCAGCGCGACCGGGTCGGGGGTGTCGGCGATGGTCGTCGCCAGGTCGGCCCCCGAGGGGCCCTCGATCGTGGTGCTGATGCTGTCGGTACCCCATTCGTACCCCCCGAAGTCGGGGACGGTGGCGGTGGAGGTGATGTTGACGGTGCCCGCCGCGGTGGGCAGCACGGTCAGGGTGATCACACCGTCATCCACGGGGAGGTTGTCGGGGAAGATGGTGCACGCGACATGCGTCCCGGTCAGGGTGCAGCTGTCGGTGACGTCGCTGGCGATCGACCAGTCGGTGAAGGTCGCCGCCGCCCCGCTCAGGTCGGCAACGATGTCGAACCGGCTGGCGAACGAGTCGCCGATGAAGGGCAGGTTGATCGTGTACGTGTAGCTGGTGTTGACCGCGACGGGGTCGGCCGACTCGGACAGTTGCAGGTTGGCGTCGGCGTGGGCCGGTGCGGCCAGCGCGAACAGGCCCGACGTGGCGAGGACGACTCCGCCGAACAGGGCGGTCAGCCGGGTCCGCCAGGAGCGGTGGCGGGCTGGGGACGTGGTGGACACGGAGAAACTCCGATCTGCCGGCACCCGTCGCGCACGAGTCCTGAATCCGGGACATCGAGGCGGCGCGGACCGACGGTGGAACTGACCAGAAAGGGCCTGGCCGAAGCCCTGGGGAACCCGGGACACCGGCAGACCGTGCGCGCCCTTGTGGGGCCGCCCGGGGTACTGCATATGCCGGAAGTACCTTCCCGCAGCACACCCGAAGGCACCAGAGACAAAAGGCACAGATAGGCCACCAAAAGGTCGCTAAATAGGAATGGCCGGATAGAGCCGCACATACAAGACCATTGCTGATCACCTGGTGGCCCATCATGGAAGATTTCGACTTCACCACCCCGTGGACCAGCGCGATAGCACCAGCCACAGTTCCGTCTCAGCCGACATCGGCGCAAAGCGTTCGTGACTCAACACCCACGCCCCTGACCCATCGGACAGGACCTAACCCATGTAGGGCCCCTGAACAGGCGTTTTACCGTCGAGGTGGACATCTTTGGTTCCTGTGTGAACCGGCCTCTACCTGGGTGTTTCTGCCTGTTCCTGTCCGCTGTTGGTCATGCGTTGGTCACGTGACCATCTGGCTGGCTTTTAGCCGGGATGCAGCGTGGGGGACGAGGTGTCTACGCCGACGCTAGCCGTCGGCACCACATGACAAAGCGAGGCTCGGCCTTCCCCGCAGGGAAGGCCGAGCCTCGCTTTGTCATGTCCTCTCGTTGCCGCGTCCGCGCCTGCCGAGCGGCGTTGCAATGTGTTGTCAGGAACCTTCCCCGCCTCGGAGTTCAACCAGTTGGCTCTTCCCCAGCAGGAGGGCCGAGCGGAAATAGCGCGGGCCTCCTCGGTGTTGTGGAGTCGGTTGCCGAGGAAGGGAAGGTGTGTCGGAGCTGAGGCTGTTCCGTACGGACACTTTGAATGACGGTATGGCGGAGGTCATGCCGCGTCTTGCTGCAGTCGAGGCAGACGTGCAGGGCCTGGTCGAGGCGCACATGCAGACGATGCTGGGTGTCAGGTTCCTGGCGAGCGAGTACAGCACTGGCCCGGTGCATGGCGGACGCATCGATTCGCTCGGTCTCGACGAGAACGGGGCACCGGTCGTCGTGGAGTTCAAACGCGGCACAGACGCGGGCGTCATCCACCAGGGCCTGTTCTACCTCGCGTGGCTGATGGACCATCGTGCCGAGTTCGAGCGTCTGGTCCGCGACCGGCTCGGGGCCACAGCGGCGGCTCAGGTGCTCTGGAGCGCACCGCGGGTGATCTGCATCGCCGGTGACTTCACCCGGTACGACGTGTACGCGGTGCGCGAGCACCGGCGCAGTATCGACCTGGTCCGCTACCGCTACTTCGGAGCCGACCACATCGCGCTGGAAGAAGTCGCCTCAGTGACCGGCAGTACGGCCCCCCAGGCCCGCCTGCGGGCCGATAGGGCGGCGGAGCGCCATACGGCGCCCACAGCGATGGGGGAGCTGGCCCAGGCCGTCGACGAGGTACTGCTCGGCTTCGGCGGTGGGGTGACGCGGGTCCAGCGCAAGCAGTACGCCGCCTACCAGCGGGTGCAGAACTTCGCCTGCGTCTGCCCGCCCCAGCAGGCCAAGCTCCTCGTTTATCTGAAGGCCGACCCCTGCCAGGTCGACCTGGTCCCGGGCTACACACGCGATGTCACGGGAATCGGCCACCACGGCACGGGAGACCTGGAACTGCAGCTCCGGTCGGAGGCGGACCTGGAACGCGCCCAGGACCTGCTGCGGCTCAGTTACGCCGCTGCCTAGCCCACGGTAGGGGCTGGCGCCGCCTGTGGTTATCCGGCCTTGGCCTTCCGCACGCTGGCCCAGTAGTGGGCGAACTGTTCCTCGGTCAGGCGGCGGATGGCGTACCCGGCGCACTTGCTGCACCAGCCCGAGCCGGACCAGGGGCCGCTCCCCGGGTCCTGCTGGTAGAGCGGCATGAACTCCTCCAGGGTGAGGAGTTCATGGCCGGAGGCCAGGTACTTCTCATGGATGCACAGGCCGTGGGACTTGAACTGGCCCTGATAGCGGCCGTATGGGTCGGTGGCGTACACCTGCAGGTCTGCGAGCGGTCCGAGCGGCTGGTTGCCCACGCGGTAGCCGGTATGGCCGTGCGGGTCCATGACGACGGACTGACCGTCGTCGCTGTGGAGGAACACCCACAGGGCGAATTGATCTCCGGCGGCGAGGAGCGCGTGCGAGGCACGCTGGAGCAGCCCGTCGGTGTAGTGGGCCCCTCGGCCTCAGGTTCGATGAACGCGCGAAGGTCGGCGTCTGGTCCCGCGTCGAGCCAGTGTGCCGGGACGGCCTGCCGGCTTCCCCACAGCAGGTCCAGCTCGGCGAGCCGGGTGCGGCCGTGCTCGATGGTGACGTCGCGGTAGTCCGCCTCGTCGGGAACGTGGAACATGAACGCACTCTCGTGATCTTGTGTGGGGTGGGTCGAAGCCCGCCGGTCGGCAGTGCACATTCGGCGTGGGTCTTCATCAAGAGCCGGGGGATGGGGTGTGGCGGCACCTTCTCGGTAGGCGGGCAAGGGGGCGGCGGTGGAACATCCAGGATCGGGAGATCCGCCGGTTTGGCGGACCGGCGATGTGCGGGTATGTTCCGCTTCCCCCCCCCCCGCCAGGGATGGGACGGGGGCGGACACTGACTGTGGAGCTGTTTGTGGTGCCGTCAGGGTCCGTGGCCGCGTGCAGTACGACGCGCGCTCGTACGGCGGACAGGTCATTCGGGCGGCCGATGTCGCGGGTGTCTCTGTGGCAGGCTGCTGGGCTAGGGCCTGTCTGATGAGTCGATGGTGAGCGGCTTGTGACGGTGACCGGGCTCGCTGAACGCGCCCGCCCGGCGTTTGGCTCCGCCTGGGTGTTGTTTTGCTTGATTCCCCGGCCAGGCTCACTCCAGCTTGAGGCCGGGTGCCGCGCGAGAGGGTCTCGATAGCCAGCCGGTGCTTGGGGCGGAGCGTTCGATCCGGGGCGGGTGCAGGTCATGGCGTGTCCAACTACCGGGATTCTTTCGCTGTTTTCTGGTGGCACATGACTGTGTCAGGCTTAAATTGACACTTTCGTCCGATCTGTTCCGATGTTGAGTGCGCCGGTGTCATGCTGGCGTCAACGACCCGCACGGGCCCACCCGACGTGCTGCACGGGGAGTTGACTGCTAGCCGTGGCCCAGTCCTCGCCCGGCGGGCAGCAGATTCCCCCGGGGCGCCCGGAGCGGCCCCGCCATCGCCGGCCCGTCGTGTCGTCGCCTGCATCACTGCGGATGTCCAGGGGGCTCCCGTCCCCGCCGACAGGATGCGGACGCCGAAAGGGGACATCCTGATGTCTTCGACCACGCACCCTCGGTCCTTATCGCGCAGACTGCGCAACCGCCTGGCCGTCTTGGTCTCTGCCCTGGCGCTGGCCCTGTACGGCATGTTCGCCGTCGCCGGTCCGGCGTACGCGGATGAGTTCATCCAGATCACCGATTCGGCCGACCCGGTCCCGGTGAACACCCCCTACGACTACATCGTGACCGTCCCCGAGACGGAGGCCGGCGTCGCAGGCGTCGAGATCAATCTCAGCGGGGCTGCGGCCACGTTCACCAGCATCACCTCCAACGACCCCAATATGTTCTGCCTCAACTTCGGCACTCAGGCGCAGTGCTTCAACGACGGTGACCCGTTCACCAATCTCACCTTCACCGCTACCGTCCTGCCGACCGCCGAGGGCACCGTCACCGCACACGCGGTCCTGAGCTCCCAGGTCGGCGGCCCTGAGGGATCCGACACCACCACCACGACGATCGATGATGTTGCCGCAGGGGCCGACCTGGCCACCACCGTCGCCGACGCCCCTGACCCGGTCGCGCTCGGCGACACCTTCACCGACACCGTGACCGTCACCAACAACGGCCCCGGCGACGCCACCTCGGTCGCGACCTCCGTCTCCTACACCGGGGCCGCCGTCTCCGTGGGGAACATCTCCGCCAGCCAGGGCACCTGCGCCCCCAGCGGCTCGACGGTGAACTGCTCCTTCGGATCCCTGGCCAACGGCGCCTCGGCAACCGCGACGATCACCGTCGAACCCTCGGCGACTGGCACGGTCACCGCAACCGCTACCAGCAGCGCCACCGAAGACGACCCCGTACCCGGTAACAACGACGCCACCGAGCCGACCACCGTCAACAATGCCAACGGCTGCACCATCACCGGCACCAGCGGCAACGACACGATCAACGGCACCACCGGCAACGACGTGATCTGCGCCCTGGGCGGCAACGACACCGTCAACGCCGGTAACGGCAACGACACCGTCTACGGGGGCGCCGGAAACGACACCCTCAACGGCAACAACGGCGACGACACCCTCAACGGAGGCCCCGGGGACGACACCCTCAACGGCAACAACGGCCACGACACGCTCAACGCAGGGGACGGGGACGACACCGCCGACGGCGGCAACGGCAACGACACCTGCCCCGGCACCGAACACCCCACCAGCTGCACCGCATAGAACACCTCGCAACACCGCGTAACACTGCCCCAGCTCGGTCACACCGGCTGGGGCAGTGTCACGCCCCGATCCCTCGGCAGTCGACGCGACGCCACATGCCGCCGCCCAGGTTCCGTCTGACGGGTCATGCACGAAGCCACAGGCGTATGGCCGCAACGGTCACCGTGCCGTAGAAGACATAGGCCCGCTTGTGAAACCTCGTGGCAACCGCCCGGCTCATCTTCAACTTTCCGATCAGCCGCTCCACTTCGTTCCTGCGAACGTAGGGGGCCTTCTCGAAGCTGGTGGGCCGGCCGCCTCGGCTTCCCCGGCGTAAGCGATTGGCCTGCTGATTTCTCGGCTCAGGGATGGTGTGCTTGATCTGTCGGCGCCGCAGGTAGCGGCGGTTGCGCCGAGAGCTGTAGGCACGATCGCCGCTCAGGTGGTCAGGGCGGTCCGCGGGTGCCCGCCCATCGGCCGCGGGACGCGGATGCGCTCCAGCACCGGAATCATCTGAGGCGCGTCGCCCCATTGTCCGGGTGTGATCAGTAGTGCCAGGGGCCGCAAGCCGCCCTCACTAACTAAGTTGCAGGCTGCCGTTCTAGGGGCCGGGATGCGGGTCATCTTCCGGCAGGGATGGCATCGGAACAGTCCCGGAGGGGCTGGTCTCGTCCAAGAATGCATGTGTTTCAGTCATATGTGCGAGAGGTGTTGCCGGGGTGTGAGGGCGGCGGGAAGGTGACATGAGCACACCTCTTTCGTGTCCCGGAGAAGCGGCCGACAGGCCGCTGCGGTGCCGGAACGCGGGAGTGTGTCACGGCATGGACCTCGTCCTGACGGTGCGCTGCTGGACCCGTCCCATCCCCCTGACTACCGCCGGTCCGCACCATGCCAGGGTCACGTTCTCCCCCCGGGGCCCGCCGTGCGGCAGTGCCCGGCAGAACGGAGTTCTTCGTGTCTTCCACCTCGCCAGCCCGCCGCACCTCCTGGCGGACGCGTCTGACGGCCCTGTTCGGGGGCCTCGTGCTCGCTTTCGCGGGACTGTTCGCTGTCGCGCCCGCGGCGCACGCCGACGCCAACCTGCAACTGTCCGAGTCGGGCGACCCCGTCCCGGCCAACACCCCCTACACGTACACCATCAACCTGCCCTTCATCGGCGACTCGTTCGCCAGCCAGTTCGACATCACCGCCGACCTGAGCGGTGCCGCGGCCACCTTCACCGGCTGGTCGATCGCCAGCGACCCCACCGACAGCTGCACCCTGACCGGCACGCATGTCGCGTGCACCATCTTCCCGGACAACCTCCCGGTGGATGACGGTGTGATCACCCTGACCGTGCTGCCCACCGCGGCAGGCACCGTCAACGTCACCTCCACCGCCACCGTCCCCGACTTCGGGGGGTACCAGTGGGGCACCGACAGCATCACCACCACGATCAGCGCACCCCCCGCCGCCGACCTCGCGGTCGACGTCACCGGCCAGCCGCACCTGGGCATCCTGGTCCCGTACCTGACCTACTCCCTCAAGGCCAGCAACAACGGCCCCGCCGGAGCGACTTCGGCCACCGTCACCGCGAGCCTGCCGCCCGGCGCGAGCGCTACTAACCTGTCGTCCGGCTGCACCACCAGCAGCGGAACGGTGACCTGCACCTACGGGGCCATCGCCAACGGCGCCAACAGCACGAAGTCATTCCGTATCCCGCTGCACCTGCTGTCCCTGGGACACGTGACGGTCACCGGCACCCGCACCGCTTCCGCACCCACCGACAACAACGCGGCCAACGACTCCGACACCGTCACCTGCACCGTCGTCTCCGTCGTCCTCGCCACCTGCCCATAACCCCCCACCATGGCGCCCTGTGGCCCGGTACACCCGTGCCGGATCACAGAGCGCCCACTTCTGCTGTCCCGCAGCCGTTGACTGCGGGACAGCAGAAGTTCAGCGGCTCAGGTCAGGGCACTTCAGGAAAGGCGAATTACCTGTGATCGCATACGGATACGCACCGGTTTCGGTGGAAGGCCGGTCGCAACGATCTCCCGGGCGGTGCGGGGCGGTGTCCGGGACGGGCGCGGGGGCAGGGTGAGACGGCGCACCATGAGGGTGATCACCGTCCACCCGAGGTGGGCCTCGCTGTGAGAGATCAAACACTCATAGTCCCGGACACTTCCGCGGGCCCGCATGACCCAGGAGAGCGCACGCTCCCGACAGACACGACACTCACCAAGGGCCGAGCTAAGCCGTTTCCGCGCCCTCGCATTCCCGTGCCTCCCGGAGCGCAGCACAGGGATTGCTGCCCTCTCTCTGCGCGCCCTTTGCTCCGCGAAGGCGACGCGCCTCCGCCACCCTTTCCGCCGCCCGGTCCGCCGGACCGCTGGTGTACGTGTCCGTCGTCATCGCACCGCCGCCTGCCTGGCGTCTCGACCTCGCCCCACTGCCTGCCTGTCGGGTTATCGCACGTTTCGTCTCTTTGGGGTGAACGTGGTGCGCAGAAACTGTTCGCCTGTTCTTGGCTGCTGCTCCAATTGCCTTGCGTTCAGAACAGAGTCGGGGATCCCTCTACTTGTTTGGGCGTGAATCCCACTTCGCAACAAGAACGGATTTCGCCCTCATGGCAATCGCCTTCCGCAAGACGCTCGCCCTCACGTCGCTGGCCCTGACCGCTTCCTTCCTTCCCGCCGCCGGCGCGCAGGCCACGACAACCGCCGCCCCGGCCCTGCGAGCTCCCGGGCTCTACTGCCTCGCCAATGCCTGGAACACCCCGAACGTCTCCACCAAGCCCTGCGACACGAAGGACCAGGGCCAGCACTGGACCCTCTCGGGCCACCAGATCTCCCTGACCAACGCCCCGGCCTACTGCCTCGCCAACACCTGGAACGCCGCGGACGTCTCGGTGAAGCCGTGCAACCCGAAGGACCAGGGCCAGTACTGGAACGTCTCGGGCCAGCAGATCACCCTCGCCTACGCCCCGGCCTACTGCTTCGCCAATGCCTGGAACACCCCGAACGTGTCGACCAAGCCGTGCGACACCAAGGACCAGGGCCAGCGCTGGGTGATCTTCAAGGACCAGATCAGCCTCGCCGCCGCCTGACCCCCACCGCACCACACGGCCATGCGGGCCGGCTCGCAACCCGCCTGCGCCGACGGACCCGGCTGTCAGGGCTCTTCAGAAGTCCTGAGCTTGATCCTTAAGGTCTCGCCCGGTCGCGTTCGTAGAGGGTGCTGGGGCGTTTGACGGTTTTGCCCACGTCTTGGTGAGTGGTGGGGTGCCGGTTCTTGGAGCCGGGTGGGCGTCCGGGGCCGGGTCGGCTGGGTTTGGGCACTTGGGCCGGGCAGGGCAGGTGGGGTCGCAGGTGCCGGAACCCGCGACGGACGCGGGTGGGAGTGAGGGCGGTGCCGGGCCGGGTGGTCTTCTCCCAGGGCTTGCGCACGTCGACGGTGAGCGGTGCGGCGAGGCGGAGCTGGGCGTGCGCGACGATGACGATCCAGGTCCAGCGGTCCGCCGCCTGCGGATCGCGCATACGCGGCCGGGCCCAGCCGAGGGGCTGCTTGAACAGGCGAAAAGTGTGCTCAAGATCGAATCGGCGCAGGTAGCTCGACCAGATGAAGTCGACATCGTCCGGGGTGGCGCCGGTGGCCGAGGACCACAGCCATACCGGCGGTGCGTCGCGGTCACGCGGCAGGTGATCAACGTTGAGGCGGATCAGGGTGCCCTCGATGACGGGGAGTTCGTCGTCGTGGTCGATCCAGGCAGAACGCTGCTGGAGGCGGGGGTGGAGCCGGTCCCACGCTTGAGCTTCGGCTGTGCCGTAGCGGGGTGTGTCGTTGACTGTGACAGCGGCCGGCTTGGGCCAGGTCTGCGGGTCTGTGAGGCGGAACCCCTTGCCGTGCCGCGGTGGCCGGCCGCCCTGGGGGTCGTGGACGCGTGGGGGTTTCGGGAGCCGTAGGTTGCGGTCCGAGCGCAGCCGGCCGACCAGTTCCACGGGCAGGTCGCGCAGCAGCCAGGCCAGCCGCATGACCTCGTAGCCGGCGTCCATCACGATCAGCACGTCCCGGTCGCCCGGATGCCACTGACCGACCGTGATGAGGCGCTCGGCCACGCTGCGGAGCTGGCCGGCAATGACGGCCGCGGCGTCGTCGGCAGGCCCGAGCCGGACCACGTCCAGGACCTGGGTCCACGAGGTGCGGTCGGGTGTCAGCGCGGCCACGAAGGAGTACGGCCAGCCCGGGATGATCTGCGCGGCCTGCCGGGAACGGCCGTGAACGTGACAGAAGAGCCGCTCCGGCGCGCACGCGGCGTCCGAGCGCAGCCACGGGGAGACGTCCACGGTGAGGACAAGGCGCCCGTCGAAGCGCGGCAGTGGCAGGGATGTCAGCAGCTCCCGCAGAGCATCGGTGTCCAGGCGGCCGTGATTGAGCGCGCCGTACAGCGATCCGTAGCCTCGCCGATGCTCGGCTGTCAGAGAGAGTTCGACCGGTGTCCGCGCCGGTCAGTCCGCACACAGCAGCGCGTCGACGAGGTCGAAGAACGCATCGGCCCGCGCGGACAGACACCCGTAGAAGGCAGTCCGGAAGCCGGAAAGTTCTATGAACGCCTTCTGCTCACGGACTTGTACCAGCGCACCCATCCCATGGCCTTCCTCGTGAACTTCCGCAACTCGTAGCAGAGTTCAGCATCACGAGGAGGGCTGCCCTCATGCCCTGAGGTCATCCAGAAGAGTGACCGCACGACCAGGCCGAGGGGGAAGGCTCAGGCTTAGGGGTTGGTTCCGGGGGTGACGTAGCCGGCGCCGATTCCGTTGTCGGATGCGGGGACGCAGTCGGGGATGTGGCGCACCACGGACAGGGCGAGGCCGCCGATGCCTCCGTTGGGTGTTGGTGTCGGGGTGACCAGCAGGTGCTCGCCCTTGGGGACGGCGCTGAGCCTGATGAGTGTGTCGCGTCCGTCTGCGGACTCGGGGAACACCTTCTGGCTGTCGACGGTGTTGTCGCGGTCGACTGTGGTGGTGCACGAGGGCGAGTAGGCCATCACGGCTGCGGGGACACCTGCTTGGCGCAGGGCGTCCTGGAGGCCGGGGATGCCCTTGGCGTCCATCAGCCGCACGGCGATGGTGCCGTTGGGGACGGACTTGACTGTGTAGGTGGCGGTGACGATGTCAATGCTGCTGCTGGTTGCAGCACGGTGCGGGGCCGGCGCGTCGGAGGGGGAGGGGCCGGAGAGGGCCACCGGCACGGCGACGGCCACTGCGGCTGCAGCGGTGACGGCGCCGAGGGCGAAGGTGAGCCGGGGGCGCGGGAGCTGCACCCGGGTGCGGTGGCCCCTCGGGGTGGGCAGGGCGCTTGCGCGGGCGTGGAGCTCGTCGGCGAGCTGCTGCTTGAAGTGCACGGGGGTGTTCACTGGGTGGCCTCCAGGACAACGGTTTCACGGTGGTCGGCGCGCATTTGCCCGCTGGTTCTCAGGGCCTTTCGGGCGCGGAAGAGGCGGACCCGGGCGGTGGCCGCACTGATGTTCAGGGCCTGTGCGGCCTCGCGGGTGGTCAGGCCGTCCAGGACGACCAGGTCCAGCACCGCGCGCAGCGGCTCGGACAGCGCGTCGTGGGCCGCGGCGAGCTGCCGGGCGGCGCGGGCGGCGTCGATCCGTTCCACGAGGGCGCTGATGTCCTGGTCGTCGAGCACGCGTCGGCCGGTGATCCGGGCGACCGCGTGCTGTTCGCGGGTGCTGCCCCGCCAGTGCGCGGACAGGACGTTGCGGGCGATGCCGTGCAGCCAGGCGACGGGCGCGCCACGGCGGGCGTCGTAGGTGTGCGCGTTCTCCAGCGCGGCCACGAAGATGTCCGCGGTGAGGTCGGCGGCCAGGTGCGGGCGGTCGACACGGCGGGTGACGAAACCGAGCACGGTGTCGAACTGCTGCTCGTAGAACGCGGCGAACCCGGCGGGATCGCGTGTGGGTGGTGCTAGGGGATGCTCCGCTTGCACGGATGGCTCCTCGGGGACAGGTCGGGCGGGTGGTGCCGTACAGCTCTACTTGGCCGCAGCGCTCAGAAGCGTTACATCCCGCTGCTGCTCTCCGGCTCTGAGCGGGGCGTACCACGGGGCGCAAGCTTCCCTACAGCCCGCGACATGAGCCGTTCCTGTTCCTGTTGCTGAACCCGAGCCGGGCTGGCAGCCCTTGTCGTGAACTGAGTGACGGGTGAGCGGACCGTCCTTGTCGAGCTCGCTGCCCTGTTGGGGGGGCAGGAGTTCACACCCGCCGCATGAGTCGTCCAGTGACATATGACGTTGGCTGACCTATGGTGCTGTCATGACAGACCGTCCGATGCAGGAACCGACCCTGCTGCTGCTGACCGCGCTCGCGGACCAGCCGCGCCACGGGTACGCGATTGTCCAGGAAGTCCTCGCCATGTCCGGCGGCCGGGTACGGCTGCGCACTGGCACCCTTTACGGCGCCCTCGACCGCCTCCTCAAGGAGGAGCTGATCGAGATCCACAGCGAGGAGACCGTCGAGGGCCGGATGCGCCGCTCGTACGCCCTCACCGCGAGCGGCCGCACGACGCTCACCACCGAGGCGCAGCGACTGCGGGCGACCGCCGCCGAGGCGGAACGCCGCCTGGGCCTGACCCTCCGCCTGCCCCGCCTCAACCAGAAGGAAGCCACCGCGTGAACCGCGAGACCAGCCGCCTGCTGCGGCTCTACCCGGCCGCCTACCGACGCCTCCACGGCGAGGAACTGGCCGGCACCTACGCGGACGCCGTCGCCGGCGCCGGCCGCACAGCCCGGCTGCGGGAGGCGGCGGACCTCGCCGGACACGCACTGCGAGTCCGGCTCCGGGCCACCTCCGCAGACCCGGCCGGACGGGCACTGGGCGCGGCGGCCCCGTACGTGGTGGGGATTGCGGCGGGGCACGCCCTGATGGTGGCCCTGTGGATCGCCACCGGGATGCAGTACTTCGATCCGCACCAGCGCATAGGCAACGGAAAGACGGCGCTGGCAGCCGCCGCACTGATGGCACTGGCGGCATCCGCCGCAGTCCACGGCCGGTGGCAGTGGACCCGCCTGCTGGCAGTGGCGACTGCCGTGACGACCCTGGCGGGCGCGCTGCTGCACCCTGCAGGCACTGCCGTGCCGGGGCTGCTGCACGCCGGCCTGATCGCCGTCCTGATTCTGGGCTGCCCGCCGGACCTCCCGCCGCAATCGGGCCGGGCCCGCAGCCGGGTGGCCGCGATGACGCTGCTGCTGGCCGTTCCGCTGGTCGGCATCAGGGCGGCTACTCCAACGCAGAACGTCGGGCCGGCCATGTGGACGCTGGTGCTGCTGGCCGGAGCACTCCTCATCGCGGTCGCAGCCCAAGGCGGGCGCGACCACCGCGTGACGGGAATCCTCGTGGCCTCGCTGCCCTGGGCCGTGCTGCCGGTACTCGGTTACCGGCTCGTGGGGCAGTACCTGATCTGGATCGCGATCACCTACCCACTCGCCTACGGGATCGGCCTCCTCCTCCACCGTCTGCGCCCCCGCACCATGGGCAACGCCTGAACGCTGCCGCTTCGGCCTGTGCCGGAACGACCGGTCCTGCACCGGCCCCTGAGTACGCGGTGCAGAAGAGAACACGATGCGACACGAGGTGACTGTTCCTTATGGTCGCGATGATCCTCGTGGACCTTAAGGATCAAGCTAACGCTGCCGGGCGCAGCAGGAGCCCATGCCCTGACGTACGGAGGTCCCCCACCAGCTACTTCGTGGTGGGGGACCTCCGTACGTCAGCTTGCCTGGGGCGATGACGGTCGTGATCCCACGCGACGGTGAAGCCGGGCTGCCGCCTTCACCTCGAATGGAGGGACGGGCAGGCGGCGGTGTTGGCTGGGCCGAGGGGAGGAGCGGCACGGCGGCAGGCGTTCTCACACAGGCGGAGGGGTGGTTGAGCGCGGCAGCGTGGTACCGCAGAGCAGTAACAGCTCGGGCGGGTTCCCCCTCAGCTGGAGGACGTTGCAGCCCTGTACGTCTTCCCTCTCGATCGCTGCAAGGGCATCTCGCATCCGACGCGCCAGACCGCCCAGTCTGCTGATCAACACCATTGTCGTGCGGTGGAGTTGCTCGATGGCATCCTCAAGGTCAGGGCGACCAGGGGACTCGGGGGATGGGTCGGGCAGTCGGTCCCTTGAGTCCCTCGGCATCGGGCGGGGGCTCGCTGATGGCGTGCTGTCTGCGTGAGGTCAGCGGCGTGTGGCCGCGCGGGTGGTGGGGCGGGGGTCGGTGTGGGCTGGGCGCGGTGTTTCGTGGCAGGTTGCGGCCCGGTGAGGCGGGTGCCGGTTCCGGTGGCGAGTTCTTCGGCGAGGTTGGCCAGGAGGGCGGCAGGAGTGGCGGTGGACGCGCGTACTACCCAGGTGGGGTGGTCGGTGCTGTGGCCGCTCCAGAGGGTCCATCTGGTCATCCCGGCAGACGGGTTGGGGCCGCCGGTGGTGCCGACGTGGATGCCTGCGTCGTTCTGGGGTGTGGTCCAGGCGATGCTGTTGGGGGATGGGGTGGAGGTCCATCCCGCGTCGAGGAGGGGGCGTGCCGCTTCGATGACGGCCAGGCCCGTGGCGTGCTCGCCGACGGTGGGCTCCAGCGCGTCCGCGTCGGTGAGCGAGGTGAGCAGGGTGCGCAGGAGTGGTCCCGGGGTGTCCCGAGTGAGGGTGAGGTGCCAGGTGCGGTCGGAGACGGGGGTTTCGTACGCGGCGATCGTCCAGGCAGGTTCGCGGGCGTCCGGCTCGTGGACGAGTTCGACGCGCAGGGTCTGTTCTTCGTGGATGGCGTGGGTGTATCCGTCGGACCAGGTCCGCCACCTCTCCCAGAGAAGTCCTCATGTTCAGGGTTTCTGATGGAACTTCACTCGGGACATGAGTGTCCGGTACGGCTTGATCCTGCAGATGTCGGTTGACGGCGGCTACAGGGAATTCCCTGCGTACGGCCAGCTCTGGTGTGACCTTGCGTGGTCGGGGTTGCCATCGCCAGGGGTGGTGTCGCAGAAGCCGTGTCGGGTGCTGAATGCTCAGGGCGCAGGTCTTTGCGCGGGGCATGTGGGCGCCCGTCGCTGACAGGGCGGAGGATCGTGTCCCGTACGGCCCAGGAGCGGTGTCCGATGGGGTGGCGAATCGTTCTTGCTGTGGTGCGGTCGCTCGGACCGCCAGTCGCAGAAGGACCTCCTGACCGATGTCACAGCCCGTTCGTGTTGTATTCCGTTCTGCCTGCCGTACTGCGCCGATCTTCGGTGAGGGTCTGCGGGTGGCTCTGTATCAGGGGCAGGGTCCGGTCGGCAGCCGGGAAGCGGTGAAAGAGAACCTGGAACGTCTGGCCGAGGTGACCGCGCTGGCGGCGGACTACGGCTGCCAGGTGGTGGTGTTCCCGGAGAAGTACACCACCGGTTACGCGATCGGCCCCCGGGAGTGCCGGGAGCTGGCCGAGCACCGCGAGGGGCCCAGCATCGAGCGGGCGCGGCTGGTGGCCAAGGAGCACGGCCTGGCCGTGGTGCTGCCCTACCCCGAGCGGGACGGGAGTGCGTTCTACGACTCGATCAGTGTGATCGCCTCCGACGGGCTGGTGGCGGCGAACTACCGCAAGACCCACCTCTACGGGGCCGCCGAGCGGCGCAATTACTCCTTCGGGCAGGACTTGCCGCCCGTCGTGGCCCTCAACGGCATCAAGGTGGGTGTGCTGAACTGCTATGAGTGCGAGTTCCCGCCGCTGTACCAGTACCTCGCCGAACAAGGTGCGAAAATTGTCATCGGGCCCACGGCGGCGGACGGCCACTTCCGCCTCGCCGACGGCACCATGAGCCAGGTCCCCTACCAGGACGCCACCCGCCACATCATCCCCGCGATGGCCAGCATCTGGCGCCTGTTCATCGCCTACGCCAACCGCCGCGGCTGGGAACAAGTCCCCGCAGGCGCCTGGCAGTACCAGGGCAACTCCGGCATCTGGGCACCCGACGGCCAACCCCTCATCGCCGCCACCGCCGAAGACCGCCACCACGACTGCCTGCTGATCGCCGACTGCCTCCCTGCGGCGGTACCCCCCTTCAGCCCCGAAGGACACCACCCCACCGACAACCGCCTCACCCTCCACCCCGTCCTGCGCCCCGCCCGCTGATCACCCCTCACCACCGGCGCCGACGAACAGACGTCACGCGGCCATACCGGCACTGATCACACGCGCAGCGTGACCGCTGATGGCCAGTCAGTTCCCCACTCCCCGGCCGCCCTGCGAGCTGCTCTCTGCGATGGCCTGACTTGGGCGGTGAGCTCCGGGCCCAGCGTGCCGTGCATCCGATACCAGACATGCGGGCGGAGGTTGCGCAAAGTCTCTGCTTCCAGACGGCGCTGCAACTTCTCGCGCGGCCACGGACAGCGCGAGAGCGACGACGATCAGAGCCCAACGAACCCACCACACACCAGGCCATTGAGCATTCCGCATACCAACAGATCACCCCTCCAGCGTCAGCACGGTCGGCCGTTACAACGTTTTCCCCTGCGCGCTGGGCGGTGTGAGCGGGTCCGCGGCGTTCTGGTCGGTGCGGTGGCCGTTGCGGAAGGCGATGGCGTACGCGTCGTCGCCGAGGGAGTGCCGGGCCTGCTGCTCGCAGGAGGTTCGGGTGGCGGTCCACTCGGTGACTCCGACCTGCGGCTGGCCGAGGTTGTCCCACAGCTGTTGGGCGAGGCCGAGCAGGTGGGCGGTGTCCGTGGCGCGGCCGTCCGTCGCTGCGGCGACGGCGAGCACGTCGAGGGCCATGGCCATGCCCAGGGGATCCCGCAGCCGCCGTTTGACGGTCCAGGAATTCCGGGCATGTACCAGGGCTGCGGCAGGGTGGCCGCGTGCCAGCTCGGCCCGTGCGCACATGAAGTCGCCGTAGGCGCGCAGCCACTGTTCGCCCTGCCGGTCGCAGTCGGCACGCATGTGGTCGAGCACGGTGACGGCCTCGTCGATGTGGCCGTCCATGATGTGCGCCAGGGAACGGACGAGTGCGGCCGCCAGCGGGGGGTGGGTCAGCCGGTTGCACTGGTGCCGGTCGAGGACACCTCGTGCCAGGGGCACGGCGCGGGCGACGTCGCCGCACATGACGGCGGAGAGCGCCTCGATGGAACGGGCGCGTTCGGCTCCCTCCGTATCGGCGAACCGGGCGGCCGTGTCGGCCATCTCGGTCACTTGGGCACCGGCTTCGCGGGGATCGCCGAGAGTGATGAGGACCAGGGCCTCGGCCCACAGCGCCCTGAGGCGTTCCGGCGACGGCTCAGTGTCCTCGGCCAGGGCCCGCCGCAGGTAGTACTGGCCCTCCTTGTCGAATCCGCACGCGTGCCAGAAGAACCACAGGTTTCCTGACAGCATCAGCGCGCTGTGGCCCTGAGGGTGGGCCAGAGCGAAGTCCAGGGCGGTGCGCAGGTTGTCGTGCTCGTCCGTCGTCCGGCTCCGCAGTTCGACCTGGCGGGGGCCGAGCCAGGCGGCGTCCGCACGGCGGGTGAACTCCTGGTAGTACGCGAGGTGCCGACGCCGCAGCCGATCCTCCTCGCCGAGCTCGCGCAGCCAGTACGCGCCGTACTCGCGCAGGGTGTCCAGCATCCGGAACCGTTCCGTGCCGTCGGCGGTCGGCTGCCAGGTGACGAGGGAGTTGTCCACGAGAGCGCCGAGAAGCGCGGGGATGTGCTCTTCGGGCAGGTGCTCGTCGGAGCACACCGCCACGGCAGCCTCGCTGTCGAAACTCCCGGCGAAGACTGACAGCCGTGCCCACAGCAGCCGCTCGGCCGGCGTGCACAGTTCATGGCTCCAGCCGATCGCAGTGCGCAGGGCCCGGTGCCAGGGCGGGTCCGCGTCCACCGACCCGTCGGCCGCGTGCAGGACCTCGAACCGTTGTGCCAGGCGCCCGACGAGCTCGGCCACGGGAATCTCGGCCAGCCGAGCCGCGGCGAGTTCGATGGCCAGCGGCAGCCCGTCAAGGATCCGGCACAACTGCGCCACGTGGGCCACGTTGGCGGCGGACACGGTGAAACCGGGCGAGGCGTCGGCCGCCCGCCGGGCCAGCAGCGTCACCGCCGCTGAGTCGTCGATGTCCTGGCCAGGACCGGGCACCGGCAAGGGGTCGACGGTGACGACCTCTTCCACCATCAGCCCCAGCCGCCGACGGCTGGTGGCCAGGATCCGCAGTCCCGGCGCGGCCCTCAGCAGCACTTCGGCGATCATTGCGCAGGTGTCCGTAAGGTGTTCGCAGGTGTCGAGCACCAGCAGCAGGTTCCGGCCCTCCAGGTATTCCGCCACCACGTCGAGCATGGGGCGGGTGGTCTGGTCGGCCAGCGGCAACGCCTCCGCAACCGCGTGGGCCACCAGCGCTCCTTCCTGCAGCCCGGCGAGCTCCACCCACCACACTCCGTCGGTGAAGTCGGACTGTTGCTGAAGCGCTGATTCCAGGGCCAGCCGGGATTTTCCCACCCCCCCTACGCCGGTCAGCGTTACCAGTCGAGCACGGCGGCCCAGCCGCGCCAGCTGGTCCAGCTCCGCACGCCGCCCGACCATCGCGGCAATTGGCGTCGGCAGGTTCCCCAGCCGTTGCCCGGCCTGTGCCATGGCAGTCTCTCCTTGTCTCGTATCCAGTGCGTCATCGGGAAGCGAGTCTCGCGGCTCATGGTCCGATCGCGGGTGCGTCTCCTCTGGGTCCGCACGACCCTGCTGCCCTTTCGCTGCGCACGGCAGCGCGGGGTTCGCAGATCACCAGGGCCAGATCGTCCTGGAGTACGCCGCCGGTGTGCGCGGTGACCAGGGACACCAGGGCATCGAGCGAGTCCCCCAGCAGGGGCTGGCACAGCGCCTGGCGGACCGCTTCGTCCAGGGCGAGCATTGTTCCCTCGGCATCCCGTGCCTCGCTCAGTCCGTCGGTGTAGAGCAGCAGCCGCTGGCCTGCTCCGAGCCGGACCCGTTGCAGGCCAGGGACGGGATTCAGCCCCAGAGGGGGCGAGTGCTGGCGCGGCGGGAGCGGCTCGGCCCGGCGCCCGACCCGCAGAGGGGCAGGGTGCCCGCAGTTCACCAGCCGCACCTCGCCCTGTGCGAATTCGGCCAGCACCACCGTGACGAAGTCCTCCGCGCCGAGCGCGGGGTTGATCCGGGCGTCGAGGTAAGTGGCCAGATCCACCAACGCGGGCGTGGTGTAGGCGCCGTCGCGGAAGGCGCAGACGGTCGCCGCGCACAGCAGGGCCGCCTCCGGACCGTGGCCACGCACGTCCCCGATCACCACACGCAGTCCATAGGGCGAATGGGCCAGGTCGTACAGGTCACCGCTGAGACCGCTGCGATCGACGGCGTGGTGGCGCGAGGTGATGCCCACGCCACCGACCTCCAGAGCCAGTGGACGCAACACCGCGTTCTGTGACTGCCGTACGGCACGAAGCACTTCGGCCTCCAGCGTCGCTCGACGGTACGCACCGCAGACGGCGGCGCCACCGCAACCAAGCTGGACGAGGCAGAAGAGGACTGTGTCGGGCAGAGGGGCCCCGCCACGGCTCACGTAGATCGCTGCGGAGAGCGCGACGGACCAGAACGTGACGGCGGCGGTGGGGCGCGGCCCCAGACGTATGCCCGCGAGGACGGGTCCCAGGAGCAGCATGCTGGACAGTGGCTGCCAGGCCGTCACCACGGCTGCCACGGCGACCAGGGCCCCCACGACCAGGATCGCCGGTAACGGGCCCACGGTTCCGTACCACTGCCGAAATGCCAACTCTCCCCCACCTCTTCACACACGGTGAGCACGCCACTATTCCGGAAGGGCGTGAAGGTGGGTTCCGTTGGCTGAATATGCCCGCTACTGACCGATCATGTCTGGAGGCTGCCACGATGCATCACTGGTTATGCCACTCGCACGGGACGATGATCTGAGCCCTGGCTGATCCGGGAGTGTTCAATGATCGGATCTTCCAGGAATTTCGTAGGTGTTGATCCTTTTCGCGATCCGAGTACGTGAGTGACTGCCCGGCGGCAGGCTGGTGACGTGTGACGTCACGCTCGAGGGCGTGCTGCCACAGTTGGCCGGGGTGCACGTTGAGCGGGTGGAGGCTGGCGAAGGGATCCTGCTGGTTACAGCGGTGACCAGAGACGACGCCGATGCTGTCTGTTCCGGGTGCGGGCGGTCCTCGGACTGGGTGCACTCCCGGTACGTGCGGCATCTCGCGGACCTGCCGGAGATCCTTGACCACTGCCAGAGCCACCCTTGCCTCCCCCGCATCAACACGGCTGAGGAGAACCGCAATGAAATGAAACCGCTTCAGCAATCCTGAAGAACCCTCATCCGGCTCAAGACCACACGATCGAGTGAGGAATGCTGCGGCTAGGGCATGGAACGGCGCCTGGGGAACGGCCTCTGGGGGTGGGGAACATGAGGCTTATTGCATACCGTGTTCGCGTCGAGGAAGTCGTCGAGGATTGTGTCGCGGTCGCCCTGGTCGGCGGCGTAGGCGGGCACGGATTCCGGGATGGGTGCGGGAAGAGGAACCGGGGGGAGCGGGCTGGCTTCCGCGAGGGCTGCTGCTGCGGCCCTTTCGTTGTCGGTGAGCGGGGCGGCACCGGGCCGGACGGCGTCTTGGTTGAGGCGCACGAACTCGGTGAGCGCCATGTGGGGGGTTGCGTAGGTGGTGGCGATGACGCGCAGGTGGTTCTGGTCGTGGAGGTGGACGCTCTCGCCGTCGCGGTAGGTGCCGGCCGCGACGGTGGTCCACCCGTCGTGGGCGTGGATGATGAGGCGGCCGTCGCGGATGTCGTCGTGGATCTTCTGGGCCTCGTTCGAGACGTCGCGTATCTCCTGGCGGTCGAGCCAGGGCATGGGGTGGTCGTGCCAGTCCCATTCGGTGTCGATGTCCTCCTGCAGGTCGACGGTGATCGTCACGTCTACGCCCGCATTGCGGAGGGCTCGGGCAGCGTGCTCGGCGTAGTGGGCTTCCTCGCTGTCGATGCGGGCCAGGACCATCGTCTGCTCGGTCGCGGGAACGAAGCCGTGCTGGTGCAGGACGGCTACGCTCCCGCGACCGAGGCCGCTGGCGGCGCGGTCGGGCTCGATGAGGGTGGCGATCACCGCGCTGGAGTGGGTGGGGTGCTTGCAGAGGAGGATGCGGGCTGTCGGGTCGTCTGAGGCCATGCGCTGCTCGATTCGTGGCTGGTGGGCTACTGAGGTTCTCGGGGTGGTGTCGGTCGGGGGTTGATGGTCAGCCCTGTGCCTGCGAGGAGGCCGTCGATGATGTCGGGTCGATGCTGGATGCGGCGTAGGCCGTGGTGGAGGGTGCGGGTGAGATGGCCGATGTCGGTGAACGCGGTGTTGGCGAGCGGCCCGCGTCGTAGCAGCGACCAGACACCTTCGACCGGGTTGAGGTCGGGCGCGTAGGTGGGCAGGTGGACGAGGGTGAGCCAGTCGTGTTCCGCCGCGTACTGGCGCAGTGCGGGAGAGCGGTGGGTATTGAGGTTGTCCCAGATCAGCGTGATGGGGCCTCCGAGTTGGATGTGCGCGCGGACGATCAGGTCGCGGTAGTCCTTCCAGCCGAATCCCTTGCGCCCGGTGTTGCACGGCGGCTGGAACCGGGGCCGGTAGATCAGCCGGGACGGCTCTCCGGGCTTGTAGCAGGTCAGGGCTGCGACGGAGATCCGGCGCCGCGAGCGGCCCCAGACCCGGACCACAGGAGTGTGGCCGCGTCGGCCCCAGGTGCGTGCGCGTGGCGGCGACATCACGAACCCGGCTTCGTCCTCGAAGACGATCCAGGCTCCGAGCGCCGCCGCGGTGCTTCCACCTGCGGCCACACCTCCTTCTTCCACAACTCCACCGCGTCCTCGTCGCGTTCCAACGCGCGGCGGGCCGGGCACTGCCAGGACCAGCCGTGCCGGTGCATCAGCCGCCAGACGGCCGCCATCGAGCAGGTGACCTGGAACTTCCGGGCGATCACCTCCTTGATCCGGGCCACGGTCCACCGCTGGTCCTCCCAGCCATGGGCCGCCGGTCCGAGAGCCAACTCCTGTTCCAGCACAGCGAACTGGGAGTCCGAGAGCCTGGGCAGCTTGGCCGGTCCTTTCGAGGCCAGTGCTGCCAGGCCGCCATCTCGCCATGCTCGCCTCCACCGTTCCACCGACCGCTCACTGACCCGCAGATCTCGGGCGATCACCGCCGTCTTGTCTCCACGGGCAAACCGCTCGCCGGCTACACGACGGACCCGTTCCCGGAACCGCTGCCTCTCGGCGGTCAGCCCACCACCCTGCGGATATCGCATGACTCCGGCGTACCGCAGGGATCAAGACCCGTCACCACCCGACAACAACCCGAAGAGATCAGTAGTTGATGTGGTGGTCCCGCATGAATGCCGCCGGGTCAGTGGAGGGGTGGGGGGTCCCAGGCCCGGGCGGCTGGGTCCGGCGGCGTGGACGGGCAGCACGGCCGACCAGGGTGAGGCCGGTGGCGCCGAGGATGACCAGGGTGATCACTGTGACGGGAGCGGGCAGCTGGGTGTGGAGCAGGACCACGGCGAGGGGCACGAGTCCGCAGGCGAGCGCGATGCGCTGCCGTCGCGGGTCGTGGAAGGGAGTGCGCAACGGGAGTCTTCCGGGAGGGAGAGGTCATCGGGCGGTGCGGGCGGTAGGAGGTCGTGCCGGGCGGGTGACGGGAGCGCGTGCGGTGGCAGGGCCGGGCGGCGGGGGTGGGTGGTGCAGGTACTGCCAGCGACGGTGGGCGGCCGTGACGGGGGCGAGGGCGCGGCGGCTGCCTATCAGGAGCTGGTGCACGGTGTTGACCGGGTCATTCGCGTAGGCGCGGATGTGGTGGGCGGCGAGGCGCGCGGAACGCAGCAGGGACTGCTGGAGGATCTGTTCCGCGCAGTAGACGGGGTCGTCGGGGCTGGGCTGCACCAGGGCCAGAACTGTCTGCGGGGTGACGTGGCTGGTGAGGAGACCCTGGTGTTCGGCCTCGCCGAGGACGGTGATGGGGTCGAGGGGTTCGCCTCGGTGGGCCATGGCGGTCAGGCACCGGTACAGCCCGCCGTGCAGCGGGAGCGCGAAGTCCTCGGGCCGCAGCGCCCGCAGTGCGTGGAACGAGTCCGGCAGACGCACGACACCCGCCAGCAGCCCCTGCTCGCAGGCGAGTTCCCGGTCCGACGGCACGTCCTCGGGCGCCTCGGGGAGGGTGGTGCGCGGTGCGGTGCCGGTCGGCGAGCCGATCTGCTGTTGCAGGGCCTCCACGTGCACCAGCAGGCGTGCGCACTGCTCCGCGACCGTGGTGGCCGGGGCGGGCAGCCGGGTGTCTGCAGCCGTGTGGGCGAGCCGGTCCGCGTGGGTGTGCAGGCTGCGGCGGGCGTGTCCGGTCTGGATCATCCGTGCGTACGCGGCGGCGTGGGCGGGCTCGGGGCAGGAGCTGACCAGCTGGTGGAGGTAGGGCAGGGTCAATCCCCGGGCCTGTGCCACGGCGGTGGTGAACACCTCATTGATCCAGCGCAGGCTCGGCAGCGACGGCTTCGACTCCCCAGCGCGCTGGGTCACTTGGGGGGCGAGTTGCTGGATTGCGGCGAAGAGGCTGCCGTGCACGTGGGTGGTGAAGTGCTCGGGGGTGACGTGGCGGATGCCGGGGGTGAGCGCGGGGTGGATGAGGAGGGCGCCGAGCAGTGCCTGCTCGGCGAAGTCCACCGGCTGAGGGGGCGTTCCGGCGTACGGGACGTCGTCGTCCGGCACGGGGCGGTTCTGTGGGCGGGCGGGCATCAGGCGGCCAGGGTGAAGTCGTCGGTGGTCAAGGTCCTGTCCAGGAGCGGGGCCAGCAGGTGCAGAGCTAGGCGCGGGGGGACCGCGTTGCCGATCTGGCCGAACTGCTGGCCCTTGTTCCCGGCCCAGGGGTAGGCGGCGGGGAAGGTCTGCAGGGTGCCGGCCTCGGCGGCGGTGATCCGGATGGGATCCGGCGGCGTCACCGGGTCCTGGTCCGGCTGCGCGGGGGCGGGCTCGGCGATCCAGACGCACTCGTTCGCGCGGTGTCCGAAGAAGAGAGTGCCAGCGGGCTCGTCGCTGCTGCGGGTGGTGGCGTTGGCCTGGTTGTTGCTGCGCAGCGCCCAGGCCCACCGGTGCGCCTCCGCGGTGAAGGTGGGCGCCGGGCGGTCGGCGGGACGGTTGTCGCGGGTGCCGTGCCGGGCGGCCCAGCCCGCCCCCTCCCGCCGCGACCGCAGGACAACTCCGGCGGGGCGGGGCGCCCAGGTACCGCGGTCGCGGGCATCCGACAGCGTCTTGCGGGAGCCCGAGGGGAAAGGCTCGGGCCCGCCGCCGGGGCCGCCGCCCGCGCACACGGTGGGCGTGGGCCGGTCGGTGGCGCCCCAGCCCAACGCCTCAGCCATGGACACCCAGCGGGCGCGGCCCGGCCCGAACAGGCTCTCCGGCTCAGCCACCTTCGCATGGGTGGGCGGCGGCGGCGTGGCAGTCCGGGTGCGCGAGGCGAGCAGGATCGCCCGCCTGCGCGTCTGGGGCACCCCGTAGTCCGCCGCGTTGAGGATGCCCGCCCACACCGAGTACCCCCAGCTGCGCAGGATGGACGCGTACTGCTTCCACAGCGCAAGGACGTCCGGGACTTCCTCCATCGCCACCCACTCCGGATCGCCGACCGTGTGCAGGGCGTGCAGGTAGCGCATCGGCTCGGCGGCGAGCAGCGAGCGAGGGTCGCGGCAGGCGGCGAGGAGCTTCTCGCGGCTGTCGCGTCCCCGGGCGAGGTCGGCGACCGCCTGGTGAACGAGCGGTTGGTCGAGCAGCCCGAGCCGCCTGCCGGCCATGCTCCACGCCTGACACGGAGGGGAAGCGATCAGCGCCTTCACCCGCCCGACGAAAGGAGCTGTGGGGTACAGCGCCACGTCGGTGCGCACCGTCAACTGACCAGCCGCGGCCCGGGTTTTGCAGGCCCACTCATCCCACTCCAGGCCCACGTCCCGGATGCCCAGGGCGGCCAGAGCGTGCGACCAACCACCAGGACCCGCAAATAGATCCAGGATCAAGAGGCCAGCCCGAAAGCATCCTGCGTCGGCTCCGGGTCGGAGCCACGGCAGGACCACGGCGAGCACCCGTCCGCCACTCCCCGCTCCAGCTCCTGGGCGTCCGGGCCATCTGCCAACTCCGTTTGCAGAGAAGCCCATTCCGCGGCGGTGACGTGATCGACCGGCGCCTGGTCGAGCGGGACCCGGGAGCGGTGCAGGAACGCCTGGCCCAACAGGGGGTTGCCGGTGGCGGTGGCGCGCGCGTTGCCGGCGCGGATCGCGGCGTCGAAGGCGACGACGTCCTCCCACTCCCGCGGCGAGGTGTCCCGGATATGACGCCACTGAGCATTTCCATGAAAGGGACACCCCAGGCACGAAGATTTTGGTGTTTCCGCCAGTCCGATCGAGGAGAGATATCGTGTGCAGTCGGACCGCGACCAGTTCATATCCGTGATCAAAGGGTGCCGGTTGTGCATGTACTTGACGTCGGCGTCCTTCGCGCGGTGGAATTCATCCGTGGAAATGCCGATCCACTGCTCTACCCAGACGTCCCTCGGGATACGCGTGGGGTAGGGGTATCCCAGAAGGTCACGGATAGCCTTCTTGATCGGTTTTACCTTGTATTCCCCGGTGCACTGACGCCTGGTCATCCCTGGTCTGCCGTCCTGGTTCAGAACGTAGAGAGGCATGGAGGCGAACCGCTTTTCCGGGTTCAGGGCGTCATCGCGAATATTTCCTGCCGAGACGCGCAGGATGGGAATCCCGGCAGGTTTCGCTATTTCCCGTTCAAGGCGGTCGAGGTGGATATAGACGGCTTCAGGTTCCCACCCTGTGTCGGCAAAAATGGCATAGTCGACCTTGGGGAGAATTCCCTCTGCTGAGAGGGCGAGCATGGCACTGGACTGAATTCCGGCACCGAGAGAAATCGCGCGGAAGTGAGGAGAGGAGGGGATGGGGGTCCTTGTGGTGAGTGGCGCCGTCCAGGCGGCAGCCAGGAAGGAGAGAGGGGGATGAGTGCAGAGCGGGGAGATGAGGGCGGCGGGAAGGCGGTTGACGAGGTACGGGGACATCTGGTCGGAGCGTTACGCCGACCAGAGCCCTTCGTGTCCGTTGCCCGGTTGGGGATTTGGGCGCGGGCTCCCCATGCGCCGTCGGTAGTTCGTCGTGCCTGCACGATGCGCTCGGGTGGCACGGCCACGTCGTGGAGGTGACCGGCTGGGGGGAAGGTCAGCGTGGCCTGTGTGCGGCCGGGTCAGCGGCGTGGGGCGGCGGGACCGGGCGTGGGGGCGGTGGCGGGCACCGTGGCGAGGGGGCGTGCGGTCGGCGGTGTGGTGCCGGCCGGGCGGCTGGCCAGCCCGGCGAGGTGGGCGCGGCCGGTCCCGGTCAGGTGGACGCGCGCCTGGTCCTGCCAGTACTGGTACTCCCGGGGGATCGGCGCCGACTCGATCAGCCCTTGGGCGGTGAGCGCGCGGACGGTCGCGATGGCCACCGGGGTACGGGATTCGATGTGCGGGGAGCCGAGGGGGTCGGTCAGCGCGACGTGCCCGCACGCGACAGCCGACAGGGCGTCGTTCTCCGCCGCGGACAGGAGCAGGGCCTGGGGACTGAGGTCCTGGATGCCGCGGACACGTAGTTCGTGGGCGACGCTGGCGGCGCTCACGGCGAGGTCCTCGGCGCCGAGACGGGTCAGCGCGCGGGCCACGGTGATCGCGGTGCTGCGCGTGGCCGGTGCGCCGGTGGTCTCCAGCGTGCGGTGCAGGACGTCGAGTTGGGCGGCGGCGCTGTCGGTGAGGTGGGTGAGCTGGCGCAGGCGGGCCGCGATGTCACGGGCGGGTGTCTGGTGGCGGGGGAGGGTGGCGGTCACCTCGTGGAGCAGGTCGCGGGTGTGGCGTACGAGGCGCTGCGCAGAGGTGCGGGGGGCGGTCAGCTGGTCCGCGTGGGAGGGGGTGTCCAGGCGGTGGTCGGCGAGCAGGTCGTTGTGGCGGGCGACGTCACCGGCCAGGGCCAGGATGCGTTCGGGCAGGCTCGGGGGCGGTGCCACGTCGAAGAGCTGCTGGTGTGCGTCGGCGGCGGTGTCCAAAGGGCCCCGTTTCAGGGAGGAGGTCAGCGGGAGCGGCCGGCGGCGGGTGCCGGCAGGGGTGGGGCGGGGCGTCTGGTGGTCAGGGCGGCGGGGCGTGGTCGGGCGAAGGAGGCGGCGAGGTCGCGGCGTCCTGCTGCGGTGAGGTGGACGCGCTCGTCGCGGAACCAGTCGTCCGGGCAGTCCTCGCGCATCACCAGACCGCGGTTCTCCAGGGCGCGGATGGTGCTGATGCTGACGCGGATGTCCTCGCGGCGGAGGTAGGGCTTGTCGTGGGTGATCGCCACCTCTCCCCGGGCTACCGCGCGCAGGGTGGTGCTCTGGGCCGTGGTGAGGCCGGGCGGCTGGTACTCGGGTACGAAGCCTCGGTTGCGGCGCTCGACGATGAAGAGTTCGGCGGTTGCCAGCGCGTCCGAGGCGCCGAGGGCGGTCAGGCTGGCGGCCAGGGTGAAGCGTCTGCCGGCCTCCCGGCGGGCGTCGTGCTCGGTCAGGACCGCCAGGAAGCCGTCGCCGAGCTCGACGGGAAGACGTGCGACGGTGTGGTCGAGGATGTCGACCGCATCGATGAGATGGTCGGCGGCATCGTTTGCGAGGTGGGCCAGCTGACGCACGCGTGCGTACACCGCGCGGATCTCGGGGCTGTGGTACATCGACTGCGCGTTGAGAGTGCCCACGATGCTGAGGGCGGATTGGGCCACGAGCTGGGCAGAGGCCGCCTGCCTATTCAGCATGACGGTGGGGGGCGAACCGGCGAAGTTGGTGCCCTCGTACGGGTTGTCGCTCAGTGCGCAGGCGAGGTCGGCGCTGGCCAGAGCGGTTCCGGCGAGCACGGCCGAGAGGGACTCCAGACCGTAGCGGCTGCCGGGCAGTTGGGTGTACGGGCCGTGGGTGAGGGCGGTCAGCTGCTGGAGGGTACGGGCGGTGAGCTGCTGGCTCTCCAGCAGCAGGGGGGATATCTGCTCGTGTGCGTCGGCGCCGGGTTGGAAGCTGAGGGCCGCGAGGCGGAGGTGGAAGGCTTCGAAGTCGTCGCCGAGGGTGCGTAGTTCGGTGATCTGCTCATTGAGGTCGGTGGCGGGCACGAAAGCGGGATTCCTTGGAGTGGTGTGTTCAGGGGGCGGCAGGTCAGCGGCGGGGACCGGTACCCGGCGACACCTGCCGGGGCAGTCCCGGCGTGCGGGAGGGCGGGGCGGCGGGGGTGGCGAAGGGGTCGGCGAGCAGGTCGCGGACGGCGACGCTTCTGCCGTGCGCCAGCAACGAGCAATAGGCCACGACTACCGCCCCGAGAGGACGCTCGGTTTCCCGGGGAAGTCTGTACATCGCCTCCCGGAGTCCGTAGTTGAGGTCGAACTCCCGGAACCCGCTCAGCTCCAGCGACTCCTTGGCGAGCGGGTCGAACGAGGTGGTCGCGACGATGCCGTACTGGGCCAGATGGAAGGTCACGTCGTGCCGGGGTACGCCTTCCGGCAGCCCGGTGCTCATGAGGTACACGGCATCGGCATCGGCGAGGACCAGGTCCAGATAGGCGTCGGCGACAACATCCTTGGAGCCGAGGCCCGTGGGCACGGCGAAGTCCAGGGCGGACTCACCCGGTACCAGACCGTGGTCGCGCAGGACGCGGACGGCCTGCGGACAGCGCGGGTTCACGGTGACGCGCGCGTTGCCGTCGAGGCCCGTGCCGAACAGCACATCGAAATCGTCGGGAACCACATTCAGCAGCTGCGACAAAGCAGGAGGCGCCTGGCGCGTCGTGTCGGCTCCCAGGGCCAGCGCATCGCTGTGGCCCCACTGCCACGCGGAGCGTTCGCCGGCAGGGGCACCCTGGGCTGCGGCTCGACCCGTGGCCCCGTAGGCGTAGGCCCGCTGGGTGCTGCTCTGTTCCTTCGTCTCGTCCCAGTGCTCCCACGGCCACATGTTGGGGATCACGTAGTGGCCGTGGGCGTCCGGGGTCACGGCGCGGGAGAAGGCTTCCCCGTTGTGTCCCGCGTCCGCGTCGAAGCGCAGTGTGTCGCCGTCCCACCGGCCCGTGAGGCCCGATCCGTCGGCGTTGAGGTCTACGACGAGCCGCTGCGCAGTTTCGTGAGTGACGGTGAGGGGCTCGTATCCGGTCCAGGCCGGGGACGTTCCGCGGCCCAGGTAGGGGCCGCGGGTGCTGCCTTCGATGATGACAAGGTGGAGGTTGCTCAAGGGGCTCGATTCGTGCGGCGGGTGCGGGGAAGCGGCGGGAAGGGTGGCGAGGGGGCGGTGGGCCGAGGGGTGGGGATCTTGCGGGGGACGGTTATGCGGCGGTGCCGTAGTCGTTCCGCTGCGGGGTGTCCTTGGCGAGCGCGCGGGTGGTGATGGCCTGGGCGGCGCGGGCGGACGCGGCGGCCACCTCGGCGGCACCGGGCTCGGCGTACCAGGGGCGCAGATCGACCATCGCGGCCCTCAGACCGGTGGCGAAGCAGATCGCGGTGCCCTTCGGCAGGGCGCGGATCGCGTCGGCCGGCAGGATGCGCTCCTGGCGCATGGACACGGAGGTGCTCTTCCCCGATTCCGAGTGCGAGGTGGAGGTGGTGGCCACATCGTGATCACCGATCAGACGGGACAGTTTGTCGGCGAAATCGGGGTCGTCAATGCCGGAACCGATAATTTTGATGGTGGACGCGCTCCACATGCTGTCCATTCCCGCATCGCCCCACGTTTTCTGACCCTGCCGGTACGACTGCAAATGACAGATGAGAGGGTCACGCGGGTGAGTGAGATACCGATGAACACCCTGCAATACCGCTTTGACGGGCCAGAAGACGCTCCTGTCCTTGTCCTGGGCCCCTCGTTGGGTACCACATGGCACATGTGGGACCGACAGATACCCGAGCTGTCCCGCACCTGGCGCGTGTTCCGCTACGACCTTCCCGGGCACGGCGGCGCGCCCGCCGAACCCGTGGCGTCCGTGGGCGACCTGACCGCTCGGCTGCTCGCCGTGCTCGACGAGCTGGGCGTCCAGCGCTTCGGGTACGCGGGCTGTTCGATCGGCGGCGCGGTCGGCGCGGAGCTGGCGCTGCGGCACCCGCACCGGGTGGCCTCGCTGGCGCTGGTCTCGGCGTCGCCCCGGTTCGGGACGGCCGACGAGTTCCGGCAGCGCGGCGTCATCGTGCGGACCAACGGCATGGACCCGATGGCCGCGTCCGCGCCCGGACGCTGGTTCACACAGGGGTTCGCCGCCGCCCAGCCCGCCATTGTGGAGTGGGCCGTGCAGATGGTGCGGACCACCGAACCCGGCTGCTACATCGCCGCCTGTGAGGCGCTGGCCGCCTTCGACGTACGTCCCGAGCTGGGACGGATCGCCGTGCCCACCCTCGTCGTGGTCGGCGAGCAGGACCAGGTCACCGGTCCTGGCGACGCACGGACCCTGGTCGCGGGAATTCCCGACGCCCGCCTCGCGCTCGTCCCGGGGGCGTCCCATCTGACGCCCGTCGAGCAGCCCGCCGCCGTCACCGACCTGCTCGTACGGCACTTCTCGTCGGCCTGGGACGACGGCAGCACGACCCTGCTGGCACCCGTGCCGCCCGCGCCGGTTCCCGCTGCGGCGCCCGCGCCCGAAGAGGTCCCCGAAGCGCCGCCCGTCCCCGTGAGCGAGCCCGGGCCGCTCGCCGCCGGGCGGCCCGATCCGTACGACGCGGGTCTGAAGGTGCGCCGCGAGGTGCTCGGCGAGGGGTACGTCGACGGGGTGCTGGCCGGTGCGGACGAGATGACCGGCGACTTCCAGGACCTGCTGACCCGGTACGCGTGGGGCGAGGTCTGGGCACGGGACGGCCTGGACCGGCGCACCCGCAGCGTCGTGGCCCTCACCGCGCTCGTCGCGGGCGGGCACCAGGCGTCCCTGGCCACCCACGTCCGGGCCGCCCTGCGCAACGGCCTCACCCCCGTCGAGATCCGCGAGGTGCTGCTCCAGACCGCCGTGTACTGCGGGGTTCCGGCGGCACAGGCGGCCTTCGAGACCGCCAGGGAAGTGGTCCGGCAGGAGACCACGCCACAGCCGTAGCAGGATGGGAGCCATGACCAGCAGCACGCACAGCATCGAGCTGACCAAGAAGTCCCATGCCTGTGTCCGGCTGGAGAAGGACGGGCGCACGCTCGTCCTGGACCCGGGGGCCTTCAGCGAGGCGGACGCCGCGCTCGGCGCGGACGCGATCCTCGTCACGCACGAGCACCCCGACCACTTCAGCGAGCCGCACCTGCGGGCCGCCCTGGAGGCCGACCCGGCCGCCGAGATCTGGACGCTGCGCAGCGTCGCCGAGAAGATCTCCGCGGCCTTCCCCGGCCGGGTCCACACGGTCGGGCACGGGGACGCCTTCAGCGCCGCGGGCTTCGACGTACAGGTGTACGGAGAGCTGCACGCCGTCATCCACCCGGACCTGCCGCGCATCACCAACGTCGGGTTCCTCCTCGACGGGTCCGTCTTCCACCCGGGCGACGCGCTCACCGTCCCCGAGCACGCCGTGGAGACCCTCCTCGTGCCGGTGATGGCACCCTGGAGCAAGGTCTCCGAGGTCATCGACTACGTACGCGAGGTCAAGCCGCAGCGCGCGTACGACATCCACGACGCGCTCCTCACCGACCTCGCCCTGCCGCTGTACGGCCAGCACCTCGGCAACCTCGGCGGCACGGACCACCACCACCTCGCGCCGGGCGCCTCCACAAGACTCTGACCTGCTCGGAGACCGACACGCACCCCGACTGTCAGACCCGACGAGTAGGTTGAGAGACATGCGCATCGCCACCTGGAACGTCAACTCGATCACCGCCCGACTGCCGAGGCTGCTGGCCTGGCTGGAGAACACCGGCACGGACGTGCTGTGCATCCAGGAGACCAAGTCGACCGCCGAGCAGTTCCCCGCCGCCCCACTGCGCGAGCTCGGCTACGAGTCCGCCGTCGTCGCCGACGGCCGGTGGAACGGCGTGGCACTGATCTCCAAGGTCGGCCTGGAGAACGTGGTCTCCGGCCTGCCCGGCGGGCCCGAGTACGGGGGAGTGCAGGAGCCCCGCGCCGTCTCCGCGACCTGCGGCCCGCTGCGCCTGTGGTCGGTGTACGTGCCCAACGGCCGCGAGGTCGCGCACGACCACTACACGTACAAGCTGGCCTGGTTCGAGGCGCTGAAGGCCGCCGTCGCCGAAGACGCGGCGGGGTCACGGCCGTTCGCCGTTCTGGGTGATTTCAACGTCGCCCCGACCGACGCGGACGTCTGGGACCCGGCCCTCTTCGAGGGCGCCACGCACGTCACCCCCGCCGAGCGCGCCGCCCTCGCCGCCCTGCGCGAGACGGGCCTCTCCGACGTGCTGCCGCGCCCGCTCAAGTACGACCACCCCTTCACCTTCTGGGACTACCGCGAGCTCGGTTTCCCCAAGAACAAGGGCATGCGCATCGACCTCGTCTACGGCAACAAGCCGTTCACCGAGGCGGTCACCGACGCGTACGTCGACCGTGACGAGCGCAAGGGCAAGGGCGCGTCCGACCACGCCCCCGTGGTGGTCGACCTGAATCTCTGACGCCGTCGCAGGCCGCAGCAGGACGCCGCAGGACCCTCCCGGGGCCCCGTACCGGGGTTCCGGGAGCGCGTCAACCTCCGCGCGCCTGTGGTGTGCAGAGCCATGTGGGTGCGAACCTGAACGGTATGAATTTCCTGGACACCTGGCGCAAGCGCCACGGTACGGCGCGCGGATTCGCCGCGTACACGGCCGACGGCGCCGACCAAGAGGGCATCGCCGAGCTGCTCTCCGAGTGCGAACTGCTGCGTGCCCGCGTCAAGCAGTACGGCCTCGAACTGGACGACAGCCCCGCCTCGTTGGAGGCCCTCGACCAGCTCCCGCCGCGCTGGCGCGACAACCCGGACGACGTCGAGGGCATGGAGGAGCTGCCCTGGCTGGGCAACGACGCCGGTCTCTACCTCGGCACCGTCATCGTCCGCACCGTGGCGGGCGCGCACTGGCACCTGTGGCCCAACGGCACCCCCGTCGTGATGCTGGCCTCCGGCCGCGACCTCGACGTCGTCGAGGCGGGTCACGACTGGGCGGCCACCGGCGCCCCCGAGCTGTCGCAGGTGTACGCGGAGGCATCCGAGGCGTGATGCGTGTGGCGCCTGTGGCGTGTGTGACCACCTGGGCCGTATTTGTGCCCACGTGCACGTCAACGCCCGCGTCAACCGCGTAAATACGGCTATTCGCGGTTCGTCCCGCTTGTGCGTGTCGGGCGTGAAGTCCCTTTCCGGGATGGATAGTTTGCGCTGACCTCGACACAGCTGAGAGTGGGTAGGGCAGCGTATGGCCGTCGATCCGTTGATCGAGCTGGTGGGCGTCAACAAGTACTACGGAAAGTTGCACGTACTCCAGGACATCGACCTCACCGTCGGCCGCGGGGAGGTGGTGGTGGTCATCGGCCCGTCCGGCTCGGGCAAGTCAACGCTCTGCCGGACGATGAACCGGCTGGAGACGATCGAGTCGGGCAGCATCCGCATCGACGGCAGCTCTCTCCCCGAGGAGGGCAAGGCGCTCGCGAGACTGCGCGCCGAGGTCGGGATGGTGTTCCAGTCCTTCAACCTCTTCGCGCACAAGACCGTGCTGGCGAACGTCTCGCTCGCCCAGATCAAGGTCCGCGGCCGGAAGAAGGACGAAGCCGACAAGCGCTCCCGGGAACTCCTGGAGCGCGTCGGGCTCGCCGCGCACGCCGACAAGTTCCCCGCGCAGATGTCCGGCGGCCAGCAGCAGCGCGTGGCCATCGCCCGCGCCCTCGCCATGGACCCCAAGGCCCTCCTGTTCGACGAGCCGACCTCGGCCCTCGACCCGGAGATGATCAACGAGGTGCTGGAAGTCATGCAGCAGCTCGCCGCCGACGGCATGACCATGGTCGTGGTCACCCACGAGATGGGTTTCGCCAGGTCCGCCGCCAACCGCGTCGTGTTCATGGCGGACGGCTGCATCATCGAGGACCGCACCCCGGAGGACTTCTTCACCGCCCCGGAGAGCGACCGCGCCAAGGACTTCCTCTCCAAGATCCTCAAGCACTGAGGGGGCGGAGTCATGTTGCGTACCAAGAAAGCTCTGACCGCCGCAGCGCTCGCCCTCCTCGCCGTCGCCTGCGGCAAGGAGGGCAGCCCCCCGGTGAAGGGCCCGCGCCCCGACCAACTCCCGCACTACCAGGTCGCGTCGGGCTTCGCCCTGCCCGAATCGGCCACCTGGGAGAAGGCCAAGCGGCGTGGCCACGTCGTCGTCGGCGCCAAGGAGGACCAGCCGTACATGGGCGAGAAGGACCCGGCGAGCGGCCGCTACTCCGGCTTCGACATCGAGATCGCCAAGATGATCTCGGCGTCCCTCGGCTTCGACCCGGCGAGCGTCCAGTTCCGCACGATCGCCTCCGCGAACCGCGAAACCGCCCTCCAGAACGGCCAGATCGACTACTACGTCGGCACCTACACCATCAACGACAAGCGCAAGAAGCTCGTCGGATTCGCCGGTCCTTACTACATGGCGGGGCAGTCGCTGCTGGTGCGCACCGACGAGAACGACATCAAGGGGCCGAAGGACCTCGACGGCAAGCGCGTCTGCTCCGCCGCCGGTTCGACCCCGTACCAGCGCATCCAGTCCGACTACCCCGAGGCGGACCTCGTCGCGTACGACACGTACTCGGTCTGCGTCGACAACCTGCTCACCTACCAGGTCGACGCCGTCACCACCGACGACACGATCCTGATGGGGTACGCGGCCAAGGTCCCCGACGAGATGAAGGTCGTCGGCGCGCCCTTCTCCAAGGAGCCGTACGGCATCGGCGTCCCGCGCCCCGACAGCGCACTGCGGTTCGCCATCGACGACGCACTCGAAGCGCGTGAGAAGAACGGCGACTGGCAGAAGGCGTACGACGTCACGCTCGGGCTCTCCGGCCGCAAGGCCACTCCCGCGCCGCCCATCGACCGCTACCCGGCGAGCTGAGGGAGGCCGCACCCGTATGAACGTACTCACGGACAACTTCGCCCTGTACGGCAAGGGATTCATCGGCACGGTCCAACTGACCTTCTACGCCTCCGTGCTGGCCCTCGTCCTCGGCTTCGCCATGGCCTCCTGCCGGGTCTCCCCGGTCGGCTCCTTCCGGGCGCTCGGCACGGCCTGGGTGACGGTGCTGCGCAACACCCCGCTCACGCTGCTGTTCTTCGCGGTGCTGCTCGGGCTGCCGCGCTTCGGACTCGTCCTGCCCTTCCAGCTCTTCGCGGTGCTCGCGCTCGGCTGCTACACCTCCGCGTTCATCTGCGAGGCGCTGCGCTCGGGCATCAACACCGTGCCGCTCGGGCAGGGCGAGGCGGCCCGCAGCCTCGGCATGACCTTCGGGCAGACCCTGTCGACGGTGGTGCTGCCGCAGGCGTTCCGGTCGGTCATCCCGCCCGTCGGGTCCACGCTCATCGCGCTCGCCAAGAACTCGGCCATCGCGGGAGCGTTCTCCGTCACCGAACTGCTCGGCACGTACAAGACCCTCAACGAGCTGGGCTACAGCGTCATCTGGTCCTTCGTCTGGATCGCCCTGGGATACCTGATCATCACCCTCACCATCAGCGCGCTCTTCCACGCGCTCGAAAAGCGCTGGGGAGTCGCCCGATGAGCCGCGCCCTGTCCACGGAGTCCACCGCCCTCTACGACATCCCGGGACCCAAGACCCGGCAACGGCACCTGACGTACGGGATCGCCTCGACGGTCCTGCTGCTGGGGCTGCTCGCCTGGGGCGTGTATCTCCTGTTCCACACCGACCAGTTCACGGCGGCCAAATGGACCCCCTTCCAGTACAAGGGCATCCAGGAGCTCCTGCTCCACGGACTCGGGAACACGCTCAAGGCGTTCGCGTACGCCGCGGTGCTCTCGCTCGCACTGGGCGCGCTGCTCGCGGTGGGGCGTCTGTCCGAGCACCGCCCGCTGCGCTGGATCGCCGGTCTGTGCGTGGAGTTCTTCCGCGCCATGCCCGTACTGGTGATGATCTTCTTCATCTTCGTGGCGCTGAAGGTCCAGCCGCTGCCCGCACTGGTGGCCGGACTCACGCTCTACAACGGCTCGGTGCTCGCGGAGATCTTCCGTACCGGAGTGAACTCCGTGGACCGAGGCCAGCGGGAGGCGGCCTACGCGCTCGGCATGCGCAAGACGCAGGTCATGACGCATGTGCTGGTGCCGCAGGCGGTCCGGGCGATGCTGCCGACCATCATCAGCCAGCTGGTGGTCGCGCTGAAGGACACCTCCCTCGGATACCTGATCACTTATGAGGAGTTTCTCCATGCCGGAAAGCTCATCGCGTCCAATCTCGACTACGATTTGCCTTTCATCCCCGTAGTTCTGGTGATCTCGCCTGTCTACATCGGGATGTGCATGCTGCTCTCCTGGTTCGCCAACTGGGTGGCCAGGCGTCAGCGACGCAATCCCAAGACGGAGGCCGTGGACATCGGTCCGGCCGAGGCGGGGACGCTGCTGCCGGGCAGGCAGTAGCTCAATAGAGAGAGCGAACCTGGTCCGGCAGCAGCCGGGGATCACTTGGCGCGCAGCGGTACCGACACGCAACTCGGGTCGGCCGCGGGCGACGAGAAGGTCAGCTGCGCGCCGGACGGGTTGTGCTCGACGGAGAGCGGGTCGACGTGTCGACCCCCAGGGCGAGGCCGAGCGGCCCCACGTCGTAGCGGTACGCGACGAGGGTGCCGCTCTCCTTGTGCCGTCGGACGGCGCTTCGTGCCGTCGGAACGGGCCGGCACTGTACCGGAATCAGCCCTTCAGGGCGCTCTTGGCCTGCCAGTCGGCCCAGGAGACGTTCCAGTTGCCGTAGCCGTTGTTGAGGGCCTGGGTGCCCTTGGCGTCGGAACCGGTGACCTCGAAGGGGTCGCCGACCTGCACGGCGTCGTAGATGAACTTGGCGTTCGCGTCGCTCATGCCGACGCAGCCGGAGCTCTTGTTGGCGGAGCCGAAGTAGCCCGCGTTCCACGGGGCGGCGTGCGCGTACATGCCCGACCAGGTCAGTCGCATCGAGTAGTCGACCATCTTGTCGTAGGCGTCGCCGAGGCCGACCGTCTCGGAGCGCATGTTGATCGTGCCCTCCTTCGACATCAGGACGGTCTTGCCGCGCCAGGACGCCTTGTCGCCACCGGGGGTGCCCGCCGACATGGGGACGTCCTTGACGGTCTCGCCGTCGCGGACCAGCTTCAGCCGGTGGTTGTCGAGGTCGACCTTGACGACCTGGTTCTTCCCGATGGTGAAGTTCGTCTTGTAGTCGCGGACGAACCAGCCGCCGCCTTTGCCGGAGTCCACGCCGTTGAGGTCGGCGGCCAGCGTGACCTTCGTGCCGGACTTCCAGTACTCCTTGGGGCGCCAGTCGACGCGGTCCTTGCCGGAGTAGTCGGTCATCCAGCCCCAGGAGCCCTCGGTGTCGTTCGAGGTGGTGACCTTGAGGTGCTTCTCGACGTCGGCCTTGTTCTTCACCGGGTTGTCGAACACGATCGACAGCGGGTGCGCGATGCCGATCGTGGTGTTCTTGCCGGGGGCCATGGTCACCTTGTTGACCTTGTCGGCCACCGCAGTGGTGAACTCCGCCTTCGCGGCGGTCGCGCCCGCCGCCTTCGCCTCGACGGTGTAGCTGGTGCCGGGGGAGGTGGTGCGGGCCGAGGTCCAGGACTTGCCGTCGGCGGATATCTGGCCGGTCAGCGTGCCGCCCTTGGCGTCCTTCACGGTGACCTCGTCCAGCTTGTCGCCCTCGGTCAGGGACACCTTGACCGGCTCACCCGCCTTGGCCTGCTTGCCGGTGGCGCTCACCGACACCTTGGTCTGCGGAGTCTCCTTGGCGGCGTCCGAACCGGAGCCCGCACCAGCGCCACCGCCGTTGCAGGCGGTCAGCGCCGCTGCGGCGAGCACGGCCGTACCGGTGAGTGTGACGGTACGGAGCCGGATGTGCGGGCGGCGTGTGCGGGTCAACTCGAAAACCTCCGTGGCGGTGTCTGTCCGTTTCTGTCCTCTCTCAAGGAGGTAATCCGGTAGATGGCGGTTGCACCAAACGGGGAACGGTCTTTGTGACAAGCAACGCAGCAGATCGGGACCAAGGTCCCTGGACGAGGGGGCCGATGGTCCTTGGTGCGGGGAGGGGTCCCGTGTCTTGCCGTTGCCCGGGTTGCTTCTGATAATCGCGCGGTCCGCTTCTGGCCCGTTCCATCGTCCCCGTCGGAGGATTCACGTGCGCAAGAGAACGTTCGGCCCGCTGCTCGCCGCGGCCCTGCTCGTCCCGCTGGTCGCGGCCTCGGCTCCTGCCGCGCCCGTGGCGGCGGGCGAGGCGGCGGGCGAGGCAGCGGCAGCCCCCACTGCCGCCCCCGCGGACGGAAAGGGCCGCAAGGTCATCCTCGACGTCGACATGGGGGAGCTCAACGACGACGCCGTCACCATGTTCATGCTCGCCAAGGCGCCGCAGGTCGACTTCCTCGGTGTCACCGTCGTCAGCGGCAACACCTGGGTCGAGGAGGGCACCGCCTACTCCCTGCGCCAGCTGGAGCTGATCGACCGCACCGACGTCCCCGTCGTCATGGGCGCGGGCGAACCCCTCATGCCCGGCAGGCAGGAGCGGCTCACCGCCGAGAACGCGCTGTACGGGAAGGCGCCGTGGGCCGGTGCCTTCGACTCGAAGCGCCCGCCCGCGTACGACAGGCTCGCCAAGCCTCCGTACGGCGGCTACCCGAAGACGAAGCCGAAGAAGGACACGGCGGCGGCCGACTTCATCGTCGAGCAGGTCAAGCGGTACCCGAACCAGGTCACCGTCTTCGCCGACGGTCCCGCCACGAACCTCGCGCTCGCCGTGCGCACCCACCCCGAGATCGTGCCGCTGATCAAGGAAGTGATCTATATGGGCGGTGCCTTCGACAAGCCGGGGAACATCACCCCCGCCGCCGAGTTCAACTGGTGGTTCGACCCCGAGTCGGCGCGCATCTCGCTCCGTACGCCCTTCCGCAAGCAGACGATCGTGCCCGACGACGCCGCGCAGCACGTCGTGTACGGCAAGAAGCAGTACGACCGGATCGTCGCGGGGAGGCAGACCCCGATCAAGAAGATCTTCAAGGACCTCCAGGGCCCGGAGTTCGCGAAGGACCCGAACGCCACCCACCTGCTGTGGGACGCCATCACCGCAGCCGTCTTCCTCGACCCGGCCGTCGCGAAGAGGACCGACGTCCGGTACGTCGACGTGGACGCCAACTTCGGTGCGGACTACGGGCGTTCGCTCGGCTACCACCTCGATGAGTTCGACGCGCCGAACAACCCGAAGGGCACCCGCAAGGCGGGCATCGTGCTCGACGTCGACGCCGAGCGGTTCTGGGACCTGTACATCAGGCTGCTGCGCACCGAATAACAGATGGCCGCGCACCCCTTGCGGTTGCGCGGGTTGCTTCTCATAATCCGCCGCAACACGAGTTGCCAATTCGTGTTGCGGCGGCCGGACTCCTCCGGTCCGTACGGCAGTGGAACGGGAAGACCGGGGGTCGGCATGGCAACACGGCAGGACGTGGCGCAGCTCGCGGGCACGTCGCCATCGGTCGTCAGCTACGTGCTCAACAACGGCCCGCGCTCCGTCGCCCCCGCCACCCGCGAACGCGTCCTCGCTGCGGTCAAGGAGCTCGGCTACCGGCCCAACGCGGTGGCCCGCTCGCTGCGCATGAGCCACACGATGACGCTGGGGCTCGTGGTGCCCGACGCCGCGAACCCCTTCTTCGCCGAACTGGCCCGTTCGCTCGAAGACCACGCCTGGGCCGCCGGGTACACCCTCCTCGTCGGCAACAGCGTCGACGACCCCGCCCGCGAGGCCGGGTACATCCGCACCTTCGTGGACCGCCAGGTCGACGGCCTCGTCCTGATCCCCTCCCAGGGCGAGAAGGCGTGGCGCGCCGAACTGGCCCGGTCGGGAGTGCCCAGCCTGGTCTTCGACCGCGAGCTGGACGGGGTCGCCACCTCGTACGTACTCGTCGACAACGCGCGGGGCGCCCAGACGGCCACCGAGCACCTCCTCGCCCACGGCCGCCGCCGCGTCGGCTGCATCGCCGGGCCCCTCGGCATCCATCCGACCGTCGATCGCGTCGTCGGCTGGCGCACGGCGCTGGAGCGGGCCGGACTGCGCGCCGGTACGGGGTCGGGCGGGCGCACCGGGTGGGAGGCGTGCCCGGATGCCGCACCCCTGCTGCACGGCTCCTTCGGGCGGCTCGACGGCTACCGGTCGGGGCTCGCGCTGCTGAAGCGGGACCGGTCGGTGGACGCCCTGTTCGTCACCTCCGACGAGCAGGCCGCCGGAGTCCTGCGCGCGGCGACCGAGCTGGGCATCCGGGTCCCCGACGATCTCGCGCTCGTCTCCTTCGACGGCATCGCGGCGGGCGCGTACACCTGCCCGGCCCTGTCCACCATGCGCCAGCCGTACGACGACCTCGGCCGTACGGCGGTGCGCCGCCTGCTCGACCGGATGCGGGAACCCGACCTGCCGCCCACCCGGGACGTCCTCCCGGTGACCCTGCTGGCCCGGGGCTCCTGCGGATGCCCCGACCCGGCGGGCGGCGAACACACAGAACTGCGTGGCGACGCGCAGAGCTTCGCGGAACTTCTTGGAGAGAACGGTGAACACCAGTGAGCAGTGAACGACTGGTCGTGGTCGGCAGTCTGAACATGGACCTTCTCGTCACCGTGCCCCGACTTCCCCGCCCCGGCGAGACCGTCTCCGGCGCCGACGTCGTGCGCGGCGCGGGCGGCAAGGGGGCCAACCAGGCCGTGGCCGCCGCCCGGCTCGGCGCGGACGTACGCATGGTCGGCCTGCTCGGCGACGACGCCCTCGGCAGTGAGCTGAGGGAACGGCTCACGGTGGAAGGCGTCGACGACCGGGGAGTGCAGCAACTTACCGGTGTGGCAAGCGGGTTGGCGCTCATCGTCGTGCAGCAGGACGGCGAGAACACCATCACCCTCTCGCCCGGGGCCAACCGTCACCTCGACGTCCCCGCCCTCGGCACCCTCACCGGCGGCAGTCTCGTCCGGAGCGCCGACACCCTCCTCCTCCAGCTCGAAGTGCCCCTCCCCACCGTGCTCGCCGCCGCCCGCGAAGCCCGTAAGGCAGGTGCTCTCACGGTGCTCAACGCCGCACCGCTTCCCGTGTCCGGCACGGCGGAGCTGGAGCAACTCCTGCGCTCCGTCGACGTGTTGGTCGTCAACGAGACCGAGGCCACCGGATTGCTGCCGCGCGAGGACGGCGACTGGGCCGGGCACGCCGAAGCCCTGCGGGCGCTCGGGCCCACCACCGTCGTCATCACGCTGGGCGCGGACGGCGCGATCGCCCTAGACCCCCAAGGGGCCTTTACCGAAAGGGGGTTCAGCGTCGACGCCGTCGACACGGTCGGGGCGGGCGACGCCTTCTGCGCGCAGCTCGCCCTCTCCCTCGGGTCCGGTACGCCGCTGGAGGAGGCCCTGCGCCGGGCGTGCGCGGCGGGGGCGCTGGCCACCACCCGTCCCGGCGCCCAGAGTTCGCTGCCGTCCACCGACGAGGTCGAGGCCCTGCTGGGCGGCGTACCTCTTCCCGATGTCACCGGGAGCGAGGTGCACCATGCGCGCTGAAGGTCTCTGGCACCCCCGCCTCCTGGAGATCATCACCTCCCTCGGCCACGGTGACCTGCTCGTCGTCGCCGATCCCGGGCTGCCGGTGCCGTCGGGCGTGGAGGTCGTCGACCTGGTGTGGCGGCGCGGCGAACCCGCGTTCCTGCCGGTACTCGAAACGGTCCTCGACGAACTCGTCCTGGAACACGCCACCGTGGCCCACGAGGCGTCCGACCCCGACCTCCTCGTCGTCTTCGACCAGCAGTTCGCCGACGTCACCCTCGACCGGGTGCCGCACGCCCGGCTGAAGAAGCTCACCCGCCGCGCCCGGGCCGTCGTCCGCACCGGGGAGACCACCCCGTACGCCAATGCCGTGCTCCGCGCAGGCGTCCCGTTCTGACGCCTCATCAGACCTCCCGGGGCCCGTCCGCCCTCGCGCCACCGCTCGGAAAATTCCTCAACCCGGCACTCTCGGAAGGCAGTTCAACGATGAACCGCAGGATCTCCCTTGCCGTCTCCGCATCCGCCTCCTTCTTCCTGGCCGCCGCCCTCACCGGGTGCGGGCAGGAGGGCGGCTCGCCGTCGGCGAGCGGCAAGGAGAAGAAGAAGGACGGCAAGCCGACCGTCTGCCTGATCATGAAGTCGCTCGGCAACGAATTCTTCCAGACCATGCAGAAGGGTGCGGAGGAGCACGCCAAGAAGCTCGGCACCCTGGAGCTGAAGGCCAGCGGCATCCAGAACGAGACGGACATCGACGGCCAGGTCGCCGCCATCAACCGCTGCATCACCGACCAGGCCGACGCCATCGTCGTCGCCCCCGCCGACTCCCGTGCGCTCGTCTCGCCGCTGGGCCGGGCCGCCAAGGCGGGCATCAAGCTGGTCAACATCGACGTCAAACTGGACGACGGCGCGCTGAAGGCCGCCCAGCTCGACGTCCCCTTCGTCGGCCCCGACAACGCCGAGGGCTCCCGGCTCTCCGGGGAGGTCCTCGCCAAGAAGCTCGGCAAGGGCGGCAAGGTCGTCATCCTGGAGGGCAACCCGGGCGCGGCCAACGCCACGCAGCGCAAGGCCGGTTTCGAGAAGGCCGCCAAGGACGGCGGGCTGACCGTCCTGGCGTCCAAGACCGCGCACTGGGAGACCGACGAGGCGTACACCGTCCTGGCCAACCTGCTCACCGCGCACCCCGACCTCCAGGGCGTCATGTCCTCCAACGACTCCATGGCGCTGGGCGCGGTCAAGGCGATCGGCGCGGCGGGCAAGAAGGGCAAGGTCGTGGTGGCCTCCTTCGACAACATCGACGCCATCAAGCCGTACCTGAAGGACGGCCAAGTCATCGCCACCGTCGACCAGTTCGCGGCGAAGCAGGCCGCCGACGGCATCGACGTGGCGCTGAAGTCGATCGGCGGCGGCAAGGCCGAGCCCTGGGTGAAGACCGAGGTCAAGGTCGTCACGGGTGCGGACGCGGACGCGGGATGAGCGCGCACATGAGCGAGACGAACGGAGCGGCGCCGGTGGTCCTGGAGGCCACCGGCATCGGCAAGGCGTTCCCCGGCGTCCAGGCCCTGGACGGCGTACGGCTGGACCTGCGGGCGGGGGAGGTGCACGCCCTGCTCGGCGAGAACGGGGCGGGCAAGTCCACCCTCGTCCGTATCCTGGCCGGAATCCAGCCGCCCGACACCGGCACCCTGCGGCTCGGCGGACAGCCGTACGCCCCCCAGGACACGGCAGCCGCCATGAAGGCCGGAGTCCAGGTCGTCCACCAGGAGCTGAACCTCCTGCCCAACCTCACCGTCGCCGAGAACCTCTTCTTCCAGCACCTGCCACGGAAGTACGGATGCGTCGACCGGCGCACCCTCAACCGGCGCGCGCAGGAACTCCTCGACCAGGTCGGGCTCGACGTCCGGCCGCACAGCAAGGTCGAGCGGCTCGGCATCGCCCAGATGCAACTCATCGAGATAGCGCGGACGTTGTGGCAGGACTGCCGGGTCCTCGTCATGGACGAACCGACCGCCACCCTCACCTCCCGCGAGACCGACCGCCTCTTCGAGGTGATCCGCCGGGTCACCGCACGCGGCACCGCCGTCCTCTACATCTCCCACCACCTTCAGGAGGTCTTCGAGATCGGCGACCGCACGACGGTCTTCCGCAACGGCCGTCACGTCGTCACCAAGGACCTCGCCGACACCGACACCGCCGAGATCATCCGCCTGATGGTCGGCCGCGACCTCGCCCAGGAGTATCCGCCGTACGTGTCCCGCCCGCCGGGCGACGAACTGCTGCGGGCGCAGGACCTGCGCCCGCGCGGCGGCAGCCCCGTCAGCTTCGCCCTGTACGCGGGGGAGGTCGTCGGCGTCGCGGGACTCGTGGGCTCCGGCCGCACCGAGACCGTACGCGCGCTCTTCGGGGCCGACCACCACGACGGCGGACACGTGTACGTGAAGGGGCGCAGGGTCCGCATCCGCACTCCCCGCGACGCCGTACGGCACGGCATCTCCCTGCTCACCGAGGACCGCAAGGGCCAGGGCCTGGTCCTCGACATGCCCGTCGCCGCGAACGTGACCCTCGCCGCGACCCGCAAGATCTCCCGGGGCGGGCTGCTCAGACGGGCCGAGGAGGACGCCTACGCCCGCACCGCCGTCGACCGCCTCGGCATCCGGACCCCCGGAATCCGTACGGCGGTGCGCACCCTCTCCGGCGGCAACCAGCAGAAGGTCGTCCTGGGCCGCTGGCTCCTCGCGGGCACCGACGTCCTGGTCGTCGACGAACCCACCCGGGGCATCGATGTCGGCGCCCGCTACGAGATCCACCAGCAGCTGACCGACCTCGCCTCGGACGGCAAGGCCCTCCTCGTCGTCTCCTCCGACCTGCCCGAACTCATGGGCATCTGCGACCGCATCCTCGTCTTCTCGCGCGGCCGGATCGCGGGGGAGGTGGCCCGGGAGGACTTCGACAGCTCGCACATCCTGGCGCTGGCGTACTCCGGGTACGTCACGGAGGCCGCGACCCCGGAAGACGCCTCGGCCCCGCCCACCGACGTATCCGTCGACGCACCCACCGACGCACCCACCAAGAACGGTGAGACCTCCTCATGACCACACCGGCCCCCACCAGGGGAACCAAGGACCCCGTTCCGGCGCCCGTCGCGGAGCGGCGCACCGCACGCCAGCTCACCCGGCAGGTGATGGGCGAGGCGGGCATCGGCGTCGCGCTGCTCGTACTCGTACTGATCTTCACCCTCGCCGCGCCCAAGTTCGCGACGTCCGACAACCTCACGCACATCGCCACCGAGATCACCCTCAACACCATGCTCGCCGTCGGCATGACCTTCGTCATCCTGGTCGGCGGCATCGACCTGTCGGTCGGCTCGGTGATGGCCCTCTCGGCGGTCGTCGCGGGCGAGGTCCTGACCTCGACCAGCCTCTCCACGCCCGTCGCGGTGCTCCTCGCGATCGTCGTCGCCGCCCTCGTCGGCATGGCCTGCGGCTTCGTCAACGGCTTCGTCTCGGAACGCTGGCGCGTCCCCTCCTTCATCGTCACCCTCGGCATGCTGAACGTGGCGCGCGGAGCGGCCCTCGACTACACCGACGCGCAGACCCTGTACGACTTCCCGCCCGGCTTCAGCCACTTCGGCACCTCCACTCTCCTGGGCATCCCCTCCCTCTTCTGGATCGCCCTGGTGATGGTGGTCATCGGCCACCTGGTCCTCACCCGTACCGTCTTCGGCCGACTCGTCTTCGCGATCGGCTCCAACGAGGAGGCCGTCCGCCTCTCCGGTCACCGTACGAGCGTCGTGAAGGTCGCGGTCTTCGTCATCGCGGGCTTCGCGGTCGGCATCGCGGCCGTCACGTACATGGCGCGCCTCAACATCGCCAGCCCGATCCTCGGCAGCGGTTACGAACTCTCCGCCATCGCCGCGGTCGTCATTGGCGGGGCCTCCCTCTCCGGCGGCAAGGGCTCGATGATCGGGACGCTGCTCGGCGCGTGTCTGCTGGGTGTGCTGACCAACGGACTGCTCCTGATGGGCGTTTCCGACTTCCAGCGCCAGATGATCACCGGCGCGGTGATCATGGTGGCCGTCGTCGTCGACCACTACCGGGGCAAGCTCGCCGCGCGCATGCCTCAACAGGCGGTGGCGGGCTGAATCCTTGCTCCGTCGGGTGGCGGGACACGGTTGACTACTGCCGGGTACTGGTGCTTGGGCCCCGCAGCGCCGAAGCTCTGACCATGACGCATGCAGAAGACCCTCAGGGACCGCAGGACGCGGTGCGGACGGAGGACGCCAGAATCGAGCTGCCGCTGCGAGGGGTGGTCAAGGCGCTGCCCGTCGCGGCGGTGGTCGTCACCGTGATGTGGGGCTACACCGTCTTCGCGGTCGTCGACGGAGGCAACAACGCGGCGCTCTCCGGGACGCTGATGTCCGCACTCGGCCTGCTCCTCCTCTTCGTCGCCGTGACGTACGTGGGCTATCTCGTCCGCCCCCTGACGCTGGGGGCGGGCCCGGACGGGGTGTCGGTCCGGCTCCCTCTCCTCGCGGAGCGGACGATCGCCTGGGACGACCTGCTGACGGTCCGGGCGGTGGGAGTGCGGGGCGCGCAGTTCGTGATCGTGGAGGCCCGGGAGTCCGCGCGGGGCACGCTGCCCTACGTCTCGCGCCCTCGGGCGGCGTACCGCAGGCTCTCCCTGATGACGGGCAGCGCTCCGCAGGTGAAACAGGGGCTGTGCTTCGAGACGTACGTCTTCGCGTTCGCGCCGGAGGACGTCCTGCGCCTGGTGCGCACGTATGCGCCGCCGCGCTTCCACGTGGAGGACCAGCGGCGCTGAGGCTGCCGCCGGGGGTGGCGCCAGCGGGGCGGGCAGGAGTGACGATTCCTCGAACTCGGCTGTGTATATCGGGCTCACATCCCTTGTAGTGCCAGCGCGGCCGGGAACTGCATCGAGGTGGCGGCGATCCCTGGTGGCGCGGTGGCGGTGCGCAATTCCCGCGATCCGGAGGGACCGGCGCTGATCTACACGGAGTCGGAACTCGCGGCGTTCGTGGCGGGGGCGAAGGCGGGGGAGTTCGACGGGTTCGGGTGCTGATCCCGTCCCGTTGAGAGGGGCTGTGCGAGAGCCGTGGCGGCGGCCCTCGCACAGCTTTGGGCAGAGGTGGTCTTGCCCGGCCCAGGTCCACCGGGGCACCGTGGGCCTGCCGACCGGACCACTCCGCCCCCCCCGCTCGGCCCCGCCCACACGATCGGAGCCCTCATGACCCCGCACATCCTCCCCCACACCCTCCACGGCGAGGGCCCCCACCCCGTCATCGCCGTACACGGCTGGTTCGCCGACCGCAGTGCCTATGCGGCGATCCTGCCCGACCTCGATCTCGACGCCTTCCGGTACGCCTTCGTCGACCTGCGCGGATACGGCGAAGCCCTTCACGTGGCGGGCGACTTCACCACCAGCGAAGCTGCGGCCGACGTGCTCGCCGTCGCCGATCACCTCGGCTGGGAGCGGTTCTCCGTCATCGGGCACTCCATGGGCGGCAGCGTCGCCCAGCGCGTCGTGGCCGCCGCACCCGAGCGGGTGCGCCGTATGGTCGGGGTGTCGCCCGTGCCCGCCAACGGGCTGCCGATGCCGCCCGAGCACTGGGAACTGTTCGCCGGAGCCGCCGAACGGCCCGAGAACCGGCGGGCCATCATCGACCTCACCACCGGCGGCGTCCGCCCCGCCGCCTGGCTGGAGCGGATGGTCCGGCAGTCCGTCGGCCGCAGCGACGCCAAGGCGTTCCGGACCTGGCTCGACTCCTGGGCGGGCGAGGACTTCCACGACGAGGTCACGGGTTCGGCCGTGCCCGCACTCGCGGTCGTCGGAGCACTCGACCCCGCACTCGGCGCGGACCTGATGCGCGACACCTGGCTGCGCTGGTACGCACGCGCAGAACTCACCGAGATCGCCTGCGCCGGGCACTACGCCATGGACGAGACGCCCCTCCAACTCATCAGGATCGTCGAGGACTTCCTGCGCGCGGACGCCCAGGACCCCGACGCATGACCACCTTGGGCGTCCCGGACGTCTTCGATCCCCGCCGCTACGCCCACGGCGTCCCGTACGACGACTACCGGCGCCTGCGCGACGCCCACCCGGTCGCCTGGCAGGAGGAGTACGAGGTCCTGGGCTGGCCCGCCGGTCCCGGCTTCTGGGCGGTGACCCGGCACGCCGACGTCGTCCGCGTGCTCAAGGACGCCCGCGCCTTCTCGTCCCGCCTCGGAGCCACCCAGATCCGTGACCCCGACCCCGCCGACCTGCCCTTCGTGCGCCGCATGATGCTCAATCAGGACCCGCCCCAGCACGGTGAGTTGAGGCGACTCGTCAGCCGGGCCTTCACGCCGGGCCGTATCGACCTCTTCGAGGCCAGGGTGCGGGAGCGGGCCCGGGCGCTGCTGGAAACAGCCGTGCGCGAGGCCCGCAGCGGTGACGGCGTCGTCGACCTCGTCGCCGCCGTCACCGACGAGTACGCCCTGCTCAACCTCGCCGACCTGCTCGGCGTCCCGGCGGGCGACCGCCGCCTGCTCCTGGAGTGGACCGAGCGCGTCATCGCCTACCAGGACCCGGAGGAGGCGGACCGGGTGGTGCGGGGGCCGGACGGCCGGCCGGTGAATCCCCGTTCGCCCGCGATGCTGGGGGAGATGTTCGCGTACGCGCGCGAGTTGGCGGCGTACAAACGCGAGCACCCCGGCGACGACCTCATGACCGCGCTGGCCCACGCGGCGGGCGACGGCGCCCGGCTCTCGGACGCCGAGCTGGAGATGTTCTTCTTCCTGCTGACCGTCGCGGGCAACGACACGGTGCGCAGCGCCGCCCCGGGCGGGTTCCTCGCCCTCGCGAAGGATCCGAAGGCGCAACAGGAGCTGAGACAGGTGGAGTTGGGGAGGGCCGTGGAGGAGCTGCTGCGGCGTCACCCGCCCGTCCTCAGCTTCCGGCGCACCGTCGCCGAGGACACCGAACTCGGCGGACAGAAGCTGCGTACGGGGGACAAGGTCGTGGTCTTCCACGCCTCCGCCAACCACGACGAGCGCGTCTTCGCCGACCCGCACCGCCTCGACCTCACCCGTTCGCCCAACCCGCACGTGTCCTTCGGTGACGGCCCGCACGTCTGCCTCGGCGCGCACTTCGCCCGCCTCCAGCTCCGCGTCCTGCACGAGGAGGCATGCGGTGCGCTGCCCTCCTACCGGCTCGCCGCGCCACCCCGACGGCTCGTCTCGCACTTCATCAACGGGATCAAGTCCCTTGAGGTGTACGTGGGTTAGTGGGGGACCTCGCGTCAGCCGAGCGCGCGGTGCGAATTGCGTGGCGCGACCGGCAGGGGTGTCTGTGCCGCCCGGGTCACGTCCGCCACCAGTTCCACCACATCGGGGCCGTACGCCTGGGAGTTGACGACCTTCAGGAGCAGACAGAAGGAGCGGTTCCCGTGCTTGCGGGCCAGCTTCTCGTGGTTGCGGGCGAGGTAGCGGGTGGCGGCCTGGTTGGTGATGGCGCGCTGGCCGCAGAAGAGGAAGACCGGGCGGGCGTTCTCGCCGACGGTGAGGCGGGCCAGGAGGACGTACTCCGCGGTCCCGTGCTCCAGCCGGTAGCGTTCCGTGCCGATCTGGAAGGCGCCCCGGTCGGGGGAGGGCTCCACGTCCACGTTGATGCGGATGCCGGGCAGGAGCCCGGCGAGGTGGGCGGTCATGCGGCGATTCGACCCCGGGCCGCCCACGCAGAACTCGGTGCGCTCGCCGAAGCCCTGCTGGGCGAGGTCGTGGGTGAGGATCTGGGCGTGCGCCCCGCAGTCCTTGATCAGGGCGGAGAGTTCCAGGAGCGCGAAGACGTCGAAGCGGTGCACGGCCCCTTCGTTGCCCGAGCCGGCCTCGCGGTTGACGATCAGCAGGGACTCGGAGTTCCTGGGGAGGCCGAAGAAGCGCTGTTTGCGGTGGAGTCTGCGCCGCCAGAGGTAGGTGCGGGCGAACCAGCCGATGGCGGCACTGAGCCCGGCGGCTATCACGCCCAGGACGATGTTGCGGAGGTCGTCGCTCATGGGCGCGCATGCTAGCGGCCCGAACTGCCGTCCGGGCGACCGGGCGTGAAGCCACTCGCGTCGTCGTGCGTCACCTGCGTCCCGGGGTGTGCTGTGTTGCGTCCGTGTGACGCCCACGCCCATTGGGCGAGACGAGCCCCGTGGCACCTGGCGGGGGCATGTCGCTGGGGCTACGCTGCGCGGACGCCGTTCGCCAGGAGGTACGCATGCGTCGTCGACCCACCCGGCCCGCCGTACGGGCACTGTCCCTGCTGGCCGCGACAGCGGCAGTCGTCACGGTGGGAGCAGCCGCTCCGCCGGGCGTCGCCCCTTCCCCGCGGGCGGCCGCGCCGCCCGCGAAAGTACCCGTGGCCGTGGGATACGGGGGTGCGGTCGCCAGCGTGGACGCGGATGCCTCCGCGGCCGGTATCGAGGTGCTGCGCAACGGCGGCAACGCCGTGGACGCGGCCGTCGCCACGGCTGCCGCGCTCGGCGTCACGGAGCCGTACTCGGCGGGCATCGGAGGCGGTGGGTACTTCGTCTACTACGACGCCAAGTCCCGCAAGGTGCGCACCATCGACGGGCGCGAGACCGCCCCGCGCAGCGCCGACAAGAACCTGTTCGTCGAGGACGGCAAGCCGATCCCGATCGCGGAGGCCATGACCAGCGGGCGGAGCGTCGGCGCGCCCGGCACCCCGGCCACCTGGGACGCCGCGCTGGACGCCTGGGGGAGCAAGTCGCTGCGGACCCTGCTGAAGCCCGCGGAGCGGCTGGCGCGGGACGGATTCACGGTCGACGCGACGTTCCGGGCACAGACGCAGGGAAACGAGGCGCGCTTCCGGGACTTCCCCGATTCGGCGAAGTTGTTCCTGCCGGGCGGTCAACTGCCCGTGGTCGGGGCGACGTTCAAGAACCCCGACCTGGCGCGGACGTACGAGAAGATCGGGCGGGACGGAGTCGGCGAGCTGTACCGGGGGCAGATCGCCCGTGACATCGTCCGTACGGTCCAGAAGCCGCCGGTCGACCCGAAGTCCACCCGCACGGTGCGCTCGGGTGACCTGAGGGAGCGGGACCTGCGGGCGTACGAGACGGAGCGGCGGGCCCCCACGAAGGTCTCGTACCGGGGGCTCGACGTGTACGGGATGGGGCCGTCGTCGTCCGGTGGGACGAGTGTGGGGGAAGCTCTCAACATTCTGGAGCGGACGGACCTGAAGAAGGCTTCGCAGGCGAAGTACCTCCACCGCTACATCGAGGCGAGCCGGATCGCGTTCGCGGACCGGGGGCGGTGGGTCGGGGACCCGGCGTTCGAGAACGTCCCGACGAAGGGGCTGCTGTCGCAGAAGTACGCGGATTCACGGGAGTGCCTGATCAAGGACGACAGGGTTCTGGTGAGCCCGCTGCCGCCCGGGGATCCGCGCAACCCGTCGCGTACGTGCGGGAGTTCGGGGGCCGTGGCTCCGACGACGTACGAGGGCGAGAACACGACGCACCTCACGGCGGCGGACAAGTGGGGGAATGTCGTCGCGTACACGCTGACGATCGAGTCGACGGGCGGGAGCGGGATCACCGTGCCGGGGCGGGGGTTCCTGCTCAACAACGAGCTGACCGACTTCTCGTTCGTGGCGGCGAATCCCGCTGTTCACGATCCGAACCTGCCGGGCCCGGGGAAGCGGCCGAGGTCGTCGATCTCGCCGACCATCGTGCTCGACAGGCACGACCGGCCGCTCCTCGCGCTCGGGTCGCCGGGTGGGGCGACGATCATCACGACCGTGCTGCAGAGTCTGATCGGACACGTCGACCGGGGGCTGCCGCTGGTCGATGCCATCGCGGCGCCCCGGGCCAGTCAGCGGAACGCCGCGGCGACGGAGCTGGAGCCGGGGCTCTGGGAGAACGCGGCGGTGCGGGGGGAGCTGGAGGCGCTCGGGCACGTCTTCAAGCTGAATCCCGAGATCGGGGCGGCGACGGGCGTCCAGAGGCTGAGTGACGGGCGGTGGCTGGCGGCGGCGGAGAAGGTGCGCAGGGGTGGGGGAGCGGCGATGGTCGTTCGGCCGACTCCTTAGGTCCTGGAGGTCCTGGCGCGTTGTGCGGGCCGGTGGGTGGTTGCTGTTACTGCCGGGGGCTCCGCCCCCGGGCCCCCGGCCCGCCTTCGGCGGGTGCGCAGTTTCCCGCGCCCCTCACGCCCCCGCTACAGCGCCGTGAGGACCCGGGCCGGTCCTCCGTCCCGTACCGCAACCGTGTGTTCCGCATGGGCCGCACGGCTGCCGTCCATCGTGCGCAGCGTCCAGCCGTCGGGGGCGGCCCCGTACTCGTCGCCGCCGCCCCCGATCAGCATCGGCTCGATCGCGATCACCATTCCGTGGCGGAGTTTCATGCCCCGCCCCCTGCGCCCCTCGTTCGGGACCTCCGGGCCCTCGTGCATCGTGCGCCCCACGCCGTGGCCGCCGAAGCCCTGCGGGATGCCGTAGCCCGCCGCCCGGCACACCGTGCCGATCGCGTGGGCGATGTCGCCGGTGCGGTTGCCGACGACCGCGGCGGCGATGCCCGCGTCCAGGGCGGCCCGCGCCGTTTCGATGAGGCGTATGTCCGCCTCGCGGGCCCGCCCGACGGTGAAGCTGATGGCCGAGTCGCCCGCCCAGCCGCCCAGGGTCGCCCCGCAGTCGATGCTGACCAGGTCGCCGTCGCGCAGCCGGTAGTCCGTCGGGATGCCGTGCACGATCGCGTCGTTGACCGACGCGCAGATCACTGCGGGGAAGGGGGTGGGGGCCCAGTCCGGGTGGTAGTCGAGGAAGGGTGAGCCCGCACCCGCGTCCCGCAGGACGGCGCGTGCCACCTCGTCCAGTTCCCGGAGCGTCACACCGACCGCCGCCGCCTTCTCCACTGCTGTCAGGGCCTGGGCCACTACCCGGCCCGTTGCGCGCATCTCGTCCACGGACGCGTCCGTCTTGATCTCAACCATGCCAATTACTATACCGGTCGTGGAGGTATTAGAATAACGGCATGGTTCGCACCCCTCTCACCCCCGAAGAGCACGAACGCGGCGAGCGCCTCGGCCGGCTGCTCCGCGAAGCCCGTGCCGAGAACGGCCGTACGATCGCCGAGGTCGCGCTCGCCGCCGGACTCTCCCCGGAGACCCTGCGGAAGATCGAGACGGGCCGCGCCCCGACGCCCGCCTTCTTCACCGTCGCCGCCCTCGCGGGCACCCTCGGCCTCTCCCTGGACGGTCTCCTGCTCCAGTGCGAGCTGCTGCCGGTGGTGGGGGTCGTCTAGCGTCCTGAGGGGCGGCGGGGACGGGTGCGCGCGCGTAGGGTCGGGGCATGGACCTTCAGGCCGCCTTCTCCCGCACCCGCTACGTCAGTCTCACCACCTTCCGCAAGGACGGCACCCCCGTCGCCACCCCTGTATGGGTCGCTGGTGACGGGGGTGCGCTCTACGTGTGGACCAACGCCGACTCCTGGAAGGTCAAGCGCATCCGGCGGGACGGCCGGGTGACGCTCACCGCCTGTGACGTGCGGGGGCGGCTCAAGGAAGGCGCGCCGACCGTCGAGGGGCGCGCGACCGTGCTCGACGAGGAAGGGCTGCGGAAGGTGCGCGGGCTGATCGCCCGCAAGTACACCTGGCAGTACTGGATGACGGACGTGCCCGCCCGGCTGGTGCGCCGGGGCAAGCGCCCGCACGTCGGCATCAAGATCGACATTTCGGCGTGAGGGGCGGCGGGGCGGGAGCGGGGATTCGGGTCCCGGGTCAAGGTGTGGAGCGCGGACCTTCACCCCTGAGGGTGTGAAACAAGATCGACTCAGCGGGTTCACGGCGATGGTCTTGCCCCGCTCCGCGCCGCGGCTTACGTTCAAGCATCCACGCCCCAACTCTACGGGCGTAGAGGGTCTCTGACGTCCCGTCGGACGTCTGGGGCGTCCGGTCGCACGGGTTGAACGGAGTCGAGTCATGGCCCACGTCGTACGCGCCGCTCTGGTCCAGGCCACCTGGACGGGCGACACCGAATCCATGATCGCCAAGCACGAGGAGCACGCCCGGGAGGCCGCCCGGCAGGGAGCGAAGGTCATCGGCTTCCAGGAGGTGTTCAACGCCCCCTACTTCTGCCAGGTCCAGGAGCCCGAGCACTACCGCTGGGCCGAAGCGGTTCCCGAGGGGCCGACCACCCGCCGCATGCAGGACCTCGCCCGCGAGACCGGAATGGTCGTCGTGGTCCCGGTCTTCGAGCGCGAATCCTCGGGTTTCTACTACAACACCGCCGCCGTCATCGACGCCGACGGCAGCTACCTCGGCAAGTACCGCAAGCACCACATCCCCCAGGTCAAGGGCTTCTGGGAGAAGTACTACTTCAAACCCGGCAACCTGGGCTGGCCGGTCTTCGAGACCGCCGTCGGCCGCATCGGCGTGTACATCTGCTACGACCGCCACTTCCCGGAAGGCTGGCGGCAGTTGGGCCTCGAAGGCGCGCAGCTCGTCTACAACCCCTCCGCCACCTCCCGCGGCCTCTCCTCCCACCTGTGGCAGCTGGAGCAGCCCGCCGCTGCCGTCGCCAACGAGTACTTCGTCGCCGCGATCAACCGCGTCGGCCAGGAGGAGTACGGCGACAACGACTTCTACGGCACCAGCTACTTCGTGGACCCCCGGGGCCAGTTCGTCGGCGAACCCGCCAGCGACAAGGCCGAGGAACTCGTTGTCCGCGACCTCGACTTCGACCTCATCGAGGAAGTGCGCCACCAGTGGGCGTTCTACCGCGACCGCCGCCCCGACGCGTACGAAGGACTGGTCAAGCCGTGACAGATCTGCACTCCCGCCACCAGGCCGTCCTGCCGGACTGGCTCGCCCTCTACTACCGGAACCCGATCGAGATCACCCACGGCGAGGGCCGCCACGTCTGGGACGCCGAGGGCAACAAGTACCTCGACTTCTTCGGCGGCATCCTCACCACGATGACCGCGCACGCCCTTCCCGAGGTCACCAAGGCGGTCTCCGAGCAGGCCGCCCGCCTGATCCACTCCTCCACCCTGTACCTCAACCGCCCCATGATCGACCTGGCGGAACGGGTCGCCCACCTCTCCGGCATCCCCGACGCCCGCGTCTTCTTCACCACCTCGGGCACCGAGGCCAACGACACCGCCCTGATGCTGGCGACGACGTACCGCCGCTCCAACCAGGTCCTGGCGATGCGCAACAGCTACCACGGCCGCTCCTTCTCCACCGTGGGCCTCACCGGCAACCGCAACTGGTCCCCGACCAGCCTCTCCCCGCTCCAGACGCTGTACGTGCACGGTGGCGTCCGGTACCGGGGCCCCTTCGCGCACCTCTCCGACGCCCAGTTCATCGAGGCGTGCGTCGCCGACCTCGAAGACGTACTCGGCCAGACCCGGGGCCAGGTCGCCGCCCTCATCGCCGAACCCGTCCAGGGTGTCGGCGGCTTCACCTCTCCGCCCGACGGCCTCTACGCCGCCTTCCGTGAGGTCCTCTCCCGCGAGGGCATCCTCTGGATCGCCGACGAGGTGCAGACCGGCTGGGGCCGTACCGGCGACCACTTCTGGGGCTGGCAGGCGCACGCCGAGAACGGCCCGCCGGACATCCTCACCTTCGCCAAGGGCATCGGCAACGGAATGTCCATCGGCGGCGTCGTCGCCCGCTCGGAAGTCATGAACTGTCTCGACTCCGGCTCCATCTCCACCTTCGGCGGCTCCCCGATCACCATGGCCGCGGCCCTCGCCAACCTCTCCTACCTCCTGGAACACGACCTCCAGGGCAACTCCCGCCGCGTCGGCGGCCTCCTCCTGGAACGCCTGCGCGCGATCGCCGCCACCACGCCCTGCGTACGGGAGGTCCGCGGCCGGGGCCTGATGGCGGGCATCGAGATCGTCCGCCCCGGCACCGACCGGGCCTGGCCGGAAGCAGCGGGCCGCGTCCAGGAAGCGGCCCGCGAGGGCGGCCTCCTCCTCGGCAAGGGCGGCGGCCACAACACGAGCGTGCTGCGCATCGCACCCCCGCTCACCCTCACGGTCGCGGAGGCGGAAGAGGGCGCCGCCATCCTCGAACGGGCCCTGCACAGCGTCTAGCCGAGCCCGTCCAAGGGGCCCGCCCGTTCCCCTCGGGTACGGGCGGGCCCCTTCCCCGTACCACCCCTCGCGCATCCGCACCGAATGGAGCCGAAGCAGTGACTCGCACCCTGATCACGGGCGGTCTCGTCATCACCGCCTCCGACGAACTCCACGCCGACGTACTGATCGAGGGCGGGCGCGTGGTGGGCGTCGCGGCCCCGGGCGGCCACGGCTGGACGGCCGACCGCATCCTCGACGCGACCGACAAGTACGTGATCCCGGGCGGGGTCGACGCGCACACGCACATGGAGATGCCCTTCGGCGGCACCTTCGCCGCCGACTCCTTCGAGTCCGGCACCCGGGCGGCCGCCTGGGGCGGCACGACCACGATCATCGACTTCGCGATCCAGTCCCCGGGCCAGAGCCTGCGCGCGGGCCTGGACGCGTGGCACGCGAAGGCGGACGGCAAGTGCGCCGTCGACTACGGCTTCCACATGATCATGTCGGACGTGAACGAGTCGTCTCTCAAGGAGATGGACGGCTTGGTCTCCGAAGGAATCTCCTCGTTCAAGCTCTTCACCGCCTATCCCGGGGTCTTCTTCAGCGACGACGGCCAGATCCTGCGCGCGATGCAGAAGGCCGCCTCCAACGGCGGTCTGATCATGATGCACGCCGAGAACGGCCTCGCCATCGACGTCCTCGTCGAGCAGGCCCTGGCGCGCGGCGAGACCGACCCCCGCTACCACGGCGAGGTCCGCAAGGCCCTCCTCGAAGCGGAGGCCACCCACCGTGTGATCAAGCTGGCGCAGGTGGCGGGGGCGCCGGTGTACGTCGTCCACGTGTCGGCCGAGGAGGCTCTCGACGAAATCGCCTCGGCCCGCCACAGGGGCCTCCCCGTCTTCGGCGAGACCTGTCCCCAGTACCTCTTCCTCTCCACCGACAACCTCGCCGAGCCGGACTTCGAGGGGGCGAAGTACGTGTGCTCGACTCCTTTGCGCCCCAAGGAGCATCAGGCGGCGTTGTGGCGGGGGTTGCGGACGAACGAGCTTCAGGTGGTGTCCACCGACCACTGCCCGTTCTGTTTCACCGGGCAGAAGGAACTCGGCCGAGGCGACTTCTCCAAGATTCCGAACGGGATGCCGGGGGTGGAGAACCGCATGGACCTCCTCCACCAGGCGGTCGTCGACGGCCACATCACCCGCCGCCGCTGGATCGAGATCGCGTGCGCGACCCCGGCGCGGATGTTCGGCCTGTACGGCCAGAAGGGCACGATCGCCCCGGGCGCCGACGCCGACATCGTCATCTACGACCCGGCGGCCGAACAGACCATCTCGGCCGCCACGCATCACATGGCGGTCGACTACTCGGCGTATGAGGGCAAGCGCGTGACGGGGCAGGTCGAGACGGTGCTGTCGCGGGGCGAAGTGATTGTCGAACGCGGCGAGTTCAGAGGGCGAACAGGACATGGGGCGTACCTCGCCCGCGCCACCAGTCAGTGCCTCGGATAGCCAGCCTCTACCGGGCAGCGGTCAGGGTCTGCGAAGCAGGTAAGCCAGACGACATGGTTTTCCCGCAGATTCGAGACTCGGGCAAGAGTCCCAGAACAGTGGTTAATTCGGTTCTTGCTGCTCGCGCGGTCATGGGCAGGCCGATGCATGATCGAACGTGCGACAATCAGACAGTGTGGATGATCCACTCCGCGGGCGGACGCGGGCGGGCACAGCCCTCAGCGGTAGGCCCAACACCCCCTGCAGCGCTGAGAGGAGATCGTAGTGAACGAGCGTTGGAGAGATCCCGACGTCCTGCGAGGCGTATTCGGCGGTGCCGAGCCCTTCACTGTGCCGTCTGCCACCAACACTCAGCTCTTTCTGGTGGACTACGAGGTCAGCGGAACCGGGGCGAGTGAGATTTCGTACGCCTTCGGGGATGCCGACTTGGGTGAGACCGTCGTGGAGCAGCCTCGGCTGCCATGGCGGGCAACCGTGCGCATGAAGGGCTTCGAGGCAGTTCCTGCTCTCACCGTGGTACTCGGTGAGAGCGGAGGCCGCGTCGAAAGCGTTATTCGTGTCGACGGAAGAGAGGCCATGCGCTGCACGGCATCGGGTGCCTCGGCAACCTCGGTGTGCATCGTCGAACCAGGCAGCGTGGGCTGAGGGAGGACTGCCTCCTTCAGCGCGTTGATCGGCTGCCCCCACTCTCACGCGAGTGTGCTGCACGAGGGCGGCTCGCGTCACTGAGGGTTCTCAATGACGCGAGCCGCTGTCACAGTGACTTTCCCCGCGCTTCCTTCCTAGAAGATGCCCTTGACTGCTTGCCAGCCGCCGGTTCCCACGACGGTGGGGCTGCCGAGCAGGCCGCTCTTGCGGCCGGGGACGAATTCGAGGCCGGCGTTGGTGTTCGCGGTGGTGGTCCAGAAGTCACCGATGCCGTCGCCGTTGGAGTCGCCGGTGGCGGTGATCAGCGGGCGGGCGGTGGTGGTCCAGCCGGTGGCGTAGGCAGTCCTGCTGGAGCCTGCGCCGAGGGAGCTGGGATCGGTGCCTCCGTCGGGGATGTTGTCGCCGTCGGCGTCTCCGTTGCTCTTGCCGTGGTAGAGCCCGACTTCTCCGGTGGTGGTGTTGCGGGCGATGAGGTCGGTGAATCCGTCTCCGTCGACGTCGCCGGGGGAGCTGAGCTGCAGGTTGCTCCAGCCGCTGCCGCCGATGGGGTATCCGGCCTGGATATTGCTGCTGGAGTATCCGGGCAGGAACCAGAGTTGGTCACCGATGACGGCGACGAAGTCCGGGTTGGATCCGCCTTCGCCGGGGGTGATGTCTCCGATGGAGACGATCTGTTTGAAGGTGGCCGGGTCGAGAGCGAGGCCCGTCTGGGAGTCCGGGAAGAAGTAGATCTCCTCCTTGGTGTCTTCGGTGAATCCTCCGATGCCGTCGTTGGGGTAGAACCAGAGCTTTCCGTCTGACTTGCGGGCCACGAGGTCTTCGTAGAGGTCCTCGTTCCAGTCGCTGCGGTGAGTGAGCAGGGCCGCACCCCAGCTGGCATTCGTGGAGATGGGGAGGCCGGTGTCCACGGCGCCGGCTCCGGCTCCGGAGTACAGGCGGAGGTTGTTGGTGCTGTCGATCGCGAACATGTCGGGCTGGCTGTCCCCGTTGACGTCGCCGGGTTTGTCCACGATGCCGGGGCTCTTGACGTAGAACTTGTACGGGTACCTGGGGCCGGGGTTCTTCCCGGCGTCGAAGCTCTGGACGTACAAGGTGTGCGGTCCGGGAGTGAGCGGGGTCAGCTTGATGGTGACGCTGGCGCCGGCTGTCGCGGGCTTTTCGATGTTGTTCGGCGGGGTGCGGTCAAGGGCCCAGCGGTATTCGGCGATGTCCTTCTCGCCCCCCGAGCCGAGGACGAACTGTCCCTCGGTGCGGGCGAGTGCGCCTTCGCTGTCCTCCGGGTAGAGGCCGTTGACGGAGGTGACGGTCGGCATGACGGACGGGGCGGTGGGGTCGAAGCCGAAGCGGCAGCCGGAGGCTCCGGCGGTCGGGGTCCAGTCGGAGGCGAAGGTGGAGTCGCCGACGTCCTCGGCCTGTGCCTTCCAGGAGAACTGGCCTCCGCTGGCGGCCATGTGCTGGCTGAGGAGGGCCTTGGGAACGACGATGCTGGCGCGCACGCCCTTGGAGTCGGAGGCGATGACTGTCTTGCGGACGCGTTTGTCGAAGATGATGCCCGGGTCTCCCGCGTACTTGCCCGTGGGCCAGACGAGGAACTCCACGTTGACGTCGCCGCCGTCCTGGTCCCACACCTGTGCGTTGAGGGTGACGTCGGTGTTGCCGACGGTCATGTACGTGGCTCCGTTGCCACAGTCCGTGCTGCTGATCCTGGTGCTGGGAATGGTGTCCAGCGCCCAGGGATTCTTGGGGGCGCGGTTGAACTCGACGATGAGCTTGGCGTCGGGCTTGAACTTCTTCCAGCTGTACGCGTCTTTGCCGTCCTCGGCGCTCTGCGGCGCTCGCAGGCCGAACGTGATGTCGGACCACGAACCGGCCGCGGCCTTGACGGCCGCGTCCTTCGCGGTGAAGTCGACGGCCTTGTCGGGGCAGCCGAAGCTCTCGTTGCCGTGGGCGTAGTTCCGGCTGTCCTGGCGGGTCGACCATGACGGCTGCTTGTTCCACGTGGTCGCGGAGCTGATGGACCCGGTGAGGTAGAGCTCGACGGGCTTGGCGGTGCAGGACCAGGAGTGGGTCTCGGTGATCTGGAACTGTGCGTCGATCACCTTCACACGGGCAAGGAACTTGGAGTCGACGCGGAAGAAGGAGCGGGCGGTGCCGCCGCTGGACGACTCGTAGCCGACACGTGCCTCGCTGGTGGTGCCGCCCGACCAGCCTGTGCCGTTGAAGTAACTGTCGTTCGGGTGCGGCTTGTAGGCGATGGTCCACGCCTGGCGAGTACCTGTCATGCGGGGATCGATGTAGACCGGGTAGGTCGTGTCCGGTGACTTCAGCAGTTCCTGATCCGGCGTCAGGGTCAACCGGTTGCTGGTGAAGTCGACATCGACGGTGCTGCTGTTGGTGCCCGGCGTCAGGTCGGAGGGGGCTCGGACTCCCGGCGACGCACTCTTGCTGCGCGTCAGCCCTGCGGGGGCGGACTCGTCCTTGCCGGAGGAGTCCCACATCCGGGCGGTCGAGGTGGTGAAGAGCGTCTGGCCCGCCTCGTTCGCGGCGCTGAGGGTACCCGCAGCAGGGTCCTGCTTGAGGTTCAGGCCTTCGGTCTTGAGGCCGAAGTCGATAGTGGCGAGTTCCGGGTTGGCGGCGGCTTCGGCGGTTTTGACAATCAATGCTTGGCTGAATCCGTCGACTCCTGCGGCCAGGGCCAGGTCGACGCCGGGCAGGACTTCGGAATAGGTCGCGGTTGAGCCCTCAAGGACGGGCGCCGGCAGCGGCTTCGGCCAGGTAAGCGAGACGGATCGGCCCTGGTCGGTGATCATCACCAGCGGAGCGCTGCCACCAGCGGAGAAGGTGACCTTCCCGGCGGCGGCCTTCGGGGAAACCCGGCCAGCGACGGCGGCAAGGGTGGTGTCAATGGGAGACCAGACACCTTCGCGCTTTACTCGGACCGGCGCGGTGTGCTGAGTCCGGCGCAGGTTCCCGTTGGGCAGGGCGTGCGTCTCGCTGGCCTCTGACCGCTCGCTCATGATCTCGACAGGCTCGCCAGTGAGCCGCGCCTTGGCGAGGGCGCCTTCCTCTCCCGCCTCTCCTGCGGGACCTGTCTGTCTCACGTCGGACGCTGCCGGGCTCAGGCCGAGCGGAACGAGTCCGAGCGAGCTGCCCGCGACGGTGGCGGCAAGGAGTGCCGGGATCGAGCGCCGGGCCGAAGCCCATCTTCGTGTGAATATCTGTGGCATCTTTGCCCATTCTTGTCTCTTTTTAGGGCTTCTAGTGAAGATCCCTTGACTTGGCTGTGAACTTTAACGCGTGTTTACTCACCCCGTTCATGCAGTCCCGTTACGACCGAGTGGGTTAGGTCATGCAACAACTACTGCGACATCTACGTTATTTGGGGCACTGGCACAGATCTGTGTCCTATGTCGTCTTCATGGCACTCCTTATAGCTTTCGTGCCAGACGATCCTGCTGTGGCCGGTACCGGCAAGATGCGGCTGGAGGAGCTGGAGCGCGATCGTTCCGTTCCTGGCCGCAACTTGGCCGCCCAGCGCAAACCCGTCACGGACGCGGCGGCGAAGCCCTGGGCGCCGTCGGTGGCCAAGCTTCTGGCCGGCGACTACACCGTCGAAGTGACGAAGGGTCAGAAGCCCCCGAAGGCGTCTAAGTTGGCGCTGGACGGGGCTGCGGTCGGCACGCCAGTCGCATCAGCACCTCGTCTGCTGGACCCGCTGGTCCGCTTGACCCGTCCCTCTACGCAGGAGGCGAAGTCGACGCGCACGGCTGGTTCGAAGACTCCCGCGCCGGTCGGCGGAGCGGCCAGGGTCCAGGTCAAGGACCAGGCCACCGCTCGTAAGGCGGGGGTGGACGGTGTGCTGTTCACCGCCGCACCGGCCGCCACGGATTCCGCCGAAGCGGTGTCGGGTGCGGTCGAAGTCGAGCTGGACTACGAGGCGATCAAGGACACCTACGGAGGTGACTGGGGATCGCGCCTGCGTCTGGTGCAGTTGCCCGCGTGTGCGTTGACCACTCCGGATCTGCCGGAATGCCGTACGCGGACCGAGCTGGGCGGCTCCAACGACCCGGCCGCGCACACCGTGAGCGCCACCGTCGACCTGGGTGCTCCCGCCGCACGCGGTGCGAGTGCGCCGATGGTCCTGGCCGCGGCAGCCGCCGCCTCGGGCCCCGGCGGCAGCCATGAGGCGACATCGCTGTCACCCACCGGGTCCTGGATGGCCGGGAGTTCCTCCGGCGGATTCTCCTGGTCGTACCCGGTGGAGTCGCCGGAAGTTCCCGGTGGCCCGCAGCCCGAGGTCGAACTCTCCTACTCCTCGCAGGCAGTGGACGGCCGTACCGCGTCCACCAACGGCCAGTCCTCCTGGCTGGCCGAGGGCTGGGACTACGAACCGGGATTCATCGAGCGCCGCTTCAAGTCCTGTTCCGACGACAAGGCGGCCGAGGACGGCAAGACCCCGAACAACTCGGGGGAGACCGCCGACCTGTGCTGGGGTTCCGACCACGTCGTGATGTCGCTGGGAGGCAACTCCAGTGAACTCGTCAAGGACGACGCCACCGGCAAGTGGCGTCCGGCGGACGACGACGGCACGCGTCTGGAGCGCAAGATCGGCGCGGACAACGGCACCAACGGCGGCGAGTACTGGGTGCTGACCGGCACCGACGGAGTGCAGTACCACTTCGGCCTGAACAAGCTCCCCGGCGCCGGCACCCAGCGCACCGACTCCGCGCTGACCGTCCCAGTCTTCGGCAACCACCCCGGCGAGCCCTGCCACGCGACTGCCTTCGCGGACTCCGACTGTGCGCAGGCGTACCGCTGGAACCTGGACTACGTCGTCGACCCGCTCGGCGACGCCATGACCCTGTGGTGGGACAAGTACACCAACTACTACGGCCAGCACATGAAGGCCGACAAGCAGATCCTCTATACCCGCTCCGCCACCCTCGCGCGGATCGACTACGGCCAGCGGGCGAGCGCCCTGTTCACCGGTCTCCCGGCAGGCCGCGTCACTTTCAGCACCGCCGAACGCTGCATACCCAGCAGCACGTTCGACTGTGCCGAGTCCAAGCGAACCGTGGCGAATGCCAAGTACTGGCCGGACACCCCCCTCGACCAGGAATGCGTTGCCGGCGCGAAGTGCACCGACAAGTACGCACCGACGTTCTGGTCCACCAAGCGCCTCACGAAGATCAGCACCCAGGTGCTGGCCGGATCCGCGCTGAAGAACGTCGACTCCTGGACGCTGGAACAGTCCTACCCCGACACAGGTGACGGCACCTCTCCGGCCCTGTGGCTGGCATCCATCACCCGTACGGGACTGGGCGCGGGCGGTACGGCGAGCATGCCGAAGGTCAGCTTCGCGGGCACCCAGATGGACAACCGCGTCGACGGCGTCGAGGGCCTGCCCCCCTACTCCCGGATGCGCGTGCACGCCATCGACACCGAGTCGGGCGGCCGCATCGGCGTCACCTATTCGCCCCGTGAGTGCCAGGCGCTGGAGCCACGGAAGATGCCCGCGTCGCCCGAGACCAACACGATGCGCTGCTACCCCCAGTACTGGACGCCCAAGGGAGCGACCAAACCCGTCCAGGACTGGTTCCACAAGTACCTCGCCACCGAGGTCCGCGAGGACGACCTCGTGACCGACGCCCCGGACAAGGTCACCAGCTACGAGTTCATCGGCAGCCCGGCATGGGCCTACGACGACGGCGAGTTCACCGAGCGCAAGGAGCGCACCTGGTCGCAGTACCGCGGCTACGAGCGCGTCCGCACCCGCGTCGGTGGCGGCAGCGACGTCAAGCAGCTCACCGAGCACCGCTTCTTCCGCGGCATGCACGGCGACAAGCTCCCCACCGGCACGCGCACCGCGTCCGTCGTGGACAGCCAGGGCGGCAGCAGCCCGGACCTGCAGCAGTACCAGGGGCAGCTGCGCGAGCAGATCAGCTACGAGTACGACGGAGGACCCGTCGACTCCACCACGCTCACCAGTACCAAGTCGGTGAAGACGGCGGAGCGCAAGCGCACGGGCACCACCCCGCTCCAGGCGTGGATGGCCCGCCCCGAAACCGTCACCACGCGCGAGCGCGTCAAGGGCGAGACCTGGCGCACCTCGACCGAGACCACCACGTACGACAGCGTCGGTCTTCCGAGCGAGGTCGACGAGACCACGGCAGGCGGCAAGCGCCTGTGCACGGTCACCTCCTACGCCCGCAACACCGCACTGCACCTGCTGGAGTCGGAGTCGCGCGAGCTCACCACCGTGGGTGCCTGTGGCACCTCGGGCGGCGAAGTCGTCGAGGACACCCGCACCTTGTACGACGGTCAGGGCTTCGGCGTGGCACCCACCAAGGGTCTGGCCACCGAGGTCCAGGAGCTGAACGCGAAGGGCGACGGCTACCTGACCATCGACAAGACCGAGTACGACATCCACGGCCGCGAGACGGTGACGTACGACGGGGAAGGCCGCAAGACCACCGTCACCAACACCCCGACAACCGGGGTCCGGCCGACCAAGACGGTCACCACCGACCCTCTCGGTCACACCGAGACCACCGAGTTCGACGACGTCCGCGGCATGCCGGTCAAGGAGACCGACGCCAACAACAAGAGCGCCACCATGCAGTACGACCCGCTGGGCCGGCTGCTGAAGGTCTGGGAGATCGACCGCGATCCCGCCACCCAGACCCCCACGGCGACCTACGACTACACCATCCGCCGCGACGGGCCCACCGTCGTCACCAACCGCAGTCTCAAGGACAACGGCGAGTACGCCGTTTCCTACGAACTCCTCGACGGTCTGCTGCGTGAGCGGCAGACCCAGGACGAAGCGGTGGCCGGACCGGGCCGCATCATCAACGACACCTTCTACGACTCTGCCGGCCGGCCGTGGAAGACGAACGACGGCTACTACCACGAGGCGGAACCCACACCGGCGGTCCTCCAGGTAGGTGACAACGAGGTCCCCTCGCAGAGCCGGACCACCTTCAACGGGCTCGGCCAGCCGACCGCGGACATCACCTATCACCGAGGCGTGGAGAAGTTCCGCACCACCACCGAGCGCGACGGCGACGTCTCCACAGCCGTCCCGCCGCAGGGTGACACGGTCACGGCGACCTTCGAGGACGCCGAGGGGCGCACCGCGAAGATTCGTGAGTACTCCAACAAGGAACGCACCACCTGGCGCGAAACCTCCTACGAGTACGACGTTCACGACAACGTCGTGAAGATCACCGCACCTGGCGGCGCCGTCACCACGTTCGAGTACGACGGAAGAGGGCGGCAGACCTCCTCGACCGACCCCGACGGTGGCAAGACCACGCTGACGTACGACAACGCGGACAACGTCGTCTCCTCGACCGATCCGCGGGGCAACACCCTCGCGACGACCTTCGACGCTGCGGGCCGGCCAACGACGGTGCGCGAGGGGAGTGTCACCGGCCCCAAGCGCATGGAGTGGACGTACGACACCCTCGGCAAGGGGCTGCCGACAGCGGCCATCCGCTACGCGAACGGCCGCGAGTACCGCGACGAGGTCACCGCATACGACAACGCCTACCGGATCAAGACCACCAAGACCGTCGTCGCGGCCGAAGAAGCGGGGCTCGGCGGCACCTACACCTACTCCTACGGGTACACCCCCACAGGCAACATGGCGACGGCCGACGTTCCCGGCGTCGGTGGTCTCGTCAACGAGCGGGTGACGTTCCGATACAACTCGGACGACCTGCCCGTCTCCGTCCGCGGTGAGGCGTCGTACCTGAACGACGTCGAGTACTCCGCCTTCGGCGAGATCCTGCGCACCGACGCGGGCACCGCCACCAAGAAGGTGTACGGGACCTACCTCTACGACGAGTTCACCCGACGGCTCACCCAGTCGACCTTCGACCGGTCGATCAACCCGGGCCGGATCAGCGACACCCAGTACACCTATGACGAGGCCGGGAACGTAACCAAGATCAAGGACACTCCCGGCGAGGCAGCGCCGGACAGCGGCAAGACGGACACCCAGTGCTTCGTCCACAACCAGCTGCGCCAGATGACCTCGGCCTGGACCGCGACAGACGACTGCAAGGCCGCCCCGTCGAAGGCCAACGTCGGCGGCACGGACGCGTACTGGCACCAGTACGAGTTCGACGCGGCAGGCAACCGCACCAAGCTCGTGGACAAGGACACCGCAGGCGACGTCGCCAAGGACGTCACCCGCACCTACACCTACGGCAAGCCCGGCGTAGGAGGTCCCAACGCCCTTGCCGAGATCAAGTCGGCGGGTCCGGGCGGCGAGCGGCTCAACACCTTCGCGTACGACAAGGCAGGCAACACCACCACCCGGCAGCAGAACGGCACTACCCAGACCCTCGAATGGGACATCGAGGGCGAACTTGCCTCGGTGACTGAACCGGTGGAGGGCGGCGGGAGCAAGAAGACCTCCTACCTGTACGGGGCAGGCGGCGAACGGCTGATCCGCACCGACTCCGACGGCAGCAAGACCCTCTATCTGGGCGAAGCCGAGCTGACGGTCAACGCCGACCAGAGCAAGAAGACGGCGGAACGCTTCTACCCGCACCCGGACGGAGCGGCGACAGTCCGGGCGACCGGCGGCGTTCGCCAGCTGGTACTGGCCGACCACCACGGGTCGTCCCACACCACCGTCGACATGGTCGGCACGGGTATGGCAGTCACCCGGCGCAAACTCATGCCGTTCGGCGAACAGCGCGGTCCTCAGCCCTCCACCTGGCCCGGTGCACGCGGCTTCGTGGGCGGCTCCGTGGACGAGGACACCGGCCTCACCCGGCTCGGCGCGCGCGACTACGACCCCACCACAGGGCGATTCATGTCCGTCGACCCGCTGGTCGACTACAGCCAGCCCGCCACCATCAACCCGTACGCCTACAGCAACAACGCACCGGCGACGTTCTCCGATCCGACGGGCACCTTCTTCCCGATCCTGATCGGCTTCGCCGCCCGCATGATCATCCAGGCGGCGATCCGCGCGGCGATCCGCCGTGCAGCCGCGATCGCGGCCCGCAAAGCGGCGCAGGCCCTGGCCCGCCGCCTCGCAGCGGAAGCCCGCAAGCGCGCCATCGAGGCGGCCAAGAAGCTCGCGGCCAAGCTCAAGCGAGAGGCTGCCAAGAAGGCAGCCGCAGCCAAGCGCGCGGCGGCGAAACGGGCAGCCGCCCAGCGGGCTGCCGCGAAGCGGGCAGCTCAGCGCCGCGCGGCAGCACAAGCACGGGCGCGAGCGCAGCGCGCGGCGGCCAAGCGTGCGGCGACGAAACGCGCTGCGGCCCGCAAGGCAGCCGCCCGTCCCAAGCCCAGGCCCAAGCCCCGGTCCCAACCGAAGCCGAAGCCGAAGCCTTCACGCGTCAAGAAGCCGGCAACGGCAGCTGCTGTTGCCGCCGGAGCCAAGAAGGTGGCCAAGGAGCTGGCAAAGGACGGGGCCGACAGCAGCTGTGAGAGCAACAGTTTCACTGGCCGGACCCTCGTTCTCATGGCCGACGGCTCCAAGAAGCCGATCAACCAGGTCAAGGTGGGCGAGAAGGTTCTGGCCACGGATCCCAGGACCGGCCAGACCTCAGTGCAGGCAGCCACGGGAACGATAGTCGGCCAGGGTCAGAAGAACCTCGTCAAGGTCACGTTTTCCGAACCTGGGTCCCTCGGCAGCACAACAGCCACCGTGACCGCCACGGATGGTCATCCGTTCTGGGTTCCGGCCTTGAGCCGCTGGGTCGAAGCCAAGGACATTCAGCAGGGGACATCGCTACAGACCCCCACTGGCACCTCGGTGCAAGTGAAGGATGTGCAACGATGGACCGAATCATCGACAGTTCACAATCTGACTGTCAATGACAGCCACACGTACTATGTTTCGGCGGGTCAGACCTCTGTCCTCGTGCACAACTGTGACGGACGGCTGGTATCAGACGGAACGGCATCGAGTGCAACGGTTAGTCCGCAGTCGTTGCTTGATGACGCTAAGGCCCTTCATGACACATTTGGCGTCGGGACGAGAGCAGACAAGGGCACGACGGTGGCAACAGGCCAACTCGGTGGCGAGCTTGTCTATTCCGTAGCAAATAATGGAACGAACCGAAAGCTCCGGGCGTTGGCGCAGAAGCTGGGTTACCGGCGAGTGTACGAAACTGATCTGACGCCACAAGTGCACAGCGATGCCGAACAAATTCTCTTCAATGCCATAGACGAAGAAGAATACGCAGCTGACGGCATTATTGCTTCATCTCGCCCAGCGTGCGGACCTTCTCGTCAAAACTGTGCTGGGCGGGCGAGCGGATATCCTGGAGTGCAGCTATGGGAGAGAAGTCGATAGCTCGGTAGGGTAAATTCTCGGGACTCACACGCAAAGGGTTCTAGCGAACTTTTTAATGGTGCGGCCTGATTAGTCAGGCCGCACCATCTAATATCGAAGGGGAGACTAAATTGGAACTCTGGGACCAGCAGGTTGAGCCTTACGCCCAAAATCTTGAAGGTCTGGAAGCGGTGTCGCTGTCCAACCTTTCCCTGGACGCCATCGAGACGACAATTCCGTTGATTGGTCCACCGTTCGGGGAATTCTTTCCCCCGAGTCACGCCGCCCTCATCGAACTCGCACTTGAGCTTCGCCGCAATAACCCGACCGGCTGGCATTCCGATTCTGCGTCCGCTGCCAGATTTCTGGCACGGTATGACGAGCTACCGGATGTGCCGGTCAGGCCAGCGGTCGGCCCGTTCTTCATGGCTCTGGTGCGACTGTTCGAGGGTTCAGGTGACGCACTGTCCCCCGATGATGCGATGGAGATCCTCTCGTCCTGCTACGAGTCCGTTCTGATGTCGCACCTCGCGGGGAATGTCACGCTAGATGACGAGCGAAATAGTCACCAGTGCGTTTCTGCCATCAATGAACAAATTCAGCTCATTAAAGGTTGTCTCGTAAGGTGATCTTGGGGTTGGTGGAGATGGCTCTGCGACTCGCGGTCCGGTACTTGTTTGCCGGGCGAGGTTATGCAGGCGGGTGATGCCGCGCATGGCGTGCTGAACGCCCTCGCCTCGCGGGGGGCAGTCGCAGAGGATCTTCCCGCCCTTCATACGGGCGAAGGTGTGCTCGGCGGGGGCGTGAACGCGCTTGCGGGGGCGGTCGTGCTCCTCCTTCCAGGACGGGAGGCCCTCACCCTTGGTCCTCCAGTACGGGATGGGGCCATGAGGAATCCCGCACGGTTGTGAGGTTGCGGAAAGCATCTGGGTGTCTACCAGAAAGCGATGGCGAATACGACGGCACCCCGGCGCCCTGCGCTATGTCGTGCCCGAATTAAAGATCATGGGCCGTTCGACACCCGTCTCTGTGGCGAAGGTTGCAACGCGGCCGAAGGTACCCGGGAGTAAATTTCAAGCTCTTCACCGCCTATCCCGGGGTCTTCTTCAGCGACGACGGCCAGATCCTGCGCGCGATGCAGAAGGCCGCCTCCAACGGCGGTCTGATCATGATGCACGCCGAGAACGGCCTCGCCATCGACGTCCTCGTCGAGCAGGCCCTGGCGCGCGGCGAGACCGATCCGCGCTACCACGGCGAGGTCCGCAAGGCCCTCTTGGAGGCGGAGGCCACCCACCGCGTGATCAAGCTCGCGCAGGTGGCGGGCGCTCCGGTGTACGTCGTCCACGTATCGGCGCAGGAAGCGCTGGCCGAGATCGCCCGCGCCCGCACAGAAGGTCTCCCGGTCTTCGGGGAGACCTGCCCCCAGTACCTCTTCCTCTCCACCGACAACCTCGCCGAGCCGGACTTCGAGGGGGCGAAGTACGTGTGCTCGACTCCTTTGCGCCCCAAGGAGCATCAGGCGGCGTTGTGGCGGGGGTTGCGGACGAACGAGCTTCAGGTGGTGTCCACCGACCACTGCCCGTTCTGTTTCACCGGGCAGAAGGAACTCGGCCGAGGCGACTTCTCCAAGATTCCGAACGGGATGCCGGGGGTGGAGAACCGCATGGACCTCCTCCACCAGGCGGTCGTCGACGGCCACATCACCCGCCGCCGCTGGATCGAGATCGCGTGCGCGACCCCGGCGCGGATGTTCGGCCTGTACGGCCAGAAGGGCACGATCGCCCCGGGCGCCGACGCCGACATCGTCATCTACGACCCGGCGGCCGAACAGACCATCTCCGCGGCCACGCACCACATGAACGTCGACTACTCGGCGTACGAAGGACGGCGGATCACGGGCCAGGTCGTGACCGTGCTGTCCCGGGGCGAGGTAGCTATTGAACAGGGCATGTTTAGAGATCATCTCATTTGGTTAATTGGGTAGTCTGGTCGCGTGATGATGGTCGAGCGTCTGGTCCCGGACGGGTTGTGGGAGTTGTTCCAGCGGGTGGTGCCGGAGGCGCCGACGCGTCCGCAGGGTGGTGGTCGGCGTCGCTATGGTGATCGTGAGGTGCTGGCCGCGATCATCTTTGTGGCGACGACAGGTTGTACGTGGTCGCAGGTCCCGCCGGTGTTCGGGCCGTCCGGGGCGACGGCTCACCGCCGGTTCACGGAGTGGAGTCGGCTGCGGGTGTGGGCGAAGCTCTACCGGCTGGTGCTGGACGAACTCGGTGCGAGGGGCGAGCTGGACTGGTCGCGGTGCGCGATCGACTCGGTGAATATGCGGGCCCTGAAAAAGGGGACCTGACAGGTCCGAATCCTGTGGATCGGGGCAAGTTCGGGTCGAAGATCCACTTGATCACCGAACGTTCCGGACTGCCGCTCTCGATCGGGATATCCGGCGCGAATCTCCACGACAGCCAGGCCCTTGAGCCGCTCGTGCGTGGTATTCCTCCGATCCGCTCCCGCCGCGGGCCCCGTCGGCGGCGGCCCGCCAAGCTCCATGCCGACAAGGCATACGACAGCCGTCACCTGCGGCAATGGCTCCGTACACGGCACATCACACCGCGCATTGCCCGCAAGGGCGTGGAAGACGGGAAGCGGCTCGGCCGACACCGCTGGACCATCGAACGCACCATGGCCTGGCTCGCCGGCTGCCGCCGCCTCCACCGCCGCTACGAACGCAAGGCCATCCACTTCCTCGCCTTCGCCAGCATTGCCTGCACCCTCATCTGCTACCGCAGACTCACCAAATGAGATGACCTCTTAAGGGGAGGGCGGGGCATGGGACCTACCTTGCGCGTGCCACTTCCCAATACCTGGGGTAGGCGGTTCCTCCCAACACGCTGCCGCAGGTTCGAGCCCTGGGCAGGGCACATGGGGCAGCCGAACCCGTGGTCGGGGGTGGGCGGTTGGGGGCGGCTGCAGTCATCGGTTGAAAACGGCTGGCCGCCGGGACACGCCCTCAGTCGCGGCCCCGTCGCGGATGACCGACGTGCCCCGGACAGTGCCGGGCATGCCCGCCCACCTGTGCGACCGCGCCCTTCGGTTCGACCGGTACCCGGCATGCGCAGGGCAGCGCTCTCACGCTGCGGGCAACCGGAGCTCTTACGCGCCTCGGACGACTTGCGACCGGGCACCTGCGCGCGCAGTCGGCGGGTGTGTGCCTGTGAGTCCGAAGGCAGAGCCTGCTCCACACAGAGGATTGACGGTTTGTGCCATCCACGCGGCAGCAAGGGGCCCATTCCACCTGGCTTACCTCGTAGGAGGGGAGGCCGGGCGATCACAGCCGCCCGTGGGCTTCAATGGTCAGCGTGAAAATCTCCGTGGGCTTCAGCGAGGACGACCTTCGGCGCCTGTCCGGGCACCGCTCCTTCGTGCGCGGCCAGGGTTACCGGGATGCCGTGAGTTGTCTGGAGGTGGAGGACGGCTGGTTCTCCGCCCGCGTGCAAGGCACCGAGGACTACGCGGTCGAGATCGCTGTGGACGGTGCGGGGGCGCTGTCCGGCGCATGCGACTGCCCGTACGGGCAGGAGGGGAACTTCTGCAAGCACTGTGTCGCGGTGGGTCTGGCGGTCCTCACCCGGGCCTCGGACGTGCCGCTCCAGCGGTCGGCCGCCGCTTCCCGCGCCAAGGGCCTCGCGCAGTGGCTGGATTCCCTGCCCCGCGAAGAACTGCTGGCACTTGTGCGCGAACAGGTCGAGCGGGACCGCGAGTTGCGCCGTCGGCTGGAACTGCGCGCGGCGACTGCGCGCGGTGACGATCCGGTCGTACGGGAGCGGGTCCGCGCGCTCCTCGACCCGGCACCCTTCGCGAGTTACGGCTACGTCGAGTTCGCCGACGCTCACGCCTACGGCCAGCAGGCGTCCGAAGCGGTGACCGCACTGCGCACCCTGATCGCCGACGGACGAGCCGCGTTGGCCGTCACCCTGTCCCGCGAGGCGATGGCGGCGCTGCACCGGGCTTACGAGGACATCGACGATGAATCCGGAAGCGTGGGTTCCGTCGCCCAGGAGCTCGCCGAGGCCCACCTGGAGGCATGTCGGGCGGCACGTCCTGACCCGCTGGAGACGGCCGAGTGGCTGGTGCGGCACCTGCTGGGCAGCGAGTACGACGTCTTCGACGCCGACCCGGTCGACTACCGTGAGGTTCTCGGTACGGACGGTCTGGCGCGGCTGCGCCAACTGGCGACTGAGGCATGGCGGCGCAAGCCGTCCGGCTGGGCCGAGAAGCATCTGATGGAGCGGCTGGTGAAGGCGGCCGGCACGGTGGACGAGCTGATCGCCGTCTACGCTGCGGACCTTTCCCCCACAGGCGACACCCACCTCGCGATCGCCCGTGAGCTGGACGCGGCGGGTCGCCCCGACGAAGCGCTGGAGTGGGCGGAACGCGGACTGCGCGAGCTGGCCGAGACGCATCGCGGTGGCAGCGGCCTGGAGGACTACCTCTGCGAGCGCCATGCCGAGGAAGGCCGTCCCGCCCGCGCCACCGCCGTGCGCCGGGACGGTTTCCGGGTCCGCCGCTCGCTCGCCGCGTACCGGCTGCTGCGCGAGTGCGCACGAGCCGAGGGCACTTGGGAACGTGAGCGCCCGGCGGCCCTGGAACTGCTCCGCGAGGACGCCGCCCGTTCCGGCCCCTCCTGGTACGGCGGTCCCGTGCTGATCGACGCCCTGATCGACGACGGCGACCTGGGGGCCGCCTGGCGGACAGCAGCTGAAGGCCACGCCGCCTCGCACCAGTGGCTGACCCTCGCCGACCTGGTACGGGAAGACCGCCCCGCCGACGCGCTGCCGGTGTACCTGAGTCTGATCGACCCCCTCAAGAAGATCACCGGCGACGCCAATTACCAGCGGATCGCCCGTCTGCTGCTCGGCGCCCGGGAGTGCCACAGGAACCTGGGGACGTCACAGGAGTTCGCCGACTACGTGGCTGCCCTGCGTGCCGAGCAGAAACGCAAGCGCAACCTGATGAAGGTCCTCGACCAGCACGGCCTGTGACGGCGGTGCCGCGAGCAAGCGAGCGGACGAGTTGCCCCAACCGGGCCCGGACCGTCAGACCCGGTCCGTACGCTCGATGGCATGGAACAGAAAGACGGGGCCTGTGCGGCCGAGGTGGCCGACAGTGGCGAGCAGTGGCAGCGACTCAGCGCGTACAGCTACCTCAGCGCGCCGGAGCGCATGGAGTACGTGGCCGTGATGCGGGTGCTCTGTTCCACCCTGCTCGCGGACCTGTCCGTCCCGGACGTGCTCGCCAAACTCACGACGGGCGGAGGACCGGGCGCCCGGCTGGACGCCGACACGCTCACAGCCCGGCTGGACCAACTGGTGAAATGGGGCAACCTGCTGCGCAGCGCGCACACCGTCAAGGCGGGCAGCATCGTCGAGTACCAGCGCTCCCGCTCCCGCTACCAGCTCTCGAAGCTGGGGGAGCAGGTGCAGCGCGACGCGGACGAGGTGCTGGCCGGCGCTGACGCCGCCCGTGAGGTGAGCAGTGAGCTGCTGGCCCTGGTCGACCGGGGGCTGCGGGAGCTGGCCGGTCTGGTCGCGGCACCGGGCGGTGCGGATCCGCAGCGGGCTCTGGAGCGGATCTCCACCCTGTTCGTGCAATTCGCCGAGTTCGCCGATTCGGTACGGGATTTCTACGCCTACCTGGGACAGGTACTGGCCCGCTACGACCTCGACGGAGCGGAGTACCAGGGGTTCAAGGAGCTACTGCTCGACTATGTCGAGGCCATCACCGAGGACGTGTCCTTCCGGTCTCCTCGGATCGCGGCGTCGCTGAACGCTCTCTGGCCCGGGCTGCCGGGGCTGCTGGCTCGCATCGACGCGCACGCGACGGGGCTCTCGGTCCTCGCCGACGGCCTTCCCGGGACCAGGGTGCAGCGCAGCCGCGGCAGGGAGATGGCCGACTGGGAAGGACTGCGCGGCTGGTTCACCGACGTGGACGGCTCCGGCAGCCAGGTGGACCAGTTGCGCGATGCCACGCTCAGGGCCCTCCAGTCGCTGCTGGCCAACGCCAAGCGGCTGATGCGTTCGGCCACGGGAGAGATATCCCGTCGCAAGGACCTGCTGAGGCTCGCCGCCTGGTTCGACGCGGCTGATCCCGAAGGGGCGCACGACATCGCGGTGGCCGCCTTCGGTCTGTACGGGGCCCGCCACCTGGGCGTCGCACCCGATCCCGACCAGGCAGTCCCCGCCTACGTCAGCTGGTGGACCGGGCCCGTCGTCGACGTACCGGTTGCCCTGCGGGAGCGCGGCAGCCGGGCCCAGCGGGGCCGGCCCGCCTCGGTCGAGAACCACACCGAACAGAAACGCCGCCTGGTGGAGCGCGAGCGCGAGCGGTCCGCCGCCCGCGAGACGGCGGCGGACGAGCTGCGCAGTGCTGCGGAGCGATTTGACCAGGTGCGCCTTACCTCGGCCGCGCTGAGCCTGCTGCTGGAGCTGCTGACCGCCGCACTCGGTAACGCGCAGCTCCAACGCCACGAAGGACAGGGCGACTTCGTGCTGGACGGGGCGCAGGCGCAAGACGTGGACCTCGGCATCAGGCTGCTCGTGCGGCGTACCCCGGGCACGGAGACGGTCCTGCGTTCGGCGGACGGGGACCTGGCCCTGGCGGATCTGCGGCTGAGTGTGCTGAGCGTGCCGGACGCGGAGGCATCGTCCGGGGGAGGGGCGGCGCCCGGAGAGGGCGCGAATGCCGCGCAGGATCTCACAGGCCCCATGCCCCGGACGGCTCCTTCGGTGCGGGAGAGTGCCTGATGCCCCTGCCCTCCTCGCACGACGTGGCGCTGGCAGCCGAGCGGCGCACGGCCGCCCGCCTGTTGCTGGCCCACCCCCTGGTGACCCGTACCGGGCCGCACAGCGACGTCTTTCCGCTGATCCGCCGCCACGCTGACTGGCTCGCCCAGCGGTTCCAGCAGGTTCTGGGATATCGGCTGCTGGTGGAGGCTTCGTATGCTCGGCTGTTCAAGGCCGGTCTGGGGCCCGGTGCCGGACACCGCATCGAGCGCTCCACCGGCACTCCGTTCACCCCCAGGACTTACGCCTACCTGGCACTCGCGCTCTCGGTCCTGGTCACCGCCCCCGAACAGATGCTGCTCTCCCAGCTCGTCGCGGACCTGCGGGCCGCGGCGGTGGACGCCGAAATCGACATCGAGGACAGCGGACGCCAGGCCGAGCGCCGCACCCTGGCCGCCGCTCTGCGCCAACTGGTCGACTGGGGAGTCCTGACAGAGACCGAGGGGCACGTCGGCGCCGTCGCCGACGACCGGGACGGCGAGGCGTTGCTGAGCGTGGACCGGGAGATCGCTCGCGCCATCGTCGCGGGCCCGCTGGCCCAGAGCAGGGACGGTGCGGACCTGGTGCGCAAGGCCGCCGATCCCGGCTTCGGTGGCCCCAGGACGTACGTACGCAGAAAGCTCGTCGAAACCCCGGCCGTCCATCTCGACGACCTCACCGACTCCGAACGCGAATGGCTGCGCACCCGCCAGCGACGTGAGTCCCAGGCATTCTCCGAACTGCTCGGCCTCGAAGCGGAGATCCGTGCCGAGGGCATCGCCATGATCGACCCGGACGACGAACTCACCGACCTTCAGTTGCCCGGCACCGGCACGGTCGCCCAGGCGGCCCTGCTCCTGGTGGAGCGGTTGGCCGCCCGGCTGCGCCCCGAGGGCCCGGGCCACCCCGCGACCGGCGGCCACCTGGTGATCGGTGTGCCGGTACCGCACGAGATGCCCGCCGAGATCGTCGGCGAGCTGATCGAGAGCTACGGGCTGCGCAGCAACTGGCAACGCCAGTACGTCGACGACCCACCCGCCCTGTGCGCGGCAGCCCTGGACCTCCTGGCCAGAATGCGCCTGGTGGCACCCCGGGGGCCGGTCCGGGCGGACGGGCACGGAGTACCCGACGGGTACGAGGAGCCGCTCGCGGACGGCCGCTCGGTCACCGATGTGGCAGGAGCCCGAGGGCAGAGGGCTCGCGAGACGTGGACGGGAGAGGACGGGGAGACCGGCTGGGTACTGCTCGCGGCCGCAGCCCGGTACGCCACGCACGTCGCGGTCAAGAGCGCCGCATCGGTCTCCGGCTCTCCCCGCCCCGAACCATCCGCGCAGCTCTCCGCCCGCCCCGCACAGCCCCCGCAACCCTCCCCGCCCGTACAACAGGAGCTCCCCCTGTGAACCACCGCTACCGCCTCCACCGCGCGGGCATCCGAAATATCTGGCAGTACGACGAGCAGGAGTTCGCCTTCGGCGACGGCAGGCTGCTGCTGCGCGGCAAGAACGGTGCCGGAAAGTCCAAGGCCCTGGAGATGCTGCTGCCGTACCTGCTCGACGGTGACGCCCGCGCACTGGACGCCACCGGCACGGGGCGCACCACCCTCGCCTGGTTGATGCTCGACGGCATCGCGCAGACCAACCGGCTCGGCTACCTATGGGTGGAGTTCCACCGGCAGGATGAGGCCGGGACCGACCATTACCTGACGCTGGGGGCTGCGGTCCGTGCGTCCAGGTCGACCGGAGTGGCCAAACCGTTCTTCTTCGCCACCCCGCTGCGCGTCGGAAACGACCTGCACCTCGTCGAGGCGGGGCAGCCGCTGCCCATCGACCGCCTCCGCGAACAGGTGGGTGCCGAGCACGTACTGGAGCGGGCCGTGGACCACCGGGCCAGGGTGGCCCGCGAACTGTTCGGCCTGAGCGACCCGGCACGCTTCCGCAACCTCACCCATCTGCTGCACCGGCTGCGCCGCCCCACCATCGGCGACCGCATCGAGGCCGGCGGCCTGATCACCGTACTGAGCGAGACCCTTCCCGCCCTCGACGACGAGGTCGTCGAGAAGGTCGCCCGCAACCTCGACGACCTGGACGCGGTACGGGAGGACCTCGGCCGCCTGGAGCGCACCGACGCCGCCCTCGGCCACTTCCTCACGAGCTACCGGGGCTATCTGCACGGGGCGCTGCGCCGCCGGGCCGCCGACGTCGGGGGCGCCCTCGGCATCCTCGGCGGGCTGCGTCGCGCGGCCGGAGCGGCGGCCCAGCGCACCGTAACCCTGCGTACCGTCGAGGACGAGCTCGCGGCCCGCCTGGAAACCCTCCGGGCCGAGCACGCGACGGCCGTCACCGACCTCGACGCGCTGCACGCCAGCGCGGGCTACCAGAGCCTGAAGGAACTGGGCGAGAAGCGCAGTACGGTCGCGGCCCTGCACAGCGCGGCGACCGTCGCGTTCAAGGCGCTGCGCCAGGCACACACGGGGGAGAGGGAAGCGGCCGGGCGGCTCACCGCCGGGGCGGAGCAACTGGGTGCGGATCTGCGTGAACTGGGAACGTCTTACGGGGAGTTGAGGGGCGATGCCGAGAGGTCGGGTCTTGATCCGGTCCATCTCGGAGACCCCGTGGCAGCCGCCGCAGTCCCGGCCGCGGCGGCACAGAGCACCACCCTCACCGACCCGGACGGCATGCTGCACGTCATACGGCACGCCCGTGCCGTCGCCGTCGACACGGGCGCCTGCGCCGATTCCCTGGGCAAATGGGCCGGCCAGCTGGCAGCCGCCGCCCCCGTGATCAGGACCCGTGGCCGGACAGTGACCGAACTCTCCGCACTCCTCGCGAAGTCCCAACGGGCCGAGCGGGAAGCCCTTGAGGCGGACACCGCCCGCGAGCAGTTGGAGGAGCAGGCGGAGCACGCCGCAGGGCGGGTCCACAGCCGTCGGCAGGAAACCGCGCACGCGAGCGCACAGTACGCACACGCGGTCCGGAGCTGGGCCGCTCGCCTGGAGAGCCTCGCCGACCCCGGCGTCTGTCTGGTTTCCGTACGGGACCTGGTCGGCCGGGACGAAGCCGCCGACGCACCGCTCGACGAGCAGACGCTGCCCGCCGAAGTGGCCGACGCGGTGGCCGAAGCCGCCGAGCAGGCCATGGAACCGGTCCTCGCCCGGCTCTCCGGCGAACGCGACGCCCTGGCCCTGCGCACCCGTGAACTCGCCACCGAGCAAGACCGCATCCAGCGCGAGAAAGAAGCCCGGGAGCAGCAGCAGGACCCGCAACCGCCCCGCACGCCGTACCGCGACGCGCCCCGTGCCTCGGCCACCGGAGCCCCCCTCTACCGACTGGTCGACTTCGCCGAGGACCTCGCCCCGGCCGAGCGGGCCGGAGTGGAGGCAGCCCTGGAGGCGTCGGGCCTCCTCGACGCATGGATCACCGCACAAGGCGTGGTCGTGGACCCGGCCACCCGCGACACCCTCCTCGTTCCGGGCAACCCGGTCGACGGCCCGGCCCTCGACCGGGCACTGCGCCCCGTGGCCGCGCCCGGCAGCGGAGTAAGCGCGGCCCAGGTCACCCGCGTACTGGCATCCGTAGCACTTCATACGGCAGCGGGGGCGCCACCAGAAGCGTCACCGACGGCAAACCACCCTGCCGCCGTCAGCGCGATCGGCACTGACGGCACTTGGGTGCTGGGTGTCGCACGGGGCCGTCACACCAAGACGGAAGTGGAGTACGTCGGCGCGGAAGTGCGGGCCGAGACACGCCGACGCATCATCGCCGACCTCGCCCGTCGGCTGGCACTGGTGCAGGAGGACCTCCAGGCCGCCCGGATGCGGCTGCGGGAGCTGACCGCACGCCGCGACGAGATCGAGGCGGCTCTGCGCCGCTCGCCGAAGGCCCGCGACCTTACGGACGCCTGGGCGCGCACTTCGGAGGCGGAGCGTACCGCGGGCGAACTGGCCGGCCGAGCCGCGAAGGCGGCCCGTGAGGCGGAGAAGGCGCGGGGCGACGCCGTCGCCGTACGGCGGCAGGCCGAGGCCATGGCCACCGCCCACGACCTGCCGGCCGACCCCGCCGCTCTGGAGGAGGTCCGGGCCGCCGGGGACCGGTTGCGCCGCGGTGCCGAACAGCTGCATCGCCGTATTCGGGCGGTGGCCGCGAGCACGGAAGGTCATAGGGCGGACCGCGACGGATACGACAGGAGCCGGGACGTCCGCGCGACGGCGGAGTCCGACTACGCACAGCGCAGTGGAGCTCTGAACGCTGCCCGCCGCACGATCCAGCAGCTCGAAGAGGCGATGGACGCGACGGAAGCCGCAATCCTCGCCCGCGAAAACGAGACGAACCTTCGTCTGGAGGCCGTCTCCCGTCAACTCCCCGCACTCGAGCGGGAAGTGGCCGGAGTTCACGACGACCGCATCACCGCGGAGGTGGACGAACGTACCCAGCGCGACAAGCTCACCGCCCAGGAGACCGAAGTGATCACCTGCGGCGCCGCTCTGCGCACCGCGCTTTCCATGCCCGAAGTGACGCGCGGAGCAGGACTGGACCGCGAACCGAGGGCGGGCCTGACCGACCCGGACCCCGCCCACGAGGACGTACGCACCCGGATCAAGGCCCTGAGCCACTTGGTCGACACCGTCAAAGCCGTCCTGGGCGTGGAGCGCGACGACATCTCCGACACCTCCCTCCTCAACCGTTCCAACGAACTGCGCGACAAACTCTCCGGCGGCTACGACGCCCTCCTCGAAGAACGCGACGGCATCAAGGTCTGCCGGCTCGTCGACGACCACGGCTCGCACGACATCGCCCAGGTCGGGGCCCGCATCGCGGCCCAGGCAGCCGAAGCACGCCAGCGCCTGACCGACCGCGAACGCGACGTCTTCCAGCGTTTCCTCACCGGAGAACTCGGCGACAACCTCTCCTCGCAAGTCCTCGCCGCGAGCACCCTGGTGGACGCCCTCAACGGCACCCTGCGCACCGTCCGCACCTCCCACGGACTCGGCGTCGAACTCGACTGGCGGCTTGCCGACACCGCCGAAGCCGATGTCCGGGCCGCCGTCGAACTCCTGCGCAGCCCGTCCGGCCTGCGCACCCGCGAACAGACCGAGCAACTGCGGGACGTACTCCAACGCCGCATCGAAGACGCCCGCCGAACCGACCCCGCAGCCGGCTACGCGGCGCACCTGCGCACCGCGCTCGACTACCGCACCTGGTTCACCTTCACCCCCTGGGTCGTCGACGACGCGGCCCCGGGCCGAAAGCGCCGAATGACCGGCCGCACCGGCCTCAGCCAAGGCGAACAGCGTGTCCTGTCCTACCTGGTGCTCTTCGCCGCGGCAGCCGCACACTTCACGACCCTCGCCGAAACCGCCCCGCACGCACCACGTCTGATCCTCCTGGACGACGCCTTCGCCAAGGTCGACGAGCCCACCCACGGCAGGCTGGGCCGCATTCTGGTCGACCTCGACCTCGACTTCGTCCTCACCAGCGAGCGCCTCATCGGCAACTGGCCCGACGTACCGTCCCTGCACATCTACGAATGTCTACGTGATCCGCATACCCGGGGCGTCGCCACGCTCCACTACACCTGGAACGGCAGGCAGCGCCGCCTGATGAGCGTATGACCGGCGAGCTCCCGGCCACCGGTGAAGCGGGAACCGTCCCTGTCATACGCGCGGCGGGAACCGCCCCGACCGTGCACGACACGGAGGTGGCCCCGACCGCTACCGGGACCGGGAAGCTCCCCGCAGCCACCTACACCTGGCTGTCCCAGCCACCCCTCCACCGCCTGTGGGCGGCGGTGCGCACCCGCCTGGAGGCCAACGGCCTGCAAGCCACCGGCGCCGTGCGACTGACGAACCTCACGCCTCAGGAACGCGAAGCGCTCTCGCTCCTGCTCTCCCGGCAGGTGAGCCGCCCCACCACAACCATCCACCTTGCCGCTCTCGACACCCGGCTGCGTATCAGCGCGGCAGCCATGGGCCTGGCCGAGACGCTCACCCAGTTGGGCCAGCCACTCACCGACCGCCGAGCCACCCGCGACACAGCCCGCGCGCGTCGTACCCACCTCTGGTCCAACGCCACGGAAGCGCTGGCAGCCTCCCCTCTCGGGGCCCACCCCTGGGCAGAGCGATGGTGGGGGGAGATCCGTCGCACCGGAGCCGTCACCCGCCAGGCCGAGCCCACTGCATCGGCCACCCTCCACCAGGCCATCCACACCCTCACCCTGCTCTTCCCACCCGTCCCACCCACCTCGCCCTCCGTCCGAGGTCGCGGCGACCTCGCCACCCAGGTCACCGGTTCCGCCCACGGCCTGGACGATGGCACCCTGCTCTCCCGCCTCGTCCTGCGCGGCATCGCCCACGCCCACGGCGCTGACTTCCCGTCCGACGCCGGCGGCCGCCGCGCCCTCTGGCGACTGGCCTCCGTCATCCCGGACGAGGTCTCCAGTACGGTCCTCACCTATGGCCTGCGCCCCACCGCCACCACCTGGCGCGAAGCAGCCCTGCGCGACCGGGCTGACCACCACGCCGAAACCCACCTGACCCTCCGCGAACTGCGCACCCTGCGCCTCACCATGCCCCCGCGCACCCGCATCCACATCTGCGAGAACCCCCGCGTTGTCGAAGCGGCAGCCGACGCGGGCTGCGCCCAGCCCTTGGTCTGTACCTCGGGAAGCGCGGCCACCGTGGTCCTCACCCTCTTGGACGCGCTCGCCGAGAGTGGCTGCACCCTGGCCTATCACGGCGACTTCGACTGGCCCGGCATCGCCCTCGCCAACCGCGTGATCGGCCGCTACGACGCCCGCCCTTGGCGTATGAGCACTCTCGAATACGAACGCCTCGCCGCTCGCACCCAGACCGCGGGCACCCCACCCCTTCTCCTCACGGGCCCGCCCGTCGCCGCCGACTGGGATGCCGAACTCGGCCCCGCGATGGAGGCCCTGTCGCTCGCCCTGCACGAAGAGGCCGCGCTCGACACCCTCCTGGAGGATCTCGCATAGCCCGTTGGAGCGGCCGACAGCGGTCGGCGGCAGCCCAGATCGGGTCCTCTGCGGTTCCCCACGGCCGGGCAACGCCTCGACAGCCACGCTCACCGTCCCGAAGTGACCCCACCCGCGTCAACTCTGCGGATACCTGGCCTTCCGTTGTTTCCCGGACGACTGTCTACGGCACGTCCTATCGTCGGTCGTCCAGGCACTGCGGTGCGGATGGTAAGGGCGCGGGAATTCAGGAGAACGGACACCACCATGCAGGCCAAAGAGACGCTGCTCGCCGACCTCGTGCAGGGGCGGGCCCAGCAGTTCCAGGTGCCGCTCTACCAGCGGACGTACTCCTGGACCGAGAAGCAGTTGGTGCAGCTGCGGAGCGACATCCTCGAACAGGTGGAGCTGCTGGAGACCGGCGAGAAGGCCAGCGCGCACTTCCTTGGCTCCGTCGTGCTGGCCCCGTCCCCGCAGAACGAGGCGACGTTCCCGCGCTGGCTGGTGGTCGACGGGCAGCAGAGGCTGACCACGCTTTCCCTCGCACTCGCCGCGGTCCGGGACCATCTCGCGCTCACCCTGCCGGACGAGGCGGAGCGGATCGACGAGGAGTACCTGATCAACAAGCGGAAGAGCGAGAACGACCGCTTCCGTCTCCTCCCGACCCAGGCTGACCGGCCGCACTACGCCGCGCAGATCCGCGGCACCCACGAGGGGCAGGCGGCCGGGGACAACGTCTCTGCCGCCTACCGCTTCTTCCGACGCAAGCTCGTCGAGGCGGACGACCCCGCCGACCCGAGGGACGTGCTCCGTATCGAGCAGGCCATCACCTCCCGGCTCACCATGGTCTCGGTGACCGCCGAGCCCGGTGACAACGTCCACCGGATCTTCGAGTCCCTCAACAACACCGGTCTCAAGCTCAGCCAGGCCGACCTGCTGCGCAACTACCTCTTCATGCGGCTGCCCAACCGTGGCGAGCGCGTCTACGAGACGTACTGGCTGCCCCTCCAGGCGAGCCTGAGCAACAAAGAGCTCGAACAGCTCATGTGGCTGCAGCTGGTACTGGACGGCGACGACCGGGTCCGCCGCCAGGATCTGTACGCCGCCCAGCAGCACCACTTCGAGAGGGCCGAGGCCAGCGAGGCGGACATTGAGGCGTACGTGAAGGAGCTGCACCGCCGTTCCCTGCACTTCCGCAAGGTGATCCGGCCCGAGGAGGAGAACGACCCGGCTGTCCGTGCCCACCTGCGCAGGCTCGACGCCTGGGAGGCCGCCGCCACGTACCCCGCGCTGATGCTGCTGCTCGACCGACGGGAGCGCGGCGAGACCGACTCGGCGCAGACGGCCCGCGCACTGTCGTACGTCGAAAGCTTCCTGGTGCGCCGCACCATCTGCCGCATCCCGCCGAACAACCTCAACCGGATCTTCCAGTCGGTGCCCGCACAGCTCCCGCTGGACGTCCCCGTGGCCGACGGCCTGCACCAGCTCCTCTCGGCCAACAACCGCTACTGGCCCGACGACGACGAACTGCGCGGGAAGTTCCGGGACGCACCCTTCTACCTGTACGGCCGGCCGGAGCAGCGCAAGCTCGTCCTCCAACGGCTGGAGGAGAGTTACGACCACCCCGAGCCGGTGGACTTCGCTGCCGCGAAACTCACCATCGAACACGTCCTGCCCCAGTCGGCGGGCGACGAGTGGATGCGCATCCTCGCCGAGGACGCAGCCGACGGCGAAACCCCGCAGGACGTGCACGCCCGGCTCCAGCACACCCTGGGCAATCTGACCCTCACCGCCCAGAACTCCGAACTCTCCAACCACCCCTTCGACCGCAAGCAGGACCTGCTGAACAGCAGCCACCTGGAGATGAACCGCCGCATTGCCGCCACCGACCGCTGGGGCGCCCGCGAAATCCGCGCCCGAGCAGACGAGTTGGCCGAGCGGGCGCTCGCTCTGTGGCCCGCCCCGCTGCACGGTGTCGGCAGGGCCGAGCGCAGCCGCGACTGGCAGCTCGTCCACCAGGTCCTCGCCGCACTGCCGCACGGCACCTGGACCTCGTACGGTGACCTCGCCGCCTACATCGGCTCCGGCGCCCAAGCGGTGGGCAACCACCTCGCCCAGACCGAAGGCATCGTGCATGCCTACCGGGTCCTCAACGCAGACGGCAGGATCTCCGACGGATTCCGCTGGGCTGGCCCACAACCGGAAGGTGACGACGTACGGGCACGACTGAGCGCCGACGGCATCCACTTCACCCAGACCGGAGCGGCCGACCCCGCCCAGCGCCTCAACAGCGACGACCTGGCCTTGCTGCTGGCCGACCCCGACCAGGAGCCGAACACCAACGGCGCGGTCACGGCAGCACGCGACGGAGGAGACCCGGAGGGGGAGACCCGCGCCGAGCGGTTCTTCCGACAGCTCACCACGGACGACACCCCAGAAACAGTGGCCGCCGTGCGTACCCTCTTCGCCCAGTGGGAAGACCTGGGCGGCTGGATCGGTCACGGGGCGGGCCAGGTCACCACCAGCGCCTTCCTGATGCTGGGCAACGAGGGTGGCCCCGGCGCCGGGATCTGGCCCCTCACGGTCTACCCCGGCGGAGGACGCGGCGGGACGGCGGAGGTGGTCTTCCAACACCTCGCCAGCCGCGAGCCCTTCACCGACCGCCGCCTGCGCGCGGAACTCCTCGGCCGTCTCAACGAGCTGGAGGGCGTGGACATCCCCGAGGGCAAGCTGGAGCTGCGCCCCAACTTCCGGTTGTCCTTGCTGGAAAAGGATCGGAACCGTGAGCTGCTGGCCACGACGCTGGCCTGGTTCCGGGACTGCTGGGCCGACCGGGACATGGCGTAGGACCCGGAAGCCTGGGGGTTGGAGCGCTCGCGGGGCTGATGGGAGCGACGAGGGAAAATCGGAGCGGAGCCGTCACGAAGCGGGTTTTCGTCTCTGAGTAGTACCGGTGGCGCATCTGAGTGCGAGGGTATTTCGCGGCGTCGCCGCCGGTGCGACCCCTCACTGCGTGGTGCCGTTGGCTACGACGGCACCACGCAGTGGTCAGCCCTATGGGTATTCACCCGCTCGGATTGGTTCAGACAGTGGGCCGGGCAGAGGGCAGGTCCAGGACCTCGTGGTGATGCCAGAGCAACTGCCGATCGCCGCGACGCAATTCGGCGTCTCCCCACTCAAGACGTAGAACCCCGGTGTCCATCGCGCATGCGTACGCCAGCAGAACCAGTCCGGCGTCCGGATCCAGTTGGTTCAAATCATTGTGGAGCTCGGCCTCTTGGAGCTCTTCGAGTCCCAAGTCCAGCTCGCCCTGCCGTGGCTCCGGGCCATGACGCCTGATGAGGTCCGCACGGAGGCCGACAGCGCGACGCAGCCGGGCGACGGTGACAGGTACGTCCCGCTTCGCGTAGCGGATGGGGTAGAGCACCCGCCCAGCCACGACCATGACCGTGCGTGCTTGATTGCGGGGGCCCGGACGAAGGCGCCGTCGGTCAGGACTGCCGTGTGCGGGGTGGAGTCGAGCTGCACGGCGATGCGTACGTCCTCGGCGAAGGAGCGGCCGTACAGCTCTTGGCCGGACGCGGACAGGGTGACGGCGCGGTCGATGTCGTCGGCCGAGGTGGCCGCGGTGTACGAGGTGTACGAAGCCGCGGCGGCCGTCGCTTCCGGGGAGAGGGCGGAGCGGCCCCGTTCGTACAGGCGTGCGATGACGGCGCCTGCTCCCAGCAGGTCCTCCAGGGCCGGGCGGAGGGAGCCGTCGGGGAACCGTTCACCGGCGGCGATCACCGCCACCGGGGAGTCGGCGGTGCCGTGTCCCTCGTGGATCAGCCACGCGGCGGTGGCGTCGGCGTTGCGCAGGCAGCCCGCCAGCACGCGTGCGCCGGTGGCGGCGGCCGCAGACGAGATCTGCGAGCCGTTGGGAGAGGGCAGCACCAGACGTTCCACCGGTGGCCCGTCGCGCAGGGAGGCGGGGGACAGTGTCCACGGGGTGGCCTCGGTCGCCATCGAGCGGCCCACTGCCAGGGCGGCGTCCAGCTTTTCGGCGTGGGCGAGGGCGCGTTCGTCACGCCAGGGGTAGGGGTGGACGGCCGTGCCCCGGTCCGTGGCCACCGACACCGAGGTGCTGAACGACAGCACGTCCACCACGACCAGGCAGGCGACCTCGCCGGAGAGGGCGGCCGCCGCGGCGGGGCCCCAGTCCATCCGTACCCCATAGGGCGACTGGGTCAGCCAGGTGGGGTGCGGAGGTGCGGGGGGCGTGCTGTGCGTGGTCATCGGACGCGCTCCTGGGTGGGGTCGTATGAGCGTGCAGGCTGCCCCTCGGGGGTGACCGACGGTCAGGCGAGGCAGAATTCGTTGTCTTTGATGTCGCGCATCGTCAGGCACGACTCGTTGACGCTGACGGAGCGCAGCAGGCAACCGTTTTCCGCGCCGAGCGCGATCGGCCGGGGGTACTCGGCCTCCAGTGCGGCCAGGCGTTTCTCTCCTACGAGACCGGTGCCGACCCGCACGTCGAAGTGCGGCCGGTTCGGGATGTTCTTGCCCTCGGGGGCGCGCGGGAAGTGCAGGCGCGGGGTCTCGCCGACCGGGATCGACGTTGTTGGGTCATCGTAGGGGCGGTCTTCCCCGGCGCCTCCGGGGACCCGTCACCGGTCGGGCGGCGGAGGCGATCACCTTGGTAGTTGACGGCGCGTCAGGAAATTCTTGACAGCAAACACTGGGACTATCTCCGGGCGTCCGTCACTCGCCGCGGGCGCTCCGGACGCTCCCTGCTCAGGGCAGGGGCTCGACTGAGGAGCAGTGAGAAGTGCGCATGCTAACTGCTGGGATGAGGTCTTCAGGGATGAGAGCGGCGGGTGTGTCGTGGCTCGCCGTCAGTACTGCCCTCCTGCCCCTCACCGTCGGAGTGAACGCCGCAACTGCGAATTCCGGGCCCGGTGCCGCCACCCCGTCCGCAGTGCGCGCGGCCCCCCTGCCCGGTGGACTCGGCCCCTGCGTCCCCGGTCAGTGCCCCGACCCCTTCCCGCCCATCAACAACGGTGCGATCGCCGGGTACGACAACGGCATCAGCGTCTTCGCGGGAGGCGACTTCCGGGTGCGCGGCAAGGCGGCCGAGGCGGAGGGCCGGGTCGTCGTCCTCGGGGCGTTCGACATGGACAAGTCGCCGGAAGGCAGCCAGATCTACAACGTCGGCGTCGCGGGCGTCGGCTCCCGCGTCGCGCCGCCCGTCGGGTCCGACTACCTCGCCACCGGCGGACCCGTCACCATCGGTGCAGGTCAGCGGCTGCTGGCCGAGGACGGAGTGGTACGTCACGCGGGCCCCGCCACCGGCACCATCGTCGGCACCAGCACCCTTGACCCGGCCGCCGTCACCCCGTACGTCGGGCTGCGCAAGGAACTTTCCGACGCCAGCCAGTGCTACGCCGACGGAGACACCGGTACGCGCCCGCCCACCGGTACGGCCGTCAACGAGGGCGGCCAGACCGTCTTCACCGGCGACAACACTTCCGCCCTCCAGGTCTTCAACGTCGACTTCGACCTGGCCTCGGCGAACGGCGGCCAGCAAGGCATCGAGTTCCGGAACATTCCGGACGGAGCGACGATCCTGGTCAACGTCCTCGGCACGAACCGCACCATCAACACCTACAGCGGCTCCTTCGACGACAACGACCCGCTGAACAAGCTGCGCGGCCGGCTGCTCTGGAACTTCCCCGACGCCACCAACGTCGAGATCAAGGGCACGGGCCAGTTCCAGGGCAGCGTGCTCATCGGCAACCAGGCATCCGAATCCGCCGTGTCCGTGCCCGGCGTGAACGGCCGCTTCTTCACCACCGGCAACCTGACCCACCAGAGTTCCGCGACCGGGGGCGGCGGCCAGGAGTTCCACGCGTACCCCTTCAACGGCGACCTGCCGGACTGCGGGACCGCCCCCGTGGAGGGCGACCTGAAGGTCCTCAAGGTGGATTTCACCACCGGGGCTCCGCTGCCCGGCGCGGTGTTCCAGCTGTGGCGTGAGTCGAACGGGGTTGCGGGTCTCCAGACGTCGGGTGCGAACCCCGACGAGCGCAAGGGCCCCGAGTGCACGACGGACACGCGGGGCGAGTGCGCGGCGAAGGGGAATGAGGAGGACTCCTTCTACTGGGAGGAGACTCGTGCGCCCTCCGGCTACGGCCTGCCCGACCCGCACGTCTTCGGGCCGGTGAAGCCCAGTACGCCGGCCACCACGACCACGGTGCGGAACCTGCGGAAACCCAGTTCGGTGGACGGAGACCTCCAGGTCCTCAAGGTGGATTCCGCCACCGGGGCTCCGCTGCCGGGCGCGGTGTTCCAGCTGTGGCGTGAGTCGAACGGGGTCGCCGGTCTCCAGACGTCGGGTGCGAACCCCGACGAGCGCAAGGGGGCGCCGTGCACCTCGGACGAGCAGGGCGTGTGTGCGGGGAGGGGGAACGTGAAGGATTCCTTCTACTGGGAGGAGACCCGTGCGCCCTCCGGCTACGACCTGCCCGACCCGCACGTCTTCGGGCCGGTGAAGCCCGGTACGCCCGCCACCACGACCACGGTGCGGAACAAGAAGAACGTCGGCCCCGAGGTCTGGGGAAAGCTCACCGTCCGCAAGGTCGACTCCGCCACCGGGGCTCCGCTGCCCGGCGCGGTGTTCCAGCTGTGGCGTGAGTCGAACGGGGTCGCCGGTCTCCAGACCTCGGGTGCGAACCCCGACGAGCGCAAGGGCGCGCCGTGCACCACCGGTGCGGACGGGCGGTGCACGGCCCTGGGCAAGGGCGGTGACTCCTTCTACTGGGAGGAGACCGGAGTCCCGGCCGGCTACCAGCCGCCCACTCCCTCCGTCTTCGGGCCGGTGAGAATGCCGGACACGCCCCCCGCGGAGGGCGTGACGATCGTTGCCCGCAACACGAAGAAGGTCGTCCCGGAGGTCAAGGGCAGCCTCCACGTCCTCAAGGTCGACTCCCGCACCGGTCGCGGGCTGCCCCGCGCCGTCGTCGAACTCTGGCGCGAGACCAACGGCGTCCCCGGCCTCCAGACCACCGGGCGCGCCGACACGCGGACCGACAGCGGCTGCGCCACGGACGAGCGGGGCCGCTGCGACTTCGACGGCCTGAAGCTCGGGTCGTACTACGTGCGCGAGACCGAGGCCCCCTCGGGCTACCTCCTGCCGCGCAACCCGGTCTCCGGACCGCACACCGTGAATCGGTCCAACGCCTCCACGGGCGTCACCGTACGGATGACGAACGAGGAGAAGAAGGTCAAGCCCAAGAAGTAGCAGGGGGCGGTCGTGCTGTGGCAGCACCGTGCGGGTTCACGGTGCTGCCACAGCGTCCTCACGCGATCGACGCCTCAGCTTCCCGGGAGCTTCACTTCCGTATCCGCACCATCGCTGGGTGACTCAGACTCGTAGCAGACACTCAGTCAACATCCCTACGCAGCAGACGAGTTCGCGGCCGCACGAGACGGGGCGACGGACCTTCCTCACCGCTCTCGGCGCCCTCGCCACCACCACCGCCCTGGGCGTCCCCGCCTACGCCTCCGAAGCGGCCCGCGACGCCGCCACCGCCGACGAGTACGTCGACGTACAGCTCCTCAACATCTGCGACCTGCACGGGTACTTGCAGGGCCCCACCGGCAGCGACGCCGTCGTGCGGGGCAACGGCGGGAAGACGTACACCGTCGGCGGCGTCGCCGCGATGGGCACGCATCTGGAGCGGCTGCGGGACGGGCGGGCGAACTCGCTATTCTTCGCGCCAGGAGACCTCTTCTCCGGCTGGGAGTTCGACGCCGCCGCCTTCTCCGACGAACCGACGATCGAAGCCCTCAACAAGCTCGGCCTCGACTTCGCGACCGCCGGGAACCACGAGTTCGACAAGTCGCCCGCCAACCTGGTGCAGCACATGGTGGGCGGGCGGGCCTATCCCGTCGTCGGGCGCGACACCGGATTCCGCGACTCCACCGGACGCCGCTTCCGGGGCGCGGACTTCCGCTACTACAGCGCCAACGTGGTGCGGACGCGGACCGGGCGGACCGTCCTCCCGCCGTACCACGTGGAGTACGTACGAGGGCCGCGCGGGCGGCGCATTCCGATCGGGTTCATCCATCTCACCGTGTTCGGGACCGAGTTGCTCTTCTCGAACTCGTACCATCCGGGGCTGAGGACCCTCGACCAGATAGCCACCGCCGACCGGTGCGCCCGCGAACTCAAGCGGCGCGGTGTGCACGCGATCGTCCTCAGCATGCACGACGGGGCCGTCGCGGGCGGCGACTTCAACAGCGGCAGCAACCCGTCCGGTCCCGCCTACGAGCTGGCGCTGAAGGTCTCGCCCGACATCGACGCCATCGTCTGCGGGCACTGGCACACCCGCTTCAACATGATGCTCCCCGACCCCAACGGCGTCCCGCGCCCCTTCGTCGAGGCCGGATTCCACGGGCAGGTCATCAACGAGATCAACCTGCGCCTCGACCCCCGCACCGGCCGGGTCGTCCGCGAGCTGACCGTGTCCACGAGCCACCCCAACACCCGCGACGTCACCCCGCACCCCGAGCTGAAGGCCGTCGCCGACTACTGGGCCGGGCAGGCCGCCACCCGCGAACGCAGCCGCATCGGGACCCAGCGCGGCCCCTTCACCCGTACGCGCAACGCCCTCGGGCAGTCCACGATGGGTGACCTCGCCGCGGACTGGACGCTGTGGGCGGCGCGCAGGCCCGCACCGTCGTACGACGACTCCAACATCCACCGGTACGTGCCCGCGCAGCTCGCCCTGGTGCCGCTGGCACCCGCCGTCGGGCAGTCCCTCGTACGCGGCGACCTGACGCCGGGACCCGACGGCGCGGTCGCCTTCGGGCAGGCATGGCGGGCCATCGGGTACGGCAGCCCCACGGTGTGCGTGCGGGTGACCGGGCAGCAGATCCACGACGCCCTCGAACAGCAGTGGTCCACGGGCCCGGGCGGGGCGCTGCGCTTCGCGCCGCTCGCCGTCTCCGCCAACGTCCGGTACGCCTTCGACGCCGCCGGAGCCGTGGGGGACCGGGTCGACCCCGCCGACGTGACGATCGACGGCGCGCCGCTGCGGCCCGACCGGGACTACCGGCTCGCCACCTCCTCGTACACGATCCTCGGGATGGACGGCTACCCGGCGCTCACCGACCGCCGCGAGCCCTACCGGCACCAGCGCGACTTCGAGAGCTTCATCGCCTTCGTGCGCGAGCGGCGGGTCCTGACGCCTTCGCCGCTGGACCGGGTGCGCGTCAAGAACGCCGCCCTGCGCGGGCCCGGCGTCGGCGAGGTCGTCGACCCGCCCGTGCCGGTGCGCGAGGACGGCACGCCGCAGCCGCCATCGGTCGCCGCCACCCTCACGGCCGGCGGACCGCACGCCCTGCGGCACGACGGACACCGGCCACCCTGCTGATCGGTCCGCGACCTGCGGGGGAGGAGCCGTCACGGTTCTTCCCCCGTACGGGCGAACTCGGTGACGCCGCACGTGGACGCGCGTGGTGTCCCTCTTGCCAAGGCCCCCGGCGGGGTCCACGATTGACCCTTCGCAGCCCCGGCGGCGTGGCTCCCGGGCGGCTGAAAACGCCCTGCGCGCCCGGCAGTTCGCCGCATCCGACACAGCGTCAGTACCTGAGCCAGGAGGTACGCCCCACATGCCGATGGACTTCGGACTCGTCCTGCAGACCGATCCGCCCGCATCCGAGGTCGTCGGCCTGATGCGCCGCGCCGAACGCAACGGATTCCGCTACGGCTGGACCTTCGACTCCGCCGTGCTCTGGCAGGAGCCGTTCGTCATCTACAGCCGCATCCTGGAGCACACCGACCGGCTGATCGTCGGGCCCATGGTCACCAACCCGGGCACCCGCACTTGGGAGGTCACCGCCTCCACCTTCGCCACCCTCAACGACATGTACGGCAACCGGACCGTCTGCGGCATCGGCCGGGGCGACTCCGCGATGCGCGTCGCCGGGCGCAAGCCCAACACCCTGGCCCGGCTCGGCGAGGCCATGGACGTCATCCGCGACCTCGCCGAGGGCCGCGAGGCGAAGGTGGACGGCCAGACGGTACGGATCCCGTGGGTGCGGGACGGGCGGCTGCCGGTCTGGATGGCCGCGTACGGGCCCAAGGCGCTCGCCCTCGCCGGGGCGAAGGCCGACGGGTTCATCCTCCAGCTCGCCGACCCCTTCCTCACCGAGTGGATGATCCGCGCGGTGCGCGACGCGGCGTCCGCCGCCGGACGCGACCCCTCCGACGTGAAGATCTGCGTCGCCGCCCCCGCCTACGTCGGCGACGACCTCGGCCACGCCCGCGACCAGTGCCGCTGGTTCGGCGGCATGGTCGGCAACCACGTCGCCGACCTGGTCGCGAAGTACGGGGCCGAATCCGGCCTCGTACCGCAGGAGCTCACCTCGTACATCGAGGCCAGGCAGGGCTACGACTACGCGCACCACGGGCGGGCCCAGAACCCCGACACCGACTTCGTGCCCGACGAGATCGTCGACCGGTTCTGCCTGCTGGGCCCGGTGGAGGCGCACATCGAGAAGCTGCGGGCGCTGCGAGGGCTGGGCGTCGACCAGTTCGCCCTCTACGACATGCACGACGCGCGGGAGCGGACCATCGACGCCTACGGCGCAACGGTCATCCCTGCGTTGAGCACCTCCTGAACCCCCTCTTATCCACGCGTAGTTCGGCACTCCCGACGAAAGGCCCGGCGCTCCGACCTCGACGAAGGGTTCGGCCCATGACCGCCACCGCTCCTGGAAGCCCGACATCCGACCCGGCGCGAGGGGCCCGCGTGGAACTCGCCCCCGGCGCGGTCCCGCCCGAATCCCGTTACGTCAACGACGACTTGCTGCCCGTGCCCGTCGCCCGTCGGCGCTGGACGACGTACAACTTCGCCGCCCTGTGGATCGGCATGGCGCACAACATTCCCTCCTGGCTGCTCGCTTCGGGGCTCGTCGCGCTCGGCATGGACTGGCTCCAGGCGGTCGTCACCATCGCCCTCGCCAACCTCATCGTGCTCGCCCCGATGCTGCTCACCGGGCATGCGGGGCCCAAGTACGGGATCCCCTTCCCGGTGCTGGCGCGGGCCTCCTTCGGGCTGCGCGGGGCGAATCTGCCCGCGCTGATCCGGGCGGGGGTGGCGTGCGCGTGGTTCGGCATCCAGACCTGGATCGGAGGGCAGGGCATCTTCGTCCTGCTCGGCAAGATCTTCGGGGGCTGGGCGGAGGTCTCGGAGATCGGCGGGCAGCCGTGGACGCTGTGGCTGTGCTTCCTGCTCTTCTGGGCGCTCGAACTCGCCATCATCCACCGGGGGATGGAGACCCTGCGCCGCTTCGAGAACTGGGCGGCGCCGTTCGTCATCGTCGGCGCGCTGGTGCTGCTGGGGTGGATCACGGTCAAGGCAGGAGGGGTCTGGCCGCTCCTCGACCAGCCGTCGAAGCTGGGATGGGGGGCGGACTTCTGGCCGGTCTTCTTCCCGTCGCTGATGGGGATGATCGCCTTCTGGTCCACGCTGAGCCTGAACATCCCCGACTTCACGCGCTTCGCCGCCGGTCAACGCGCCCAGATCCGGGGGCAGTCGCTGGGGCTGCCGACCACGATGACGCTCTTCGCGCTGCTGTCGGTCTTCGTGACGTCCGGCTCGCAGGCGGTGTACGGGGCTCCGGTCTGGGACCCGGTCGCGCTCGCCGCGAAGACCGACAACGTCTTCGGGCTGCTCTTCGCGCTGGTGACCGTACTGATCGCCACCCTCTCGGTGAACCTGGCGGCGAACGTCGTCTCCCCGGCGTACGACCTCGCCAACCTCGCGCCGAAGCGCATCAACTTCCGAACGGGCGCGCTGATCACGGGAGTCGTGGGCGTCCTCATCATGCCGTGGAAGCTGACGGCCACCCCCGAGCTGTACATCTTCACCTGGCTCGGTGTGGTCGGCGGGCTGCTCGGCACGGTCGCGGGCATCCTGATCGCCGACTACTGGATCGTCCGCAGGACCGTACTGGAGCTGGCCGAGCTGTACCTGCCCGAGGGGCGCTACTGGTACACGGGCGGCTGGAACCTGCGGGCCGTCGCGGCCTTCGTCGTCGGCGGGGTGCTCGCGGTCGGCGGGTCGCACTCCGCCCCGGGCAAGGGGCCCTTCCCCGCGGACGGACTGATCCCGTTCCTGCGCCCGCTCGCCGACTACGGGTGGGCGGTGGGGCTCGCGGCGGCGCTGCTGCTGTACGCGGTGCTCATGGCTCCGGCACGGGGCGGGCGCGGGCGGTAGGGGGCGTACGGGTGCGGGCCGAGCGGGCGCTAGGCGAGTTCGGGCAGTGGTTCGCCCGTCTCCAGGAGGGACTTCAGGCTGGAGAGCACGCTCGGCCAGCCCTCGCGGATCATGGCGAGCACCGTGCTGCCCGGGTCGAAGCCGTCGTGGACGAGGTGCAGGCGGGTCACCGTGGGCCCGGTGGGCTCGATGTCGTACGCGATCTTCGAACGTGACTCGGCGGCGAGCCTGGCGCGCAGTTCCTCGTCCATGCCGACGGCCTCGGCGAACGCGGGGGTGAAGGTGTGCCAGGTGAAGGAGAGGCTGCGGCCGGGCTCGGCGGCGAGGACCACCTGCTCCGGGTCGGGGTCGCCGAGCCCCATCCCCTGCCAGACCACGGTCGACCCGGGCTTCCAGTCGGAGTGGAGGGTGAGCCCCCAGTAGCGGCTGGTGTGCGCCGGTTCGGTCAGAGCCTCCCAGACCTGGTCCGGGGTGGCCCTGAGGTACACGAGGTAGTCGAAGGCGGTGGTGCGGTCCAAGTCCGTGGAGTCCATGACGGTCATCGTGGGCGGGGGAGAGGGAAGCCGCACGGCGAGGCAGGCGGCCCGCAGGTGGTTCAGCCGTTGTCCACGGCGCGGAGGTGGCGCCACACCGCCTTCGCCGCGTTGTGGCCCGACATGCCGTGCACGCCCGGGCCTGGCGGGGTCGCGGACGAGCAGAGGAAGACCGCCGGGTGCTTCGTGGCGTAGGGGAAGAGGGACGGCTTGGGGCGGAGCAGGACTTGCAGGCCCGAGAAGGCGCCGCAGGCGATGTCGCCGCCCACGTAGTTCGCGTTGTGCGCGGCCAGCTCGGGCGGGCCCGCCGTGGCACGGGCCAGGACGAGGTCGCGGAAGCCGGGGGCAAAGCGTTCGATCTGGCGTTCGATTGAGTCGGTCAGGTCGCCGTCCCAGGCGTGCGGCACGTGTCCGTACGCCCAGAACACGTGCTTGCCCTCGGGGGCCCGGGAGGGGTCGATCACGCTCGGCTGGGCGGTGATCAGGAACGGAACGTCCGGGGGCGTGCCGCCCGACGCCTGGCGCAGCGCCTTGCCGATCTCGCCCTGCGTGGGGCCGACCTGCACCGTTCCGGCCCGGCGGGCCTCTTCGGCGGTCCAGGGGACCGGGCCGTCCAGCGCGTAATCGATCTTGAAGACGCTGGCGCCGTAGCGGTAGTTCTCGTACGCGTTCCCCAGCCGGGCGATCCGGGCGAGCGCGGTCGGGGAGGTGTCGAAGACGTACGCGCGGGCCGGTGGCAGGTCGTCGAGGCGCTTGACCTCGTAACCGGTGTGGACGACACCGCCGAGATCGCGGAGGTACGCGGTCAGCGCGTCCGGGATGGCCTGGGAGCCGCCGCGCGGGGACGGCCAGCCGTTCTCGTGCGCGGCCAGGGCGAAGAGCAGGCCGACCGCACTCGTCGCGAACCCGCTCAGCGGCGAGATGACGTGCGCCACCAGCCCCGCGATCAGCGCCTTCGCCTTCTCGTCGCGGAAGCGCCGCATCAGCCAGGTGGACGGGGGCAGCCCTTCGACGCCGAAGCGGGCCAGCTGGAACGGGTGGCGCGGGAGGGTGGTCAGCGGCAGCGACATGAAGTCCTGGGAGAGGGCGTCCCACTTCCCGAGGTACGGGGCGACCAGGCGGCGGTACGTGCCCGCGTCCCTGGGCCCGAAGGACGCGGCGGTCTCCGCGACCGAGCGGGACAGCACGGCGGCCGTGCCGTCGTCCCAGGGGTGCGCCATCGGGAGCTCGGGATGCAGCCACTCCAGGCCGTACCGCTCCAGCGGCATCGCCTTGAAGGCGGGCGAGCCGACGCCCAGGGGATGTACCGCCGAGCACGGGTCGTGGCGGAAGCCGGGCAGCGTCAGCTCCTCGGTGCGAGCGCCGCCGCCGACGGTGTCCTTCGCCTCGAACACCGCCACGGAGAAGCCGCGACGGGCCAGCTCAACGGCGGCGGTCAGCCCGTTGGGGCCCGCCCCCACGACGACTGCGTCAAGCATCGGCGACACCTCGGACTCCTCACACCACAGCTCACGGCTTCCCACGCCACTTCGCGTCGGGCACCCAGGGTATTCCCGTGCACCGACAGCCCCGACGGGGGTGGGGACATGGTCCGCTTCGCGATCCGTCAAGGGCCGCGGGGCCGACCCCCGTCAGGGCACCCGGGCCGTCCACTCCTCGGTCCCGAACTTCGTCTCCGCGAGCTCCTTCGCCCGCGCCATCTCCTCCGCCGACACGACCCCCTCCTCCAGCCCGTACCGACCCCGGAACGACGCGATCATGCGCTCGATGACCGCCTCCCGGGCCAGCCCCGTCTGCCGCCGCAGGGGATCGACCCGCTTCTTCGCGCTCTTCGTGCCCTTGTCGGACAGCTTCTCCTTGCCGATCCGGAGCACCTCCATCATCTTGTCCGCGTCGATGTCGTACGCCATCGTCACGTGGTGCAGCACAGCGCCCTGCTCGGCGACCATCCGCTTCTGCGCCGCGCCCGCGATCTTCCCGGCGTCCGTGGCGATGTCGTTCAGCGGCTGGTACCACGCCTTGACGCCCATGTCGGCGAGCGCGCCGAGCACCCAGTCGTCGAGGTAGGCGTAGCTGTCCGCGAAGGAGAGGCCCTGGACCAGGGCGTTCGGGACGGACAGCGAGTACGTGATCGTGTTGCCCGGCTCGATGAACATCGCGCCGCCGCCGCTGATCCGGCGTACGACCTGGATGCCGTGCCGCTCCGCGCCCTCGGGGTCGACCTCGTTGCGCAGCGACTGGAAACTGCCGATCACGACGGCCGGTGCGCCCCACTCCCAGACCCGCAGCGTCGGCGGGCGGCGACCGGCCGCGACCTCGGCGGTGATGACCTCGTCGAGCGCCATGTGCAGGGCGGGGGGCTGCGGGGCCTCGTGGATGAGCTGCCAGTCGTAGTCGGTCCAGTCCGTGGCGTGCGCGAGGGCGCGGCGCACGGCGACGGCGATGCCCTCGGAGGTGAGTCCGAACATCACGGTGCCCTCGGGCAGCGACGCCTCGACGCGCGCCGCCAGACCGGTGGCGTCGGTGTCGGCCGGAGCGCCCTCCAGTGCGTCGTTGATCGCGACGATCGCCTCGTCGGGCTCCAGGAAGAAGTCCCCGGCGACCCGCACGTTCCGCAGGACCTCGCCGCCGCTGGCGTCGGGCTCCGTGTCGAGGTCGACGACGACGAGCTTGCCGCCGGGGACCTTGTACTCACCGTGCACTGTGTTCCGCCTCCGTTGTTCCGCCCGGTACCTCTGTGGGGCCGCCCGGCGTATGCGTGTCGCCGCTCGGCACCTCGCGGGGCCGCCTGGCCTGCGACAACGCTATCCCGGGCGCGGACATTCCTCCTCTTCCAGGCTTTCCGCCGAGGGGGGCGGTGAATTCGGTGGAGACGGGCCGGAGGCCGTGCCTAGCCTGCGTGGATGACTGACGAGACGCTGCCCCCGCGCCCCTTCGTTCCGGCGGGGTTCGTGGCCCCGAGACTGTTCGAGACCGAGTCGTTCCGGCTCGTACCGCTGGCCCCGGAGCACAACGCGGGTGACCTCGCCGCATGGACGTCCAGCATCGGGCACATCCGCAGGACGCCCGGATTCAGCCGGAGTTGGCCGCCGGAGGACGGGATGTCGGCGGCGGAGAACCTCGGGGACGTCGAGGGGCACCTCGCCGACTTCGCGGCGGGGAGGGGATTCACCTTCACGGTGCTCGATCCGGCGGTGGGGGATGCCGTCGACGTCATCGGCTGCGTGTACGTCTATCCCGACTGGGACGACCCCTCGGTGACGTCCGTACGGTCCTGGGTGCGCGCCGACCGGGCGGCGTTGGACGGACCCCTGGTGGAGGCGGTGCGGGAGTGGCTGGAGGCGGAGTGGCCGTTCACCCGGATCTCCTACCGATGACACCACCGGCCGGGTCGGCTGTCAGTGGGGCGTGCTTTGCTGGACGGCATGATCGATGAGCAGCTTGTCGCCGCAGTGGAGGAGGCCGTTCGTGAGGCGGCCGCAGTCGAGATCATGCCTCGTTTCCGGCGGCTCGCCGCGCACGAGGTGGTGGAGAAGGGCGGGCCCTACGACCTGGTGACGGTCGCTGACCGGGGTGCGGAGGAACACCTCACGGCGGCGCTGACGCGACTGCTGCCAGGTTCGGTGGTGGTGGGCGAGGAAGCGGTCCACGCGGACCCGGCGGTCTACGAGGCGATACGGGGGGACGCGCCGGTCTGGATCGTCGACCCGGTCGACGGGACGCGCGAGTTCGTGCACGGGGATGCGGGCTTCTGCACGCTGGTCGCGCTCGCGCAAGGCGGTGAGCTGCGGGCTTCCTGGACGTACGCGCCCGCGCGGGACGAGATGGCGATAGCGGTACGAGGGCGGGGCGCGACTCTGAACGGCCGTCGCCTGCACGCGGGTTCGCCGGACCGGGGCGCTCCGCTGAGGGTGGCGACGTCGAACCCCGACTACACGACACCGGAGGAGAAGGGGGCGCTGCTGCGGCTCGCGGTGCCCGGAGTGGAGGCGCGGCCGTGCGGGTCGGCGGGCCTGGAGTACCTGGCGATCGCCCGGGGGGAGTTGGACGCCGTGGCGTTCTCGTGGGAGCTGGCCTGGGATCACGCGGCGGGCTTGCTGCTGGTGGAGGAGGCGGGGGGTACGGACCGGACGCGGGTGGGGGAGCGGTACCGGATCGTGGGTGGGAACGCGTTGCCGTTCGCGGTGGGGAGGGATGCGGGGGTGGTGGAGCGGGTGCGGGGGCTCTTGGCGGGGGAGTAAGGGTGGCGCGGGGCGGTGGGCGGTAGCGGTTCGGGTCGCTGCGCGGGGGCGCGGGGCGATCCTGTCCGCTCCGCCCGCGCGGCGGAGCCGCACATCGGCACAGCCCGGCGGAGCCGCACATCGGCACAGCCCGGCGGAGCCGCACATCGGCACAGCCCGGCGCGCCTCCATGCCCTCTGCGGGCACCGCACGGTGAGCAGGCCCTGGTCACCGCACGTTGATGTCGGAATTCCGCCAGCTGAGACGTGATCGGTGGTTGATGCTGGACGTATGACATCCACCGAGGCCGCAGTCGTGGCCGAAGCCGAAGCCGAAGACACAGCCGCATGCGCGGTCGAGCCGGGAGCACAGCAGGGCATCCGTGCCATGCACACGGACACCGACCGCTGCGTCCGTGCCGTGCAGTCCAAGGACGCGCGCTTCGACGGCTGGGTGTTCACCGCCGTCACCACCACGCGCATCTACTGCCGCCCCAGCTGCCCCGTCGTCCCGCCCAAGCCGCAGAACATGACGTTCTACCCGAGCGCGGCGGCCTGCCAGCAGGCCGGGTTCCGGGCCTGCAAGCGGTGCCGCCCCGACACCAGCCCCGGTTCCCCCGAGTGGAACGCCCGCGCCGACGCCGTCGCCCGTGCCATGCGGCTCATCCGGGACGGCGTCGTCGACCGGGAGGGCGTGCCGGGACTGGCCGCCCGGCTCGGATACTCCACCCGGCAGGTCGAGCGGCAGCTCCGGGCAGAGCTGGGGGCCGGGCCGCTCGCGCTGGCGCGGGCACAGCGCGCCCAGACGGCCAGGCTGCTCATCGAGACCACCCCGCTGCCCATGGCCGACATCGCGTTCGCCGCCGGGTTCTCCTCCGTCCGCACCTTCAACGACACCGTCCGCGAGGTCTTCGGCCTCGCCCCCAGTGAGCTGCGGGAGCGCGGCAAGAAGCGGGCGGGGCAGGCGCCCCAGACGCCCGGTGTGATCTCCCTCCGGCTTCCCTTCCGAGCCCCCCTCAACCCCGACAACCTCTTCGGCCACCTCGCCGCCACCGCCGTCCCCGGCATCGAGGAGTGGCGCGACGGCGCGTACCGCCGCACGCTCCGACTCCCGTACGGGCACGGCATCGTGGCGCTCTCCCCGCGCCCCGACCACATCGCCTGCCGACTCTCCCTCACCGACCTGCGCGACCTCACCCACGCCATCAGCCGCTGCCGCTGGCTGCTCGACCTCGACGCCGACCCGGTCGCCGTCGACGAGCGGCTGAGCGCCGATCCGCTGCTCGCACCGCTGGTGGCGGCGGCCCCGGGGCGGCGGGTGCCGCGCACCACCGACGCCGACGAGTTCGCCGTACGGGCGGTCCTCGGCCAGCAGGTGTCGACGGCCGCCGCCCGCACCCACGCCGCCCGCCTGGTCACGGCGTACGGCACTCCGATCGAGGACACCGAGGGCGGCCTCACTCACCTCTTCCCGACCTCCGAGGCCCTCGCCGGACTCGACCCCGAGAGCCTCGCTCTGCCGCGCAGCCGCCGCACCACCCTCACCACCCTCGTCGCCGCCCTCGCGGAGGGCACACTCATGCTGGGCGTCGACAGCGACTGGGACCGGGCCCGCGCCCAACTCCTCGAACTTCCCGGCTTCGGCCCCTGGACCACCGAGGTCATCGCGATGCGCGCCCTCGGCGACCCGGACGCCTTCCTCCCCTCCGACCTCGGCATCAAGAAGGCCGCCCAGGGCCTCGGCCTGCCGCACACCCCGGCCGCCCTCACCGCACGCGCCGCAGCCTGGCGACCCTGGCGCGCGTACGCCGTCCAGTACCTGTGGGCGACCGACTCCCACCCCATCAACCACCTCCCGAAGTAAGCGAGTTGATCGACGTGACCGCCACGCAGCACACCGTCCTCGACAGTCCGTACGGCCCGCTCACCCTCGTCGCCACCGACGGCGTCCTGTCCGGCCTCTACATGGTCGGCCAGCGGCACCGCCCCGCCGAGGAGACCTTCGGCGACCCGGATCCCGAGCCGTTCCCCGAAGTCATCGAGCAGCTCCACGCCTACTTCGAGGGGGAGTTGAAGGACTTCACCGTCCCGCTCCACCTGCACGGCACCCCGTTCCAGCGTGCCGTGTGGGCGCAGCTCCAGCAGATCCCGTACGGCGAGACGCGCACGTACGGCCAACTCGCGGAGCAGTTGGGCAACACGGGGGCGTCCCGGGCCGTCGGCCTCGCCAACGGCAAGAATCCCGTCGGCATCATCGTCCCGTGCCATCGCGTCGTCGGATCCACCGGCAGCCTCACCGGCTACGGCGGCGGCCTCGACCGCAAGCAGCGCCTCCTCGACTTCGAGAGCGGCGCCCCTGCCGAGGCCGCCCTCTTCTAGGGGCGGCCCGAGCTGGTCAGCCCAGTCCGGTCAGCCCAGTCCTGCCAGCAGTCTCGGCAGCGCCGTCCCGATCGGCTCCCGCACCACCTCGTCGGCGAGGGGGTCGTACGGGGTGGGCTCCGCGTTCACGATGATCAGCCGCGCCCCGTGCTCGGCCGCGATCCCCACCAGCGAAGCCGCCGGATGCACCTGGAGCGTGGAGCCGACCGCGAAGATCACCTCGCACGCCTTCGCCACCGCCTCCGCGGTGCCCAGCACCACCGGGTCCAGCTCCTGGCCGAACATCACCGTCGCGGCCTTCAGGATCCCCCCGCAGGCCAGGCACGCCGGGTCCGGCTCGCCCGCGTCCACCCGCTCCAGCGCCTCGTCCATCGGCGACCGCACCCGGCAGGCGGTGCACACCACCGCCCGGTCGGTGCCGTGCAGTTCGAGCACCTTGCGGTCGGGCATGCCGCCCGCCTGGTGCAGCCCGTCCACGTTCTGCGTGATCACCCGCACCGCGAACCCGTCCCGCCGGTCCAACTCGGCGACCGCCCGGTGCGCCGCGTTGGGCCGGGCGTTCAGGGCGTGCTGCTCGCGCCGCAGCAGCCAGGACTTGCGGCGGACCTCCGGGTCGTCCATGTAGGAGCTGTACGTGGTCAGCTTCTCGGCGTCGGGATCGCGCCGCCACAGCCCGCTGGGACCCCGGTAGTCGGGGATGCCGGAATCCGTGGAGATCCCGGCCCCGCTGAAGATCGCGACAAGAGTCATGGCCGGAGGTTATGCGCAGGCCCGCGCGGCGCGCCATCGGAAATCGCCCGCCGGGAATCCCGCGCCGGCCACGACGCGGTCACCGCCACGAACGCCCCGTCATTCGGCTTCTTCCGTCTGCGAGTTCACCAGTACGTCGCCCGCTCCGGTCCGGTAGTACAGCACGGACCGCCCCGCACGTCTGCGCCGCACCAGACGTGCGTCCAGCAGCACCTTCAGGTGACGGCCCACCGAGCCCAGCGGCAGGCCGGTCAGTGCGACCAGGTGCGTGGTGCTCAGCGGTGCGTCCAGGAGGACGAGGACGGCGGCGCGGCCCCTGCCGAGCAGTTGGCCCAGTGCCTCCGGGGCCGGAGGCCGTCCCGGTTCGGCGAGCGCGCCCGCGCACGGGTACACGACCGCGTACCGGTGTCCGCCTTCCCACGACACCCAGCTCGTGTCGAAGCTGACCGGGACGAACAGCAGCCGGGCCCCGGAAGCCTCCCTCGGCGCGTACTCCTGCGTGTTGATCTGCAACCGGTCGCCGCCCAGCCAGCGCATCCCCGGCCGCATGTCCTCCAGCGCCGCCGCCCAGCCTCCCCTGCTCAACTGCGCCGTCCGCGCCACGATGTCCGCTTCCAACACCCGCCTCCGCAGCGGCCATTGGGGCAGTACGGTCCGCTGCCACACCCAGTCCAGGACATCGGCGGCACGGTCCGCCAGGTCGGGGCGGCACAGGGCGGGCGGCGGCGGGCCGCCGAGGGCGAAGGCGAGGTCGTCGTGGACGCGCTCCGGTGGCGTCGCCCGCATGACGGCCAGCTCCTGGACGAAGGTCCGCTCGCCGTCGGCGGACGGGGTCGGGGTGATGAAGTCCGCGTTCCAGCGGGGGCGGAAGGCGGCCTCCAGCAGGAGCGGGACGAGGGGGTCGGCGCGGAGGAGGTCCTGGAAGGCGGGCAGGTGCGCGGCCAGCCAGGCGTGCTCGCCGGGGTGGGAGGCGGGGGCGCGCCGCAGGAGCAGTTTGAGGCTCGAAGTGGCTTCCGCGAGAGGGGATATGACGAACCGTCCGCGGGCGAGGGTGTCGGCGTCCACCTGCCACCAGCCCATGCGGTGCCCTCCCTCCCCATGCGGCCCTGAGCGCCCGGACTTTCGCGTACGTGCGAAACATTACGCCGTTCCCGGCGGGGCTCCCAGGCTCCCTCCATGCACACCTACCGCGAACTGTTCCGGCAGCCGGAGTTCACGCCGTTGTTCCTGAACGCCTCCATGAAGTCGGCGGCCCAGACCGTGACCGGTCTGGCCCTCGGCGTCCTCATCTACTCCTCCACCGGCTCGCCGCTCCTCTCGTCCCTCGCGATGTTCGGTCCTTCACTGCTCCAACTCCTCGGCGCGACTACGTTGTTGTCGGCCGCCGACCGGCTGCCGCCGCGTGCCGCGATCACCGGGCTCTGGTTGCTGTTCGCGGTGGCGACGGCGGTGCAGGCGATACCGGGGCTGCCGGTGGGGGCCTCCTTCGCGGTGCTGCTGGGGCTCGGCGTGTTCGCCTCGCTGGGCGGGGGAGTGGTGTACGGGCTCCTCAACGAGATCCTTCCCCGGGACGGCTTCCTGATCGGCCGCTCGGTGATCAACATGTCCAACGGGGCCATGCAGATCATGGGCTTCGCCGTCGGCGGGCTGCTGGTGACCGTGCTGTCGCCGCGCGGCACGCTGCTCGTTGGGGCGGGGCTCTACCTCGCGGCGGCGGCCGTCGCGCGCTTCGGCCTGAGCAGCAGGCCGCCTCGGGCGAAGGGGAGGGCCTCGGTCGCGGAGACGTGGCGTACGAACGGGGTGCTGTGGGCTTCGAAGCCGCGGCGGTACGTGTACCTGATGCTGTGCGTGCCGAACGGGCTGATCGTGGGCTGCGAGTCGCTCTTCGTACCGTACGAACCGGCTTCCGCTGGCGTGCTGTTCGCGTGCGCGGCGTGCGGGATGTTCGTCGGGGACACCGTGGTGGGACGGTTCGTGTCGGCGGGGTGGCGGGCGCGGGGCGGGCCGGTGCTGAGGCTGCTGCTGGCCGTGCCGTATCTGGTGTTCTTCCTGGAACCGCCGTTGGTGGTGGGGGCGGCGGTGGTGTTCGTCGCGTCGGTGGGGTTCGCGGCGACGCTGCTGCTTCAGGAGCGGTTGATGGCGCTGACGCCGGACGCGTTGAGCGGACACGCGCTGGGGTTGCACACGTCGGGGATGCTGGCGATGCAGGGAGTGGGGGCGGGGCTGGCGGGGGCGGTCGCGCAGTTCGTTTCGGCGGGGGTGGCGATGACGGTGGTGGCGGGGCTGTCGGTGGTCGTGACGCTCGGGCTGGAGAGGGGGGTGCGCAAGGGGGCCCCGGGGGAGGTGGGCGGTGGCGGCGTGGCGGAGCCGAGCCCCAGGACCCAGACCGCCGCCTAGCTCACGCGGCGGCCGTTCTCCAGCTCGGCGGCGCCCGTGCCGTCCGCCAGGACCGCCAGGGCCGCGAGGATGCGGGAGCCCAAGGAGCCCAAGGCGTACGAGGTGACCTCGTCCACCGGGACCAGGCGCCACGACACCAGCTCCTCCTCCTGAAGCCTGATCGCGGCGAGCTGCGCGGCGTCCAGCACCCCGCCGTCGTACAGGTACGCGACGATCGGCGGTCGCCCCGGGGCCGTCGCCCAGTCCACGACCAGGAGTCGGCCCAGCTCGACGTCCAGGCCGATCTCTTCGAGCGTCTCGCGGTGCGCGCCCCCTCGCGGCGTCTCGCCCGACTCCGACTCGACCGTGCCGCCCGGCAGTACCCATCCCTCCCGGTAGTTCGGCTCGACCAGCAGGACGCGGCCCTCCTCGTCCCGGAAGAGGGCCGCGGCCCCTGCGAGTACGCGCGGCAGTGAGGCGATGTACGCGGCGTACTCCTCGGGGGTCACCGTGGTCCGTGCCGACGGGGTGTTGCGGGATTCCTGGGTCACCCGACCCACCCTACAAACCCCCCTTGTACGCTCGCTCGCGATCGTGACGGGGGCGCCCGTAAGGGCGGGGAAGGGGACACACGTGCTGGTGGACTTCGGGACGGAGCAACTGGGCGGGGCGCTCGCGGAGGGCGGGGTCTCCCTGGCGACGGACGAGTCCCTGCCCCCGGACTGGCCCCGGCATCCGCAGAGCCGCGCATTCCTCACCACGGTCGGACTGCCCCGCGAGGCCCCGCTGATGCGGTTCGACATCACGGGCGGACTGGCTCGCGGCCGACTGGGCCGCCAGATCGGCGCCTTCGCCTTCCTGCCCTCCTCGCACCGCATCGTGCTCGACGGCACGACCGGCCGCGTGTACGTCGAGGACGACGGCGCGCACCGGCTCCTCGCCACCGACCTCTCCTCCCTCGTGCACCTCTGCGAACTGGTCGCGATGCTCCGCCCCGACGCCGGACGCTACGACCGGCGCACCGTCGCCTGCGGCCCCGGCACCGTCGCCGGAATGCGGCGCACCATGCTGGAGCTGATCGCCGAGACGGATCCCGTCCTGCTGGACGTCGCCGACGACATATCGACTTTCTGGCGGGCCCAGATGGTGATCCGCACCCTCGCCTGGATCGCCCCGCCGGGTGACGACGGCCTCGCCTTCGACCTGTCCGGGGGGTTCCTGGAGGACGCGTTCCCGGCATGGCAGATCCTGCGGTACGAGGACGACGCGCTGCCCGCATCCCTCACCCACGCCCCCACCCGCCGCTTCCTGCGCACCCACGGACTCGTCCGGCAGGCCGCACCCGGGTGGCTGACGGAGCCCGTCGAACCGTGGACGGACAGCGGCCAGGGGTACGGCACCCCGCCCCGAGCCGCGCGCATGATCAGCCTCGGCGGCCCCGTCGAGGACGCCGAACTGCTCCTCGAAGGAGACACCGGACGCCTCTACGGCCGGCATGCCGACGACGTCCTCGTGCCGCTCAACACGGACGTCTCCGCGCTCGCCTTCACCACCTGGGCGCTCCCGCAGATCCGCGCGCTCGACGCCGTCCACCGCCTCACCGAGGACGACCACCCGACGGCCGCCGCGACCTTCACCGAACTCCTCGCCTCCGTCGACCCGTTCGGAGCGCGCGCCCCCGCCGAGGGAGCGGGCGCGGCGGAACGCCCGTACGACGGGAACATCTGGCCGAGCCACGTCGGCGACGTCGTCACGGGGGCGATCTCCGCACCCGGGACGCTCGACGACCGGCCGTTGCGCGTTCCGTACGACCGGCCGCGCGCCGAATCGGTCCACGGCGCCGAGGGTCTGGTCACGGCCACCGAACTCCCGCCCGGGCTCCGGCACGGGCCGACCCGCGCCTTCCTCGCCGAGGTCGGGCTGCCGCGCGAGGCGCCGCTGCTCCGCTTCGACCTGGGCCTGGCGGAGGCGGGGCCCGGCGGGCTCTACCGGCTCGGCTCCTTCTCGTACGGCAGGGGCGGTCGACCCGTCCTGCTGGAGGGGGACACCGGGCGGGTCCTGACCACCGGCTACTACCACCGCGAACCGATCCGGCCCCAGGAGCTGGAACTGCTCGCATCCGACGTGTCCACCCTCTCCTACCTCACCGAGGCCGTGGCCCGGATGCGGCCCGACACGGGTCCGTACGCCCGCAACCGGGTGCCGTGCGGGCCGCACGTCGTCGCGGCGCTCCAGGAGGAGATGCTCAAGGTGGTCCGGGACTGCGACCCCCGCATGCTCCAGGAGTGGCCGGGCGTATCGGGCTTCTGGCGGCAGCAGATGCTGGTGCGACCGCTGGTGTGGATCGGGGGCCCGGGGATCGACGGACTCGTGTACGACCTGGACGACGAGGTGCTGGACGTGGACCTGTCCGGGGACTACGGGCGGTGCTTCGGGCTGCTGAAGCCGGAACTGCCCGCCGCACTCAGCCACCCCGCCACCCGCCGCCACCTGCTGGAGACGGGCCTCGCGGACGTCGACACGGCCGTCATCGAGATGGAGGGGGGTACGCTGCCGACGGTCGCCGAGCTCTACGAACGCGAGGAGGACCCCTCCGCGCAACTCGCCACGGAGTTCGACTACGACGAGGAGTACTACCCCCGCCCCGAGGGCGCCGAGGGCATCGTGCGGCTCGGGGTGATCGGCGACGACGGGGCGCTGCTGCTGGACGGGGCGACGGGGCGGGTGTACAGCCGGTACATGGACAGCGGCGACGAGTACCCGATGAACGTCGACGTCTCCGCGTACAACGTCACCGTCTGGATGATCGGCCGGGTCCGCAGGCTCTCCGCCGAAGGCCACTTCGAGGGTGAACACCCCGAGCTGGTCGAGACGTTCCTCGACGCGCTCGCCATGGTCGACCCCGTGGCGTACCCGCACCCGGACGCCGAGACGCAGTGGTACTTCTACCTGGGCGACGACCAGATGGAGCACCTGTCGGGGTGAACTCGCCGAAGGGGCGCGGCAGTTGCTGCCGCGCCCCTCCTGCTACGTACCGAACATGCTCAACCTCAGTCGTCCGTACGGGACTTGGCCGCGCGGCGCAGCCTCGGGTGCCTCCGGTCGGGGCCCTGCTCGGTGATCGCGTCACCGACCATCGCCCGTACGGCGTCCCGCAGGCCGTGCAGCGCGTGGTGGCGGGCCGGGCCCGCGCCCGGGTCCTCGCGGAGCTCCTTCACCAGTGCCCAGCACAGGCCGAGCATGACCAGGACGAAGGGCAGCGCGACCAGGATCGTCGCCGTCTGGAGGGAGTTCAGACCACCCGCGAGCAGCAGTCCTGCCGCGACCGAGGCCATCAGTACGCCCCACAGCACCACCAGCCAGGTCGGCGGGTGCAAGGAGCCCCGGCTGGTCAGCGAGCCCATCACCAGGGACGCCGAGTCGGCGCTGGTCACGAAGTACGTCATGACCAGCAGCATCGCGATGACCGAGGTGAGGGTGGACAGCGGCAGCGCGTCCAGGAGCGCGAACAGCGAAGCCTCCGCGCCGTCCTTCACCGAGCCCGCCATGTCGGCGGCCCCGGTGTCGTCCAGGCGGAGCGCGGAACCTCCCATCACGCAGAACCACACCACCGTCGCGCCGCTGGGCACCAGCAGCACCCCGATCAGGAACTCGCGGATGCTGCGGCCCTTGGAGATCCGGGCGATGAACGTGCCGACGAACGGGGCCCAGGACAGCCACCACGCCCAGTAGAAGATCGTCCAGGTGCCCAGCCACTCGCTGTCGCCGAAGGCGCCGGTGCGGGTCGCCATCGGCACCAGGTTGGTCAGGTAGCCGCCGATCGAGGCGGGGATCGCGTCCAGGATGAACACGGTCGGGCCGAGGACGAACACGAACAGCATCAGCAGCGTGGCCAGCACGATGTTGACCGTACTGAGCCACTTCACGCCCTTGTGCAGGCCGGAGAAGGCGGACAGTACGAACGCCGCGGACAGCGAGCCGATGATGATCAGCTCGACGGTCTTGGTGTCCTCGACGCCGGTGACGATGTTCAGGCCCTTGGAGACCTGGAGCGCGCCGAGACCCAGGCTGGTCGCGGTGCCGAAGACGGTCGCGAACACGGCGAGCAGGTCGATGACCTTGCCCTGCCAGCCGACCGCGCGCTTCTCCCCGAGCAGCGGCACGAAGGCGGAACTCATCCTGTTTCCGCGCCCCTTGCGGAAGGTGGCGTAGGCGAGGGCGAGACCGGCGACGCCGTAGATCGCCCACGGGCCGAGCGTCCAGTGGAAGAAGGAGTACTCCAGGGCCGCGCGGGCGGCGTCCCCGGAACCGGGTGCGGCCCCGCTGCCGGGCGGCGGGGTGAGGTAGTGCTGAAGGGGCTCCCCGACCCCGTAGAACATCAGGCCGATGCCCATGCCCGCGCTGAACATCATGGCGATCCAGGCCAGGTTCGTGAACTCGGGCTCGGAGTCGTCCTTGCCGAGCCTGATCCGGCCGAACCGGCTCAGCGCGATGCACAGGCACATCAGCAGGAACACGTCGGCGGCGATGACGAACAGCCAGGCGAAGTTGTTGAGGACCCAGGCGAGCGCCGTCGACGAAGTGCTCTCGAAGGACTCCTTGCCGATGAATGCCCAGGCGACGACGGCGGCCACGGCGAGTACGCCGATGACGATCACCGCCTGGTCGGGCCTGCCGTCGACGGCGGGGCGGGCGGCGGTGTCCGGCCCCTCGGAGGGTTCCGGGGGCGGCTGCGGTGGATCGAGGGATTCCGTACTCATGCCGCACACCTTATGGTGCTCAATGTCGTGATATGGGGGGTTGGCGCGCCGTCAGAAGGGGTGGGCACGGGGCGCGGTGGGTTCCGGCTTCCGATACTGGCCATGGGCAGGGGGTGGCCAGGACGGTTATGGTCGGGGCGGCGCGACTGCCTGTTCGAAAGCAAGGGATGCAAGGTGACGGACGGAGCAGCAAAGAGTGCGGCGAGCGAGGGAACCGGTGCGAAGGCACGGGTGCTGATCGCCGCCGACAAGTTCAAGGGCTCGCTGACGGCCGTGCAGGTCGCTGAGCGGGTGACGGCCGGGCTGCGCAGGGCGGTCCCCGGGGTCGAGGTCGAGTCCCTGCCGGTCGCCGACGGCGGCGACGGCACGGTGGCGGCTGCGGTCGCCGCGGGCTTCGAGCGCCGCGAGGTACGGGTCACGGGCCCGCGCGGCGAGGGCCTGACCGCGGCGTACGCCTTCCGCGAGGCGGACGGCACGGCCGTGGTGGAGATGGCGGAGGCATCGGGCCTCCAGCACCTCCCCTCCGGCGTCTTCGCCCCCCTCACGGCCACCACGTACGGCTCGGGCGAGCTTCTGAGGGCGGCGCTGGACGCGGGCGCGAAGACCATCGTCTTCGGGGTCGGCGGCAGCGCGACCACGGACGGCGGGGCCGGGATGCTGGCCGCGCTGGGCGCGCGCTTCCTGGACGCGGACGGGGTGCCGGTCGGGCCGGGCGGCGGTCCGCTGGCCGAGGTCGCCTCGGCGGACCTCTCCGGGCTCGACCCGCGCTTCGCCTCCGCCGGGGGAGTCGACCTGATCCTCGCGAGCGACGTCGACAATCCGCTGACGGGGCCGAAGGGCGCTCCGGCGGTGTACGGGCCGCAGAAGGGCGCGTCGCCCGAGGACGTCGCGACGCTCGACGCGGCGCTGGCGCACTTCGCGTCGGTACTGGGCCCGGCGGCGGGCGGTCCTGATGAGGCGGGCTCGCCGGGGGCGGGGGCCGCGGGCGGCATCGGCTACGGGGCCTTGACGGCCCTAGGGGCACGCTTTCGCCCCGGCATCGAGGTGATGCTCGACGTGCTGGGCTTCGCTCCGGCGCTGGAGCGGGCCACCATGGTCATCACGGGCGAAGGCTCGCTCGACGAGCAGACCCTGCACGGAAAGGCCCCGGCGGGGGTCGCGGCTGCCGCGCGCGCGGCGGGCGTGGAGGTCGTGGCGGTCTGCGGCCGCCTGGCGCTTCCGGCGGAGGCGCTCGGGCGGGCGGGGATCCGGCGGGCGTACGCGCTGAGTGCGCTGGAGCCGGACGTGGAGAAGAGCATGGCGCAGGCCGGAGAGCTCCTGGAACGGGTGGCGGAGGCCATCGGCCGGGACTTCCTGGCCTGACCGGGATGCTGGGTCGGTAGCGGGGTGGGGCGGGGGTGCTCCGGGGTGGGCCCGGAGCGAGGGGGCCGCCCCCTTGCCCGCCCGTTCCGCCCCCGGGGGGCGGCCCCGCCGCCCAAGGGGGCGAGGGAGAGGGCATTGGGGGCGCGGGGAACTGCGCAACCCGCCGGAGGCGGGCCGGGGTCCGGGGCGGAGCCCCGGCAGTGACCCCGGCCCGCACCGTGCAACGGCCCCCTACCCCTCCACGTACTCCCGAAGGTGCCGCGCCGTCAGCGTCGTCCCCGACGCCACCAGCTCCCCGGGAGTCCCCTCGAAGACGATCCGGCCACCGTCGTGGCCACCGCCCGGGCCGAGGTCCACGATCCAGTCCGCGTGGGCCATCACCGCCTGGTGGTGCTCGATCACGATCACCGTGTTCCCGGCGTCGACCAGCCGGTCGAGAAGGGCGAGGAGCTGGTCCACGTCCGCCATGTGGAGCCCGGTCGTCGGCTCGTCCAGGACGTAGGTCGCCGCCTTCTCCGCCATGTGAATCGCCAGCTTCAACCTCTGCCGCTCCCCACCCGACAGGGTGTTCAGCGGCTGCCCGAGCCGCAGATACCCGAGCCCCACCTCGGCGAGCCGCGTCAGCAGGGCCCGCGCCTGCTTCCCCGGAGCGCCCCCCACCGCACTGCCGTCCGCGAAGAAGTCGTACGCCTCGGCGACCGACATCCCCAGCACCTCGTGGATGTTCCTGCCGTTCAGCGTGTACGCGAGGACCTCCGCCGTGAACCGCTTCCCGCCGCACACCTCGCACACCGACGACACCTGGGCCATCACCCCGAGATCGGTGTAGACCAGCCCGATCCCCCCGCAGTTCCCGCACGCGCCCTCGGAGTTGGCGCTGAACAACGCCGCCTTCACCCCGTTGGCCTTGGCGAAGGCGTTCCGTATCGGAGTCAACAGCCCCGTGTACGTGGCCGGGTTGGACCGCCTGGACCCCCGGATCGGCGACTGGTCCGCGACCACGACCCCCTCACGCCCCGGCAGGTTCCCGTGGATGAGCGAGCTCTTGCCCGACCCGGCGACTCCGGTCACCACCGTCAGCACACCGGTCGGCAGCTCGACGCTGACGTCCTTCAGGTTGTGCTGCGACGCCCCGGCGATCGACAGGAACCCCGTCGGCGTCCGCACCTCCGTCCGCAACCGCGCCCGGTGCGAGAGGTGCCGTCCCGTCAGCGTCCCGGACGCCTCAAGACCCGCCACGTCCCCGCTGAAGCACAGCTCGCCACCGGCCGAACCCGCACCCGGCCCCAGATCCACCACGTGATCGGCGATCCGGATCACCTCCGGCTTGTGCTCGACGACCAGCACCGTATTGCCCTTGTCCCGCAGCCGCAGCAGCAGGTCGTTCATGCGGCGGATGTCGTGCGGGTGCAGCCCGGTGGTCGGCTCGTCGAAGATGTACGTGACATCGGTCAGCGGCGACCCGAGGTGCCGCACCATCTTCACGCGCTGGGCCTCACCGCCCGACAGCGTCCCGGCCGGACGGTCCAGGCTCAGGTACCCGAGCCCGATCTCGACCAGCGAGTCCAGCAGCTCCCGCAGGTTCACCAGGAGCGGGGCGACCTCCGGCGCGGCCAGCCCGCCCAGGAACTTCGCCAGGTCGCTGATCTGCATCGCCGAGCACTCCGCGATGTTCACCCCGTCGATCTTCGAGGCGAGGGCCGCCCGCGTCAGCCGCGTACCGCCGCACTCGGGGCAGTCGGCGAACACGACCGCCCGGTCGACGAAGGTCCGGATGTGGGACTGCATCGACTCGCGGTCCTTGACCAGGATGGTCCGCTGCACCCGTGCCGCGAGGCCCTCGTAGGTGAAGTTGTTCTTGCCGACCCTCACCTTCGTCGGAGGCTTGTGCAGGAGGTCCGCCCACTCCTCCTCGGTGTAGTCCTTCAGCTTCTTGTCCGCGTCGAAGAACCCGGAGTTGACCGTGATCTGCCACGGCCAGGAGTCCACCGGGGAACCGGGCACGATGATCGCGCCCTCGTTGAGGGACTTCTCGCGGTCGACGAGCTGGTCGACCGCGATGTCGGAGACCTGTCCCATGCCCTCGCAGCGCGGGCACATGCCGTCCGGCAGGTTGAAGCTGAACGCGCCCGCGCTCGGCAGGTTCGGCGTGCCCAGACGGCTGAAGACGATGCGCAGCATGGCGTACGCATCCGTCGCGGTGCCCACGGTGGACCGCGAGTTGGCCCCCATCCGCTCCTGGTCGACGACTATCGCGGCGCTGAGGTTGTGCAGGGCGTCGACGTCGGGGCGGCCCAGGCTCGGCATGAAGCCCTGGAGGAAGGCGCTGTACGTCTCGTTGATCAGCCGCTGCGACTCGGCGGCGACCGTACCGAAGACCAGCGAGGACTTTCCGGAGCCGGAGACTCCGGTGAACACGGTGAGACGGCGCTTGGGCAGGTCCACGGAGACGTTCCGCAGGTTGTTCTCCCGGGCGCCCCGGACCTGGATCAGGCCGTGGCTGTCGGCGGGGTGGGTCTGCGGTCGCGGGGTCGCCGTACTGGCGGATTCCGAAGGCATGCCACGACCCTACGTGCGACCACTGACAAGTGGCTGCTTCCCATCGATCGCTGACTTTCCACCCTCTGTTGGTCGTGCCCCGGCCCCGGCAGGATCATCGTCATGGACATCACGCAACGCACCGCCCTGGTCGTCGTCGACGTACAGAAGGGCTTCGAGGACCCCTTTTGGGGCCGGCGCAACAACCCCGACGCCGACGGCAACATCGCCGCCCTCATCGAGGAATGGCAGGCCGCGGGCCGTCCGGTCGTCTTCGTACGGCACGACTCCACCGAAGAGTGGTCCCCGCTGCGCCCCGGGACGGAAGGCAACGAGTTCAAGCCGTACGTCGAGGACCGGCGGGGCAAGGGCTCCGGCCCCGAGGTGCTCATTTCCAAGCTGGTCAACTCCGCCTTCTACGGCACCCCCGACCTGGACGGATGGTTCAAGGAGGCAGGCGTCGAGCAGTTCGTGCTGGCCGGGATCCAGACCAACATGTGCGTGGAGACCACGGCCCGGATGGGCGGCAACCTCGGCTACGGCGTCATCGTCCCGCTGGACGCCACCCACACCTTCGACCTCAAGGGCCCCTTCGACTGGACGCAGAGCGCCGACGAGCTGACCCGCGCCACCGCCGTCTCCCTGCACGGCGGCGGCTTCGCGCAGGTCACCTCCACGGAGGAGCTGCTGCGGGCGGCGTCCGACGGCGGATCACCCGATTCCGGCACGGAGCCGGGCGAAGCCGGCCCCGCGGGGGGATGAGCCCGGACCCGTTCCGGGAGACCGGCGCCGGTCTCCGTACGGCAAGACCGGCGCCCAATCCCGTAGCGGAACCAGCAGCTGATCCCGTAGCGGAACCAGCGGCGCCTACCCCCCGAACGTGAAGCCCTCCGCCACCTTCGACGTCGCCGCCCCCTGCACGACCTTCAGCCCGCCCGGCGTCCTCGCGTCCGGCTGCATGATCACCGACTGGCGGGTCGACGGGGCCTTCGGATCGGTGAAGTCGTGCGTCATGCCGAAGCCGTTGTCGAAGGCGTTCATCGAGCGGACGGCCTTGGCCATGCCCTCCCTGGTGAGGTTCTTGTCGGCACAGGCCCGCGTCAGCACCTCCTCGAAGATCTTCCCCGCCGAGTAACCGGCCGCGACGCCGTTGTCGAGGGAGTCCTTCGGGTACTCCGCCCGGTACGCCTTCGCGAGAGCGGAGGGCCCCGGCTCCGGAGAGCCGATGGGCAGGGTCGAGGAGGCCACGTAGTAGTTCTTCTGGAGCGCGGGACCCGCCGGAGTGGCCAGGAGCTGCGGCGAGAACGCGGAGTTGTTGCCGATGATCGGCACGGCGAAGCGGCCCGCCGCCGCGACCCCGACCAGGGAGGCCGCCTGACGCGGTCCCGCACTGACCATGACGGCCTTCACGCCCGCCTTCCTGAGGGCGGTGACCTGTGCGGTCATGTCGTTGTCGGTCGGCTTGATCTTCTGCTCGAAGATCGTCAACCCGGCCCGCTCGGCAGCGTACTTGGAGCCCTGGAGCGCGTTTTCGCCGTAGTCGCCCTCGAAGTAGACGTGACCGATCCTGTCGCCCTTGGCGATCTTCTTCTGAGCGAGCAGGAAGTCGAGCGCGTTGATGGTCTCGATGTCGTACGTGGCCCCGACGACGCGGACGTACGGACTGCCCAGCAGCGACGCGGACCACGCCTGCGGCAGGATCAGGCCCTTGTCTTGGGTCTCGACGCGCTGCTTGACCGCCGCGACGAACGGCGAGCCGATGAACTGCACGTACCCGGCGACCGTCGGCTCCAGCTCGGTGTACGCGGAGACCGCCTTCTGCGGGTCGTAGCCGTGGTCGCGCACGGTGAGCCGGATCGTGCGGCCGCAGACGCCGCCCTTGGCGTTGACCTCCTTCGCCCAGAGCTGCTGGGCCTGGGTGACGCTCTTGCCGAGGGAGGCGTACACGCCGGTCAGGTCGGTGAGGACGCCGAGCGGGATCACCTTGTCGGTGATGCCGTCGCCGGTCCTCACGCCCTTCGCGTCCTCCTGGCCCGTCTTCCCGGTGCCCGCCTTGCTGCTGCATCCGGTGACGGCGAGCGCGAGCGCGAGGAGGGTGGCCGCCGTGGCGGTGGTGAGCCTTCGTTCCTTCATCTGCTTCCCCTTCGGACACTGCTTCGGATACGGAGCCGGGAGAGGCCGCCCGGCAGGAACAGGACCACCACGACGACCGCCGCGCCGTACAGATAGCGGGACGCTTCCCCGGGCGCGATGCCGCCGCCGGTGCCCGGAGCGGTGACGAGCGGCAGCGATTCGCTGTAGCGGGTGAGGAGTTGGGGCAGCAGCGAGACGAAGGCCGCCCCGATCACCGCCCCGCGCACGGACCCGAGACCGCCGATCACGATCATCGCGAGGAACTCCAGGGACAGGGTCATCCCGAAGTACTCGGGCACCGTCCGCTGGAAGACGAGCGCCAGCAGCACCCCGGCGAGACCCGCGTACATGGACGACAGCACGAAGACCGACGCCCGGTAGCGGGCCACCGGCACGCCCATCACACCCGCCGCGATCCGGTGGTCCCGGATCGCGTTCATGGCACGTCCCGGCCGCCCGCGCAGGACGCCGCGCGCGAAGAGCGCACAGAGCAGCAGGGCGGTCAGGGCCGCGTACCAGAGCTTCTCGGCGGACTCGAAGGGCACGCCCGCGATCACGGTCTGCGCGTCGTCGAAGTCGACGCCGAACAGGGAAAGCGCGGGTACGGTACGGCCGTTGAAGCCCCCGGTCAGGTCGCGGGCGTTGAAGAGCACGTGCTGCCCGATGAAGATCAGGGCGAGCGTGGCGATGCCCAGGTACGCCCCGCGCAGCCGCCCCGCGATCGGGCTGAACAGCCCGCCCGCGAGCCCCGCGACGCCCACCGCGAGGACGACGGCGAGCCAGCCGGGCAGGCCGAGCCCGGAGAGCCGGTGACCGTTCTCGACGCTCGGCCCGGCGGCGAGCACGCAGTAGCTGTACGCGCCGACGGCGAGGAAGAAGGCGTGCCCCATGGAGAGTTGGCCGGTCGCGCCGGTGAGGAGGTTCAGTCCGATGGCGGCGATGGCGGCGGCCATGGCGAAGAGCCCGGCCTGGAGCCAGAAGCGGTCCAGGTAGAAGGGCAGGGCGAGGAGGAGGACGCCCAGTGCGGTCCAGAGGTACGTACGGGGCCGCCGCAGGGCTCCCGCGAACCCGGCCGGGGCGGCGCCCGCACCGGTTCCGCCGCCCCCGGAGCCCGCCGCTTCCGGGTGCGGGCCGTCCGCCCCTGCGGCGCGGGCGGCGGGCGGGGCCGAGGCCGCGACCGTACGGGATCCGGAGCCCGTACCCGTACGGGATCCGGGAGTCAGGTCCGCACGGGAGCCCGCGCCCGTACGGGAATCGGCGGCGGCCCCTTCGGTGCGGTGGCTCTTCGGGTCGGTGTCAGACACGGGCCAGCTCCTTCGTGCCGAACAGACCCGCCGGGCGGATCAGCAGGACCGCCACCATCACCAGGTACGGGGCGAGGTCCCCGATGCCCCGCCCCAGGAAGGACAGGTCGCCCTGGTAGCCGGTGGCGAGGGATTCGACCACGCCGACGGTCAGGCCGCCCACGAGCGCGCCCGTCGTGGAGTCGAGGCCGCCGAGGATCGCGGCCGGGAACGCCTTCATCGCGGCGAGGGAGGTGGCGCGTTCCAGGCCGGGGGTCGGGAAGACCGTCAGGAACAGTGCCGCGACGGCGGCGAGCGCACCCGCGACGGCCCACGCGGAGAGCGAGACCCGGCCGAGGCGGACCCCCATCAGGGCCGCCGTCTGCGGGTTCTCGGCGGCGGCGCGCATCGCGACGCCCCACGAGGTGAAGCGGAAGGCCAGCAGGAAGGCGGTGATCAGGACGGCCGCCGCGACGAGGGCCGCGATCCGGGTGTGGGCCAGCGAGACCGAACCGAAGGTGGCGACCCGGTCGCCCCACGGGTCGCCCTGCGCGAGCACGTCGGTGCCGATCCGTCGGGTGAGCTCGGTGACGAGGAGGATGTCGACGCCGATCGTGACGATGGCGAGGACGCTGTGGTCGCTGCTCCGGTAGCGGCGCATGACCAGGAACTCGACCGCCGCGCCGACGACCGCCCCGCCCGCGATGCCGACGGCGAGCGCGGGCCAGAAACCGAGGTCCTCGTGCAGGACGGCGGTGAGGTAGCCGCCCGCCAGGAGGAGGGAGGCGTGGGCGAAGTTCACGACCTCGGTGGCCTTGAAGATGACGACGAAGCCGAGCGCGATGAGGGCGTACACGGCTCCCGCCGAGAGACCGCCGAGGAGGAGTTCGACGAAGGTCGTCATGGTGTGGGAGCCCCCAAGTACGCCTGGACGACGGCCGGATCGTTCTGCACCTGGGCGGGGGTGCCGCCCGCGATGCGCCTGCCGAAGTCGAGTACGGTCACGGCGTCCGCGAGCCGCATCACCACCCCCATGTCGTGTTCGACCAGCACGATCGAGATGCCGAGTCCGTCCCGCACGCCCGCGATCACGGCGGCGGTGGCACGCCGTTCGTCGGCGGTCATGCCCGCCACGGGCTCGTCCAGGAGAAGCACGCGGGGCTCCATGCACAGGGCGCGGGCCAGCTCCACGAGCTTCTGCTTCCCGTACGGGAGGACTCCGGCGGGCTTCGCCAGGTCGTCGGCTAGTCCGACGAACTCGGCTATCTCGTGGACGCGTTGGAGATGGTGACGGGCCTCGCGGGCGGCGGAAGGCAGCCGCAGACCGGCGGCGAGGAATCCGGTCCTGGTCAGCCGGTGGCGGCCGAGGAGGAGGCTGTCGGCGACGGTGGCGCGGGGCGGCAGCGCCAGGTTCTGGAAGGTGCGGGCGACGCCGAGGGCGGCGATGCGGTGCGGTGCGAGACCGGTGAGTTCGGTGTCGCCGAGACGAACGCTGCCGGAGGTGGTGCGGTAGACGCCGGACAGGACGTTGAAGCAGGTCGACTTTCCTGCCCCGTTGGGGCCGATGACGGCGTGCACGCTGCCGGGTTCGACGGTGAGGGAGACGGAGTCGAGGGCCGTGAGTCCGGCGAACGTGACGGTCACGTCGGTGAGTTGGAGGGACCCGGTCGTGGTCGTGCCGTCGCCTCTCGCGCTCATGCCGTCCACCTGCTAAGTGCCGGGGCCGCAGCCTCGGCGCGGCCCGCGTCCTCGGCGGCCGTCTCGTCGACCACGCCCAGGTAGCGGCGGCGCACCTCGTCGGACGCGGCCAGTTCGGCGGCCGGGCCGTGCAGGGCGACCTCGCCGACGTCGAGCACGTACGCGACGGAGGCGAGCCGCAGCGCGAGGGCGGCGTTCTGCTCGACCAGGAGCACCGAGGTGCCCTCGGCGTTGATCTGCCGGACGGTCTCCGCGATGCGGGCGGCCATCAGCGGGGCCAGGCCGAGGGAGGGCTCGTCCAGGAGGAGAAGCCGGGGCGAGGCCATCAACGCCCGTCCCAGGGCCAGCATTTGCTGCTCGCCGCCGGAGAGGAGCCCGGCGCGCTGGTGGGCGCGGTCGGCGAGGACGGGGAAGAGCGCGTGGACCCGGGCCCGGGCCCGTTTCGTGGCGGCCCGCCCGCCGCGTGCCCCGAGCGCACCCGCCCGGAGGTTGTCCGCCACCGTCATGCGGGCGAACACCTGCCGCCCTTCGGGGACGTGGACCAGGCCCGACGCCACCGCGCGGGCCGCGTCCGTACCGCGCAGATCGCGTCCGTCGTACGAGACCGAGCCGGCGGCGACCGAGCCGCCGTGGTAGCCGAGGGTGCGCGAAATCGCCCGCAGGAGCGTCGACTTGCCCGCGCCGTTGCCGCCGAGGACGGTGACCACCGCCCCGGCCGGGACGTCGAGCGCGACGTCGCGCAGGGCGCGCACCGGGCCGTACCCGACGGACAGTCCGCGCACCTCCAGCGAGCCGGGGGAAGAACCTGAGGAACGGGGAGACCCCACGGGAACAGCTCCTTCCGTATCGGCCCTGCCTGTCGGCCTTCCGTGGCCGTGGACCGCCGTGGGGGCACACACCAACACCTGACACGTGTAACCGTCCAGCGGGTACGGCCGAATCGCTGCCGATGACCAGTACCGGACCGAGCGGGTTGTGCACGGGCACAAGAGGTCTGTCCACCTCGCCCCAGCAGTGGCATCCTCACCGGTCATGGACGGCCGCAGAGCACGCACGGACCACGAACGGACGGTGCTGGCGAGCGCTTCCGAGGTGCTGATCGACCGCGTCGGGCGCCTCGCGGACCTGCTCATCCGCGAACTCCGTTCCCACTCCCCGCAATACGACGTCGCCGTACCGGCAGACGAACACTGGCAGCAGATCAGCGAGGCGCTCCGGTACGGGATCGAAGCCATCACGGCACCCCGGTCGGCACCCCGCCGGGACCTGGAGTTCGCCGAGCAGCTCGGCCGTCGGCGGGCCGAGCAGGGGCTGTCGCTGGACCTGCTGCTGCACGCGTACCGCAAGGCCGGATACCTGGTGTGGGACGAGCTCCTGGACATCGTCTCGGCGAAGGACCCGGAGGCGCTGCCGGTCCTCGTGCACACGGCCGCCCAGGTGTGGGCGGCGGTGGACCGGCAGGCCGCCACGGTGGCCGACGCGTACCGCAGCACCCAGGAGGACATGCAGCGGCGCAGCGACGAGCGCGTACAGGCGCTGCTGGACGCCCTGTTGGAGGGCCGGACGTCGGCGGCGCTGGTCGCGAGCGCCGCGGCCGGGCTGGACCTTCCGGAGCAGGGCCGGTACGCGGTGGCGGTGCTGCGGGCGGAACGGCGGGAGGGGCGTGAGCCGTTCTGTCCGTCCCAGCAGCAACATCAGTTCCACCGGGTGAGGGCTGCGGCCGGGCTGCGGTTCTTCTGGCGGATGCGGACCGACTGCGAGGTCGCGGTGGTGGCGCTGGGGCCCGACGCGGGACTCGGGGAGCTGGCGGCGGAGCTGGAACGACGGTGCGCGGGTCCCGGTGGGCTGAGCCCGGTCGTGGACGGGCTCGCCGAACTGGGTCTCGCGCGGCGGCTGGCGGAGACGGCCCTGCTCACCTGCGCGGCGACGGAGCCGCCCGGCGGGTCGCGGATCGTACGACTGGACCAGCGGCTGCCGACCGCGCTGGTGGTGGGCCAGCCGGAGCTGGCGGCGCGGCTGGTGGCGGAGGTGTTCGGGCCGCTGCTCGAACTCGATCCAGGCGACCGGGCGGTGCTCCTGGAGACGCTGGACGCGTGGCTGGGGGCGGAGGGGTCGGCGGGGCGGGCGGCGACGCGGCTGTACTGCCACCGGAACACCGTGTTCAACAGGCTGCGGCGGCTGGAGCAGTTGACGTCGAGGTCGTTGTCGAGGCCGAGGGACCTGACGGAGATGACGTTGGCGCTCGATGCCTTTCGGCTGTCGGCGGGGTGAGCCCGGGGTGGTGGGGGGTGGCCGGGGGAGTGGGGGCGGGGCTCCGTACACTCCGCGATCATGACTAGTGATGCGGGAGCACCCGCCCTCTTCGACACCATGTCCACCATGCGCGCGATGCGCAGGCTGAAGACCGACCCCGTCCCGGACGAGCTGCTGGAGCAGTTGGTGCAGGCGGCCGTGTGGGGGCCGAGCGGTGGGAACATGCAGGCTTTCCAGTACGTGGTAGTGACGGACCGTCAGGTGATGGCCGAGCTGGCGCCGTTGTGGGAGCGGTGTGTCGACGCGTATCTGGCGACGACGGGGAAGTTCGCGCCGGAGGGGATGGACGAGGCCGCGTACGGGCGGATGGTCGCGGCGATCCGCTACCAGCGCGACCACTTCGCGGACACGCCCGCGCTGGTGATCCCGTGCTACCAGTTCCCGGAGCCCCGGCTGGACGAGGAAGGTCTCGCGGCCTCGGCGGCGGCGCTGGGGGCGGAGGGGCTCGCGCACATGGCGAGCACGCAGGAGCGGTTCCAGACGCTGGCGGAGGGGTCGTGCGTGTACCCCGGGGTGCAGAACATGCTGCTGGCGGCGCGGGGGTTGGGGCTGGCGGCGAACGTCACCATCTGGCACCTGATGCTGGAGGGGGAGTGGAAGAAGGTGCTCGGGATTCCTGACGGGATGAACACGTTCGCGGTGATTCCGGTGGGGTGGCCGATGGGGAAGTTCGGCCCTGTCAGCCGAAAGCCGGTCTCGGAGGTCCTCCACCGCGACCGCTGGTAGACCCGCTGACCCCCAAGCCCACTCCTGCCACGCTTGCCCGCTCCCCCCAGCCCCCTCGGGCAGCGAATCCTGCCCCCCGGGCCTTGCCCCCTCGGGCGGCGGGGCCGCCCCCCGGGGGCGGAACGGGCGGGCAAGGGGGCGGCACCCCTCGCTCCGGGCCCGCCCCGGTGCCGCCCGTTGTTACCTCCGCCATCAGGTGCGCCGCACCCGGGTGCGCCTGCGGCGGGCTGCCCCTCCCCGCCCCTTCACCTAAAGCGCTCGCCGCGCGGCTGTCCCGGAGACGTGCGGCTGCGTGGGGGCTGGTCGCGCAGTTCCCCGCGCCCCTAACGGGTCGCGCCCCTACGGCGGAGCCGCACAGTGACACAGCCCCGGCGCCCCTAACGGGGCGCACCCCCCAGCCCCAGCGGAGCCGGGAGCGGCCGCGCGGCGGAGCCGCACAAGCCGTTCCAGTCGTCGAGAGCCTCGGCAGGAAGTCATCGTTCGGTGGTTTACTGCCGAGCGTGGACACCCCGACCTCCCCCCACCGCATCGCCCTCCTCACCTTCCCCCACGTCCGCCCCTTCGACCTCTCCGTCATCACCGAGGTCTGGGGCATCGACCGCACCCCCCACGGCGTCCCCGCCTTCGACCTCCGACGTGTCGGGACCGACCCCGGGCGAGCCGTTCCGCTCCTCGGTGGCATGTCCATCACCCCCGACCGCACCCCCGCCTGGCTCTCCCGTGCCGACCTCGTCCTCGTGCCCGGTCTCGACGACCACCGCCGCCGCGCCCCCGAGCCCCTCCTCGAAGCACTCCGTCGCGCCCACTCCCGAGGTACTCCCGTCGCCGCCCTCTGCGCGGGCGCCTTCACCCTCGCCCAGGCGGGACTCCTGGACGGACGCCGCGCCACCACCCACTGGAAGCTCGTCGACGAGCTGCGTGCCCAGCACCCCCTCGCCGTCGTCGAACCCGACGCCCTCTTCGTCGAGGACCGCGGGATCTGGACCTCCGCCGGTACGGCCGCGGGCATCGACCTCTGCCTGCACCTGGTCCGCATCACCCACGGCGCCGAAGTCGCGGCCACCATCGCGCGGGCCATGGTCACCGCCCCGTTCCGCACCGGCACCCAGGCCCAGTTCATCGAGCACCCCACCCCCTGCACCGACCAGAAGGCCGACGCCCTCGCCGCCGTCCGCACCTACGCCCTGGAACACCTCGACGAGCCCCTCACCGTCTCCCACCTCGCCGCCCGAGCCGATGTCTCCCCCCGCACCTTCGCCCGCCACTTCACCGCCGTCACCGGCACCACCCCGCTGCGCTGGCTCCTCGACCAACGCGTCGCCGCCGCCCAGAAGCTCCTCGAACACACCGACCTGCCCATGCCGGAGATCGCCCGCCGCACCGGCTTCGGCAGCGAGATCACCATGCGCCAGCACTTCGCCAAGCGGCTCTCCACCAGCCCCCGCGCCTACCGGGCCTCCTTCGCCGCCGGTCCGGTTCAGAGCCCGGCATAGACCCGCAGTAGGGTGCCGTTCCATGCCGGAACCCTGGGTCAATTCCGCCGAACGCGTCGGCGCGGACCTCCATGTGCACCTTCCCGAGGGGAAGGGCGGGCGTCAGGCCGCCCTCACCCACGCCCTGCGGGAGGCGATCCGCGAGGGCAGGCTCGCTCCCGGCACCCGGCTGCCCCCGTACCGCTCCCTCGCCGCCGACCTCTCCGTCGCCCGCAACACCGTCGCCTCCGCCTACGCCGAACTCGTCGCCGAAGGCTGGCTCACCGCCCGCCAGGGCTCCGGAACCCGGGTCGCCGCCCGCGCCGCACCACCCCGCCCCGTCCCCGTACCGCACGGCACGACGACCCCGCCGCGCCCCGCGCACGACCTGCGGCAGGGCATGCCCGACGCCGCGTCCTTCCCCCGTACCGCCTGGCTCGCAGCCGCCCGTCGCGCGCTGACCGCCGCACCCAACGAAGCCTTCGGCCCCGGCGATCCGCAGGGCCGCATCGAACTGCGCACCGCCCTCGCCGAGTACCTCTCGCGCGCCCGGGGCGTGCGCACCACCCCCGACCGCATCGTCGTCTGCTCCGGCTTCGCCCACGCGCTGAGGCTGCTGTACGGGGGAGCGGGCGGACCCTCACGCGGCGTGCTGCGCGGTCCGCTCGCGGTGGAGTCGTACGGTCTGCCCTTCCACCGCGACCTGCTGCACGGGGCGGGCGTGCGGACCGTACCCCTGGGGATCGACGAAGACGGCGCGGACACGGCGGAGCTGGCGGGCGTGCGGGGCCTCAAGGGGGTGCTGCTCACTCCGGCCCACCAGTTCCCCACCGGGGGCCCGCTGCACTCCGCGCGGCGGGCTCAGGCGGTGGACTGGGCGCGGGCCCACGACGGGCTCGTCCTGGAGGACGACTACGACGGGGAGTTCCGGTACGACCGGGAGCCGGTGGGCGCGGTGCAGGGTCTCGACCCCGAGCGGGTGGTCTACCTGGGCTCCCTCAGCAAGAGCCTGTCGCCCGCGATCCGGCTCGGGTGGATGGTGCTGCCCGCTCATCTGGTCGGGTCGGTCCTGGCGGTGAAGGGGCAGCGGGAGGCGTGGGCGAGTGCGTTGGACCAGCTGACCCTGGCCGACTTCCTCGCCTCCGGGCACTACGACCGCCACGTCCGCCGCACCCGCCAGCGCTACCGGGACCGCCGGGACCAGCTCCTCGCGGCCCTCGCCGCGCACGCCCCGCACATCCGCGCGACGGGCATCGCGGCCGGGCTGCACGCGGTCCTCCGCCTCCCCTCGGGCACGGAGCCGGACGCCCTGCGTGCCGCCGCGCACCAGGGGCTGGCCCTGGACGGGCTGACGGCCTTCCGCCACCCGGAGGCGACGGGCCCGGCCCCGGACGGGCTGGTGGTGGGGTACGCGGCTTCGGCGGACCACGCGTACGGGGCTGCGGTGCGGGCCCTGTGCAGGGCGCTCCCCGCTGAGGGGTAGGGGGCTTCTGGAGGTGCGGCTCCGTCGCGTGGCCGGTGTCACTGACTGGGGCTACGCCCCTTGCCCCCTGCACGGGCTGCGCCCGCGCGTCCTCAAACGCCGGACGGGCTGGATGTGAAAGAGGGCCCCCGGCCGGTTCAACCCCGGCCGGGGGCCCTCTCGCGTACGTATCCGTACTACGGCAGCTGCGCTGCCCGCGCCTCGCGGCGGTTGTCCCGGAACGCGTTCACCCGTCGCGCCGTGGCGAACAGGGGGATCACGGCACCCAGGACGACCTGGAGCACACAGCCGGTCTGGAGCAGCAGCTCACCGCCGGGAGCGTTGAACGCCCAGGCGACCAGCATGCCCATCGCGCCGATGATCCAGCTGAGCATCGCGACCGCGAGGATGCCCCGCGGCTTCGGGTACTCGACCCGGCTCACCATCAGCCAGGCCACGCCGATCACGGCGAGGAGGGTGGCGATGAAGGGGAGCTCCAGGAGGACGATCGAGACGACCGTGAGCGCTCCGAAGGGGCTCGGCATGCCCTGGAACATGCCGTCCTTCATGGTCACGCAACTGAACCGCGCAAGCCTCAGCACCACCGCCAGCAGCACCACGATCGCGGCGAGCGCCGCCACCTTCTGCTGGGCGTCGTCCGCCACCATTCCGTACACGAGCACGAAGTAGGCGGGGGCGAGCCCGAAGCTGATCAGGTCGGAGAGGTTGTCCAGCTCCGCGCCCATCGGCGAGCTGCGCAGCTTGCGGGCCACCAGGCCGTCGCACAGGTCGAAGATCGCGGCGAGCAGCATCAGGATCACGGCGGTGGCGGCGCTGTTGCGTGCCATGCCGGTCTCGGCGCTGCCCTGGAGGTGCGGAATGAGGATTCCGGTGGTGGTGAAGTACACCGCCATGAATCCGCACGTGGCGTTACCGAGCGTGAGGGTGTCCGCTATCGACAGCCTCAGACTGAGCGGCATGTCCTCCGCGTCGTCGTCGGCACCGGCCGCCCCGGCCTCAGGAACCCATCCGGCCTGCGTCTCTGGATCAGTCACGGTCAATTCGAGTCACCCCCGCGGTAGTGGTCTGTCCCACCTCGACCGCGATATCGACACCTTCCGGAAGGTAGATGTCCACACGCGATCCGAAGCGGATCAGGCCGATCCGCTCGCCCTGCTCCACCTTGGTGCCCTGCGGGAGGTAGGGGACGATGCGGCGGGCCACAGCGCCCGCGATCTGCACCATCTCGATGTCGCCGAGCTCCGTGTCGAAGTGCCAGACGACGCGCTCGTTGTTCTCGCTCTCCTTGTTGAACGCCGGAACGAAACCGCCGGGCACGTGCTCGACGGACGTCACCGTGCCCGCCAGGGGCGCGCGGTTGACGTGGACGTTCAGCGGGCTCATGAAGATCGCGACGCGCGTGCGCCCGTCCTTCCACGGCATGATGCTCTGCACCACGCCGTCGGCCGGCGAGATCACCCGGCCCTGGGCGATCTCGCGCTCGGGGTCGCGGAAGAACCACAGCATCCCCGCCGCGAGAGCGGTGGTGGGGACGGCTGCGGCGGCCCAGCGGCCCGACTTGCGCGCCTTGGCCAGGGAGAGGGCCGCGGTCGCGACGGTCGGCAGGAGCCACGGCGATGCTCCGCGAGCAAGGCGAACCCTGGGGATGAGACCCGAGGAGTCGCCGTCGCGTGGTGCAGAGGTTTGGCTGTGGGGCATGGAAGACCTTCGTAGCGGATGATGCCGCGCGGAGACGGGGGACGGCGGCTTTCCGGCGATGCTATCGGTTGCGGGCCGCAACTGGGCAAGCCGGAAAGCGAGTCAGCGGCCGGAAAGCCGCCTGGAAGACGTAACAGGGTGTGATCTTCTTCGCGTTGAAATCTACCCAAAGAGAACAATCAGCCCTGGAACCGATATTCCTCCAGCAGTCGCCGTCCAATGATCATTTTCTGGATCTCGGCGGTACCTTCACCGATCAGCAGCATGGGTGCCTCGCGGTAGAGGCGCTCGATTTCGTACTCCTTCGAGAACCCGTATCCACCGTGAATGCGGAAGGCGTCCTCGACGACTTCCTTGCAGTATTCGGAGGCCAGGTACTTAGCCATCCCTGCTTCGAGGTCGTTTCGTTCCCCGCTGTCCTTTTTGCGTGCTGCGTTCACCATCATCGCATGGGCGGCTTCGACCTTGGTGGCCATCTCGGCCAGCTTGAACTGGATCGCCTGGTGCTGGGCGATCGGTTTGCCGAAGGTGTGGCGCTGCTGGGCGTACGAAACACCCAACTCGAAGGCACGCTGTGCGACGCCGCAGCCACGGGCGGCGACGTTGACGCGGCCGACCTCTACACCGTCCATCATTTGGTAAAACCCTCGACCGGTGGTCCCGCCGAGTACGCGATTGGCCGGAATGCGCAGTCCGTCCATGATCAGTTCGGTGGTGTCGACGCCCTTGTATCCCATTTTGTCGATCTTGCCGGGAATGGTCAGTCCTGGGCGGACCTCACCGAATCCGGGCTCCTTCTCGACCAGGAACGTCGTCATCGACTTGTGCGGGGCCGTGCCCTCCGGGTGACCCTCGTCACTGCGGCACAGGACCGCCACGAGCGAGGAGGTGCCGCCGTTCGTCAGCCACATCTTCTGGCCGTTGAGCACGTACTCCTCGCCGTCGCGCACGCCCTTGGACGTGATCGCCGACACGTCCGAGCCGAGGGCAGGCTCCGACATCGAGAACGCGCCGCGCACCTCGCCGAGCGCCATCCGGGGCAGGAAGGTGTCCTTCTGCTCCTGCGTTCCGTGCTGCTTGAGCATGTACGCCACGATGAAGTGCGTGTTGATGATTCCGGACACGCTCATCCACCCACGGGCGATCTCTTCCACACAGAGCGCATATGTGAGAAGGGACTCACCCAGGCCGCCGTACTCCTCGGGAATCATCAGGCCGAAGAGGCCGAGTTCCTTGAGGCCCTCGACGATCTGCGTCGGGTACTCGTCGCGGTGCTCCAGCTCGGTGGCTACCGGGATGATCTCTTTGTCGACGAAGTTCCGGACGGTGGAGAGGATTTCCTGCTGGATGTCGGTCAGACCGGCGGTCTGGGCGAGACGGGCCATGGTTACTTGTCCTTCACCTTCGGCTCGGGGCGGCCGGGCTGTTCGCCGCCGCGTTCCTTGATGTACGTCTCGGTCGGGACCATCACCTTGCGGCGGAACACGCAGACGACCGTGCCGTCCTGCTTGTAGCCCTTGGTCTCGACGTAGACGATTCCCCGGTCGTTCTTCGACCTGGAGGGGGTCTTGTCGAGGACGACGGTCTCGCCGTAGATCGTGTCGCCGTGGAAGGTCGGCGCGATGTGCTTCAGCGACTCGACCTCCAGGTTGGCTATCGCCTTGCCCGAGACGTCCGGGACGGACATGCCGAGGAGCAGGGAGTAGACGTAGTTGCCGACGACGACGTTCTTGCCGAAGTCGGTGGTCTTCTCCGCGTAGTTGGTGTCCATGTGGAGCGGGTGGTGGTTCATCGTGAGCAGACAGAAGAGGTGGTCGTCGTACTCGGTGACCGTCTTGCCGGGCCAGTGCTTGTACACCGCGCCGACCTCGAACTCCTCAAAGGTGCGTCCGAATTGCATGGTGATCAGACCTCCGGGGCTTCGAACTTCGAGGTGCGCCGCAGGCCGGCGGCCCGGCCCTTGCCCGAGATGACGAGCGCCATCTTGCGGCTGGCCTCGTCGATCATCTCGTCGCCGAGCATCGCGGAGCCCTTCTTGCCGCCCGCCTCGGACGTGTAGAAGTCGTACGCGTCGAGGATCAGCTCGGCGTGGTCGAAGTCCTCCTGGGACGGGGAGAAGATCTCGTTCGACGCCTCCACCTGGCCCGGGTGCAGCACCCACTTGCCGTCGAAGCCGAGTGCCGCCGCGCGCCGGGCGACCTCGCGGTAGCCGTCGACGTTGCGGATCTGGAGGTAGGGGCCGTCGATCGCCTGGAGGTCGTTGGCGCGGGCCGCCATCAGGATCTTCATCAGGATGTAGTGGTAGGCGTCGGCGCCGTAGCCCGGCGGCTGCTCGCCCACGACCAGGGTCTTCATGTTGATCGACGCCATGAAGTCGGCCGGGCCGAAGATGATCGCCTCGGTGCGGGGGGACGCCTCGGCGATGGCGTTGACGTTGTTGAGGCCGCGCGCGTTCTCGATCTGCGCCTCGATGCCGATCCTGCCGACCTCGAAGCCCATCGTCTTCTCGATCTGGGTCAGGAGGAGGTCGAGAGCGACGATCTGCTGGGCGTCCTGGACCTTCGGCAGCATGATGCAGTCGAGGTTCTGGCCCGCGCCCTCGACGACGGTGACGACGTCGCGGTACGTCCACTCGGTGGTCCAGTCGTTGACGCGCACGACGCGCGTCTTGCCGGTCCAGTCGCCCTCGTTGAGGAACTTCACGATGGTGTGCCGCGCCTCGGGCTTGGCGAGCGGTGCGCAGGCGTCCTCCAGGTCCAGGAAGACCTGGTCGGCGGGCAGACCCTGGGCCTTCTCCAGGAAGCGGGGGTTCGACCCGGGGACCGCGAGACACGAGCGGCGGGGGCGGAGACGGTTCACAGGGGCAGTCATGCGGGGACCTCCGAGATTTCCAAGGGGCTGAGCTTGTTCGCTTTCCGGATCTCGTCGACGATACGGCCGATGATCTCCGTGATGCCGAAGTCCTTCGGGGTGAAGACGGCGGCGACGCCCGCCCGCTTCAGTTCTTCGCCGTCGGCGTTCGGGATGATCCCGCCGACGATGACGGGGAGCTCGGGGGCTCCCCCTTCTCGCAGCCGTACGAGGACGTCCGGCACCAGCTCGGCGTGCGAGCCGGACAGGATGGACAGGCCCACGCAGTGCACGTCCTCCGCGAGGGCCGCGCTGACGATCTGCTCGGGCGTGAGCCTGATCCCCTGGTAGACCACCTCGAAGCCCGCGTCGCGCGCGCGTACGGCGATCTGCTCGGCCCCGTTGGAATGCCCGTCCAGACCGGGCTTGCCGACCAGCAGACGCAGCCGCCCGGAGCCCAGCTCGTCCGCCGTCCGCTTCACCTTCTCCCGTACGAGGGCCAGTGGCGTGCCCGGCTCGGCGGTGACGGCCACCGGGGCCGAGGACACCCCGGTCGGGGCGCGGAACTCGCCGAACACCTCGCGCAGCGCCCACGCCCACTCGCCGGTCGTGACACCGGCGCGCACGCACTCCAGGGTCGCTTCCATGAGGTTCTCGTCGGTGGCGGCGGCCTCCTTGAGGAGCTCGATGGCCTGCGCCGTGGACGGGTAGAGCAGCGGATCGCCGAGACCCTGCCGCTCATTGGGCGCGTCACGGGTGGTGCGCCACTCCCCGAGAGCGGCCACCACGCGCGCCTCGACGGCCGGGTCGACCGTCATGATCGCGGTGTCGAGGTCCGAGGTGAGGGGGCTCGGCTCCGTCGACTCGTACGAGTTGACGCCGACGATCTTCTCTTCGCCGGACTCGATGCGGCTCCGGCGCAGCGCGTGCGAGGAGACCAGTTCGGACTTGAGGTAGCCGGACTCGACGGCGGCGAGCGCGCCGCCCATCTCCTCGATGCGGTCGATCTCGGCCAGGCACTCGTCCACGAGGGAGGAGACCTTGGCCTCGATGACGTGCGAGCCCTCGAAGATGTCCTCGTACTCGAGGAGGTCGCTTTCGAGTGCCAGGACCTGCTGGATGCGCAGGGACCACTGCTGGTCCCACGGGCGGGGCAGGCCCAACGCCTCGTTCCAGGCGGGGAGTTGGACCGCGCGGGCGCGGGCGTCCTTGGAGAGGGTGACGCCCAGCATCTCCAGGACGATGCGCTGGACGTTGTTCTCCGGCTGGGCCTCGGTCAGGCCGAGGGAGTTGACCTGGACGCCGTAGCGGAAGCGGCGCTGCTTGGGGTTCTCGATGCCGTACCGCTCGCGGGTGATCTTGTCCCAGATGCGGCCGAAGGCGCGCATCTTGCACATCTCCTCGATGAACCGGACGCCCGCGTTCACGAAGAACGAGATGCGGGCGACGACGTCGCCGCGCCGGTCGTCCGGGATCTGCCCCGAGGCGAAGACGGAGTCGAGGACGGCGATGGCCGTGGACATCGCGTACGCGATCTCCTGGACCGGGGTCGCTCCCGCCTCCTGGAGGTGGTAGGAGCAGATGTTGATGGGGTTCCACTTGGGGATGTTGTTGACCGTGTAGCAGATCATGTCGGTGGTCAGCCGCAGGGAGGGTCCTGGCGGGAAGACGTGCGTCCCGCGCGACAGGTACTCCTTGACGATGTCGTTCTGGGTGGTGCCCTGGAGCTGGGAGATGTCCGCGCCCTGCTCCTCGGCGACCACCTGGTAGAGGGCCAGCATCCACATCGCGGTGGCGTTGATGGTCATCGAGGTGTTCATCTGCTCCAGGGGGATGTCCTGGAACAGACGGCGCATGTCACCGAGGTGGGACACCGGGACCCCGACCCGTCCCACTTCGCCGCGGGCGAGGATGTGGTCGGGGTCGTAGCCGGTCTGGGTGGGCAGGTCGAACGCGACCGACAGCCCGGTCTGGCCCTTGGAGAGGTTGTTGCGGTAGAGCGCGTTGGACGCTTCGGCGGTCGAGTGACCGGCGTACGTCCGCATGAGCCAGGGCCGGTCCTTCTGGCGCGCGTTACCGGGCTGACGGTCACTCATCAGACGTTCCGGAAGCGGTTGATGGCGTCGATGTGCGTCGCGCGCAGCTCGTGGTCGCGGACGCCCAGTCCCTCGCGCGGGGCGAGGGCGAGGACGCCGACCTTGCCCTGGTGCGCGTTGCGGTGGACGTCGTACGCGGCCTGCCCGGTGTCTTCGAGCGCGTACACCTTGGAGAGCGTCGGGTGGATCTTGCCCTTGGCGACCAGGCGGTTGGCCTCCCACGCCTCGCGGTAGTTGGCGAAGTGCGAGCCGACGATCTTCTTCAGGGACATCCACAGGTAGCGGTTGTCGTACTCGTGCGTGTAGCCGGAGGTCGAGGCGCAGGTGACGATCGTGCCGCCCTTGCGGGTGACGTACACGGAAGCGCCGAAGGTCTCGCGGCCCGGGTGCTCGAAGACGATGTCGACGTCCTCGCCGCCGGTCAGCTCGCGGATGCGCTTGCCGAAGCGCTTCCACTCGCGCGGGTCCTGGGTGTTCTCGTCCTGCCAGAACTTGTAGCCCTCGGCGTTGCGGTCGATGATCGCGTTCGCGCCCATCGCCCGGCAGATGTCCGCCTTCTGCTCGCTGGAGACGACGCAGATCGGGTTCGCGCCGCCCGCGAGGGCGAACTGCGTGGCGTAGGAGCCGAGTCCGCCGCTCGCGCCCCAGATCAGGACGTTGTCGCCCTGCTTCATGCCCGCGCCGTTGCGCGAGACCAGCTGGCGGTACGCGGTCGAGTTGACCAGGCCGGGGGAGGCGGCCTCCTCCCAGCTGAGGTGGTCGGGCTTGGGCATCAGCTGGTTGGACTTGACGAGGGCGATCTCGGCGAGCCCGCCGAAGTTCGTCTCGAAGCCCCAGATGCGCTGCTCGGGGTCGAGCATCGTGTCGTTGTGCCCGTCGGAGGACTCCAGCTCGACGGAGAGGCAGTGCGCGACGACCTCGTCGCCGGGGTTCCAGGCGTTCACGCCGGGTCCGGTGCGCAGGACGACGCCCGCCAGGTCGGAGCCGATGATGTGGTACGGCAGGTCGTGACGCTTCGTCAACTCACTGAGGCGGCCGTACCTTTCGAGGAAGCTGAAGGTCGAGACCGGCTCGAAGATCGAGGTCCAGACGGAGTTGTAGTTCACGGACGACGCCATGACCGCCACCAGGGCCTCGCCGGGCCCGAGTTCGGGAACCGGCACGTCGTCCAGGTGGAGCGACTTGCGGGGGTCCTTCTCGCGGGTGGTGAGACCGGCGAACATCTCGGCCTCGTCCTTGTGCACGGTGATCGCGCGGTACGACTCGGGGAGCGAGAGAGCGGCGTAGTCCGCGGCAGTCGCTTCCTGCGACTGGATCGCGTCCAGGATTTCCTTCACGGTGTGCCTCCGGCGGAGCGCCCTTGAGGGAGGGGCGCCTTGAGGGGTCGTCGGGGTGCTGAGGGTGGGGCGAGGGTGAGGGTGTGTGGAGGTGTGCCGTCGGTTCGGCGAGGGGTTCAGCTGTGTTCCGGCAGCGCGAGGGTGTGCGCGGGAGGTGCCTGTGACGCAGGCGTCCGGGCGCGCCCACCAGGGGTGGGCGGGGACAGCCGGGGTGCGTGAGGTCTGCATCCCGGCCGCTCGGACAACATCAACGTATGGCACCCCGTGACAGGCCGCAAGGCACTGAGTGCCAACAAATTCGCTCACTTGGCGAATGGGGTGCCCATGTGCGCGATGATCGATCGAGAGGGGTTCGGCGGATGTCCGATTCGGCCGCGTTGGGGCATGAAAAAAGCCGCTCCCACCAGGGGGAACGGCTTCTTTCGTGGTGTACGTCTCAGCGGGGCCCAGCGGCCCTCCAGGAGCCCGCCGAAGGGGGTTCAGCGCTGCTTGAGCGCCTCCTCGATCGTGCGCATGACCTCGTCCAGTGGTGCGTCCGTGCGTGCCACCGCCACCAGCACCTCGCCGTCCCTGCGGACGGCGGCGGACGCGGCACCCGACGCCGGAGCGGCGTCGGAACGGGCGCTGCGGCCCGCGCCGATCCCCGAGCCGAAGGTGTCCCTGACGATCGCGAACGCGTGGTCGAGCTGGGTCTCCACGTCGCCCTGGCCGCCGGCCCGCAGCCAGCGCCGCAGGACGTGGTTGTGGGCCGTGACGACCGCCGACGCCGCGACCTCCGCGAGGAGCGGGTCGTCGTTGCCGGGGTGGTGGTCGTGCTCGTCGAAGTGGCCCAGCAGATAGCGCGTGAACAGACGCTCGTAACGGGCCACCGAGGCGATCTCCGCCTCGCGGAGGGTGGGCACCTCGCGGGTCAGCTTGTAGCGGGCGACCGAGACGGCGGGGGCCGCCGCGTACATCCGCATGACCTCCTTGATGCCCCGGCACACCGTGTCGAGCGGGTGCTCGTGCGGCGGGGCCGCGTTCAATACCGCCTCGGCCCGTACGAGGGTGTCGTCGTGGTCCGGGAAGATCGCCTCTTCCTTGGAGCGGAAGTGGCGGAAGAAGGTGCGCCGGGCGACGCCCCCCGCCGCCGCGATCTCGTCGACCGTGGTCGCCTCGTACCCCTTCGTCGCGAAGAGCTCCATGGCGGCGGCGGAGAGCTCGCGGCGCATCTTGAGGCGCTGCGCCGCCGCGCGCGAACCCGCCGCGCTCTCGGGCACGTCGGGTGCGGAGTTCGTACGGGAAGTCCTGGGGGCCTGGGGCATGCCCTGAACGTAACCCATCCGCGCAGGAGAGCGCGCCTGAGGGGGCGGGCCGCCGGAATCCTCCAGCAGCCCGCCCCACCCGGGCGAACCCGCCCGCTCACCGGCGCGCATACTCCCGGAACCCGCGCCCGGACTTGCGGCCGAGGCAGCCCGCCGCCACCAGGTGCTCCAGGAGCGGCGCCGGGGCCAGGCCCGGGTCGCGGAACTCTCGGTGCAGCACCTGCTCGATGGCGAGCGAGACGTCGAGGCCGACCACGTCGAGGAGCTCGAAGGGGCCCATCGGATAGCCGCCGCCCAGCTTCATCGCGGCGTCGATGTCGTCCAGCGAGGCGTAGTGCTCCTGAACCATCTTGATCGCGTTGTTCAGGTACGGGAAGAGGAGGGCGTTCACGATGAAGCCCGCCCGGTCGCCGCAGTCCACGGGGTGCTTGCGGATCTTCGTGGTGAGGTCGCGGACGGTGGCGTGGACGTCGTCGGCGGTGAGGACGGTGCGGACGATCTCCACGAGCTTCATCGCCGGGGCCGGGTTGAAGAAGTGCATCCCGATCACGTCCTCGGGCCGCGAGGTCGCACGGGCGCAGGCCACGACGGGGAGCGAGGAGGTGGTGGTGGCGAGGATCGCGCCCGGCTTGCAGACCTTGTCGAAGGTCGCGAAGAGCTGCTGCTTGACCTCCAGGTCCTCCGCCACCGCCTCCAGGGCGAGGTCCACGTCGGCGAAGGCGTCGAGGGAGCCCGCCGGGGTGATCCGGGCCAGGGTCTCGTCCTTGGCCTCCGCCGTCATCCGGCCCTTGGCGACGGAGCGCGAAAGGGACGTGTCGATACGGGACTTGGCCTTCTCCGCCTTCTCGAAGCTGCGGGCCGCCAGGACCACGGCGTACCCGGCCTTCGCGAACACCTCCGCGATGCCGGAGGCCATCGTCCCGGAACCGGCGACGCCGACCGAGCGGATCTCGCGGCCGTCGGCGAGCGGGGCCGCCTCCGGCGGGGTCAGGGCGTCGCGCACGACGGCGGCACTGTCGGGGGCGTCGTACGTGTAGAAGCCCCGGCCCGCCTTCCGGCCGGTCAGACCCGCCGCCGCGAGCTGCTTGAGGATGGGCGCGGGGGCGTGCAGGCGGTCGTGCGACTCCGCGTACATGGCGTCCAGGACGGTGCGCGCGGTGTCGATGCCGATCAGGTCGAGCAGGGCGAGCGGGCCCATCGGCAGGCCGCAGCCGAGCCTCATCGACGCGTCGATGTCCTCGCGGGACGCGTACTTCGCCTCGTACATCGCGGCGGCCTGGTTGAGGTATCCGAAGAGCAGCCCGTCCGCGACGAAACCGGGGCGGTCGCCGACCGCGACCGGCTCCTTGCCGAGGTCGTGCGCGAGGTCGGTGACGGCGGCGACGGCGGTCGGCGCGGTGAGGACCGAGGAGACGATCTCGACGAGCTTCATCGCCGGGGCCGGGTTGAAGAAGTGCAGGCCCAGGACGCGCTCGGGGCGCGCCGAGTCGGCGGCCAGGCGGGTCACCGAGAGGGCGTTGGTGCCGGTGGCGAGGATGGTGTCCGGGCGGACGACGGAGTCGAGGGCGCGGAAGACCTGGTGCTTGGCCTCGTACGACTCGTCCACCACCTCGATCACGAGGTCGGCCTCGGCCGCCGCCGACAGGTCCACGTCGGTACGGAACCGGGCCAGCGCCTCCGCCCGCCCGATCGCGGTCAGCCGCTCCTTGCGCACGGCGCGGGCGGTGGATGCCTCGACGGCGGCGACCGCGCGGGTCACGGCGTCGGCACTGATGTCGATGCCGATCACGGTACGACCGGCCCGCAGCAGGACCTCGGCGATGCCGGTGCCCATGGTGCCGAGGCCGACGACGGCGACGGTGGTGAGGGAGGAGAGAGGGGTGGTGGAGGCAGGGGTGTCCATCACGGGACTCCAAGGAAGAGTGACGACTGAGACGAGGGGCGTCTGCGCAGAGGAAGACGGACCGTCGGCGCGCGCGAGTGAGGGGCGCGGGCGGACGGCAAGCGTCGAGAGGGTGGTGCTGCGGCGGGCCCTGTCCCGGGGCCGATGCCGTACGCGTGGAGCGAGAACGCCGAACCGACTGATTCCCCCACGCCGTGAGGGCGCGGGAGGGATCCCCTCAGGGCGGCTGCGTCACCAGGCCGCCAAGAGCTGATCTTCTCGCGGGTGTTGAGCCCTGTGGTGGGGGCAGCCCGCTCACATGAGAGTAACTGGCGAGTAACGAGCGCGCCAGCCCCCGGCGGTGGTGGCCGAATGTGATCTACGCCGCCCGGAGCCGTGCCGCGCTGGCTACGCTGGCCCGCATGGACGAGGAACTGCGGTCCCTGATCGACCGGCTGGGCGAAGAGGCCGGGGAGTCCGCCTCCTACGAGGAACTGATCGCCACCGACGACCACGAGTTGCTGGCCCGCGTCCTGACCGAGCCCGAGCAGCCGCTCTGGGCAAGGGAGTTGGCGGCCTTCCGGCTGGGCTGCGCCGGTGACCGGCGGGCCTTCGAAGCGCTCGTGCTGCTGCTCAACCACCGCGACCCGGAGCGCTGCGTCTCCGCCGCGTACGCGCTGGCCAGGCTCGGCGATCCGCGTACGGCGAGGGCCGCCGCCGCGCTCGCCACCAACTCCATGCGCACCGCGTACGCCATGCAGCCGGTGCGGCTGCTGACCGAACTGCGCGCGCCCGAGTCCGTACCGGCCCTGGTCACCACCCTGCGCGGTCTGCTCGCGCCGAACGATCCGCACTGGCGGGTGGCGCTGGCCTGCGTGGAGGGGCTCGGCCGGCTGAGGGACGTACGGGCGACAGAGGTGCTGGACGCGGCGCTGGACCACCCCCGGCTGGGGGCAGCGGCAGCGGCGGCGCTCAGCCGGCTCGGGTAGCCGGCGGTTTCGGGGTCACCCGGCCAAGGCGCGTGCGTAACGCACCTCCAGGACGGTCGCTCCGCCGATCTCGAAGGGCTCTTCGGCGCCGTCGAAGCGGAGTCCGGCCTTTTCGTAGAAGCGCCGGGCGACCGCGTTCTCCTTGAGCACCCACAGGCTCAGGGCGGCGAACCCGGCGGCGCCCGCCCGATCGAGGCAGGCCGTCATCAGGGCGCGGCCCGCCCCCGTCGAGTGGTGCTCGGGGAGCGCGTAGAGCGCGTACAGCTCCGCGACCGGACGGCCGGGAGCGCTGTGCGGCGGCGCGCCCTCCGTCTCGCGGTACAGGCCGAAGCAGCCCCACGCGAGGACCTCGCCGCCGCGTTCCGCGACGAGGTTGACGACTCCGGGGGCCGCCGTGGCCAGATGAGTGCGCCGCCTCTCGGCCTCCTTCGCGAGGTCCATCGCGTCCAGATGGGGCTGCGGGACCATGCCCGCGTACGCCTGCTGCCAGCCGCGCACGCGGCAGGCGGCGACGGCGGGCACGTCGTCGGGGGTCATGGGGCGCACGTGGACCGGGGTGTCGACCGGCTGGGTGGTCATGGCGGCACGCTAGCCGGGGCGCGAAGGCGCGTCGCCCGATTTTGGCGGGTGCCCGCGAGGTGGTTGGGTGAGCGCACCCACTGAGAGGGGCCCGCTATCCCCGGCGGGGACCCCCCGAAGATTCAAGTGCTGGAGGAAGAGGCATGGCGCAGGTAGAGGCCACGACGGAGCGGATCATCGCGGCGGATGCGGAGACGGTGTTCGACACGCTGGCCGACTACAGCGGCGCGCGCGGCAAGCTCCTCCCCGAGCACTTCAGCGAGTACGAGGTGCGCGAGGGCGGCGACGGCGAGGGCACCCTCGTGCACTGGAAGCTCCAGGCCACCAGCAAGCGGGTGCGCGACTGCCTGCTGGAGGTCAGCGAGCCGACCGACGGCCAGCTCGTGGAGAAGGACCGCAACTCGTCCATGGTGACCACCTGGACCGTCACCCCCGCCGGTGAGGGTTCGTCCAAGGCCGTCGTCACGTCCGTGTGGAACGGCGCGACCGGCATCGGCGGCTTCTTCGAGCGCACCTTCGCGCCCAAGGGGCTCGCCCGCATCTACGACGCGGTGCTCGCCAACCTCGCCGCCGAGGTCGAGAAGAAGTAGTCCAGCAATAACTCCCCGCACGGGGAAGGCCGTTACGGGCAGATCGCGCACTCACCGTTTCGAGTGGTCTTCCGTGCCGGTCCGTTGTACGCCGTAGGGGCTCCCACCGGCCCGAATTCACCCAGAGTACGCCCTGCGCGTCAATCGTCGCGCTTGCTCCGCCTTGTCGCCCAATGCGACAAATGGGCGGCGCAGGCGTGACGACAGGCGCGACGAGGGGAGCGAATTCGTGGGTGGCATCACTCTGGTGAAGGACGAGCGGAACCCGGTGGGTCCCGGCCAAGTCCCCGCAGAGGCGGCTGAGTTCGGGGCGGACGCGGCCGAGGGGCCGGAGGCGGACCGGTATGCGGCGGGCCGGGGGCCCCAAGACGGCTTCCCGGGGGAGTACGGCAGTCCCCGACGGATCCGGCTCGTCTTCTTCGGGCTCATGCTCGCGCTGCTCCTCGCCGCGCTGGAGCAGATGATCGTCGCCACCGCCCTGCCGAAGATCGTCGGCGATCTCCAGGGCCTCGACCGGATGTCCTGGGCGATCACCGCCTACCTGCTGACCTCGACCATCGGGCTGCCGGTCTACGGGAAGCTCGGCGACCTCTTCGGCCGCAAGGGCGTCTTCCTCTTCGCCATCGTCGTCTTCGTCATCGGCTCCGCGCTGGCGGGCTGGTCGCGGACCATGGACCAGCTGATCGCCTTCCGGGCCGTCCAGGGCGCGGGCGCCGGCGGGCTCATGATCGGCGTGCAGGCGATCATCGCCGACATCGTCCCGCCCCGCCGGCGCGGCCGGTTCATGGGGCTCATCGGGGCTGCCTTCGGCCTCGCCTCCGTCGCCGGGCCGCTGCTCGGCGGGTTCTTCACCGACCACGCCTCCTGGCGCTGGTGCTTCTACATCAACGTGCCGTTCGGGCTGATCACGCTCGCCGTCGTCGCCGTCGTGCTGAAACTGCCGAAGCCCACCGTGCGGCCCCGGCTCGACATCTCGGGCGCGGTCCTGCTCGCCGCCGCCTCCACCTGCCTCGTACTGATCACGAGTTGGGGCGGTACGGAGTACGACTGGGACTCGCGGGTGATCCTCGGGCTCGCGGCCGGAGCCGCCGGAACGTCTCTGCTGTTCCTCGTCGTCGAGCACTACGCGGCCGAACCCCTCATCCCGCTGCGGCTGTTCCGCGACTCGATCTTCAACGTCACCGGACTCGTCGGAGCCGTCGTCGGCGTCGCCCTCTTCGGGGCCGCCAGCTACCTGCCGACCTTCCTCCAGATGGTCGACGGGGCCAGTGCCACCGAGTCGGGGCTGCTCATGCTGCCGATGATGGGCGGCGTCGTCATCGCGTCGATCGTCTCGGGGCAGCTCATCAGCAGGACGGGGCGCTACCGGATCTACCCGGTCCTCGGCAGCGCGCTCTCCGCGCTCGGCATGTGGCTGCTGTCCCGGCTGGAGATCAGTACCTCGCAGCTGGAGTACAGCCTCTGGATGGCCGTACTCGGCATCGGCATCGGGCTCGTCATGCCGGTGCTCGTCCTGGCCGTGCAGAACTCCGTGCGGCCCGGCGACCTCGGGACCGCCACCAGCGCCAACACCTACTTCCGGCAGATGGGCGGCAGCATCGGCGCCGCCATCTTCGGGACCCTCTTCGCCGGACGGCTCGTCGACGCGCTCGCCGACACCCTGCCGTCCGGGGTCGACCTGCCGGACCCGTCGTCCATCACCCCGCAACTGGTGCACGCCATGCCGCCGTTGCTGCGCGACGCCTACATCGAGGCGTACGCCCTGGCGATGCCGCGCATCTTCCTCTACCTCGTGCCGGTGCTCGTGCTCGGCCTGCTCATCGCCTGCTTCCTCAAGGAGAAACCACTGGTGTCCGCGCACAATGCCTCCGCAGAAGCCCCCGAAGCCCCCGAGTCCTTCGTGGCCCAGCCGCTCCCGGCACCCCACCTGCCCTTTCCCGCCCAGCAGTCGGGAGGAGTGCCCGTCTGCGGCACCGTCCAGCACCACGACGGCTCTATCGTGCCGCGCGCCGCGCTCACCCTCATCGACGTCGGCGGCAGGCAGGTCGGGCGGGGCGCGAGCGGCCCCGACGGGCGGTACGCGCTGAGCGTACGCGGTCCCGGTTCGTACGTCCTGATCGCGGCGGCCGGAGGGCACCAGCCGCAGGCCGTGACGGTCACCGTGGGGGAGCGCCCGGTGGAACTGGACGTCGTCCTGGGCGGAGCCGGCCGGCTCGCGGGCTCCGTCCTCACCGCCGACGGGAACCCGGTGCGGGACGCCGCCGTGACGCTCACGGACGTACGGGGAGAGGTCGTCGCCTCCACCCGCAGCGGGCGCGAAGGGGCGTACGTCATCTCGGAGCTGGTGGCCGGTGAGTACACCCTCGCGGCCAGTGCGCCCGCCTACCGGCCTGCCGCGCTGCCGGTGAGCGTGCAGGCGTCCCGCGAGACCCGGCAGGACATCGAGCTGGCCGGAGGCGCGGTGCTGCGCGGCACGGTCCGGGCCACCGGCGGGCGGACCGTCGAGGACGCCCGGGTCACGCTCCTGGACGCGGCGGGCAACGTGGTGGACACCTTCATCACCGGCTCCGACGGCACGTTCCGCTTCGTCGACCTGTCCTCCGGCGAGTACACGGTGATCGCGGCGGGCTATCCGCCGGTGGCCACCGTGCTCCAAGTGGCGGGCGGTGGGCGCACCGAGCGCGACCTCCAGCTCGGGCACGAGGACTGAGACACCCGGCCCAGCGGCCCAGGTCACAGCGGACGGCCCCGCCGGGGGACCGTCCGCTTCCGCTTTGTCAACCCCAGCGCGCACGGCGCATGCGCGGCGTGCACGGCCGTCGGCGCAGCTCGAACGGCCGACAAAGGTGTATGTCGACACCTTGTCGTGCGCCTTGGGGCGGGGGACGGTGGAAGCGATCTTCACCATTGGCCCACCGCACCCCCGGGAGCTGATCATGAGCGTGACGAGCCGGTACAAGGACGCCTGGGAAGGGTTCTGGCAGGACGCACCCGAAAGGACCGGAGCCGTCCTCTGGGACGCCGAACCCGCCCTGACCTCCGGCATCCACCTCGCCCTCTTCGAACCGCACATGACCGATCCCGCACTGCCCGTCGTCGACCTCGGCTGCGGCAACGGCACCCAGACCCTCTACCTCGCCGACCGCTTCCCGCGCGTCGCCGGGGTCGACCTCGCCCCCGCCGCCATCGCCCGTGCCCGCCGCAACGACCCGGAGGGGCAGGTGGCGTTCACCGTCGGCGACGCCACCGAGCCCGGACACGTACGGCGTCTGCACGGAGAGCTCGGCGATGCCCAGGTGTACCTGCGCAGCGTCCTGCACCAGTGCGAACCCCTGGACCGGGCGCCGCTGGCCGAGTCGGTGGCCGCCCTCCTGGGCGACCGGGGCCGGGCCTTCGTCGTGGAGCCCGACGAGGACGCCGGGCGCATCCTGCGCGAGCTGGCCGCGAGCCCCGACGGGCCGCCGCCCAAGCTCCGCCCGGTCTTCGCGCACGGCATCGCTCCCGGTGCGATGGCGGACGAGGAGGTGCCGGGGCTGTTCCGGTCGGCGGGTCTCCAGGTGCTGGCGAGCGGCGAGATGCCGCTCACGACGACCGAGTACCTGCCCGACGGCACCCGTATCGAACTGCCGTCGAAGTGGCTCGTGGTGGGGCGGGCCGCCGGGTGAGCGGGGAGGGGGCAGGGCCCGACGTCCTCCCTCGTACGTACACTCACCAGGCATGACGCCGCGACCGAACCCGCTGACCCCCGCCGACGAAGCCGCCCTGCGCGCGGCGATCGAGCAGGAGGGGCTCACGCAGTGGACCGGTGACATCGTTGCCGTCGCCGAGCACTGCGTGAAGCTGAAGGCCGTCGACCCCGCCTCGTCGACGGCCTTCAGCCGGTCCGGAGTGCTCCCGTCCGTGCCGCCGGGTTTCGCCTGGCCGACGGAGGAGCCGTACGAGGACGAGCCGCCGACGCCCCTCGCCTTCGTCGCCCAGGTGGACCTGGCGGAGGTCGCCGACGCCGACGCGAACGGACTGCTGCCGCCCGCCGGACTGCTCTACTTCTTCCACCCCAACGGCGAGGCCGCCTACGGCGACGTCCTGCGCGTGCCGGTCCTGTACTTCCCCGACGCCACGCCGGCCGACACCGTCGCGTACGACATGGCGAACCTGGCGGGCGCGGTGGAGTACGAGGAGGCGTGGGGGGTGCCTCCGTACGAGTTCGAGAGCCCCGCGGCCTTCGAGCCGCGGGGCCGTGGCATGGTCCCGCGCCACCTGCACGTCGAACTGGGGATCCGGGGCGTGGAGCTGGAGTACGAGGAGTCCGACCTGATCGTCGACCGGGTGAACGCCCTGGACGACGCGTTCGGCCCGGACGCGGGCCTCACCCTGCTCGGCCCCGACGACGACTTCGACTGCGACCTGCGCGCCTCGGCGGCCGAACTGGTCATGGGCGAGCGGGAGTCGGTGCAGGGCGGGCGGATCGAGTACGACGGCGTCCGCCCCGAGGTGCAGCGCGAACGCCACCAGTGGCGGGTCCTCCTGGACGTCGGCTCGACGGACTCCACCGGCTGCCCGATGTACTTCCTGATCCGCGACGACGCGCTCGCCGCCGGTGACTTCAGTAACGTGATCGGCGCATCCGTCCAGTGGTGACGGCGGTACGGGACAGAAGGGTGTGAGCGGAAGTGAAGATCCTCATCAGCGCCGACATGGAGGGCGCCACCGGCGTCACCTGGCCCGCCGACGTGCTCCCGGGCACCCCGCAGTGGGAGCGCTGCCGGTCGATGTTCACCTCCGACGTGAACGCGGCCGTCCTCGGCTTCTTCGACGGCGGCGCGGACGAGGTCCTCATCAACGAGGCCCACTGGACCATGCGCAACCTGCTGCTCGAACGGCTCGACGAACGCGCCGAGATGCTCACCGGCCGCCACAAGTCGCTCAGCATGGTCGAGGGCGTCCAGCACGGCGACGTCGACGGCATCGCCTTCGTCGGCTACCACACGGGCGCGGGCACCGAAGGCGTCCTCGCGCACACCTACCTCGCCAACTCCGTCACCGGCGTCTGGCTCAACGGCACGCGCGCCAGCGAGGGCCTGCTCAACGCACACGTCGTGGCGGAGTACGGGGTTCCGGTCGTGCTCGTCACCGGTGACGACCTGACCTGCGTGGACGCCGACGGGTACGCGCCCGACGCCCGCAAGGTCGCCGTCAAGGACCACGTCTCCCGGTACGCGGCCGTCTGCCGCACACCCGCCCGCACGGCCGCCGACATCCGGGCGGCGGCGAAGGAGGCGGCGCCGCTGGCCGTACGTCAGGAACCGGCCCGTGGGGGGCCGTTCACGGTGGAGCTGGAGTTCGACGCGGCGCATCTGTCGGACGTGGCGACCGTCGTCCCCGGAGTGGCCCGATCCGGTGAACGGCGTGTCGCTTACACCAGTCCCACGATGTATGAGGGCATTCGTACCTTCAAGGCGGTCACGACGATCGTCTCGTCCGCTGTGGAGGAGCAGTATGGGTGACCCCGTGGCCCCCGAAGGTCCCGTGATCGATGAGGCGTCCCTGGACGAGGTGGTGTCCTTCACCTCCGACCTCATCCGCATCGACACCACCAACCGGGGCGGCGGCGACTGCCGCGAGCGCCCCGCCGCCGAGTACGTCGCCGAGCGCCTCGCCGCCACCGGCCTCGACGTGTCGCTCCTGGAACGCACCGAGGGCCGCACCAACGTCGTCGCCCGGATCGCCGGAACCGACCCGTCCGCCGACGCCCTCCTGGTCCACGGGCACCTCGACGTCGTCCCCGCCGAACCCGCCGACTGGTCCGTGCACCCCTTCTCCGGCGAGGTGCGCGACGGCGTCGTGTGGGGGCGCGGCGCGGTCGACATGAAGAACATGGACGCGATGGTGCTGTCCGTCGTACGGGCCTGGGCGCGCGCCGGGGTCCGCCCGCGCCGCGACATCGTCATCGCGTACACCGCCGACGAGGAGGCCAGCGCCGTCGACGGCGCGGACTTTTTGGTCGAGCGGCACGCCGGTCTCTTCGAGGGCTGCACGGAGGGCATCAGCGAGTCCGGCGCGTACACCTTCCACGCCGGACCCGGCAAGCAGATCTACCCCATCGCCGCAGGTGAGCGAGGTACGGCCTGGCTCAAGCTGACCGGGTACGGCACGGCGGGCCACGGCTCCAAGGTCAACGGGCAGAACGCGGTCAGCCGGGTGGCCGCCGCCGTCGCCCGGATCGGCGCGTACGACTGGCCGGTCCGCCTCACCCCGACCGTACGGGCCTGTCTGCGCGAGCTGGCCGCCCTGCACGACCTGGACGTCCCCGACCCCGACGACCCCGACTACGACGTCGACGCCGTCCTCAACAAACTGGGCCCGGCCGCCGCCCTCGCCGAGGCGACCGTACGCAACAGTGCGAATCCGACCATGCTGGACGCCGGGTACAAGGTCAACGTCATCCCGGGCAGCGCGACCGCGTACATCGACGGAAGGTTTCTGCCCGGCGGCGAGGAAGAATTCCGGTCGACCATGGACCGGCTCACCGGGGAGCACGTCGACTGGGACTACCTCCACCGCTCGGTCGCGGTCCAGGCCCCGGCCGACTCCCCGACCTACCGCCAACTGGCTGATGCCGTACGGAAGTTCGCCCCCGAGGGTCATGTCGTGCCGTACTGCATGTCGGGCGGCACGGACGCCAAGCAGTTCTCCCGGCTCGGCATCACCGGCTACGGGTTCTCGCCCCTGCGTCTTCCCGAGGGCTTCGACTACGGGGCACTCTTCCACGGGGTCGACGAACGCGTCCCGGTCGAAGCACTGCACTTCGGCGTGCGCGTGCTGGACCATTACCTCCGGCACGCGTGAACCGTGCGGGCCGGGAATCCGTAAAGATGCAGAGGAAACAGAGCGCTGTGGACGCAGCAGCAGGGGGAGTTGGCAGCATGGTGCCCACCGGGCCTTACGGAACCTGGCCGTCGCCGATCGACGCCTCGATCGCGGCGTCGCACGGCGGGGCCCCGCAGTTCGTCGGCATGGTCGGTGACGAGGTGTGGTGGACCGCGCCCCGCCCCGAGGAGGGCGGACGGCAGACCCTGGTGCGACTGCGGACGGACGGCACGGAGGAGAGCGTGCTGCCCGCCCCGTGGAACGTCCGCAGCAGGGTCGTCGAGTACGGCGGACAGCCCTGGGCCGGGACCACGAGAGAGGGGGGCGGCGGCCCGCTCGTCGTCTTCGTGAACTTCGCCGACCAGCGCCTCTACGCGTACGAGCCGGACGCACCAGGCGGCCCGCAGCCCCGCCCACTGACCCCGCTGTCGTCCGTCGGCGGCGGCCTGCGCTGGGTCGACCCGGTGCTGCACCGGGACGAAGTGTGGTGCGTCCTGGAGGAGTTCACCGGCGAGGCGCCCACCGACGTACGCCGGGTGATCGCCGCCGTGCCGCTCGACGGCTCGGCCGCCGAAGACCGCTCCGCCGTACGGGAGCTGAGCGAGGGGCGGCACCGCTTCGTCACGGGGCCCCGGATCTCCCCGGACGGCACCCAGGTCGCCTACATCGGCTGGGACCACCCCAGGATGCCGTGGGACGGCACCGAGGTGCTGGTCGCGGAGATCGCGTACGGGACGGGGAAGTTCGACGGTGTGCGCTGTCTGGCGGGCGGCCCCGAGGAGTCCGTCTGTCAGGTGGAGTGGGACCGCGACGGCACCCTGCTGTTCGTCTCGGACCGGGGCGGCTGGTGGGAGCTGTACCGGCTGCGCAGGGACGGGCGGCGCATCAGTGGGGCGCTGTGCCTGGGCAGGGAGGAAGAGTTCGGCGGGCCGCTGTGGCAGATCGGGCAGCGCTGGTTCCACCCCCTGGAAACCGGGCTCATCGCCGTCGTGCACGGCAAAGGCACCTCCGCGCTCGGCATACTCGACCCCGAGACCGGCGAACTCGTCGACGCGGCGGGACCGTGGACGAAGTGGTCCGCCTCGCTCGCCGTGCACGGCGACCGCGTCGTCGGCATCGCCGCCAGCCCGCGCAGCGCCAACGAGGTCGTGGAACTCTCCACCGTCACCGGCCGGGCCCGCGTCATCGGCTCCCCGCACGACGACCCGGTCGACCCCGCCTACTACCCCGAACCGCAGCTGCGCACCTTCATCGGCCCCGAGGGCCGCGACATCCACGCGTACGTCTACCCGCCGCACCACCCCGGCCGGATCGCCCCCGCCGACGAGCTCCCGCCGTACGTGATCTGGGCGCACGGCGGACCCACGGGCCACGTCCCCCTCGTGCTCGACCTGGAGATCGCCTACTTCACCTCGCGCGGCATCGGCGTCGTCGAGGTCAACTACGGCGGCTCCACCGGCTACGGCCGCGAGTACCGCAACCGGCTGCGCGGCCAGTGGGGCGTCGTCGACGTCGAGGACTGCGCGGCCGTCGCCGTCGCGCTCGCCGACGAAGGCACCGCCGACCGGGACCGGCTCGCCGTCCGGGGCGGCAGCGCGGGCGGCTTCACCGCCGCCGCCTCGCTCGCCGACACCGACGTCTACGCCTGCGGCACCATCAAGTACCCCATTCTCGACCTCCTCGGTTGGGCCGACGACGAGACCCACGACTTCGAGTCCCAGTACCTGGAGTCCCTGATCGGCCCGCTCGCCACCTGCCCCGAGACGTACGCGGAACGTTCCCCGGCCCGGCACGCGGACCGGATCACCGCCCCCTTCCTGCTCCTCCAGGGTCTCGACGACCCGATCTGCCCGCCCGTACAGGCCGAACGTTTCCTCGGACTGATGGCAGGGCGGGGGGTGCCGCACGCGTACATCGCCTTCGAGGGGGAGGGGCACGGCTTCCGCAGGGCGGAGACGATACGGCGCGCACTGGAGGCCGAACTCGCCCTGTACGCCCAGGCGTTCGGCATCGACCGCACCGACGTACCCCGACTGGAGCTCAAGAAGTGAACGCTGTGGAACTCTCCCGCCCGGCGAGGCTGCGCCCCGGCGCGCGCATCGCGATCGTCGCACCGAGCGGACCGGTGCCCGAGGAGCGGCTGGAGGCGGGGCTCGACATCCTGCGGGGCTGGGACCTGGACCCGGTCGTCATGCCCCATGTCCTCGACAGGCGCCGGGAGTTCAGGTACCTCGCGGGCGACGACGCCGACCGCGCCCGCGACCTCACCGAAGCCTGGTGCGACCCGTCGGTGGCCGCCGTGATGTGCGCACGCGGCGGGTACGGGGTCCAGCGCATGGTCGACCTCGTCGACTGGGCGGCCATGCGGGCGGCCACCGCCGCGTACGGGCGGCCCAAGCCCTTCATCGGGTACAGCGACGTCACCGCGCTGCACGAGGCGTTCGCCGCCCGCATGGGCGTGGCCACCCTGCACGGGCCGATGACCGCGACCGTCGCCTTCCTCAAGGACGGGCCCACCCAGGAGTCCCTGCGCGCCACCCTCCTCGCGCCGGAGACCGTCCGGACCCTCGGCCTGCCCACCGCGCGCACCCTGGTGCCCGGCCGGGCGCGGGGCGTCACCCTCGGCGGCTGCCTCGCCCTGCTCGGCACCGACCTCGGCACTCCGCACGCCCGGCCCTCCGCGCGCGGCGGCCTCCTGGTCCTGGAGGACGTCGGCGAGGAGGCGTACCGCATCGACCGCTTCCTCACCCAACTCCTGCGCTCCGGCTGGCTGGACGGGGTCGCCGGGATCGCCCTGGGCTCGTGGGTGGAGTGCGGACCGTACGAGAGCGAGATCAGGCCGGTGCTGCTCGACCGGCTGGGCCCGCTCGGCGTGCCCGTCGTCGAGGAACTGGGCTTCGGGCACGCGGCGACGGCGCTGACGGTGCCGCTCGGGGTGCCGGGGGTGCTGGACGCGGACGCGGGAACGCTCACGCTGGACGTTCCCGCGCTGGTGTGAGGCGGCAGCGGTCGCGACGTCACCCGTACGGCTCCCTGGACTGCCCGTCGCGGGCCGGAATCTGCCCATCCTGGTCACCGAGGGGCGGGAGTCCCCCTGTCCCCAGTGACGCAGGAGGCACAAGTGGTACGGAAGCGTGCGGCGATGGCGGCAGCCGGTGCGGTACTGACCCTGACGTTGGTCTCGACGGGCGCGGCGACGGCGGCCCCCGCTCCGGCGACCGCCCCCGTGACGGCGGTCGCGGCCGACGAGCCCGACCCGCTGCCGAACTTCGTGGGACGCAACTTGTTCCGCGTGTACAGCACGGTCAGTGCCGAGACCGCGCTCGACATCCAGGACCTGAGCGGCGACCACCGCAAGGTGCTGTGGCCGCCGAACTGGAAGGTGTGCACCCAGTCGCCCAAGGGCGGCACCAAGCTGCGCGGCGGCACGCTCAAGCTGGGCGTGGTGAAGACCGGCGAGAAGTGCCCCTAGCGCCGGCCCGACGTAGCCTGGCCGGATGGCCGAACCCGCGATCCGTCCCGCCCAGCACCTCGCCGAGAGCCCTCGGGTGGGCATCCGGCCGTTCCGCCGCAGCGACGCGGCGGAGTTCACCGCGCGGGCCCGCGAGAGCCGGGAACTGCACCGGCCGTGGCTCGCCCCGCCCCAGACGCCCGAGGCGTTCCGCGCGTACGCGGGCACGCTCCTGGAGGACCCCTCCCGGGCGGGGTTCCTCGTCTGCACCCGCGACGACGACAGGATCGCCGGGTTCATCAACATCAACAACATCGTCGAGGGCGCCTTCCAGAACGGAGCCCTCGGCTACGGCGCGTTCGCCCACGCCAGTGGCCGGGGACTGATGGCGGAGGGCCTGGACCTGGTGCTCCGGCACGCCTTCGGCCGCCTCGGACTGCACCGCCTGGAGGCCAACATCCAGCCGGGCAACGCCGCCTCCCTCGCGCTGGTCCGGCGGGCCGGATTCCGTTACGAGGGCTGCTCCCCGGACTTCCTCTTCATCGCGGGGGAGTGGCGCGACCACGAGCGGTGGGCGATCACGGCCCCCGAACACAGGCCGGGGCGCACCCAAAACCCTTTGCCCGTACGGGAGTCCAGCGACCAGCATGGCCCGCATGACTGATCACCTCACCCGCATCAACCCCGACACCCTGCACCAGACCCCCGGCTACCACCACATCACCGTCGTCGAGGCGGGCCGCACCGCCCACCTCGCCGGGCAGTGCCCGCTCGACCCGGCGGGCGACCTGGTCGGCCCGGGCGACGTGCTCGCCCAGACCGACCAGGTGGTGGCCAACACGCTGGCCGCGCTCGCCGCCGTCGACGCCTCGCCCGAGGACGTCGTACGGACCGTGATCTACGTGGTCTCGGACGTCTCCGAAGTCCTCGGCTCGGTCTGGCGCCGGCTGAACGACTCCCCGCTGGCCCCGGCCTTCAGTACGGCGAGCACCCTCGTGGGCGTCGCACAGCTCGGGTTTGCGGGGCAGTTGGTCGAGCTGGACGTCACCGCCGCGCTTTCCGGCCCGACTTCACGTTGATCTTCATGGTGTCCATGTCGGTGACGGTGGACCGGAGTCCGGCGTGCGCGTGGCCGAGGGCCTTCAGGGCGGACTCCGCCCGGTCCTCGGCGATCGCCCCCGCCATCTCCGGGCCGTCCTCGGCGTCGGACTCCACCACGTACCGCATCGAGAAGTGCTTGAGCGGGACCTCGTAGGTGAGCGAGCCCTCGGCGGAGAACTGCATGGACGTCAGGCCGTGCGCGTCCTTCTCGGCGAGCAGCCGGGTGCGGCTGGCCTCGGTCAGCCCGTCCCAGGTGCCCCGCACGATGACCCGGTACGTGTGCTGCGTGCCCATGGTGCGTCAGTCCTTCTGCTCTGCGTGCCCGCCCCGGTCGGCGGCCCTCGGGAAAGGGCCAGGCTACGGGCACCGGCCACATTCCGCCTTTGCTTAATCCTGACCGCCGGAACCCCTGGTCAGGGCGGTGTCCATCATGTTCCGATGGTGGCAGAACGACGGTGTGCGGACCCGTGCGCCCAGGTGTTGCCAGTGATCGAGTGAGGTTCTTGTGGCCACGAGCGTGCGACGCGCCGTACTGACCCTGCCCGCCGCCCCGCTGGGCCCGGAGAACCCGCTGCCGGGGCTGTGCGCCCGCGACCAGGTGCACGAGCTGGACGCGCGAGCCAAGGAGGGTCTGCCGCGCGACATGAAGCGGCAGATCGGGAACGCGCCGCTGCGCACCACCCTGCCCGTGCGCACCCTCGACGGTTACGGACGCGAGCGCCCCGAGACAGACGTCGAGTCGATCGTCATCGAGAACGACCGCCTCCGGGTGACCGTCCTGCCCTCCCTCGGCGGCCGGATCCACTCCCTCCACCACAAGCCCACCGGCCGCGAACTGGTCTACCGCAACCCCGTCCTCCAGCCCGCCGGCTTCGCCCTCAACGGGGCCTGGTTCTCCGGCGGCATCGAGTGGAACATCGGCGCGACCGGCCACACCACCCTCACCTGCGCGCCCCTGCACGCGGCGATCGTCCCCGCCCCCGACGGCGGCGAGATGCTCCGCCTCTGGGAGTGGGAGCGGCTGCGCGACCTCCCCTTCCAGGTCGACCTGTGGCTGCCCGCCGACTCCGACTTCCTCTACGTCGGCGTCCGCGTGCGCAACCCCCACGAACGCCCGGTCCCCGTCTACTGGTGGTCGAACACCGCCGTCCCGGAGAACGACGGCACCCGCGTCCTCGCCCCCGCCGACGAAGCCTGGTACTTCGGCTACGAACAGACGCTCAGCCGTGTCCCCGTCCCGCACTTCTCCGGCGAGGACCGCACCTACCCCACCCGAGGCGAGTTCCCCGCCGACTACTTCTACGAGGTCCCCGAGGCGTCCCGCAAGTGGATCGCCTCCCTCGACGCGACCGGGCAGGGCCTCGCCCAGACCTCCACCGACCGCCTGCGCGGCCGCAAGCTCTTCCTCTGGGGCCATGGAGCGGGCGGGCGCCGCTGGCAGGAGTGGCTCACCGAGCCCGGCACCGGCGGCTACGCCGAGATCCAGGCGGGCCTCGCCCGTACGCAACTCGAACACGTCCCCCTCGAACCCGGCGCGGACTTCAGCTGGCTGGAGGCGTACGGACCCCTCTCCGCCGACCCCTCCCTGGTGCACGGCGAGGACTGGACCGCCGCCCGCGCCGAGGCCGAACGCGCCCTCGCCGAGGCCCTGCCCCGCGCCACCGTCGACGCCGCGTACACGGCCTGGCTCGCGCACGCCGACCACGAACCCACCGAACTCCTGCACACGGGCTCGGGCTGGGGCGCACTGGAAGTACTGCGCGGCGGGCACAAGCTCCCCGGCACGCCCTTTCCCGAGTCCTCGATAGGTGAACAGCAGCTTCCCTGGCTGGAGTTGCTGCGCTCGGGCGTCTTCCCCGCACCCCGCAAGGTGGTTCCGCCCGGCCCGTCCCTCGTCGCTCCGCACTGGCGCGACATGCTGGAGACCGCGCCTGCCGAACCCCTCACCGAGTACCACCTCGGTGTCGCCCAGTGGCACGCGGGCGACTTGGCCCAAGCCGTGCGCAGCTGGGAACGCGGCCTCCAACTCGCGCCCTCCCGCTGGCCGTTGCTCCGCAACCTGGCCCTCGCCGACCGCGAGGCGGGCCACCCCGAACGGGCCGCGGACCTCTACGCCGAAGCCTTCGCCGACCTCTGCGAGGAACGCCGCGAGGGCGACCACTGGACGGCCGCCACCGCCGCCCTCGGCCGCGAGGCCATCGACGCCCTCCTCGCCGCGGACCGCCCCGCCGCCGCCCGCGCGGTCTGGAACGGCCTGCGCCCCGGAACCCGCACCACCGGCCGCTTCCGCTTGATCGAAGCCCGGCTCCTGGTCGCGGAGGGCGACCGGGAGGCGGCCCGAGCGGTGTTCGCCACCGGCTTCGAGGTCGCCGACCTGCACGAAGGCTCGACCGAGGTGAGCGACGTATGGTCCACGGCGACGGAGGAACCGGTGCCTCCGGCATATGACTTTCGGCAGCTGTCGGGTTCCGCTTAAGGTGTGCCGTCCGGGGCACTTGGCCGCCGGGCAACGGAATTCGGGGCGGCTCTGGGGAGGGCCGCCCGGGGGAGCACACATGGAAACGCAGGACATCGCCGCGCCCGGAACCAGATCCTGCCCCGAGTGCGGTGCCGTGGTTCCGGTCCACGCCGCCTACGTCGACTGGTGCGACGGCTGCGGGTGGAACGTCGACCCGGGTGAACCGCAGCCCGCGCCCGGACGGCTCGAAGCGCTGCGCCGGGAACTGGCCCGCCGCCATGGCGAGCAGCTCTTCGAGGAGCCCTCGGGAGCCGCGAGGCCCGGCCTCGACGCGTCGACCGCCGTGGCGCTGCTGATCGCGCTCGTGGTGCACGCGGTCACGCTCACCCTCGCCGTGGGCGGGCTGCTGCTCGTCGTCCTGGGCTGGAGCACCGTCGTCCAGCCGCTGATCGGGGCGGGCTGCCTGATGGTCGCGGTGGTACTGCGCCCGCGCCTGGGCAGTCTGCCCAAGGACGTGCCGGTACTGCACCGGGCGGACGCGCCCCGGCTGTTCGCCCTGGTCGACGAGGTCGCCTCGGTCGTCGGGACGCGGGGCGTGGACGCGGTGGTCGTGGAGCCGTGCTTCAACGCGTCCGTCACGGCGTACGGCATCCGGCAGCGCCGGGTGCTGACCCTGGGGATCGCGCTGTGGGAGTCGGCCACTCCCCGCCAGCGCGTCGCACTCCTGGGCCACGAACTCGGGCACTACGCGGGAGGCGACGTACGTGCGGGCCTGATCACCGGGACCGCGCTGCGCACCCTCGCGAACTGGCTGTACTTCCTGGAACCCGTCGCCAACCCGAGGGACATGGGGGAGCGTCTGGTCAACGTGGCGTACTTCCTGCCCAGGCACGCGGCGTTCGGCCTGATCGTGGTGCTCGACCAGCTCACCCTGCGCGGCTCGCAGCGCGCCGAGTACCGGGCCGACGAACTGGCCGCCCGGGCCGGTTCCAGCGAGGCCGCCGTCGCAGTGATGGACCTGCTGTTGGTCGGCGATTCCGCGCACACCGCGCTCGAAACGGCCGTCACCCGGGCGCACATGTCCAAGATGACCAGCCGCCGCGACCGCGCGACAGCACCGCAGCCGTCGGGCCAGGACCTGTGGGACCGGGTCACGGCGCGCACCACCCGGGTGCCCGAGCGCGAGCGCGCCCGCCTGCTGCGGATCGCCGAGCTGCGCGGCCACAGCGCCGACGCCACCCACCCGCCGACTCACCTGCGCCGACTGCGGCTGGAGCGGGCGGAACCGGAAGCGGGCGAGGTCGTGCTCGACGCCGCCGGGACCGAGGCCCTCGGGGCGGAACTCGCCTCGGCCAAGGACGAAGTGGCCCGCCGGGTGCTGAACGGGGGGTGACGGGCTGGGGCCGGAGCCGTTACGGGGCCGGGTTGCGGTCGACGTACTCGAAGACCGAGCCGTCCGGGTGCAGGGCGATCAGGTTGCGGCCCACCGGGGTCGGGACCGGGCCCGCGATGATCTGGGCGCCGGCGGCGGTCAGGGTGGTGTGGGCGTGGGTGACGTCCCGCACCGCGACCGTCGCCGTCACCTTGCGGAGCAGGTCGATCTCCTCGCGGGGGCCGGTCATCACCAGGAAGCAGCCCACCGCGGCGACGGAGACCCCGCCGCGCTCGAAGCGCAGTGCCGGGGTGCCCGTGATGCGCTCGTAGAAGGCGGCCGTGGTGTCCAGGGCTTCGGTGTCGTCCACGTAGATACGGAGTGTGGTTCCCAGGATTTCCATGCTGGAGAGGGTAGTTGGGTGGGGTGGGGGTGTGATCCCTTCGGCGGGAAAGCGGTCGCGGTGGGTGGGGAGAGCGGGCTTCCTGCTGGCGGGGTCGCCGCCGGTGCGCCCGCCGCTGGTCAGGCGCGGCAGAGGATCTCGCCGTGCGGGACCATGAACCAGGCGTCCTCGTGGGCGCCCCAGGCGCGCCAGGCGGCGGCGATCTCCCGGAGCTGGTCCTCGGTCGCGTGGCCGCCGTCCGTCGCGCGTGCGGCGTAGGCGGAGGTGGTGGTGCGGTCGGCCCACAGGCCGCTCCACCACGAGCGTTCGTCGGGGGTGGCGTAGCACCAGGCGGCGGCGGACGACGTGACGTCCGTGAAGCCCGCTCGCAGGGCCCAGGAACGCACGCGGCGTCCGGCGTCGGGCTCGCCGCCGTTGGCGCGGGCCACCCGCCGGTAGAGGGTCAACCAGGCGTCCATGGTGGGGTGTTCGGGGTACCAGGTCATGGCCTGGTAGTCGCTGTCGCGGGCCGCGACGATCCCGCCTGGCTTGCACACGCGGCGCATCTCGCGCAGTGCGGTGACCGGGTCGCCCACGTGCTGGAGCACCTGGTGGGCGTGGACCACGTCGAAGGAGTCGTCAGGGAAGGCGAGGGCGTGCACGTCGGCGGTCGTGAAGTCGGTGTGCGGCGTCAGGCCGCGCTCTGCGGCCGTCGCGCGGGCCTGGTCCAGGACGGTGGCCGCCGCGTCGACTCCGGTCACGTGGCCGGTGGGCCCCACCAGTTCGGCCAGGTCGGCGGTGATCGTGCCCGGGCCGCAGCCCACGTCCAGGACGCGCAGGCCCGGGCGGAGGTGGGGGATCAGGTAGGCGGCGGAGTTGGCGGCCGTGCGCCAGGTGTGGGAGCGCAGGACGGACTCGTGGTGGCCGTGGGTGTAGACGGCGGTTTCGCTCGGCATGGTGGGGCCCGCTCCCTTGGGTGTGTGGTGGGTGGTGAGCTCGGGATCACGGTACGCCTGGGTGTTGGAATGTGAGATGGGCGTCTTGGGATGTGGACAAGGGGCTTGGGGGCGTTGGGTGTTGGGGGTGTCGTGTCGGGTACTCGGGCGGTATGGATATCAAGCCGAACGTTGTGGAAGAGGTCGCGCGGGTGGCGCGGGAGGCCGTGCGGGAAGCGGTCGTCGAGGAGATGCGGGAGGAGATGCGCAGGGAGTTGGCGGCGCGGAAGCGGCCCGCGCGGTTGTACGCGGGAGCGGGGGCGGCGGGGCTGTACGGGGGCGCGGCGGTGGTGGCGGCGGTGGTGCTCGGGTTGGGGGCGGTGGTGCCGATGTGGGCTTCGGCGCTCATCGTGGGGGCGGGGTTGTTGATCGGGGCGATGGTGTTGAGGGGGATGGCCCGGCCTCGGGTCCGGGGGGCGGGGACGGGGCAGGGGGCTTCGGTTGCGCGGGGGGTGCGGCCCGGGGAGCGGGACGGGTTGGCGGGGATGGCTGGGGTGCCGCCCGTGCCGGAGGCGAAGCCGAAGGTGTGAGGTGAGGGAGAGGGGCGCGGTTCAGGCCGCCTGGCGCGGGGGTGGTCAGGCGAGGCGGTAGGGCTCGGCGTCGTCGTGGCGGAGGGAGAGGCCGTGGCCCGGGGGGAGGGGGTGGGTCAGGTCGAGCGTGCCGCCGGTGGGGTCCAGGGCTCCGGCGAAGAGCATGGATTCGACGCGGACGTGGTCGTGGAACCATTCGACGTGGCGCAGGTTCGGCAGGCTCGCCGCCGCGTGGGCGTGGGCGTGCGGGGCACCCCGGGTGGAGATTTCCAGGCCGTGCGCCTGGGCCAGCGCGGCCGTGCGGAGGAAGGTCGTCAGGCCGCCGCAGCGGGTCGCGTCGGACACCACGCAGTCCACGGCCTCGGCCTGGATCGTGCGCGCCGCGTGGGCGAGGTCGCTCGCCGCGCCCGTGCCGCCCGCCGTCACGTCGCACACCACCGCGTCGCGGACCAGGCGCAGGCCGGTCAGATCGTCGGCGGGGACCGGTTCCTCGAACCAGCCGACGCCGTGCTCGGCGAGCGGGACTCCGATCCGTACCGCCTGCTTGCGGGTGTAGGCCCCGCTGGCGTCCACGTACAACTCGGCCTGGGTGCCGATGACTTCGCGGGCCAGTCGGACCCGGTCCAGGTCGCGGACCACCGCCCTGCCCCACGCCTCCCCGATCCGTATCTTCACGCGTTCGATGCCCTGGCCGTGCACCCAGCCGCCGAGCTGGGAGGCGAGGTGGGTGTCGTGGTAGGTCGTGAAGCCGCCGCTGCCGTAGACCGGGACGGTGTCGCGGGCCGCACCCAGGAGGCGGGTCAGGGGGAGGGCGAGGAGGTGGGACTTCAGGTCCCAGAGGGCGATGTCGACCGCTGAGATCGCCGAGGCGGCGAGTCCGGGGCGTCCGTGGTCGCGGGCCGCCCCGCACATCGCCGCGTGCGCCGCCGGGATGTCGAAGACGTCGAGACCGAGGAGGAGGGGGGCCAGTTCCTGGACGACGTACGCGCCCACGGCGGCGGGTGCGTACGTCCAGCCCGTGCCGTAGGCCGTCCCGTCGGCGCGGGCCTCGACCACCACCACGGGAGTGCGGTCCCAGCTGAGCGTGCCGTCCGCCTCCGGGCCGTCGGTGGGGACGAGGTAGCAGGCCGCGTCCAGCTGTTCCAGGGGGAGTTGGGGGGAGGGGTTCACCGGGGTCGCACCTGCCTCAGGCATCGCGGCGGCGCAGGGCGAGCGACCTGATCCGGGCCAGCAGGTACGCCAGCCTCGTGCGCGGGCTCGGCCGCCGGGCGGGGGACGGTCGGTGGGCGACCTGGGTCAGTCTCATCTCAGGGCTCCTGAACCTGGGGGAGGACCTTGGTGCGGTAGAAGTCGAAGAAGCCGCGCTGGTCCTGGCCGATCTGGTTGACGTAGACACGGTCGAATCCCGCGGCGGTGTAGGCGCTGAGGCGGCCCACGTGAGCGTCGACGTCGTCGCCGCAGACTACGTTCGCGGCGACCATGTCGGGGGTGACGAGGGTGGAGATCTGCTCGAAGTGGCGCGGAGTGGGCAGGACTTGGCCCATTTCGCCGGGGAGCTGTTCCGGGGCCCAGAGGCGGTGTGCGGTGCGGACGGCTTCGGCGCGGTCCTGGCCGTAACAGACCTTGAAGCCGCCGCTCACCGGCTTCGCCCCGCCGCCGCCCTTGCGGAAGCGCGTCACCGCGCCCTCGTCGGGCTTCATGGTGATCAGTCCGTCGCCGGAGCGGGCGGCCAGCGACATCGCCTGGGGTCCGAAGGCGGAGACGTCGATCGGGACGGGCTCGTCGGGGACCGTGTACAGGCGGGCGTTCTCCAGGCGGTAGTGCTTGCCCTCGTGGCTGACCTCGTTGCCGTCGAAGAGGTTGCGCATGAGGAGGATCGCCTCTTCGAGCATCTCCAGGCGGATGCGCGCGCCCGGCCACGGACCGCCCATGATGTGCTCGTTGAGGGCTTCGCCCGACCCCACCCCGAGCCGGAAGCGGCCTTCCAGCTGGACCGCCGCCGTCGCCGCCGCGTGGGCGACCACCGCCGGGTGCATCCGTACGGTCGGGCAGGTCACGGCCGTCTGCACGGGGAGCGACACCGCCTGCGACAGCGCGCCGATCACCGACCAGACGAACGGGCTCTGGCCCTGCTCGTCGTTCCACGGGTGGAAGTGGTCGGAGATCCAGAGGGCCTCGAAGCCTGCCTGCTCGGCCATCCGGGCCTGCTCCACCAGCTCGGCCGGGCCGAACTCCTCGCACGAGAGGAAGTAGCCGAATGCGGTCATGAGGGTGAGCCTTCCGAACGGGGGGTGAGGGTGTCGTTCGTGCGTGCCACGGAGGTGCGGCGCGCACGGTGCGGACGCCCGAGGTGGGGGCGCTCGCTTGCCGGGTAACCCGGCAGGACGCCCGGAAACACACCGATCACGGAGTTTGGGCAGGCCGCCTGCGGGCACGCGGGACGGGTCCCGGGACCACGGCCTTCCGCGGCCCCTCCGGCCCCGCACGCCCCGCGCCGCCTGCGGGGCGCGGGTGGGATCCGTACAGGGATCCGTACAGGGATCCGCACTGGGATCCGTAGAGGAGAAAGAGGAGAAGCATGCCCACCGAAGGTCTTTCCGTTGCCGAACTCACCGAACTCGCCCAGCAGTTGAGGGTGGACTCCGTGCGTGCCACGGATGCCGCGGGGTCCGGGCACGCGACCTCGTCGATGTCCGCCGCCGACCTGGCCGCCGTACTCCTCGCGAACCACCTGCGCTACGACTTCGAACGCCCCGACCACCCCGGCAACGACCATCTGATCCTTTCCAAGGGGCACGCCTCGCCCCTCCTGTACGCCGTCTACCGGGCGGCGGGCGCCCTCACCGACGAGGAACTCCTCACCTTCCGCAGGCGGGGCAGCCGCCTCGAAGGGCACCCCACGCCCCGACTGCCGTGGGTGGACGTGGCGACCGGATCGCTCGGGCAGGGGCTGCCGGTCGGCGTCGGCATGGCGCTCGCCGGGAAGCGGCTCGACCGCGTCCCGTACCGGGTGTGGGTGATCAGCGGCGACAGCGAGATGGCGGAGGGCTCGGTGTGGGAGGCCGTCGAGCACGCCGGGGCGGAAGGGCTCGACAACCTCACCCTGATCGTGGACGTCAACCGGCTCGGGCAGCGCGGGCCCACCCGGCACGGCCGCGACCTCGACGCGTACGCCCGTCGCCTGAAGGCGTTCGGCTGGCACACCGTGGAGGTCGACGGGCACGACCCCGAGGCCATCGACCGCGCGTACGACGAAGCCACCTCGACCCTCAACCAGCCGACCGCGATCCTCGCACGCACCGTCAAGGGGAAGGGAGTCGAGGCGGTCGCCGACAAGGAGGGCATGCACGGCAAGCCGCTCCCCGACGCGACCGAGGCCATCGCCGAGCTCGGCGGCGTACGGGCCCGGCACGTCGACGTGCACAAGCCGATCGCCGCCCGCACCCTGCACGCCGTGCCCAGCGGGCATCTGACGCTTCCCCGGTTCGAGAAGGGCGGCGAGCAGGTCGCCACCCGGGACGCGTACGGCCGGGCACTCGCCGCGCTGGGCTCCGCGCGCGGCGACGTCGTCGCGCTCGACGGGGAGGTCGGCGACTCGACCCGTACCGAGTACTTCGCGAAGGACCACGCCGACCGGTACTTCGAGTGCTACATCGCGGAGCAGCTCCTCGTCGCGGCGGGCGTCGGGATGCAGGCGCGCGGCCACGTCCCGTACGTGTCGACCTTCGCGGCGTTCCTCACCCGCGCCCACGACTTCCTGCGCATGGCGGCGATCAGCCGGGCCTCGCTGAACGTCGTCGGCTCGCACGCGGGCGTGGCCATCGGCGAGGACGGCCCCTCGCAGATGGGCCTCGAAGACCTGGCGATGATGCGTGCCGTCCACGGCAGCACCGTCCTGTGCCCGTGCGACGCCAACCAGACCGCCAGGCTCGTCGCGACGATGGCCGACCTCGACGGCATCCGCTACCTGCGCACCGGACGCGGCAAGGACGACGTGATCTACGGGCCCGACGAGGAGTTCCCCGTCGGCGGCAGCAAGGTGCTGCGGCGGAGCGAGGCGGACCGGCTGACGCTGGTGGCGGCGGGGACGACCGTGCACGAGGCGCTGGCCGCCGCCGAGGTGCTGGCCGGGGAGGGGATCGCGGTGCGGGTCATCGACCTGTACTCGGTCAAGCCCGTCGACGCACAGACGCTGTGGGAGGCAGGGCAGGAGACCGGCTGCCTGGTCACCGTCGAGGACCACCACCCCGAGGGCGGCCTCGGCGACGCGGTGGCGGAGGCGTACGCGGACGGGCGGCCGGTGCCGCGTCTGGTGCGGCTCGCGGTGTCGAGCATGCCGGGATCGGCGAGCCCCGACGAGCAGCTGAACGGGGCCGGGATCGACGCCGAATCGGTCGCGGCGGCCGTACGGCTGCTGGTGGAGAAGGCGGTGGTGAGGTGAACGGGCGTACCGCGGACCCGGACGGGGTCCTGGAGGTGCGGGTGGGACGGCACACCGTGGCCGTGCACCGGCCGGAGAAGGTGCTGTTCCCCGATGCGGGGGCGACGGGGGTCATGGGGGTGACCAAGGCCGATCTGGCGGCGTACTACCGGCGGATGGCGCTCTTCATGCTGCCGCAGTTGAAGGACCGGCCGCTGATGCTCGAACGCCTTCCGGACGGGGTGAAGGGGCCGCGCTTCGTCCAGAAGGACACCCCGGAGAACTGGCCGGAGTGGGTGCGGCGGGTCACGGTCGAGAAGGAGGGCGGGACGGTGCGGCACATGGTGTGCGACGACGGCGCCACGCTGGTCCTGCTCGCCGACCAGGCGTGTCTGACCCTGCACAGGTGGCTGTCGCGCACGGACCGGCTGCCGTGGCCGGACCGCCTGGTCTTCGACCTGGACCCGCCGACGGAGGACTTCGGCGCGGTACGGGACGCGGCACGGTGGCTGCGGGAGCTGCTGGAGGAGCTCCATGTGCCGTCGGCGCCGATGACGACGGGGTCGAAGGGGCTGCACGTGGTGGTTCCGCTGAACGGGCACACGACGTTCGAGGAGTCGCGGTCCTTCGCGAAGGAGGTGGCGGAGTTGCTGGCCGGGCGGCATCCGGAGCGGCTGACGACGGCGGTACGGAAACGGGCGCGGGGGGACCGGCTCTACCTGGACGTGCAGCGGAACGGGTACGCCCAGACCGCGGTCGCGCCGTGGTCGCCCCGGGCCAGGGCGGGGGCGCCGGTGGCGGTACCGGTGAGCTGGGAGCAGGTGGAGGATCCGGGGGTGACGGCGAGGACGTGGTCGCTGGGGGACGTGGAGGGGGTACTGGAGCAGGCTCGGCGGAACCCCTGGGCGGGGGTGATGGGGAAGGGACGGGGCCTGGGCCCGGCCCGGAAGAGGCTGGCGGGGGTGAGCAGGTGAGACCCGGCGAGCGGGGCGCGGGGGACCCGGGGCAGAGCCCTCGGTGGTGAGTCGGGTCACCCGCCGCCCGCGAGGCCGCCCGCTGTCCGCGAGAGCCCCGCCGCCCGCGAGGCCACCCACTGTCGCGAGGCCACCCGCCGCCCGCGAGGCCGCCCGCTGTCCGCGAGAGCCCCGCCGCCCGCGCGAGCCCTACCGCACCGCGCTCAGGGGTTGGGCGATGGATTCGAGGGACCTGCGTTCGGACTTCACGCCGAGGAGGGCTTCCACGATCCCCGCGCCCACCATCAGCGCCGCCCCGATGCAGAAGGCGAGCGTCGTGTCGCCCGGCTTTCCGCTGCTCACCAGGCCGTTGAAGAGGATCGGGCCGGTGACCCCGCCGAGCGCCGTGCCCACCGCGTAGAAGAAGGAGATCGACATCGCCCGGGTCTCCAGCGGGAAGACCTCACTCACCGTCAGATACGCCGAACTCGCCCCCGCCGAGGCGAAGAAGAGCACCACGCACCAGCACGCGGTCATCGTCGTCGCGGTCAGCGCCCCGTTCTGGAAGAGCATCGCCGTACCGAAGAGCAGCACCCCCGAGAGCACGTACGTGCCCGCGATCATCGGGACCCGCCCCACCGAGTCGAAGAAGTGCCCCAGGACCAGCGGCCCGAGCAGGTTCCCCACGCAGATCACCGCGAAGTAGTACGCCGCCGAGCCCGTTCCCACCCCGAAGAACTTCTCCAGGATGATCGCGTACCCGAAGGTGATCGAGTTGTAGAGGAACGCCTGTCCGACGAAGAGCGAGAGCCCGAGGATCGCCCGGTTGCGGTACTGCGAGAAGACGGTCCGGATTATCTCCGAGAAGCCGATCGATCCGCGCTGGCGGACCGTGATCTCCTCGTCCGGCACCGGCAGCGGCGTACCCGTCTCGTCCTGGACCTTCCGTTCCACCGCGCTGACGATCCGGTCGGCCTCCTCCTCCCGCCCGTGCACCATCAACCACCGCGGGCTCTCCGGCACATGACGCCGTACGAGCAGGATCACCAGCCCCAGCACCACACCGATCGCGAACGACAGCCGCCAGCCCACGTCCTTCGGGAACAGGTCCGTGTCCAGCAGGAGCACCGACGCCAGCGCGCCCAGTGCCGCGCCCGCCCAGAAGGTGCCGTTGATGATGAGGTCGATGCGGCCGCGCAGCCTGCTCGGAATGAGTTCGTCGATGGCCGAATTGATCGCCGCGTATTCGCCGCCGATTCCGAGCCCGGTGATGAACCGGCACACGAAGAAGTACCAGGCGGAGCCCGAAAGCGCGGTCGCCGCCGTGGCGGCGAGATAGACCGCCAGCGTGATCAGGAAGAGTTTCTTGCGGCCGAAGAGATCGGTGAGTCGGCCGAAGACCAGTGCGCCCACACAGGCGCCCGCCACGTACAGGGCGGCCGCGGTCGTCGTTACCTGTGTGGTGGTGATGGCGATGCCGCTGCCTTCTTCGGCGAGCCGCACGACGATATTGCCGACGATGGTCACTTCCAGGCCATCGAGGATCCACACCGTGCCGAGGCCGATGATGATCCTCCAGTGCCAGGGAGACCACGGGAGGCGGTCCAGCCGCGCCGGAATGCGCGTGCGGACCTCAGGGAACGCTCCGCTGTCTGTTGTTGTCATGGCGCGACGGGTACCCCGCCCCGAATCGAACAACGCTCCCCTTCCGAGGGTTTGCGCCAGACGTGGGCGGTTACCCGCTCCTCCGAGGCAGCCATGGCAAATACATCAGAGAACACTCCGAAGAAAACACCAGCCAAGGCCGACGAAGAACGGCGCGAAGAAAAACACGAAGAGCGCACGGGGCAGAGCGAGAAGCCGACCGAGAAGCCGGCCGAGCGGCCCCGGCAGAAAAAGCCGGGTCCTATGCGAGTCCTGCGCGCGGCACGCGAGCAGATTTCGGAACTCACCGGAATGCCCGCCGAATCCGTGTCCTCCTTCGAACAGATCGAGGACGGCTGGGTGTTGCGCGTGGAGGTGCTCGAACTGGAGCGCGTCCCCGACACCATGAGCCTGCTCGCTTCGTACGAGGTCCAGCTGGACCCCGACGGCGAGCTCACCGGATATCGCCGCGTCGGCCGTTACGAGCGTGGCCGGGCCGACAAGAAGTAGCCCGGCCCGCGCATCCCCACGGATGCGCTTCCCAACAGATGAAGGAGACCGGTCGACATGACCGTTGTTCCGGCACAGCAAGGTGGAGGCGGCGGAACCAGCGGCCTCTACGACGTCCTTGAACTCGTCCTCGACAGGGGGCTCGTCATCGACGCATTCGTCCGCGTGTCCCTGGTGGGCATCGAGATCCTGAAGATCGACATTCGTGTCGTGGTGGCCAGTGTCGACACCTATCTGCGCTTCGCCGAGGCGTGCAACCGCCTCGACCTGGAGACCGGCGCCAAGAAGCCGTCCGGTCTCACCGACATCACCGGCGACATGATGGAGAAGGGCGCTTCCGGCAAGACCAAGGGGGCCCTGTCCGGTGCCGCGGAGACCATCTCCGGTGCCTTCCAGCAGGCGCGCGAGGAGAGCACCCAGTCGAAGCCGCGGGCCCGGCGCACCACGACGCGCCGGAAGGAGGAGCAGGAATGAGCACGTACGTCTACGGAATCACCCGTGCCGCGCATCCCGCGCTCCCCGAGCAGATGGGCGGCGTCGGCGACCCGCCGCAGCCCGTCTACGCGATCAAGACCGGTGAACTGACCGCCCTGGTCAGCGAAGCGCCGGAGAACCTGCGGCCCAAGCGCCGCGACCTCCTCGCGCACCAGAGCGTGCTGTCCGAGGCGGGCGCGCAGGGCGCCGTACTGCCGATGCGGTTCGGCAGCGTCTCGGCCGACGACGAGACGGTCAGGACCGTCCTCGCCGAGCGCGAGAAGCACTACCTGGAACGGCTCGACGCCCTGGAGGGCAAGGTCGAGTACAACGTCAAGGCCACCCACGACGAGGAGGCCGTGCTCCACCAGGTGCTCGCCACCGACTCCGAGCTGCGCACCCTCAACGAGGCCAACAGGGCTGCGGGTGGCGGCACTTACGAGCAGAAGCTGGCGCTGGGCGAGCGTGTCGTGGCCGCCGTGCAGCAGCGCGAGAAGGCCGACGGTCTGCTCGTACGCCAGTCGCTCGAAGGCGCGGCGGTCGACACCAGCCCCGGACCGGAGTCCACCGGCTGGCTGGCCAACGTGTCCTTCCTCGTCGAACGCGACGCCTCCGCCGAGTTCACCGAGGCCGTCGACGCCCTCCAGCGGGAGGCCCCGCACCTGGTGCTCCAGGTCAACGGCCCGCTGCCCCCGTACAGCTTCGTGGAGTAGCCCATGGGGCTCCTGGGAGAGCTGCTCCTGCTTCCGCTGGCCCCCGTGCGCGGCACCGGATGGGTGCTGCGGCAGGTGGTCGCGGAGGCGGAGAAGCAGTACTACGACCCGGCGGCCATCCAGGCCGAACTCCGCGCCCTTGAGGAGCGCCTTGAGGCGGGGGAGATCGAGGAGGCCGAATTCGACCGGCTGGAGGACGCGCTCCTCGACCGGCTGGAGCAGAAGCAGAAGGGGATGCAAGGACGATGAACAACAGGCTCGGACTGGGGCTCGCCGTAGGTGCGGGCTATCTGCTGGGGCGGACGAAGAAGCTCAAGTTCGCCTTCGCCGTCGGCACGTTCGTCGCGGGCAAGAAGCTGCAGCTGAGCCCGAAGGCGCTGATGGAATTCGCGTCGTCGCAGTTGCAGAACAACCCGCAGTTCAAGGAGATCGGCGACCAGCTCCGTGAGGACATGCGCGGCGTCGGCAAGGCCGCCACCGGAGCGATCATCAACCGCCAACTCAGCGGACTCGCCGACAAGTTGCACGACCGCACGCTCGACGTGCAGGACCGGGCCGCAGGGCTCGTTCCCGACATCACCAGCCTGAAGGGCGACAAGAGGAAGGGCCAGGACGAGGAGGAGTACGACGACGAGGACGCGAGCGAGTCCGAGGAGCGCGAGCGCGACGAACCGCGCCGCCGGGCCCGCCCCCGCAAGCAGTCCTCCTCCTCTTCCTCCTCCTCTTCCTCTTCGTCCTCTTCTTCGTCCCGTACGGGCAAGAAGACGAACGGCGGCGCGCGTTCGGCCGGGCAGGGCGGCGGGCAGGGCGCGGCCAAGAAGACCGCCTCTTCCTCCAGCGCCAAGAAGGCGACCGACGGTACGGCGAAGAAGTCCACCGGCGCCGCCCGCAAGACGGCGTCCGGAGCGACCGGTGCCGCGAAGAAGACGGCAGCCCGTAGGACGAGCGCCGCGAAGGGGGGCCAGAACCGTGGCTGACCTGAAGGGCGCGGCCGACGCGCTGAAGCCGGACACCGAGATCACGGACCGCCTCAAGCAGGAGGCGCAGGCATACATGGCCGCCCAGGTCACCCGCATCCTCACCGGAGTGGGCCGCAAGCTGGGCGAGTCCACCGTCAAGCTCAACGACATCGCCGAAGGCAACAGTCCCGGCTTCGCCAAGCTGGCCCTGGACGGCGGCCGGAAGCTCGCCGAGGGCAAGGGCCCGATGCGGTCGGCGGTCGAACTGGGGGCGGGGCACTTGAAGGACAAGGCGAAGGACACGTTCTCCGGCCTGTTCGGCGGCAAGGGCAAGAGGAAGAAGGGCGGTGGCGGCGGCAAGCCCGTCATCATCCTGGAGACGATCGACGTCGGCGTGCCCGTACGGGTCGCGTACGACCAGTGGACCCGCTACGAGGACTTCTCCACCTTCGCCAAGGGCGTCAAGAGCGCGACCACGGCGGACGACACCACTTCCGACTGGAAGCTCAAGGTCTTCTGGTCCAACCGGAGCTGGAAGGCGCACACCACCCAGCAGGTCCCCGACGCGCGGATCTCCTGGACGTCCGAGGGCGCCAAGGGCACCACCAAGGGCGTCGTCACCTTCCACCCGCTGGGCGACAACATCACCCGCGTGCTGCTGGTCATCGAGTACTACCCGAAGGGCCTGTTCGAGAAGACCGGCAACATCTGGCGCGCCCAGGGCCGCCGGGCCAGGCTCGACCTCAAGAACTACGCGCGGCACATCTCGATGAAGGGCGACATCGACGACGGATGGCGCGGCTCCATCGAGGACGGCGAGGTCGTCAAGACCCACGAGGACGCGCTCGCGGAGGAGGAAGAGGCCCGCGCCGAGGAGGAAGGCCGCGAAGAGGGTCACGAAGAGGACCACGAAGACGGCCACGAGGCTGCGGCAAGCGACTCCGAGGCAGATTCCGACTCCGATTCCGACGGCGACCGGCCCGAGGGCGAGTACGAGGAGGAAGAGGCCGAGGAGGGCGACGAGGAACGCGACCACGAGGCCGAGTACGACGAGGCGGACGAGGGCGACGACCACGACCCGGAGGCCGAGTACGACGAGGACGGCGCCGAGGAGGAGGGCGAGCCCGAGGCCGAGTACGAGGACGCGGAGGAAGAGGATCCGGAGGCGGAGTACGAGGACGCCGAACTGGTCGAGGACGAGGGAGACGACGAGGACGCCGACACGCGTAAGCAGCGCGAGTACGCCGACTCCGGGGACAGGGGCCGCCGATGAACACCGCCGCAAGACTGCCCGACCCGTACGGGTCGGGCGGCGGGGCCAACCTCGCCGACATCCTGGAACGGGTCCTGGACAAGGGCGTCGTCATCGCGGGAGACATCAAGATCAACCTCCTGGACATCGAGCTCCTCACCATCAAGCTCCGCCTGATCGTGGCCTCGGTCGACAAGGCCAAGGAGATGGGCATCGACTGGTGGGAGGACGACCCCTCGCTGTCCTCGGGAGCCAGGCGACGTGAGATGACCGAGGAGAACGAACGCCTCAAGCGCCGCATCGCCGATCTGGAAGCCGCCGCTCCGGAGCTTGAAAGGGCGAAGGACGGGCAAGCAGAACAGGCATGACAGACATGACAGACATGGCAGGCAACCCGAGCAGCCCCGGCTCGACCGATCCGTCCGGCCCGACCGGCCCGACGGATCCGTCCGGCTCGACCGGTCCCACCGGCCCGACCGATCCCACCGGCTCGACCGATCCCACCGGCCCGACCGGACGCGAAGGCCCCGACGAAGTGTTCCAGGACGCCTCCGGCCCCGCCGAGCTCCGATACGTCTACGCCGTGACCCGCCCCTTCGACGGGGCCCTCCCCGAGGAGGGCGGGCGCGGCCTCGACGGCGAACCGCCCCGGCTGCTGCACCACGAGGGACTGGTCGCCGTGGTCAGCCCGGTGCCCGCTGCGGACTTCGACGAGGCGCCGCTCAGGGCCCACCTCGAAGACCTCGACTGGCTGGCCGGTACCGCCCGCACCCACCAGGCCGTCGTCACCGCGCTGACCACCGTGGTCAGTCCGCTGCCGCTGCGCCTGGCGACGGTGTGCCGCGACGACGACGGGGTGCGGCGGCTCCTGGAGTCCGGCCGCGACCGTTTCGTACGGGCCCTGGACCTCCTCGACGGGCGCGTCGAATGGGGCGTGAAGGTGTACGCGGAAACCTCGCCCAAGCCCGCTCCTGCCGAGTCCGCACCGCCCCTCCGCGCCGACAGTCCGGGTGCCGGGCGCAGCTACCTCCAGCAGCGGCTCGCCCAGCGGCGCTCCCGCGAGACGGACTCCAGGAAGGCCGACGCGTTCTGCCGCACGGTGCACACGGAGCTCTCGCGGAGCGCCGAGCACGCGCTGCTGCACCGCCTCCAGGACGCCCGGCTCTCCGGCCGGAGCGGCCAGAACGTGCTCAACGCGGCCTATCTGGTGCCGCGCGGCAGCAGCGAGGCGTTCGTCGAGCAGGTGCGGGCCCTCACCCCCGAGGAGGGCGGGGGCGTACGGGTGGAACTGACCGGGCCCTGGGCCCCGTACTCCTTCGCGAACATCGGCGACGAGGACACCGCTCGGAGCCGGGACGAGAGCCGGGGCGAGAGCCAGGACCAGAGCCGAAAGGGGGAGGGCCGCCCATGAGCCACTACACCGACGACCACGACATCGACGCCCTCGCCCAGCGCGAGATCGCCCTCGTCGACCTGCTCGACCGGCTGCTCGCGGGCGGGGTGGTGCTCTCCGGGGACCTGACCCTGCGGATCGCGGACGTCGACCTCGTACGCATCGACCTCAACGCACTCATCAGCTCGGTCAGCGCGAACGTTCCGTCGCCCTTCGAGGACCTGAACTGACCCTTCGAGGACCTGAACTGACCCTTCGAGGACCTGAACCGACATGAAGAGGAAGGGAGTTGGCGTGAACGACGACCGCCTCGACCGCATCACCGAAACAGTCGACCGGATCACCGGTACACCCGGCACCACCACGAGCGCCGAGTTCGCCACCGCCGACCTGGACGAAGCGGTGGCCACCGGCAAGGCGGGCAACATCAGCCTCGGCTCCACCGGCACCGCCCCGGCGGCCACCGGCGACGAGGCCCGCCGCAAGCAGATCGAGCTGGACGCCGACACCGTCGAACGCGACCTGGCCAAGCTCGTCCTGACCGTCGTCGAGCTGCTCCGCCAGCTCATGGAGCGTCAGGCGCTGCGCCGGGTCGACACCGGCGAACTCACCGAGGAGCAGGAGGAGCGGATCGGCATGACGCTGATGCTGCTGGAGGACCGCATGGACATCCTGCGGGACAAGTTCGGCCTCGAACCCGAGGACCTGAACATCGACCTGGGGCCCCTCGGCCCTCTCCTCCCCCGGAACTGACCGCAGGTGAGCGACCACACGCCCGCGAACCACACGCCCGCGAAGAGGGAGTCCGGCGGCCCGCCCGCCGAAAGCCGTTCCGACCGCAAGACCCGCATCACGATCCTGGTGGCCCTCGCCGCCAACCTGCTCATCGCCGTGGCCAAGGCCGTCGGCGGCCTCATCGCCTCCTCGCCCGCCCTGCTGTCCGAGGCGGCGCACTCCGTCGCCGACAGCATCAACGAGGTCTTCCTGCTGGCCGCCCTGCGCCGCAGCCGCCGCCCCGCCGACCGTCAGCACCCCTTCGGCTACGGCAAGGAGCGCTACTTCTGGTCGCTGCTGGCCGCCGTCGGCATCTTCGTCCTCGGTGCGGGCTTCTCCTTCTTCCAGGGCGTCGAAGCCCTGATCGAACCGTCCGGGGCGGAGGCCACCAGCGGATACGTCGCCGGGCTCGTCGTCCTCGGTGTGGCCCTGGCCGCCGAGGGCGCCTCCCTGGTCCGTGCCCTGTGGCAGGTCCGCAAGCAGCCGGGCAAGGGCCTCGGCAAGGACCCGGCGCTGCGCACGGTCGTCGCCGAGGACTCCACCGCCGTCGTCGGCGTCCTCGTCGCGATGGCCGGGATGGTCGCGCACATGCTCACCGGGCAGATCGCGTACGAGGCCGCCGCCTCACTCACCATCGGACTGCTCCTGGTGTACGTGGCTCACCGGCTCGGCTCCGACGCCCGCGCCCAGCTCATCGGCGAGGCCGTCGACCCCGAACTTCGCGACGGCATCCGCGACCTCCTCGAAGAGCAGCCCGAGATCGACCGGGTGGCGGCGCTGCTCACCATGCGGCTCGGCCTGGAGTCGACCCTCGTGGCCGCCCGGGTCGATCTGATGCCCGGCCTCGACAGCGAGCGCGTCGAGCTGGTCTCCGAGCGCATCAAGTCACACATCCGGAAGACCTGGCCGGAGGCCGACCAGGTCTTCCTCGACGTGACGGAGGCCCCCACGGACGCGGACGCCGACGGCGAACTCGTCCCAGGAGAAGGGACCGGGCCCACAGAGCCGTCCGGCCGGTAGGCGGAACTACAGGGCCGTCTGCACCCGAGGCAGCGGCCGGTACACCGTGAGCGCCTCGTCCGCCTTGTCGACGACGAAGGAGGACGGGGCCTCAGCCACTTCCCCGTCGAACGCCAGCGGCGTCCCCGGCTCAAGACCCGCGATCCGTACCCGGCGCATCCGCCCCGCCGCGTGGAAGGGCGAGCGGCTCAGCGGTCCGGACAGCGCGGCCAGCATCAGCCGTAGCCCCGGTAGCCTCCCGCCGTGCACCACCCGCACGTCGAGCAGCCCGTCGGCGAGGTCGAAGCGGCGGCCCGGTGTCGGCCCCATCCGCTGGTACAGCCCGTTCCCGGCGAACAGCATCCACATCCCGCGCTTCTTCCCGCGCACCTCGGCCTGCAACGGCCGTTCCCTGCGCAGGACTTCGTACGCGGCGAGCACTCCGGCGGGCCAGCCGCCGATGCGCGGCGTCCAGTGCTCGCGGATGCGGACCATTTCCGGGTAGACGCCGAGGCTGAAGGTGTTGAGGAAGTACCCGGGGGAGCCGTCGGGGTCCGGCCCCGGCGTGAAGCGCCCCAGGTCCGCCTTCACCGCGTCGCCCGCCTCCACCGCCCGGCAGGTGTCCTGCACGGTCTCGATGTTCAGGTCGTACGCGAAGTGGTTGAGGGTGCCGCCGGGGAACACCGCGAGCGGGATCCCGGCCCGCGCGGCAGCCACCGCCGCGCGGTTCACGGTGCCGTCCCCGCCGCACACCCCGAGCGCCCGGCCGCTCTCCACGGCCTTGTCGAGCTCCGCGCACAGCTCGGGCGGATCGACCTCGCGGACCTCCGCCTCGGGCAGCGCGTCCCGTACGAGAGCGGCCTTGGCGGCGGCGCTGCCGGACGCCTTGTTGACCACGACCACCAGGCCCCGGCCCCCGGGCAGTTTGGGCGCGTCGGTGTGCGGACGGCCGGGCGAGGGCAGCTGGTCCCGGGTCGGCACGAGGCCCCGGACGGCGAAGGCGGCACCTACCCCCACCGCCGCGCCGACCAGTACGTCACTGGGGAAGTGCACCCCGGTGTACACCCGGGACAGCGCGACGGCGGCGGCCACGGGAGCCACCGCCGCCCCCCACCCCTTCGACTCCAGGGCGACCCCGGCCGCGAACGCGGCGGCCGACGCGGAGTGCCCGGACGGGAAGGAGGTGGTGACCGGCTGCCGCTTCAACTGCCGTATCACCGGTACGGAATCGAGCACCGGCCTGATCCGGCGCACGGAGCGCTTGCCGACCGTGTTGACGGTCGCGGAGGCCAGCGCCAGCGACGCCACTCCCCGGACCGCGGCGCGGCGGGCCCGCGTACTGCCGCCGAACGCGGCGATACCGGCGGCCGCGCCGAACCACAGCAGCCCGTGATTGGCGCTGCGGCTCAGCCGGGGCAGCACCCGGTCGGCACCGGGCCAGTGCCGGGAGGCGACGGCACGGAAGACGGCGTGGTCCCGGGCGGTCAGCCAATCGGCGACACGGCCGGGAGCACGGAAGGAAAGGGAATCGTTCGCCATGGGGTCGGACATGGCACCCGGTTACCCTGATCAGCTCCTGCGAACCCGGGCCGAAGGTCTCAACCGGTGCCTGCGTACGCGCCGGATGCGGGCCGAGGGGTTTGGGTCGCCCCGCGCGGGGGACTCGAACGGCGGCCGCAAGGCCACTGGGATAGGGATGGGCTCCGGGCGCGGAACCCGCAACCGTCAGGGACGGCGTTTGCGGGGGCCGCGCCCGGAGTGGGTTCCGGCGGCCACGACCGTGCCGCGTTTAGCCCCCGTGGGCAGGGTCACTCGCAGTCCACAGGCCCGTACCCATTCCCACGGAAGGACGGGGCCATGGCACTACTGGCAGTGCTGCTGCCCGTATTCATGCTCGGAGTGATACTCGCGCTCGGGGCCTACGAAGACGTACTGCTCCCCCCGCCCGTCGCGGGCCCGGAGCGCCAACCCACACCCCTGGAGCCCCTGGACGCGATGTCGGGACTGGACGCGATTCCGGGACAGGGGAGGAAGGTCTGACATGGGCAAGGTGTTCTACAAGCCGCTGGGAATGATCTTCGGTATGGCGGGCGGCATGCTCGCCGGACTCGCCTTCCGCAAGACCTGGAAGGTGGTCACCGGCGAGGACGACGCCCCCGACGGCCTCGACCGGGACCGCCGCTGGCGCGAGATCCTGCCCGCCGTCGCCCTCGAAGGAGCGATCTTCGCCGTCGTACGTACGTCGGTGGAGCGCGGCGGCGCCACGGCCGTGCGCAAGCTCACCGGGTACTGGCCGGGCTGAGCGCCGGGCAGGGTTGTGCCGCGCGTCACACATCCCACCGGCAGCCGTTTGCCACGAAGGGGCCGGGGCAGGCGAACACCGTGCTTCGGACCGGAGGCACGTCCGTGGGAGCGGTGGACCGCGCTCCGGGCGGTCGGCCCGGATTCCCGGGCCCGGCTCTCCCCTCCCCACGGTGACACCCATCCGTCTGCACCGTGACAGAGGTTCCAGGGAGCGATCCGATGCGCACTCAGACTCCGCGCACCCCACCGCACACACAGCCGCGCACTCCACCGCGCACCCAGTCGCGCCGGCATCCGCACGACGACGCACCCGACACCGACGCGGCGTTCCGCCGCCTCGCCGGACTGCCGGAAGGCCGTGAGCGGGACCTGATCCGCCAGGAGATCGTCAACGCGTGGCTGCCGATGGCAGACCGGTTGGCGGGCCGGTTCCGCAACCGGGGCGAGTCGATCGAGGACCTGCGACAAGTGGCCGCCCTCGGGCTGGTCAAGGCCGTCGACCGGTACGACCCGGACCACGGCGCGGTGTTCGAGTCCTTCGCCGTTCCGACCATCAACGGCGAGATCAAGCGGCACTTCCGCGACCACATGTGGACCCTGCACGTGCCGCGTCGCGTCCAGGACCTGCGCAACCGGGTCCGCAGCGCACACCAGGAACTCGCCCAGACGATGGTGGGCCGCTCTCCGACGGTCGCCGAGATCGCCGCCCAGGCAGGGATGACCGAGGCCGAGGCGCACTCCGGTCTCGAAGCGCTCGACTCCTTCACCGCGCTGTCCCTGGACGCCGAACTCCCCGGCAGCGAGGACGGATACTCCCTGGTGGACGCCATCGGCGACGTCGACCCCGCACTCGACGTGATCGTCGACCGCGAGGCCGTCAAGCCCGGACTGCGGCGGCTTCCGGAGCGCGAGAAGAAGATCCTCTACATGCGCTTCTTCCGCGACATGACGCAGAGCAGCATCGCCGAGGACCTCGGCCTCTCCCAGATGCACGTGTCCCGGCTGATCACCCGGTGCTGCACCCAACTGCGGGCACAGGCGCTGAAGGAAGCCGCCTGACCCCGCCCCGTCTACCCGGTGGGTGCGCGCGGCCCGTGCCGCGCGCACCCACCGTTTCACGTGGAACCGTCCACGTGGAACCGTCCACGTGGAACGGTCCACGCGGAACCAGAATCAGACCGCGAGCACCCGCAGTGAGGGGTGGTCGTAGGTGTTCAGGTACAGCTTCTCCTTGGTGCCGTCCATCTCCAGCTCCACCACCAGCCGGTAGTTGTAGATCCCCGGCTTCGCGGTGCTCAGGATGGTGCCCGCCCAGTAGTAGTAGACCGGGGTGAACTTGTCGCGCATCTTGTCCGGGCCGCCGTAGATCTTCAGCTCGGTCAGGATCTTCTTCTCCGCCACGTCCTCCTCGTCACCGATCTCGGTGTCCAGGACGACGATGTTGTTGATCTTCGGCATCGGCGGCCAGGTGCCGTTCGGCCGCTTCTCCATGTCGATCGGCCGGATGATCCAGTTGATGACCTGGCCCTGCTTACAGACGGTCTCCAGGTGCCGGGTGCCCTGACCGGTGCCGCCCACGCTGTTGTCCATCATGTAGATGGCGTTCTCCAGGGACTTCTCCCGGATGGCCCGCTCCATGTTGACGATCGTGACGATGTTCAGCTGGACGGAGTTCAGCTGGCCGGGGTTCTGCTTCTCCTGCTCCTGCACGCTGGTGCTGCGCGTCGTGGTGCTCAACGTTCCTCCTCTAGCCGAACAGGAAAGACGACTGGTGGCTGGTGACGGGCTCGGTCCGGGTGCCGACCCGGTACCTGATCTTGTAAGGGACCGGCTCGCCCGGCACCGTCTTCACGGTCGCCGTCCAGTACGAGACGTCCGTTCCGGGGTAGACCTTGCGCACCGGTTCGGCCACCGACGGGTCGATCTCGATGCCGTCGATGGCGACGTACGCCTCGCACTCCAGGGCCAGCGGCGACCAGACCAGCGTGTCGCCCGTCCGTACCTTGGTGCGCAGGGACTCGGTGCCGAACCCGGTCGATCCGCCGGTCCGGTTGGTGTCGTACATGTACACGTGGCCGTCGGTGCTCAGGGACGCCAGCACGCCCACGATGTCCACGACCGCGCTGATGGCGATCGGTCGTTGGTTGATGGCGCGCGGTGCGGACCGCGGCTTCGCCTTGGTGGTCATCTGCTCCTCCTCGTCCGTCTGTTGTCGATGGGGGTGGTGCGCACGCGCTAGGAGACGGGCAGGAAGCCCAGGCCCGCGCCGGTGAAGGCGTTCCGCTTGGGTTCCGAGGTGATCCTCAGGTAGGACTCGCAGGTCAGGTTGACCGGCTCCCAGAGCATCTCGACGCCCTGCTCGACGAGCTTGTGGAGCTGGATCTTCATCGTGTAGGCGTACGTGCCGGGGCGGGAGGTGTCGACGGTCGCCGACCAGTACCAGCCGTCGGTGACCATGTCGGGGGAGCCGTACTCCGCCGGGTACATGATCTTCTCGTCCACGGCCTCGCCGTAGATGTCGGTGATCACCGGGGCCGGATAGCTGACCGCGGCGGTCGAGTCCGCGGCCACCACCTTTCCGGTGATGTCCAGGACCTTCGTGTCGGCGGGGCCTCGGGTGCGCCGGGTGTTCTTGACCTTGGTGCCGACGTTCCGCTGGATCTGGGCCAGTTGCGCCGAGGCGTCCGCGCCCTGGGTGCCCTGCTGGACGATCGTCTGGAGGTCGGCCAGCGCCTGCTGGTCGGTCTGCCGGGCCCGGTCGGCCTGGTAGCCCTTGGGGACCGACGGCGGGATGGAACCCAGGCTGTACGGCAGCCAGTTGAGCACCTGCTCGCTGGCCTGCGAGCCGTCGCTCCAGTACGAGCCGTTGATCGCGGTGACCAGCCCGCCGGTGCCCTCGCCCTGGGAACCCTGGAGCTTCATGTTGTCGAACAGATAGGTGTTGTCCTGAAGGGACTTGGCCTCCAGTGCGTTGGCCACGTCCACGAGCACGATGATCGCTAACTGCTGGGGCATGAGCCCGCCTTCCTCGACTGATCCGTTCCTGTGGTGTGCGCGGATTCCCTGGTGCTCGCGCGGTGTGCGGCCGTCACGGACGCGGGGTTGCGGCCACCAGCGCGGCCGACTCGACCGTCAGGGTGCTCCGCGGGCCCTCGTACATCTGGAGCTCCAGCCGGTACCTGAGGGGGGTGCCCGGTGTCACGTGGAACGGGACCACGCCCGACCAGACGGCGAGTTCCAGGTTCTCGTACGTCTCCTTGTGGCCGTTGGACTGGTGGTGCGCGGCCCCGCCGGTCTGGTGGTGCACGGCCCCGCCGTGGTCCGGCCGGTCCTGGGCCAGCCCCCGCGGCGGCGGGCCGCCGCCGGGCGTGCGCGGTTCCTGGAGACCCAGGACCTGCCCCGGCGCCTGGTGCTGCTGGCCGTGCGGACGGTGTGCGGCGGCGCCGCTCCGGTGGGCCCCGTTGTCCTGGCCGATGAAGGTGACGCTCTTGATCTCCACCGGGGTCTGGAGGTCCACGGCCAGCGCGGTCCACTGGACCGCCTGGCCGGGGCTGACGACGGTCTCCAGCTGCGTCGTGCCCTGGCCCCTGCTGTCGTGCTCGCTGTCGTCGATCAGGCAGAGGTTTCCGTTGCCCAGCGTGCCGTCAGAGAGCGCGCCGATCACATCCACCACGGCGACGATGTTGACCTTTTTTTGCCCTGCCGCTGTTGTCACTGGTGCCACTCCTGTCGCGTGCTTTCGGGAGTTTTCCTTCTCCGTCGGGTCTGCCTAGCCGCGGTCGCGGACCAGGGGGACCTTTCCGACGTCTGTGCGCTCGATCTCGGCCGACATCCGGTGCACGAACTTGATCTGGAACTGGTAGCCGGTCTTCTCGATCGAGGCGGGATTCGCCTCCCCGTGGTTGAACAGCGAAAGGGACCGGGGGAGGGAGTTCAGGAAGGTCCGCTGGACGCCGTAGGGGCCCAGCGCCGTGTCCAGGCTGTAGGTCAGCCCGGGGACGTCGTCCACCGAGGCGACGAGCACGAGGGTCTTGCCCTCGCGGTAGTTCACGAACTGCACCTCGTGCGCCGCCACGTCCAGGTCCACCGAGGTGTTCGCCCGCAGCTCGTCGCGCAGCGACTCGTACGCCTTGGCCGCCGAGTACTGGCTGTCGTTGAGATGCAGTACGTCGCCGGTCCGGCCCGCGAACTCGAACTGCTGGGTCTTCAGACCCGGACCGTCGATCCGGGGCCGCCGGATCATCCGGTCGCCCAGCTTGAGGCGCAGCAGCGGCGTCTCGTGGGCGTGCAGCCGGGTGACGACGAGCTCGCCCTCCTCGCCCTCGGCCACCCACCGGCCGTCCTGGTCGACGATCTCGATGAAGTGCAGGCCGGGCACGGAAGCCAAGTACGGAGATTCTTCCGTGAGTTGGAGACCGATGGTCTCCGCCTGGGTGGCCGCGAAGTAGCTGAGGATGGACAGGTTCGGGTACATCGCCCGCAGCTCCACCCGCTTGCGCTGGGCCAGTACCCCGCTGCCGTACAGCGCGACCCGGAAGCTCTCCTTCGCCTCCTGGCTCATGCCCGCGCCGAGGTCGCTGAGGATCGCGATGCCCGCGGTGATGCCCATCAGGGCCTTGGGACCTGGATAGGAGAACATGTGCTCAAGCACCGGGGCGGTGACCGGGCCCGCGCCGATGTAGTTGATGCCCGGCACGTGGCTGAGCACGCCGCCGACCATGGTGCCGCTGCTCCACATCTGGTAGTCGGCGAGGGTCGTCATCAGCCACTTGGGGCCGACCCCGGGCAGGTACTTGCCCAGTTGGTGGGTCCCCATGAAGTCACCGGCGATGCGGTAGGTGTCCTCCAGCTCCCGCAGTGAGTAGACCACTTCGAGCGGGCGCCCGCCGCTGGTGCCGCCGCTGGCCACCACCTCGAACCCGCCGTGGTGCAGTGGCACCACCATGCCGGGGCGCTCCTCCATGAAGAAGTCGCGCTGCACGTCCTTGTCGGAGAGCGGGACGGACTGCCAGTTCTTGTACGAGTCGGGCGCCTCGGTGATGCCCGCCCCGGCGAGCCGCTCGCGCCACAGCGGGTTCAGGCGGGAGACGTTCACCAGTTGCTGGAGTCGGCGCAGTACCAGTGCGTCCTGCACGGTGTGCGGCAGTTCGCCGTACGGGGCCTGGCAGGCGTGGGCGCATTCCACGAGCTTGCCCGCGAAGGTGGGCAGTGCCCGTACGGCTCCGACCGACTGGGGATTCCACTCCCAGTCCGGAATCAGTCGCATCGCCAGTGCGGTGGCCTCGTCGGTCGATATCCGAGGCAGCGGAGAGACAGTAGTCATGCAGAGATCCCTTGCTCGAACGGTGTGCGGTGTACGGGCGACGGTGCGGCTGGGTGGACGGCCGACGGTGCGGCCGGGTGTGTGACCGGGTGTACGGCCGACGGTGCGGCCGGTGGTGCGTGCCCCGGTCAGCCGTGGAGCAGCTCTTCGCCGGTCTTCCGGATCTCTCCCAGGAGCATCCGGAAGTGCTCGACGGTGATCTGGTGGTTCATCATCACGACGCGCAGCGCGGCCACTCCGTCGATGTTGACCTTGGAGATGAAGAAGTTCCCCTGGCGCTTGATCCGGTTGCGGATCGCGACCTGGAGCCGGTGGGTCTCGTCGGCCCTGATCAGGTCGGAGGGCCGGTAGCGGAAGCACAGGATGTTCGACTCGGGTTGGTGCAGGGCGTCGAAGTCGGGCTCCTGCTCGACGACGCGGTGGGCGTCCGAGGTCAGCTGGCAGAGGTAGTCGATCTTCTCCGCGAACAGCGCCCGGCCGAACACCGACCACAGCGTCCACAACGGCATGATCATGGGCCGTTTGGTGCACTCGAAGTTCTTGGCGCCGCTGTCCAGGTCGGTGTAGATGTCCGGCTCCTCGTCGAACACGTAGCTCGCCTGTTGCCGGAAGGCGCCGAGGCCCTTCTCCTGGTTCCGGTAGAAGAGCAACGTGCAGGGCGCGGGGACGAACATCATCTTGTGTGCGTCCCAGGCCAGCGAGTCCGCCTTCTCGATGCCCTTGAGCTTGGCGCGGTGCTTGTCGGACACCAGCAGGCTCGCCCCGTGGGCGCCGTCCACATGCAGCCAGATGTCCTTGCGCCGGGCCAGGTCGGCGAGCTCGTCCAGGGGGTCGAACGCGCCGAGCGAGGTGCTGCCCGCAGAGGCGACCAGGCAGAACACCTTCAGCTTGCGGCGTTCGGCGGCCTCTAGTACGTGCGGCGCCTGGTCCATGCAGATCTGTTTGGCGTCGTTCAGCGGCAGCCGGATCAGCTGGTCCTCGCCGATGCCGAGCACCCCGGCCGCCCGGGAGACGCTGTAGTGCACGTCCGCGCCGACCGCGATGGCCGGGCGCGGCCGGCCCGCCAGCGCGGCCGAGCCCTCGGCCCAGTACTCCGGGTACTTGTCGTTGCGTGCGGCCAGTAGTGCGGTCAGGTTCGCCAGCGAGCCGCCGGAGGTGGTGATCATGGAGAATCGCTCGGGCTCGAAGCCGATGAACCTGTTGAGCTCTTCCGCCATCAACTGCTCTGCCACATTGGGGAGTTGAGCGGCCTCGTAGAAGGACGACGGTTGATTCACGACGGAGCTGACGAAGTCGACCACGCCGGACAGCGGGACCACGCCGGAGAACTGCCGGCCCATGTAGCCGGGCGAGTGCACGGGGATTCCGGTCCGTATGTAGAGGTCGAGGATCGATCCGAGACGCTCTTCGTCGAAGGGGGCGATGCGGTCGCTCTCCGGGACCATCAGCTGCTTCGCAGCCTCGGTGAGCACGGCTGGCCTGATCATTTCGAGACCCCTGATCGAGAGGTCCGACAGGTGCTTTTCCAGCCTGCTGAGGGCGGATTCAGAGTTTTCCCGGAATGCCTGAGGGTCGAACGCTTCGAGCAGTAAACCGGCGTCGGGATCTTGCGGCCGGGACTGCGTCATGGCGGCCTCCTTCATGAAAGGGCTGAATGCCTGTGGGATCTGGTTCCGGGCAGGGGAGACCGCATCCCGGAAGACATGGAGAAGCGAATGGGCGGACGGTTCAGCTATTTCGCACAGGGGAGTCCGAATAGCCGTTCCGGGGCCGCGAGGAATTACCGCGAGGCGTGTTGGATGCTGCCCGCGAGCAGTCTGTTTCGGACCGTGCGCGGGATACTGAAAAGCTCTCCTGGGCGCTGGGCCGCGTACCGAGGCGCACGGGAATGCTCACCTCGCGCCTGGCGCGCACCGGTCGCTCGAAGGCCCGCCCAGGGGCTGGGGGCGATGCCTGAACGCGGATGTCCTGCCTGGTGACCGGGGGCCTTGTGGGCTTGTCCCGGCCGACCGCCGACGGCGTCACATCGTCGGCGCGAGCGTCCGTGTCCCCTTGCGAAGTGCTGCCGTCTACCAGTGACTGCCCCCCTCGGACACACCTGGTCCACTGCGACGAAAAGAAACTGCGCGCTCACTCGGCTTCTCCCCAGTAACCGGACGAGGCGCGGATCGCACTCGATTTCGTGCGACCTGCTACGCAATGTTGTCGCTCTCTTACAGAACTGACAATAGGTCCTGGGGTTCCATATCGCCGAGATGCATGTGCAGATGTCCGAAAAGGGTGCGTGGCGTTGGTCTGCACCTACCTTCGGTACGTGCCGGAGTCACAGGTCAGGCACCCCTTCGAGGACTGTCGAATTGTGCCTTTCCAGCCGTACGGGTGTCTGTTTCCGGTGGCTGTCGGGGAGGGGTTCTCGGCCGAACGGCGCAAAGTCGTATGCGGTCCGGGCAGGGGACCCGACAGTCATCAGGACTGGCGAATGGACCACGGGTGAAGCGGGTGTGACGTACGGGAGGCGGACTGCCGCATAGCTACGTATAAAGGGCGAAGGGGTCAGGGCGGATGTCCTGGCGATGTGATCCCGGCACCCGGCGGAGGTTTCAGGCATGCAGCGGACGGCTCCCGAGGACCCCGCGCGCGCCGACCGGGGGCGGGTGCGCCACGGTCCCCCCGCCCCTGACCCCGGCCTTCCCGTCCTGCCGGAACTCGCCGCCGTCCTGGCCGCCGCCGCGGATCGCACGGTGTGCGAGCCGCCGGGCGGCGGCGCGGCCCTGCGCACCGCCGCGGCCGGGCACCTGCGGCGGCGAGGCATCGGCGTCGACGCGGACGGCGTGGTCGCCGCCCCCGGCGGGCCGACCCTGCTGTTCGCCCTGCTGGCCGCCGCCGACGGTGACGTGCTGCTGCCCCGGCCCTGCCCCGCCTGGTGGGCCCCGCAGGTACGGCTGCTGGCCGGGGACAGGTCGGCGTTCCACGTGCCCACACCGGCCGAGTGCGGCGGCGCCCCCGACCCGTACGCACTCCTGGAGACGGTGGGGCGGGTGCGGGCGGAGGGCGGGAATCCCCGGCTCCTGCTCCTCTGCGTGCCCGACGACCCGACCGGGACCCTCGCCCCGCCCGAGACGGTCCGGGCCGTCTGCGAGGTCGCGCTCGCCGAGGGGCTCACGGTGATCAGCGACGAGACCTGGCGCGACACCGTGCACCGGCCCCGCGAGACGGTCTTCTTCAGCCCCGCCGAGATGTTCCCCGACCACGTCGTCGTCCTCGGCGACCTCGCGGGCGCGCTCACCCCCACCACGTGGCCGGTCGCCGTCGCCCGGCTGCCCGCCACCGAGGCGGGCGCGGCCCTGCGCGCCCGCGTCCTCGACGTCCTCGCCGCACTGGGCGCGACCGTCCCGGCACCGTTCGCCGAGGCCGCCGCGTACGCACTGCACGACCCACAACCCGTCGTCGCCCGCGCCGCGTCGGCCGCCGCACTGAACGCACGGGTGCAGGGCGCGGTGCACGCGGCGGTGCTCGCCGCCGGGGCCTTCGCCAGGCCCCCGGTGGCCGGGCGGCACCTCTACGCGGACCTCGGCCCGCTGCGCGAAGGTCTCGCCGAGCGCGGCGTCACCGACTCCATGGAGCTGGAGGAGTACCTCACCACCCGTCTGAACACCCCCGTCCCCGGCGGCCACCGCTTCGGCGACCCGCTGGGCGCCCTGCGCGTACGCCTGTCCACCGCGCCCCTGCTGGGAGCAACCCCCGGCCGGCGGACGGAGTCCCTGACGGCACGGGACCCGCTTGAACTGCCGCATCTGGAGCAAGCGTTGAACCACCTGGGGGAGGCCCTCGCCGAACTGGGCCGCACCCGCCGCACGCCATGAGCCAGGTGTCCCGCGTGATGCCGATGTGCGGGCTGCACAGCTGTACGCCACCGAACGGAGCCTCTCGATGACGGAACAGACCGAACTCACCGACCCTCCGGAACGTTCCACGGGCCGCGCCTTCGGCGGCCTGGTGGAACGCCCCCGCCCGACCGCACCGGCCCCCCTCACCCGCGCCGTCGGCGAGGTCCGCACCGCCCCCTGGCCGCGCACCTTCGCCGACCGTCTCACCGCCCCGCTCCCGGGGGTCAGGGCGCTCGCCAGGCTGGCCCGCGAGGGGGCCATCCGGCCGGGGCGGGAGGGGCTGCGCGACATCGCACGGCTGCCGTTCGAACCCGGCCCGCTGCCGGTCGTCGACGCCTCGACCGTGGCCGTCACCTGGGCGGGGCACGCCAGCTGGGTGGTGCGCATCGGAGGGCTCACCGTGCTCACCGACCCGGTGTGGTCGCGGAAGATCCTCGGCACGCCCGCCCGGGTCACGCCCGTGGGAGTGCGGTGGGAGGACCTGCCGCAGATCGACGCCGTCGTCATCAGCCACAACCACTACGACCATCTGGACGCCCCCACCCTCAAGAGGCTGCCGCGCGAGACCCCGCTCTTCGTCCCGGCGGGTGTGGCGCGGTGGTGCCGTCGGCGGGGGTTCGCCCGGGTGACGGAGCTCGACTGGTGGGAGGGGGCCGAACTCGGCGGCGTACGCATGGACTTCGTGCCGGCCCACCACTGGAGCAAGCGCTCCCTGACGGACACGTGCAGGACGCTGTGGGGCGGGTGGGTGCTGAGTGACGCGTACGGCCAGAGCGTGTACTTCGCGGGGGACACCGGGTACGGGCACTGGTTCCGGGAGATCGGGGAGCGGCACCCCGGGCTGGACCTGGCCCTGCTGCCCATCGGGGCCTACCACCCGAGGTGGTGGCTCCAGGACGTGCACATGGATCCGGAGGAGGCGGTGCGGGCCTGTGGGGAGGTGGGGGCGAGGCGGATGGCCCCCATGCACTGGGGGACCTTCATCCTCTCGGCGGAACCGGTTCTGGAGCCGCTGATCCGGGTGCGTGAGGCGTGGGCCGCTTCGGGGCGCCCCCGCGAAGATCTCTGGGACCTGGGGGTGGGGGCCTCCCGGGTCCTCTCGTGACCTCGGCCCGGGGAGGGGTTGCTGCCGGGGCCTCCGCCCCCGCGCCCCTAGGGGGCCCTTCGTACGCGGCGCCACAGTGGTGGCACTGCGCTGACCAGCAGCGTTACGGCGATCGCTGCTGCCACGCCCTCCCAGGGCCGCGCGAAGAGCGTTCCGCCGAGCACCCCGATCAGCTGGTACGCCGCCGCCCACGCCAGACACGCCGGGACGTCCCCCCGCGCGAATCGCCCGATCGGCATCTTCGCCAGCAGACACGCGAGCATCACCGGAATCCGCCCCGCAGGCACCAGGCGCGACAGCGTCAGTACCTTCGACCTGTGCTCCTCCAGCTTCCGCTGGGCCTGCTCCAGGCGCTGGTCCGGTGCCCGCTTGCGCAGCGCGTCCAGCCACTTCGACCCGTGCTCGGAGCGGACCCCGCGCACCCCCAGCCAGTACAGCGCCAGGTCCCCGGTGAAAGCCGCTGCCGCCGCCACCAGAAAGACCACCACCAGCGACAGCGCCGGAACGCTCTGGTGCAGCGCGACCACCGCCGCCGTACTCACCAGCGCCCCCGTCGGCACCACCGGCACCAGTGCCCCCAGTACCACCAGGGCGAACAGCATCGGATAGCCGACCGCCTGCTGCGTCGCCTCCGCCGGAACCCTCACGTCCACTGCCTGCACCGTCACTGCCTGCACCGTGTCGAACACCCACTGCGCGGCCACCCGTCTGCCGCTCACGCGGGGCCCTCCGTCCGCACGCTCTCGCCGTGCTCCAGCCTGTGCACCGCCACCTTCGGCGCGAGCGCGGCGGCCTTCCGTACGAACTCCTGGCCCGGAGCGTGGAACTCGTGCGGCCGCACCCCGTCCAACCCGATCGGCCAGTAGGTGCCGTAATGCACCGGCACCGCGTGCCGGGGGCCCAACTCGGCCAGCGCCTGCGCCGCCCGGCCCGCGTCCAGGTGGCCGAGGCCCAGGTTCGGGCCCCAGCCGCCGACCGGAAGCAGGGCCGTGTCGATCGGGCCGACCTCCTGTGCCATCGCCTCGTACAGGCCCGTGTCCCCGGCGAAGTAGGTCGCGGACGCCCCCTCGACGACGTACCCCAGCGCGGGGCAGCGGTGCGGTCCGATCGGCATCCTGCGCCCGTCGTGCTCGGCGTGCACCGCCCGTACGGTCAGCGGGCCGACCCGGACGGTCTCGCCCGGCGACACCTCCGCCGTGCGGAACCTGCGCAGGCCCTGCACCTGGCGCACCGCGCCGCGCGGCACGACGACGAGCGTGCCGGGAGCCAGCCGGGCCAGGGAGGGGAGGTGCAGGTGGTCGGAGTGGAGGTGGGAGACGAGTACGGCGTCGGCGCGGGCCGCGTCGGCGGTCGGGAGCGCGCCCCTGCGCCGCCGCAGGTGCGCGAAGCGCCGTACGAACAGCGGGTCCGTGAGCACCCTCACCCCGGAGTCCTCGACCGTGCAGGTGGCATGGCCCCACCAGGTGATGACGGTTCCCGCACTGTTCACCGTGGCACCCACTCCTTCCGCGACGTCCGAGACATCCGAGACGTCCGATCCACCCTACGGCGCTCCCGAAGGCGCACCGCGCCACCCGTGCGCGCCTCCTCGTGCCGGTGCGATCGGAGTAGGGTCGGCGGCGACAGCGGCGAAGGGGACGGGTCATGGGCGAGTCGCGCACGCACCACGGACAGGCGGACACGGCCGCGCCACCCGTCGCGACAGATGCCCGCATCGACGTGCCGTCCGCCGTGGCAGATGCCGGATCCGACGTGCCGTCCGTCGCGGAAGATGCCGGATTCGACCTGCCGTCCGTCGCGGAAGATGCCCACGTCGACGTCCGCGTCGCGGTCATCGCCAGCCTCACCCCCCTCGAAGAGCTCGACCGCGACCCCTTCCTCGTCGACACCCGCAGCCAGCACGCCATGTGCGCCCGCTGGGCCGCCGACAAGGGGTACGTCGTCACCCGCCAGTTCGTCCTGCACGGCCTGCGCCCCGACCACCGGGCCCTGTGGGACGACGTCGACGCCGGACACGTCGACTTCTTCGTCACCGCCAACGAACGCGTCCTCGACCGTGCCGTCAGCTCCGTCGTCGGCTTCTTCGCCGAGTGCGAGCGGCGCGGCGTCCGGCTGGAGACCGCCGCTCTCGACGAGCCCGTCTACAGCGCGGCCATGAAGGCCGAAGTGCACCGCAGGCTCTCCATGCCGACCGCCGGATATGACGGCTGCTGAACTCCTTGCGGGTGTTGTGTCCCGATCTGTAGGGGTTACGTCCGAACCGCCCCGCCCGCTGTGACAGGCTGGCCGGACACGGGGGTCCGGGACCCGAGGACACGAACAGAGGTGGGCACGGCGTGGTGGCCGAAGGGCGTTGGCGAACGATCGGCTGGCGGCGGGCGGGCGGCGCGCTCCTGCGCGTGACCACCGTCTGGGCGGTGTCCACCCTCACCATGCTGGCGCTCGCCGGGATCCTCCCCGAGTTCCAGCTCCAGGGCGACGACTCGGAGTCCCTCACCGACGTCGCCCTCACCGCGGCCTGGGCGGCCGGAGCCTTCGGCCTGCTGTCCGCGCTGGTGTGGCCTCTCGTGGTGCGTGCGCTCCTCCTCGTACCGGCACTGGTGCTGGGTCTCCTCGCCTTCTTCCTCAACGGCTCCCTGCTGCTCGTCGCGCTCAGCGTGCTGCCCGACGGGAGCGGCGAGGCCGATCCCGAGACCGCCGTGGTCGTCGCCGCCGTGATGTCCGCCGTCGCCTCCGCCACCTCCACCGCGCTCGCCGTCCGCGACGACGAGGCGTACCGGCGCAGGCTCTCCCGGCTCGCCCAGCGCCGTCGCGGCGGGAAGCGCGACGCCGGGCGGCACGGCATGCCAGGCACCGTCTTCCTCCAGCTCGACGGCCTCGGCCACGACACCCTGCGGCGCGCCCTCGACAAGGGGCTGATGCCCACGGTCGGCGGACTCCTGGAGGGGGACCCGCCCACCCACCGGCTCACCCCCTGGCGCACCGACTGGTCCAGCCAGACCGGGGCCAGCCAGCTCGGCATCCTGCACGGCACCAACCACGACGTGCCCGCCTTCCGCTGGTACGAGAAGGAGACCGGGCGCACCATGGTGTGCTCCAGCCCCGCCAGCACCGCCGAGCTCCAGAACCGGGCGATCGAACGCTCCGGCGACGGAGGGCTGCTGACCTACGACGGCGCCAGCCGGGGCAACCTCTTCTCCGGCGGCGCCGACCAGCTCGCCCTGGTCCTGTCCATCGCCGCCCGCCGGGGCCCCAGCAACCGCTCCCGAGCCGGGTACTTCGCGTACTTCTCCGACCCCGCCAACGCCGTCCGCACCGCCATGTCCTTCGTCACCGAAGTCGGCCGCGAGATGCACCAGTCGGTCGCCTCCCGGCTGCGCAAGGAGACCCCGCGCGTCGGACGCGGCGGCCTCTACCCCTTCATCCGGGCCTTCGCCACGGTCGTCCAGCGGGACGTCGTGGTCGCCGCCGTCATAGGGGACGTCCTCTCCGGCCGCACCGCCATCTACGCCGACCTCGTCTCGTACGACGAGGTCGCCCACCACTCCGGGCCGCGCAGCCGTGACGCCGACAAGATCCTCCGGCGTCTCGACCGCTCGGTCGCGCTGATCGCCAAGGTCGCCGAACACGCCCCGCGCGCGTACCGGATCGTCCTGCTCTCCGACCACGGCCAGAGCCCCGGCGAGACCTTCGAGGGGCGCTTCGGCCTCACCCTGCGCGACTACGTACGGGCCAGCTGCGGCCTGTCCGTCCCCCGCCGCGCCCAGCGCACCAGGAGCGGCGCCGAGGCCCGCGACGCCGTGCGCACGGTGCTGCACCGGCCCGTCGACCTCGCCGAAGCGGCACATTCCCACCCCGCCGGGTCCGACGCCTCCGACCCGATCGTGCTCGCCTCCGGCAACCTCGGCCTGATCAGCTTCCCCGACCTCCCCGGACGCGCGTCCCGCGAGGAGATCGACCGCCGTCACCCCGCCCTGCTGCGCATGCTCGCCGGACACCCCGGCGTCGGCTTCCTGCTCGTACGGAGCGAGGAGTACGGGGCCGTGGTGCTCGGCTCCGACGGCGCGGAGATCCCGCTGCCCGAACTGCGCGACGGCGAGGGCCCGCTGAAGCCCTTCGGCAGGGGCGCGGCCGACGCGATCCGCCGCACCGACACCTTCCCGCACACCGCCGACATCATGGTCAACTCCTCGTACGACCCGAAGACGGGCCGCGTGCACGCCTTCGAGGCGCAGATCGGCTCGCACGGCGGGCTCGGCGGCGAACAGACCCGCCCCTTCCTGCTGTGGCCGCTCGCTCTGTCCGAACCGGTCCCCGAAGACGTCGACCTCGTCGGCGCGGAAGCCGTTCACCAGGTACTTCGTCGCTGGCTGCGCGAATGCCAGGGCCCTCAGGTGCCGATCGGGGCCGCGCAGGAATCCCGGCCGGAAGAGGAAGCGGAAGGATGTTTTCCGGTCTCAAGCCGCGCCGTACAGGATGAAAAGGCGTGATTTTGCGCATGCTTCCCCGTACCCGACCATGGGCGTCGCCCGGCGACCCTGGGCACTTCGTACGGCGAGAGGCACCACCCCATGCACGACACCGGAACCGCTCCGCAGTCGGATCCGGCTGAGAACACCGAGGTCCACGAGGACCAGGGCAAGCACGCCCGGCGCTTCGGTCTCCCGATCGCCACCACCCTCGTCATGGGCAACATCATCGGCGGCGGGATCTTCCTGCTCCCCGCCTCCGTCGCCCCCTTCGGCACCATCAGCCTCCTCGCCTTCGGCGTCCTGACCCTCGGCGCGATCTGCCTCGCCCTGGTCTTCGGCAAGCTGGCCAACCAGCACCCCAAGACGGGCGGTCCGTACGTCTACGCCCGCGAGGCGTTCGGCGACTTCGCCGGATTCCTCGCCGCCTGGAGCTACTGGATCACCGCCTGGGTGTCGAACGCGGCGCTCGCCGTCGCGGCCGTCGGCTACCTCGACGTGCTCTTCCCGCTCGGCGACTCCAAGCCCGCGATGATGCTCGCCGCGCTGCTGGTGCAGTGGCTGCCCGCCGCCGCCAACCTCGCGGGCACCCGCTACGTGGGCGCGGTGCAGGTCGTCGCGACGGTGCTCAAGTTCGCGCCGCTGCTGCTGGTGGCCGTGGGCGGGCTCTTCACCTTCTCCGCCGACAACCTCGGCCCGTTCCAGGCCAGCGGCTCCGGCGCGGTCGGCGCGGTGTCCGCGTCCGCCGCGATCCTGCTCTTCTCCTACCTGGGCGTCGAGTCGGCGGCCGTCAGTGCGGGCGAGGTCCGCAACCCGCGCCGCAACGTCGGCCGCGCCACCATCCTCGGCACGCTGGGCGCCGCCTTCGTCTACCTGCTGGGCACCCTGTCGGTCTTCGGCAACGTCCCGCACGACAAGCTCGTCGACTCCGGCGCGCCCTTCTCGGACGCCGTGAACCACATGTTCGGAGGCACCTGGGGCGGCACCGTCGTCGCCTGCGCCGCCGTGATCTCGATCCTCGGCGCGCTCAACGGCTGGACGCTGCTCAGCGCCCAGACGCCGTACGCGGCCGCCAAGGACGGGCTCTTCCCCGCCGTGTTCGCCACGAAGAAGCGCGGTGTGCCGACGGTCGGCGTGATCGTCACCGTCGTCCTCGCCTCGCTGCTGACCGTCTACAACTACACGGCGGGCTCCGACGGCGTCTTCGAGGTCCTGGTGCTGGTGACCACCTTCACCGCGACCGTGCCGTATCTGCTGGCGACGGCCGCCCAGCTGTACTTCCTGCTGTCCGGGCAGTCCGAGCGGGTCAACCGGGGACGGCTCGTGCGCGACGGCGTCCTCGCGGCTCTGGCGGCGGGCTTCTCGATGTGGCTGGTCGCGGGGTCGGGCTACGCGGCGGTCTACCAGGGAGTGCTCTTCCTGTTCGCGGGCGTGATCGTGTACGCGTGCATGTCGGCGCGCAAGAAGCGGGCTGCTGCCGCCTGACGGGCTCTTCATCCGGATGCGCGGTGATGTCCGGTACGCGCCTGACGGGGCGTACCGGACATTCTGTACGTCGGCCCAGGCCGTGTCCGCCGTACGTCAGCCCAGGCCGAGCCCGCCGCCACCGGCCGCCGCCTTCTTGCGGCGGCGCACCACCAGCACGCCACCGCCCGCGAGCAGCCCCGCGCCCGCCAGTACGCCGATCGCCACACCCGGCCGCATGCCCAGCACCGTGCCGCCGTCCGCGCCGTCCGCCAGGTCCACGCCCTCCGCCTTCGCCCCTGCGGGGAGGAGGTCCATGTCGCTCGAACACACCACGGGCACCTGCGACGTGGGCAGATACGCGCACACCGTGCTCGCCGCCCGCAGTGCGCCCGCCTGTTCCGTGCCGAGCGTCGCCGACGACGTCAGCACCGTCTTGCCGTGCGCCCGCACGTCGGCGGTCCACACGGCCTTGCCGCCCGCCACCTTCGCCTGCTGGTCCGCCGACGCGCCCGACGCCCCGGTGGGCAGCTCCTGCTCGATGCGCAGCCCGGCGAGGTTCGCCGCGCCCTGGTTGTGGACGGTCACCGTGTACGCCAGCCGGGAGCCCGAACTGACCGTGTCCACACCGTTGGACAGGGCGATCGACATGGCCGGGGGAGCGGCTGCGGGAGGGTTCTTGTCGTCCGCGCCCGCGCCGGGTGCCGCCAGGAGCAGCAGGGGTACGGCGACGAGGGCGGCGGCGCTGGCGTGACGGGTGAAGACGGGCATGGGGTCCCCTCCGGGAAGGCGGTGGGAGGCGACGGCCGTGCAGGGCGGGACCGTGCGGGGGCCGGGCCAAGGATCGGGGCCCATCCGAGCACCGCCCACCGGCTCCGCCCCCGAGACCGGGCCGCCGACCCGCCGGGATTCACCCGCCCGCGCGGTCCTGCGGGCTCACGAAGCGCCGTTCAGCGCCTCCCGCACCAGTGGCGCGACCTCCTTGGCGAAGACGTCCGTCTGCCGGTCGCGGTCGTCCTCCGGCCAGAACACGAACGAGTTCATCCCCGAGTCCCGGTAGAGGGAGACCAGGGTGTCGGCCCACTGCCGGGCCGTGCCGTTGAACGGATCGGCCGACTCGGTCTCCGCGACCAGGCCCGCCACGTTGTAGAGCTTGCGCAGACCGTCCAGCTCCGCCGGATCGCGGCCCGCTCGCTCCGCGCCCTCGGCGATCAGGGCGTTGCCCCGGGCGAGTTCGGCGGGCGGGAAGTAGGTGTTCGACACCACCCAGCCGTCGGCCTTCGCCCCCAGCAGCTTCAGCGCGCGCGGGCCGGTCACGCCGAGCCAGATGCCGAGGCCGTCGTCGGCGGCGGGCGGCCCGGGGTGCGCGCCCCGCACCGCGTAGTGCGTGCCGTCGGTGCGGACCGAGCGCTCCCGGCTCCACACCGCGCGGATCACGTCGACGGCGTCGCTCAGCGCGCCGAGCGCCTCGCCGGGGGTGCGGCGCTCGCCGCCGTACGCCTCGATGGCGTCCCAGAACGCTCCGGCGCCCAGGCCGAGTTGAAGCCTGCCGCCGGACAGCAGGTAGGCGCTGGCCGCCGACTTGCCGAGCACGGCGGGCGGCCGCAGCGGCAGGTTCGCCACGGCGGGCAGCACGATCAGCTCGTCCGTGTACGCGAGGATCCAGTTGACCAGCGTCCAGGTGTCGTAGAACGCGGGCTGGTACGGGTGGTCCTGGACGGTGATGAGGTCGAGCCCCGCCTCCTCGATGCGCTTGGCGTTGAGGAGGGGGCGCAGCGGGTCGTCCCAGGTCGGGTCGACGTTGGCGCCGAGCTGTACGGGAAGCATGAGGGTCACCTCGGTGAACTGGTAGGGGCGCGGCGGGAGTCCGGTGCCGCGGAGTCCGGCGCTGCGGAGTCCGGCGCTGCCGAGTCCGGTGCTGCGGAGTGACGGAGTCCGGAGTTACGGCACGATCAGCGTCTTGCCGCGCGCCCCGCCCGAGCGGCTCTTCGCGACGGCCTCCGGCGCCCGCTCCAGCGGCACCTCGGCCTCGACGTCGATCTTCAACTGCCCGGCATCCACGGCCCGGGCGAGCGTGGCCAGCAGGTCCCCGCTCGGCGACATCTCGAACCCGATCACCTCGACGCCCCTCGGGGCGCGCGCAGGGTCCTCCTGGTGCAGGCTCGTGAGCGCCACACCGCCGTCGTGCACCAGGGCCGCGTTCGCCGCGAAGTCCTCCTTGGTCCGGGAGGCCAGGTCCACGAGCGCGTCCACCCCGTCCGGGTACTCGTCCCGTACCGCGCTTGCCAGGTCCTGGGCCGTGGTGTCGACGGTGACGGCCGCGCCCAGCGCTCCCATCCGCTGCCGCGCGTCTCCGCGCACCGCCGCCAGCACCCGCACGTCACGTCCGGCGGCCAACTGGGTGAGGTACGTGCCCACCCCGCCGCCCGCACCGATGACCAGCAGGCTCTCGCCCTCCCGCACCGCGGCGGCCTCCAGGATCTGGGCCGCGGTCATGCCAGCGACCGGCAGCGCCGCCGCATGGGCGAGCGGCACGCTCTTCGGGGCGCGGGCCAGGGGCGCGTCCTCGGAAGCGCTCACGTACTCCGCGTACGAACCCGCCCCGATCGCCGCACCGCCCACCTGCCCGAAGATCTCGTCCCCGACCGCGAACCGGGTCACGCCGTCGCCCACCGCCGTCACGGTTCCGGCGAAGTCCGCGCCCATGACCAGCGGAAACACATGGGGTGCGACACCGTCGAGCATGCCGTCGGCGATCAGCCAGTCGACGGGATTGAGCCCGGCGGCGGCGACCTTCACCAGGACCCGGCCCGGTTCCGCGACCGGGGCGGGCACCTCGACGGGCTCGGGGAGGGCCTTGAACGCACGGACAGCTACTGCACGCATGGGCGGATTCACCTTCTGTGCTGTGACCACCCGGAAAGCTTCCAGGAGTCGTCATATGTGTCTTTTTCGTCACATATGAACCAAGGATCTCCGCTGCTTCTTCCCGCCGCACATCGGTGCTCGCTCCCGAGCCCTCCAGCCCTACGCCCCGCCCGCGCCGCCCGGCCCGTCGGGCAGCGGTGCCCGCGTCCCGGCGAGCGGACCGTAACGGGCGGCGGGCGCGGCGCGTTGGCCGACCATGAGCACCCTTCGAAGCGTGAGCATCCTGGGGACCACGAAGCTCGGGGCGGCGAAGCTCCGCGCCATGAAGCCCTTCCACCGCGCCGCGATCGGCCTCGCGGCCACCGCCGTGCTCGGGACCTCGGGCTGGGCCGCGTACGACAGCGTGCTCGCCCACGGCCAGCAGACGGAGTGCTTCCTGCGGTACGAGCCCGACGACGCCCGACAGGTCGCCTTCAGCGCGGCCGACGTCTTCCGGGGCCGGATCGTGGACCACGACGGGCCGGAGCTCCTCGACCAGATGCCCGTCGACACGTACGAGGTCGAGGTCCAGGACCGCTACAAGGGCGACCTGCGTGACACCGTCACCGTCATCCACCCCCGGAACTTTCAGGACCGCCTGAAACCCGGCGCCTCGTACGTCTTCGCCACCGAGCCCTGGGCGGGGGCCGACGGCGAGTACGGCGGGGCGGGCCACGCGATCCTTCCCGGCACCGTCCCGCCCGCCGCCCCGGACGCGGACGACGGCAGCGCCGCGACCGCCGCGCACTGGCGACGGGCCGTGGCGCACGCCGTCGACCCGGAATCCCTGTCCGACGCGGTCAGGCGGCCCGCTCGCGCAGGTAGGTGACGGTGTCCGGGTCGGCCGGGAGCATCGTCTCGATGGCCAGCTCCGCGACCGTCACGTCCATCGGGGTGTTGAACGTGGAGATCGTCGACACGAAGGACAGCACGCGCCCCTCGTGCTCGATCTTGAGCGGCAACGCGAAGTACGCCTCCGGCGGACCCACGGGACCGGCCGCCGGGTCCTGCGCGCGTGGCAGCGGATAGGCCGCCACCTCGTCGTACAGCGCCCGCAGGGAAGCCGATCTGACCAGGGCTATCTGCCGCTCCATCTGGTGCAGCAGGTGCCCCCGCCACTCGGGCAGGTTCCGGATGCGCGGGGCCAGACCCTCGGGGTGCAGGGCCAGGCGCATGGCGTTCGGCACGGGGGAGAGGAGGTGATCGGCGACGCCGCCCATGAGCATCTGTATCCCCCCGTTCGAGGCGATGACGTTGTACGTGCCGTCCACCACGAGCGCGGGATACGGCTCGTACCCCCGCAACAGCTGGTCGATACCGGCCCGCAGCGCCCCCATCGACGGATCGCTCAGCGGGGTCTCCGCGAACTGCGGCGCGTAACCGGCCGCCAGGAGAAGGTCGTTGCGGTCCCGGACGGGTACGTGCAGGTGCTCGGCCAGCCGCAGCACCATCTCGGCGCTGGGGCGGGACCTGCCGGTCTCGATGAAGCTGATGTGCCGGGCGGACGAATCGGCCCGGAGGGCCAACTCCAGCTGACTCAGGCGTCGGTTCTCACGCCAGTGGCGCAGCAGGGCGCCGACTCCGGTTTCGGTGGAAAGGGTTGTCATGCGAGCAAGGTATCGGGGGGGCCCCGGCCCGTCCGGCGCTTGAGGACGCGCAGGCACAGCCGGGTGCCGCGTACGGGCCGGAGCGGGCCCGGCGCCGCCCTGGGCAAAAGGTGGCACGCTGATCCTTAGGGAACGACAGAGCACCGCCCACAAGCGAAGGGAGCACGGCCATGGCCCTGGAGCCGTTGTCACAGAAGGATGTTGAGGACCGGCTGCGCGAACTCCCCGGCTGGTCCCTGGAGGAGGACCGCATCGCCCGCACCTACCGACTCGGTTCGCACCTCGCGGCGGCCGCGATGGTCGTCCACGTGGCCCAGATCCAGGACGAGCTGGACCACCACTCCGACCTCGTCCTCGGCTACCGCACGCTCGCCCTGTCCGTGAACACCCACAGCGTGGGCGGCGCGGTCACCGAGAAGGACTTCGAGCTGGCCCAGCGGGTCGAGGACATCGCGCCGGGGCACCGCGCGAGCTGACGTCCCGGCGTCAGGGCTGGGCCGTGACGCCGCGGGCCCCGAAGCCGGGCCGGGGCGCGGACGCCAGCCAGCGCGTGTAGCTCGCACTGCGGGACACCGCCTCCTGGTACGCCACACCCGTGTACCCGGACACCGCCTTCGCCGCCTCCGCGGCGGGGGCGCCCGGGTGCCAGCCCAGCAGATGCCGCCACGCCAGGGGAGCACCGGCCAGCGGCCTGGTCACGATGCCCGGGTTCGGCGGGAACGTGGCCCGGCACAGGCCCACCGCCCGCCCCACCTGCACCAGGTGCACGCAGGACGCCGTATCGGTCTCGTACACCTGCATCGGGGCGAACCCGGCGCGCGCGCACGCCGCGGTGAAACAGTCCGCGAAGCAGCCCTCCCCGGGGACGTCCGTCCAGCACTCCCCGGCGAGCTGCGACAGGTCGAGTTCGGGCAGGCCCACCAGCGGGTGGCTCTCGGGCAGCATCACGAAGACCGGGTCGACCCCCACGACCTCCCAGCTCAGCCGGTCCTGCGCGGGCGGTCTGCTCTCGCCGCACGTGCCGATCAGCGCGAAGTCGAGCCGCCCCTCGACGAGCATGCTGCTGATTTCGGCGACCGACCACGTCGTGTACGTGGTCACGGGCACGCCGGGGCGGGCGCCGGCCAGCCGGTCCACCAGCCCGCCGAGCAGCGGGCCGTGCGTTCCGCCGAGGCGGAAGCGGTCCAGGTTGGCCCAGGTATTGGCGAAACGGACGGCGTCCTCCTGGAGTTCCCGGACCGCCGGGAGGAGTATCCGGGCCCGCTCCAGCACCAGTTCACCGAGCGGGGTCGGCCGTGACCCCGTGTGGTCGCGGTCGAACAGCGGTCCGCCCAGGGCCCGTTCGATGCGCCGAAGCTGAGTGCTCAGCGCGGGCTGCGCGAGCCCGAGTGCGGCTGCGGCCTTGGTCAGGGATCCGGCATCGGCAATCGCCCGTACGGTCCGCAGGTGTCGCAACTCCAGCTCCATACCGGCAAGTTATGGGCACGGGTTACCCCCGGCAAGAGACGTGCGGGACTTCTGTGGACGAGTGTGGGTTCTGTGGGGGTGGCGGGGGAGGGGTCGGTGTCAGGGGTGGTGCGTAGAGTCGGGCGCATGTTGCTGGACTACGACACCGAGGCCGCCCGCTACGACGAGACGCGGGGCGGCGTGCCCCGGGCGGAGGCCGCCTCGGCCTCGGTCCTCGGGCTGGTGCCCGAAGGGGCGTCGACGCTGCTGGACGTGGGATGCGGCACCGGCATCGTCACCGCCCGGCTGGCGGCGGGTCGCCCCGGGCTGAGGGTGCGGGGGGTGGATGCCGCGCACGGGATGCTGCGGAAGGCGGCGGAGCGGTTGGGGGAGGGGGGCGTGGTGCGTGCGGACGCACGGCGACTGCCCGTCGGGGAGGGACGGTTGGACGCCGTCACCGCCGTGTGGCTGCTGCACCTGGTGGATGCGGAGACCGCGCGCGGGATCGTGCGCGAGGCGGCGCGGGTGCTGCGGCCGGGCGGGGTGTTCGTCGCGACGGTCGACAAGGACGCGGCGCACGACGTGGGGAGCGACATCGATGCGGTGCTCGGTCCGTGGCGGGACGATTCCGCGGCTTCGGACCGCACGGAGCGGGTCGTGGCGTACGGGGCCGCTGTCGGCTTGGCCCCGTACGCCACTGCCCGCTTCGTCGGGCATGGGCAGGGGCGGACGCCGTCGGGTGCGGCGGAGAGCGTGGTGGGCGGGGGGTACGCGTCGTGGTTCCGGGCGGGGCGGGGGGCTGGGGAGCGGGTGGCGGAGCGTTTGCGGGGTCTGCCGAATCCGGCTGTGCGTCGGGCGGAGCCGGTGTACGAGGTGCTGGGGCTGCGCAAGCGGGGGTAGCTCCGGGTGCGGCCCACGGCCGGGTGTGGCCTGCACCCGGGTGTGGCCTGCTCTCGGGTGCTCGCGTTCAGGCGTGGCCTGCTCCCGGGTGCGCCTCGCGCCCGGGAGCTCGCGTCCGGGTGTGGCCTGCTCCCGGGTGTGGCCTGCTCTCGGGTGCTCGCGTCTGGGTGCTCGCGTCCGGGTGTGGCCTGCTCCCGGGTGTGGCCTGCACTCGGGTGCTCGCGTCTGGGTGCTCGCGTCCGGGTGTGGCCTGCTCCCGGGTGTGGCCCGCACTCGGGTGTGGCCCGCAACCGGGTGCTCGCGTCCGGGCTCGCCTGCGGCGGGGTCTCCTTCAGGCCGCGCGCGGCAGCGGGGTGCGCCTGCGGCGGGCTGCCCCTCCCTGCCCCTTCACCCAGAGCGCTCGCCGCGCGGCTGTCCCGGGGCCGTGCGGGTGCCTCGTGGCTGGTCGCGCCCACGCGGCGGAGCCGCACATCGACACAGCCCCGCGCCCCTGGAGGCGTGCTTCGCAGCCTCCCCCTTCCGCGCCTTCGGCGGCGGTGCCGTCCCTCGCCTCTCTGGGCGGCCCCCTTCGCTCCGGGCCCACCCCGGAGCGCCCCCGACCAGCCCCACTACCGGCCACACCCGTCAAGGTGCTCAGCCCCGCCACACCCCCTCCGCGAATCCCCGGAAGTCCCGCGCCTCGCGCCCCAGTACCCTCCGCACCGTGTCCGTCGTCATCGCGTTGTGGCCGTCCAGCAGCATCCCGAACAGGCCCGCCATCCACTCCGCCTCCTCCATGGGCAGCCCGTACCCCTGCAAGGCCGCCGCGTACTGCGCCACCGTCACCGGCACGTACCGCACCTCCCGCCCCGTGGCCCGCCCGATCTCCTCGGCCACCTCCGCGAAGGTGAGCAGCCGCGGACCCGTCACCTCGTAGGTCTCGCCCCCGTGACCGGGCGAGACCAGCGCCTCCACCACCACGTCCGCCAGATCGTCCGCGTCCACCCACGGTTCCGCCGTGTCACCGCCGGGGAAGGCGATCTCACCGGCCGCGACACCCTCCGCCATCGCCCCCTCGCTGAAGTTCTGCGCGAAGAAGGCGGCCCGCACGACGGTGAGTGCGGAAGGCGAGCCGCACGCCTCGCGCAGTGCCGACTCCGCCAGCGCCGCGTCCGGCTCGCCGCGCCCAGACAGCAGCACCAGCCGCGACACACCCCGCTCCCGGGCCGCCAGGCCGAAGGCGCGCATCGCCTCCACCGCGCCGGGGGCCGCCAGGTCCGGGTAATACGCCACGTACGCCGCGTCCGCGCCCGCCAGCGCCGGGCCCCAACTCCCCTCGTCCTCCCAGTCGAACCGCACCTCTCCCTTGCGCGACCCGGCCCGTACGTCGACGCCGCGCGCCGTCAGCCGATCCGCCACCCGGCGGCCCGTCTTGCCCGAGGCCGCCGTGACCAGCACCGTGTTCCCGCCAACCTGCTTCGCGTTCTCGTTCGTTGTCATGGCTCAAGCTTCGTCCCGCACTGCTGGACGGAACATGCTCCACAGGCTCACGCACATACGCGTGCGTCCAACTCCGAACCGCGGTACTAGAGTTGCGGACATGGACGCACTCGCCGGGCTCCTCGACGGCCCCCGCGCCCGAGGCGCCTTCCTCCTGCGGGCCGTGCTCGACCCGCCCTGGTCGATCCGCATCGAGGACCGGGCCCCGCTCACCCTCATGTGCATGACGCGCGCCACCGCCTGGATCATGCCCGACAGCGGTGACGCCGTCCTGCTGCGCCCCGGCGACCTCGCCATCGCGCGCGGCCCCGACCCGTACACCTGCGCCGACACCCCCTCCAGCCCCGTGCGGGCGCGGATCGGGCCGGGCGGGGTGTGCAGTACGCAGTACGGTGCGCCGCTCGCGGAGTCCATGCAGCTGGGGGTGCGGACCTGGGGGGACCGCGTCGACGGTGAGGCCGTCATGCTGATCGGGACGTACCAGCTGGGCGGGGAGGTCGGGCAGCGGCTGCTCGACGCGCTGCCGCCTCTCGCGTACCTGCCCGCCGAGATCTGGAGCTGTCCGCTGCTGCCCGTCCTGGAGGACGAGATCAGCCGGGACGAGCCGGGGCAGAGCGTGTATCTGGACCGGTTGCTGGACCTGCTGCTGATCGCCTCGCTGCGGGCCTGGTTCTCACGGCCGGAGGCCGCGACGCCCGCCTGGTACCGGGCGATGGGCGACCCCGTCGTCGGGCAGGCGCTCCGGCTCCTGCAGAACGCGCCCGCCCGGCCCTGGACGGTGGCCTCGCTCGCCGCCGAGACGGGGGTGTCCCGCGCCGGACTCGCCCGCCGTTTCAGCGAGTTGGTGGGCGAGCCCCCGATGGCGTACCTCACGGGGTGGCGGCTGACGCTCGCCGCCGATCTGCTGCGCAGCACGGACGCGACCGTGGAGTCGGTGGCCCGCAAGGTCGGGTACAGCGGGTCGTTCGCGCTGAGCGCCGCCTTCAAGCGGGTGCGCGGCGTCAGCCCGCAGGAGCACCGGAGGGCCGCTGCGGGCTGACGTACCGTCAAAAGACCCTAGGGCGTTACGGCTTCGGGAGTGCGCAGCCGGGACGCGTCAGGTCGATCTTGCTGCCCGCGGTGATGCACGGGACCATGTTGTACGTCTGCTGGCCGTAGTTGATGCCCTTGCGGACCGTCACCTTTCCGGCCTCGTCGACCTCGCACGGGTTGTTGTCGGTGCACTGCGCACCGTCCTCGTTGCCGGTGTTGTTGACCGCGACGACCTTGCCCGTGCTGGTGTCGAGCACCGGGGAGCCCGAGGTGCCGCCGATGGTCTGGCAGGCGGAGGTGTAGCGGACCGAGTCCTTCCAGGTCCAGGCCCCCTCCTTGAGGCGGTAGGCGAACCCGTCGACGTTGCAGCTGTACGTCTTCTTCCAGTAGCCGGAGACGACGGTGATCGCCGTGCCCTGCGCCGGGCGCGCGGCGCTGAGCTCCAGCGCCTTGATTCCGTACTGGCTCTGTATCTGCGCGTACGTGCTGGTCAGCTGGTACAGCGAGACGTCCGTGTCGGTCATCGTGCCGTACGCGATCTTGTTGGCCCGCAGGGTGCCGACCTTCTGGGCCGCCCCGTTGAGGAGCGAGAAGGTGCGGGACGACGCCTTGTTGACGATGACCTGGCCCGGGGCCGGGAAGCCCGTCTCCAGGCAGTGGCCGTTGGACATCACCAGGGCGGGGTCGTTCGGCTGCGAGGCGGCTGTGCGCACGACCGAACCGGAACAGTTGCTGAGCGCGACCGTTCCGGCGAAGTCAACCGCCTTGATCGTGCTGCCCGTTGACGACTTCGTCGCGCTGGTCGTCGACGACTTCGTCGTGGTCGGCGCCGTGTCCTGGCTCGTGGCCGCGAACGCGGGTGCCACGCCTGCTCCGACGAGCAGGGTGGCGAGGAATGCGCCGACGAGAGGCTTCTTCATGTGGGGGTCCCCTCAATGCCATATGTGACCGGGGCTGGGTGGCCCTGGTTTGTCATGGGCATTGTTCGGGGATTCGGCGGGGTGGACAAGGGGGCGTCTGTGAGGCTGCTGTGCATGTTGCGGCACGAGAGGTGCAAACCCGGGCGCATGCGGGGGCAGGTCCCCGGCGCGAGGGATGAGCGGGGTCGGTCTGCCCGTGCCGCAACACGTTCCGTACCTTTTACGCCTTACGCCTTACGCCTTACGCCTTACGCCTTACGCCCTACGGCTTGTGCGCGGGCTCCGGCAGGCGGCAGCCCCAGCGGTCGAGGTCGACCTGACTGTTGCGCGCGATGCAGCGCGCGATGCCGTACGTCTGCTGGGCGTAGTTGATGTTGTGACGGACCGTCACCCTGCCGTGCTTGTCCACCTCGCACGGGTTGTTCATCGTGCAGCTCTCGCCGTCATTGTTCCCGGTGTTGTTCACCGCGACGACCTTGCCGGTGCGGTTGTCGATCACCGGGGAGCCGGAGGTACCGCCGATGGTCTCGCACTCGGGGGTGTAGCGGACCGAGTCCTTCCAGGTCCACACGTCCTCCTTGAGCCGGTACACGAAGCCGTCGATCTTGCAGCCGTACGTCTTCTTCCAGTACCCGGAGACGACCGTGATGTCCCGGCCCTTGCGCGGGTGCTCGGTGTTCAGCTCCAGCGCCTTGATCCCGTACTTCTGCTGGATCTGCGCGTAGGTCTCGGTCAGCTGGTACAGCGAGATGTCCGTGTCCGTCATCGTCGCGTACGCCAGCTTGCTCGCGGTCAGCGTGCCGGCCTTCTCCGCCTTGGCGTTGAGCAGCGAGAACGTCCGCTTGGACGGCAGGTCCACGACGACCTCGCCCGCGCCCGGCATGTCCTGCTCGGTGATGCAGTGCCCGTTGGACAGGATCAGCGCGGGGTCGCTCGACCGGGACTGCGGCATGCGGACCACGGAGCCCGAACAGTTGCTGAGCGCCACCGTTCCGGCGAAGTCGACGGGCTTCGGCTGGTGCTTCGAGGCCGAGGCGCCCGCGCTGCTCTGCGTCGCCTGTGCGGACGAAGCGGTGGTGGCCGCGGCGTCCTGGCTCGTAGCGGCCGGGCTCGTGGCCGCGATCGCGGGTGCCGCACCGGCTCCGAGGAGCGTCAGCGCGAGCAGTGCGCCGAGGTAAGGCTTTCTCATGCGGGGTCCCCCTCCAATGGCGAATGTCAGAGGCATTCTTGGAGGGGGTGTGTGCGCCGGGCAAGTGTTTTGGCCGAATGAAAACGATCGACAAGGGCCAACGGCCGCAGATCGTGCGTCACGTGGCCGGTGCGGGCTCCAACTGCCACCACTGGAAAGGGGAGTCGGTGTCCTCCCACTGCTGCACTCGGCCGCCGTCGTCCGTGCTGCGCTCGGCGACTTCGAGCAGCAGCCCGCTGATCCAGCTCACCAGGCTCACCCGCCCCGGTGCGTCCGGGTGCCGCTCGACGATCCACTCCTGTGCGCCGAAGTTGTTCGCCGACCACTGCTGGACGCGCACTCCGTTCTCCAGCTTCGCGCCCGCCACGTCCAGGCGCTTGCCGCTGGCGGAGTTCACGACGTGGTGCAGTCCGCTGCCCTCGTGCACCGGGGTCAGCGCCCACTGCTGGGCGACGGCCCCGCTGTCCTTGCCCTGCTGCACGGGCGCACCGCTGCCCTTGGCCCCGTCGCGCACCTCCAGGAGGAGTCCGCTGCCGACGTTGCGGAGCAGGTACGTGCCGGAGGGTGTGGTGCCGGTCATGAGAGCGCCTCGGGAGGAAGGGGGTTCAGGACCGCGTCCAGCAGCCCGGGGAAACGTGCGTCCAGGTCCGCGCGCCGCAGCTCGATGGCCTTGTAGCGGCCCGCCTTGTGTTCGCGGGTCACCCCGGACTCGCGCAGCACGCGCCAGTGGTGGGTGGCGGTCGCCTTGGTCACCTCCAGCGGAAGGCTGCCGCAGGTGCGCTCGCCCTCGGACGCGGCGAGTTCGCGCACGATGCCGAGCCGAACCGGGTTGCCCAGTGCGGCGAGGACGTCCTCCATCAGGAGCTGATCGCGATCGGGGTGGTGCGTGGCCATGCCTGCGAGTGTACGACGACCTTCGTACGGTGCCCGATTTGCGCCGCTCGATAGTACGACCGTACGTTAAATCTCGTACAGTCGTACTCACCCGTGCCGCCCCCGGAGGCTTCCTCATGCCCGTCACCCTCGTCACCGCCGCCGCCTCGGGCATCGGCAGGGGCATCGCCACCCAGCTGACGGAGGCGGGCCACACCGTGTCCCTCTTCGACCTGGACCCCGCCGTGACCGCGCTCGCCGAGGAGCTGGGCGGCCTCGCCACCGTGGGCTCGCTCACGGAGCCCGCCGACCTCCGGCGCTTCGTCGACGCCACCCTGGACCGGTACGGACGTATCGACTCGGTCGTCAACGGCGCGGGTCACGCCACGAACGACGAGCTCCTCAAGGTCACCGACGAGCAGTGGCGCGACGGCCTCGACATGCTCCTGCTGAGCGTCGTCCGCATGGCCCGCCTGGTCACCCCGCACCTGGAGGCGGCGGGCGGCGGCGCCCTCGTCAACCTCTCCTCCTACACGGCCTTCGAGCCGATGGGCGTCATCCCCGTCAACTCCAGCCTGCGCGCCGCGCTCACCAGCTTCACCAAGCTGTACGCCGACCAGTACGCGGCGAGGGGCATCCGCATGAACAGCCTGATGCCCGGTTACGTCAACAGCTGGCCCGAGGACCCCGACTTCCTCGCGAAGATCCCGGCCGGGCGCTACGCCACCGTCGAGGAGGTCGGCAGACTCGCCGCCTTCCTCGTCTCCGACGACGCCGCGTACATCAACGGCGAGAGCATCCGCATCGACGGCGGCGCGGGACGCTCGCTCTGAGCGCACCGTCCCTTCGGGCGCCACCAGCGCGAACAGACGAAGAGCGCCCCCGATCCATTCGTACGGATCGGGGGCGCTCTTCGTGAACGGGACGGCGTCCCGCGAAACTCCGGGTCTCCGGGTCTCCGGCTCTTCGGTTCTCCGGGTCGCTCAGGCGCCGAAGACCGCCGGGTCCGGGCCCAGTCGCTTGCCCTCGTCCAGGGCGGCGAAGGCAGCCATGTCGTCGGCGTCCAGCTCGAAGTCGAAGACGTCGATGTTCTCCGCGATGCGCGACGGCGTCACGGACTTCGGGATCACCACGTTGCCCAGCTGGAGGTGCCAGCGCAGCACCGCCTGGGCCGGGGTCTTGCCGTGCTTGCGGGCGACCGCCACGACGGTCGGGACCTCCAGGAGGCCCTTGCCCTGGCCGAGCGGCGACCAAGCCTCGGTGGCGATGGAGTGCTCCGCGTGGAACGCGCGCGACGCGCCCTGCTGGAGCTGCGGGTGCAGCTCGATCTGGTTGACCGCCGGGACGACCGAGGTCTCGGCCAGCAGCGTCTTCAGGTGCTCCGGAAGGAAGTTGGAGACGCCGATGGCCTTGGCGCGGCCCTCGGCGAGGATCTTCTCGAACGCCTTGAAGGAGTCCACGAAGGTGCCCTGCTGGGCGACCGGCCAGTGAATCAGGTACAGGTCGACGTAGTCGAGGCCCAGCTTGCCGAGCGACTCGTCGAAGGCACGCAGGGTCGAGTCGAAGCCCTGCTTGTCGTTCCACAGCTTGGTGGTGACGAACAGCTCGTCGCGGGCGATCCCGGAGGAGGCGAGCGCGCGGCCCGTGCCCTCCTCGTTGCCGTAGATCGCGGCGGTGTCGATGCTCCGGTAACCGGCTTCCAGGGCCGTGCTGACCGCTGCCGTGGCCTCGTCGTCCGGCACCTGCCAGACGCCGAATCCGAGCTGCGGCATTTCGACGCCGTTGTTGAGGGTCAGGGAGGGGGCCTTGCTCACGAGGAAACGATCCTTACGTCTCGGGGGTTTCTCCATTCACAACGATCATCGGCGGACACGCATTCCCGATCCGGACGATTACCGCCGCACGATGGCTTTTCCCCAGAAATGCAGAGATCATCCGCATATGAGTGCAGACAATCCTACGATCGAGAACCGGTCCTTCGGCGAGCTGATCGCCGAGGCCGACGCCGCGTCCGTCGACGGCTGGGACTTCTCCTGGCTGGACGGCCGGGCCACCGAACAGCGCCCCTCCTGGGGGTACCAGCGACAGATGGGCGAACGCCTCGCCGCCGCGTCTGCCGCGCTCGACATCCAGACCGGCGGCGGCGAGGTCCTCGCCGGGGCGCCGAAGCTGCCCCCGGCGATGGTCGCCACCGAGTCCTGGCCGCCGAACGTGGCCAAGGCGACGCGCCTCCTGCACCCGCGCGGCGCGGTCGTCGTCGCCGACTCGGACGAACCCCCGCTCCCCTTCGCCGGCGGCGCGTTCGACCTGGTCACCAGTCGCCACCCGGTGAAGGCGTGGTGGGAGGAGATCGCCCGGGTGCTGGCTCCCGGCGGCACGTACTTCTCCCAGCACGTAGGCCCCGCCAGCGTCTTCGAGGTCGTCGAGTACTTCCTCGGCCCGCAGCCCGAGGCCCGCCTCGGACGCCGCCCGGAGACGGCGCGCGAGGAGGCCGAGGCGGCCGGACTGGAGGTCGTCGACCTGCGCTCGGAGTCCCTCCGTACGGAGTTCTTCGACATCGGGGCGGTGGTCTACTTCCTGCGCAAGGTGATCTGGATGGTGCCCGGCTTCACGGTCGACGCGTACCGCGACAAACTGCGCGCGATGGACGAGCAGATCCGCCGGGACGGCTCGTTCGTGGCTCATACGGCCCGCTTCCTGATCGAGGCCCGCAAGCCCTTGTGAGGGGCGGCGGTGTAAGGGGCGGCATCCAGGAAGGCCGCCCCTTACATCCCCGTCAGTACAGAGAATCAGTACGGAGAAACGGAAACGCCTACGACAGGGACACGAGCCCCAGGTGCTCCTGCCCCCACAGGTCCTCGGTCCCGTCGGGCAGCACCAGCACCCGGTCCGGTCGCAGGGCCTCGACCGCACCCTCGTCGTGCGTCACCATCACGATCGCTCCCGGGTACGAGTCCACCGCCCCCAGCACTTCTCCGCGCGACGCCGGGTCGAGGTTGTTGGTCGGTTCGTCGAGCAACAGCACATTGGCCCCCGAGTGCACCAGCCCCGCCAGTGCCAGCCGGGTCTTCTCGCCGCCCGAGAGCACCCCGGCCGGTTTGTCGGCGTCGTCCCCGCCGAACAGGAACGCCCCGAGCACCCGGCGGGCCTCGCCGTCGTCCAGGTGCGGGGCCGCCGACGCCAGGTTCTCCCGTACGGTACGAGCCGCTTGCAGTGTGTCGTGCTCCTGCGCGAAGTACCCGAGCCGCAGCCCGTGCCCGTGCACGACCCGCCCCGCGTCCGGGACCTCGTGCCCGGCCAGCATCCTCAACAGGGTCGTCTTCCCGGCCCCGTTGAGCCCGAGCACCACCAGCCGACTGCCCCGGTCCACGGCGAGGTCGACGCCCCGGATCACCTGACGTCCCCCGTACGCCTTCGTCAGGCTGATCGCGCCGAGCGGCATCCGTCCGCACGGCTCCGGCTCCGGCAGCCGGATCCTCGCCACCTTCTCCGTACGCCGTACCGGTGCCAGCCCGTCCAGCAGTCGGTCGGCACGCCTGGCCATGTTCTTCGCGGCGACGGCCGTCGACACGCGGGCCCGCATCCGGTCCGCCTGCGTGTGCAGGGCAGCCGCCTTCCGCTCGGCGGCGGCCCGCTCCCGGGTACGCCGCCGCTCCTCGGCGTCGCGCTGGGCGAGGTACCCGTGCCACGGGGTGTTGTGGACGTCGAGGGCCCTGCGTCCGGGGTCCAGGTGGAAGACGCGGTTGACGGTGTCGGCGAGGAGGCCGGTGTCGTGGCTGATGACGACGACCCCGCCCCGGTACGAGAGGAGAAAGGCCCGCAGCCAGCCCACGGAGTCGGCATCCAGATGGTTCGTCGGCTCGTCGAGGAGCAGGGTGTCGTGGTCGGCGAAGAGGATGCGGGCGAGCTCCACGCGCCGCTTCTGCCCACCGGACAGCTCGCCGACGCGACGTTCCACGGAGTGCGCCGCCAGCCCGACCCCGGCCGCGACCCGGGCGGCCTCGGCCTCGGCGGCGTACCCGCCACGGGCCTGGAAGTCGGCCTCGGTGCGGGTGTAGGCGGCCATGGCGCGGCGCTCCTGGGCGCCGCCCGCGGCCTGCGCCATCGCGCTTTCGGCGGCGCGCAGCGCCCTGGTGGCCCGATCGAGGCCGCGCGCGGAGAGGATGCGGTCGATGACGGAGACGGCCGGGTCGGCGGCCCGCGAATCCTGGGCCAGGTAGCCCAGGGACCCGGTGCGCTCGACGGTCCCGGCGGCGGGTGCCGCCTGTTCCGCGAGGGTGTTGAGCAGCGAGGTCTTGCCCGCGCCGTTGCGGCCGACGAGGCCGATGCGGTCGCCGGGGGAGACGTGGAAGGAGATGCCGGACAGGAGGAGTCGGGCACCGACGCGGACGTCGGCACCGCGGACGGTGATCATGGAATTACGCTCCGGATTAGCGAGAGGACACACGGGTGGTGTGGGAGTGGGTCCTCAGCTAAGAAACGCGGGGCGTAGACATGGGGACAGCTTATGGGGAGGGGTGGCGCGGGAGCGAGGGGATTTCGTCCTGCTGGGGGTGCGGGGCGGGCGGGAGCGAGGGGATTTCGTCCTGCTGGGGGTGCGGGGCGGTGGGTTGCCCAGTGGCCCCGCCGCTCAGCGGTAGAGGGCGTTGACCTCCACCCCGTACGCCTTCTCGATCGCCCTCCGCTTCAACTTCAGCGACGGCGTCAACAACCCCTGCTCCTCCGTGAACTGATGCGCCAGTATCCGAAAGGTCCGGATCGACTCCGCCTGCGAGACCAGCGTGTTCGCCGCCACCACCGCCCTCCGCACCTCCGTCTCCAGATCCGGGTCCCGCACCACGTCCTTCGGCTCCATCGGCGCCCGCCCGTGCATCGCCAGCCAGTGCTCGACGGCCTCCAGGTCCAGCGTCACCAGCGCCGCCACATACGGCCGGTCGTTCCCGACGACGATGCACTGGGCGACCAGCGGATGCGCCCGCACCCGCTCCTCAAGCCCCGTCGGCGACACGCTCTTGCCGCCCGACGTCACCAGGATCTCCTTCTTCCGCCCGGTGATCGTCAGATAGCCGTCCTCGTCCAGCGACCCGATGTCCCCCGTCGACAGCCACCCGTCGTGCAGCACGGCCCGAGTCGCCGCCGGGTCGTTCAGATACCCGCCGAACACGTGCCCCCCGTGCAGCCACACCTCCCCGTCGTCCGCGATGTGCACGGTCGTCCCGGGCAACGGCAGCCCCACCGTCCCGAACCGCGTCCGCTCCGGCGGATTCGCCGTCGCCGCCGCCGTCGACTCCGTCAGCCCGTACCCCTCGAAGATCGTGATGCCCGCGCCCGCGAAGAACAGCCCGAGCCGCCGTTCCATCGCCGAGCCGCCCGACATCGCGTGCCGCACCCGCCCGCCCATCGCCTCGCGCACCTTCCCGTACACGAGCTTGTCGTACAGCTGGTGCTGCATCCTCATCGAGGCGCTGGGCCCCGGGCCCGTCCCGAACGCCTTGTGCTCCAGCGCCTCCGCGTACCGCACCGCCAGTTCGACGGCCTTGTCGAAGGGGCCGGTCTTCCCCGACGCCTCCGCCTTGCGCCGGGCCGCGTGGTAGACCTTCTCGAAGATGTACGGGACGGCCAGCACGAAGGTGGGCCGGAAAGCCGCCAGATCGGGCAGCAACTCGGCGGCCGCCATGACAGGTTGGTGCCCGATCTTCACCCGGCCCCGGATCGCGGCCACCTCCACCATCCGCCCGAAGACGTGTGCGAGCGGCAGGAAGAGCAGAGTGGAAGCCTCGTCACCCGGCGCGGACCGGAACACCGGCTCCCAACGCGCGATCACCGTGTCCGTCTCGGTCATGAAGTTCGCGTGCGTGAGGACGCAGCCCTTGGGGCGTCCGGTCGTGCCCGACGTGTAGATGACGGTCGCGACCGACTCCGGGGTGACGGCCCGCCGATGCCGGTGCACCACGTCGTCGTCGACCTGCACGCCTGACGCGACCAGCTCCTCCACCCCACCCGCGTCCAGCTGCCACAGCCGTGACAGGCGCGGCAGCCGGTCGATCACCGAGGCGATCGTCATCGCGTGGTCCTCGTGCTCGACCACGCACGCCACCACCTCGGAGTCGTGCAGTGTCCAGAAGACCTGCTCGGTGGAGGCGGTCGGATACACCGGCACCGGTTGCGCGCCGACCGTCCACAGGGCGAAGTCGAAGAGCGTCCACTCGTAGCGCGTACGGGAGACGATGGCGACCCGGTCACCGAACCGGACACCCTGCGCGAGCAGCCCCTTCGCGAGTGCCAGCACCTCGTCGCGGAACCGCGCCGCGGTGACGTCCTGCCAGCGTCCTTCCGCGTCCTTGCGGCCGAGCGCGACCCGGTGCGGGTCCTCCTCGGCGTTACGGAACACGGTGTCCGCCAGTCCGCCGACCTGAGGGGGCGCAGCCGTGGGTGGGACAGTGAACTCGCGCAATGAACTGCTCCTTGTGGCGCTCCGCACAGCGCCGGTGACGGTACCCCAATGCCGCCCCGCGCGGGAGGGGGCGAGAGCCGCTCCGGAAGCTGCGACAGGGCATATCGGTACAGGTCACAGGCCCCCCGGACGACCCCATCGGAGTGCTCGGACGGCGACCTTACTTCTGGGTAAGTCAGGCACGGGAAATCCCCACGGAATCTGTACGGGGAGCCCACCGCGCGCCTACGGACGAGCATTTCCGGCCACCGGGGTCGTACGGAGGTTCGCAAGGGCCCGGTCGGGCAAAGGGCCCGGCACCACGCTCCGCCGCAGCGTCCTCAACGCCGGTCTTGACCGTTTCGACGCCAGTCTTGACCGTAACGCTTCGGACACCACAGAGCGTTACGATCTTGACCACGCGATCTCTGCGCGACGGCGAGGCGGTGACCGGACGGGACAACACCCCGCACGACACGTCGGTGCTGCTGTGCACCCCTACACCCCCCGGTGCAGCCGATCCGCCCCCGCCAGCACCGCCGAGGCCAACGCCTCCGCCGCCTCCTGCACGGCGGCCCCCCGCCTCCTCCCGTGCAACAGCACGAACTCCACCTCACCCAACTCCGGCAACCCGCTGCGTGCGGCCAGCGGCACCAGCCCCGGCGGCACCAGCCCCCGCGTGTGCGCCATCACCCCCAGCCCCGCCCGCGCCGCCGCCACCAGCCCGCTCAGGCTCCCGCTCGTACACGCGATCCGCCACGCCCGCCCCTGCGCCTCCAATACGTCCAGCGCCCGCGCCCGGGTGATCGCCGGCGGCGGAAACAGAATCAACGGAACAGGACGATCCGCCTCCACCCGCAACCCCGGCGCCCCGACCCAGGAGAGAGCGTCCCGCCACACCAGCTCCCCGTGCGTGTCGTCCGCCCGCCGTTTCGCCAGCACCAGATCGTGCCGCCCACTCTCCAACTGCCGGTGCAGAATCCCCGACAGTTCCACGGTCAGCTCCAGATCCACCTCCGGATGATCCCGCCGGAACGCCTCCAGGATCTCCGGCAGGCGCGTCAGCACGAAGTCCTCCGACGCCCCGAACCGCAACCGCCCCCGCAGCCGCTTCCCGGTGAAGAACGCCGCCGCCCGCTCGTGCGCGGCCAGGATCGTCCGGGCGAAACCGAGCATCGCCTCACCGTCCTCGGTGAGCGCCACCCGATGCGTGTCCCGTACGAACAGCCGCCGCCCGGCCGCCTCCTCCAGCCGCTTCACGTGCTGGCTGACGGTCGACTGCCGCAGCCCCAGGCGGCGCGCCGCCTGAGTGAACGACAGGGTCTGGGCCACGGCGTACCACCCCCTTCCCGAACGATCCTCCCGAGAGGCGGGGGGACGGTAGCGGAGGGAAGATCGGCTGATGAGCCAGGTTCGTCTACTGGGAGCACTGCGCGAATCGAAGAAGCGGGAGTGGTCCGACTCGTTTGAGGGGCAGGAAGCTGACGTAGTCAGTGCTGCCCGGAGGGTTGACGGGACCCTCGTTCACTTCACTCGTGACCGTGATGTGTCCGGCCGTGAGGTGCCGCTGTTCAAGCGGCCACAGCTTAAGAAGTGGTTGGACAAGCCGCGCTCTTATGACGGCATCACTGTGCAGTCAATGTCTCGCCTTACTCGGCGTCCGGCAGACATCTACCTCTTTCTTGAGTGGTGCGATGAACACGGCAAGTTCCTCGTAACCCACAAAGAGAGCATTGATACCCGCACCGAGGGTGGGCGACGTATGGCGGAGCTGTTCGCCATGGTCGCGTCTTGGGAGTGGGACGAGATCCAGGCGCGGACTAAGAGCAGTTCCGACCGGGCGCGTGAGGCGGGCCGCTGGCATGGCGGCATGGTCCCTTACGGGTATCGAGTCGTTGGGTCTAAAGGCAACTGGTCATTGGTGCCTAACGACATTCCTACGTTCTGCACTGTCACGCCTAAGCGTGAGTGGACTGAAGTACAAGTCATCTTGGATCTGATGATTCCGTGGTTCCTGTTCGGCGACAGTAAGGCCCTGTCCGGGGACAAGTACCGGGGTCGGGTGGGTGAGGGTTGGTCTTACAACCGAATCTCTGAAGAGCTGCACGCAATGGGCGTGCCTACCTCTCGCGGGTTTGGTCTGTGGACTAACACGACCGTGCGGAAGATTCTTACCTCGCGGATCAATCTGTTGGGTGAGGACAAGGACGGGCGTGTTCGTGCTGCTGCACTGATTAAGCCTGCACTGTTTCAGCAGATCCAGCGGGAAGCGGAGACCCGTACGAAGGGGCCCCGCGAGAAGCCTGTGAGGCGGAACGCTAACCCTCTGGCTAAGTGCATTGAGTGTCAGGTGTGCCGTAGGGGCATCTATTACATGGCGCGGCCTGATTACAAGGACGGGACTCCGCACCTTGGGATTTTCCACTGTTCCACTACCGGTTGCCCGGTAAAGACCATTGCGGGCAAGGAAGTGTTTGGCGCGGTGAATAAGAACATCCTGCTGTGGTTCATGGATGAGCCCCGTTATGTGAAGAAGGTTGAACCTGGTATCGACCACACTGCGGAGATTGAAGACGCAAAGAAGCGCATGGCGCGTCTGCGTCGGCAGGATGAAAACGGGGACTGGGAAGATGACCCGGACGGTTACCGTCGCCGTATGAATGAGCTGCGAGCGTCGGTTAAGAAGTTCGAGAAGAACCCTGTGGTTCCGGACAAGGTCACCTATGAACCGACGGGGGAAGTGTTCGGAGAGGTGTGGTCCAAGTGGTCTTGGCATGAGCGTGGGGCGGAGCTGCGCGCCAACGGTGTGACAGTCCTGGTGGGCCGGAACCGTCATGTGTCGTTCGAGTTCAACGGGCATGAGGCAGACACCCTTGAAGCCCTGTTCGCTGGCATTGATGAGCCGGGAGCAGTACAGGAGGACGTGCCGGTTTGGTTGGTCCGGGCGCTCGCAAAGCGGCGTGACGTCGATGACACGCAAGATAAGGACGAAGGTCCCGACACTGCGGTCTGACCTGCATTGATGTGCTGTAACGAGGGGTCAGCTCGTAAGGCTGACCCTTCTTACGTTTGGTTAAGCCCTGGTTCTTATGTCTTAATGCTGGGGCAGGGCGACGACGGGTCGCCCCGGAGCGAGGGACACACGATGACGGACATGCTGAACATCAAGCGCGTGGCGACGATGACGATCGCTGGCAAGACGTACAGCGGTGAGCTGCCCGACGACGACAAGGTGACTAAGGAACTGGTGGACGCTGGCAAGGCGTACAGCGCAGCCCTGGAGCGCCTTAACAAGGCCATTGAGGCCGCTGGACTGACCGAGGAGACTCCTGCCCCTTCGGTTACTGCTCAGGTCGTCAGGCAGCCGCGTACGGCCTCCAAGGGTGGAGCCAAGAAGACTCCTTCCGGTGAGTGGGGTAAGGCACTGGAGTGGGCACGGGAGACCGGTTTCGACAACGGCGGTAAGGACATTCCCACGAAGGGAAACCCTGGCAAGCTCATCCTTGACGCTTACCGGGAGACCCAGGGAAAAGCGTAACGCTCACTCCCTCGCAAGCTAAGACGCTGCGAACCCTCGCGGATGCTGGGGGTGAGATGAACGGTTACCGCGCACAACCGGGATTCAACCTGAACTCTCTAGAGCGTCTGGAGAAAGAAGGGTTTGTCGAATCCCTGGGTACTACGCGAACCCCAGACGGTAAGGACTTTCTAACGTACCTCCGTCGACGCATCACAGATGCGGGCCTTAAGTGGCTGGAAGATAATTGAGATAGGCCCCGGCGTTATGCCGGGGCTTTCTTACTGACAAGGAGAGAGTAATGGCTAACAACGAAGAGATTCTTCTTAAGGTCCTGGTGGGCCATGCTGCCGGTGACGGCACTGTTCAGGTTGGGTCTATGACTGACCTTGACCGGCTGGCCGGACTGGAGCCAGACGATACGACTCGTGCTCTTAAGGCACTCATCAAGGCAGGCAAGGTTAAGAAGAGTAAGAACCGTCTCGTGCTCACATCCGTGCCGGTAGCTGAGGAGCCCGTAACGGCCTGCTGTGAGGTCCCGCTAGTCGAGAAGACGCATGCGCCGGGGTGTGAGGCTGATAGGCCCGTACAGGCGAAGCAGGAGACTTCCACGCCTCCGGCTGGCGGGAACATCATCAAGGGTTGGACCCTCGCGCTGGCAGGCTCCAAGCTCACTGCATCCGAGAAGGTTCTCGGCATGGTCATAGCGCAGCACGCCGACTACCGGGTCGGCAGGGTGTTCATTGGATCTGAACGGCTGGCGGAGATCCTGGGAGCAGATGAAGACAAGATCAAGAACAGTGAGCGGAAGGTCAAGGAGCGCCGTAAGAAGCTGAAGGCACATGGTTGGTTGGTCGATACCGGCGAACGTCGGGGTCAGTCTGTGGTCTATCAGCTCACGATTCCTAGGGTGCCCAATTGAGGCACGGTGCCTAATCCAGGTCATCTAGGGTGCCCATTTTGAACATCTAGGGTGCCTGTTTTAGACACCTAGGGTGCCCAGATTAGGCACCCGTACATACAAAGGAACCTACAAAGGTTCCTATTAGTACATAGACAGAAGCTAAGGCCCCGGTGAGAAGCCGGGGCTTTCTTCATGTTCAAGACCTGTAGCGACCTGAAGGTCGTGTTCGTATGTATGACCTGACCTAGGTCGACACGTCGTGTCTCCCGTAACCAATCTTTATGACCTGCATCACAGTACGTACCTGAGGGGGCCTTTACGGCCCTACATATATGGGGCGCGGAAAGTTCTTCCGCTGACGCGTCCCGCAACCCCTCGTTGAGACCCTACTTAATAGTGGGGAGACCTTATAGCTCTGGTTGGTACGTATCAAGGTTCGATTCCTTGTTAGAGCGCGGGTCCCGTAAAGATGCGGGACCTTACATGAAGAGATGTCCTTGCTGATAAGGACTGCTTCTTCTTCGTTGTGAAACGCTAAAGGCAAGCGTTGTAGGGGGCGGCGCGAGACTGCCGCGTTCTGAATCGAGTGTTAGCCACACTCTCCTTGTAGAAGATAAACAGAAAGACCCCGCTCGCTGGGAAGCGCCGGGGTCATCTTCTTTTTCAACACTGACTCTACTTGAGTAGGGTCCTGACCTTCCCGGAAGGGAGAACCATGAACACCAAAGGAAACCTAATCCGCTCTCACCGGGAGCGTAAGGACTGGACTCAAGCAAGGCTCGCTTACTTCATGGGCGTAAGCCCGCAGGCTGTAGGTCTTTGGGAGAACGGCCGTCGGCAGATGACCGATGGGCATTGGGGCTCTGCCTGCTATCTGCTGAAGATTCCTATGAATGACGCTTTGAGCGTCTGCACAACCAATTCTGAGAAGCGACATGTTCTTGTCGCGTACACCGTTGCCTTTAAGGAGCTGGACAATGACGACTGCCGAGACTAACGAGACTGAAGAGACCGTTGAGATTGAGGCCGGGGACGAAACCCCGGAGGAGACTCCTGCCCCCGTTGCCGACAAGGGCCCGTCGGCTGAGGAGTACCGGGCGACGCTGGCGGAACTGGCCGACCTGCGTGCTGCGGTCGAGAAGCTGTCTGTACGGCCTGCTGTGCCCCTGAACGCTGGTGAGAGTGTCTCGGGTCTCGGAGCTGTCCCAAAGGACGTGAGGGAGCCGTCTGTGGCTGATCTGCTCCGTTCCTCGCTGGGGCGGTAAGCCATGGCGAACATGACCCGGAACCTTGTGGACCACCTGACGGAGGTATTCGACGGACGCATTGATGTGGTCCGGAAGATGCCGTCTGAAGTCTCCGGCCTTGACCTTTCCACTCCTCTCCTTTTCGTGAAGATGGTTGGGGGTGACACAACAAATAACCGTGTCCTCCTGGAGCGCCGTACGTTCGCGCTCAATCTCTTTGCGGAGGACTACGACGCTGCTGATGATGCTTACCATCTGATGGAATCCACGATGTATGGCATCGGGGGTAATGCAAAGCTGATCCTTGGCCCGTACGAGATTGCTGCCAAGGGTGAAGAGAGCGACTTTGACGACGTTGTGCGGTACGGGTCGTCTTGGACTCTCACCGACTACAGGTAACGATGTGGTGGACAGTATCCACCACATCTACTAACTACTTCCCCCGGCCAAACGGTCCGGGGGTTTTTCTATGAAAGGAGCCATCCCATGGCTACTGTTCCCGCTAACACGCAGAACCGACAGGGCGAGCTTTCGGAGCTGACTTTCGAGCAGCGTCTCGCGAAGATCCTGCATGACCAGATCACTACCGGTTCTTCTTTCCTCTCGGCTTTCGACACCGAGACCATTTCGGCTCAGTCCATGAAGGTTCTCGTTGGTACCGGTGAGGGCCGCGCGGCCGTCGTCGGTGAGCTGGACGAAATCCCGGTTGGTAAGGACGACGTTTCCGAGGTGGATGTCGAGCCGGTTAAGTACGGCAAGATGCGTGTCCTTTCCTCGGAGCTTATTGACGACTCTAACCCGAACGCGATCTCTCGTGCGACTGCCAAGCTTGCCGGTGAGATTTACCGGGGTATTGATGATGACTTCCTTAACGCCCCGACTCAGACTGACAAGAACAAGAAGGCTTGCACTGGCATTCTCCAGGGCCTCACCGCCAAGGGTGAGGTTAAGGACAACCTTGATGCAGTCATGGACGCTAAGGCGGAGATTGCGGACGCTGAGGGTTCGGCGTCGCTGTTTATCGTTCACCCCCTGTCTGCTGCGGAGATGCGTAAGACCAAGGTGAAGCTTGCCGACAAGACGGAGGGAAACACCTACCTGCTTTCGGGTAACGACTTTGCCGACGGCCTTACCGTCATCGAGTCCAAGTTCATGCCCCAGGGCAAGGCTCTTATTGCCGACCGTACTGCGGTCACTGCTGTTATCCGCAAGACCATGGACATTAAGACTGATGCTTCCCGGTACTTCGAGAATGACGCCGTTGCCGTGCGTGGCCTGTTCCGTGCCGCTTGGATCATTACCGCTAAGGACAAGATGCGCCTTATCACCGTGCCTAAGAAGAAGGCCGACGAGGCCAAGTAAGACCCGCTGTTGTTTGGGGCACCCCTTCCGGGGGGTGCCCCTTTCTTGTTTGGAGTACCTATGAACTCAATCGACTTTGACCGGCTGCAAAGCCTGGAGGATGCGCAGAAGGACCCCACTCCTGCGGGGCCTGGAGTCCCCGTTGAACTCTGGGGAGACATCGCATTCCGTGCCCTGCACCCCGACATGGCCGACAGGCACGAATTCAGGGATGCCCTGCGTGTGGCGAATTCCCTGGTCCGCAGTGAGGCCGGGGGCATCGAGTGGCAGGAGCTTGCCGACAAGACCGTGCCCACCCTCGTAACGAGCGGGCAGGCTCTTACCCCGGATCAGGTTAGGACCCTCGGAATCGTCGTTGACCGCCTCGCTTTCCGTGCCCTGGATAACCCCTCTGGTGTAACCCAGGAGACTGCCGGAGATGCCTCGTACACCCAATCCCCCTCCCAGGGGATGGGCCTGCGTCTAACCGCGAATGAGCGCCGTGAAATACGCCGGGCTGCTGGTCTTTCTCGTACCCGCACCCTGTATGTGAGCGCGTAATGAGTTGGTCCCCTAACCGGAGAATCCCCGGCCCTGGATATGACCGCATACGTCGCGCTGTACTCGCCCGGGACAATTACACCTGCGTCATCTGTTATGCCGCTGGCACTGATGTTGACCACATCATTCCCGTAACCCAGGGGGGCATTGATGACCCCGTGAATCTGCGAACCCTCTGTTCCCCATGTCACCGGGTCAAGAGTGAACGGGAGCGTATCGCTGCATTGCCCCGCATCCATAAGCACCGACCCCGTGAGGAGAATCCCTACCTCTCGTCTCCTGGAAAGGAGTCTCGTTATGCCAATCACTCTCGCCCGTAGTCGGCTGCTGAAAACCCCTGTCACTGTCATATGGCCCACGAACGTAAAGGCCGGGGGCACATCTACTCATCCAAAGTTCGCACGCAAGTGGGAGCAGGATAAGGAGTCAGGTAACTGGAATGTTGATGCAGCACTGTCTAAGGCCACACGTGGACGTCTAAGCGCTTTGCGAAGCACTGATGAAGGTTGGTGGCTTAAGGATGACGCGAAGCTGTACGTGGCTCCTGGAGTGCTTGTGACACCAACAGATGAGACATCTGGAAAGAGCACATTGGTGCTTCCAAGGTTTGTTGTTCGTGTTGGTAATGACGTTCAGACATGGCAGATGAATGGTTCTGCTATGACCAATGTGGGACTGAGTGGATACGTGCATCACTTGACTATCAAGGTCAAGAGAATGGCTTAAGACATCAGTGTGCATAAGTGTGAGAGTTCATGTTGTTGAGCTTTATTAATTCATTCATTGATTACGTGCTGAAACACATTTCATATTCGTTCTAATCGTTTGTCTGCGTGTTGTGCGCTTACAGATGTGCAGAGCCGTTTCAACGGCTTCAAAGACTGGCATGCCCCTAGTAGTCCCCTAGATATGCCATTCCCGCCCCGAGGCGTCAAAGGCCGCCGGGCGCTGAGGACTTTTTTTCCGCGTAAGAACTCCCATTAACCCGTTTCTGTAAAGGAATTGGAGCCTGTTTGGAGGTAAAACAGTGTCGAATAAGAGCCCTTTTCGGGCTGATATCAACCGTGTGAAGAGGCGTATGAAGCGCCTCGATGATGACGTTAAGAGCCAGTCGACTTCTATGAATGAGGGTCCTGGTTCGTCTCGTATATCGAATCCTTTGCTTAAGGAGCTTATCGATTGTGAGACTGCGCTGCGCGGTTATTACAAGCTGGAGCAGACTTGGCTTAAGGAGAATGCTGCTAATGCTGTACCTGATTACAGTCCTGATGAAGAGGACTGGTCTTAATGATATGGGGGACGCTTCCTAAGGAGCGGCCTCGGTATTCTTTGGCTCCTTATGTTATTGGTTGGTGTCGTAAGGCTCTTATCCATCCTGAGACGGGTAAGCCGTGGGAGTTCACGCCGGGGCAGAAGGATTGGTTGTGGCATTGGTACAGCGTGGACGACCGAGGGGAGTGGTTGTGGCGCGAGGGTGTCTCAGGTGGGCCCAAGGGAGCCGGTAAGACGCCGTTCGCGGCTGCACTGTGCCTCGCTGAGTTCCTGGCCCCCGTGCGCTTCGCTGGGTGGCGTGCAGGGCGTCCGCTGGCTAAGCCGGTAGGCCCTAACGCATGGGTGCAGGTTGCTGCTGTCTCGCAGGAGCAGGGGCAGAACACGACTAAGACCATTCGCGGCATGTTGCCGCAGCGCACTGTTAAGGCTTACGGGCTGGACGTGTACGCCACCCGCATTAGCTACAAGGACAAGTCGAAGACTGGCGTAATCGTTCCTGTTACCGCCTCGGGTAAGAGCCAGGAAGGAAACTTCCCGAGCTTTGTTCTGTTTGATGAGATCCATCATTGGCATCAGGCAGAAGCTTTGGATCTGTACGAGACGATGTCTCGTAATGCTCTTAAGGTGCGCGCGCGCACTGTGGCTACTTCTAATGCTCACTGCCCGGGGCAGGGCTCTGTCATGGAGAACCTTTACGACAGGGTCGACGACGCTCTAAGGGAGAAGCGTCATACGTCGACGTTGTTTGCTATTAGGCAGGCTGCGCCGGACACGGACCTAGCTAACCCTGACAGTCTCCTCGCTGGCCTTAGGGAGGCGTACGAGGACGCCCCTTGGGCTCCCGTTGAAGACACTGCGCAGCGCTTTATGGAGGCTGCGATATCAGTATCGGACTTCCGCAGGTTCTTCCTGTCTCAGGTCGTTGATAACGGCGACAGGTGGGTTTCCCCGCTGTGGGTGGATGCAGTTATCTCGGAGATGAAGATAACTGACGGCGCAATGGTGACCCTCGGATTCGACGGGTCTAAGAAGTGGGATAGCTGTGCGCTCGTTGCCTGTGAGGTCATGACGGGCAAGGTTATGGAGGTGAAGGTTTGGGAGCGCCCTGCGGACCTCCCCAAGGATTCCGATTGGATGATGCCTTTTACCGAGATTGACCGTGTCATCGAAGAGACCTTTAGCCGGTTCCAGGTAGTCGGGTTCCTGGCGGACCCGATGCAGTGGGAGGGCTATTGCGATAAGTGGGCTGAGAAGTACCGCAAGCACCTGCGGGTTAAAGCCTCGGGTGGGCATTCGGTCCGGTTCTCGATGGGCACCAATCAGCGCCTGTTTATTCAGGCCGCTGAAGCTACGGCCGACGCTTTCGAGCGTGGGCATATTGAAGTGCATGGCAGCAAGCTCGCAGCGCATTGTAAGAACGCGATGCGGGAGGTTCGTAAGGAAGGCATCTTCCCTGCGAAGGAACACAAGTATTCGGCTAAGAAGGTCGATGCGGTTCACGCAATGGTTCTGGCCCGTGAAGGCAGGCGAAAGGCTATTGAAGCGAAGATTGCCCCGAGGGGGCGTGTGACAGTTAGGAGTCTGTAATGGCGTTTCTGGAAGATTTGATTAAGGCTAAGAGTAGTGATGAGCAGTACCTGAACAGGGTTCACGATTACATGCAGGGTAACCATCCGATGCCGTGGATTCCGTCGAAGCTGCAAGACCAGTTCCGTGCGGTCGCTAAGCGGGCTAAGACCAATTACATGCCTAAGGTTGTTGGCAGCATTGCCGAGAATCTGTCGGTGGTTGGTTACCGTGAGCCTCGTTCGGGGTCGGAGTCTCCGGCCTGGAAGCATTGGCGTAACAACGACATGTCTGATCAACAGGACATGGTGCACCGTGCAGCGCTCGCGTTTGGTGCTTCTTATGTGCTGGTCCTGCCGGGCGAGAATGGCCCGGTTGTGCAGGCATTCAGTCCGCTGGAGATGACCGCCGTTTACAACCGGCGCACGGACCGGTATCCGAAGGTTGCGGGTTTCCGGCGTGACCTTAACCAGGGCGGTATGGGTGGTGCTGCTGGCTACGGCGAACAGATCGTTGAATGGACTGTGCTTGACGCTGACAACGTTACCGTTTACCAGGGCCCTGCCGATGCGGGCGCGGAGGACTATAAGCAGGTGTCGTCTGTGGCACACGGTATGGGCATTGTTCCGGTAGTGCGCTTCGTTAACCAGATGCCTTACACCGACAAGGAACGTCCGGTGTCGGAGGTTGAACCCCTCTTCGATATTCAGGAGCGCATCACCGATATTACGATGGACGCTCTTACGGCTGGCCGGTACTCGGCTTACCGTCAGAAGTGGATTATGGGCGTCAAGCTCGATGACGCCGAACTCGATATGTCTCCTGCCTCGGTGCTGGCTTTTGAAGCTCAGGATGGTGAGGCTGAAGCGAAGATTGGCGAGTTCGCACAGACCACGATGGACGGCTATTTGAAGATGAAGGAGGACGCCGTTACCGACCTCGCGGTGTTGGCGTCTCTTCCGCTTCGCGAGCTTGCCCCTGATGTTCAGAACGTTTCCTCTGAAGCCATTAAGGCAGTGGACAAGGGGCAGCGCCTTAAGGTGCAGGACCGTAAGCGTTCGTTTGGTGAGGCTTGGATTCGTGTCCTGCGTCTGGCCGACCTGGCGTCGGGTAATTATGCGGCGTTTGATGAGAGCGATAAGTCTGATGTTGTTTGGCTTGACCCTGATCAGGATGCACTTACGGTAAATGTGGCGCAGGCTCTTTTGAATCTGGCGCAGGTTGGTTGTCCTCCGGAGCTTATGCCGGAACTCATTCCTGGTCTTACTCAGGAGCAGGTCGACACGTGGAAGGTGCATGCGCGCTCGGACCGTGTGCGCGAGAAGGCTGTTACGGATCGCATGTTCCAGAACCCTGACCAGTCCCTCATGGAAGAAGCGGCGTAATGGCCACCCTGGAGGGTGCGGCCCTTATCCGTGAGTTCAAAAGGTCTCAGACTCGCATTGGGCAGGAGGTTGCTAAGTCCTGGCAGGGTATTCCTCGTAAGGACAAGCACATGGTTGCGGCGGCGCGTAGGACGGCCGCTAAGTCCTCACTGAAGTTCGTTGATGACTTCAGTCGTCTGGAGACTGGTAACACTCTGACCCTTGACACTGTGGATGAGCTGGAGCAGATGTTGAACGCCATCGTTCAGGACAACATCGAAGATGACGTCAGGTCTTTGGGTCAGTCGGTTAAGACGGCCCTTGACGGGGGCCGGGAGATGACCGCAGCAGCTATCGACAGGGACCGGAGGGTTAAGGCTTGGCAGCGTGTGGCGTCGCCTAACGCCTGCGGTTTCTGTGCCCTGCTGGCTTCACGCGGTGCCGTTTACAAGTCGCGTAAGTCGGGGTCGCAGCTAACGTCTAGGTCTCGCTCGGTACGGTTTGGAGACGCTGGCGTTGGTGCCTCGTTCCACCCTTCATGCCGTTGTGTCATCGTGCCGTCGTACTCGAACGACGCCTACGTCGACGATATGGCCCGAGACTGGCTCATCATGTGGAAGCAGTCCGGGGGTTCTTTGGCGAAGTTCCGCAAGATGATTGCGGAGGAGCGAGGCACGAAGGTGCATTAGGGCATTAAGGAGCCCCACCAGCATCGGCGTCTGGTGGGGCGGTCCTTATCGGTCCTGGCGTTTGCATCGGGGGCATTGGCAGAGTGGCCACTGTGCCGACAGGAGGGGAGTCGGGGCGTCCTTACCCCTGATCTTCCTTGTCCGCCCCCATGTCTGGCCTGAGTCTCTGCTTACGCGGAGGGTCATCAGCGGGGGGTCTTTGGGTGTGGTCACTTCACCACCTCCGCGTGTGGGTGGTTTCTGATCTCCGTTGCTGCGTCGAAACGCTCCTCGTGGGTCTTGCCCTTGTCGAGTTGCTTGGCCAGTGCCGTGCACACTCCGCACCCCGGCGCAGGGGTGCAGCCGTACAAGTACGGATCGATGTCGAGCACTACCGGGGCTTCCTGCACTCCGTTGTGTCTGCTGATCATGGGGCCTCCCTCGCTCCCTGTGTACTAGTTCAGTCTCGGGAGTGTTAGAAGCACTCCGCAAGGGAAGTCAGTGCACTAGGGTGCTCAGCATCGCTACAGCTCAACTCTGGTGAGGGGAACGGCAGATGCCTGGAGAGAAGACGTTCACGAAGATCTCTGACCACTTCAGGCAGCGCATCATGTCGGGGGAGCTGGAGCCTGGTTCCAAACTGCCGACCAACCGGGACATCTGCGGTAGCTGGCAGACCTCTGCCGCAACTGTTAGCCGTGCGCTCCAGGCGCTCCAGGTGGAGGGATACATCAGGGCCACGCCCCGTGGCACGTTCGTTGAGGACAACCCCGTATGGACGTTGTCAGCAGCAGACAGGCTTGCCCGCGTCCAGCGGGTTAAGAGCTTCCTTGCCGACGGCGAGACAAGCCGTGTCACGGCAGCATCGCTTATGAAGCCGCCCCTGTACGTGGCGGACATCCTTGACCTAGAGCACGGCGACCAGGCCGTAAGGCGTGAGTACATCGCGGGCAGGGGGCAGACCCGAACCGTGTTCGCGGTCATGTGGTACCCCGCCCCGTTCGCGGCCCTGGTGCCCGACCTGCTGAACACCGCCCCCGGGCGGAACCACGGGCTGACGGCGAAGGTGCTGGAGGCTACGGGACGCAAGATCACCCATGCTCGGGACGACATGCACGCCAGGCACGCGGACGCGCGTGAGGCAAGCGCGCTGGGGCTTGAGATCGGTGCTCCGATCCTTGCGGGGGCGCACCGCTGGTCGGATGCGGAGGGAATCATCGAGTACGGGGAATGGTGCCTGCCCCCGCGCATGACGATCGGCTACGAGTACCAGCCGTGAGCTGGGGAAACGCCTGACCTAGACTGTTAGGGAAGGGGTACATGCGCGACGGCGAGGAAGGTCCGCAGATGCGTCGGCTCGTACATGCGCAGAAGGTACCGCTCCTCACCTCCCTCCCGTCATCGTGATCGGCGATGACAGTAAGCGCCGTATGCGGGTTTCCCGATCGATGGCGGCGGGGGGACGATGGCGTTCATGAGTCGCCCCAAGCTGCCCTCCTGGTTCCCGATCGACGGGTACGTCCTCACGCTGCTCACCACCGTCGTCGTGGCCACCTTCCTCCCCGCCACCGGCACGGCGTCCGAGGTGCTGGGACACGTGTCGACGGCGGCGATCGGGATCCTGTTCTTCCTGTACGGGGCGCGGCTGTCGACCGCCGACATGCTTCAGGGTCTCGCTCACTGGCGGCTGCACCTCACCGTGCTCGCCACCACCTTCGTGCTCTTCCCCCTGCTCGGACTCGCGGGTCGCGCCCTCGTCCCGCACGTCCTGGCACCCGAGCTCTACAACGGCTTCCTCTTCCTCTGCCTCGTGCCCTCGACCATCCAGTCGTCGATCACCTTCACCTCGATCGCGCGCGGAAACGTTCCTGCGGCCATCTGCGCGGGCTCCTTCTCCAGCATCGTCGGCATCTTCGCGACACCCCTGCTGGCGGCGCTCCTCATCAGTGGCGGCTCGGCGGGCTTCTCCGCCGACTCGCTGCTGAAGATCGCACTCCAGTTGTTGGCGCCGTTCCTCGCGGGGCAGCTCCTGCGCCGCTGGGTCGGCGGCTTCCTCGTACGCCACAAGAAGGTGCTCGGACACTTCGACCGCTCGTCGATCCTGCTCGTCGTGTACGCCGCGTTCAGCCTCGGTATGTCCGAGGGCATCTGGCGGCAGATATCCCCCGTCCGCCTCGGGATCCTGCTCGGCGTCGAGGCCGTACTGCTCGCGGTGATGCTGGCGCTCACCTGGTACGGGGCGAAGAAGCTCGGTTTCGAGCGGGCGGACCGGGTGGCGATCCAGTTCGCCGGGTCGAAGAAGAGCCTGGCGGCGGGACTGCCGATGGCGAGCGTCCTGTTCGGGGCGCACGCGAGCCTGGCGGTACTGCCTCTGATGCTCTACCACCAGATGCAGCTGATGGTGTGCGCGGTGATCGCACGAAGGCGCGGAAGGGACGTGCTGCCCGGGGACGCGGCGGACGCGCTGCCCGCAGGCACGGCGGACTCGGTGCCCATAGGCGCGGCGGGTGTGGCGCCCGAGGGAACGGCCGGGGAGCCGATGCCACCTGTCGCAGCCCCCGTCCCTGCTGGCAAGATCGACAAGTGACTTCAGCGATACGCACCTTCGGCAACCGCCCCTGCGCCCTCACCGTGTGCAGGGGCTGCTGCTGCGGCGACGCCCGCAAGAACCCCGGCACCGACCACGCGGGCCAGCTCCGCAGGATGCACGAGGCCGCCGCCGCGTCCTCCGGCCGCCTGGTCGTCCGTACGAGCGACTGCCTCGGACCCTGCGGACAGGCGAACGTCGTCGTCGTCCAGCCGTCCACCGAAGGGCGGCGCAGGGGAGGCCGCGCGGCCTGGGTCGGCTGGGCGCTCGACGACGACAGTACGGACGAGATCCTGGCCTGGGTCGCGGCGGGCGGACCCGGCATCGCGAAACCCCCGGCGACGCTGGAGCTCCAGTTCATCCCGGCCCCGGTGGAGACGCGTACCGTCAAGCGGCGTTGATACGGGGACGCGTACCGTCAAGCGGCGTTGATATGGAGGCCCGTACCGTCAAGCGGCCGTGACGCCCCGTTACGCAAGGACGACTCGCTCCTCACCCGCGTACACGTTCATGTCCGCCCCCCGCAGGAACCCGACCAGCGTCAGCCCCGTCTCCGCCGCCAGGTCCACGGCCAGCGACGACGGCGCGGAGACGGCGGCCAGGAAGGGTATCCCCGCCATCACGGCCTTCTGCGCCAGCTCGAACGACGCCCGCCCCGACACCAGCAGGACCGACCGCGACAACGGCAGTCGCCCCTCCGTCAGCGCCCGCCCCACCAGCTTGTCGACCGCGTTGTGCCGCCCCACGTCCTCCCGTACGTCGATCAGCTCGCCGGTGTCGGAGAAGAGGGCGGCGGCGTGCAGCCCGCCCGTCTTGTCGAACACCTGCTGCGCCTCGCGCAACCGGTCGGGCAGCGACGCGAGGAGTCCGGGCGTCACCCGCACCGGCGGCTCGTCGAGAATCGGGAACCGCGCCTGCGTACGCACCGCGTCCAGGCTCGCCTTGCCGCACAGCCCGCACGACGACGTCGTGTAGACGTTGCGCTCCAGCGTGATGTCCGGGACCGGCGTCCCGGGAACCAACCGCACGTCCACCACGTTGTACGTGTTGGATCCGTCCTCCTGGGCGCCCGCGCAGTAGACGATGTTCGCGACCTCCGCCCCGTCGCCGAGCACGCCCTCGCTGACCAGGAAGCCCGCGGCGAGCGCGAAGTCGTCGCCTGGCGTGCGCATCGTGATGGCCAGTGGCTTCCCGTTGAGCCTGATCTCCAACGGCTCCTCAGCGACGAGTGTGTCCGGACGTGCGGAGACGGCTGCGCCCCTGATGCGGATGACGCGACGGCGTGCGGTGACGCGGCCCATGGTGATCAGTCCTGCCCCGAGAGTGACGACGAGCGACCCACAGCGAGTGACGGTGCGCGCTCACGTGCCTATTGCGACGCCCATTGTCGGTGGGGTGGGCGGGAAGCTCCAAAGTCTGGGTGGCGAATGCTGTTGATTCACGCGCCCTCGTACCGGTGAGTCACAAAGAAGACTGGGTCGCTCCGACTGTCCGCAATGAGGGGTGGAGGCGCCACATGACCGGTTCACGGATCGTCGCGCTCGGGCATTACCAGCCGGCCAAGGTGCTCACGAACGCAGACGTGGCCCGACTGGTCGACACCAGCGACGAATGGATCACCAGCCGCGTCGGCATCAAGACCCGGCACGTCGCGGGCCCGGACGAGCCGGTCGACGAGCTGGCCGCGCACGCGGCGGCCAAGGCCCTCGCCTCCGCGGGCCTCGATCCGGCGGACATCGACCTCGTCCTGGTCGCGACCTCCACCGCCATCGACCGCTCGCCGAACATGGCCGCCCGGGTCGCCGCCCGGCTCGGCATGGGCTCGCCCGCCGTCATGGACCTCAACGTCGTCTGCTCGGGCTTCACGCACGCCCTGGCCACCGCCGACCACGCGGTACGGGCCGGATCGGCGACCCGGGTCCTGGTCATCGGCGCGGACAAGATGACCGAGATCACCGACTGGACGGACCGCTCCACCTGCGTCCTGGTCGGCGACGGGGCGGGCGCGGCGGTCGTCGAGGCGACCGAGTCCGGGGCGGGCGACTTCGCCGCCACGCACGCGGGCGCGATCGGCCCGGTCCTGTGGGGCTCCGTACCGGAGATGGGGCATGCGGTACGGATCGAGGGCACCCCGCCGCGCTTCGAACAGGTCGGGCAGACCGTGTACCGCTGGGCCACCACCCAGCTCCCGCCGATCGCCCGCAAGGTGTGCGAGCGGGCCGGGATCGCCCCCGAGGACCTGGCCGGAGTCGTCCTGCACCAGGCCAACCTCCGCCTGATCGAGCCGCTGGCGCAGCGGATCGGCGCGGTCAACGCGGTCGTCGCCCGCGACGTCGTGGACTCCGGCAACACGTCGGCGGCGAGCATCCCGATGGCCTTCTCGAAGCTGGTCGAGCGCGGGGAGCTGCGCTCGGGCGACCCGGTGCTGCTGTTCGGCTTCGGCGGCAACCTGTCGTACGCGGGCCAGATCGTGCGCTGCCCCTAGGTTCGTTGGTCCCGCCGCCGCCCTTGTTGCGAACCGGGCTCCCGCAATGGTTTCGGGCATGCGCATGCCCCCGGCCGCTACTTTGTCCTGACGCTGGAGAAAGTTGAAACCGATTCCGGCTCGACTTCTTCCCCCCTTCGGCAGCCACTGCTACGTCCCCCTCCCAAGCCCGCCCGGCCCGTCCGCCCGACGGAGCCCGAGGCAGGCCGATGAGGCAGGAGGGGCATGTGAGGCGCATGACGGCTCGACCCGCGAACGTGCACCAGGCGCGACTGCTCCGCCTGCTGCGCGACGGCGGCCCCGACTCCCGCGCCCAGCTCGGTGATGCAGGTCGACATGTCCCGTTCCAGAGTCGCCGTCGAGGTGGACCGGCTCCTCGAAACCGGGCTCGTCGTCGCCGACGGACTCGCCGCCTCGCGCGGCGGCCGTCGTTCACACAACATCCGCCTCGCCCCCTGACTCCGGTTCCTCGGCATCGACATCGGCGCCACGTCGATCGACGTGGCCGTCACCAACGCCGAGCTGGAGGTCCTGGGGCACCTCAACCACCCCATGGACGTACGCGAAGGCCCGGTCGCGGTCTTCGAGCAGGCCCTCGCCATGGCCGCCAAGCTCAAGGCGTCCGGCATCGCGGAAGGCTTCGACGGCGCGGGCATCGGCGTCCCGGGCCCGGTCCGCTTCCCCGAGGGCGTCCCCCTCGCCCCGCCGATCATGCCCGTGGAGTGGGAGGACGCGGGCATGGACCGGCTGTCCGGGGCCCCCGAGGCCCTTTCCCACCTGAAGCGCTTCGACTTCGACCCGCCGAGCGCGGCGTTCGACGCGGCGTTCGGCGGGGGCGAGGAGCAGGGCGGGGTTGCTCCCCACCGCTCCTGACGGAAGGGACGGCCCCTCACCCGATCCCCTGCCGGTCGGCAGTGAGCGCGAACTCCCGGTCCGCCGCGTCGGGCACCGTGCGCTCCACCACCTCCACCAGGAGCGCACGGTGCCGTTCCAGCACGCCCCGCCGCTCCTCGGGCGCGAGCAGCAGCAGATCGTCGAGCCCGGCCACCATCCGCCGCGACACCTGCGGATTCCCGGCCACGACCCCGCGGATCTCGGTCAGCCCCAGATCCACCAGATCCGCCCACCCCGGTACGGCCTGCACGAACCGCACCCGCCCCTCCCCGTCCCGGTGCCGCAGCGCACCCAGGGGCAGCTCCACGGCCACCGCCAGGAACTGCACGATCCGGTCCAGGGCCTGCACGGCGGTGGTCGGATCGTTCACGGCCGGGGACAGTGCCCGCAGCGCGATGTCCGCGAGCTGCCGCAGCCCGAACCCGAGATCCTGGTGGAACGTCCGCTCCACCCCCACCGACACGGAATGCCGCACCGCCTTCTTCGTCACCCCTTCCCCTCCGTGAACAGCGATCACGGGTGTCCCCGGCACGACGAAGTCCCCGATCCGCGGGATCAGTCGCAGCACCGCCCCGCGCCGCCTCGCCACCCGCACCAGGCGTGCGATGTGCACGTCCCGCAGTACCCCGGCCCGCCCCTGATGCGTGAACCGCGCGGTCTCCGCCCCCAGCACGACGTCCTCGTCCCACTCCCGCTCCTGCTTCTTCAGCAGCGCCAGCGACGCCCGGCTGATCCGGTCGATCACATGGCTGACGCGCATCAGCCGCAGCGTCGAGTTCACGTACGCGATGAACAACGCCAGACTCAACGCGACCATCAGCATCGTCACCACGCTCTGGACCAGCGGTACGGTGCCCACTCGCTCGGGGTCGGTCTCGCCGTCGTACGCCGCCAGCACCAGCAGCGACAGGACGAACGTCGCCAGGAAAACGGAGAAGGTCAGCTTCGTGATCCGGCTCCGCACGAAGATCCGCACCACCCGCGGACTGAACTGCCCGCTGGCCATCTGCACGGCCACCAGCGAGATGCTGAAGACCACACCGATGAAGGTCATCATCGCCGAGCTGACGGTCGTGATGATCGTCTTGGCGTCGTCGGCGTACCCGATGAGCTCGGCGATCCCCGCGTAGTCGCCGTCCGCCCGCATGAGGCCGACGACCGCCTGATCGACCCCGGACGCCGCCCACCACAGCAGCAGCACCAGCACGAGTCCTGCGGTGGGGGCGAACCAGAAGGTGTCCCGCAGATGCTCCCGCAACGGCGAAAGCGCCCTCGGCCTGCGATAACGCGGCTGGTTCCGGCTGCCGGTGCTCGGCTCCTGAGTGCTCACCCGGCGAGGCTAGGCCGCCTCCGACCCCCTAGGTGGGCACCTCCCCGCATGCCACTTCAGTCGTACGTACAACGGTCCTCCGGGCTGACCCGAACGGCCGAATCCGCCCCAAGGATGGAACTGACACCCCCACCGCCGCACCCCCTTCAGGAGCACCCCGTGAAGCGCGCCGCCCTCATCGCAGCCACCGCCAGCGCCACCGTCGCCGGAGCCGCCTTCCTCGGCCTCGTCGCGGTCCCGGCCGCCTACGACTGGTACGAGGGCCGTCACGAGGAGTCCGCCACCTACGCCACCGGCACGGCCGCCAAGGAGGCCCGCACCTCGGTCCCGCGCTGGCTCCCCGACGCCGCACAGGAGATCTCGTACGCGATGAAGACCACCGGCGGCGAACGCCTCATGAAGGCCACCCTCCCCAAGACCCCCGCCAACCCCCTCCCCGCCACCTGCAAGCCCCTCCCCAAGGACCAGAGGGCGAAGGACCCGGAGCTCCAGGCCCCGTGGTTCCCGAAGCAAACCACGGGCAAGCAGGCCACCCACCGCTGCGAGATCTACTACGCGTACACGGACGGCGACACCCTGTACGCGTGGCAGCACAACGACGACTGGATCGCCTCCAACAAGGCGGCCGCAGGTCACTGACCACGCAATACGCAGGTGAAACCCACCCCGAACCCCTGGTATTGTTTTCCATGTCGGAACGGGACAGCACAAAAAGCCCCGGAACGACAGACACCTTGTCCGGGTGGCGGAATGGCAGACGCGCTAGCTTGAGGTGCTAGTGCCCTTTATCGGGCGTGGGGGTTCAAGTCCCCCCTCGGACACCGACTGGTAGCCCATGGGTTGCCGCGAAGTGCGGGTTGAGATTCGTCTCAGCCCGCACTTTCTGTTGTCCGGAATCGTCGGTGAGGGCGGGGCGATCTCGTCCCGGGGTGAGTGGTTGCCGGGTGAGAGGCATGGGCCATGAGGTCGATGGTGGCGTTGAGGCGGGAGTACCTCGCTGATCCAGTGGGCTTGCCGGGGTAGGGGCGTCACCTCGTGGACGAGCCGGTCCCCGCGTCGGCGTCCGCATGCTGGAGTTCCGCGAGCAACTCGCTCTGGCCGGAGAGCAGTTCCGTGAGGATGCGGCGCGCGGCCCGCAGGAGTTCCGCCACGTCGCCCCCGGCGAGGGCGTAGCTGACGGTGGCGCCGTCACGGATGGAGACGACGATTCCGGACCGGCGCAGCACCGCAAGTTGCTGGGACAGGTTGGACGGTTCGACCTCGATCTCGTTCAGCAGGTCGCGCACGGGCACGGGCCCGTTCTGGAGCAGTTCCAGTACGCGGATCCGGACGGGATGCCCGAGCATGCGGAAGAATTCGGCCTTCGCCTGGTACAGCGGCACCTGCATGCAACAACACTCCCACCCGAGTTCGATCATTCCCTCAGCCGCCAGCTCGACCTGGCGCTTCCCCCGGCGCACAGCTGCCGCCATCCTCCCCCCTTCCGGCTCCGGCACACCCATGACCCATCACATTCGGATGTTCCGAGTTGAAGAATTCTTCAACTCGTGGGCATGGGGAGCCGGGAGGCAGGAGAGCGGCTACAGCTCCAGTTCGGCCTCGATGCGCTTGAGTTGGTGCCTGGCCATGGCCAGGTTCGCCCTGCCCTTGTCCAGGACGAGGTACAGGAACAGGCCGTTGCTCCCCCTGCCCCTGAGCAGCCGGATGAGGTGGTACTGACCGCTGAGAGTGATCAGCACGTCCTCGATCTCGTCCTTGAGGCCGAGCATTTCCATGGCGCGGAGTTTCGCGCGGATCACGTCGGTGTTGCCTGCGGCGGCCACCGTCAGATCGAGGTCCTTGCTACCGCCCAGCGTGCCCAGCGCCATGCCACTCGTGTAGTCGACCAGCGCAGCTCCCACACTGCCCTCGATCGAGGTCATCGCCTCTTTCAAAGACGTCTCCACATTCATCATGAGTACACGCTCCTTCAGCTCTCGACGGCCCCGGCCCGACTGTGTTCCTGTGGGCGGGTGGCGAACGGAGACGCTACCGGTCGACCGCCAAGTAGCAGTCGGAAACGCTGATTTCGGTACCGGCCGCTGTCTTTCGCGGGTAAGGCGTCGACGCCCTCGCGATGCTGAAGATGCTGAACACGCAGTACGTCACCCTGCCCACCCGCGACCACGGCAACCAGCCGTCATGACGGCGGCCGAGAGCTTCGCGGGGCCTCCTCCCGAGGCCCTGGCGGCCCTGGCGGTCGCACCGCGCGTGCACCTCGTGCTCCGTGGTGCGACACCCACCGCTCCGGCCGGGCCCCGCTCTCCCTCCTGGATGGAGGTGCGGGCCGGGGGTGTAGCGGAGGCGTCAAGAACGGGGGGACGCCGTATGGAACCCATCAGGGGGTCTCCTCGGTGCCGAAGAGGGTGGTGATCATGAGTGCGGGCCCCCGGATCAGGGTGGCCCGACCCACCTTCCGAACACAGGAGTTCCGCCATGCACGTTTCCCAGCAGGCCGTACCCGCGCAGGCCGTTTCCGCCTCGCGACGCAGCCTCGTCTCGCAGCGCGCCGCGCTCTCCGTGGCCGCTGCGGCCGTCGTCGGCGGCGCCATCTTCGCGCCCTCCGCCCTCGCCCAGCCGTCGGGCGCTTCCACCCAGCAGAGTGTCGTCGCCGGGTGCGGCGCCTGCTACCCGGACGTCATCTAGTCAGCCCGTACACCCCCGTACATCCTCCGTACATCCAGGGAGTGAGGGACCCGAAGCGAGATCTGACGGTCCCTCACTTGCTGTGCTGGGCATTGAACTTGCTGACGCACAGAACAGACGCGCAGAACAGAAGCGCAGAACAGATCGGAAGGCGGGCCATGGACTGGTTCGGACGCTGTGTGCCCGACCCGGAGGCACTTCTCTCCACGTACTGGCGGAAAGGGCCCGCCCTGTTCCGGCCGGTCGATCCGCCGCTCGACGTGTTCACGGCGGCAGACCGGGACGCCGCCCTCGACGCGGGGCTGCTGCGCGTCCCGTACGCGGGGCTGTACACCGCGCAGGGGCAGATCCCCGACGAGCGTTTCTGTCCGCAGCGCACCGTCACGGGCAAGCCCGTGGACGGGTATGTCGACGGACAGGCCGTCCGCGACCTCATCGACACCGAGCGCGCCACGCTGCAACTGCGCTACATCGACCAGTGGCACCCCCAAGTGCGTTCCCTGACAGGTGACTTCGCGGCCCGCTTCGGGCGGTTGGTCGAAGCCTTCTACTTCCACTCCCAGCCAGGACGCCGCGGCCCCGTGCACCGCGACGACGGCGACCTGATCGCCCTCCAGCTCGGCGGAGCCAAGCACTGGCAGGTGTACGGCGGACCCGCCGACGGGCACTGGCAGCCGGTTCGCGAGGACGACCCGGGCCCGGTGCTCCTGGACACCATCGTACGGACCGGTGAAGTCCTCTACGTGCCACGGGGGTTCGCGCACACCGCCGAAGCCGTCGAGGGCGAGCCCTCCTCGCACCTCACGGTGGTGATCCGGGAGGCGGGCACCGACCACCTGCGCACCGCACTCCTCGAACGGCTCGCGGAGGGCCTCACCCTGCCCGGACGCCCGCTCGACGACACGGCGTTGCTCGCCACCGCCGCCGGTCTCCTCGACCACCTCAGGAAGCGGCTCGCCGACGTCGACCCCCTGGACCTGGTGGCGAGCGCCCGCCCGCACGCCTTCAGCAGCCGACCGACGGCCTGAGCGAAACGGATCACAACCCTCCCCATGAACCCGATGGCAACGGACTGGCTCGCACGACTCGTGCACGATGAAAGCGCCTTCTTCGCCGACCACTGGCGGCAAGCACCCGTCGTGCTCCGCCCCCATGACCCGCCCGTCGGCGTCCTGACCGTCGCCGACCTCGACGGGGTGCTCGACGCCGGACTGCTCACCGCCCCCTACGCCCAGCTCGTCCACGAGCACGGCACCGTACCGGCGGAGCGCTTCTGCGCGCCGCGCGTCGTCCTCGGTGAGATCGCCGACGGTTACGTCGACGCGGAAGCGGTGCGCCGCATCGTCCAGGAGGAGCGCGTGACGCTGCTCTTCCGGTACGTCGACCAGTGGCACGCGGGCGTCCGCGCGCTCACCGACACCCTCGCCGAACGCTTCGCCCGCCAGGTCGAGGCGTTCTGCTTCCTCACCCCGCCCGGCACCACCGGGCGCCCCGTGCACCGCGACGACGCCGACGTACTGGCCGTACAGCTGCACGGCGCGAAACGCTGGCAGGTGTACGGCGGGCCCGTCGACGGGAACTGGCAGCCCGAGCGGGAGCAGGGCAACCCCGGGCCGCTGCTCCTGGACGCCGTACTGCGGCCGGGTGAGGTCCTGTACGTGCCCCGGGGGTACGCGCACCGTGCGAGCGCCGTGAGGGCCGACTCCGTGCGGGCCGTCGGCGAGGACTTCCCCGATGGGGAGTCCTCCGGTGGCGAGTCCTCGGGCGAGGAGTCCTCCGTGCACCTCTCGCTCACCGTGCGCGAGGCGGGCACCGCCCAGCTCTATGCCCTGAGCAGCGCTCTCCTGCTGGCCGAGAGCGGCGACCTGCCCGCGCGACCGACCGGCGACGCCGCCCTGACCGACACGGCGGCCGACCTCATCGCCGCCTTCCGGCGGACTCTCGACGACCTCACGCCCGCGGAACTGGTCGACCTGGCACGGGGGGCCATGCGCGCCCAGCGCACCGAACCGGCCCCCGTGCGGACGCTGGGCGCCCTGGTCAGAGGGGTGTGAGGCCACGCGAACACCTCCGGGCAAGCCAAGTAAGGTGAACCTTATTCGGAGATATCGCCGTCGAAGTGTTCGCTGGAGGCCCCCATGCCGCTGACCGCCCCGCCGCCCGCCGGGACCACCCGTCGGCCGCCCCGGATCGCCCGGCCGGAGCCCGTGGAGCGTGCGGACAGCGCATGGGTGGCGTGGGCCGTCGCGGAGGGCGACTTCTGGGGAGCGGTCCGTGGGGCCGGTGGCGCGCCGGTCGTCGAGCCCGATCCGGCGGGCGATCCCGCGTACCGGGTCGTCACTTTCCTGTGGCGTGGGACGGCGGAGACCCGCGCGGTCCTCTGCATGCCGAACAAGGTCGTCGACCCCCGGGACATGGCCCGCAACCTGATGGAGCGGGTGCCCGGCACCGACGTCTGGCACTGGTCGGTGCGCATGCGGGCCGACTGGCGGGCCACGTACGGCTTCCACGTGGACGAGGGCGGCGCGCCGGAGGGCGAGGGGGCGGCGTACTGGCCGTGGCTGCGCAGCCGACCGCAACGGGCCGACCCGCTCAACTCGCTCACACTGAGCCGCCGTTGGGGCGGAGAACCCGTCTCCTGCGTCGAGTTGCCCGAGGCCCCTCGCGGCGGTGACTGGCAGCGGCGGGACGGCGTCGCGCGAGGGAACGTCAGCGAGCACGTCGTGCGCAGCGAGATCCTCGGCAACGAGCGCCGGGTCCACGTGTACGAGCCGCCGGGCGGCGGGCGCGACCTGCCCGTGCTGGTGCTGATGGACGGCGAGATGTGGCAGCCGGGGCTCGACGTGGCCGCCCTGCTCGACAACCTCGTCGCCGACGGGCGGATTCCGCCGCTCGTCGCGCTGCTGCCCGAGTCGATCGACTCCGGCGTGCGCTGGGACGAACTCGCCTGCAACGAAAGGTTCGTGGGGTTCCTGGAGCGGGAGCTGCTGCCGTGGGCGGGGGCGCGCTGGTCCCTGACCGAGGACCCCGCGCGGACGGTGGTCGCCGGGCAGAGCCTCGGCGGGCTCACCGCCGCGTACGCCGCCGTGTGCGCGCCGGAGCGGTTCGGACGGGTGCTGGCGCAGTCGGGCTCGTTCTGGTGGCCGGACGGGCCGGACCCGGAGAGCTCCGAGTGGCTGACCGGGCGGATCGAGGCGGCGGAGCGGCTGCCCGTACGGTTCTGGCTGTCGGTCGGCGAGCAGGAGTGGGTGGCGCTGCCCGCCGCCCGCAGGCTCCGCGACACGCTGGAGAAGAAGGGGTACGACGACGCCGCGTACCGGGAGTACAACGGCGGGCACGACTACCTGTGCTGGCGCACCGAACTCGCGGACGGGCTCAGGGAGTTGCTGGCCTAGCAGAGCAGCGCGGGGCCGCCACGGAGTGTGGCGGCCCCGCACAGCTCGTGGGCTCAGGCAGGTGATTCCTGGAGATACGCGGTGCACTGCCCGTACGGAGCCGGGCCGAACACCGTCGCCCAGCCCTGCGGCACCTCACGGAACACCGGCCACAGCGAGTACGCGCCGCCGTCGTTGCGCAGCAGCAGGTGTGTCGCCTCGTCGGCGGGCTGCTGCTCGGGCGGGTCGAAGGGGGAGTGCGTCATGCGTGGTCCAGCTCCTTCAGGCGGTCGGCGAGAACGGCACAGACCTCATCGAGCGGGCCGGGCTGCGTCAACTCCGGGTGCAGGCAGTCGATTTCGTCGTTGACGAGCCGTCCCGTGAGGTACGGGGCCCATGCGTCCGGCGTCAGCCAGCTCTCCTCGCGCGGCGCGGCGGCCGTGAAGAAGAGTACGTCGCCCGTGAAGGGGCGGTGCCGGTGGGCCCGCATCAGGCGGGCGTTGTTGACCACGATGTCGACCACGGCGGACAGCGTGCGGTCCGGCAGCCCGGCCAGTGCGCTGCCCTCCCGGTGCAGGGTCGCCAGGACGTCCTCACGGGTCAGCTCGTCCGTACGGTCGTAACCGGCCATCCGCAGCAGTGCGGTCAGCGCGTCCGCCTCGGCCGGGATCGCCGAGTCCTGCCACTGGTCGGACGGGTAGGCGTCCATCAGCGCCAGCAACTCGACCTGCTCGCCCGCCTCCTGGAGCCGTACGGCGACCGTGTGCGCCAGTACGCCGCCCACCGACCAGCCGATCAGCCGGTACGGGCCGTGCGGGCGCACGGTGCGCATCGCCTCGATGTAGTCGGCGGCCATCTCCTCCATGGTGGCGGGGAGTCGCTCGCCGTCGCCGTGCAGACCGCGCGCCTGGAGGCCGTACACCGGCTGCCGGGTGTCGAGGCGGGACAGCAGCCCGGAGTAGCACCAGCTGATGCCGCCCGCCGGGTGGAACGCGAAGAGCGGAGTGCGCTCGCCCGTGGCGCGCAGCGGCAGCAGGGTGTCCAGTGCGTGGTCCGAATCCGTGTTGCCCGCGTCCAGTTGGGCGGCGAGCGAGGCCGGGGTCTGGGCCTGGAACAGGGTGCCGATGGTGAGTTCCGCGCCGAGGGTGTCCCGGACCCGGGCGACCAGCCGGGCCGCGAGCAGCGAGGTGCCGCCGAGGTCGAAGAACGCGTCGTCGACGCCGACCCGGGGTACGCCCAGGATCTCCGCGAACAACCGGGTGAGGGTCTCCTCGCGGTGGTTGGCCGGGACCCGGCCGCCGTCGGCGGTGGTGCTGAACTCCGGCGCGGGGAGGGCCTTGCGGTCCAGCTTTCCGTTCGGGCTGAGCGGGAAGTCGTCCAGGACGAGGATCGCGCCCGGCACCATGTGCTCGGGCAGGGTGCGCGCCAGACGGGCACGCAGGGCCTCGGGGGCGGGCCGTTCGGCTCCGGCGGCCGGGGTGACGTAGCCGACGAGGCGCTGGTCGCCCGGACGGTCCTCGCGGACCAGGACACCGGACGCGCCGACGGTCGGATCGTTGGCCAACTCGGCTTCGATCTCGCCCAGTTCGATGCGCTGGCCGCGCAGCTTCACCTGGTGGTCGGTGCGGCCCAGGTACTCGATCTCGCCGGACACGGTCCACCGGGCGAGGTCGCCCGTGCGGTACATGCGGCTGCCCGGGAGGCCGTACGGGTCGGCGACGAAGCGGGACGCGGTGAGGGCGGGCCGGCCGAGATAGCCGTCCGCCAACTGCACCCCCGCGAGGAAGAGTTCACCGCTGACGCCGGGCGGGCACGGCTGGAGCGCCGCGTCCAGGACGTACAGCCGGGTGTTCCAGACGGGACGGCCGATCGGGACGGTACCGGTGCCCGTGGTGTCGCAGGGGTGGTACGTCACGTCGACGGCCGCCTCGGTGGGGCCGTACAGGTTGTGCAGCGGCACGCCGCCGCCCAGGACACGGCCGAACTCGCGGACCGTCTCGCGGGGCAGCGCCTCGCCGCTGGCGAACACGTGCCGCAGGCCCGTGCACTCCGAGGCGGCGGGTTCCGTCAGGAACACCTGGAGCATCGACGGCACGAAGTGGCAGGCGGTGACGGCCTGTTCACGGATGACGCGGGCCAGGTAGGCCGGGTCCTTGTGGCCGCCGGGCTCGGCGACGACCAGCGTCGCGCCCACGCGCAGTGCCCAGAAGAACTCCCAGACGGACACGTCGAAGCCGGACGGAGTCTTCTGCAACACCCGGTCGCCCGGGGTGAGTTCGTACGTTGCCTGCATCCAGCGCAGCCGGTTGTCGATCGCCGCGTGTCCGACGACGACACCCTTGGGGCGGCCCGTGGAACCCGAGGTGTAGATGACGTAGGCCGGGTCCTGCGGGGTGACGCCGGGGGTGGGGTTCCCGGTGGAGTACGGGGTCGTGTCGAGCCCGTCGAGGGTGACGACCGGAGTGCCGGAGGCCGGGACGCGGTCCGCGCGGTCGGCGATCACGCAGGCGGGTTCAGCGTCGGCGAGCATGGAGGAGAGCCGGTCCGCCGGGTAGTCCGGGTCGAGCGGGAGGTAGGCTCCGCCCGCCTTCAGGACGGCGAGGAGCGCGACCACCAGGTCGAGGGAGCGGGGCACGGCGACCGCCGCGAGCGCGCCCGGACGTACGCCGGACTCGATCAGGTGATGGGCGAGCCGGTTCGCGCGGGCGTTCAGCTCGGCGTACGTCAGCTGCTCGTCGCCGAAGACGAGGGCGGGGGCGTCCGGGGTGCGGGCGGCCTGTTCCTCGATCGGGCCGATGAGCGTGGTGGCGGGCACCGGGTGGTCGGTGGTGTTGAACTCGTCCCGTACGAGGGTGAGTTCGGTGTCTCGGGCGATGGTGTGCGCGGCCAGCGGAGTGTGCGGTCCCGACCCGGCGACGCGTTCCAGGAGTTCCAGGAAGCGGGACTGGTGCAGGGCCAGCTCGTGGGGCTCGTACAGGGCCGGGTTGCCGTCGTAGTCGATGCGCAGACCGGAGCCGTCGGTGCGGTCGTAGACGTTGACCGTGAGGTCCTCGACCGGGCCCGCGGACAGGTTGTGGGCCTCGGTGCGGGCCCCGGCGAAGGTCAGCCCGTAGTCGAACGGCATCACGTTGACCAGCGGTCCGACCAGCGAGCGGCCCTCGCCGAGCAGCCCCAGGTCGCGGCGGATGTCCTCGTACCGGTAGCGCTGGTGGCGGCGCGCGGAGCGGATGCCGAGCACCACCTGCCGCGTCAGCTCCGCGAACGTCGCCTGCGGGGTGACGGTGAGGCGCAGCGGCAGCACGTTCATGACCATGCCGGGCACGCGCAGTGCCACCGAGCCCATCCGGCCCATCATCGGCAGGCCGAGCACGACCTCCTCGGTGTGGGTGGCCCGGGAGACGTACAACGCCTGTGCGGCGATGAGGACTTCCGGCCAGGTCGCCTTGATGGAGGAGGCCACCTCGCGCAGCTGGTCGGTGGCGAGCGGCGAGAGGCGGGCACTGCGGCGGTGGAAGGTGCGGGAGGGGAGGGCCGTACGCCCGGCGAGGGTGGGGGCCTCGGGACGGTCGGCGAACGCGCCGTCCCAGTGGCGGCGGTCCTTGTCGTACGTCTCCGAGACGCGGTATCCGGCGTCCTCGTCGACCAGGTCCGCGAGCCGCGCGAACGGGCTGTCGGGAGGGGTGTCGCCGGACGCGAGCGCCGTGTAGACCTCGGCGGTGCGGCGGGCGAGGAGGGAGTAGCCGAAGCCGTCCATCACGATGTGGTGGACCCGCTGGTACCAGAGCCACCGGTCGTCGCCGACGCGGAACAGGGCGTGCGCGAAGAGCGGTCCTTCGGCCAGGTCGAAGGGGACGGCGAGGTCCGCGTGCATCCAGGCGTACGCCTCCGAGAAGGGGTTCGCGGAGGTGCGGAGATCGGCGACGTGCAGCGGGAGTTGGAGGTCGGAGATCTCCAACTGGCGCGGGCCGTCGCTGTCTTCGACGATCCGGACACGCAAGGCGTCCGTCTCGGACACCACCTGACGGAGTGTCCGGGCGAAGGTCTCCGGGTCGATCGGCCCGTGGATCTCCAGGCACTCGGCGGTGTTCTGCGCCGGGCTCGCGGGGTCCAGGGCCTGGGCGAACCACATGCCCGACTGGGCGGCGGTCAGCTTCAGGCCGGTGGCGGGCAGCGGCCCGGTGGCGGGCTTCGGGCCGGTGGCGGCGGGGGCGGTCGTCATGAGGCCGCCCCCAGGAGCGGTGCCCACGCCTCGATGGCGGGCTGTTCGGCCAGGTCCACGAAGGTCGCGGTGATGCCGTGGTCACGCCGCCAGCGCTCGACCAGCGTCATGATCCGCATCGAGTCGAGTCCGTAGTCGACGAGGTTCTCGTCGACGGGTATGTCCTCGACGTCCTCGCCGAGGACGTCGGCGACGTCCGCCCGTATCTGGTCGACGGTCAGGGTGGTGGGTTCGGTGGTGTCCGGCATCGGCTCAGATTCCCTTCAGTACGGCGTCGGTGGTCGTGACGACCGCACACCGTCCGGCCGCGTAGCGCAATGCCATGTCGTGGTCCTCGCGCGAGAAGTCCGCGACGGCGTCCGCGACGACGAACGCCTGCACGTCGCGCATCCACGCGTCGCACGCCGTCATCAGCACGCCGATGTGCGCGTACACGCCGACGACCACGAGCTGGTCGCGGCCCGCCATGCGCATCCGCTCCTCCAGGTCGGTGCGTACGTACGCGCTGTACTTCCACTTGGTGATGACGGTGTCGCGGGGCTCCGGGGCGACCTCGCCCGCGATGGCCTTGGCGTGCTCGTCGTCGGGCAGGCCGGGACCCCAGAAGTCCTGCTGGAGCCCGCGCTCGGCGGGGGACTGGCCGCCGGGCTGCGCGGAGTACATGACCGGGATCCCCGCTGCGCGGGCCGCCTTCGTCAACTGGGCGACGTTGGCGAGGAGTTCGTTGGTCGGCGAGGTGTCGGGGGTGTAAGCGGTGAGGAAGTGGTTCTGGAGGTCGTGCACGAGCAGCACGGCCCGCTGCGGGTCGACGGTCCATGCGACGCGGTTGGCGGGCAGTTCGTCGGCGGTGGGCATCGCGTACGGGGCGACGGCGGGCAGAGCCATGACGGGGGGCCTTTCGGTGGGGCGGGTGCTCGGGGCCGGGAGCGGTCGCGGTGCTGCGAGGTTCCCGAGCCGTGCGGCAGGAGGGGTGGGAGCTGTTGGGTCAGGACTGGGCGATCGAGCGCTGGTCCTTCTTGCTGATCTTGCCGATGCCGGTCTGCGGGAACGCGGCGACGAACTCGACGAGGTCGGGGACCTTGTACGCGGCGAGGCCCTTCTCCCGTACGAACTTCTTGATCGCCATGGACTTGAGGGGCTCGGCGTCGGCCCGCAGGATGACGTACGCGAGGGTGCGTTCGCCCAGGTACTCGTCCGGGACGGCGACCAGGGACACGTCGTGCACGGCGGGGTGGCCGAGGATGATGTTCTCGATCTCCTCGGGGGCGATCTTCTCGCCGCCCCGGTTGATCTGGTCCTTCGCCCGGCCCTCGACGACGAGGTGGCCGGTCGGGGTGCGGCGCACGATGTCGCCCGTACGGTAGAAGCCGTCGGCGGTGAAGGAGCGGGCGTTGTGCTCAGGGGCCCGCCAGTAGCCTCGGATGGTGTACGGGCCGCGGGTCAGCAGGTGGCCGCTGGAGCCTTCGGGAACGTCCTCGTCGTTGTCGTCGACGATGCGGATCTCGTCGGCGTCGGAGATCGGGCGGCCCTGGGTGGTGACGATCGTCTCCGGATCGTCGTCCAGGCGCGTGTAGTTGACGAGGCCCTCAGCCATGCCGAAGACCTGCTGGAGCGTGCAGCCGAGTGCGGGGCCGACCCGTCGGGCGGCCGACTCGCTGAACTTCGCGCCGCCGACGAGGAGTACGTCGAGGCTGGAGAGGTCGTACGGGGTGGTGGGCCCCGCCTCGGTCCAGACGAGGGCGAGGGGCGGCACGATGCCGGTGATGGTGACCTTCTCGCGTTCGATGATCGGGAACGCGGTGTCCGGGTCGGGCTGCGGGCACATGACGACGCGGCCGCCCGCGTAGAGGATGCCGAGTGAACCGGGGGAGGAGAGCGGGAAGTTGTGGGCGGCGGGGAGGGTGACGAGGTAGACGGAGTCCTCGGTGACGCCGCAGAGGTCGTTGGAGCCCCAGAGCGAGTAGATGTAGTCGTCGTGGGTGCGGGGGATCAGCTTGGGGACGCCCGTGCTGCCGCCGGAGAGCTGGAGGAAGGCGAGGTCGGAGGGGGCGGGCTCGTCGGCCCGCAACTCCGTTGCGGGAAGCGGGACTTCGGTGAGGGCGGTCTGGCCGTCGGCGGGGTCGCCGACGACGAAGACCTCGCGGAGAGTGGGGACTTCCGCCTTGACCTTGGTGGCGAGGGTGCGGTGGTCGAAGCCCGCGTGGGTGGACGGGATGACGTACGCGACGGCCTCGGTGAATGCGCAGAAGTAGCGGATTTCCGTTTCGCGGTGTGCCGGGAGGGCGAACACCGGGAGCGCGCCGAGGCGGAAGAGGGCGAAGATCACCTCGAAGAACTCGGCGGTGTTGGGGAGTTGGACCACGACGCGGTCACCCTTGGTGATGCCACGGGCGGCGAGCCCGGCGGCGAGTTCCGTGGCGCGGGTGTGGAGGTCGGCGTAGGTCCAGTGGCGGTCGCCGTCGGTGATCGCCGTGCGGGTGGCGTGGGTCTCGGCCCGTTCGGCGAGCATCCGGGGGAAGGTCTCGCCCTGCCAGTAACCGGCGGCGCGGTAGCGGGCGGCGGTCGCTTCGGGCCAGGTGGGGGCGTCGCCCTCGGGCCGGACGGGGGGGAGGGGGGTGGTGTCGGGCACGACGGGGTCCTTGGCAGGTGAGGGTGGTGGAGGCGGGTCTTCGGGCCCGCCCCCGGGCGGTGGTGCTCCCGGGGGCGGGGCCCCTGCGTCAGGTGGGGTTACTTGGCGGACATGGCGGTCTTGATGTCGTCGAGGACGGACATCGCGGCCTGGGCGCCGCCGAGGCTCGTCCACTTGGAGCCGTCGATCTCGGTGACGTGCTTCTCCTTGACCGCGCCGAGCTCCTTGTAGGCGGCCTTCTCCTTCAGCTCGCCGAAGAGCTTGGCGTCCTTGCCCGCCGACGTCAGCGTGCCGATGAACAGCCAGTCGGCGTCGATCTGCTTCAGGTCCTCGTCGCTGAGCGGCGTCGAGTGGCCCTGGCCCTTCTCGTTCTGGATGCCCGGGCGCTTGAAGGCCAGGTCCTTCATGATGTCCGAGATGAACACGCCCTGCTGCATGACGGCCGTTCCCTTGGCCGAGTAGCGGGCCACCGACACGGACTTGCCCGCGTTCGCGCCCAGCGCGGTCTTCACCTCGGCGACCTTCGCTTCGTACCCCTTGACGAAGGCGGCGGCCTCGTTGGACTTGCCGAGCACCTTGCCGGTCAGTTCGAGGGACTTCTTCCAGTCCTTCTTCTTGTCGATGGTGACGACGGTCGGGGCTATCGCCTGGAGCTGCTTGAGCACCTGCTTGTCGGCGAGCTGGCCCGCGAGGATGACGTCGGGGTCGGCCGCGAGGACCTTCTCGATGTCCGGACCGGTGACCGCACCGACGACCGGAATGCCCTTCGCCTGCTCGGCCAGGTAGCCGGGCGCGCCCTTCTGGCCGCGGCCCGCGGTCAGGCCGACCGGCTTCACGCCGAGCGCGATGGAGGAGTCGAGGTCCATCTCGCTGAGGGCGATGACCTTCTTCGGGGCCTCCGGAACCTTCACCTCGGCACCGGTGGCGTCCGTCACGGCGACGGTCTTCCCGGCGTTCTTGGCCTGGCCGGAGCCCTTGTCGCCGGAGCCGGTGTCGTCCGACCCGCAGGCGGAGAGGGTGAGGGCGGAGGCCAGAGTGAGGGCCGCCACCGCGGTCAGCCGGGCGCGCGGGGTGAGGGTCGAGGACATGTCCGTGATCTCCATGCTGGTGAGGCGAAGTGTTGCCCGGATCGGAAACCGGACATACAGGGCGACTTGGTACGTGTAGCGAGGGCATGCCGAACCGACCCTGTCGCAACAGGGAGTTCGGGCCGCCCCGACCAGGGGTTCCGTGTCGAGGTTAGGTTAGGCTAACTTCATGTTGGTTGCGCAAGAGGGGCGGGTCCGGGAGGCCGGAACCGAACCCCCCATACCGGGTTCGGCGAGACTCCATCGGCCCACGCTGTGGGCGGCCGCCGCCCTCGTTCTGCTCCTCGCGGGACTGTGCGTGCTGTCGCTCCTGATCGGCTCGGGCTCCCACCCGATCGCCAAGGCGTGGGGCTTCCTCACCGGTGACCCCGCCGCCCGCGCGGACGCGCAGATCAGGCTGGCCGTCATGGACGTACGACTGCCCCGCACGGTCGCCGGACTGCTCGTCGGCATCGCGCTCGGCGCGGCGGGCTGCCTCCTTCAGGCCGTCACCCGCAACCCGCTCGCCGAGACCGGACTGCTCGGCGTCAACTCCGGCGCGGCGCTGGGCGTTGTGATCGGACTCACGTACTTCCACGTCACTTCGGCGTACGCGGTGCTGGTCTGGGCCCTCGTCGGCGGCATGGCGGCGAGCGCCGTCGTGCTGATGCTGGCGGCTTCGGGGCGGGCGGCCGGATCGCCGCTGCGGCTCGTGCTCGCCGGGTCCGCGCTCGGGGCGACCTTCCACGGGGCCACGTCGTACGTCCTGCTCGGCACGCAGTCGACTTTCGACACGTACCGCTACTGGACGATCGGCTCCCTCGCGGGCATCAAGGCCGAGGACACACTGCCGCTGCTGCCGTTGATCGCGATCGGACTGGCCGTCGCGTTCGTGTGCGTACGCCCGTTGTCGGCGCTGGCACTCGGTGACGACAGCGCGCGGTCGCTCGGGCACCATCCCGGACGCATCCGGCTGACCGTCGCCGTCGCGGTGACGCTGCTCGCCGGATCCGCGGTGGCGCTGGCCGGCCCGATCGCGTTCCTCGGCCTGCTCGCCCCGTACGCGGCACGGTCCGTCACCGGGCCCAGGATGGCCGGGCAGTTGGTGCTGTCGGGGCTGGTCGGGGCGTGCGTGATGATCGTCGCCGATCTGCTCGCGCGGGTCGTGATCCGGCCCTGGGAGACACCGGTGAGCGTGCTGCTCGCCTTCATCGGAGGACCGCTGCTGATCTGGATCGCACGGTCGCGGCGGATGTCGACGGCGGGGGCGAGCGCATGAGTACGCGGATCGAACCGGGCAAGAGCGCGGGCGCGGACGGGACCTCGGTGACGCCGCCCGACTCGACGCCCGTGCGCGTCGGCGCCCTGTCGTGGCTCTTCCCGTACCGCAGCGCTCTCGCGGCGGTCGGACTCGCTGTTCTCATCGGCGCGATCGTCACCTTCGCCGCCTTCGCCAGCTCCACCGGCATGAGCCTCGGCGGCAGCCTTTCGGGGCTGCTCGGCACCGGCGACCGCGCCACCGTCATGCTCGTCCAGGAGTTCAGGCTGCCCCGCATCGCGGTCGGCCTGATGGTCGGCGCGGCCCTCGGCATCGCGGGCTGCCTCACCCAGACACTGGCCGGAAACCGCCTCGCCACCCCCGACGTCATCGGCGTCAACGACGGTGCGACGGCTGCCGTCGTCGCCTCCGTCGTCGGATCGTCCACCGGGATGATCGGCGACTGGTGGCTGGGTCCGATCGGCGCGGCCGCCGCCGCGATGGTCGTGGTGGCGTGTGCGGGCGGGGCCGGGCACGCCGGGTACCGGATCCTGGTGGTCGGTATCGGTGTGTCGACCGTCATCGGAGCCGTCACCGATCTGGTGATGTCGCGGGAGAACGACAACACGGCCGGTGGGGTGTTCCTGTGGACGGTCGGTTCGCTCAACGGGCGTGACTGGACGGTCGGCACGCCGCTCGCGTTCTTGTTGCTGATCCTGGTGCCGCTGGCGCTGGTGGCGGGCAGTCGGCTCCAACTGCTGCGGTTCGACGACGACATGGCGGCCACGCTCGGTGTGAACGTCGCGCGGGTGCGGGCCGTCACGCTGGCGCTCGCGGTCGTACTGTCCGGGATCGCCGTCGGTATCGGCGGACCGATCGCCTTCGTCGCGCTGGCCGCTCCGGTGCTGGCCGGGCGGCTCAGCGGTCCCACGCGGGTGCCGATCCTCGGGTCGGCCCTGGTGGGGGCCGCGCTCGTCGCGGGTGCGGACGCGCTCGGGCGGGTCATCGCTCCCGTGGAGATCCCGGTGGGAGTCGTGACGAGCGTCCTCGGCGGACCCTTCTTGCTCTGGGTCCTGTTCGGAAAGAAGTCAGCACGTCCCTCTCAGCCAGGAAAGGTCTGAAACCCTGTGGAACTGACCGTAGAGGCGCTCACCGCCGGATACCCCGGCCACCCCGTCGTGGACGGCGTCGACCTCACCGTTCCCAGCGGACAGGTCGTCGCGATCGTCGGACCCAACGGGTGCGGCAAGTCGACGTTGCTGCGGGCCGTCGCCCGGCTGCACAAGCCGGAGTCCGGCACGGTGCGGGCCGGGGACGAAGACGTCTGGCAGCTCACCCAGCGCAAGGCCGCCCACCGCATCGCGCTGCTCGCACAGGCGCCGCAGGCCCCGGAGGCCGTGACCGTCGCCGGTCTCGTACGGTACGGACGCCACCCCCACCAGGGGCTGTTCCGGCAGTGGTCGCGGGAGGACGAGGCGGCGGTGCGGGCGGCGCTGGAGGCGACCGGGACCCTGTCGCTCGCCGAGCGGCGGCTCGACCAGTTGTCGGGCGGTCAGCGGCAGCGCTGCTGGCTGGCGATGGTGCTGGCGCAGGAGACGCCGATCGTGCTCCTCGACGAGCCGACCAGTGCGCTGGACCTCGGGCACGCGGTGGAGGTGCTGTCGCTGGTGCGGGAGGTGGCGGCGGCGGGGCGGACCGTGGTGATGGTGCTGCACGATCTGGCGAGTGCGGCGCGGTACGCGGACACGGTGGTGGCGATGAACGAGGGGCGGATCGTGGCGTACGGGCCTGCGCGGGAAGTGGTGACCGCCGAACTCGTGAAGGAGCTTTACGGGGTGGACGCGGACATCCTGGCGGCGCCGGGGGACGGGGCGCCGGTGGTCGTTCCCGTGGCTCGGGGGCTCGCGGAGGGGGACGCGGTGCCCCGGGCGGGGGGCTTGAGCAAGGTGGGGTGAGGGTCGCTCCGGGTGGGGGGGAGGCCACTGCCGGGGGCTCCGCCCCCGGACCCCCGCGCCTCAAACGTCGGCGGGGCCGGATGTGGCGGAGCCAGCAAGGGCGAAGTCCGCCGCCGTCCACGCCAGCCCCAATGCCCCCTCCAGCATCGCCCGTTCCGCCTCCTCCGTCGCCGCGGCGGCCGTGAACTCCGGCTGGTGCGGGCCGCAGCCCGTCGCGCCGATGTTCAGGACCGGATGGATCGACGGCACCACGTGCGACACGTTCCCCATGTCCGTCGACGCGAACGGGCCGCGCACCTCCGGCTCAGGACGCCCCAGCGCCCGTGCGTTCGCCGTCCACAGGGTCACCAGCCCCGGGTCCGAACGGAACTCCAGGTAGTCCGGGGAAGGCTGCGCCAGGTCGACCTCGCAGCCCGTGGCCAGGGCACCCGCCCGGAAGCAGTCCTCGACCCGGGCGCGCAGTTCGCGCAGCTCCGGTGCGGACGGCGTGCGCAGCGCGTAGCCCGCGTGCGCCCGCTCCGGGATCGCGTTGAGGGCCGTGCCCGCCTCCGTGGTGATGCCGTGCACCTTCCAGTCGCCCGGCAGGTGCTGGCGCAGGAGACCGAGCGCGACCTGGGCCACCGTCAGGGCGTCCGCCGCGTTCCGGCCGTCCTGCGGGTTCATCGCGGCGTGCGCGGACTTGCCCGTGTACGTCACGTCCAGTGAGCCCATCGCGTACGAATGGAAGTCCGCCACGTCGAACGGGCACGGATGGATCATCATCGCCGCATCGACCCCGTCGAACGCCCCCGCGTCCAGAAGTAGCGCCTTCCCGCCTCCGCTCTCCTCGGCGGGGGTGCCCAACACCCTGACGGTCAGACCGAGTTCGTCGGCGTACGGAGCCAGGGCCAGGGCCGCGCCCACCCCGGCCGCCGCGATCAGGTTGTGGCCGCAGGCGTGGCCCATGCCGGGCAGCGCGTCGTACTCACAGGCCAGAGCCACCGTCACCGGGCCGGATCCGGCCCGCGCCTCGAAGGCGGTCGGCAGGCCGTACGCCGGTGCGGTCACCGCGAAGCCGTGGGTGCGTAGTGCCTCCGCGCACCACGCGGCCGCCCGGTGCTCCTCGAAGGCGGTTTCCGGGTGGGCGTGGATGCGGCGGCTCAGCGCTACCAGTTCCGTGGCGACCTCGTCGATCCGGGCCCGTATCCCGGCCTTGACCGCGTTGTCGACTTCCGTGACGTCCGTCACCTGGCGACCTCCTGACCATTGCGTTTCAGCTTTACCTGCCACCCTACGACCGCCCGAGAAGGGGAGCTGACGCTGCCGCCCCTGTGGGGTGTTGTGCGGCTTGCCCCTGTCGATACGGTTGATCCATCGTGGACGTGGACGACGGGGGAGTGGCTGCTGATGCTTGATCTCATCTCGGTGGGGGCGATTTCGACCGTGCTGGGAGCTGTCGCCTCCGGAACGGCCTCCGAAGCGGGCAAGTGGGTCTGGCAGTCGGCCGGTTCGCTGGTGCAGCGCATTCTCGGGAGGGACGTCGCGGCACCCGTCGACCAGCGTCAGGTCGAGCGACTGGCCCGGCAGGTGCACGAGGCGATACAGCGTGATCCCGGCCTCGCCCGCGACTGGGACACCTTCGCGCGCACCGTGCAGCGGGCGGCGGGAGCCCGTTCCGTGCCCCGACTCCCCGCCGCGTCACGGAACTTCACGAACCGTCAGCGTGTACTCAAAGCGCTCGACGAGGAAGCGGGGCGAAAGGCGGACGGGCGGCCCAGAGTGGCCCTGCTCCACGGACCCGAAGGCATCGGCACCTCCGAGATCGCCCGGTGCTGGGGCGGGCGGGAAGCCGAGCGGCGGTTCAAGGACGGGCAGGTCTGGCTGGATCTGCGGAGCGGGCCCGGCGGGCGGCTGGAGCCGGGTGCCGCACTGAGCGAAGCGCTCCGTCAACTGGGCGTGCCCGATGGGGAGATACCGCCTTCGGTGGAGCGCAGGGCCGAGTTCTTCCGGCGCTGCGTCGCCGATCTCGCGCTGCTCGTCGTGCTCGATCACGCCACCTCGGCCGCCCAGGTGCTGCCCCTCGTCGCCACCGCACCCGGCGTGGTCACCGTGGTGACCGCCCGCGACCCGCTCCTCCAGCTTCCCGCCCTGCGGATTCCCGTCGGCCCGCTCGCGGAGAAGTACGTCCGCAGACTCCTGGAGGCGACAGCGGGGCGTCCGGCCGTCGACGCGGCCCGGGCCGTGCTGCCCTCGGTGATCGCCGACTGCGGCGGATCGCCCTACGCGGTGCTGGCCGCCGCACCCCGGCTGGCCGCAGCGCCACGGGTGGCCACGGTGCCGCAACCCCGCACGGAGAGGCAGCAGTTACCCGCCATGAACGAACGCGATGCCGTCCGCACCGCCATCGAGCACGCCTACCGCTCCCTCGACCCCGTCACCGCCCGCGCGCACCGGCTGACCGCGCTGCGCCCCTGGCCCGTCGTCACCGCCGCGCTGACCGCGCGCGCCGCCAACCTCGCGCTTCCCGACGCGGCCCGCGCCCTCGACGTACTCGCGGCGAACCAACTGCTCGACACCACTCCCGAGGGCCGTCACCGTCAGCGGCCCTCCGTGCGCGCCCACGCCGAGCAGGAGGCTGCCCGGGAGGACGGCATGGCCGTCTGCTCGGCTGCCGTGGGACGCGTACTCGACGGATACCTGCACTTCGCCGAGCCGACCGCCCGTGCGGCCCTGCCGCAGAGCTGGCGTTCGCCCGAACCGGCCGACACAGACCAGGAGTTGGCGTACGGGAGTCAGGGTGAGGCGGTGGCCGCGCTCGCCGCCGAGTCCGCCAACCTCGCCGAAGCCGTCGCCGCCGCCGACGAGTTCGGACGGCCCGACACCGTGTGCAGGCTGGTCCGTGCCCTGTGGCCGGTCCAGCTCAAGGCGGGGCACCTGGACGTCCTGCTGCCCGCGCTGCACACCGGCGTCCGTACCGCCGACACCCACTTCCCCGGCACCCGCACCGCCGGGACGATGCACGCCCACCTCGGCTTCGCCCTCACCGCCCTCGAACGGTACGAGGAGGCCGAGCGGGAACTGCTCGCCGCCGCCCGGGACGAGAGCGCCGCAGGGCACGTGCGGGGGCACGCCTCGGCGGTCGAGGGGTTGGGGCTGCTGCGGCTGGCGCAGTGGCGGTGGGAGGAGGCGTACGCGCTCTTCGACCAGGCGGACGGGCTGTACGCGGGCATCGGGCCGGGGGACGAAGGCGCCGCCGACCTGCCGCGTGCCCGCGCCCTCCTCGAACGCCACCGGGGGCGTGCGCTCACCGGGATGCGGCAGCCGGAGGCGGCGCGCGAACGGCTCGACGCGGCGGTGCGTTTCTTCCGCGCGGGCGGCGACGCGTACAACACGGCACGGGCCCTCACCGACCTCGCCCGTACCCACGTCGACGGGACCCGGCGCGCGAGCCCGGCCGAGCAGGCCGCCGCGCTGCCGCTGGTCGACGAGGCGATCGCCGTACTGGAGGCCGAGCGGGCGGATCATCACCTCGCCTACCTCCGGCGACTGCGCGCGCTGTGCGTCAGCCCCGAAGCGGGTCCTTCGGGTCCTTCGGGCCCTTCGGGGTCGTCGACTCCGACCCCGGGTCCTGGCCCGCGTCCGTGACCGTCACGGAGTGCACGGCGGAGCCGGTCCGTACGGTCAGCGCGTGCGTCGGCTCCGTCCCGTCCGCCAGGAGGGCGAGCAGCGCTGACGCGTAGAGGGCCGGGTCCGCGCGCGTCGTGCCGGTGAGGTGGAGGAGCCTGCCCCCGCGGGTGCGGACCGTGCAGGAGTCCGGCCCGGTGACGTACGCCGCGAGCGCGCACTGCGGGAAGCGGTCCAGCACCCCGGCGGTCCAGCGGGCGGGGCCCCCGAAGCGCGGGTCGTCCGGTGAGCCCTCGCGGTGGATGACGTCGGCGAGCGTGAGCCGCCCGGGGTCCCGGGTGTCCTCGTGCACCGCCGTGTGCACGTCCCCGCGCACGTCGGGCACCGTGCGCGGGTCGGCGTACCGGGTCACCGAAACCTCCCGGCCCGGCCCCCGGACCGTCACCACGTGCAGGGGCGCGGTGATGCGCGGGGGTTCGTACGGCGGACACGGCAGCGGTACGGGGCGGGCCGGGTCGAGAGGCTCGGGGCGGGCCATCAGGCCGTAGAAGAGCGTGCGCAGGAGCGTCGCGGACTCGCCGGGGGTGGACGTGGTGAGTTCGGCGGCGTCCGTCAACGGGCGATGTGCGGAAATGAGTTGGTCGAGTTGTGGGGTGAGTGAGGCGTACGGGTCCAGGCGCGGGGCGTTCGTGACGAAGTCCGCGACGGGGGAGTCGGGGGCGAGCCCGGCGAGCGGGGCCGCGCCGAGCAGTACGGGCGTACCGAGGGCGGCGGCGTAGTACGAGACCGCGCCGTGGTCGCCGATCACGGCGTCGGCGGCGAGGAGCGCCTGCCGCCAGTGGTGCAGCGGATCGACGAGGACGAGGCCCGAGCGGCGGGCCCGGTCGAGCCAGGCGCGGATCTGGCCGGGGCCGTGCCCGGCCCAGATGTTGGGATGCAGGACGGCGGCGACGCGGTATTCGTCGGCGGGGAGGTCCGAGGCGAGGCGGGGGAGCAGGGTGGGGAGAACGTCCTCGTCGCCGCCGTCACCGAAGAGCGATTCCGGGTTCCAGGTGGAGTTGACGACGATCAGGCGCTGGCCGGGGTGCACGCCCAGTGCGTTGCGGAAGTAGGCGCGGTGCGGGCGGGCCGCCAGGATGCGGTCGAAGCACGGATCCCCGGCGAGGACGCCGGTGTGGGCGGCGTCGGGACAGGCGTCCTTGAGGCGGGCCTGCTGCTCGGGGTGGGACAGGACGAGCGCGTCGGCGATCGGGACGCCGTCGTGCAGCAGCCACGCGGGGGAGAGGCCGAAGACGGGCACGGCGGCGTCGGCGATGCGGGCGGCAGGGCGCGGCCGGGCTCCGGGCGAAGGGTGTCCGGTGTCCGGTGTCCGGTGTCCGGTGTCCGGTGTGGCCAGCCTTTTAGTGTAGCCAACACCGTGCGAGAGGATGGCCAACTTCCCCTGAATGAGGTGGAGTTCGCCGCCGAAGCTGGCGGATATCGCGAGGTCCACGGGCGTCGCGAGCGCCTGCGCCCACGGCAGTACCGGCACCCCGAGCGCCGTCAGCAGCTCCGCGACCCCGGCGCGGAACGCCGACGAGCCGGGACACGTCGCCAGCAGCTGTACCCCGGTGTCGTCGTCGAAGAGCGGAGCCACGTCCAGCAACCGGGTCGCGGACGTCACGTTGTGCACGACGAGCAGCACGAGGCGGCTCTTGCCCCGGGTGGCCCAGCGCCCCGAACCGTCCCCGACCGGCACCCGTATCCAGTCCTCGCGCCCCGCGCCCGCCGCGTGCTCCCCCGGACTCGCCACCTGCTCCCCCGCTCTCGGTCCCGTGCTCGGCTCGTTGATCCCGTACTCCGTGACCGGCCACGATATCCAGCCGCCGGGCGGAGCCCGCGCGCGAGCCCCGGAACCCCGTCCCACCTGCCGTCTCCGGTACTCGCCTCACCTATCAACTCCCTGTGTCGTCAACCCTGTTGGATCTGTATGGCGACGCGCCTACTCTGAGAGGTCCGTATGAGGGGGTCGTATGAGCAAGGTCGGCGACAGCGGACTCACGCAAGGCGACGGCGCTCGGCCAGCACCGCCCGGCAAGGGCGAGAAGCTGGCCGACTGGGCGGACGGACGGCTCGGGCTCTACCCGATGGCCAAGGCCAACCTGCGGAAGATCTTCCCGGACCACTGGTCCTTCATGCTGGGCGAGATCTGCCTCTACAGCTTCCTGATCATCATCCTCACCGGCATCTACCTCACGCTCTTCTTCGAGCCCAGCAGCGCCGAGGTCGTCTATCACGGCGCGTACACCCCGCTCAGCGGCATCCGCATGACCCGGGCCTTCGAGTCCACCCTCGACATCAGCTTCGAGGTGCGCGGCGGGCTGCTCATCCGGCAGATCCACCACTGGGCCGCACTGGTCTTCGTCGCCGCGATGCTCGTGCACATGATGCGGGTCTTCTTCACCGGGGCGTTCCGCAAACCGCGTGAGCTCAACTGGCTGTTCGGCTGGACGCTGCTCTTCCTCGGCCTGATCACCGGACTCACCGGCTACTCGCTCCCCGACGACCTGCTCTCCGGCACCGGCCTCCGCTTCGCACACGGGGCGATCCTGTCGATCCCCGTCGTCGGCACGTACATCGCGTTCTTCCTGTTCGGCGGAGAGTTCCCCGGCGAGGACATCATCGCCCGCCTCTATCCGATCCACATCCTGCTGCTGCCCGGCATCATGCTGGGGCTGGTCGTCGCCCACCTGATCCTGGTCTTCTACCACAAGCACACCCAGTTCGCGGGGCCGGGGCGGACCGAGAAGAACGTGGTCGGTGCGCCCTTCATGCCGGTCTACATCGCCAAGGCGGGCGGCTTCTTCTTCCTCGTCTTCGGGGTGCTCGCGGTCGTCGCCGCGACCTTCTCCATCAACCCGGTCTGGGCGATGGGACCGTACCGGCCCGACCACGTGTCCACCGGAGCGCAGCCCGACTGGTACCTCGGCTTCTCCGAGGGGCTGATCCGGGTGATGCCCAGCTGGGAGATCAGCGCCTGGGGGCACACGGTCAACCTGGGCGTCTTCATCCCGTTCACGCTCTTCCCGCTGGTCATGGTGGCCATCGCGGTCTACCCCTTCGTCGAGGCGTGGGTCACCAAGGACAAGCGCGAGCACCACATCGCCCAGCGGCCCCGCAACGCTCCGACGAGGACGGGTCTCGGCGTCGCCTGGCTGACGGTGTACGTGGTGGCGCTGATCGGCGGCGGCAACGACATCGTCGCGTACCGCTTCCACCTGTCCCTCAACGCCATCACCTGGTTCGTGCGGATCGGCTTCTTCGTCGCACCCGTGCTGGCCTTCCTGATCACCCGCAGGATCTGTCAGGGGCTCCAACTCCGCGACAGCGAGAAGGCGTTGCACGGCAGGGAGAGCGGCACGATCAAGCGGCTGCCGCACGGCGAGTTCGTCGAGGTGCACGCCCCGCTCTCGCAGGCCGAGCTGCACACGCTGACCGCGCACGAGCAGCCAGTGCCCTTCGAGGTGGGTCCGGAGGTCGACGCCAACGGGGTGCGCAGGCGCATCAGGCGTTCCGACCGGTTGCGGGCGAGGCTCGCGAAGGCGATGTACGGGCCGGGGACGTACGTACCGAAGCCGACGGCGGAGGAGTACCGGCGGGCTCTGCACAGCGGGCACGGCGGGAACGGGAAGCACGGCGGGCCGGACGAGCACGGCGGCCCCGGTGAGCAGGCCGAGCAGTCGCAGCGTCACTGACGAGCAGTCGCAGCGTCACTGACGAACTGACGGGCGGGTGACACGACGGGGCGGCGCCCAGGTGATCCAGGTGCCGCCCCGCACACGCCCCGTCGCGTACGCGTCGGACCCCGGCTACCGGGAGTGGGAGGCCCACGCGGTGCGGCCGGAACGTGAAGGCTCTTTTCGGCACCCCCGCCGGGAGCTCTCCGAGGGACCCCAAATCCTGCTTATGATCCGCCGGGGCCCGTCCCGCTATGCTGACCCGGTGTTCGATTCCAGGCACATCAGAACCTTCCATGAAGTAGTGCTCACCGGCTCCTATTCCGCCGCCGCCCGAGCCCTGGGGTACACCCAGCCCGCCATCACCCAGCAGATGAAGGCGCTCGAACGCGACGTCGGCACCCCTCTCTTCACCCGCGCCGGACGCGGCCTGCGGCTCACCGAAGCGGGGGAGACCCTGTCCCGGCACGCCGCCGCCATCCTCGACACCATGAGCGCGGCCCAGCAGCAGATGACCGCGCTGACCCGGCTGCACAGCGGGCGCGTGAGGCTCTGCGCGTTCCCCAGCGCCAACGCCACCCTCGTCCCCGAAACCCTGGCCCGGCTCGCGTCGGGACACCCCGGGGTGCGGGTCGAGCTGAGCGAGGAGGAGCCGCCGGAGTCCCTCCAGCGGCTGGCGCGCGGGGAGTGCGACATCGCGCTGGCCTTCACGTATCCCGGTCTGGCGGAGGAGATCCCGGACGAGGTGATGGCGGTCCCGCTCCTGGAGGACCAGCTCCTCGTCCTCCTGCCGACCCGGCACCCGCTCACCCGCCGCCGCACCGTCGAACTCGCCGACCTGGCCGAGGAACGGTGGATCGCGGGCTGTCTGCGCTGCCGCGTCAACTTCCTCCACGAGTGCGCCGCCCAGGGCTTCGCCCCCGACATCGCCTTCACCACCGACGACAACCTGGTCGTCCAGAGCCTCGTCGCGGAGGGACTCGGCATCGCCATGATGCCCGGCCTCGTCCTCAACTTCCTGCGCCACGAACAGGTCACCGGCCGGGCCCTGGCCCCCGCCTCCAAGCGCCAGGTGTCCGCGTACGTCCTGCGCGAGCACCTGCGCATACCCGCGACCGCGCTCGTCCTCGACGAACTGAAGACCGTCGCCGCCCACAAGATCGGCTGCTGATCTCTCCCTCCTCCCCGGTATAAGCAGAATTTGGGTACCTGCGTACGAATCGATGTTGGACGTGATGGATCGGGCGGCTGCACGCTGCCCGTATGACCACGACTTCGACCGCCTACACGGCCGCGCGCACGACCGCCCGCCTGGACGCCCTCGTCGCTTCGGTACGCGAAGCCGTGGGCCAGGGCCTGCCGCCGGACCTCACCGCCTACCTCGTCGGCGAACGCCTCGCGCCGCACCTGGGCTCCGCCGACCTCCTCACGCCGGAACAGCAGGAGCCGGACCCCTCCTGCTACCGCCAGCACCTGCTGCACGCCGAGCGCGACGGCAGCTTCTCGGTCGTCGCCCTGGTCTGGCTGCCGGGACAGCAGACCTCCGTCCACGACCACGTCTCCTGGTGTACGACCGGGGTCCACGTCGGTGAGGAGCGCGAGCGCCGCTACCGACTGGTCCCCGCGACGGAGGGCGCCCGCGCCCACCTCGTCGCCACCGAGGACGTCATCAACCCGCAGGGCGCGGTCTGCGGTTTCGCCCCGCCCGGCGACATCCACCGGGTCTGGAACGCCTGCGACGACGTGGCGATATCCCTCCACGTCTACGGTGCGGACATCTCCCGCATCGGCTCCAGCGTCCGCCGTGTGTACGAACTCCCGGCCGACCGCTGATGGCGCTCCTGCGGGAACGCCCCACCCGGCACCGCCCGCTCACCGGCGTCCCGGCCACACCCGGCAAGCTCCCGGGGCTGGTACTGGCCGCCCTCGGCGTGGCCGCCGCATGGGGAATCCACCGGCTGGTCCCGGCCGTACCGATGCTGACGGCGGCGGTGGTGCTCGGCATCGTCGTGGCCCACCTCCCCCTGGCGCGGGCGACGGTACGGGGCGCGGCACGCCCCGGCCTGACCTTCGCCGGGAAGCGGCTGATGCGGGTCGGCATCGTCCTGCTCGGGCTGAAACTCAGCCTGGACGACGTGCTGGGCATCGGCTGGGCGACCGTGGCGATGGTCCTGGTCGTCGTCGCCGCCACCTTCTTCGGCACGTGGTGGCTGGGCCGGAGGATGGGCCTTCCCGGAGACCAGCCCCTCCTGATCGCCACCGGCTACTCGATCTGCGGGGCGTCGGCGATCGGAGCGGTCAGCGAGGCCACCGACAGCGACGAGCGCGACACGGCCACGTCCGTCGCCCTGGTGACCCTGTGCGGGACCCTCGCCATCGCCGTACTCCCTCTGCTGCACGCGCCGTTGGGGCTGACGGACGCGGAGTTCGGGCGGTGGGTCGGGGCGAGCGTGCACGACGTCGGGCAGGTCGTCGCGACGGCACAGACCGCCGGCCCCGGGGCGCTCGGCGAAGCGGTCCTGGTGAAGCTGATGCGGGTGGCGCTGCTGGCCCCGCTGGTGGCGGCGGTGGCTCTCTCGGTACGTCGGCGCCGGAAGGGGGCGGCGGTGGCGGCGGGCCAGAAGAGGCCGCCGATCGTCCCGCTCTTCGTGGTCGGCTTCCTGGCGATGGTGGTGGTGCGGAGCACGGGGTGGGTGCCGGGGGCCGGGCTCGACGCCGCCCAGCACGCACAGGAGCTGCTGCTGGCCGCCGCGTTGTTCGGGCTGGGGAGCGCCGTCCACCTGCCGTCGCTGACGCGGACCGGGGGACGGGTGGCGGGACTCGGGCTGTGCGCGTGGGTGGTGGTGGCGGGGGTGTCGTACGGCGGTGTACTGCTCACGGCGTGAGGACCGGGGGCCCGGCCCCGGCGGGAGACCTCCCCCGGAGGGGGAAAATCCGGAGAACCTGGCCAGGGGCCAGCCCGTGCGGCTAGGCTCGGAACTCCGACGCAGCGAGGGGGAGGCATGCCCGTGCCCCGGCCGGAAAACCCAGCCCACGTACCGCAGTTGATCGAGCGTGATGCGGAACTGGCGGCAGCCGCAAAGGCCCTTGACGCACTCTGCGGAGACCCCTCGCCCCGAGGCGGGGTCCTCCTCTTCCGAGGCGAAGCGGGCATCGGCAAGACCGCCCTCCTCGGGGAGATCCAGCTCCTCGCCCGGGACCGCGGCTGTGTCGTCTGGTCCGCCCGGGGCGGCGAGACGGTCGCCTCCGTGGCGTTCCACGTCGTGCGCCACCTCCTTCAGCCCGCACTGGCGGGCGCGAGCGACGCCACCACCCGAGGTCTCCTCGGCGACTGGCACACGAGCATCGCCCCCGCCCTCGGCATCACCCCGCCCAACAGCGAGGTCAACGCCGACCCGCAGGGTGTCCGCGACGGACTGGACACCCTCGTCGGCCAGCTCGCCGCACTCCACCGCCCGCTGGTCCTCGTCGTCGACGACCTCCAGTGGAGCGACCTGGAGACCCTGCGCTGGCTGGTCCCGTTCGCCGGGCGCACCGGCGGGCCCCCGCTGCTGCTGGTCACCGCCTACCGCGTGAACGAGGCGAAGGGCGAGACCGCCGCCCTGCTCCGTCAGCTCGACACCACGGTGCGCCGCGTGGGCATCGACGTCGTCCTTGGCCCGCTCTCCCCGCCCGGCACGGCCCGCTTCGCCCGGGAAGTGCTGGGCGAGCACGCTGACGACCCGTTCTGCCGGGAGGTGTGGGCCGTGACCGGCGGCAACCTCTACGAGACCGTCGAACTGGTCGCCCGCGCCAAGGAGCAGGCCATCGACCCGGTCGAGGGCACGGCGGGCTCACTGCGGCCCCTCATGGACTCCGCCCGCCCGCAAGGACTGGTGGAGCGGCTCCAGAAGATGGGCGACAACACCGTCAACTTCGCCTTCGCCGTCGCGATCCTGGAAACCGACGTGTCCCTGAAGCTCGCCGCCGACCTGGCGGTGCTGGGCGTCGCCGAAGCCGCCGAGTGCGCCGAACGGCTGCGTGCCGCCCGCATCCTGACCGGCGAGGACGAGCATCTGGAGTTCGTCCACCCGACCGTCGCCACCGCTGTGTACGACGCCGTGCCGCACTGGGCCCGCCGGGCCATGCACGGCATCGCCGCCGAGATACTGCTCGACGACGGGCACAGCGCGGCAGCCGCCTCCCGCCACCTCATGGAGGTGCCGCCCGAGGAGAATCCGGAGCTGGTCGAGCAGCTGCGGGCCGCTCACCGGGAGTACGTCGCGGTGGGCGCGCCCGACGCCGCCCGGCTCTGCCTGGAGCGTGCGCTGAAGGAGCCGCCACTGCCCACGGTCTTCGCTCAGGTGCGTTACGAGCTGGGCAAGGTCATCACGCTCAGCGCGCCCGCCACCGCGGCCGAGCACCTCACGAAGGCCCTGGAGCAGCCGGGCCTGGACGACGAGCAGCAGGCGGACGCCGTGTTCCTGCTGTCCCAGGCGCTCACGCACAACAACCAAGCCGCCGAGGCCGGGCAGATGGTGGCAGCGGCTGCCGAGGCCGCCCCCGAGGGGCCGCTGCGGATGCGCCTGCAGACCGTGCAGTTCCTGTGGGAGGGCGTGTACGCGTCCGAGATCGACGGTCCCGCGAGATCCCGTCGGCTCAAGGAGGCCGCCGCCCACGTCCAGGGCTGCGACACCACCGAGCAGGCCCTCCTGATGCTCCGCGCGTTCGACGCGACCGCCATCGGCGAGGACGCGCAGGCGGTCGTGGAGATCGGCGACCGGGCCCTCGTCAACGGCAGCCTCCCCGCCGGTCTGACCTGGACCGACCTGACGTGGGGCTTCGAGCCGCCCGCCCTGCTCGGCCTCAGCTACGCCTTCGCCGACCAACTCGACCGCGCGGACGCCCTGTTCGGGGAGGCCCGCCGGGCGTTCACCGAGGCGGGCTGGAGCGGCGGCCACCTGGCTTTCGCGTACGCACTCACCGGCTATCTCCAGCGCAGGCGCGGCAACCTGGTGCGTGCCGAGGTCGACCTCCGGGAGAGTGTGCGGCTCGCCGAGCGCGTCGGCAAGGGCCTGCCGATGCACTGGGACGCCGTGTGCATGCTCATCGACACCCTGCTGGCCCGCGGCCTGGTCGCCGACGCGCAGCAGGTCGCGGACGGCTTCGGCTTCCACGCTCCGTACCCCACCACGATCCTCATCCCCGACGCCGCTTCGGTGCGGGGCAGGCTCCTGCTCGCCCAGGGGCGTACCGCCGATGCCATCGACGAACTCGAAGCGGCGGGCGCGGCGTTGAAGGCGCGCGGCAGGCACAACACGGTGCTCGCCCCGTGGGCCCTGGACCTGGCCCGCGCGGTCGCGCCCGACGACCCGGAGCGGGCCGGGCGGCTCGCCGCGTACGCCCGGGAGAAGGCGGAACGGTTCGGCACGAACACCGCGATCGGTGAAGCCATGCGCTGCCAGGCGGAGTTGGCCGAAGGTCAGCGCAAGGCGGAGCTGCTGCGCCGTGCGGTGGACTTCCTCAGCTCCTCGCCCTGCAAGTACGAACACGCGGCGGCCCGCATCGAGTTGGGCCGTGCGATCCGTTCCCGCGCCGAACTGGAGAAGGGCCGCGCCCATGCGGTCGACGCCGGTGCCGCCGCCCTGGTCAAGGCGGCCGACGAAACGCTGCGCGAGCTGGGCTTCCCGTACGGCGACGAGTAGCGCCCCGCCGGAGGGCTCGCGCCCTCCGGCGTCGTACGACGGCCTACTTCGCCAGCTCCTTGTGCGCGTTCTCCGGCAGCCTGAAGAACACCACCGACGACACGAGGCACAGCGCGGCCACGTACCAGGGGAACAGCCCCGGATTGCCCATCTCCTTGAACAGCGTCCCCATGTACGGCGCGGTCCCGCCGAACATCGCCACCGTCAGCGAGTACGGGAAGCCGATGCCCGAGGCCCGTACCTTCGCCGGGAAGATCTCCGCGTTGACGGCCGCCGAGATCGAGGTGAATCCCGTCAGCAGCACCATCCCCGCACAGCTCACCAGCACCAGCGTGCCGAATGACACACCCCCGTCCACCACCCGCAGCAGCGGCACGATCAGCAGTGCGAAGCCGATCCCCGAGAACAGCAGCAGCGGCCGGCGCCCGATCCGGTCCGAGAGCAGCCCGCCGAGCGGCTGGAGCACCGCGAAGAACGCCAGCGAGATGGTGCCCGCGAGCAGCGCGTCCGACTTGTCGAAGCCGCCGTTCAGCTCCGCGTACGTCGGCAGGTAGGACGTCCACGTGTAGTACGAGATGGTGCCGCCCACGGTGATTCCGCAGATCAGCAACGACTGGCGCGGGTACGTGCGCAGCGCGTCGAACAGCCCGGGCCGGTCCGCACGCTCCACCGGCACGTGCGTCTCGTGCGCCCCACGACGAATCCAGAACCCCACCAGGCTCAGCACCGCACCGAGCAGGAACGGCACCCGCCACCCCCACCCGTCCATCTGCCCGTCGCTCAGATTCGACACGAGCAGCGCGGCGATCCCGGACGCGGCGAGCTGGCCCGCGGTCGTGGAGACGTACTGGAAGCTGGAGAACAGACCTCGCCTGCCGGTCCCCGCCGACTCCACCAGGAACGTCGTCGACGCGGCGAACTCCCCGCCCACGGACAGCCCTTGGAGCAGCCGTGCCACCACCAGGATCACCGGCGCGAGGACACCCACCGACGCGTACGTGGGCGTGAGCCCGACCAGCAGGCTGCTGCCGCCCATCAGCAGGATCGTCACGGTCAGCGCGGTCCGCCGCCCGCGCCGGTCCGCGACCGCACCCAGCAGGAGACCGCCGACCGGCCGCATGAAGAACCCCACCGCGAAGACCGCGAAGGTCGACAGCAGCGGCACGAGCGGACTGCCCGCGCTCTTGGGGAAGATCTGCGAGGCGATGAACGTGGCGAGGAAGGTGTAGGCGTACCAGTCGTACCACTCGACGGCGTTGCCCACGGAGGCCGCGAGCAGTTGCCTGAGCGGCTTGCGGACGGTGTTCGGTGCGGGCGTGGTCGTCTCAGTCATGAGCGGTCGTCCCCTGCGCGTTCGTCTCAGTCATGATCAGGACGATGACCGAACCGGGGGAGCGGCACAAGGGCCTTGTGTGAAGGCCGCGTTAAGGAGTGCCCGCGTGCTGGGGAGCCGCTGGGGAGTGCGGGGATCGTCTCGCCCACCGGCCGGGGCCTTCGCCCGGGAGACCGTCGCCCAGTACCTTGCGCAGCGCGCCGAGGAAGCGTTCGGCGAACACCGGGTGCCCGGTCGGCCCCGGATGCAGCCGGTCCAGGCCCGGCGGCTCCAGCATCAGCGGTACGTCGCGCGGCCCGAAGACGTCGAGCCCGTTGATGTAGCGCAGCTTCACATCACCGTGCGAGCGCAGGAGGTGGACGACGTCGCGGGTGCGCTCCCGGATCTCCTCGACGGTCATTCCGGTCGGCCCGCGCAGCGTCTCGCGGTCCGGCGCGACGATCGTCGACATCAGGACGAACGGCGTGTCGGGGTGCCGTTCGCGGACCGTACGGACGAAGCCGACGAGCGCGGAGTCGAAGGCGCCAGGACTGTGACTGCCGAGCGACTGGACGTTGATTCCCACGCATGCCGTGAGCAGTTCGGCGGGCAGGTCGCGCATCAGGCGTGCGGTCATCGGCTGGAGGCAGCAGGCCGCGCCCATTGCCAGCGACGTCAGGTCGAGTCCGGCGTCGCGGGCGACCAGCGCGGGCCAGGCGCGGACCGGGGACGCGGCGCCGCGCCCCTGGGAGATGGAGCTTCCGTAGTGCACCCAGCGCGGCAGCACGCCAGTGTCGGGGCCGAGCGCCGACCCCGGGTCGAGGGCCAGGGAACGCAGCCGGAACTGGTGGTACGTCGGCAGCCACAGCTCCACCGTGACCATCCGCCCCGGCAGGCGTGCCGTGCGGAACTCCGCGTCACGGCCGTCGGCCGTCAGCTCGACCGTCTCCACCGGCCGCCCGTCCGCGACCACGTCGAGCCGGGGCTGTTCCTGCACGCCGGTCAGCCGGGGCGCCGGGTCGGCCTGGTAGCGGCAGGCCAGGGACCCGCTGTCGGTACGGAACGTCAGTCGCACTCCGGCGGGCATCGCCGCCCGGCCTATGCCGCCCTCGGGCAGATACAGTCTCGCCTCCTCGTACGGCACCCGCCAGGGCGACAACCAGGCGCCGCCGGGGCCGCGCTGCACGGAGACGGCGCCTCGGAAGCGAAGCGCGGGATGGTCGCCGGGCACGGTGCCGTTCTCCGGGGAGATCTGCGTGTGCGTGTGCGTGCTCGTGTGATCGGCTGTCGCGTCTGTCACTTCGGTCCTTCCGACGGAGTCGCACCGTCTTCGGTGAGTAATGCCTGACTGAGGCATCAGTCAGCATCTCAACGTCATGCTCACAGGGATGTGTGTTGAGATTTGCTCAATGCGTGAGTACGGTGGCCGACCATGCAGCACGAAGCAGTCGCCCCGGTGCCGGAAGGCGTACCGGAGCCCGCGTCCGACGTCGCAGCCAGGGTCCGGGAGGTCATCGCGGTCGCCGGAGTCAGCCAGCGGGAGTTCGCCCGGCGGATCGTGATGGACCCCTCGAAACTGTCCCGCTCGCTCGGCGGCACCCGTCGCTTCACCGCCGCCGAACTGGCCAGGGTCGCCGACACGGCCGGGGCGGACGTGGCGTGGCTGCTGGGCTCGCGCGCACCTGCGGCCCCGTCCGTACGACGCACCCGCAACGCCATCGCCACCACCAGCGCCGCACCTGACGGCGGCCGGCCCCTCCAGATCGTGCGGGAGGCCGTCCGGCTCATCGCCGAACGCGGATTCCACGCCGTACGGGTCGCCGACATCGCCGAGGCATGCGCCACCAGCACCGCCACCATCCACTACCACTTCCCCGGCCGGGACGACCTCCTCGAAGCGGCCGTCCGCTGGTGCATGGACGAGGACGCGGCACGCCGGGCGACCCGCACCGCCGACGCGGAGAACGCCGCCGACGAACTGCACCAGCTCATCGAGCTCCAGGTCCCGTACAGCGAGCAGCAGCGCCGCCAGTGGCTCGTCTGGGTCGACCTGTGGGCCCAGGCGGCACGCTCGACCGCCGTGGGCCGTCTGCACGTCGACTACTACCGGCAGTGGCGGGACACCGTCGCCGACGTCGTACGTCGCGGAGTCGCCCAGGGCGCCTTCCGGCCCGGCACCGACCCCGAGGGCGCGGCGCTCCGTCTCACCGCCCTCATCGACGGGCTCGCCAGCCAGGTGCTCGCCTCGACGCCCGGCGCCGTCGGCGGGACCAGCGCCGAGGACATGCACGGCGCACTCCTCGACCACGTGGCCGCGACCCTCATCCCTGCCTGATCGGTCCGCTCGCACGCCTGATCGGCCCCCCTTCCCTGCCTGATCGATCCCCTCCGCCGCACTCCCCGAATCACCGCTCCCCAGCGCAGCGCTTCCCCAACCACCGCTCCCCGTAAGGAGATCCGCATGACCGTGAACCAGGACGTCATCATCACCTGCGCCCTCACCGGCGCGGGCGACACCGTCCGCAAGAGCCCGCACGTCCCCGTCACCCCCGAGCAGATAGCCGCCTCCGCCGTTGAGGCGGCCGGGGCAGGGGCCGCCGTCGTCCACATCCACGTACGGGACCCCGAGACGGGCGAGCCGTCCCGCGACCCGCGCCTCTACCGCGAGGTCGTCGAGCGGATCAAGGAGACCGGCACCGACGTCGTCATCAACCTCACCGCAGGCATGGGCGGCGACCTGGTGATCGACCCGGACCGGCCGCTGAAGGACTTCCCGCTGCCCGGTACCGACCTCGTCGGCGGACTCGACCGGCTCCCGCACGTCGAGGAGCTGCTCCCCGACATCTGCACCCTCGACTGCGGCTCGCTGAACTTCGGCGACAACCTGTACGTCTCCACCCCCGACATGCTGCGCGCCGGTGCCCGGCGCATCCAGGAGCTTGGCGTACGGCCCGAGTTGGAGATCTTCGACACCGGCCAGCTGTGGTTCGCCAAGCAGCTCAGGGCCGAGGGCCTGCTCGACGACCCCACCGTCTTCCAGCTCTGCATGGGCATCCCGTGGGGCGCGCCCGCCGACCCCGGCGTCCTCCAGTCCATGGTCAACATGCTGCCAGAGGGCGCCCAGTTCGCGAGCTTCGCGCTCGGCAGGACGCAGATGCCGTGGGTGGCCCAGTCCATCCTGCTCGGCGGGCACGTCCGGGTCGGCCTGGAGGACAACCTCTACCTCGGCAAGGGCAACAAGGCCACCAACGCCCAGCTCGTCGAGCGCGCCGTCACCATCACCGAGTCGCTCGGCTCCCGGGTCGCCACCCCGGACGAGGCCCGCGCCAAACTCGGCCTCAAGCCGCGCGCCTGACGTCCCCCGCCGATCGAGCGGCGTGTCTGACGCCCCCTCACCCCACCTCATTCCGCGAGGAGTTCCCCCCACCATGACCTCCCCCACACCCCCCGCTCCCTGCACCCCCGAGGACGTGCGCCGTGTCGCCTGCGTCGGCGCCGGAGTCATCGGCGGCGGCTGGGTCGCCCACTTCCTGGCCCGTGGCTACGACGTCACCGCCTGGGACCCCGCCCCCGACGCCGAGGAGAAGCTGCGTCGTCTGGTCGACGCCGCCTGGCCCGCGCTCGTCCAGCTCGGACTCGCCGAAGGTGCTTCCCCGGACCGGCTGACCGTCACCGCGACGCTCCAAGAGGCCGTCGCCGACGCCCAGTTCGTCCAGGAGAGCGCGCCCGAGAAGCTCGAACTGAAGCGTGACCTGCTCCGGCAGCTCGACGCCGCCGCCCCCGCCGGTGTCGTCATCGCGTCCTCCACCTCCGGCTACCCGATGACCGACATGCAGACCGAGGCCACCGACCCCGGCCGCCTCGTCGTCGGCCACCCGTTCAACCCGCCGTACCTGATACCCCTGGTCGAGGTCGTCGGCGGCGAGCGCACCAGCGCCGGCGCCGTCGCCTGGTCCGCACGCTTCTACGAGGTCGCCGGAAAGTCCGTCATCACCATGGACCGCGAGGTCCCCGGCTTCATCGCCAACCGCCTCCAGGAAGCCCTGTGGCGGGAGGCCCTGCACATGGTCGCCAACGGCGAGGCCACCGTCCGCGAGATCGACGACTCCATCACCGAAGGGCCCGGTCTGCGCTGGGCGTTCATGGGCCCCATGCTCACCTTCGCGCTCGCGGGCGGCGAGGGCGGCATGGCCCACATGCTCGACCACTTCGGCCCGTCCCTGAAGTCCCCGTGGACCCGCCTCGAAGCACCCGAACTCGACAAGGAGCTGTACGACGCGGTGGTCGCCGGATGCGACGACGCGGCGGACGGCCGCACCGTCGCGGACCTCGTCGCCGAACGCGACCAGGGCGTCATCGACGTCCTGCGCGCCACCGGCCGCCTGCCGCAGCAGCGCACCCAGGGGGAGACCAAGTGAGCGGCGAAGCACGGGTGGGCGACCGCCAGGACGTCACCGAGACCACCGAACTGGACGGCGTGGTCGACTGCCTGCCCCTCGTCCACCACACGGTCCGGCCCGAGTGGATCGACTACAACGGCCATCTGAGCGAGGCTTTCTACGTCCTCGTCTTCGGGTACGCCACCGACGCCATGATGATCGAGACCGGTCTGCACGCGGGCTACCGCGAGGCCACCGGATGCTCCCTCTACACGGTCGAGGCGCACATCCGGTACCTCGACGACGTGCCCGAGGGCGCTCGCCTGGCCGTCCGCACCCGGGTGCTGGGCGTCGACGCGAAGAAGCTGCGCTTCACCCACGAACTGTTCGTCGTGGACACCGAGGTGTCGGGGGAGTCGCCCGCGACCCTGCCGACCGAGGCCCGGCCGGTGGCGACCACCGAACTCCTCGCCCTTCACGTCGACCAGGCGGCGGGTCGCGCCACCGGGTTCCCGGAGATCATCCGTGAGCGCCTGACCGGCCTGTGCGAGGACGCCCCGTCCTGGGCGGGCCGTTCCATCACGGAGATCCCGTCGGCGGGCCGGCCGGGCGCGCACCCGGACAGCCGGGCCGCCGCGTCGCCCGGTGCGGACACCTCGTCCCAGGTACGGCCCTCGGCGCCACCTGCGTAACCCGGCGGCGGGAGCGGTACGGGAGCCGGGGGCGACGAGTCGGCGCAGCGCGGTCTCCCCGGCCTCGCGTACGCCCAGGACGTCCGCGTGCGCGCCGGGGAGGTGGGCGGGAGAGGGTTGGTCAGGGCAGCGCGGGCAGCCCGTTCACCCAGACAGGGGCCGTCCCCGCGAGATGGCACACCATCAGGTAGAGGGGGATCGGCGGGGTGTAGGGGGCCGGGCCGTCCGGGGTGTGGATCAGCCGGGTGCGCGGGGCGGCGACATAGGCCCCCGAGGCGTACCGGGCGGGCTCGGGCCACGGCAGCCCGAGGTCGGAACCGGACGGAACGATCCACCACCAGAGCTCCGCGTCGCCCGACCCGTCGGCGAACACGCACCCGGGGCGCGGCAACTGCCGCAGCAGCCGCTGCCCGTGCCGGGCGGGCAGCCCCACCGCGTCGCAGCCGAGCGGTGTGTGGTCGAGCGAGGGCGGCAGGGGCAGCCGGGCGGGCCCGCCCGCACCGGTCCTGCGGACCCGGGTGAGCCGGGCGGCGAGGCGGTGGCTCATCGCAGCGCGCCGCCCTGCACGGCCGGGGGAGCGGACACCGGTCCTTCGGGGCCCAGGGGGTCACCCGCAGCCAGCAGGCCGTCGGGGCCCAGAAGGTCATCAGCAACCACGTCACCAGTCACGTCAGCTGTCACGTCTGAGGTCACGTCCGTGGTCACGTCACCGCACCCGTGCGGAAGTTCGGCCCACACCGTGCGACCCGACTCCGGGTCGTTCTCCTGGGAGCCCCACGCGTCGCACATCCCGTCGACGAGCACGAGCCCGCGCCCGTGCTCTCCCGCCTCCTGTGCCGTACGTCGCAGCCGGGGGCCCTCGGGGCCGATGCCCTCGTCCCGTACGGCGATCCGCAACCGGCCCTCGGTGTCCACGAGCTCCAAGCGCACTCGCGCGCTGCCCGTGTGGATCACCGCGTTGGTCACGAGTTCCGAGACGACCAGTGAGGCGGCGAAGCCGACGTCCTCTCCCAGTCCCCAGTCCGTCAGCCGGTCGGCGGTCAAGTGCCGTGCGCGCGCGACCGACTCCGGACATGCGGGCAGGGCGAAACCGAACCGACGGACGCAGGCACCCTGGATGGGGCCCGTGACCGGGGAAAAGAGCGTGGAGCCACGTACCACGACCGCATCCTCACCAATGGGGGGAGCGACTGCCGTGCACCGCCTCCCCCGATGCGGTGCACGGCAGTCGCGTGAACCAGTTCACACATCAACTCTCCCTCTGCTCACGTCACTTGGCAAGAGGCACTCTGAAATTTCCAGAGTGTCGTTTCGTAGATCAAGAGTGCATGGCACACTGCATCGCAACAGCACGTAGAGCACAATCGCCATTTAGTGACGGTGAGTTACGGGGAGGTTTCCCATGAGTGAACCGCGGTCCGCCCCGACCGTCGGGCAGGTCGTGCTCGGCAAACGCCTTGCGGACCTGCGCGAGCGCGCGGGCCTCACGCGCGACCAGGCGGCCAAGGTGCTGCACGTCGCCCCGGCCACCGTCCGCCGGATGGAGACCGCCGAGGTCGCCCTCAAGATCCCGTACGTACAGATCCTGCTCAAGGAGTACGGCTGCAACGAAGCCGACTGCGAGGCGTTCGTCCGCCTCACCCAGGAGGCCAACCAGCCCGGCTGGTGGCAGCGGTTCCACGCCGTCCTGCCCGACTGGTTCAGCATGTACGTGAGTCTGGAGGGCGCCGCCTCCGTCATCCGCACCTACGACCCGCACTTCGTGCCAGGACTCCTCCAGACCGAGGACTACGCCCGCGCCGTGATGCGCAGCGGAGTCGTCGGCCAGACCCGCCCCGAGGACATCGAGCGGTACGTCGCCCTGCGCATGCAGCGGCAGGCCCTGCTCACCGGGCCGGACGCCCCGATCCTGTGGGCGATCATGGACGAAACGGTCCTGCGCCGCATGGCGGGCGGCCCCGACGTGATGCGCGCCCAGGCCGACCGGCTCCTCGAAGCCGCGGAACTACCCAACGTCACCCTCCAGCTGGCCGAATTCAGCAGTGGCCCGCACCCGGGCACGTTCGGCCCCTTCATCCTCTTCCGCTTCGCCGTGCCGGAACTCCCCGACATGGCCTACAGCGAGTACCTGACGGGCGCCGTCTACCTCGACGCGCGCCCCGAGGTGGCCACCCACCTCGAAGTCATGGACCGCATGGCGGCACAGGCCGCCACCGCGGCACGCACGAAGGAGATCCTCGCGGATTTCCGCAAGGAGCTCTGAACCGTCATGTCGCACATTCCCCGCACTCCCCGCCCCGACCGGCGAGCCGGCCGCCGCCCGGAGCTGCGCCCCGGTCGCCGCATCTACAACGGCATGCCCGCCGCCGACCTGCCCGCCGACGGCTGGACCAAGCCCTGGAGCGGCGGCAACGGCGGCGCCTGCGTCGAGACCATGAAGCTCGCCGACGGCCGCGTGGCCGTCCGCCAGTCCACCGACCCGGACGGTCCCGCCCTCATCTACACCCCCGGCGAGATCGCCGCTTTCATTCAAGGGGCGAAGGCGGGTAAGGCAGACTTCCTTCTCACCTGAGAACCCGAGGCACCACACAGCTCATGAGCACCCCTCAGTACCTCTTACCCCCAGGCCACTTGACCTCCCAGGAGACCTCCATGACCGGGCAGGACCGCACCACCGGCAGCTCCCCCTCCATCGAGATCGACACCAGCAAGCCGCATCCCGCCCGGATGTACGACTGGTTCCTGGGCGGCAAGGACAACTACCCCGTCGACGAGGAGATGGCCAAGCAGCTCCTCCAGATCGACCCGCGCGGCCGTGAGATGGCTCGTGTCAACCGGGCGGTGATGCACCGGGCCACCCGCTGGCTCGCCGAGAACGGCATCCGCCAGTTCCTCGACATCGGGACCGGCATCCCCACCGAGCCCAACCTGCACCAGATAGCGCAGACCGCCGCCCCCGAGTCCCGCATCGTCTACTGCGACTACGACCCCATCGTCCTCGCCCACGCCGAGGCCCTCCTGCGCAGTACCCCGGAGGGCATCACCGAGTACATCCAGGCCGACGCGCGCGAGCCCGAGTCGATCCTGGAGCACGCGGGCAAGATCCTCGACTTCGACCAGCCGATCGCGCTCTCCCTGGTCGCCCTGCTGCACTTCGTGGGCGACGAGGACGGGGCGTACGAGATCGTACGGAGCCTCATGGACCGGCTGGCGAGCGGCAGTTACCTGGTCCTCTCGCACGTGGCCCGCGACTTCGACCCGGAGGGTGCGGACAAGGCGGCGGCCATGTACAAGTCGCGCGGCCTGACCCTCCAGCCGCGTACGCGCGAGGAGGTCGCGCGCTTCTTCGAGGGGTACGAGCTGATCGAGCCCGGCGTGTCGCTGGCCGCGGAGTGGCGACCGGAACTGGGCGAGGTCGTCCCGGTCCAGGGCGACGAACCGATCCCGGGCTGGGTGGGCGTGGCCCGCAAGGCGTGAGGCCCCTGATGTGCCGGTGACCGCCCCACCCCGGCGGGGCGGTCACCGCACCAGTGCCGTAACCAGCCAGACCGCTCGCGCCCCGGCTGCCCGCTGTTCGGGGGCGAAGGAGATCACCCTCACCTCCCAAGTGGGGGTCCGCCCGGCGCCGTCGCACGCCTCGTGCCTCACTGTGCCCCGGGCGCCGCACTCCTCGCAGTCGACGTACCCCGTGCCCCCCCCGCAGTCGCCGCTTGCGCAGTCCTCGCACTCCTCTCGGCCCGTCAGCCTGACGGCACCGGGCTCGGTCCGGTAGTCCGTGCGGCGGCTCTCGATCACTCCACCGATCCCTGTATGCGCGTACATCGCTGGCTCGTCGCACCCCTTGACCCACCCGTAACAACCCCCTAGCTTCCACTCAACACTTGGAGATCCGCACACAATTCACGGCTACTTCTCGGCAGTACGTCTTCAGAGGGTGAACCCATGAGTGATGTGAGACGACGCAGTGTCCTGACTGCGTTCGGCGGAACGGTCGCAGCGGGCGCGGTCGTCGGAAGCGCGGGAGCCGCCCAGGCCGCCGGGCCGGACGCGGCGGCGGCCGGAGCGTCGGGGGAGGCGGTGGCCGAGGCATCGGGGGAGGCGGTGGCCGGGGCGCCCAAGCCCGGCCGAGGCCGTCACGAGCGCGAGATAGCGGCGCTCCTGCGCAAGATGACCGTCGAGGAGAAGTTCGGCCAGCTCCAGCAGCTGCCCTGGGCCTGGGACACGGGCCCGGGCGGCGGCGGCACCGAGGAGGCCACCAGGGCGGCCCGCGCCGGGCGGCTCGGCTCGGTCCTGTCGATCTACGGAGGCAAGAGCAACAACGCCCTCCAGAAGATCGCCGTCGAGGAGACCCGCCTCGGCATCCCGCTCCTCTACGGCTTCGACGTCATCCACGGCCTCTGGACGACCTTCCCCATTCCCCTCGCCCAGGCCGCCTCCTTCGACCCGCAGGTCGCCGCCGTCGACGCCGAAGTCTCCGCCAGGGAGGCCCGCTCCAACGGCATCCACTGGACGTTCGCCCCCATGATGGACGTCACCCACGAGCCCCGCTGGGGCCGCATCGCCGAGGGCAACGGCGAAGACCCCTACCTCACCGCCGAGTTGGCGAAGGCCAAGGTCATCGCCTACCAGGGCACCGCCAAGGGCCGCGACCTCAGGGCCAAGGACAAGCTCGCCGCCTGCGCCAAGCACTACGTCGCCTACGGCGGAGCCGAAGGAGGCCGCGACTACAACACCGTCGTCGTCTCCGAGTCGCAGCTCCGCAACCACTACCTGCCGCCCTTCAAGGCCGCGATCGACGCCGACTGCGCGACCGTCATGGCGTCCTTCAACACCATCAACGGCGTCCCGGCGCACGGCAACGCGCACACCCTCAACGAGATCCTCAAGGACGAGTGGGGCTTCGACGGCTTCGTCGTCTCCGACTGGACCGGCGTCCAGGAACTCATCCCGCACGGCTTCGCCGCCGACGGCGCGGAGGCCGCCCGCCTCGGCCTCAACTCCGGCGTCGACATGGAGATGACCAGCACCCACCTGGTCACCCACGGCAAGAAGCTCCTGCGCTCCGGCCGGATCTCCGAGCGCCGCCTCGACGACGCGGTCCGCCGCATCCTGCGCCTCAAGTACGAACTCGGCCTCTTCGAGAACCCGTACGTCGACGAGACCGCCGTCATCGGCGAGCCGACCCCCGAAGCCCGCAAGGCCGCCCGCGACACCGCGGCCCGCTCGATGGTCCTGCTGAAGAACGACAAGCAGGCCCTCCCGCTCGCCCCCACCACCAAGTCCGTCGCCGTCGTCGGCCCGTTCGGCGACTCCCAGGACCTCCTCGGCGCCTGGGCGTTCCCGTTCGCCGCGAAGAAGGCCCCGGCGATCACCGTCCTGGAGGGCGTCAAGGCCGCCGTGCCGGACGCCACGGTGACGTACGCACTCGGTGTGGACGCCGACGGGAAGGACACCAGCAAGATCCCCGCCGCCGTCGACGCGGCGAAGGCCGCCGACGTCACCGTGGTAGTCGTCGGTGAAGCCTCCGCACTCAGCGGTGAGGCCGCCGCCCGCGCCGACATCAGCCTTCCCGGCGGTCAGGAGCAGCTCATCGCGGCCGTCGCCGCCACGGGCAAGCCCTTCGTGGTCGTCCTCGTCAACGGCCGCCCCCTCACCACGGGCGACTGGCTCGGCTCGGCCCCCGCCGTCCTGGAGGCGTGGCACGGCGGCACCGAGGCGGGCAACGCCGTCGCCGACGTCCTGTTCGGCAAGGTCAACCCGGGCGGCAAGCTCCCGGTGACCTTCCCCCGCTCGGTCGGCCAGATCCCGATCTACTACAACCACGAGTCGACGGGCCGCCCCCACGACCCCAAGAACAAGTACACGTCCAAGTACCTCGACCTGCCGCACGGCCCCGAGTTCGCCTTCGGCCACGGCCTCAGCTACACCACCTTCGAGACGAGCGCCCCGAAGCTCGGCCGCGACAGCATCTCCACCCGAGCCCTGCGCTCCGGCGACACCGTCGAGGTCTCCGTCACCGTCACCAACACCGGCACCCGCGAAGGCGACGAGGTCGTGCAGCTGTACGTCCACGACAGGTTCGCCAGCATCGTCCAGCCGGTCCGCAAGCTGCGCGGCTTCCGCCGGGTCACCCTCGCGGCGGGCACGTCCACGACCGTACGCTTCCCGCTCGGCGCGGAGGACCTCGGCTTCTGGACGAACTCCGAGGACGGGAAGTTCGTCGTCGAGGCGGGCGACGTCGACGTCTACGTCGGCACCAGCTCCGAAGCGACCGCCAAGGCGGCCCTGAAGATCACCTGAACATCCAGAACGCGAGGAGAGGCGGGGAGCATCGACTCCCCGCCCCCTATTGCCTCGTGACGTTACGTCAGTAGCTCTGCGGCACCCGCGCGGGCCGCCCCGAACCCCGCGTCATCGCATAGCCCGCGACACCGGCGAGAGCGGCCAGCACCGCGCCGCCCGCCGTCCACAGCCACCGGCTCGACCAGTTCCCGGACGCCCAGCCCCCCTCGGGAGCGGCGGAGAGCGACGCCTGCTTCGGCTGCCCCTTCGCGTCCGACTTCTCCGTCGTCGCCCCCGGCACCAGCGGAGCCGTCAGCGCCCCGTCGACCGCCTTGGCCCCGCCCGCGTCGACCACCACGGGCCGCATCTCCGCCTTCACCGGCAGACCCAGGTCGTCGTCCGCGAGCTTCGTCACCGTGAGCCGTACGAAGTACGAACCGGGCAGCGGATCGTTCGACGACTGCTCGGCCCAGGACCGGATCGTCCGGAGGTGGCAGGTCAGGCGCACCGAAGCGGCGTCCTTCGGCGCGGTCGCCGTCGACGACCCGTAGGTGCACGCCTGCTTCCTGCGCAGCCCGTCGTACACGTCGAGCTGCCAGGTCTGCGCCCCGTGCCGCTGCGCGGACTCCGGCAGCGCCACCTTCGCGCGTACGGTCGCGTCCTGGCCCGCGTCGGCCGGGAACACCCAGTACAGGTAGTCGCCGGTCGAGGCGCCCGCCGTGGCGACCTGCCCCGACGCGACGGCCGTGGCCGTACGGAACGACGTCCCGGCCTCGGTCGGCGCGGCCGCACCTGCGGAAGGAGAGGGGGAGGGGGACTCGTCCGCGTACGCGCCCGGAGCCCCGCCCAGCACGGCCGCGGCAGCCAGCAGCACACCGCTCAACACACGTGTCGTACGCATCAGTTGGTCCTCCAGACCGCGAAGCGCCAGCGGGAGAGCCAGCCGTACAGCAGGCCCGCTACGAGCCCGACCAGGACCATCACGCCCAGCAGCCACCAGCCGTGTCCGAGCCCGAAGGACGCCACGTCGGAAGCCTGCTCCGGCGAGTCCACCAGGTCGAGCGACAGCTCCACCGGCATGCCCGGCTCCGTCTTCACCGAAGGCGGCGCGGAGAACGAACTGCTCACCTGGAGGCAGACCGTCTCCGCCGGGGGCTCCTGCCCCTTCTCGGCGTCCACGTCCGCCTTCGGGTAGCGCAGCCCGGACGAGATCACGTCCGTACGCCCGTCCCCGGCCTCCTGGCCGCGCACGATCTCGCGCCCGCTGAGCGTGGAGGCCCGTACGAGAAGCCCGTAGTCGTTGTTCACGGCCCGGTCCGCGCCGATGCTCACCGAGGCCCGCAGCTCCTGGCCCGGCTTGACCTGTACCTGGTACCAGCGGTGCTCGCCGAACTTCGCGCGGTCGGTGTAGAGACCGGCGGTCAGCTTCGGGGCGTCGGTGCAGGACGCGCCGCCCTTCGTGGCGACGGGGTTGACCACCGGGTCGGCCGCCCGGTCCACCAACTGTTTGACGCGCTTGGAGAGTTGCTCCTTGTGCTGCACGGCGGTGTACGTGCCGCCGGTCGCCTCTGCGATGCAGGTGAGCTGCTGGCGGATCTTCGCGTTCGGCACCAGGCCGAGCGTGTCGATCACCAGGTGGGTGCCCTTCGCGGCGATCTCGCGCGCCACGACGCACGGGTCGAGGGGCCCGCAGGTGTCCTCGCCGTCCGTGATGAGCACGATCCGCCGGGTGGCGTTCCCGCCCTCCAGGTCCTTCGCCGCGCCGAGCAGCGCGGGCCCGACCGGGGTGAAACCGGTGGGGGCGAGCGTCGCCACGGCGGCCTTGGCCTCGGTGCGGTCGAGCTTGCCGACCGGGTACAGCTGGCGGGTGTCCTCGCAGCCGCGCTTCTTGTCCTCGCCCGCGTAGTTCGCCCCGAGCGTCCTTATCCCGAGCCGCACCTCCTCGGGCGTCGCGTCCAGCACCTCGTTGAACGCCTGCTTCGCGGCGGCCATCCGGGACTGTCCGTCGATGTCTCTGGCCCGCATCGAGCCGCTGACGTCGAGGACCAGCTCGACCTTGGGGGATTCCTTCGGGGCGCCCTCGGCGCTGTCCCCGTCGTCGGCGAGCGCCGGCGACGGGAGCAGCCCGGCGGCCAGAGCGGCGAGCAGTGCGCCGCACGCTCCGGCCGCCAGTCGTTTCCTTGTGATCATCGCCGGATCTTATGGAAGATAGTCAGCCCGGCACAAAACGAGTCCCCGCCACGACGGGTGAGGCACAGTCAGGGCTACGGCCGAGGCGGTGTCAGCGTCACCAGGAACTTCTTCGCGGGTCCGACGTTCCCGGCCGCGTCGATCGTCCGGTGCTCGATCGTGTGCGTCGTGTACTCGGGCGTCGCGTCGTCCCACGGCACCACGCGCGGCGTGCCCAGCTTCCCGTACACCAGGTCGTCGACGTTCGTCCCCGACGGCGTGAACCGCCACGGCGAGTCGGCGTCCGTCGGCCACCCGTAGTACGTGTACCAGCCGTCCCCGTTCACCCGGAACTGCGAGACGACCGTCCCCGACTGGTCGTCCTTCGCGTCCAGCTTCATCGTGAACGGCCCGTCGTAGACGTACTCCACGGGCTTCCCCGGCCGCTGCACGGTGCGCACCGGCTTCGACAGCTCGTACGAACCCTTCGCGGCGGTCGTGTCGACGATCCAGCTCAAGGTTGCGGACGTACCGGCGATCCGTGCCTTCAGGGTGTGCGTACGTCCGCCGGGCAGCGGCAGCTTGCCCAGGTCGAGGTCACGGTCGTTGCCGAGGCTCGTGGCGACGGGCCACCCGTTGAGGGTCCACCGCACCTGGGGGCTGAGCCCGGCCGCCGGATGCGAGGTCTCGGCGTACACCACGGACTTCGCCCCGACCGGCTTGTCGGTGCCCGTGTGTCCGGTGAACCCGGCTGCTCCGGCGGCCTGTTGAGGTGTCCGTACGGTCTTGTCCACCGTCCACGTCACCGTGCGGGTGAGAGCCTGCGAGCCCCGCACCTTCGGGTCCCGTACGAACGGCGTCGGATCGGTCACGGTCGCCGTCAGCGTGTGTGCCCCCGTGCCCACGTGCAGCCGCTTCAGATCGAGGCTGCGCGAGCCGAACGTCCCCGGCACGGTCTTCCCGTCCAGCTTCCACGTCACGTCGAGCGCGCCGCCCACCGGGTGCAGGGTGTCGACCCACGCGGTGCGGTCGGTGCCGAGCGGGGCGGTGTTCGGGGTGTGGTCCTGGACCAGGTTCACCTTGCCGGAGATGGCCTGGGTCATCACCTCGCGCTCCACCTGGTCGAAGTCGTACCCGAGGGTCTTCATCATGGAGTGCCTGCTCGGCCGCCAGACGCCCTTGGTGGAGTACATCCCGCCCTCGTGACGCCCGATCCTCCCGCCGGACAGGCTCTCCTCGCCCAGCCAGCGCCACCACTTCTGCTGCTTGGTCCGCATCTCCTCCTCGCTGAGGAGGGTGTGGTGCGTGGAGTTCGGCTCGCCGCCCGTGTACGTACCGCCGGGGACGCCGCGCCCGTAGTAGTCGTACTCGTCGTCGAGCTTGCCCAGCGAGTGGCCGATCTCATGCGGGGTGATCAGGGAGGAGAGGGCGTTGCCGCCGGACGCGGTGGCCCAGGCGCCGCCCGCGCCGCCGTACGTCTGGCTGTTGGCGAGCGCGACGATCTGCCGGTTGGCGCTCTTGGTACCGACGACGAGGTCGGCGGCGGCGCTCGCCTTCGTGGTGTCGACGGTCAGCAGCCGCTGCACGCTGCTCGCGTTGCAGCCGCCCCAGAACCCCATGTCGAGAGGGGTGTCGCGGCGGGCGTCCGCCAGCCCCGGATCGCAGTCGACGCCGGACTCGGGGGAGGGCAGCTCGACGGCCCACACGTTGATGTACGAGCGGTAGGAGGCGAAGGGCTCGATGCTCCACAGGACGTTCATGTGCTTCTCGACGTCCGCGCGGAACCTGGGTATCTCGGCGGCCGTGTAGCCGTCGCCGAGGACGACGAGGTTGAAGCGTTTGTCGACGGGGCCTGTGGTCTGGATCGGGACGACGGTGGCGTTCGCGGTGACGTCGGCGTTCGCCGTGACCGGGTCGCGGTCGTCAGCGGCGGCCTGCTGCGGGACGGTCAGCGCGGCGGCGAGCAGCGCGCCCGCCGCGGCCAGCAGCGCGGGTCTCGTGGTGCGTCGGATGAGTCGCATGGCGCGGAGCGTATGACTGTGCCGAACGCACAGTAAAGGGGCGGGAGTTGGCCATGTGACGCGGTGCTGCCTTCACACCGTCGGCCAGTCGTGCGGGACCGCCCCCTCCAGCCGCATCGCCAGCGCCCGGCTGAGGCTCTCGCCCGACGCCCGCTCCTCGGCCGTCGTCGCGGGCAGCGGAAGGCCCACCGCCCGGTACAGCCGCGCCCGGTGCACCGTCACCGCGTCCATGACCTGCACGCAGTACGCGTCGACGCCCGCCCGCAGTGCCCGGTGCGCACCCCAGCAGCACCCCACGCACACCACCAGCCACACCGCCTTGGCGACGACCCCCGGCAGCAGGAACACCCACACCCCACCGGCCGCCGCACACAGCAGGGCCTGCGCCCGGCCCAGTACCCGCGTGGCGGCCGTGGCCAGCCGGTCCCGCGCGGACTGTTCCAGGGCCTCTGTGAACGGGCCCCAGCACACCGCGAGTCGGAGCCCGTACGCCCGCTGCACCTCGGCGGTCAACCCGACCAGCGCGTTGCCGACGGCGGTCGGCCGCAGGTCCTCGGTCCGGCGCGGATAGCGCGCCCACGCCGCCGCTGCCCGCGCCGCCCGCCAGCCCTCCTGCACGTCCCACGCGGCGGGGTCCGTTCCAGCCCTGGCCGGCGCGGGCAGCCGCCCCCTGCGGAGTGCGGTGCGCCGGTCGCGGTGCCTCCGGGTACGGACGCGGGTGACGGCCACCGCGATCCGGGAGGTGCCCCAGCGCCCCGACAGCACCTCAAGGAGCGGCCCCGCCAGCGCCGACGAGGCCAGCGCCGACAGCACCACCACCGCGATCAGCGCGGCGGCCAGCACCGCCTGCCCGGCCGCCCCGCGCTCCTGCAACCGGCACGGCACCGACAGCAGAACCCCCGGCTCCCTGCACGCCGTCGCCGGACCGCCCCGCTGATGCAGTACGAGGACGAGACCGGCCAGCCACCACAGCAGCAGCGGGCCGCCCATGACGGCGCTCCACCGCTTGGCGACGGGCTCGACCATGCCCTTGACCAGGTCACCCATGGCGGCTCAGGCCCGCTGTTCGAAGGCGTGGTCGGGGTGGCGGGAGCAGCAGTCGTCCTCGTAGGGGGCGTTCATGTCGCCCAGGGTCTCCACCGTGCAGCCGGGGACGGGGCAGACCCAGCGGTGGTCGCCGTAGGAGGGGCCGGGCATGCGGGGGAGGATGGGGGCCCGGTCGCTTCCTGTCGGTGCTTCCTGGTGCGCGCCGTCCCCGGGAGAGGTCGAGAACGGGACGACGGAGGAGGGGTGTTCCGGGTTCTTTGAGGGCATGGGATGGCCGATTCCGTAGTGGACGAAGGCGGCCCAGGACCAGGGGTCCTCGGCCCGGACACGAGCACCCCCGCCGCCCCCGGCGGTGCGCTGCCGCGCCTGGGCGAGGGCGGACAGCTGGGCGGCGCGCAGTGCCTCGGCGGGCGGCAGCCCGTCGGTGTTGAGCCGGTGGTGGAAGTCCGTCATCAGGGTGCACGTCGGTGCGTCGCCCACCGCCCACAGCGAACCCACCACGGCCGCCGCGCCCAGCGCGGAGAACGCGGTCGCCAGGCTCAGCGCCTCGTCGTACCCGTCGCCTGGCACGGCCGTCGCGCACGCGGACAGCACGATCAGGGGCCCGGGACCGGCGTGCGTGCCCGTGCGGACGCGCTCCAGGAGCATGGCCACACTGAGCCGCTGCCCGTTGGCCAGCAGCAGGTGCGAGGTGGTGGACGGTGCGCAGGTCAGGGCGTGGCACGCGAAGTGCGCGACCGGGACGGCCGGTTCCCGGGCGGCCGGGAGCAGCGCGCCGAGGACCGCGCGCGGAGTCGCGGGGTGCTCGGCCGGGGAGCTCGGGTGCGGGGCGGCCCCACTCGCGGCCGTACCGCCCGAAGCGCCCGTACCGCCCGTACCGCCCGTACCGCCTGAAGCTCCCGTACCGCCCGAAGCGCCGAACCGGCTTCCCTTCGCGTAGTACAGCCGATGGGCGTCTTCGGCCTCCTGCCGTGCGTACGGCAGGTCCCGTGTCGGGTCGACGACGACCACGCCGCCCCCGTCCAGCGGGTGCAGGCTGCGCCTGGCGAACCATTCCAGGGACCGCGCGGACGGTGCGTAACTGATCGCCAGCTCCTCGATCGCGTACCGGTGTCCCCGCCCGCCCTCCGACCACCGTCGGGCCGCGTGCCACGGGACGAGCCCCAGGGCTCCCGTCGGCACGAGCACCACTCGGGGCACCGCCCCCGCGTGCCGGTAGCGGGTCACGTTCGCGGTGACGGTCTCCATCGCCGCGTACCAGGCCCAGTCGCACACCTCGTGCAGCCGCTCCCGCCAGGCGCGCCGCACCCCGTCGTCCTGCGGGCTCCGTACGACATGGTCGTGGGCCTCGGCGAACCGGGCGAAGGCGTCGTCGTCCCGCCGCACCAGCCGAGGCAGCTCCAGGGTGTCCAGGCGCCCGTCCCGGTGCAGGACCAAGGCCCAGCCGCAGCCGTCCGCAGCGCCCTGGAGGAGGTGCACGACCGCGTCGGCCCCGAGGCGCCCGCAGTGACCGGCGACCCGCTCGGGAGCGGGGGCGTCCAGCAGCTCGGCGAGCCCTCCGGTGTCCCCACCGGCCAGGGCCTCCAGCACACGCCGCCGCAGGTCGTCCGGCACGACCCCTTCCGTCGACGCGGCGGCAACGGCGACACCGGTCGAGGAGTCGGTACGGCGGGCCGGGCGGCGGGGTGCCGCGGCCCGCTCCCACTCGTCGCGCAACGCGGTCAGGCCACGCTCTTCCAGCAGCGCGCCGAGGGTGGCGTGTGCCGTCGCCGCGTGCACGGCCAGCGCCCGCCCGGACTCCACGGCCGCGAACGCCTCGTCCGGCACGCCGTCCTCCAGGCACCAGGCCGCGAGCCGCCCCGCCTCGTCCACGGCGCGGCGCGCCGAGTACGTCGCCTCCAGCGGATCGGACTGCACCAGTACCTCCCACATCCGGCCTCGCAGCGCTTCACGAGCCAACCCCCGCGCCGCAACCAGCTGTTGAAGGGTCCGTACGAGGAGGGCCCGCTCGCTGAGCAGTGCGGTCCGTGCGGCGCTTCCGTGCCGAACGGCCTGTCGCGCGGTGTGCGCGGCGAGCCGCTGGTCCACTGCGGCCAGCCGCGTCCAGTGGGACCGCCCGACGGAGACCACCGAGGTCTCGCCCCCGGGCGGAACCTCCGGCGTTCCGGACCCCGGCGGGAGCACGCCCCCGTGTTCCGCCGCCCAGTCCTGCGCCGACAACCGCACCGTCCGCGCCAGCAGCTCCAGCGCCTGGGACTCCAGCTCGACCGAGATGCCGGGGGTCGCGAGCGCCGCCTCGAAGGCGGTCACCGCGCGCTCCAGGAGGGCGTCCGCCCGCTCGGCCGTACCTGCCCGGCGCGAGCGCGCGAGCTCCACACGCCCCAGGTTGAGCTGCACGGTGGCGCGGGGGAGTGGCGACCCGTCGAGCAACTCCAATGCAAAGCGCAGCCGTTCGGCGGCGGCATCGGTGTCGTGCGGTTCCCGGAACACCTCGTACCGGGACAGGAGGTACGTGGCGAGGTTGTTCAGCGCGCCGGGGAGATGCGCGTGCCCGGCGGGCAGGCGGCGCACCTGCTCCTGGGCCTCCCGGATCGCCTCGTCCAGCGTTCCGTGGTGCCGCGTGCGCAGGTACTCGGCGTGCAGCACCGCCGCGAGCCCCGGCACCCGGTCGCCCCGGGCCAGCAGGTCCCGCGCCGCCCTCACGTCATCGGCCGCGCCCCGCAGTTCGTACCGAGCGAGCAGCGCCTCGCCGAACCGTCCTCGGTGCAGCGGGAGCTCCTGGTGCGCGGGCGGCAGCTGCCGTACGGTCCGGTCGAGGAGGGACACCGCCTCGTCCAGGTCTTCGGGCGCACCCAGGGTCTCGTACCGCAGCTGATGCGCCACGGCCAGCGCACCGGCCCACCGGGGCTGTTCGGGGTCGTCTGCCGGAAACGTCCGGACCGCCTCGCGGAGAAGCTCCAACCCCTGTTCCAGGAGGGCGAGTTCACCGGTCCGTTCGAACAGCTGCAAACAGACGACGCCCAGGCTTCCCGCCCCGGCGCCCCGGTCGCGCGCGTCGGTTCCCGATCGGATCGCCGTCAGGGCTTCCCGCTGCAACCGAAAGGCTTGCCCGAGCAGTTCGGGGCGGCCTTCGGCCAGGTACCGCTCGCGTTCGACGATCCCCAGTTCCCGCAGCCGTACGCCCCGTTCGGGATCATCTTCGGGCAGGCCCCGGACGGAATCCCGCAAGACCCACGCCGCCCGTACCAGATCGCGCGGATCGGGCTCCCGCTCTCCGGTCCTGCTCCGGTTGACGTACCGCAGACGCAGCGCGCCGCCCAGGATCCACCGCCAATGGGCGGCCCGCTCGGGGGAGTCAAGGGCTTCGGCGATCTCCACGGCGCGCCCGGCGTTGCGTACCGCCTCGTCCAGGTCCTCGGCCGCGCCCGCCAGGTCGGACCGCAGGCACAGCGCGTGCGCGAGCCCTCCCGGCGCGAGGTCCGCCCGGGGCTCGTCGTCGGGGGCGAGGTCCACGGCCGTGCGCAGCATGTCCACGGCCCGGTCCAGTACTTCGGGGTCCCCGGTGGTGGAGTGCCGGACGTGCAGGAGGTGCCCGAAGTTGAGGAGATGCGTCCACCGGCGCTCGGGCGGCGAGGCCAGGACCGCCTCCCGCTGGGCCTCGTGGGCCGTCAGGAAGTCCGCCTCGGCGCCCTCCCGTTCGTACCGCAGCAGCGCGATGCCGCCCAGGGCGTCGTGGTGCGCGGCGGCCTCCGCGTACCCGGCGGTGTGCGCGACGGAGAGCCGCGCGGCGTCGAACGCGGCATCGAGAACGCCCGCCGTGCCGGTCAGCTCGAACCGGTCCCGCAGGCGTTCGGCCAGCCAGTACGCACGATCGGCGAGGGTGTGCCGCCACTCGGTGTGGGCGTCGGGCCCGTCCGGACCGGTACCCACCAGCTCGGTGCCTACCGGTTCGGCCTCTTCAGGTCCTGGCTCCGCCGCGCGGGTCAGATCGACCGAGATCTGGAGCAGCCCCACCGCCGCGTCGAGGTCGTCGAGTTCGCCCGTCGCCCTGTGCCGCGCACTGTGGCAGCCCGCCAGCAGGTCCAACAGGTCCCGGTCCTGCGTGCGACCGGCCTCCTGGTCCGCGACGAGCACTGCCGACAGCAGCCGGATCGCCTCGTCGAGGGCGTCCGTGCCGCCCGTGCCGCTCTCGTAGTCCTCCAACGCGGTCTCGCCGTCGGCCAGTCGACGGCCCCGCTCGTGCTCGTGCACCCGATCCCCGCTCTCCCGGCGGCCCCCGGCCGTACCTTCAGCACCGATCCCCGGCGCCCCGACGGCGGAAACCCCGGCCCGACCGCGCCCGCCCCCGGGGAGAATTCATCATCTCGCAACACGTTCCAGAATGCGGACGAACACCGATTCGACGTGGACAAAAGTCCCTGCTCACTGCCACTCTCGGCGCCATGCGCCCTGTCATCCTCGCCCGCAGTCTCACTGCCGCCTTCGCCGTCCTCGCCACCGCGTTCGCCGCCGGGTGCGCCCCGCAGCCGGAGCCCGGATCGAAGGCCGCGCCGTCGTCGTCCGCCGGAGGAGCCGCCGCCTGCCCGCAGGGCAAGCTGGCCACCGAGACGGCGGGCAAGCTGACGGTGGGCACCGACAAGCCCGCGTACGCACCCTGGTTCAAGGACGACAGCCCGTCGAACGGCCAGGGCTACGAGTCCGCCGTCGCCTACGCCGTCGCCGAGAAGCTCGGGTACCAGAAGGACGACGTCGTCTGGCAGACCGTCGCCTTCAACAACGCCTTCGCGCCGGGCGAGAAGAAGTTCGACTTCGACCTCAACCAGATCTCCATCAGCGACCAGCGCAAGAAGGCCGTCGACTTCTCCTCCGGCTACTACGACGTGCGCCAGACCGTCGTCGCCCTCAAGTCCTCGAAGGCCGCGAAGGCGACGTCGGTCGCCGACCTCAAGGACGCCAAGCTCGGCGCCCAGGTCGGCACGACGAGCCTCGACGTCATCAACGAGGTCATCAAGCCGACCCAGCAGCCGTCCGTCTACCAGAAGAACGACTTCGCCAAGGCCGCCCTGAAGAACGGCCAGGTCGACGCCATCATCGTCGACCTCCCCACCGCCTTCTACATCACCGGGGCCGAGGTCCAGGAAGCAGCCGTCGTCGGCCAGTTCGCCGAAGTCCCGGGCAAGGCCGAGCAGTTCGGTCTCGTACTCGACAAGGGGAGCGCCCTGACGGCGTGCGTGACGGGCGCGGTCGACTCCCTCCGCAAGGACGGCACGCTCGCCAAGCTGGAGAAGCAGTGGCTGGCGGACGCGGTCGACGCCCCGGTGCTGAAGTGACGCTCGAAAAGATGCCGTCGGCGGCGGCGCGGAGCGACGGCTACGTCCCCTCCGCCCGCCGCCTGGAACGCGAACGCTTCCGGCGCGGCCGTACGCGCCGCGCCACGGCCGTCGCCGCGCTCAGCACCCTGGTCACGGCCGCCGTCCTCTACCTGGTCGTCGTCAACTCGCCCGGCTGGGAGCGGACCCGCGAGACCTTCTTCGACCCCGCCTTCGCGAAGAAGGCGTTCCCTGAGGTCATGGAGGGCCTCTGGCTGAACCTCCGGCTGCTGGTGGTGTGCGGGGCTTCCGTGCTGGTCCTGGGCATGCTGCTCGCGGTGGCCCGCACCCTGCGGGGACCCGCCTTCTTCCCGCTCCGCGCGCTGGCGACCGCGTACACGGACTTCTTCCGGGGGCTGCCGCTGATCATCAACCTCCTGATCGTCGTCTTCGGCGTCCCCGCGCTGCGGCTGACGGGGGTCACCACCGACCCGGTGATCCTGGGCGGGGTCGCGCTGACCCTCACGTACGCGGCGTACGTCGCGGAGGTCTTCCGGGCGGGCATCGAGTCCGTCCACCCCTCGCAGCGGGCGGCGGCACGGTCCCTGGGCCTCTCCCACCGCAAGACCCTGCGGTACGTGGTGCTGCCACAGGCGGTGCGGCGGGTCGTCCCCCCGCTGCTGAACGACCTCGTCTCGCTCCAGAAGGACACCGGCCTGGTCTCCATCGCGGGCGCGGTCGACGCGGTCTACGCGGCGCAGATCATCGCGAGCCGCGACTTCAACTACACCCCGTACATCGTGGCGGGGCTCGTCTTCGTCGCCCTGACCATCCCGATGACGCGGTTCACGGACTGGGTGACGGCACGGATGGACAGGCAGCGCGCCCAGGGAGGAACGGTATGAGCGACGTCTCCGCTGTGCTGCGGCTGGAGTCCGTGCGCAAGACGTACGGGACGCGGCACCAGCAGACGGTGGTGCTGCGGGACGTGGACCTGGAGGTGCCCGCGCACACGGTGACCGCCCTGATCGGGGCTTCGGGGTCCGGAAAGTCGACCCTGCTGCGCTGCGTGAACCTCCTGGAGGAGATCGACGACGGGGCGGTCTTCCTCGACGGCGAGGACATCACGGACCCCCGGACGGACGCGGACGCGGTACGCCGTCGGATCGGCGTGGTCTTCCAGTCGTACAACCTCTTCCCGCACATGTCGGTGCTCGACAACATCACCCTGGCCCCGCGCCGGGTGCACGGGGTCGCGCGCGAGGAGGCGGAGGAGCGGGCGCGGGAGTTGCTGGAGAGGCTGGGGCTCGGCGGGAAGGCGGGGGAGTACCCGGACCGGCTGAGCGGGGGGCAGCAGCAGCGGGCGGCGATCGTACGGGCCTTGGCCGTACGCCCTCGGCTGCTGCTGCTCGACGAGATCACGGCGGCGCTGGACCCGGAACTGGTGGGGGAGGTGCTGAGCGTGGTGCGGGACCTGAAGGAGGAGGGCATGACCATGGTCATCGCCACGCACGAGATGGGCTTCGCGCGGGAGGTCGCGGATCAGGTGTGCTTCCTGGACGCGGGAGTGGTGCTGGAGCGCGGGACGTCGGCGGAGGTGTTCGGCGCGCCGCGCGAGGACCGAACTCGGCAGTTCCTGAAGCGGATTGTGGAGGCGGGCAGGTTGTAGACCGCCGGGTCCGCTGTCAGTGGTGCGTGGTACATCTGAGGTATGCGCGGGCGACGACTTCTGAGTTACCGGGACGCGGTGGCGATCCTGGGCGGCGACAGCGAGGCCCTGGCGGCGGCGGACCGAGTGGTGGGCGGTGCGCTGAACGCCGCCACGGGCGGGGCGAGCGATGCGGTGCTCGGGCTGTTCGGGGCGCAGGGGCGGGTGCTGCGGATCGGGCGGGACGTGACGACGGGGCTGCGGGACCGGCTCGGGTCTGCGGAGCGGGCGGACCGCACGGAGCAGATCGCAGCGGCGCACGCGGTGCTGGTGATCACGGCGTTCTTCGAGGTGCTGGAGGAGGCGGAGCTGCCCTTCCGGCTGGCCGACGCGGAGTTGACCCGGTCCGAGCAGTTGGCTCTGGCGGGAGGCAGCCCCGACGCCCCGCGCTTCGTCGCCACCCTCCTGTCCGCCGAGGTGCCCCAGCCGGGCCCGTTCCGGCCCTTCGAGCAGACGCTCAACCAGCTGCACGTCTGGTACCTGGACCTTGCGGAGCAGCTCAAGTACTTCCTGCGGGGCCTCGCGCTGTGGGACCGCCTCGACGAAGCGGCGCGCGATCGCACCGCTCTGCAGCTGAGTCGTCTCTACCAGCGGGCGGTGCAGAGGTACCGCGAGCTCTTCGCTCGACTCGCCCTGGAAATACCCGAGTTCGGCTTCTGGTCCGGCCAGCTCGAACACCAGGCCACCCGGAACGAGATCCGCCGCTCACTGGCCGGTGTGGAGAGCGCCCTCGCCGGACTGGCCTCCGTGCGCCCGCTCGGCCATGCCGCCGACGGCCTGGTGCGCGGCTCGCGGGCCGCACTGGGGCGGGCCATCCTCTCCGAGGGCCAGGCCCCGAGCGGCGTACGCCTGCCCTCTCTCGAAGAGGGCTACGTGGACCCGGACTTCCGGGTCAGGGCATTGCCCGAAGGAGGTATGGGCCCGGCGACGGAGGACTGGTGGGCGGACGTACCCGTCAGGTCGGACCTCACGGAGTTCCTGGCCGGAGCGCTCACCTCGGAGATGACGGCCACCGTGCCGCTGCTCGTCCTCGGCCAGCCGGGGGCGGGCAAGTCCGTCCTGACGAAGATGCTCGCCGCCCGGCTGCCCGCCGCCGGATACCTGCCGGTACGGATCGTGCTGCGCGAGGTGCCCGCCGAGGTCGACGTACAGGAGCAGATCGAGTACGCGGTACGGGCCGCGACGGGCGAGCGGGTGTCCTGGCCGGAACTGGTGCGGTCCGCCGAGGGGTCGGTGCCCGTCCTCCTCTTCGACGGCTTCGACGAACTGCTCCAGGCCACCGGCGTCAACCAGACCGACTACCTGGCCCGGATCGCCAAGTTCCAGCAGCGCGAGGCCGACCAGGGGCGCCCGGCGTACGCCATGGTCACCAGCCGCACGGCGGTTGCGGACCGCGCCCGCTGCCCGGAAGGGACCGTGGCGGTACGCCTCGAACCCTTCCGCGAACCACACATCCGACGCTGGCTCTCCGTGTGGAACGAGCTGAACGCACCGCACTTCGCCGCGCAGGGACTCCGCCCCCTTTCGGTGGAAGTGGCCAGTGGGTACGCCGAGTTGGCGTCGCAGCCGCTGCTCCTGCTGATGCTCGCCCTGTACGACGCCAACGCCAACACGCTCCAGCGGGAGGCGGAGAGCGGCGAGCCGTTCGGGGCGGCGGAGCTCTACGAAGAGCTGCTGGCCTCCTTCGCGGTCCGCGAGATAGGCAAGTCGGCAGACGCCCTGACTGCACGCCAGCTCGCCGAACACTCCGAGCGCGAGCTCACTCGGCTCTCGCTCATCGCCTTCGGCATCCTCAACCGCCGCCGCCAGTGGATCACCGTGGCGGAACTCGAAGAGGACCTGAACGCGCTGCTCGGCAGGCAGTCCACCACCGCCGCCGACTTCCGTGCCCCGCTCAACCAGGCGGAGATCGCCCTCGGCCGGTTCTTCTTCATGCAGAAGGCGCAGGCTGTCCAGGACGACCGCGAGCTGACCACGTACGAATTCCTGCACGCCACCTTCGGCGAGTACCTGGTCGCCCGGCTCGCCGTTATCCTCCTCGACCAACTCCTCGATCAGCAGCCTCCGTTGACCATCGGCAGGGCGCCGGTCGACGACGATCTGCTGTACGCCCTGCTGTCGTACGCCTCGTTGGCCTCCCGGCAGATGCTGCGCTTCGTGGACGCCCGCATCGGACGCCTCGCCCCCGAACGCCGGGAGAGGCTGGGTGAGTTGCTCATCGACGTCATGGAGGACGCCCGCACCAGGGTCGAGCACAAGTACGCCGATTACCGTCCCATTCCCCGGGCGACGGCTGCCCGGCACGGGAAGTACGAGGCGAACCTGATGATGCTGACGGTGCTGGTCACCGGCGGTGTCACGGCCGGCCGACTGTTCCCGGCGGCCGTCGACCCGGCGGGGATCTGGCCGCTGAGGGTCCAGCTGTACCGGTCGGCGCTGACCGCGCAGGAGTGGACCGAGTACGCGCTCGCGCTGGATGTGCGGCGCACCTGGGTGGGGGATCGCCGGGAGCTGACCGTCACACCGCTGTCGACGGAACCGCCGGAGCCGAGCCCCGTCGATCCGTACTGGGTGTACGGCCACGCGCCGACCGACCAGCGCCAGACGGACCGTATGGCCTGGTGGCGCAACGGCTCGCGGGAGGCCCGGCACAAGATGGTCGTCGCGGACGTGAGCCATGACGAGGTGCTGCGCCACGCCCTCGACCCGTTCTTCCGCCACCTTGGCGGCGCACTGGACACCTTCTACGGAGAAGCGGAGGGCGGCTACGCCAGCTCCGTCGCGCACGACCTGCTGGAGGTCTGGCTGACGAGCCATCTGGACCAATCCGATGCGGAGTTGGCCGTCCGGTACGAACGCTTCGGTGGAGTCGTCAGCGCCCTGTCGGGAGTGCCGGTCAGTGTTGCCGACGGGCTGGCGGCGCTGCTCTACGGGCAACTGCTGCACGACGCGCATCGACTGCCGGCCGGCCTCGTGTACGACCTCCTCACCTCCTGGGTGGAACCACTGGTCCTGCCTGCGGTCGTGCTCCAGGCGCGTACCGCGCTCAGGCGGCTCGGTGTCCCCGAGCCCCGGGTGAGGGACGTGGCCGATGCCGATGCGCGGGCGAACCTGCGGACACTACTCAGCGACCTTCTCCAGCCGAGTGCCGCTGACAACGTCGACATCTTCCATTCGGTGTGGGAGGCCGAGTCCGATTCGATGAGCGCGCGGCAGTTCCTCGTCTCGTACGAGAACTCGCTGCCGCCAGAAGCAGCCCAGCGGCTGCGCGACCTGCGCAGCCGCCGCGACGGGCGCACCTGACGGAACCGACGCGCCCGATCGGCCCCGCCTAGCCCAGGTCGAGCGCGTTGCGCAGCCCCAGCCGCCACCTCGTCCGGTCGTGTCGCTTCAGCGTCTCGATCGCCGGGATCTTGTGCATCCCCTTCACCGTGCACCGTGCCGCATCCGAACCCACCCGGTCCAGGAGAGCGTTGACCGCCGCCCGCGCCGACGCGTTCGCGCCCTCCATCGTGGCGAGGTCGATGTCGACGGCGACGTAATCCCCGGCGAGGTAGAAGTTCGGGATCTTCGTCGCGGCGGAGGGGCGGTTGTGGAGCGTCCCGCACGGGTGGATCAGGAGCTCGTCCTCGTTCGTCGGGTTCGGTGTGCCGAGGCCGTCCACGCCCGGGTCCAGGAACCACGAGTGCAGCGCACTGTCGCGCAGGACCGTCCTGCCGGTGTCGTTGAGGGCGGCCTTGAGCTGGGCCCAGACCTCCTTCGCCACCTCCTCCCGCGTGCACTGCTTGGCCGTCTTCCCGTACAGGATCCCCGGCTTGTCCCACTCCGAGATGTCGACCGACAGGCAGTCCACCGCCACCCCGTCCCCGTACACGGCGGGAAAGTCACGGCCCTTCCAGTGCCCGGCCTGGGCGATGCCGGTGAGGGACCACGGGGAGTCGATGAGGTTGACGTGACCGTCGACCATCTTCGGACGCTCCGTCAGATAGAACTGGATACCCGTCATCCAGTCCGTTTCGAGCTTGTCGGCACGCACCAACTGCGGGTCCAGGGAGCGCATCTCCGCGTTCCAGGTGCGACGCGCGTGCTCGACCGGCATGGCGGAGACGTAGTGGTCGGCGACCACGGACTGACGCACGCCCGCCGGGTCCTCGATGACGGTCGCGCTGATCCTGCCGCCCGCCGTCTTCAGCTCCCGTACCGTCCAGCCCATCTTGAACTCCACGCCCAGCGTGCGCAGATGGGCCACCCACGGGTCGATCCACGCCTCGTTCGTCGGCGCGTTCAGGATGCGGTCGGGCGGGCCGTCCGCGCCCTGGCCCAGCGCGTTGAAGACGAACGCCTCGCCCAGGGTCCCGACCGTGCGGGTGCTCGCCTCCTCCGCCTTCGTCGCCACGATGTTGCGGGTGATGCCGACCGCCAGGATGCGCTGGTACTCCTTCGACATGCGGGCCGCGCGCACGAACTCCCACCACGGGGTCTTCTCCCACGTGCTGTCGCGGCGCTCGTCGCAGCTGGTGAGGAAGACCAGGGTGCGATTCACGAAGTAGGCGATCTCGTGGAGGGGGAGGTTCAGGGCCGTTTCCAGGAGGCCCGTCAGCATGCGGCGGATGTCGTCGAGGTCGAGGTTCGGCGGCTTGTGGCCGGGCCACGGGATCGGCATCCGCATCTCCTCGCGGCCGTCCGAGCGCGCGAACATCATCTCGGGCGGTGCGATGAGGTTGTCCCACACCCCGTTCGCGTTGCCGGGGAAGGGGATGCGGCGCATCGTGTCCGGGAGGTTGTGGTAGATGCCGGGGATGAAGCGGAAGCCGTGTTCGCCGGGGAGCGGCTTGCGGCTGCCCTTCGCGCTGCCCGGCACGTCCATGCTGCGCGCCTTGCCGCCGAGGGCGCGTCTCTCGTAGACCGTGACGTGGAAGCCGCGTTCCGCCAGCTCGTGCGCGGCGGTGAGACCGGCGACGCCGCCGCCGAGCACGGCGACGGACCGGCCGCCCGCCCGGGGCTCTGCGGCCGGTGCGGCGTGCGCGGCTCCGGCCGGGAGTGCGCCGAGGGCGGTGGCCCCGCCCACGGCTGCCGCTCCGGCCACGAAGGTACGCCGAGAGGTTCGTGAGGTTCGAGAGGTTCGGGAGGTTCGTGAGGTGAAGCCCGTGCGATCCATCCGCTCAGCCCCTTACCGGTGGTAACTGCCACATGAGTCGCAGGAGCATAGAGCGGCCCCGCCCGTGACGGGAAGAGGCGTGGCAACTCGCCTTCTGGCAGAGGCAGTTGGGCTGGCCGAGAAGGGCCGGTCAGTCCTGTGTCGGGTAGCGGAAGGCGTCGGTCTCGGGGAGCGTGAGTTCCGGTCGCCACGTGCGGAGCACCGCTGCGGACGGCACGAACAGCTCGTCGGGGATCTCCGCCGGAGCGAACCATTCCCATCGCGCGATCTTGTCCGGTTCCCTCACCTCGGGCGTGCCCCCGTCCGGCCGGGTCACCACCGCGGCCGAGACCCGGTTGAGCCCGTAACCGCTGTCCAGTACGACTCCGGCGACCCGGACCCGATCGCCTTCGACCAACAGGCCGGTCTCCTCGGCGAGTTCACGCATCGCGGCTTCCTCGAAGCTCTCGCCCGTGTCCACCTTGCCGCCGGGAAGCTCCCAGCGGCCGTTGTGGCCCAGACCGAGCAGGACCCGGTGCTGCGAGTCCAGAACGATCACGCCGACGCCGGTGAGGCAGTTCGGGGTGGGGGAGGTGCGGGCGGGCGTGTCGGTGGTGGGGTTGCTGAGGCGTCGCACGTTGTTCATGGTCATCGACAGTAAGGGGTGTGAGGCGCGCCGGTGACCGACGCCGGGGCGCGCACCTCGCAGCCGTCCCGCACCACCGCCCCCGCTCCTCGGGGGATGCCTCCCTCGCAAGGTCCGACCTCTGGAAAGGTCCAAGCGTCGTCGCGTTCTCTCCATGGCGGCCACCCGGGCAATTCCCCTAACATTCGCCCGGAATTGATCCGACCTCTGGAGGGATCTCCATGACGCTGTCCAGGCGCCAAGCACTCGCTCTGTCCACGGTCCTCGCCACCGGCGCGGTGCTGCCTGCCGCCTCCCCGGCCGGTGCGGCGACGGCCCCGACCGCACTCGCCCCGACCGGCCGCGCACCAGGAGCCGCCGCGGCCCCGTCCGGCCCCGTGCCGCCCGCCGAAGGGCACACCCTCTGGTACGACAAGCCCGCCACGCACTGGGAGCGCGAGGCACTCCCGCTCGGCAGCGGCGACCTCGGCGTCAAGGTCTTCGGCGGCGTCGCGACCGAGCAACTCCAGCTCAACGAGAAGTCGTTGTGGACCGGCGGTCCCGGCAGCAAGGAGGGTTACGACCACGGCGACTGGCCCGCGCCCCGGCCCGGCGCCCTCGACGAGGTCCGCAGAATCATCGACGAGAAGGGGTCGATGGACCCCGACGAAGTGTCCCGCCGCCTCGGCAACCCCACCTACGGCACCCCCGCCGGAATCGTCCCCGGCTTCGGCAACTACCAGAACTTCGGCTCCCTCGTCCTCGACCTCCCCGGCGCACCCGCGTCCCCCGTCGCGTACCGCCGCCACCTCGACCTCAACAACGCGCTGGCGGGGGTGAGTTACCGCGACGCCACGACCGGCACCACGTACACCCGCGAGTACTTCGCCAGCCACCCCGGCCGCGTCGTCGCGGGCCGCCTCACCGCCGACCGGCCCGGACAGGTCACCTTCACCCTGCGCATCGACTCCGCCCAGTCCGGCGCCTCCACCGCCGCCGAGAACGGCCGGATCACCGTCGCGGGCGCGCTCGCCGACAACGGCCTGCGGTACGAGGGCCAGGTCCAGGTCGTCGCCCAGGGCGGCACCCGTACCGAGAGCGGCGGTCGCATCACCGTCACCGGCGCCGACAGCGCCGTCTTCGTCTTCTCCGCCGGGACCGACTACGCCGACCGCCACCCGACCTACCGGGGCACCGACCCGCACGACCGTGTCACCTCCGCCGTCACCCGGGCCGCCGCCCAGCCGTACGAGGGACTCCGTGCCGCCCACATCGCCGACCACCGCCGCCTCTACGACCGCGTCCGCCTCGACATCGGCCAGCGCATGCCCGCCGACGTCCCCACCGACCAGCTCCTGGCCGGATACCGGGCCGACCCCCAGTCACCCGCCGACCGCGCCCTCGAAGCGCTCTTCTTCCGCTACGGCCGCTACCTCCTCATCGCCTCCTCCCGCCCCGGCTCCCTCCTCCCCGCCAACCTCCAAGGCGTCTGGAACAACTCCAACACCCCACCCTGGAACGCCGATTACCACACCAACATCAACATCCAGATGAACTACTGGCCCGCCGAGATCACGAACCTCGCCGAGACCGCCGGGCCCTACCACGACCTCGTGGACGCGCTCCGCCCGCCAGGACGAAAGACCGCCCGCGAGATGTTCGGTGCGCCCGAAGGCTGGGTCGTGCACCAGAACACCAACCCCTTCGGCTACACCGGCGTCCACGACTGGTCCACCTCCTTCTGGATGCCCGAGGCCAACGGCTGGCTGGTCCAGCAGATGTACGAGCACTACCTCTTCGGCCGGGACCGCGCCTACCTGCGCACCCGCGCCTACCCGGCCATGAAGGAGGCCGCCCGCTTCTGGCTAGCCAACCTCCACACCGACCCGCGTGACGCCACCCTCGTCGTCTCGCCCAGCTACTCGCCGGAACAGGGCGAGTTCACCGCCGGTGCCTCCATCTCCCAGCAGATCGTCTTCGACCTCCTCACCAACACCGTCGAGGCGAGCGAAGTGCTGGGCGTGGACCGGGAGTTGAGGGAGAAGATCAAGGCGACCCTCACGAAGCTGGACCCCGGGCTGCGGATCGGCAGGTGGGGCCAGCTCCAGGAGTGGAAGGCCGACGTCGACGACCCGGCCAACACCCACCGCCACGTCTCCCACCTCTTCGCGCTCCACCCGGGCCGTCAGATCGAGCCGGGAACGGAGTTCGCCGCTGCGGCCGAGGTTTCGCTCGCCGCGCGCGGCGACGGAGGCACCGGCTGGAGCAAGGCATGGAAGATCAACTTCTGGGCGCTGCTCGGCGACGGCGACCACGCCGCCAGGATGCTCGGCGAGCAGCTCAAGTCCTCCACCCTCCCCAACCTCTGGGACACCCACCCGCCCTTCCAGATCGACGGCAACTTCGGGGCGACCGCCGGCATCGCCGAAATGCTCCTCCAGGGCCGCCACGGCACGGTCCACGTGCTGCCCGCCCTCCCCTCGGCGTGGGCGGCGAAGGGCTCCTACGACGGACTGCGCGCCCGGGGCGGCTTCACCGTCGGTGTCGACTGGCAGGAGGGGAGGCCCGTGGAGATCCGGATCACCTCCACGGCCGGTGGCACGGCGAAGGTGCGGCATCCCGCGCTGGCCGGGCGGGTCCGGGTGGTCCGGGCGGGCGGCGGCTCGACGACGTACACCGCGAAGGACGGAGTGCTGGGCGTGCCGACGAGGGCGGGGGAGACGTACCGCATCCGGCCGTAGCGCCGGCCGCACGGGTCTCTTGGCCCGGACCGATTCCGTCCACAGGCTCGGACGTTCGTCCGTCTGCGATCCTTGTACGTGACAAACAGCAGGTGGAGGGGCGTGTGACGTGACGGAACGGGAGATACCCGAGGAGTACGTGGAGGGGTACGCCCAGACCCTGCGCGAGGTGGCGGAGACCGGGCGTCGGCTGGACCGGGACGAGCTCGACTCCCGGCGCGCGCTGGGCGAACGGGCCGCCGAATCGGGGCTCGGGTTGCGCGCCGTGGTCCGCGCGTACCTGACGGAGACCAGGGAGCAGTGGCCGCGTACGGCGTCTGGCTCGCCCGACCAGGTGCTCGCCGCCGTCGGGCAGGCCGTCGACGCCGTCGCCGAAGGGTACGAGCGGGCACAGCGCATGGCGGTCCGTCAGGAAGAGGCCGTGCGGCGGGAGTTCATCGACGACCTGCTGCACGGCCGCAGCGACCTGGGCCGCCTGGCCGCCCTCGCCGAACGCTTCGGCCTCCGCTTCTCCCGCGCCCACGCCGTCGCGGTCGCCGAGGGCCCCGACGCCATCGAGGACGGCGACGCGATCAGCCGGGCCGTGGAGAACTCCCTCACCGTCCGCTTCGCCGACCGCCGCATCCTCGTCGCCAGCAAGGACGGGCGGCTGGTGTGCATCGCCCCCGGCGAGCAGACCGACGTCCTGCACCACTTCGCCAAGCAGGCGCACGCCGCGGCCGACGACATCCTGGTGGCCGTCGGCCGCCCGCACCCGGGCGCGGGCGGCGTCGTGCACAGCTACGAGGAGGCGCTCGGCGCGCTCTCCCTCGCCGAGCGGATGGGCTTGGAGGGGCCCGTACTCCACGCGGCCGACCTGCTGGTCTTTCCCGTACTGGGCCGGGACCACCAGGCCCTCGTCGACCTGGTGCGCAGCGCGCTCGGTCCGCTGGAGGAGGCGCGCGGCGGGGCGGAACCCCTCGTCGCGACCTTGCGCGAGTACTTCGACGCGGGCTGCGTCGCCGCCGAGGCGGCCCGGCGGCTGAACCTGAGCGTGCGCGCACTGACGTACCGGCTGGAACGCATCCACCGGCTGACCGGGGCCGACCCGTCCGACCCGCTGCGCAGGTACACGCTCCAGACGGCGGTCATCGGCGCGCGGATGCTGGACTGGCCCGCGAGGGAGATCTAGGGCCGGGGCGTTGCTGCGTCCGGCCGGGTGGGGTGCTGCCCCATTCGGATTCGCCCGGGGGGCGGTGCGCCCGTACGCGCGGTTGGCTGGCGGGCACCGCCGGACCGGCGGTGCCCGGCGGGAGTTGTCCGTCGCGGCCTGCCCGTACGAGCCTGTGGCGCGAAGGACGACGAGTGCGACGAGTACGACGAGTGCGAAGACAGTGGTGGCGGACCGGGAGCGCGCTGACGTTGGCGTGCGCACTCTCCGCGGGAGTCGCGGAGTCGGCGGTTGCGTTCCCGGCGGTCCGCGGAATTCCGCAGGGTGTCCCGGCGGCAGGTGACCCCGTGCCGGGGGAGCCGTGGGTGGTGCGGCTGGGCCGGGTGGGCGTGCCCGCTGGCGCGTTCCGCGCGCTGTGCGACGACGACCCGCGCGGGGCGTACGAGATCGTGCTGCCGCTCTTCGCCGACGTACGGATCCGGGTGACCGCCGACACGGTGACCCACCGGAAGTCCGAGGACCGGGTGCTGGTCGCCGGGCACGTCGTGGACGCCCCGGACCAGCTCGCCTACCTGGTGGTGGACGGCGCGTGCTCCGGGGGAACGGTGCGGGTCTCGGGCTCCGTCAAGCAGGGCTCGCTGATCTACGAACTGCTGCCGACGGACGCCGGACACAGCGACGTACGAGTCGTCGACCTGCGGCGCAAGCGACTCCAGTCGAGCGACACCTACAAGCCGCCGCCCGCTCCCGAGGTGGTGCCCGCTTCCGAGGCGCCCGGCGGGCGGGCGAAGCCCCGGCGGACGGCACCACGCGCCGCCGATCCCGTGGTGGTGGACATCGCCGTCGGCTACACCGCGAAGGCGCTGAAGAAGGCGGGCGGCGAGGCCGCGCTCAAGGCCAGGGTCGCCCTCGCGGAGAGCCAGATCAACGACGCGTTCGGCAACGCCGGAGTGCAGGGGAAGGTGCGGTTCAACCACTTCTTCCAGGCCGACTACACGGGCGACGAGGACGCGAGCGCGGTGATCGAGGCGCTCGGTGACGCCTCCAGCGTCCTGGGCAAACAGGCCCGCGAGGTGCGCGAGGCGCAGTACGCCGACCTGGTGTCGGTGCTCTCGGAGGTGCCCAAGGCGGGCGGCGAGTACACCTCCGGCATCGCCAACACCCCACAGGAGCCGCTGGCTGAGGACCGCATCACGACGAAGGGCAACACCAGGTACCGGGAGCGCAAGACCGACGACTCGGCGTGGTCCGCGGTCGACGTGGACGATGCCACCACCGGGACCATGGCCCACGAACTGGGGCACAACTTCGCGCTCTGGCACGACGACGCCACCCTGACGACGCAGCGCGGCGAGAACTGGGCCAAGAACCCCGTCTTCCCCTACAACCGGGGCTGGGTGACCACCAGCAAGAAGCACTACTCGATCATGGGGTACGGCTCCGCGTGCTCGTACGCGTGCGACATGGCCATGAACTACTCCAGCCCGACGGCGACGGAGGGCGGCGAGGCACTCGGCGACGCGGACCACGACAACGCGCGGGTTCTGCGGGACACCGTGCCCGTGGTGTCCCGCTACCGGACCCCGCCCGTACCGCCGCAGGAGCTGTTCGCGCTCGACGTGTCGGCCTCGCCGGTGGGCGGGGGAGAGGCGCGGGCGGCGAAGAGCGGACCGTACGAGAAGGGGACGAAGGTCACGGTGACGGCGACTCCGGCCGGGGGGCAGGAGTTCGTGGGCTGGACCCTGGACGGTGCGGACGCCGGCAGTACGAATCCGCTGGTGGTGACGGTGGACGCACGGCACGGTTTGGTCGCGAATTTCCGGCCGGTGCCGAATCCGGAACCCAAGCCGGATCCTGAGCCGAAGCCGGACCCTCAGCCCCAGCCGGATCCTGAGCCGAAGCCCGACCCCCAGCCGGATCCTGAGCCGAAGCCGGACCCTCAGCCCCAGCCGGATCCTGAGCCGAAGCCCGACCCTGAGCCGAAGCCCGACCCTCAGCCCCAGCCAGACCCTGAGCCGAAGCCGAAGCCGAAGCCGAAGCCGGAGCCTGAGCCGAAGCCCGACCCCCAGCCCCAGCCGGACCCTGAGCCGAAGCCGGACCCTCAGCCCCAGCCCCAGCCCGATCCTCAGCCGAAGCCGGACCCCCAGCCTCAGCAGCACACCCTCAAGGTGACCGGCACTCCGCTCGGCGCGGGCAAGGTTCAGCTGTCCGCACCGGCTCCCTACAGCCACGGCGCGCAGTTGACCCTCACCGCCGTACCGGCACCCGCGCGCGCCCTGACCGGCTGGACCGTCGACGGCCGGTCCGTACCGAACAGCAACCCCCTGCCCCTCACCATGGACAGGGACCACACGGTCACCGCCGCCTTCGATTGCGCCGTACGGCCGACCGGCCCCGTCGCGGCGGCCCGCGCCAGGGCCGCTCAGCTCGGCTGCGCCACCTCCCCGCAGCACGCCGCCGCGGCGAACGGCCGGTACCAGCTCTTCGAGCACGGTGCCGTGTACTGGTCGCAACGCTCCGGGGCGCGCCCCCTGTGGGGTCCGGTGCACGCCAAGTGGCGCGCGCTGCGCGCCGAGCGAGGCACCCTCGGCTATCCGGTGTCCGACCCGCGCCAGGAGGTCAACTCATTCGGCGTCAGGGGGACGTGCCAGACCTTCGAGCGCGGAGTGATCTGCTGGTCCGCGAAGACCGGCGCGCACGCCGTGCAGCCTCCCCTCCTCGGCCACTGGCAGGCGCGCGGCGGAGTCAAGGGCGCACTGGGCTTCCCGACCGGTGACGTACACACGATCAGCAGGCGGGGTGCTCTGCCGCCCGGCGGCGGAGACTCCTTCTCCGGCCTGGTCCAGGACTTCGAGGGCGGCCTCCTGATCCACAACTCCACGACCCGCAAGGCCCGCGTGCAGCCGCACTGAGCGGAGGGCCGTCGGCTGTGACGGCACCACGGCGGGCCCGGGAGTATCCACGGATACCCTGGGCCCGTCGTGATTCACACGTGCCGGTCGGCACGGGAGGAGAACACCGTGGCCGAGTCCGCCATACCCCCACCGGACCCCCTCGCCCCACGTGGCACTCCTCTCACAGGGGTGCGCCGCACACTGTCCCGGGTCGCGCTGGGTCTGGTCGGGCTCCTCGCGGTCGTGCACGCGTCGATGCTGGTGCTGTACGTGGCCAGCGACTTCCCGGTCTCGAAGACGTACACGAAGCAGATCGACTGGTGGATGCGGCCGATGTTCCCCCAGGACTGGAACATCTTCGCCCCCGACCCGTCGCGCTTCAACCAGCACCTGGAGGTCCGCGCCCGGGTGGACGGGCGGCTCGGCCCGTGGATCGACGTCACTGCGTACGACAACGCCCGCTACCGGGGCGACCTCCTCCCCAGCATCGAGGACCAGCTCGTACTGCGCCGCGCGGTCTCCCAGTACCGCACCAGCGCCTCGGCGGATCCGACGAGCGAGGCCACCGGCCGCGACGGGCGCTACCTGCTGGCCGTCGTCCGCGCCCGCCTCGACGACATGGGCAAGCCCTCGGGCGACGCGATCGAACTCCGGGTGCGCTCCACCCGCATCCCGCCCCGCGAGACCCCGGACGCGACCTACCCGGCGCACTACCGGACGATCGGCTTCTGGAAGGTCCCCCGATGACGACACGCCAGGCCCTGGCGCTCGGCCGGGAGACAGCCGTCGACGCGGGCACCCGTACGAGGAACTTCCTGCGCGACCTGACGCTGCGCCCCCTCGCCCCGTACAGCGCGGCCGCGATCCGCATCGGACTCGCGGGCCTGTACGTCGTCCACCTGCTGCGCGAACTCCCGCACGCGAGCCGTCTGTGGGGTCCGGACTCGCCCTTCACGCCGGAGCTCTTCGAGCAGACGATGCGGGCGCGGGGCTGGGACGGCGCTTTCAGCTGGTGGTACGGGCTGCTCTCGACCGACAGCCCGGTCGTCTTCTACGGGTGGTACGCCGTCGCGCTGACGGTCAGCGTCCTGTACGCCCTGGGGTGGCGCACGCGGGCGATGGCCCCGGCGTTCGTGTTCGTGGTCGTGGCCTTCTACATCCGGGGCTCGATGGCCAACAGCGGCTGGGCCCTGCTCAGCCTGCTCTTCGCCAACTACCTGGTCTTCTGCGCCTCGGGCCGCTACTGGTCGCTGGATGCCCGGCGGCGGGCGAAACGGGGTGGAGTCGGTTCCGTTCCGTGGGGCGCGGAGTGGGAGGAACTGCGGCGGCGCGCGGTGACGGTGCTGCACAACGCGGGGATGGGGGTGATCGCCCTCCAGGTGATGGTGATCTACACCTCGGCCGCGATGTACAAGATCCGGGGCGCTTCGTGGCGGGACGGCTCGGCTCTCTATTACTCGATGATGAGCGACGACTTCTCGACGTTTCCGGAGCTGTCGGCGTGGATCGCGAGTCATGGGACCTTCACGGCGGTGGTGGCCTATGTGACGGTCTTCTCGCAGGTGCTGTTCGCGGCGCTGGTGTTCAACAGGCGGCTGAAGTACGTGATTCTGGTGGTGATGCTGAGTACGCATGTGGGGATCGGCATCTTGATGGCGCTGCCCATGTTCTCGGCGATCACGATCGTGGGGGACCTGGTCTTCCTGCCGACGTCCTTCTGGCTGGCGGCCCGCCGAATCGTCCGGGTGTGGAGGTCCCCGGCTCCGGCCCCGCCGAAGCCCCGCCCCCCGTTCCCGGAACTGGCACCCCCCGGGCCCCTGGCCCCGGAACCGTCGGCCCCGGAGCCGTCGGAGCCCCGGCCTTCGGCCCCGGGGCCGTCGGGCCCCCGGCCTGCGGATCCGGGACCGTCGGCGGAGCCGACCCCGAGGGCCGAGGTGTAGGCGCCCGCTCGGGGCCGCGCCCGGGTGCGCCTGCGGCGGGCTGCCCCTCCCCGCCCCTTCACCTAGAGCGCTGGCCGCGCGGCTGTCTCGGATACGTGCGGGTGCGTCGTTGCTGGTCGCGCAGTTCCCCGCGCCCCTGGCTGCCCTCGCCTAGCCTCCTTGGGCGGCGGGACCGCCCCCCGGGGGCGGAACGGGCGGGCAAGGGGGCGGCCCTTCTCGCTCCGGGCCCACCCCGGAGCACCCCCGCCCCGCCCCACTACCGGCCGCACCGTGCACGGGCCCCGCCACGACCTGACCACCGGCCCGCCAGCCAGAAGGACGTCGGCAGGGACCCTCACCCCCCACCCACCCCCACCGCATACCCAGCCCCCCGCCCCTCCCCCCGAGCCACAACCCTTCCCCCCTCCACCCTCACCGCGCACTCCGTCGCATCACTCACCCCCGACACCCCCACCACCCCCGCCAGCACTCCCGCCTCGTCATGCACCACCCGCACCCCCGGCCACACCCCCCTCGGAAACGCCTGCCGCATCGACACCCCCAACTCCGCCACCGTCAACCGCGCCAACGGCCCCAACTCCCCGGGCTCCCCGGTCACCAGCACCACCGTGACCACCTGCCCGGCCGGAGCCGCCCGCACCGTCTCCTCCACCGCCTCCAGCCGGTGCAGCCCGAGCACGGCCACCACTCCGTCCTCCCCGAGCCCCACCGCTTCCCCCCGCAGCGCATCCGTCACGCCCTCCGGCGGCGCCCACGCCTCATCGACAGGCCGCGCCCGCGCCACGTACGGCAAATGCGGCGGCGCCCACTCCCCAGCCGCACCCTCCGAGGCAAGCCCCCCCAACTGCTCACAAGCAGCCACCACCTGAAACGGATCCCCGAACCCCGGCGCAGCCGCCGCCAACTGATCCGCCCCGTGCAACAACGTCAGCACCGTCTCCGCCACCGGCACCAACCTCCCCCCACCCCCTCGCCTCCCGGCGGCCAGCCCCTCCAACGCCAGCCCCAACACGATCGCGTCCAACTTCAGCAACTGCGCATACGGCTCCCGCGTCTGCGCATCAGCCAGCACCACCGACGGCAGATCCCGCGCCGGATTCTCCGCACTCTCCTCACCCGACAGCGGAAAACGGGCGACCCGGTTCCTGGCCAACACCCCAAGAGCCTCCCGAACCGTGCCCACTGAGTCCGCCGGAGGACCCACCGCCCCCCGCACCGCGAGGTCCGCCAGCACAGCGAAATACAGAGCCCGCTTCCCCGGGAAGTTCGAGTAGACGGCCCCCCGCGTGAGCCCCGCCCGCTCCGCGATCCGGTCGATCTTGGCATCCCGGAACCCGCGCTCGCCGAATTCCTCCCGGGCCGCCTCAAGAACCTTCCGCCGGTTCATCTCCTGGACTTCGGCCCTGGTCAACCGGCCCATGACTCTCCTGCCGCGCTCGTCGTACGGGGCTGACACACCCGCCCCACCACACCTGTAAACGAATTCAAGATACCCAGACCATCCAGATGATGGCATCATGTGGTCACGCCATCCGACCGACCAGGACCGACCAGAACCGACGACCGGACCGACCGGACCGACCAGGAAGGCCCCACCCATGCCCAACCCGACTCCCCCCACCCCCGAACTCCTGCTCTCCGACCCCGAAGTCCTCCGCGACCCCTTCACCACCTACGGCCGCGCCCGCGAACAGTCCCGCGTGGTCCACCTCGCAGCCCCCGGCTTCGGCGGAATGTGGGCCGTCACCCGCCACGCGGACGCCCGGGCCTTCCTCAGCGACCCCCGCTTCGAAATCCGCGCCGACAGCTTCCTGCGCCCCGACGTCCCGGACGACTGCGTCCCCTACATGCGCACCATGGCGGAAATGAACGGCCCCGAACACGTCCGCCTCCGCAGGCTGGTCACCCCCGCCTTCAGCGCACGTCGCGCCGCCGCCTTCCGCCCGCGCATCGAGGCAACGGTCGACCGCCTCCTCGACGAACTCACCGCCCACACCTCACCCGCCGACGGCTCCGTCGACCTCCTCGCCCACTTCGCCCTGCACCTCCCCATGGAGGTGATCTGCGAATGGGTCGGCATCCCGCACGAGGACCGCGCGCCATGGCGGACGTACGGAGCGACGGTCGCGGCCGGAGCAGGCGGCAACTTCGCGGCGGCGATCCCCGGGATCGTACGAGGAGCAAAGGAAGCGGTAGCCCGAAGGCGCGCCGAACTCGCCCACGCCACCCAACCCCCGCCCACCGACGTGCCCGCCGACCTCCTCACCGACCTGATCCGCGCCCAGGACGAGGACGGCGACCGCCTCACCGACGTCGAAATGGTGACCCTGATCTGGCACGTCGTCCTCGCGGGCCAGTCACCCACCCCCCTCGTGACCAACGCGATCGACGCCCTCCTCTCCCACCCCGACCAGCTCGCCGCACTCCGCGCGGACCCCTCCCTCACACCGGGAGCCGTGGACGAACTGACTCGCTGGGCAGGCCCGACCCTCCTGTCCATCCCGCGCTACGCGACGGAGGACACCGACCTGCACGGCGTACGCATAACAAAGGGCGAGGCCGTCACCGCACTCGTCGCCTCCGCCAACCGCGACCCCCGAGCCTTCCCGACCCCCGGCCACCTCGACGTACGCCGCACCACCCCCACCACCCCCCACTTGGGCTTCGGCCACGGCCCGCACTTCTGCCTGGGGGCATCGGTGGCCCGCATCCAGACGGAGGCAGCCCTGACCGGACTGCTGCGCCGCTTCCCGGAGTTGGCACGGGCGGGGGAGGCCCGACGGGCCATGGACCCGGGCACGTGGCGCTTGCAGTCCCTCCCCGTACGTCTCTGAGCCCCGCCCTCCCCCGTGCGACGGAGGGCGATCATCACTCGGCACGACGTGCCGGAGCCGGGCGGTGCGCGACATTCAGGTCATGACGACGACAGCTCCCGCCCCGCCCGCCCCCTGCGCCCCACCGCCCTCGCGGTGGGCGGTACGCGCCGCCCATGTCGCGGCCTGGTCGACGATCCCCTCCGGGGTGTGGCGCATCGCGCTCGTGCTGGGGGTGCCGGTCGGGGTGATGGAGCGCGAGGAGTTCCTGGCCGCGTTCCCCGGCGACTCCGCGCTGCTCGCCCTGGCGTACGTCCTATTCATCGGCGCGGTCGCCGAGACCGCGTCGTACCTCACGCTCGGCCTGGTGCGCCCTTGGGGAGAGGTCTTTCCGCGCTGGATTCCGCGCCTCGGAGGGCGCCCGGTCAACCACAGACGCGCGGTCCTCGCCGCTTCGCTGGGGGCCCTCGTGGTCACCTTCCTGTGGTGGGTCCTGTTCTTCGGCGGGCTGCTCACCGCCCCCAGACCGGACCCCCGCATCTCACTCGGCGAAGCCGTCTTCCTCGCCGCCTACGCCCCACTCCTGCTGTGGGGCCCACTCCTGGCGGCGGTGACCTGGTCGTACCACCGACGGCATCGACTGACGGAGCCCGCGACCCCACTCGGCGCCTAGCGCCCCTCGGCCGGGAGCACTGCCGCGCACGTCGTCCGCCCGTACGGCCCTGAAGCTGTGGCCCGCTGCTGGTGCTGGTCGCGTACGGCGAGGGCGCAGGTGGCGGTGCCCCCCTGCTGCGGCAGCTGGATCTTCACCACCGGTTCCTGCCCCAGCGGCACCTGAACCGTCTTCTTCCAGGGCAGGGCCGCCGCCTTCTCGGTGGTGGCGGTGCCCGTCTCGCTGGTGGCGAGGTAGGTGATGTCGGCGGTGCCGGTGCCGGTGACGGAGTACGTGACCGCTGCTGTCGGGACGGGCGGCTCGGCCGGGTTGTCCGAGCTGGTCAGCACGTAGATGGCGTACGCGGCGGCAGCGGCCAGCAGAAGCAGGGCGCCGGTCGCGAGGAGCCGGGCATGGCGGCCTGGACGGCTGGACCGGTTTTCGGCGGTGTCCGTCGGGTCGGCGGGATCGGTCGAGGGCCGGGGTTCGGTCGCTGTGGACATGGAGGACCTTCGGTTGTCGTCGGGGGCTGAGCCGAACGGTTCTACAACAGCCCAGCCCGAGAATCCAGCTCTCGGAAATAGTGCCAACTGTCGGACATCGTCGACCGGTTGACGGCATGGCATGCCCATGCGTAGAACTCGCTCTTCCACTTCACTGCCCGGGAGATTCCCACGGCAGTGCTGAGCCCTGCCCGCATGCACCCATGGGGTCAACTGCGGCTGGGGGAAAGGCAGTTGACTACGTGAGGACTCGGCACCGAAGATTCATCGCCGCCCTCGTCGTCTCGGCCGTGCTGGGGACTGCGCTTCCGCAGATCGCCTATGCGGCACCGGCTCCCGGGGGCGGTGACGACGGAGACGGCAAGAGCTTCGCGGACACCGTCTCGGGGTGGTTCGGCGGAGACGACGAGGACCCGGAAGACCAGAAGCCGCCGCCCGGCGGCAAGCTGGAGATCCCCAGCAGGGAACGGCTCCCGAAGGGCGAGAACGCTCCGAAGGCCAAGCGCGTCAAGGAGCTGACCGGCGAGCGCACGTCCAGCGCCCGTTTCTGGCAGCTCTCGGACGGCCGGGTGGAGGCGGAACTGTCGGCCTTCCCGACGTCTTACCGGCAGGGTTCGGCCTGGAAGCCGATCGACACGTCGGTCCGTGCGTCCGGGAAGGAGCTGTCCAACACCACGAACACGGCGGCGAGTTACTTCGGCCGGACGGCGAAGGAGCTGTTGCGGTACGAGGTCGGGGGCGGCCGGTCGGTCACCCTGGGCCTGGACGGCCCGTCGGGTGATCTGGCGCCTTCGGTCAAGGGTGACACGGTCACCTACAAGGACCCGAAGTCGGGTGCGGACCTGGTTTACCAGGTGGGCGCGGGCCAGGTGAAGGAGAACATCGTCCTGGCGCAGAAGCCGGGCACGCCGCTTTCCTTCAGCTTCCGTTTGAGTACGGATGGGCTGACGCCGAAGGCCCGTAAGGACGGGTCGATCGCGTTCTTCGGGGAGACCTCGAAGCACCCGGTGCTGGTGATCCCGGCTCCGTTCATGACGGATTCCAAGAAGTCGGAGACCTCCGCGTACGGGCAGGTCAGCACCGACAAGGTCACCCAGAAGCTGGCCCGGGACGGCCAGGGCTGGAAGCTGACCGTCACCCCGGACGCAAAGTGGCTGGCCGACCCGGCCCGCCAGTATCCGGTGACGGTCGACCCGACGCTCACGGTGGCTCCGCTTCCGGGCCAGTCGCAGGACACGATGGTCCTGTCCGACACCCCGGAGGAAAACTTCGGGACGTCCTGGAAGATGTCGGTCGGTAAGACCGGCGCGGGCGTGGCCCGCTCGCTGCTGAAGTTCCCGCTGGACCAGATCCCGGCCGGAACCAAGATCGACGCGGCGCGCCTGGGCCTGTACTTCGACCAGGTCCACGCCAGCAACGCCAACGATGTGCCGTTGGCCGCGCACCGGGCGACGGGTGCGTGGGACGAGTCGACGGCGACCTGGACGAACACGAACGCCCTGGTGGGCGAGGTGTCGGGCACCTCGGTGCAGGCGGGTCCTGACGTGCCTGCCAGCACGGCTGCGGTCGGCGAGTGGCCCAAGGCACAGGGCACCGGCGGAGACTTCGCGTACAACCAGAACGCGGCCAAGGGGGAGACGTACTCCTGGCAGCCGACCGTTCCCGAGTCCGGTAAGTACCGGGTCGAGGCCCGCTTCCCCGGGACCGACCTGGAGAACGCGGCGACCGAGGCTCCGTACACGGTCACCGGCAGCAAGGGGTCGACAAAGACCGTCGTCGACCAGAGCGAGGCGAAGGCCGGAAACTGGTCGCCGCTGGGTGATCCGGTGGACTTCGCGCGCGGCACCGCCGGGAAGATCGTGCTCGGCGACAGCGGTGACGAGGACGAGCGCACCCTCGCGGGCTCAGTCCGCCTGGTCGCCGACGCGCAGGTCGTGAAGACCAAGGGCCAGCACAGTACCTGGCACCGGTTCCCGGTGAAGGACACCGTGCAGAAGTGGGTGGACGGCACCGCCGCCAACCACGGCTTCGTCGTCAAGGCGGTCGACGAGTCGGCCACCGGCCCGCTCGGCGGCCCGCGCTATGAGTCGGCGGACGGCAACTACGACGGCGAAACGGCCAACTTCCCCCGCCTGACCGTCACCTTCGGTGCCATCGGCACGGAGCTGAGTGAGCCGACCGTGGTGCACGGCAGCGGCCCCGAGCTGTCCTGGGCCGCGTACACCAACACCACCGGCGACGTGGCGAACGACCTGGTCGAGTACCAGGTCCACCGCTCCGCGACCCCCGGTTTCACGGTCGGCCCGGACACCCTGGTCGCCCCGGTGGCCAAGGACGCCACGTTGTACACGGACGTCTCGGCCACCCCGACCCCTCCCGCTAGTGCGAACGAGATCGGGCGCACGCACTACTACCAGATCGCGGTGAAGACCAAGGGCGGCAAGCTCCTGGGCTCCCCGGTCCGCGACGTCGGCGTGCCGAAGGCGGGGCGGACCCTGCGCATCCTGCCCGCCGCAGCCGACACCACGCTGTCCTCGTCGAAGCCGGACGTAAACCTGGACAAGCTGCCCGCGGACGGTGCGCTGCCGAGTGCGGTGCAGCAGGCGTGGCTGAGCGTCGGCAACAACTCCACCACCCATGGAACGACCCGCAGCGCCTTCCAGTTCCCCACCACGTCGATCCCGGACACCGCGACCGTGTTGCAGTCGCAGGTGCAGCTGTGGGGCGCGGAAACCACCACCGGCACAAAGGGCGCCACCTACGACCTCGCGCCCCTGTCGAAGGACTTCGCGGAGACGGCCGCGACCTGGAACAAGGCGAACGCCACCACCCGCTGGACGAAGCCCGGCGGTGACTTCGGCCCCGTGGTCTCCGACTCGGTCGGTGGGATCACCAGCGAGGTCGGCCGCCACACCTGGGACGCCACCTCGCTGACCCAGAAGTGGGTCGAGAAGGCGACACCCAACACCGGCGTGGTCATCAAGCTGGCCAACGAGGCGGCGACGGCCCCGCAGGAACGCACCATGTTCCTGTCCGGCGAAGCAGCAGAGGAGCGCCTGCGTCCCCAACTGCGCGTCATCTACATCGATTCCACCCCGTGGAACACCTACTACGCCCCGCACACTCCGCAGCGGATGACCGAGGACAACACCTACCCGGTCGACGTCACCCTCACCAACACCAGCGACACCGCCTGGGCGGCCGGTGAACGCAAGCTCTCCTACCGCTGGGCCCTGCCCGACGGCTCCGAGCTGGCCGACAGCCCCGCCCTGAACCTGCGCACCGACATCCCCGCCCTGCTCCCCGGCGAGAAGGCGGTCGTCAAGGCGACGGTCAAGTCCCCCCTGGTGGAGGGCAACCGGCGCGAGGGCCACACCCTGATCTGGGACGTCTTCAACCCCACGACCAGCACCTGGCTCTCCAAGACCGACAGCATCGGCGGCCTGGAACAGCCCGTCGCCGTCGAGGACCCGACCGCCGACCGCCTGGGCATGGAGAAGTACCACTCCTACACCGGCAAGAACACCGGCGCCGGCTCCACCTTCATGTCCAACCTCGGTTCCGGCAACGGCGTGTGGTCCTACAACGCCTTCAACAACCCCGGCCGCGGCCTCAACACCTTCCTGCGCCTGTCCTACAACGCCCAGGACACTGCCGACACCCAGCTCGGCAACGGCTGGTCCGCCCAAGCCTCCGGCCCCATGCGGCTGGGCACGATGCTCGACTTCCACCCGGACAGCGCACCGGGCGAGGTCTACATCACCGACGGCGACGGCACCCAGCACATCTTCCGCAAACAGGGCGACGGCACCTGGCGCTCCTCGGCCGGCTACCACTACCTCCTCAAGCCGAAGGCCGGTGTGACCTGCACCGACGGCATGGACGAGGTGACAGACGCCTGGACGATGACCCGCCCGGACGGCACCCGCTTTCAGATCGACTGCGACGGCTACCTCCGCCAGGTCATCGACAAGAACAACAACGTCCAGACGTACGTCTACGAGGTGCGCGACTCCGGCAACCGCTGGATCAAGTTCCTCAAGGAGATCAAGGACCCGGCCGGGCGCAGCTCCCTGAAGCTGGACTACTACCTGCCCGGGGATGCGACCTACGAGTACATCGAGGCGAACGGCGAGATCGCCAAGGCATCGGTGCTGTGGGACCCGAAGATCTACGACCACGTGAAGTCGATGACCGACATCTCCGGCCGGAAGATCACCTTCCACTACACCCGGCAGGGCACACTGGGCCGTCTCACCGACGGTGACGGCACCACACACCCGAAGATCTTCAAGTTCGGCTACGACACAGCCCAGGGTGCCAAGAACGTCAAGCTGACCACGGTCACCGACCCCCGGAACAATGCCACCACGGTGGCCTACGACCGCGACCCCGGGTACCGCTGGTCCACCACGAAGCTCACCGACCGCCTCGGCGGCGCGACTACCTTCGCCTACACCCCCACCGGCAGCGGCCGCACCACCAAGGTCACCGACGCCCAGAACCACACCTCCACCTACGTCACCGACGGCCAGGACCGCGCCACCACGGTGACGAACGCTAAGTCCCAGACCACCAAAATGACCTGGGACGACGACCACAACGTCACCCTCATCGAGGAGAACAACGGCGCCAAAACCGCCTACTGCTACGACCCCAAGACCGGCTTCCCCATCTGGCAACGCAGCGCCGAGGACAACAAAGCAGGCATCCCCACCGCAGCGGAATGCGCGGGCCCGGACGTCTTCCCGGCCCACTCGGTCCGCTACCAGTACAAGACCCAGGTCGACGGCTACGCGGCCGACCTGGTGAAGAAGACGTCAGCCGAGGGCCGTGCCTGGCAGTTCGGCTACGACGGGTTCGGCAACCTCAACAAGGTCACCGACCCGAAGGGCGTGGAGACGGCCGGGGTCGAAGACGACTTCACCACGAAGTACGAGTACGACGGTTTTGGCCAGCTCACCAGGGCGACGGACGCCAACGGCAACGCGACCCTGACGTCGGACTTCACCCCCACCGGCTACCCGCGCAAGACCACGAACGCTGAGAACCACGTCACCACCACCGAGTACGACGTGCGTGGCCAGGTCACGTCGGTCATCGACGCGCTGGGCAAGAAGACCACGCAGACGTACGACACCTACGGGCGTCCCCTGGTCTCGACGATCCCGAAGGAAGCGAATGTCGTCCTGACGACGTTCCCGCCGGACTACGACGCCAACGACAACGTCTTCAAGTCCAAGGCGATCAACGGTGCGATCTCGACGGCGGTGTACGACAAGGCCGACCAGATCGTCTCGGCCACGGCCCCGCAGGACACGGCCACTTCCGCCAAGCGCGAGTCGACGTACACCTACGACAAGGTCGGCAACCTCACGTCAACGACCGAGCCCAAGGGCACGGCGACGACAGCGAACGCCAAGGACTACGTCACCACCAACACCTACGACGAGATCTACCAGCTCACCGACGTCACCAACGCGGCCGGTGACAAGGTCAGTTACCTCTACGACGGCGTCGGCAACCCGGTCAGGGTCATCGACCCGAAGAAGAACAAGACCCCTGCCGACGACTACACGACCAAGACCGACTACGACTTCAACCACCGGGTCATCGCGACTACGGACGCCGCGGGCAAGACCAGCCGCCAGGAGTACGACAAGGACTCGCTGCCGGTCGCCGCGATCGACGCCGAGGGCAACAAGGTCATCCGCGACTTCGACAAGCGCGGCAAGCTCGAAGTCATCCGCACCCCGCACGCCACGGACGTCACGCGGGAGACCAAGTTCGGCTACGACCAGGTCGGCAACCGCATCAAAACCTTCTCGCCGCGCGGCGTCGCCACCACGGACAACGCGGACGACTTCACCTCGGAAACCGTCTACGACAAGCTCAACCGACCGTGGCGGCAAATCCAGCCCTACGACCCCAAGGACGCCCGCTACAACAAGAAGGTCTTCACCGAGACCACCTACGACTCGGTCGGCCGCGTCGCGAAGGTCTCCATGCCGCCCAGCTCCGGCGAGACCACCCGCAACGACACCACCTACACCTACTACGACACCGGCTGGGTGAAGTCGGCCAAGGACCCGTGGGACATCCTCACGGAGTACGACTACGACAACCTCGGCCAGCAGACGAAGCGCACCCTCACCTCGGCGGGCGGCTCCTCGCAGCGCACGATGACCTGGGAGCACTTCCCGGACGGCAAGCTCAAGTCCCTCCAGGACGGCGGCATCCCGGTCGGCACGTCGGTCGTCCTCGTCAACAACACCGACAAGCAGAACGTCTCCGCCACCGGCGCACCGGAGTGGAAGAGCACCCTGGGCCGCGACCACGTCCACGCCCCGGGCATGGGCACGGACGCCTTCCAGTGGACGCTGAACATTCCCAAGGACGGCCGGTACGCGGCGTACGTCAAGTACCCGAAGGTGGCCGGGGCCTCCCCGTCCGCGACGTACTCCCTCTCCCACGCCAAGGGCTCCACGAACGTCAAGGTCGACCAGCGGACGAACACCGACGGCTGGGTCAAGATCGGCGACTACGACTTCAAGGAAGGCACCGAAGCCCACCTCAAGCTCGCCGAATCCGGTGCGGGCACGGTCGCCGCGGACAGCGTCAAGCTGGTCCGCGACAACTCCGCCGAGGCGGACGTCGAGAAGAAGCGGTTCGACTACGCCTACGACGTCAACGGCAACCTGACCTCGGTCGACGACACCTCCTCCGGCCGCCGCATCGACGCCTACACGGTCACCTACACCGGCCTCAACCAGGTCGAAACGGTCACCGAGGCCCTCGCGGGCCAGGAGAAGAAGAAGACCGCCTACGCCTACGACGAGAACGGCCAGCCCAAGACCCAGACCCACCCCGACCAGTTCTCCTCCTACACCTACGACCTGCGCGAGCTGGTCAAGACGGTGACGGTCGGCAAGTCGTCCTCGGACCCGGCGGCGAAGGTCTCCACCTATGACTACACCGACCGGGGCCAGAAGAAGCAGGAGATCAAGGGCAACAAGAACGTCGTCGGCTACACCTACTACCTCGACGGCGCCCTCAAGACCCAGACGGAGAAGAAGCCCGACGGGACCCTGATCTCCGACCACGCCTACGCCTACGACGCCAACGGCAACAAGGCGGAGGACGTCGCCCAGAAGCGCAACGCCGACGACGCGACGAAGCTCCTGTCCTCCACCACCAAGTACACCTACGAACCCGCCGACCGCCTCGCCACGGCGACCAAGACCGGCAACGGCGCGGGCGTCGAGACGTACATCCACGACGACAACGCCAACGTCATCTCCCAGACCGTCAAGGGCAAGACGACCACCTTCGGCTACGACCGCAACCGTCTCCTGAAGACCACGGTCGGGGGTGCGGTCGCCGACCACATCTACGACCCCTTCGGCCGCCAGGACTCCGTCAAGTCCGGCACCCAGGTCATCGAGAAGAACACCTACGACGGCTTCGACCACGTCATCAAGCACGACAAGGCCGACGCCACCGGTGCCCTGAAGTCCACCACGTACGCCTTCGACCCCCTCGACCGCACCACCTCCAAAACCGAGGACGGGAAGAAGACCGAGTACAACTACCTGGGCATGTCCGGCGAAGTCCTCACCGAGGAAGTCGCCACCAAGCTCACCGCGTCCTACCAGTACAGCCCGTGGGGCGAACGCCTCTCCCAGGTCAAGCACGCGGCCGACGGCACGACGACGGACGAGTCGTACTACGGCTACAACAGCCACACCGACGTCGAAACCCTGACCGGCGCAGACGGAAACGCGAAGGCGACGTACGGCTACACCGCCTACGGCTCCGACGACACGTCCGACTTCACCGGCATCGACAAGCCCTCGGCCACCAACCCGACCAAGGACGCGTACAACCCCTACCGCTTCAACTCCAAGCGATGGGACGCAGCCTCGGGAACGTACGACATGGGCTTCCGCAACTACAGCCCCGGACTCAACCGCTTCACCAGCCGGGACATGTACAACGGGGCCCTCGCCGACATGGGGCTGAGCACCGACCCCATGACCGGCAACCGGTATGCCTTCACCGGTGGCAACCCCACCAGTCGCGTCGAACTCGACGGACATGATTGGTGCGACGTGTGCTCCGATGCCCTGGACGCTGCCGGAGAGTGGATCGACCACAACGCCGACGCCCTTGGGGAGGCGCTGGTGGGCACCGTCGAGACTGTCGGCGGAGTCGCTGGCATGTTCGGCGGAGCCGCGTTGGTAGTCAGCTCGGCTGGACTATGCGTCGCAGGCGCGGTCCCGTCCATCGGCACGTCATGCGTAGCTGGCGCAGCTGGTGTCGCAGCCGGGGCCGGAGCTGTTGTCGCTGGAGCCGGGTTGGCGGTTGACGGCGCCATGCGCCTAGGCAATGGCATCGCCAAAATGGAGAATCCCAGCGGCGGAGGTTCTTCATCCAGTCAGGGCGGGACTCCGCCCAAGGTGACTGCCGGTGGCGCACCCGCTGATGTCGCACTCGGCTACCAAAAGGCGGGGACAGCGAACTGGGCCAACAAGAAGAAATTTACGCACTACATGGACCCCAAGTATATTGACGATTGGAGTATTCATGTAAGGAAGGCCATCGATGACCCTGACACGGTTATCCATGTGCAGACGGAACAATTCACTGGTGGCTTCCAGGGGATGGCTACACGAGGTCTTGCAGGCGGTAAGGTTGACGCCACCGAGCAGGAGATGGCCTGGCTGTCCAGAGCTGTAATAGCTGGGCGGAAATCCTGGAATAAGATCCAGTTCTATGACCGGAATGGGCCCGTAAAGGTCGTAGAGCCGAAGTGGCAAGAGGGTAAGTGGTCAACCGCTTGGACCCTCGAATTTGCCGACTAGTTCCCACTCGCCAGCGGGCTGTGGAATTCGCAGACCCCAGCCCGCTGGCGGGCCGACTCGCAAGGAAACTGATATGAACTCACCCGATGATTCCGGAACCGATGAATCCCGCGATTTTGACCACGCTTATTACGCAGATCTGATCGAACAGGGCGGACTGCAAGAGTCCGTCATCGCAGTAGCGCGCGGTCTCCGGATCGATGTGGGCCCCGCTTCTGAGCTCCCTGAGCTAGACGTCCGGGACTGGAGCGTTGCTGCTTTCCAATCACCTCGTGGAGAAATGCGAATCATCCTAGGGCAGGATAAGCGTAGGTTTTCTATTAGCCTAGACAGTGATCATCGGTTCGTGTGGGCGAGTGGGAGTACAACCGACCTTGTCGAGGCGGCTGAGGTGCTTCACGCCTGGAAGCAGGGAGTAACTCTTCAAGCACTCCACTCGCGTTTCCCTTTCATGGAGTTCGATAGACTGAGCCTGGCTTATGAAGAGGGAAATGAAGTCGAAACGCAATGGGAGATCACGCTAGGTGATGATTCATTCCAGGCTTACAGGGAACTCTTGCTGAAGCTTCATGCTCATGAGAGATTTCGCGAAATGTTTCCCTTCTTTTCTCATTGGACTCTGGGGTTGGCGAAATCTAGCCGGACTAATGAGGCGGGAGAGATCTTCATTAGGCCCTCCGGCGAGGGATATTCTCTCTGGTCACATTCGACACCCAGCCAGAAGGAGAAGTTCAGCGATATAGACGATCTAATCAACGCGGCCGCACATTTGGCGGCTAATCTTTGAACCTCGATCCATCGCCTGGCGAGAGGCATGTGTGATGCGGTATTCGGGGATTCTTACGCCCCGCTCTTGGGGGCCGATGGCGGAGATTCCTATCGGTAGCGATCAGGGCAACCTCGAAGCGGATGATGTGTGCTGGTTAGAGGCTGGATCCGGGCTCTGATCCCAAGCGTAGGAGCATGAACGAGGGCCCGCCGGTCCCATCCCGGTGGGCTCTTGCTTGCTCTTCAGGTTGAATTCGCGGGTGGAGCGTCAAACCGGACTGGCGCCAGATGGTCAGACCTGAACCGTGTTCGGCGCGGGCCAGGACGACTGAGCGGAGGGAGTCGCCCAGGTTTCCGGTGAGGAGGCGGGGGTGGCGACGCCACCACCACAGATCTGGGTGGGGTGGTTTGTGGAATTTCCCGAGGGCCTGGCCGTCGTCCGCGACAGTTGTCGCCCTGAACTGGTCGTCCACTGCCTTGATCCTCGGAGTCCAGAGCTGGACTATGTGGTCGTCCAGCAGAATCCACGCTTCGTGGAGCCAGTTCCGGCAGTAGAGGTTGTTGGTGTACTCGTCGATGGTGTCGCCGTATCCGTGCTCGACCAGGCTCGTCAGTTCGGCCCGGGTGCTTACCCTTTCGGCAACCGTGAACTCTGTCCGCCAGCCGCGTTGGTGCAACAGTTCGCCGACTTCGGCTTCGTTGTGAGTGCGCATCATCGTGAGGGTCCCATCCCTGCCGTAGGCCGGGGTGCTGAGGTGCAGGCATGAAGACGCGAGGGTGCTGCCCGACGGCGAATGGACAGACCTTCGGCTGTAACGGAGTAGTCAGACACCGAAGTTCGTCGTGGATCAACCAGTGCGACAGACCAGTTGGGGTGCTCTTGCGTGTGGCCATTGTCATTGGGCTGTTTCTCAGCGCGGTATGCATGCTGTCCTCGGAACCTTCGTTGTGGGCATTGAAGTAGGGCCTACGAACGATCCACATACTGTGGCGGGAGCGCGTTTCTGTCTGGTTTCGTCCGTGATCCTTTTGGTGACGTCGGCAGCTTTGGGTAGGCGGTGGAAGGCGGTTTGGGTGTTGTGTGGGGCGTTCTTTGCCTTGGTGTTGGTCGTCTGGATGCAGGTGCCGTCATGGGAATTCGACGTACTCGTGAGGACCGGGTGATGGTGCCTTTCCGTGACCGGGGCCGTTGCGGAGGCGCTGCTGCGGTCAACTGGCGGGGGTCGATGGGGGCAATGGGTGGATGCATTCAGCCCAGAGGAGTTTGCCGGGGCCGTTGCGGGGGGTGATTCCCCAGTGGGTGGCGAGGAGGTTGACGAGGAAGAGGCCGCGGCCCTCGCAGTCGTCCGGGGATGGCGTGCGTACGTGTGGGTCGTGCGGGGATGCGTCGTGGACTTCCAGGCGGATTCCGGTGGGGCCGGGGGCGGGCAAGAGGGAGAACCGGGTTTCGATTTCGCGGCCGGGGACGCGGCCGTGGCGCTGCGCGTTCGTGAGGAGTTCGGAGAGGATCAGGGTGGCCGGGTCCTCCAGGGGTGTCAGGCCCCAGTCGGCCAGGGTCTTGCGGAGTTCGGCGCGGGCCAGGGCGACTGAGCGGGGGTCGTAGTTCCAGCGCAGGACCACCGTGGGGTCGTCGGGATTTGGTGCCGAGGGGTGGTGGTTCGCTGCCATGTTCTGCTCCGCTCCGTACGGCCAACGCCTGTGGTGGACAAGGGAGTTGGACTACTCTGCGTATCTGCTGGGCACTACGAGAGTGACCCCCGGTCGACGCTGGAATGCCCGTTTTGGCGTGAACTTCCCTTCCCCTGGAACTAGCTCCACACCTTCCACAGAGCCATGGAGGTCGACACGATGCCGACGAGACGGGTGATCACCGGTCGGAGTCAGGAGCCGCGGGTGCGGTTCGCGGAGGAGTTGCGGCGGTTGAGAGCTGAGCGGGGCGACAGTCTGCGCAAGGTGGGTGAAGTGCTGGGCTGGGACTGGTCGTTGTTCGGGAAGATGGAGAGTGGGGAGACGCTGGGCGGGCCCGAGGTCGTACAGGCGCTGGACCAGCATTACGGGACGCCGGGGATGTTGCTCGCGCTGTGGGAGCTGGCGGTGGGGGACACGACCCAGTTCCGGGAGCAGTACCGGCAGTACATGACGTTGGAGGCGGAGGCGGTCAGCCTGTGGCACTACGCGGTGAGTGCGCCGCCGGGGTTGTTGCAGACGGAGGCGTACGCGCGGGAGGCCCTCGCGGCGGGCGGTCTGCGGGGCGACGAGCTCAACCAGCAGGTGGCGGCTCGGGTCGGGCGGGCTCAGCTGCTGGAGGGTGACCAGGCCCCTCACTTCCGTACCATCCTGTCGGAGACCGTCCTGCGGACTCCGCTGCGTGATGCGCGGGCGTGGCGGGAGCAGTTGGAGCACCTGGTTGAGGCGGCCGACCGGCCCAACGTCACGTTGCATGTACTGCCGTTGGAGGCTGGGCTGCATCATTTGATGAGTACGTCCGTGATGTTTCTGCGGATGGCGGACGGGCAGCCGTTCGCGTACACCGAGAACAACTTCCGGGGTGAACTGGTCCAGGAATCAGGGCAAGTTGAGCGCATGCAGCGTGCCTATGATGTGGTGCGCGACCTGGCCCTGAGTCCGGCGGAGTCGCGGAAGTTCATCACGGACATGTTGGAGGACCTACCGTGCGATCCCTCGACTTGAGCACCGCTGTCTGGCGCAAGAGTTCGTACAGCAACACCGATGGTGGCGAGTGCGTCGAGGTCGCCGATCGGTTTCCCGGTGTCGTCCCCGTGCGTGACAGCAAGGACCCCGAGCGGCCCGCGCTCGTCTTCGGGGCTGCGTCCTGGTCGCTCTTCGTGGCCGGGGTGAGGGACGGCGCTGGACTGGGCGCCACCGACTGACCGTTTCGTACGGCGACGAGATGCTCCGGCCCGGGTTCGGGTCGGAGCATTCTTGCGTGCGCGGGGGATCTCCTGCGGTAGACGTCGGGGGCGGGTCTGGGTGGGTCTGGGTGGGTGTGGGTGGTTCTCTTGGTTTGCCGGGAATCGGTCGGCGGAGGCGGTGGGGGAGGTGGCTGTGGTAATGGTTTGGCCGCCGTGGGGGCTGTGAGTTTGCTGTGAGGGCTGGTCTCCGCTGCGTACAGGGGCACGGATGCGCCGTGTCAGCCGAGGTGAAGAGGAACGTGTGTCCGGCAGTGGGAGAGTCCTGGGTGTGGGTGCGGAAGTGGAGGGTGGGGAGCTGACGCGGGCCGTTGAAGGGGCTCGGCGGGGGGACGAGGTGTGTTTCGCCGTCGCGTATCGGATCGTGCAGCCGGGAGTGTTGCGGTACGTGCGGACGTTGGTGGGGGAGGAGGCGGAGGACGTCGCTGCCGAGGCTTGGCTGCAAGTGAGCCGGGATGTGAGGGAGTTCAGGGGGGATGGGGATGCGTTTCGGGGGTGGGTGCGGGCTGTGGCCCGGAATCGGGCCGTGGATTATCTGCGGTGGGTGCGGAGTCGGCCGAGGCAGGTGGCCGTTCCGGTGGAGTGGGAGTCGTACGGGTGTGGGGGCGGGCCTGTCGTGAGGGATGCGGCCGAGGTGGTGATGGACGCGTTGGCGACCGCGTGTGTCATGCGAATGGTGGGAGCGCTTCCACCGGATCAGGGGGAGGCTGTGTTGTTGCGGGTGCTGGTGGGGTTGGGGAGTCCTGAGGCGGGGCGAGTGCTGGGGAAGCAGCCGGGGGCCGTGCGGATGGCGGCGGCGCGGGGGCTGCGGGGGTTGGCCGAGCAGGTGGGGTGTGGGAGTGGGCGTGGGGCTGGGTGAGGTGGGTGGGGGAGTGAGGTTGGCCTTCGGCTTGTGCCGGGGGTCATTTTGTATGTAGGAGGGAGATAAAGGGCATGCGGGGAATTCGGCGCGTTCAATGGGATTGGTTGATCAAGAGCGTTTTCGCCGTCAACTCGTTGAAAGCGGTGGGTATTTGTCGGCGTAGACGAATGAGTGTGGTGAAGGGTTGTACGGGGTGCGGTGATTGGGGGCGTGAGAAGGGCCACGGGGAGATCATGTGACGGTTGTGGGGGGTGATTCCGCTTGGGTGAGTAGGTGGGGAGGGTCCAGTGCGCTCCCCTTGGCGATTTGAGAGGGAGGGGTGGGAGCCGTGGCCGGTGACGGACAGCAGAAGCGGGTTCCGAGAGCCGAGGACATGCGGCACATTGCCCAGGGATTTGTGGAACGGGTGACCGTGGGGCAGCGGTTGCCGTTGGATTTCTCTGTGAAGAGTTTGCGGGTCGTGGACTTTCTGGTTGATGACTTGAGGAGTGGTGAGGCCGAGGAGGGGGCTATCGCCCGGAATCTGTTTGGGCTCGGGGCGTACGTGGGGGAGGTGCTCGTGCGGAATGCCGGGGCGGAGTGGGTTGATCTGGATGCCGGGCAGCGGGGGTACTTCCGGCAGTGGGTCGGGGTGCGGATGGCGGACGGGATGGTGCGGAGTCCCCTGGGGAAGGTGAGCAATCGGTACGAGGACGAGGGTGGGGGTGAGGAGTCGTTGGAGCGGTACTACTTGACGTTGCCGAGGGGGGTGAGGGTGGCGGCGTGAAGGGAGCTTCCGGCGGGGGTGGGGTAGGCCGCTGCACGGGGCTGGGCTTCCCTCGCCGGGCCTTCCCGAGGTGCGGCCGTCGTCGCTTGAGGCTGGCTCGGCGTTGGTGGTGGCTGGGGTTCAGGCCGCCTTCGGCGGGGGATCTCCCCTCTCCGCCCTTTCCCTAAAGCGCTCGCCGCGCGGCTGGTTTGACGTGCGGGTGCGTCGTGGCTGGGTGCGCAGTTCCCCGCGCCCCTGGCGGGGCGGTCCTGTCGTGGTCGCGCCCGCGCGGCGGAGCCGCACGTCGGAACAGCCCCGCGCCCCTGATGGGATCTACCTGGGCGACGCGGTCTCCCGTTCCGGGGCCGGGAGGGTCTGGGCGAGGTCTTCGGCGAGGAGGCGTTTGGCGATGCGGTCGGAGGCGGCCTTGAGTTCCGCGCTGCGGGGGCGGCCCGCGTCCTTTTCCAGTTGGTCGGCGAGCCAGTCCGACCATGCCCCGGCGATGACCTGCGCCTCGCGTTCGCCTGCCGGGGTGTGGGAGAGGAAGTTGCCGTCGCGCGTCAGGTAGCCCTCGTCGACCATGCGGTCGAAGACCGGGAGCAGGACCTCCGGGGGGACGTTGCGGCGGCCGGAGATGAGGCCGAGTGTGGCGTGGCCGACCATGCGGGTGAAGAGGTCGACCTGCATCACCGCCCACGCGCCCGCGATGTCCAGTCGTGTGTTGGAGTCGGCGACGACCTGGCGGGCCGTCAGCGCGCCCTTCGTGTGGACGATGCGCGCGACCGCCAGTTCCAGGGCCTGGGAGGAGCCGCCCGCGCCGCTCGGGGACGGCTGGGCGAAGCCCTCGCCCAGGTCGGTGGAGGCTGCCCGGGAGGTGTCCCGAAGCTCTACTTGTTTGAGGAAGAGAGAGATGAGGAAGCCGAGGATCGCTACCGGGACGGTCCACAGGAACACCGTGCTCAGGGACTCCGCGTACGCCTCCGCGATCGGCGCGACCTGCGCCGCCGGGAGTGTGTGCAGGGTCTGTGGGTTCTGGGCGGCCTGCGCGATGGAGTTCGGGTCGGTTCCGGCGGGGGCGAGGCGGACCGCCGCCGTGACGCCCTCCGTGAGGTTCGGCTTGAGCGAGTTCGCGTAGATCGTGCCGAAGACCGCCGCGCCGAACGAGCTGCCGAGCGTACGGAAGAAGGTGACGCCGGAGGTGGCGGTGCCCAGGTCCGCGTAGTCGACGGTGTTCTGGACCGCGATGGTGAGGACCTGCATGCAGAGGCCGATGCCGACGCCCAGTACGAACATGTAGAGGGATTCGAGCCAGGTGCTGGTGGCCGGGCCCATGAGGGAGAGCAGGTAGAGGCCCAGGCCCATCACCGCCGAGCCGATGATCGGGAAGATCCGGTACGTGCCTGTCTTGCTGACCACGTTGCCGCTGAAGATCGACGCGATGAGCAGGCCGATCACCATGGGGAGCGTACGGACGCCCGAGACGGTGGCCGAGTCTCCGTCCACGTACTGGAGGTAGGTGGGGAGGAACGTCATCGCGCCGAGCATCGCGAAGCCGACGATGAAGCTGAGGATCGAGCAGACGGTGAAGACGGGGTTCGAGAAGAGGCGCATCGGGAGCATGGGTTCTGCGGCTCGCGTTTCCACGACGCAGAAGAGGGCGAGTGCGACGATGCCGCCGACGAACAGGCCGATGATGGCGGCCGAGCCCCACGCGTACTCGTTGCCGCCCCAGCTCGTCGCCAGGACGAGTGCGCTGGAGCCGATCGCGACGAGAGCGATGCCCAGGTAGTCGATGCGGGGCTTGCTCGCCGATCTGACGGAGGGGATCGTACGGGCTGCCGCGATCACCACCAGGATGGCGATCGGAACGTTCACGTAGAAGGCCCAGCGCCAGGACATGTGGTCCGTGAAGAGGCCGCCGAGGAGTGGGCCGACGACCGTCGAGACGCCGAAGACCGCGCCGATCGCACCCTGGTACTTGCCGCGCTCCCGCAGCGGGATCACGTCCGCGATCAGCGCCATCGCCGTCACCATCAGGCCGCCCGCACCGATGCCCTGCACCGCGCGCCACGCGATGAGCAGGGTCATGTCGGTCGCCAGGCCGCACAGGAACGAGCCCGTGATGAAGACGATCGCCGAGATCTGGAAGACGACCTTCCGGCCGAAGAGATCGCCGAACTTGCCGACCAGGACGGTCGCGACCGTCTCCGCGAGCAGGTACGCCGTGACCACCCACGACATGTGGGCCGCGCCGCCGAGGTCCGAGACGATCGTCGGCAGGGCCGTGCCGACGATCGTCTGGTCGAGGGCCGCGAGCAGCACGCCGAGCATGATCGTGCCGAAGACGATGTTCCGTCTGCGCCCGTCGAGGACGGGCGGCACGGGCTCGGACGGCTGCACGGCGGACTGCACGGCGGACTGCGCCGCGGGTGCGGATGCGCTGGCGTTCTCGCTGGCAGGTGTCACCCTCGCACGTTCACACCGGTGGGCCGTCCGTGCACGCGGGGGCGGACCGGTCAGGTGAGGCCGGGGGAGGGGCTGGTATGTGCGGTGGTACGGCCCCGACGCGTGCAGCGGTACGTACCCGAGTCCTGCGGCGGTACGCGGCCCGGTTCCGGCGGCCGGAGGGGACGGGCCCCTCCGGGGGCGGGGCGTGCGGTGCTCCGCGGGGGCGAGTCCCAGGTGCTGCCAGGCGTTCAGGGGCAGGGCGTACCGGAGGGCGGCGGTCCAGCGGTCGTCCTCGTCGGCGTACGACGGCAGCAGTACGACGGCAGCAGGAGCAGCACCAGCGCGCACACCGCGACGGGCCGCAGGGATGAGGAGGCGCCCTTCCGCAGGATCGTGCGGCTCCGTAACGCCGTTGACGTGCCTGCGACACTGAGCCGGTGGACGAGAACCAGGTGGACGACAGGCATTACGCGCACGAGTCGGGCCGGTTCCGGGCGGCGACCGTCGCCTGGGCGGCCGGTGGGCCCGGCGCGGACGCCGCCGCCGACATCGCCAGGGAACTCGCCCGTACGCACGGTCCGCGCACCGTCGTCCTCGTCGAAGGCATCAGCGACCGCGCAGCCCTGGAGGCGCTCGCCGTCCGACGGGGCCGGGACCTCGACGCGGAGGGTGTGTGCGTCGTGCCGCTCGGCGGGGCCACCAGCATCGGCCGCTTCCTCGTCCTGCTCGGTCCGCAGGGGCTGGGCCTCAGGCTCTGCGGGCTGTGCGACGCGGCCGAGACCGGCTTCTTCCGGCGCGCCCTGGAGCGTGCGGGCCTCGGCAGCCCGGGTTCGTACGAGGAACTGGAGCGCCTCGGCTTCTACGTCTGCGACGCCGACCTGGAAGACGAACTCATCCGCGCCCTCGGCTGCCAGGGTGTCGAGGAAGTCGCCGCCGCACAAGGGGACTTGAGGTCGCTGCGCACCTTCCGCAACCAGCCCGCTCAGCGGCCGCGCACCACCCTGCAACAACTGCGCAGGTTCATGGGCACCACCGCCGGGCGCAAGGAGAGCTACGCGCGGGCCATGGTCGACGCCCTCGACCTGGACCGCGTACCGCGCCCGCTGGATGCGTTGCTCGCCGCCGTGTGAGCCGGGTGCGCTGGCCCGGGGCTTCCGTTGTGATTACCTGGAGCTTCCGTGGCAGGCAGCGGGCTCGACTCATTCAAAAGGTGAAGACATGGGTGACGGTGGCGTGGGGCGTCGGACCTTCCTCGCGGCGATGACCGGCAGCGGGGCGGCGGCCACGGCGGCTGCGGACCCGGCGGCGGACCCGGCTGCGGCCGAGACCGCTGACGGAGCGGCGGGCGGGCCCGAGGCGGAGATCCGGGCGCTGGTCGGGAGGATGACCGTCGCGGAGAAGCTGGGGCAGCTTCAGCAGCTCGCCTGGACCGGAGCCACGGGGCCGGGCGGAAGCCAGACGGCTTCTGCCGAACAGGCCGCCAGGAAAGGCGAGTTGGGGTCCGTACTCAACATCTTCGGTGCGCGGCACAGCAACGCACTACAGAGGATCGCTGTCGAGGAGTCCCGGCTCGGCATCCCGCTGGTCTTCGGTCTCGACGTCATCCACGGCTTCTGGACCACCTTCCCGATCCCGCTCGCCCAGGCCGCCAGCTTCGACCCTGAGGTCGCGCGCGTCGACGGCGAGGTGTCGGCGAAGGAGGCCCGCTCCAACGGCATCCACTGGACGTTCTCCCCGATGATGGACGTCACCCACGAGCCCCGCTGGGGCCGCATCGCCGAGAGCTGCGGCGAGGACCCCTGCCTGACGTCGGCGTTCGCGGCGGCCAAGACGCGGGGGTATCAGGGTGGCGATCTGGCTGCGAAGGACCGCGTGGCCGCCTGCGCCAAGCACTTCGTGGCGTACGGGGGTGCCGAGGGCGGGCGTGACTACAACACCGTCGACGTGTCGGAGTCCCGGCTGCGCAACCTCTACCTCCCGCCCTTCAAGGCCGCCCTCGACGCGGGCTGCGCCACCGTCATGGCGTCCTTCAACACTCTCAGCGGCATCCCCGCGCACGCCAACTCGCACACCCTCACCGAAATCCTCAAGGAGGACTGGGAGTTCGACGGGGTGGTGGTGAGCGACTGGAACGGCGTGGGGGAGCTTCTGCCGCACGGGTTCGCCGCCGACGGCGCGGACGCGGGCCGGATCGCGCTCACCGCGGGCGTCGACATGGAGATGGTCTCGACGCATCTCGCGGACCACGGTGCGGAGTTGCTCGCCTCCGGGCGGATCAAGGAGGACCGGCTCGACGACGCCGTGGCGCGTGTTCTGCGGCTCAAGTACGCGCTCGGGCTGTTCGCGCAGCCGTACGTGGAGGAGGCGGAGGCCGTTCCCGGGCCGACGCCCCAGACGCGCAAGGCCGCCCGGGAGGTCGCGGCGCGGTCCATGGTGCTACTGAAGAACGAGGGCGAGGTGCTCCCCATCGGTCCCGGGAAGGCGGTCGCGGTGGTCGGGCCGTTCGCCGACTCCCGCGATATGCAGGGGACTTGGGCCGGGCCGGGCGGGGAGAAGTTCCCGCCGGTGACGGTGCTGCACGGGATGCGTGATGGTGCTGGGCGGGGTGCGCGCGTCACGTACGGGGTGGGGGCGACCAAGGCGGCCGATGTGGTTGTCGTGGTGGTGGGGGAGGGGGCGAAGCTGAGTGGGGAGGCGGCGTCGCGCAGCGATCTGGGGCTGCCGGGGGATCAGGAGGAGCTGATCGAGGCGGTGGCGGCGACGGGGATCCCGTTCGTGGTCGTGCTGCTGAACGGGCGGCCACTGACGGTCGGGAACTGGGTGGAGTCCGCTTCGGCGGTACTGGAGGCGTGGCATCCGGGGATCGAGGGCGGCCATGCGATCGCCGATGTCCTGTACGGGAAGGTGAATCCGGGTGGGAAGCTTCCGGCGTCGTTCCCGAGGAACGTCGGGCAGGTTCCCGTGCACTACAACCACGAGAACACGGGGCGGCCGTACGATCCGAAGTCTCCCGGGAACACGTATGTCACGGGGTACTCGGACGTCGAGCGGACCCCGCAGTTCCCCTTCGGGTACGGGCTGAGCTACACGACCTTCGAGATCGGCACGCCGAAGGCGAGCGTGGCGCGGATCGGGGCGGGGGAGCTGAGGCGGGGCGAGACGTTCGAGGTGGAGGTCTCCGTGCGGAACGTGGGAGAGGTGGCGGGGGACGAAGTCGTGCAGCTGTACGTGCACGACCCGGTGGCGTCGCTGGTGCAACCGGTGCGGAGGCTGCGGGGGTTCGAGCGGGTGGCTCTGGGGGTGGGCGAGGCGAAGGTCGTGCGTTTCGTGCTGGGGGCGGAGGATCTGGGGTTCTGGACGAACGCGGTGGACGGGCGGTTCGTGGTGGAGGCGGGGAGGGTTGATCTGTACGTGGGGTCGAGCTCGGACGCGCGGAGCGCATGCACGATCCAGGTGGACTAGGGCCCCCTCCCTCGGCCCCCTTCCCTCAAGCCTCCCTGCGCGCTGCCCTCGCCCCTCCGCTTCCGCCTAGCCCCCTCGGGCTCCGCCCGCCTCGCCCCCTCGGGCTCCGCCCTCCGCCTCCCTAGTCCCCTTGGGCTCCGCCTCCCTAGTCCCCTTGGGCTCCGCCCCCTTGGGCTCCGCCCCCGCCTCGCCCCCTTGGGCTCCGCCTTGCCTCGTCCCCTTGGGCGGCGGGGCCGCCCCCCGGGGGCGGGACGGGCGGGCAAGGGGGCGGCCCCCTCCGCTCCGGGCCCACCCCGGTGCCGTCCGCTGTTACCTCGCCTTATGGGTGCGCCGCGCCCGGGTGCGCCTGCGGCGGGCTGCCCCTCCCCGCCCCTTCACCTAGAGCGCTTGCCGCGCGGCTGTCCCGCACACGTGCGGGCGTGTCGTGGCTGGTCGCGCAGTTCCCCGCGCCCCTAACGGGGCACGTCCAGGCAAGCCCCAGCGGAGCCGGGAGCGCCCGCGCGGCAGAGCCGCACAGTGACACAGCCCCGCGCCCCTGAAGGGGCACGTGCACGCAAGCCCCAGCGAGCAGGGAGCAGCCGCACAAGCGATGCAGCCCCCGCCGAGCTAGCCCGCGTGGGCCGCCGACCGCTCCCGTCCGCCCGGATGCCGGTGCCGCCACACCCAGAAGACCGTGCACGACACCACCGCCCACCCCACCAGCACCGCGTACGGCAACACATGCTGATGCCCCTGGAAGTACACCGCCGTGTGCTGCGCGTTCACCGAAGCCCCCGGCGGCAGCCACCGCCCGATGTGGCCGAGCGCGGACGGCAGGAGTGGCCATGACACCGCCCCGCCCGACGACGGGTTGCCCAGCAGCACCATCAGCCCCCACGTCGGGAGCATCGCCCACCGCCCCATCAACGTGTTGAACATCGTGAAGACCATCCCCGACGTGAACATCGTCAGCGCCAGAATCAACCACGATTCGACGAAGGGGAGATCGAGGGCCCCCAGCCACCAGTCCACCACCGCCGCGATCGCGAACGCCCCGAGCAGGGAGTAGGCGACATGGAAGCCGATCCGCTCGGCCGGGTTCAACCCCCGCGCGTGCACGCTCAGTTGGATCGCTCCGACGAAGCCGATGATCACCGCGGCGAGTGAGATGTAGAAGAGCGCGAGACCTCGCGGGTCACCCTTCTGCAAGGGCTTGACGTCCTTCACCTCGACGTCGATCCCGGCGGCCCGGCCCACCTTCGCCCCGGCCTCCCCGAGCAACTGCGCCACCGAGGCACCCGAAGCGCCCGACACGTCGAGCTCCACCTTCCGGCCGTCCGCCCGCAGCACCGCGAACTCGCGCTGTTCTTCCACCGCCTCCCGGGCCGCCGCGTCCGTCGCGTACGGCGTCACCTTCAGCGAACCCGGCAGCGCCTTGTCCATCCCCGCCACGAACAACCTCAACTGCGGCGTCGCCGGATCGCCGACGACCGCCGCCGGAATGTGGTGCGGAGTGGGATTCGCCATCGTGTACGTGTACGAGCCCGCGAACAGCCCCGCCGCCGCGGCCAGGATGAACACCAGGACGGTCGCGGGCAGGAACGGCCCCTTCTTGAACGCCTCCCACCGCTCCGCCCCGGTCCGCACCCGGCCGTGCGCCCCGTGCCGCTCGGGCGCGGGTCCGGTGTTGGCGTCGGCCTCGGTGTCGGCCTTGGTGTCGGCCGTGGTTCCGGACTCGTCCGCCTCGGGTACTTCGCTGCTCATCCCTCTCCCCGCTCCTCGTGCCGCGCACGACTCGGCGCGACCCGCTTCGGCTCGCCCGGCATCTTCGGGTAGTCGGGCGGGTACGGCAGATCGCCGAGGCCCCGGTCCCGCTCGTCCCGCTCCGCCATCTCCAGGAGTGAATCCAGTACGAACGCGTGGTCGTCCAAGTCCGCGTGTACGTCGCCGAGTTCGGCGAAGCGCGGCGGCATCGTGGTGATGTCGAAGTCCTCGGGGCGCACCTCGTCCAGCTCCGCCCAGCGCAGCGGCGCCGACACCGGAGCGTGCGGCTGCGGGCGGATCGAGTACGCGGAGGCCATCGTGCGGTCGCGGGCGGTCTGGTTGAAGTCGACGAAGACGCGTTCTCCGCGTTCCTCCTTCCACCACGCCGTCGTGACGCGGTCCGGCATGCGGCGTTCCAGTTCGCGGCCCACCGCGATCGCCGCGCGTCGTACCGTCGTGAAGTCCCAGCGCGGTTCGATCGGCACGAACACGTGCAGCCCCCGCCCGCCCGACGTCTTCGGCCAGCCGCGCAACCCGTGCTCGCCCAGCACCGCACGCAGCTCGTGCGCCGCCCGTACCGTGTCGGAGAAGTCCGTGCCGGGCTGCGGGTCCAGGTCGATGCGCAGTTCGTCGGGGTGGTCGAGGTGGGTGCGGCGCACCGCCCAGGGGTGGAAGGTCAGCGTGCCGAGGTTCGCCGCCCACAGGACGGCCGCCGCCTCGGTGGGGCAGATCTCGTCGGCGGTGCGCCCGCTGGGGAAGGTGACGGTGGCGGTGGGCAGCCAGTCGGGGACGTTCTTCGGGGCGTGCTTCTGGTAGAAGGACTCGCCCTCGACGCCGTCCGGGAAGCGCTCCAAGGTCGTGGGCCGTTCGCGCAGCGCGCGCAGGATCCCGGGGGCGACGGCCAGGTAGTAGCGGGCCACATCCGCCTTCGTGTGGCCGCGCGCCGGAAAGTAGACCTTGTCGGGGCTGGACAGCCGCACCGTCCGCCCACCCGCATCCAGCTCGATCGCCTCGCCCGCTTTGCCCATGTGCGCCACGGTAGGCCGAGCCTCCAAATGCCGCATATCGGGGTATCGGGCAGGGTTGGGTCCATGGTCTCCGATGCTCCGAACGGGATGAATCTGCCGGTCATGCCCCCGGTCAAGCCCATGCTGGCCAAGGCGGTCAAGAAGATCCCGCCGGGCATGCAGTACGAGGCCAAGTGGGACGGCTTCCGGGCGATCGTGCACCGCGACGGCGACGCCCTGGTCATCGGCAGCCGTACGGGAAAGCCCCTGACCCGCTACTTCCCGGAGCTGGCCGCCGCCCTCCTCGCCAACCTCCCGGCGCGCTGTGTCGTCGACGGGGAGATCGTGATCGCCCAGGACGGGCGACTGGACTTCGAGCGGCTCTCCGACCGCATCCACCCGGCGGACTCCCGCATCACACTGCTGGCCGAGCGCACCCCCGCGAGCTTCGTCGCCTTCGACCTGCTCGCCCTGGAGGACCTCGCGCTCTTCGACGTACCCCTGGAGCAGCGGCGCGCCGCGCTGGTGGAGGTGATGGAGGGGGCCGCCCCGCCCGTGCACCTGGCACCCGCGACCACGGACGTCGAGACGGCCCGGGTGTGGTTCGAGCGCTTCGAGGGGGCGGGTCTCGACGGGGTTATGGCGAAGCCGCTGACGATGCCGTACCGGCCGGACGCGCGCCTCATGTACAAGATCAAGCACGAGCGTACGGCGGACTGCGTGGTGGCCGGGTACCGGCTGCACAAGACGGCGGGCCCCGTGGTGGGGTCGCTGCTGCTCGGGCTGTACGACGAGGAGGGCGTGCTCCAGCACGTGGGGGCGGCGTCGGCGTTCACGATGCAGCGGCGCCAGGAACTGGTGGCGGAGCTGGAGCCCCTGCGGCTGGCGGAGGGGGCCGCACATCCGTGGGCGGACTGGGAGGACCAGTCGGCCCACGAGACGCGGCGGCTGCCCGGGAGCCAGAACCGGTGGAACGGGGGCAAGGACCAGGGGTGGGTGGCGCTCGAACCGTCGCGCGTGGTGGAAGTCGCCTACGACCACATGCAGGGGACGCGGTTTAGGCATACGGTGCAGTTCCGGCGGTGGCGGCCGGACCGCGACCCCTCCGGCTGTACGTACGCACAACTGGAGGAGCCGGTGTCCTACGACCTCGCGGAGGTCCTGAGCGGCTCTCCCACCCCCGGCTCCGGGGGCTGAGCACCCGTACTCCACGCCCCTGAGCATCCGAGCCCACCTGCGGCGCGGCCGTCCCCTACCGCCCCTCAATCACCTTCTCCCACTCCTCCCTCTCCGGCCCCTCCACCCCCGGCTCCCACCCGGGATTCTCCGCCAGCCACTCCGACAACCGCCGCCGCACCTCCTCACCCCCGTACGCCTTCCCCGGCAACTCCAGCAGGTGCCGCACCCGTGCCCGCGCCCGCCCCACCACCGGATCGGTCCGCCCGCACGCCACCATCGCCGCCCGCTGCCGCGCGAAGCCCGTCGGAGGGCCCGCGATCCGCTCCGCGTACCGACGGCCGAGCGCCGTGTCCGTCTCCACCTGTACGTCGAACCACGGCCGAAGCGCCCCCAGCGCCCACGCGTGGTACGCGGCGGTGAACGCGGCGCTCCCCGCCTCGGCGCCCGGCGACGACGCGTGCCGCGCCACCCACTGCCCCGCCCACAGCGCCAGCGAAATCCCCTGCGCCATCGTCGGGTTGGTGTGCGTGAAGCTGTCGCCGACCCCCAGCAGGCCCGTCACGACCGGGCCCTCCTCGTCGACCAGCGCGCACCACCGGTTCTCCAGCCCCGCCATGGGCAGGACCCCCGACAGCGGTTCGGAGTCGAGTGCCTGCCACGCAGCCGCCGCAGGAAAGACCCCCGCCGCCGCCTCGAACACCTCCGGGTCGGTCAGCGCCGCCCGCGTCGGGTCGTCCGTGTGCAGGAAGAGCAGGACGCCGAACACGCGGTTGTCGGCGGGGAACACCGCGCACCCGCCGAAGGAGCTCCCGTTGACGGCCGACGGGCCCTGCGGTCCTGGTGCCACGCCCTCCGCCAGCCGGTACCAGCGGCAGTAGTAGGCCACCCCCGTGCGGTGGTTCTCCACCACCGGCGGCCGGCCGCCCGCCTCCGTGAGCCAGGCGGCCGTGCCGCCGCGCCGCCCGGCCGTGTCGACGACCACGTCCGCCCGGTACTCCCCGGCGGCCGTCCGTACGCCCGTCACCCGGGGGGTCCCGTCGGCCTCGGGCGGGCCGAACAGCAGGCCCGACACCTGCTCCCCGTAACGCAGCACCGCTCCCGGCTCCGCGCGCAGCGCGTCGTACAGGACGGTCTCCAGCAGGATCCGCCGGGGCTGGAGCATCACCAGGTTCGCGTCGCCGGGGACGGGCTCCGGGGGCTTCTCGTACCCGCCCATCTCGTGGTACTCGCTCGCGCCGAGGCGCAGCAACTCCTCGTACACGTCGGGCAGTTCCTCGATCAGTACGGCCCGCGACGCGCCGAGCAGCGTGTGCGGCTGGACCGCCTGCGGGACGGTCCTGGCGCGCGGCCAGTCGAAGAAGTCGGCGTCGAGGTCGCCGCCCGGCGCGCGGGCGTCCTTCTCGAAGAGGGTGACGGTGTGGCCCCGGCGGGTCAGCATCAGTGCGGTGCCCAGCCCGGCGATGCCGCCGCCCATCACGACGAAATCGGTCATATGCGGTGCTCCTTGTTCCTTGCGCCTCGCGGCAGTCGGCCCCGATTCCTGCCACCTCCCCAGACGGAGCGAACCCGAACCTGTCCGTGTGTCCCTGTGCCCCCTCGTGTGTCTGCGTGTCTCCGTGTGTCTCCGCGTGTCGGGCAAAGGTGAGGCTGGGGGAGGAACTTGTACGACACTGGGTGCCGGAGCCCCGCATGCCGCACGTTGATGGCGCGTTCATCGAATGTTGATCGAAACCGGGCAGCGTGTGCCGCATGCCGATCAACGTCATTCTCCCCACCGACTCCGAGCCCTCCTGGCGGGAGAGCGCGCTGTGCGCCCAGACCGGACCGGAGTTCTTCTTCCCGGAGCCCGGAAGCTCCACCCGCGAGGCCAAGCAGCTCTGCGGCGCCTGCGACATGCGCGCCGCCTGCCTGGAGTACGCCCTCACCCACGACGAGCGCTTCGGCGTCTGGGGCGGACTCTCCGAGAAGGAGCGGTACACGCTGCGCCGCGCCCGCAGCTGAACCTCCCGCCGAGTAGCTGCGAGTACCCACTGGTAACACGGCGCGCGGACGGTCATGCTGGGGCACCGGCACGACCGCACCACCCGCACGACCGGCACGGCGGAAGTCCGTCGAGCAGTCCGCAACCGCCTTACCAGGGAGCCGCGTTGAGCCGCCGCAAGCTCGCCCCCGCGCAGGGGCCAGGTACCCCGCACGCGTACGACTACCTCGTCGTCGGCGCCGGATCGGCTGGCTGCGTGCTCGCCGCCCGGCTCTCCGAGGACCCCACCGTGCGCGTCGCGCTGATCGAGTCCGGCGGCCCCGACCGCCGAGGCAAGCCGGAGATCCGGATACCCGCGGCCTTCCCCCAGCTGTTCAAGACGTCGTACGACTGGGACTTCAGCACCACCAGGCAGGAGGCCCTCGACGGGCGCGAACTGTACTGGCCGCGTGGGCACATGCTGGGCGGCAGCTCCTCCATGAACGCCATGATGTGGGTGCGCGGCCACCGCGACGACTACGACGCGTGGGGCGAGGCGGCGGGCCACGAGTGGGGTTACGACGACTTCGTACGGTACTTCCGGCGCGCCGAGCGGTGGACGGGAGAGGCCCCAGCGCACAGCGGGTACGGCACCGAAGGGCCGCTGTTCATCTCGCCGCCCCGCGATCCGAGCCCCCTCACCGCCGCCTTCCTGGACGCCTGCCGCGAGGAAGGGCTCCGGGAACTGCCCGAGCTGAACGGCCCCGACCACAGCGGTTTCGCCGTCACCCCCCTCAACCAGCGGCGCGGCAGCCGGTGGAGCGCCGCCGACGGATATCTGAGGCCCGCCCGCCGCCGCCCCAACCTCGACGTTCTCACCGGGGCCCGGGTGCGGCGGCTCCGGTTCGCCCCGGGCTCCCGCCGCGTCGTCGGCGTCGAGGTCGACGGGGTGCCCGGCACCCGGATTCTCGCCGCGCGCCGCGAGGTGGTGCTCAGTGCCGGTGCGATCGGGTCCCCGTACCTTCTTCTGCACTCCGGCATCGGTGACCCCGACGAGCTGGGGGCTCTTGGCATCGAGGTGCGCGTCGTGTCGCCCGAGGTGGGCCGCCACCTCCAGGACCACCTCTCCACCGCCGTCACCCTGCGCTGCCCCGACCCGATCACCCTCACCGGCGCCGACACCCCCGCCAACCTGGCCCGCTATCTCCTCGCGGGACGCGGACCGCTCACCTCCAACGTCGCCGAAGCCGTCGCCTTCGTCCGCAGCGGGCCCGGACTCGACGCCCCCGACCTGGAACTGATCTTCGCCCCCGTGCCGTTCATCGGACACGGGCTCACCGCGCCGACCGAACACGGCCTCACCATCGGCGTCGTCCTCCTCCAGCCCGCCAGCGCCGGCCGCCTCACCCTCGGCGGGCCCGACCCCGACGTTCCGCCGCGCATCGACCCCGGCTATCTGACCGACCCCGGCGGCACCGACCTGCGCCGCATCGTCGCCGGTGTCCGGCACGCCGAGAGCCTCTTCGCGGGGCGGGCCCTCGCCCCGTACACCAGCGGGCCCATGGGTCACTACCCCGGCGTCGTCGACGACGCGGAACTCACCGCAGCCCTGCGCGGCTCCCTGGAAACCCTCTACCACCCCACCGGCACGTGCCGGATGGGCCGCGACGCGCAGTCGGTCACCGATCCGAGGCTGCGGGTCAGAGGGGTGGACGGGCTGCGGGTCGTCGACGCTTCAGTGATGCCGAACATCACCCGGGGGCACACCCACGCGCCGACCGTCGCCCTTGCCGAGAAGGCGGCCGAACTGCTGCGCGAGGACGCCCGCCAGGCCCGTTAGGATCACCCACGGCCGTTCCGGAACGTAGCGCAGGGGCAGGCGCGCTCATCTGACAGGTGAGAGACGCCGGTTCGAATCCGGCCTTCGGGGGCGGCCTGGCGGTCTCGTAGCGCAGAGGCAGGCGCGCTCGGCCCTCGGCCGGGACACGCCGGTTCGAATCCGGCCGGGGCCGCCGCCCACTTCTGTGCGAGTTCTGTGCGAGGGGCGGGGCAGCCGGATAACTCGGGTGACGGCCCCCACGTCGTACGGGGAACATGCACCAAGGGCGCGTCTGCACGGGGGCGTACCTGCACGGGGGGAGTACGCGCGCATGCACAGTGACGAGCTGACGGGGCCACCGGACGGGCCGACGGCAACGAGCGGTTCGGTGGCGCTGTCACCGGGCGGGCCGAGAGCGAGCGGTTCGGTGGCGCTGTCCGATGCCGAGCTGGCCGCTTTCGACCGTACGATCGCCAAGCTGCGGGCCCTGTCCGCCGACGACCCCGTCCGGCTGCGCACCGAGCGGGTCGCCGGTACGTTCGTCCGCGAGGGGCGGCACCATCGGCGCAAGGTCCGCAGGGAGGCCGCCCGGCAGGCCGATGCCGCCACCGTCGCGCGGGCCGCGACCGGGGCCCTCGACCGGCGGGAGGACGCACCGCTCGTCCCGCGCGGGACCGCGGCCGCGTCGCCCGGCAGCTTCGTACGGCCCCGGCGCTGCTACGTCTGCAAGCAGCCCTACCGGCAGGTCGACGCCTTCTACCACGCGCTCTGCCCGGACTGCGCGGCCGACAACACCGCCCGCCGCGCCCTGACCACCGACCTCTCCGGGCGTCGCGTCCTGCTCACCGGCGGCCGGGTCAAGATCGGTTTCCAGCTCGCCCTGATGATGCTCCGCGACGGCGCCGAACTGATCGTCACCTCCCGCTTCCCGCACGACACGTGGCGCCGTTTCCGGGCCGCCGAGGGGAGCGCGAAGTGGCTCGACCGGCTGACCGTGGCCGCCGTCGACCTGCGTGACCCCCGCCAAGTGCTGGGACTGTGCGATGAGTTGAGGGAGAGCGGCGAGCCGCTGGACATCCTCGTCAACAACGCCGCCCAGACGATCCGCCGCCCCGCTTCCTCGTACGCCCCGCTGATGGCGGGAGAGCGCGGCGCGCTGCCGGGCGGGGCGACGTTGAAGGCCCCCGGCTTCGCTCCGATGGGTGCCGAACTCGACCCGGCACGCGGTGCGTTGGCCCTCGTACTCCCGGAAGAGGCCGAAGCGGCAGGACTCGACGAGGCCGGGCTGCTGCCCGACGTCTCGCCCGCCAACTCGTGGTCCGCCCGGCTCGGCGGCCTCGACCCCGCCGAACTCCTGGAGACCCAGCTCGTCAACGCCCTCGCGCCCGCCCTGCTCTGCGACCGCCTGCTGCCGCTGCTGCTGGCCTCGCCCCGACCGCGCCGGTACGTGATCAACGTGACTGCCGTGGAAGGGCGGTTCGCCGTACGGAAGAAGACCGGCGGCCACCCGCACACCAACATGGCCAAGGCCGCCCTCAACATGCTCACCCGCACCAGCGCCGAGGAACTCGCCGCCCAGGGCGTCCACATGTGCAGCGTCGACACCGGGTGGATCACCGACGAGAACCCGGCGCCCCTCAAGGCGCGCTCCGCCGCCCGCGGTTTCCGCACCCCGCTGGACATCGTCGACGGGGCGGCCCGCGTGTACGACCCGATCGTGCGCGGCGAGGCGGGCGACCCGGTGGCGGGGGTCTTCCTCAAGGACTACCGGGCGGCGGACTGGTGAACCGGCCGGTCGTGTCCCGGGCGTTCACCGTCCGGTCGACTCGCGCCGTACGGCGTCGAAGAGGTCCGGCACGGTTCCGGTCCACCGAGGCAGCAGATAGGCCATCCACGCCCAGGAGTTCAGGTTCGCACCCAGCTCCTCGCGCACCAGTTGCCGCAGCGGAGCCCTGGCCTCCGGGCGGGAGGGGAAGTGCACGACACCGTTGTGCAGGACGTGCAGCGCGTTGCGCGCCCACCGTCCGTGGCGGAGCAGGTCGAGGGGGCTGTCGAAGATCCCGGCCCGGCGCATCCGCCGGGTGAAGCCGGGGACGGTGTCGAAGCCCGCGCGCGCCCAGTCCGGGCAGTCGGGGCGGATGGCCAGTGCCCACCGGGCATAGCCGGGGAACGGGGCGTTCCGGTCGGCCCGCACGACGGTGCCCCAGTCCTCCCGGCCGACCCGGCAGGCGACCTTCTTCGCCGCCTTCATGGTGGTCACGGCCCGGAGCGCGGCCTCCAGCCCGGCCGGATCGGCGAACCGCAGCTCCTCCGGCCGCAGGTCCCGGTCGCTCCGCACCTCGTCCAGGACGTGCAGCGGGCCCCGCGCCTTGCCGAAGGGCAGCCCGCGCCTGATCTCGTCGCGCAGGACGGCACTCGCGCCGCCGGACCGGTAGACGATCGCGTTGAGCTCGGGATCGTCCTCCTGGAGCGTCCATATCCAGGCGGAGGCGTGCACGTCCGTCCGGGTGCCCCAGGGCAGACGCGTGACGGGGTTGTCGGCCAGTTGCTCCCGGACGCGCCTCGCGACTGGCTCCCGGTGTCCGGGTTCGGCCAGGGACACCAGGAACTCCATCTCGAAGCCGCCGTCACGGTGCGGGAACACGACCGGCCTCCCCCGTCAGTGTTCGATGCTGAAGTCTTCCTCGTACATCTTCCACTTCAGCGGCAGCTTCAGGTCCATGTTCCCGTCCTTCAGGAACACCCGCTGAGCCGTGTCGATCCGGGACGTGTCGTTGAGCGTCTTCTTCGTCCGGAGCACTTCGCGCGTCTCGTCCAGGAACGCGTTCAGGTACGCCTTCTCCGCCTTCAGCTTCGACGCCTTGTCGTCCTTGCTGTCCTTGCCGCCCAGCTCGGACGGTGCCTTGACCTTCGCGCGCGCCGACTCGCGGATGCCGTAGAAGCCGCGCTTGTCGATGCCGGGGCCGTGCAGGACCATCGCGTCGTAGTAGATGAACTGGCCGAGCGTGCCCAGACCGTCCATCTTCGCCAGGTCGACCGCGGGCTTGAAGTAGTACTTGTCGCGGGCGTCGTCCTGGGCCTTGATGAAGTCGGTCTCCTTCGCCGCCTGCTGCCAGGCCCTGGTGAAGCCGGGGTCCAGGCCCTCGTGCGAGGCGGTCCCGTCGACTTCCTGGAGCGCGGGGATGTAGGAGGCGAGCGGGTTCTTCGGGTGGGTCTTGGTGTAGTCCAGGATCAGCTGCAGCATGTCGTGCGTGCCGGATGTGAAGCCCACCACACCGGCCGTGTAGCCGTTGCCGTCCTTGACGTCGCGGATGTTCGCGTACTGGCCGCGCCAGTTCAGCGTCGAGTTCTCCGCGCTGGAGACGATCTGCGCGGCCCGCTCCTTGAGGGCGGGGGCGGCGAGACCCGGAGGCAGCTTGGCTATCAGCTCCTGGTCGGTCTTGGGCTTCTTGGCCTCGTCGGGCTTCGGGTCGTCGGCGGTGGTTTCGGTCGTCCACGGGTCGACGTAGATCGGGTCGTCCCCCTTGGGGCTGCCGCCGAACACGGCCGTGGCGACGATGGCGGCCGGGGCACCGATGAGGACTAGACGGGTGAGAGGTTTCACGCCCGACAGATTACGTGGCGCGGGCGGCGCTCTCGCGAGGAGATCCCCCTCGCCCGCCCCCGTCACCCGCCGGGAATTCGCTGGGCCGCACCGCTCACGGCAGGCACGACCGCCCCATGCCCTTCACCGTACGGCACAGGACCGACAGGCTCTGCGCCGCCTTGGACACACTTCCGCACCCCGAACGCCTGCGTCAACTCGCGCTCCGGGCAGGGAAGTTGTCCGCCAGGGGGAAGCTTGGGCCGGTGCTCGACGAGCTGTCCGGGCGCGGCCCGTACGAGAGGGGGACTGGCGGTCGTCGCCGCCCCGGCGGGGCGGGAAGCGGACGGGATGGCCGCCCGCCTCAGTGACCCGGATCGTTACGTGCGCGGCACGCCCTCCGTACCGCGCACGGACTCGCAGCCCCGGACTCCGCCCACGCGGCCGCCCTTGCTCCGGGCCCACCCCGGAGCGGCCCCGCCCGGCCCCGGCACCGCCGCGCCGGGCAAAAGGTCCGCCTCGGAAGAGGGAGCCCTACAGCCCCCGCGCGGCCCTCCGCGCCAGCCTGGCGGCCAGCTTCTCGTCGAACTTCGTCGCCTCCGAGTCCAGCCCGTCCATGTACAGCCCGAGCTCCTCCTGCGCCTTGAGCCCCTCCGCCCCGAGCCCGTCGATGTCCAGCACCTTCAGGAACCGCAGCACCGGCTGGATCACGTCGTCGTGGTGGATCCGGATGTTGTAGACCCCGCCGATCGCCATCTGCGCGGCCGCCCGCTCGAAGCCGGGCATCCCGTGTCCGGGCATCCGGAAGTTCACCACGACGTCCCGCACGGCCTGCATCGTCAGGTCAGGGGCCAGCTGGAAGGCCGCCCCGAGGAGGTTGCGGTAGAAGACCATGTGCAGGTTCTCGTCGGTCGCGATCCGCGACAGCATCCGGTCGCACACAGGGTCACCGGACTGGTGCCCGGTGTTCCGGTGCGAGATCCGGGTCGCCAGCTCCTGGAAGGCGACGTACGCCACCGAGTGGAGCATCGAGTGCCGGTTGTCCGACTCGAAGCCCTCGCTCATGTGCGCCATCCGGAACTGCTCCAGCTTGTCCGGGTCGACGGCCCGCGAAGCGAGCAGGTAGTCGCGCATCACGATGCCGTGCCTGCCCTCCTCGGCGGTCCAGCGGTGCACCCAGGTGCCCCAGGCGCCGTCCCGGCCGAAGAGGGAAGCGATCTCGTGGTGGTAGCTGGGGAGGTTGTCCTCGGTCAGCAGGTTCACGACCAGCGCGATCTTGCCGATCTCGGTGACCTTGGACTGCTCGGGCTCCCACTTCTCCCCGTCCTCGAAGAACCCGGGGAAGTTCCGGCCGTCGCTCCACGGCACGTACTCGTGGGGCATCCAGTCCTTGGTGACCTTCAGGTGGCGGTTGAGTTCCTTTTCCACCACCTCTTCCAGCGCGAACAGCAGCTTGGCGTCGGTCCACGCCTCCGAGCTGCCGAGGTGGGGAGAGGTGATCGTCACGGGTACTCCAGGGGGGTGGGGACGGGAGCGGTTACCTACGGCTTCGTAGGTTACGAGACCGTAGGTTAAGCGCGGCGTGAGCGCTGAGCCAAGTCCCCGTCCGACGCGTACCCCTACGCACCGTTATGTGTGCAGGTCACGGAGGAGTACCGAGAGACAAGTCACGCATCCCTCCAGCTTTTCGAACTCGCTGATGTCCACGGGTACGGGTGTGAAGCCGAGGTCCGCGAACAGTTCGGCCGACTTGGGGGCGCTTGCCGCCATCAACACCGAGTTCCCGTCCAGCACGACCACATGCGCCCCGGCTTCCTCCGGAACGGCCAGGAAGCGCGGGAACGCCGCCGTGCTGTCCACCAGGGGCTCGTAGCCCACCACCGTCCCGTCCGGCAGGGCCGTCACTGCGGACTTCAGGTGCAGCACCCGGCTCACCGGTACGGCGACCACCTGTGCACCGAGGGGCTCGAACGCGGCGCGCAGCTGGCGGACCCCCTCCGCGTTGGTCCGTCCGCCACGGCCCACGTACACGGTGTCGCCGACTTTCAGGATGTCGCCGCCGTCGAGGGTTCCGGGTGTGCGGACGCGGTTTGTCGAGCAGCCCAGGCGTTCGGCGAGGATCTTCTCCACGGCGGGGGTCTCGGGGCGACGGGACTCGGCTCCGGACCGTCCGATCAGGGCGACGTTGCGGAACATCACCACGGAGTCCTCGACGAAGACGCCGTCCGGGCAGTCGTCGGCCTCCGGTACCTCGATGGTCTCCCAGCCGTGCGCACGCAGTGCGGCTGCGTAGGCTTCCCATTGCTGGAGCGCCAACTCGACGTCGACCGGCTGGCGTTCGACGTGGGTCACGAGTCCGTCGGCGAGGTGGGGGCTGGGGCGGCGGACGAGGGCCTTCTTACTGGGCACGGGGCGGCTCCGATGCTGGGGTGAGATCTTCTTGCGAGCCGCTCGAACGTATCGCCCTGGGTGGGCGGCCGGGGCTCCGCCCCCGCACCTCGACCCGCCTTCGGCAGGTACTGCGCGCCGGAATCTACCTCGACTCGCATTCCGTATTGAGCGCCAAGTGCACTGCTGTGAAAGACCCTTGATGTGCCATCAGATCGGCGGGAGTCCCCTCGAAGACGATCTCGCCGCCGTGCTTCCCGCCGTCCGGGCCCAGGTCGATCACCCAGTCCGCCCGTTTCACCACGTCCAGGTTGTGTTCGACGCAGATGACCGAGTTCCCCGCATCGACCAGCCGGTCCAGCAGGTTGACCAGAGTGTCGACGTCCGCCATGTGCAACCCGGTCGTCGGTTCGTCCAGCACGTACACGCTGCCCGTGCGGTGCAACTGCGTCGCCAGCTTGATGCGCTGCCGCTCACCGCCCGACAGCGAGCTGAGCGGCTGGCCCAGCGCGAGATATCCGAGCCCGACCTCGTGCAGCGTGTCCAACCTCCGTACCACCGAAGGCTCTTCGAAGAAGACCCGCGCCCGGTCCACCGGCATCTCCAGCACATCGACGATCGACATGCCACCCAGCCGATGTCCCAGCACCTCGCCCTCGAACCGCCGCCCCTCGCACTCCGGACACACCGTCGTCACCGGGTCCATGAAGGCGAGGTCGGTGTGCAGGACGCCCCGGCCCGAGCAATTCCCGCACGCACCGCTGGAGTTGAAGGAGAAGAGCGCGGCGCTCACCCCGTTCTCCTTCGCGAAGAGCTTGCGGATCGTGTCCATGATGCCGACGTACGTCGCCGGAGTGGAGCGGGACGACACCCCGATCGCACCCTGGTCGATGACGATCGCCTCCGGATGCGCGGCCGTGAACACCTGCGACACCAGCGTCGACTTGCCCGACCCGGCCACACCCGTCACCACGGTCAGCACCCCGGTCGGGAACGCGGTGTCGACGCCCTTGAGGTTGTGGAGATCGGCCCCGGTGACCCGGAGCCACCCGGTGGGCGAGCGGAACGACTCCTTGAGCGGGGTGCGCCTCCGCAGGCATCGCCCGGTCAGGGTGTCCGCCTTCCGCAGTTCCGCCACCGGCCCCTCGAAGACCACCAGTCCGCCGTCGACGCCCGCTCCCGGTCCGATGTCCACGACGTGATCGGCGACGGCCATCACGTCCGGGTCGTGTTCGACGACCAGCACCGTGTTGCCCTTGTCGCGCAGCCGCCGCAGCAGGTCGTTCAGCCGCCCCACGTCGCGCGGGTGCAGGCCCACGCTCGGCTCGTCGAAGATGTAGGTGAGCCCGGTCAGTGAACTGCCCAAGTGCCGCACCATCTTGAGGCGTTGGCCTTCACCTCCGGAGAGGGTCGTGGTCTCCCGGTCCAGGCTCAGATAGCCGAGCCCGATCCCCACCAGCCGCTCCAGCCTTTCCCGCGCCGCCGAGGCGATCGGGGCCGCCACCGGGTCGTCGATCCGGGCCAGCACCTCCACCAGGTCCGCGACCTCCATCGAGGCGTAGTCCCGTATCGACGACCCGTCGATACGGGACTTCAGCGCCGCCTCGTTCAGCCGTGCTCCGCCGCACGCCCCGCACACGCCTTCGGTCGTCAACTCGTCCGCCGCCGCACGGGACGTGGCGGACAGCGACCCCGTGTCCCGCTTCAGGAAGAGCCGCTCGAATCGGTTCACCAGCCCCTCGGAGTCCAACTCGACCGTGCCGGACTTCATCCGCACGGACACCTTGGTGCCGTCCGCGCCCCGCGCCCCGTACAGCAGCCGCTTCCGCTCCTCGGGCCCGTACGCGCACAGCGGCTTGTCGGGATCGAAGAAGTCGTTGTGCGCGTAGAGCTTCCACTGCCAGCTGCCCACCGAGGATCCGGGCACCCGCAGTGCGCCCTCGTTGAGCGACTTCGACCAGTCGATCGCCCTGTCCAGGTCGAGGCGCACGGTCTTGCCGATGCCGTCGCAGGTCGTGCACATGCCACTGGGGTCGTTGAAGGAGTACGCCGTCGCCGGGCCCGCGCTCGGGACGCCGTAACGGGAGAACAGGACGCGGATGATGGAGTAGATGTCGGTCATCGTGCCGACGGTCGAGCGGACGTTGCCGCCGATCGGCTTCTGGTCGACGACGATCGCCACCGACAGGTCGTCGATCGCGTCCACGAGCGGCCGCTCGTACTTCGGCAGCCGGTTGCGGACGAACCAGGTGAAGGTCTCGTTCAGCTGGCGCTGCGACTCGACCGCGATCGTGTCGAAGACGACGGAGGACTTGCCGGAGCCGGAGACGCCGGTGAAGACGACGATCTTTCCTTTGGGGAGCGTGAGGGAGACGTCCCGGAGGTTGTTCTCCCGCGCGCCCGTCACCGTGATGTTCGATGCCATGCCATCGACGCTAGGAGGTATACCGGACACCTTCTGTCGGGTATACGCCCGTATCCGTTTCCCCGTCCGCGACAGGATTTCGTTGGCGAGGGCCACGATCGTCTGCGGGTCCGTGTCCCGGCACGGAAAGGTTCTGATCAACCATGTCCCGACCGTACGCGCCGCCACTGACAACGCGGTGGGAGCCCGTGCGCGGGGGCCCGCCACCGCATCACTCCTTCACCGCATCACTCCTCCACAGCGGCCTCCCCTTCCCCCTCGGCCTCGGCCTCGCCCTCCGGCTCCGCCCCCAGACGCAGCCGCCGGGTGATCCCGATCGACACCAGGAACGGCTCGTCGTGGCTCGCCACGATCAGCGCGCCCTCGTACGCCCGCAGTGCCTCGGTCAACTGCCGCACGCTCGCCATGTCCAGGTTGTTCGTCGGCTCGTCCAGCATCAGCAACTGCGGCGCTGGATCGGCCAGCAGCAGCGCGGCGAGGGTGGCCCGGAACCGCTCTCCGCCCGACAGCGTCCCGACCGCCTGGTCCGCCTTCGCGCCCTTGAAGAGGAAGCGCGCGAGGCGTGCCCTGATCAGGTTGTTGGTCGCACCGGGCGCGAGCAGCGCCACGTTCTGCGCGACGCTCAGCGAGTCGTCCAGCACGTCGAGCCGCTGCGGCAGGAAACGGGTCGGGACCAACGCCCCGACCTCGCCCGCCACCGGCTCCAACTGCCCGGCAATCGTCCGCAACAGGGTCGTCTTGCCCGCCCCGTTGCGCCCGGTCAGCGCGACCCGCTCGGGTCCCCGCAGCTCGAACTCGCCGTCCAGGCGCGCCCCGTACGGCATCTCCAGATCCCGCACGAGCAGCACGCCACGCCCCGGATGAACCGTCGTGTACGGCAGCTCGATCCGGATCTCGGCGTCCTCGCGCACCAACTCCTCCGCCTCGCCCAGCCGTTCCCGCGCCTCCTTCAGCCTCTCGGTGTGCATGATCTTGTGCTTGCCCGCAGACTCCTGGGCGGCCCTCTTGCGCAGCCCCATCACGATCTTCGGCTCACGCTTCTGCTCGTACATCTTCTGGCCGTACTTCTTGCGCTTGGCCAACTTCACCTGCGCCTCGGCCAGTTCCCGCTTCTGCTTCTGCACATCGGCCTCGGCGACCCGCACCATGCGCTCCGCCGCCTCCTGCTCCACGGCGAGCGCCTCCTCGTACTCCGAGAAGGTCCCCCCGTACCAGCGGACCTCGCCGTCGCGCAGATCGGCGATCTGGTCGACGCGCTCCAGCAGTTCCCGGTCGTGGCTGACCACGACGAGGACGCCCGACCACGCGGACACGGCGTCGTACAGCCGCTGCCTGGCGTACAGGTCGAGGTTGTTCGTCGGCTCGTCGAGGAGCAGGACGTCGGGGCGGCGCAACAGCAGGGCCGCCAGCCGCAGCAGTACGGACTCGCCGCCCGACACCTCCCCGATGGTGCGGTCGAGCCCGATGTGACCGAGGCCGAGTCCGTCGAGCGTGGCGAGGGCGCGCTCCTCGACGTCCCAGTCGTCGCCGATCGCCTCGAAGTTCGCCTCGCCGGCGTCACCCGCTTCGATGGCGTGCAGCGCGGCCCGCTTCGCCGCGATCTCCAGGGCCTCGTCGACCCGGAGACCGGTGTCGAGGACGAGGTTCTGCGGCAGGTAGCCGATGCTGCCCGCGACCCTGACCTTGCCGCCGGTCGGCGCGAGCTCCCCGGCGAGCAGCTTGAGCAGGGTGGACTTGCCCGAACCGTTGACGCCGATGAGGCCGGTGCGGCCGGGGCCGATCGCGATCTGGAAGTCGTCGAGGACAGGGGTGCCGTCGGGCCAGGCGAAAGAGAGGGCGGTGCAGGTCAGCGACGCGCTCTGCGGCTGTGCGTGAGAGTAGGCAGACAAAAGGGCCTCCAGGTTGCGGTGAGTGGTGCGGAGCAACTGGTGGAGACACCGGCAGTGCGTGGAGACCTCGCGTCAGGGCCGTGACGTACGTAACGGAAAGTACGTAACAGAGGAAGAGCCCCGAGGGGAAGAAGACGGCTCGAACGCCGAGGTCGCACGCGGCACGCGGAAAATTGCAGACCACACAGAAGTGGCTGCCTCGCGGCACGGTGTCCCAGACCTCAGACGAGCAACGTCCTTCTCCATTCGACGACGACAGGGCGAAACGAACCGTACGCCCGCCCTGTGGTCGGGGCAAATGATTTACGGGGCGGCGGCACTTCACGAGGCGGCGGCACCTTACGGGGCGGCGGCAGAGGCCCGGCTCACGCCCGCCTCAGCTGCTCAGCAGCTGCGCCAGATCCTGGTCGACGTCCAGATACTGGTGCTCGGCCCCCGTCGGCACGAGTTCCTGCGTCTGCTTCAGGAAGCGCCGCAGCTCGGACGTGCGGATGTGGACCATGGCCACGCCCTCCGTGGCGTGCAGTTCCAGCACGGTCCGCCCGTACCCGTACGGCCGCAGCTGCACGTCACCGATCCCGGCCGGTTCGTCGAGCCCGGCGGCCAGCAGCTCCCGGGCGAACGTCCACACCACCTCGATGCCCTCCAGGGTCGCCGGAGGAGGGAAGGTCATGTGCACGGCGAACGGGTCCGTGCGGTCGTAGCTGAGCGTCGCGGGAACGTTCTCCAGCTGCGGCGCGGAGGAAATCAGACGGGCCTGCACGGCCTGCTCGATGACGGTGGACAAGGCCAGCACCTCTCATGCTCGGTGGATGCGTCCTGCCGTCCGAAAAGACGTCGGAACGCGCGATTCCGTGCACCCGAACCCGGCGTGACCTGCATCACCCGCATCCGGTGCCGCAAGATCACGTCGTGCCGCAGACACCTGCGTGGTCGCAGTACGGCTGGTTCCCGCTGGCGCCGCAGCCACACAGCATGACCCGTGTCTCATGGTGGGGACCCTGTGAACCGTCGACCCTCAGATCTCCCCGTATGAAGAGCTGCCCCGCCGCGTTCCGGGTGATCACCGTCGGGTGCTCGGCGTCCTCCGCGGGCCCGTCGTGCGACCGGTACTGGAGTGCTCCGCTCGGGCAGCGGCGGACGACCTCGGAGACCAGTTCGGGGGCCGCCGCGTCCGGGGTGATCCAGGGGCGCTTCTGCAGATCGAAGACCTCGGGCAGTCCGCGTACGCATTCGGCGGCGTGCAGACAGAGACCGGGCCGGAAGGTGACGTCCACCTTCTCGCCCCGGTACTCCTTCACGTTCGCAGGGGGTTGCTGCTCGCTCATGGCGTCTCCTCGACCCATTCCTCGTCCTCAGTCCGTGACGGAGGAACGGCTCTGGTACAGAAGGTCCGCGTACTCCGGATGCCGCTGGATCCAGCCCGAGTAGAAGGGGCAGACGGCCAGCACCCGCAGCCCCTCGGCCCGTGCCGTGTCCAGTGATTCCCGTACGAGTGCCGCTCCGACGCCCTGACCCTCGTTGGCGGGCTCGACCTCGGTGTGCACGAAAGCGATCAGTTCGGGCGTACGGATGTACTGCGCGATGCCCGCGACCTTGTCCGATCCGTCCACGCGTGCCTCGTAGCGCCCGGATTCCCGCGCGTCGACGATCTCGACTGCCATCTCATCGCCTCCTCGGCTCTGAGCCCACCATAGGAACGGCTGACCCGGGCCGCACTCTGGACGACAGCAGTCCGGTCCGCTAGCTTCCAGCGCCATGAGGGGTATGGGGAAGACGAGACGAATGGTGTCCGTGGGGCTGAGTGCCGCGGCGATGGCCGCGGCGCTGGGCTCCGCACCGGCGCAGGCTTCGGCCGCGCCGCCACCGGTTTCAGCGGAAGAGCGGGCGAAGGCCCCGTCCGGGTGGCGGCTCAAGGACACGGGCGTGACGGACGTACGGTTCCGGGGCCTGGCGGCGGTGGACCGGCGCACGGCCTGGGTGGCGGGCTCCAAGGGAACCGTGCTGCGTACCGCCGACGGGGGCCGCAGTTGGCTCAACGTGTCCCCGCCGGGGGCGGGCGGCCTCGAATTCCGCGACGTCGAGGCGTTCGACGGGCGGCGGGCCGTGGTGCTCGCGATCGGCGAGGGCGAGGCGTCGCGGACGTACCGCACGGAGGACGGCGGCCGAACCTGGCAGGAGACCTTCCGCAACCCCGACCCGAAGGCGTTCTACGACTGCCTCACCTTCTTCGACAGCCGCAACGGCCTGGCGATGAGCGACCCCGTCGACGGGAAGTACCGCATCCTGTCGACCGGAGACGGCGGCAGGACCTGGAAGGTGCTGCCGACCCAGGGCATGCCGGATGCCCTGCCGGGCGAGGCGGGTTTCGCGGCGAGCGGCCAGTGCCTGGTGAGCAACGGCTCGCGGGACGTCTGGCTGGCCACGGGCGGTGCCGCGCGCGGACGCGTCCTGCACTCCTCGGACCGGGGCCTGACCTGGAAGGCCACGGACCTCTCCATTCCGGCGGGCGATCCGGCGCGAGGCGTGTTCGGCGTGGCCTTCCGGGACCGTACGCACGGGATCGCGGTCGGCGGCGACTACCGGGCGGGACAGCCCTCGCCGAACGCGGCGGCCCGCACGGCGGACGGCGGCCGCACCTGGCATGCCTCGGCGCTCCCTCCGGCGGAATACCGGTCGGGTGTCACGTGGCTGCCGCACTCGCGGTCGGTCGCGCTGGCGGTGGGACCGACGGGGACGGACGTGACGCTGAACGCGGGGCGGTCGTGGCGGAAGATCGACGCAGGGTCGTACGACACGGTGTCGTGCACGGCTGACTTCGGGTGCTGGGCTTCGGGGGAGAAGGGAAGGGTCGCCCGGCTCGAATTCTGAGCGGGCCCGGGGGGCAGCCCCTCGGGCGCAGTCCACGGCCGATGGGCCGGGCCCCGGTGGAACCTAGGCGACCGGGGCCTGGCGGTAGGCGGAGAGGGCCTCGGACGTCTTCGTGGCGACGAACTCCACGATGCGGTACTCGCACACCCGGCCCGTCGCGAAGGGGTCCTCCGCGGCGATCCTCTCGATCGCGTCCCGCGAGGGTGCGACCGCCAGGATGATCCCGCCGTCCCTCGGCTGCTTCCGACCCGAGGCGATGAAGACCCCCGCCTCGTACTGCGTGTCCAGCCACGCCACATGATCGGTCATCAGCGCGTCGACCTGCTCGACGGGCGCGGTGTAGGTCAATTCGAGTACGAACATGACCGCCACTCTACCGAGGCCCCAACCCCCGCCCCGGCCCGCTGTCAGACCCACGTCCTACAGTGGCGAACAAGATGAACCACACACGACAAAGCGCCCACCGCACCCCGCCCGACGAAGCCACCGCCCGCGCCGTCCAGGACGCGCTCCGCACCCGCGTCGTGCTCGACGAGGCCGGGCCGAGGCCCGGCACCGGCCACGTCACGGGCGTCGACGTGGCGTACGACGACGACCGTGACGTCGTCGTGGCCGCCGCCGTGGTCCTCGACGCCGCGACGCTCGCGGTGGTCGAGGAGGTCACGGCCGTCGGCCGGGTGGAGTTCCCCTACGTACCGGGACTGCTGGCGTTCCGTGAGATCCCGACCGTGCTGGCCGCCCTCGACCGCCTCACCGTCGCCCCGGGCCTCGTCGTCTGCGACGGGTACGGGCAGGCGCACCCGCGCCGTTTCGGCCTGGCCAGCCACCTGGGTGTGCTGACCGGCCTCCCCACCCTCGGCGTCGCGAAGAACCCGTTCACCTTCACGTACGAGCAACCGGGCCCCGCGCGCGGCGACTTCTCCCCCCTCGTCGACGTGGGGGACGGCGACGTGAGGGACGGCAACGTGAGGGACGGCGCGGAGGTCGGTCGCGCCCTGCGCACGCAGCCCGGTGTGAAGCCGGTGTTCGTCTCCGTCGGCCACCGGATCTCGCTCGACAACGCCTGCGCGCACACCCTGCACCTGGCGGCCTCCTACCGCCAGCCGGAGACCACCCGCCACGCGGACTCCCTGTGCCGACGAGCCCTGTCCGAGGCCACGGACCCACGGCAACAGGCACGTAACTGAGTACGTGTACGGATGTTGAAAACGAATTCCCGGGACAGGGTGATCCACATGAGTACGAGCATCAGCATGCGCACCAGCGCCGCACACACCACCCCGGCCCCCGCCCCCGCCGAGTACTTCGAGTCCGTCACCGTCCACCGCGCGGGACGCAAGCTCGCGGTGACCATGTTCGTCAGCGTGCTGGCGATGCTGGGCTGGACGGCCGGGATGATCTACACCCTCTCGGGCTGGATATCAGGGCACTGACCCCCCACCGAGCGTGCCCCGACGTCCTGACCGGGGGTGTCCGCGTCACCGCACCGCCGCGACCCTGAACCGGATGCCCGCCTCCTGCAACCGCCCCACCAGCGCGTCGCCCATCGCCACAGCGGGCGTGACCTGCCCCGCCGTCTGAGGCAGTTCGTCGTACGCCAGGCTCAGCGCGGCCTCCGCGAGGATCTTCGCGGTCTCCCCGTACCCGGGGTCACCACCGGACACCTCGGTGTACACCCGCTTTCCGCCGCCCTCGCCGACGAACCGCACGGTGAACCAGCTCTTCGCCCGCAGTGCCTCGTCAGGACCCGTTCCCGGTGCGATCAGCGAACTCAGCCACCGTCGCGCCGCAGGCACCTGGGCCAGCACCATCACCGAGCCGATCGCCGCCGTCCCGCCGAGCGCGACCGGCAGCCACTTCACCGCCGCGAAGTGCCGGTAGCGGAAGTCGGGACCGTAGCGCTCCAGCGCCGCCGCCGAACGCCCCACCACCTCCGGGTCGATCGTCGGCAACGGCAGCGCCCACATCCCGAGTTCACCGTTGCGGTGCGGCGGCCCGAGCCTGGCGTGCACCTGCCGCCCGCCCTCAGGCCGGGGCTCCGCCTGCCGCCGCTCCCGCGCCGCCCGCACCATCTGCCGCCCGCGCCCCAGCGCCCCCAGCACCGACGCGAACGTACCCCCGGAGAACCGGGCCCCGGTCCGTACGAAACCGTCCACCCGCAGCGGCACGCCCTCCGGCAACTGCTGCACGGTGAAGTACGTCCCGAGGTCGTGCGGTACGGAGTCGAAGCCGCACGAGTGGATCAGCCGCGCCCCGCTCCGCCGGGCCACCGCGTCGTACCCCAGGTACATGCGGTCCACGAACTCCGGCTCGCCCGCCAGGTCCAGGTAGTCGGTGCCCGCCTCCGCGCAGGCGGCCACCAGCCCCTCCCCGTGCTGGAGGTACGGGCCGACGGTGGTCGCCAACACCCGCGTGCTGCGGGCGAGTTCACGCAGGGCGTCCGTGTCGCCCGAGTCGGCCTGGACCAACGGCAGTTCCGCGCAGGCCGGGTGGGACTTGGCGAGACGGGCCCGCAGCCGCTCCAGTTTGGCGAGACTGCGGCCGGAGAGGGCCCAGCGGCAGTCGGTCGGCGCGTGCTCGGCCAGGTAGGCGGCGGTGAGTTCGCCCACGAAGCCGCTGGCTCCGAAGAGCACGATGTCGTACGGACGAGGCATGCGGTTCCTCCAGTCGTCGGGCGAGCCCGTGCGGTGTCCCGCACCGGACCCGTCACGTACCCCTGCGGAAAAGGCTAAGCGCTCGCTTGGCCAAAGGGCTTGTGCAGAGAGGAACACGTTCTTAGCATCACTGCTGTTACATCAGTTGTGTCACAGTGCTGGGGGCTTGATGGCAAGGACAGCAGGCACGAACCCGAGGAACGCGTCCGGACCGCTCGCCGGAGTGCGCGTGGTGGAACTGGCGGGCATCGGACCAGGGCCTTTCGCCGCGATGTGCCTCGCCGATCTCGGTGCCGATGTCGTACGGGTCGACCGGCCCGGCGGCGTTGGACTCGGCGTCGCCCCGGCCCAGGACCTCACCAACCGGGGCAAGCGCTCCGTACTCGTCAACCTCAAGGACCCGGACGGACCCGAACGGGTGCTCGGCCTCGTCGAGCGCGCCGACATCCTCATCGAGGGCTACCGCCCCGGTGTCGCCGAACGCCTCGGCGTCGGCCCCGACGCCTGCCTTGCCCGCAACCCGAAACTGGTCTACGGCCGGATGACCGGCTGGGGCCAGGAAGGACCCCTCGCCCAGCAGGCCGGCCACGACATCTCCTACCTCGCCGTCACCGGCACTCTCGGCATGATCGGCCGCGCCGACGAGCCGCCGACCGTCCCCGCCAACCTCGTCGGCGACTACGCGGGCGGCTCCCTCTACCTCGTCATCGGCGTCCTCGCCGCCCTCCAGCACGCCCGCACCGCCGAGGGCGCGGGCCAGGTCGTCGACGCGGCGATCGTCGACGGCGCGAGCCACCTCGCCACCATGCTGCACGGCATGCTCGCCGCCGGAGGCTGGCAGGACAGGCGCGGGGCGAACCTGCTCGACGGGGGCTGCCCGTTCTACGGAACGTACGAGACCTCCGACGGCCGGTATCTGGCGGTCGGGGCCCTGGAACCGCAGTTCTACGCCGAGTTCACGACACTGCTCGGCATCGCCGACACCGCCCCCGACCGGAGCGACCTCGCCCGCTGGGGCGACCTGCGCGACACCATCGCCGCCCGCTTCAAGGAACGTACCCGCGACGAGTGGACGGCCGTGTTCGAGGCGTCCGACGCCTGCGTCGCCCCGGTCCTGTCCATGCGCGAGGCCCCGCACCACCCGCACCTCGCCGCCCGTGCCACCTACGTCGAACACGGCGGCGTCACCCAGCCCGCCCCCGCCCCGCGCTTCTCCGCGACCCCGGGCGCGATCCGCGGCGGCCCCGCGCTGCCCGGGGCCGACACCGCCGAGGTGGCCGCCGACTGGGACGTACCGAACCTCATGAACGACGATGCCACGAAGGGTGAGACCGCCTGATGGAGATCTCCGTCCCGCTGAGCTACGCGGGCGACCCCCGCGAAGGCTGCGACCAGATCGCCGCCCTGGAGTCCGCCGGACTCGACGCCGTCTGGGTCGCCGAGGCGTACGGCTTCGACTCACCCACGATCATGGGCTACCTCGCCGCCCGCACCACCCGGATGAGGATCGGCGCGGGCATCCTCAACGTCTACTCCCGCACCCCCGCCCTGATCGCCCAGACCGGCGCGGGCCTCGACGCGGTCTCCGGCGGCCGGGCGCTCCTCGGGCTCGGCGCTTCGGGCCCGCAGGTCGTCGAGGGCTGGCACGGCAAGCCGTACGACAAGCCCCTCGGCCGCACCCGCGAGACCGTGGAACTGTGCCGCCGCATCTGGAAGCGCGAGGTCATCGAGCACCACGGCATCACCGACATGCCGCTCCCGAAGGAGAAGGGCGGCAGGCTCGGCAAGCCGCTCAAGATCCTCAACCGTCCGGTCCGCGACACCATCCCCGTGTACGTCGCCTCGCTCGGCCCCGCCAACGTGGAGCTGACCGCCGAGATCGCCGACGGCTGGCTGCCCACGCTCTTCCTCCCGGAGAAGGCGGACGCGGTGTGGGGCAGCGCCCTCGCCGCCGGACGGGCGAAGCGCGACCCGGAACTCGGCCCGCTCCAGACCGTCGCCGGGGGCCTCCTCGCCATCGGTGAAGACGCCTCGGCCGCACGGGACTTGGCCCGCCCGCAGATCGCCCTCTACGTCGGCGGCATGGGCGCCAAGGGCAAGAACTTCTACAACGACCTCGCCGTCGCCTACGGCTACGAGGAGGAGGCGGCGAAGATCCAGGACCTCTACCTCCAGGGCAGGAAGAAGGAGGCCGAGGCCGCCGTCCCCGACGAGTTCTGCGAGCTCATGTCGCTCTGTGGGCCCGAGAGTTACGTCCGTGAGCGCGTCGAGGCGTTCCGCGCGGCGGGCGTCACCATGCTCAACGTCGTCCCGGTCGGGCCCGAACCCGCGAAGCTCATCGAGACCGTCAAGAACTGGCTGTAGGGGACTGGAGACTGATGAAGCGTCAGCTGTTCAACGCCGAGCACGAAGCCTTCCGCGAGACCGTCCGCACCTTCCTCGCCAAAGAGGTCCTCCCGCACCACGAGCAGTGGGAGAAGGACGGCATCGTCAGCCGCGAGGCATGGCTCGCCGCCGGACGGCAGGGTCTCCTCGGGCTCGCCGTCCCCGAGGAGTACGGCGGCGGAGGCAACGCCGACTTCGTCTACAGCGCCGTACTCGCCGAGGAGTTCACCCGTGCCGGAGCCTCCGGGCTCGCGATCGGCCTGCACAACGACATCATCGGCCCCTACCTCACCGGCCTCGCCACCGACGAGCAGAAGCGCCGCTGGCTGCCCGGTTTCTGCACCGGCGAGACCATCACCGCCATCGCCATGACCGAACCGGGCGCCGGCTCCGACCTCCAGGGCATCCGCACCACGGCCGAGGACAAGGGCGACCACTGGCTGCTCAACGGCTCCAAGACGTTCATCTCCAACGGCATCCTCGCCGACCTGGTGATCGTCGTCGCGAAGACCTCCCCGGAGGGCGGCGCGAAGGGCCTCTCCCTCCTGGTCGTCGAGCGCGGCGCCGAGGGCTTCGAGCGCGGCCGCAACCTCGACAAGATCGGCCAGAAGGCCCAGGACACGGCCGAGCTGTTCTTCCACGACGTCAAGGTCCCCAAGGAGAACCTCCTCGGCGAGCTCAACGGCGCGTTCCTCCACCTGATGACCAACCTCGCCCAGGAGCGCATGGGCATCGCGGTCGCCGCAATCGCCGCCGCCGAACACCTCCTGGAGATCACCACCCAGTACGTCAAGGAGCGCGAGGCGTTCGGCCGCCCGCTCGCCAAGCTCCAGCACATCCGCTTCGAGATCGCCGAGATGGCCACCGAGTGCGCCGTCACCCGTACGTTCCTCGACCGCTGCATCGTCGATCACTCCAACGGGGAACTCGACGCGGTCCACGCGTCCATGGCCAAGTGGTGGGCCACCGAACTCCAGAAACGCGTCGCCGACCGCTGCCTCCAACTGCACGGCGGCTACGGCTACATGACCGAGTACCGGGTCGCCAAGGCATTCACGGACGGCCGTATCCAGACCATCTACGGCGGCACGACCGAGATCATGAAGGAGATCATCGGCCGGTCCCTGCTCGGCTGACCCAGCCCCGCCCGCCCCCCCCCCGAGAACCTCCCGAAAGGCATTCGTCTTGAGCACCGAAGCGTACGTGTACGACGCGATCCGCACCCCGCGCGGACGCGGCAAGGCCAACGGCGCCCTGCACGGCACCAAGCCGATCGACCTCGTCGTCGGCCTCATCCACGAGATCACGGCCCGCTTCCCGGACCTCGACCCGGCCGCCATCGACGACATCGTCCTCGGTGTCGTCGGCCCCGTCGGCGACCAGGGCTCCGACATCGCCCGCACCGCCGCGATCTCCGCAGGACTTCCCGACACCGTGGCGGGCGTCCAGGAGAACCGCTTCTGTGCCTCCGGCCTCGAAGCCGTCAACCTGGCGGCCATGAAGGTCCGTTCGGGCTGGGAGGACCTGGTCCTCGCGGGCGGCGTCGAGTCCATGTCGCGCGTCCCGATGGGCTCCGACGGCGGCGCCTGGTTCAACGACCCGATGACCAACTACGAGAACGGCTTCGTCCCGCAGGGCATCGGCGCCGACCTCATCGCCACCATCGAGGGCTACTCCCGCCGCGACGTCGACGAGTACGCCGCCCTCTCCCAGGAGCGGGCCGCGGCCGCCTGGAAGGACGGCCGGTTCAACCGCTCCGTCGTCCCGGTCCGCGACCGCAACGGCCTCCTCGTACTCGACCACGACGAGCACATGCGCCCCGGCACCACCGCCGACTCGCTCGCCGCCCTCAAGCCGTCCTTCGCCGCGGTCGGCGACCTGGGGGGCTTCGACGCGGTCGCGCTCCAGAAGTACCACTGGGTGGAAGCGATCGACCACGTCCACCACGCGGGCAACTCCTCCGGCATCGTCGACGGCGCCGCCCTCGTCGCGATCGGCACCAAGGAGGTCGGCGAGCGCTACGGCCTGACCCCCCGGGCCCGTATCGTCTCGGTCGCCGTGTCAGGATCCGAGCCCACCATCATGCTCACCGGCCCCGCCCCCGCCACCCGCAAGGCGCTCGCCAAGGCGGGCCTGACCATCGACGACATCGACCTCGTCGAGATCAACGAGGCGTTCGCGGGCGTCGTCCTGCGCTTCGCCAAGGACATGGGCCTCTCCCTCGACAAGATCAACGTCAACGGCGGCGCCATCGCCATGGGCCACCCGCTGGGCGCGACCGGCGCGATGATCCTGGGCACCCTCGTCGACGAACTGGAGCGCCAGGACAAGCGTTACGGCCTCGCCACCCTGTGCGTCGGCGGCGGCATGGGCGTCGCCACCGTCGTCGAGCGCGTCTGAATCTCGTCCCGCCACCCCCTTTACGGAGAAGCCAGAACATGAGCGAGTCCACCACCATCCGCTGGGAGCAGGACGAGACCGGCGTCGTCACCCTCGTCCTCGACGACCCCAACCAGTCCGCCAACACCATGAACGCCGCCTTCAAGTCCTCCATCGCGGCGATCGCCGACCGCGCCGAGGCCGAGAAGGACTCCATCCGGGGCATCATCTACACCTCCGCGAAGAAGACCTTCTTCGCGGGCGGCGACCTCAAGGACATGATCCAGGTCGGCCCCGAGCACGCCCAGCAGGCATTCGACACCGGCACCGCCATCAAGGCCGCCCTGCGCCGCATCGAAACCCTCGGCAAGCCGGTCGTCGCCGCCATCAACGGCGCGGCCCTCGGCGGCGGTTACGAGATCGCGCTCGCCTCCCACCACCGTGTCGCCCTCGACGCGCCCGGCTCGAAGATCGGCCTGCCCGAGGTCACGCTCGGCCTGCTCCCGGCGGGCGGCGGCGTCACCCGTACCGTACGCCTCATGGGCATCGCCGACGCGCTGCTCAAGGTCCTCCTCCAGGGCACCCAGTACAGCCCGCGGCGCGCCCTCGACAACGGCCTCGTCCACGAGGTCGCTGCGACCCCCGAGGAGATGCTCGCCAAGGCCCGCGCCTTCATCGACGCGAACCCCGAGTCGCAGCAACCGTGGGACGTCAAGGGCTACAAGATCCCCGGCGGCACGCCTTCCAACCCGCGCTTCGCAGCCAACCTCCCGGCGTTTCCCGCGAACCTCAAGAAGCAGACGGGCGGCGCGAACTACCCCGCGCCGCGCAACATCCTGGCCGCCGCCGTCGAGGGTTCGCAGGTCGACTTCGAGACCGCGCTGACCATCGAGGCCCGCTACTTCACCGAGCTGGTGACGGGCCAGGTCGCGAAGAACATGATCCAGGCGTTCTTCTTCGACCTCCAGGCCGTCAACTCCGGTGCGAGCCGCCCCAAGGACGTCGAGCGCCGCACGGTCCGCAAGGTGGCCGTGCTCGGCGCGGGCATGATGGGCGCGGGCATCGCCTACACCTGTGCGCGCGCGGGCATCGAGGTCGTCCTCAAGGACGTCACCCCGGAGGCCGCCGCCAAGGGCAAGGCGTACAGCGAGAAGCTCCTCGCCAAGGCGCTCAGCCGGGGCCGCACCACCGAGGCCGGGCGCGACGAACTCCTCGCCCGCATCACCCCCACCGCCAACCCGGCGGACCTCGCGGGCTGCGACGCGGTCATCGAGGCGGTCTTCGAGGACACCGCCCTCAAGCACAAGGTGTTCCAGGAGATCCAGGACATCGTCGAGCCCGACGCGCTCCTGTGCTCCAACACCTCCACCCTCCCCATCACCGGTCTCGCCGAGGGCGTCTCGCGCCCCGCCGACTTCATCGGCCTGCACTTCTTCTCGCCGGTCGACAAGATGCCGCTGGTCGAGATCATCAAGGGTGAGCGGAGCGGCGACGAGGCCCTCGCCCGCGCCTTCGACCTGGTCCGCCAGATCAAGAAGACGCCGATCGTCGTCAACGACAGCCGAGGCTTCTTCACCTCGCGCGTCATCGGCCAGTTCATCAACGAGGGCGTCGCCATGGTCGGCGAGGGCATCGAGCCCGCGTCGATCGAGCAGGCCGCCGCCCAGGCCGGATACCCGGCGAAGGTCCTCTCCCTCATGGACGAGCTGACCCTCACCCTGCCGCGCAAGATCCGCAACGAGACGAAGAAGGCGGTCGAGGAGGCGGGCGGCACCTGGCCGGGACACCCCTCGGACGCGGTCATCGACCAGATGGTGGACGAGTTCGGGCGCCCGGGGCGCAGCGGTGGCGGCGGCTTCTACGAGTACGGGGAGGACGGGAAGCGGACGCGTCTGTGGCCGGGGCTGCGGGAGCACTTCGGCAAGCCGGGTGCGGAGATCCCCTTCGTCGACATGCAGGAGCGGATGCTCTTCTCCGAGGCCATCGACACGGTCCGCTGTTTCGAGGAGGGCGTGCTGACGACGGTCGCCGACGCCAACATCGGCTCCATCATGGGTATCGGTTTCCCGGCGTGGACCGGCGGCGTCATCCAGTACATCAACGGATACGAGGGCGGTCTGCCCGGATTCGTCGCCCGCGCCCGCGAGCTGGCGGCGACGTACGGCGAACGCTTCGAGCCGACGGCCCTGCTGGTCGAGAAGGCGGAGAAGGGCGAGAAGTTCAGCGACGGCTGAGCCCGCCCGGTGGTGCCGGGCCCCTTCTCGCACCGGGGGCCCGGCACCACCTCCGCCCTGCCGGCAGGGCGTCTGCCCAACACTCTTTCCTGGCTGTCAGGACCCGTCGACGAAGGCGGCCCGCAGCTCTTCCTTCAGCGACCGCTGGAACGCCGTGACCAGGGCCTGGAGCACCATCGGCTGCATGTGCGCGGACAGCGACTTCATCGCCTCCACATGCTCGGGGTCCGACTCGCGCTCCCGGTACGGGCTCCACACCTCGTCCCGGAACAGGTGCGTCAGCTCCCGCGCCGCCGAGCGCGCGTGCTCCAGCAGGATCGTGCGCGCCGCGAGGATCGTCTCGTGGGCGATCGGGACGCCGAGGAGCTGCACGCCGAGTGCCAGCAGGCCCGGATCCACCCGGAAGGTGTCCGGGTCGTCGGCGCGCTCCAGTACGTTCATCGCGGCGAGCCGGTCGATGTCGACGTCCGACAGCGGCCCGCCCGCCCGCCGCTCCAGCTCCGCCCGGGTGGCCACCTCCGCCGAGTCGGGGGCCCAGGACGCCACCACCGCGCGGTGGATGGCCAGGTCGTGTGCGCTCAGGTCCGGCGGGAGCTGCTCCAGGTACCGTTCGATGGCGGACAGCGTCATCCCGTGGTGCTGCAACTCCTCGATGAGGGCGAGCCGGGAGAGGTGCTCGGGGCCGTAGTGGCCGACCCGGCGCGGGCCGATCGCCGGAGGCGGTAGGAGACCCTTGGTGCTGTAGAAGCGGATGGTGCGGACGGTGACACCTGCCCGCGCGGCCAGTTCGTCGACCGTCAGGGTCGGGACCTCGGTTCCCGTGGCCATGCCCGTTTCTCGCTTCCCGCCGTCGTTGTGTCGTACCGTCGTGGCGTCGTTGCAGCCATTCGATTCAACAGTATTGCTGTTACACCAGCGCTGTGAAAGCGTTCCGCCCGTTGATCCGGCCCGTCCCGTTGATCCGGCACGTTTGATCCGGCACGTTCAGTCGATGGCGCCCAGGAGGCGGTCATGACCACGATCCTGCGAATCCCCGGAGAGCCCTCACGCCTCACCCTTCCCGCCCTGCTCCTGCGCAATGCCGAGGACCACGGGGAACTGCCCGCCCTCTCCTGGCGACAGGACGACGGCTGGGCCACGCTCACCTGGCGGGAGGTACGGCGCAAGACCGCGGTCCTGGCCGCCGGGTACGCGGCCTTGGGCGTGCGGCGCGGCGAGCAGGTGCTCATGATGATGGGCAACCGCCCCGAGCACTGGCTCAGCGACCTCGCGCTCACCCACCTCGGCGCGATCCCGGTCTCGGTGTACGGGACGGCCGCCGCCGAGCAGGTCGCGCACATCGTGCGGCACAGCCGCGCCCGCTTCGCGATCGTCGAGGGCACGGCCGAACTGCCGCGCTGGGAACCACTGTTGGCGGAGACGTCGAACGGTCTGGAGAAGCTCGTCGTGGTCGATGCGGCCACTGCGGGACCGCACCGTACGTACGGCTCACTGCACGCGTCCGGAGGTCGCCTCCACCAGCCGGACGCCTTCGAGAAGACCTGGCGGGAGAGCCGCGCCGACGACGTCCTCACCGTCGTCTACACCTCCGGCACCACGGGCGACCCCAAGGCCGTGCCGATCACCCACCGCATGGTGGTGAGCAACGCGCTCTCCCTCGACAAGGCCGTCGACCTCCCCGACCACGTCGAGCACATCTGCTACCTCCCCTTCGCGCACATCGCGGAGCGCATGCTCGGCATCTACCTCTCGGTCTTCCGCGCCTCGCACGTCCACCTGTGCGCGGACATCGCCCAAGTCGCCCCCACCGTGGGGGAGTTGCACCCCGCGCAGTTCTTCGGCGTACCGAGGGTCTGGGAGAAGATGGCGGCGGGCGTACGGGCCGCGCTGGCCGGGCTGCCCGAGGAACAGCGGGCGGCGATCGAGCGGATGGGGGAGGCGACCCGTGCCTACATCGCGACCCGCGAGCGCGGCGAGCTGCCGTCGCCGGAAGTGGACAGCGCGCACCGGGCGGCGAAGAAGGGCCTGGAGCCGCTGCTCGCCCTCGCGGGCTTCGACCGGCTGGTCTGGACGGCGAGTGCTTCCGCGCCGATGCCGCCCGAAGTGACCCGGTTCTGGGCCGGGTTGGGCATCGCGATCATGGATGCGTGGGGCCTGACGGAGACGGTCGGCGTGTGCACGGCCAACAGCCCGACGCGGGGGTTCCGGCTGGGGTCGGTGGGCCGCCCGCTCGACGGCCTGGAGGTCAAGGTCGCCGAGGACGGCGAGATCCTGGTGCGGGGGGAGACGGTCTTCCGGGGCTACCTCCGGGCGGACGGGACGATCGAGGAGGCGCTGGACGCGGACGGCTGGTTCGCGACCGGCGACATCGGGCGCGTCGACGAGGACGGCTTCCTCTGGCTGACCGACCGCAAGAAGGAAATGATCGTCACCTCGACGGGCAAGAACGTCTCCCCGGCCCTCGTCGAGAACACCCTCAAGGAACACCCCCTGATCGGCCAGGCCCTGGTGCACGGCGACGGGAAGTCGTACGTGGTGGCGCTGCTGGTACTGGACGCGGAGGTCCTCCCGGCCTGGGCGGCCCGGCAGGGCGTCGAGGGCCCCGTCACCGCGGACCATCCGGTCGTACGGGAGGAGGTCGCACGGGCGGTCGAGGCGGCGAACGTGCGCCTGAACCGCACCGAGCAGGTCAAGCGGTACCGGGTGCTGGCCGGTGAATGGGGCCCGGAGACGGGGGAGTTGACCCCGTCGCTGAAGCTGAGGCGCAGGGCGATCCGGGAGAAGTACGGGGACGAGATCGAAGCTCTGTACGGGTGAGGGGTGGGGTGGCGGCCCGCCGGGGTGTGCCGCCCCCCTCACGTCGGCGGGGTGTCCGGAGCGGGGTGTCCGGAGGGAGTGTCTAGAGCGGGGCGTTCTCGTCCGCCGGGAACGGCGCTCCGTGGCCCGGCACGATCACGTCCGCCAGGTCCAGCACGCGCAGCCGTGACTGCCGCAGGAGTTCCTGGTCGGGGGCGACCGGGTCGACGACCGGGCCGTTGGGCCGCCACCACAGGTCGCCCGCGAACGCCACCACACCGGATTCCGTTCCGGCCAGGAGGGTCACGTCCTCCGCGCTGTGGCCCGGAGTGTGGAGCAGACGGAGCGAGGGGGTGAGCGCGTGCCCCTCGGCGTCGCGGTCCGTCCACTGGTCGCCGTCGTAGACCGCCTTGTGGTCGTGGATGCGGGCGCTGCCGAACAGGCCCACGTTGAGGGTGTTGTCCGGGTGGTGGTGGCTGAGGACCACGTCCGTGATGTCGTCGGCGGTGAGGCCGAGCGCGGCGAGGGGGCCCAGGATGCTGTCCCGGTCGGGGACCATGCCCGGGTCGAAGATCACGTGCCGGTCGCCGTCGGTGACGTACGAGACGGTGGCGGCGACGCCGGGGCCGGTGGAGAGGGTGTAACCGGTGTGCAGAACGGTGTAGGAGGCGGTGCGGGCGAGGGGCGCTTCGGTCGTTGTCGTCATGGCCCTAAGCATTCCGCGTGAGGTCAGGGGCTACGAGTGGCCTTCCTGCCACTGATCGCGGGAATCGTGCCAGACTGCGGTCATGGCATCTCAAGAGCCCTTCCTCCGCGTCGCCGCGTACGCCCCGCCCGGCGTCGGCATGCTCGCCGTGGGGGTGGTCGCGGAGGTCTTCGACCCTCGGCCGGGGCTGCCCGCGTTCGACTTCGCCCTGTGCACGGAACGGCCGGGGGAGGTGCGCACCGATCTCGGGGTTCCGCTGACCGTGGGCGAGGGGCTGGAGCGGATGGACTCCGCCGATCTGGTGCTCGCGCTGCCGTGGGCGGACTTCAGGACGCCGCCGCCGGAGGCCGTACTCGACGCGTTCGCGGCGGCCCATCGGCGGGGCGCGCTGGTGGCGGCGCACTGCGTGGGGGCGTTCACGCTGGCTGCGGCGGGGCTGCTGGACGGGCGCAGGGCCACCACGCACTGGCGGTTCGCCGCACTGCTGGCGGGACGCCATCCCGAGGTCCGGGTGCAGGCCGAGGACCTGTACGTCGACGAGGGGGCGGTCGTCACCGGGGCGGGTGCGGCGGCGGGGTTCGACCTGTGCCTGCATCTCGTACGGCGTGAACACGGCGCGGCGGTGGCCAACGCGCTGGCCCGGGACCTGGTGCTGCCGTCGCACCGGGAGGGCGGGCAGGCCCAGTACCTGGCGGCTCCCGTCGCGGAGGAGTGCCGGGACGACCGGCTCGCCGAGGTGCTGGAGTGGGCGCGGCAGAACCTCCACGAGCCGCTGTCCGTCGGGGACTTGGCGGGGCGGGCGCTGATGAGCCGACGGTCCTTCGCACGACGGTTCGTCGTTGCGACGGGTACCACGCCGCACGCGTGGCTGGTCAACGTGCGGCTGACGGCGGCGGAGGAACTCCTGGAGACGACGGACCTGGCGGTGGAGGAGGTGGCCCGACGGGTCGGGTACGGGAGCGCGGCGGTGCTGAGGGAGCAGTTCGTCCGGCGGAGGGGCGTTCCACCGAGGTCCTACCGCCGCTCCTTCGCGCGAGCGCGATAGGGGCACCTCCCCCCGCCCACGCAGCGATCGGACACGCGGCCACCGGCAGCAGCAGGTCCGGCGAAACCCCTGCGGGCCCGGTGCGCGCGAAGCTCCTTCACGCGCCCTTCAGCAACCCCCGGATCCTTCCCGGCGGGACCCCCGCCGCCTCCCGCACCACCCGCGTCATGTGCGACTGGTCGCTGAACCCCGACTCCACCGCCAGCCCACCCAGATCCGTCTCCCCCTGGGCGAGCCTCTCCAGCACCCGCTCCACCCGCAGCCGGTTGCGGTACCGGGCCAGCGGCACGCCGGTGCCCGCCCGGAAGATCCGGCTCAGATGGTGTGGGGAGCAGCCCACCTCCCGGCCGAGTGCCGTCAGCCCGATCCCGAGGTCCTGGGCGAGGGCCCCGCGCGCCGCGTCCACCAGGGCCGTGCGCGCGGCGGCCGTGCGGCGGGGGCGGCCGGACGCCAACCGCTCGGGAGCGAGCTGCGCCAGGATCCGTACCGTCAGATCCGTGCAGAGGTCGGCCAGTTCGAAGTGATCCGCTCCCGCTGCCGCCCGGCCGAGCAGCACGCGGTGGGCGAACGACACGTCCGGCGTGCAGTAGGCCAGGCCCTCCGGGACCCGGGGGTCGCCGCCGAGGAGCGCCGCGAGGGACGGCTCGTCGACCACGATCTCGGTGTACGCGTCGGACCCGTACGGATGCGCGAACTGCTGTTCCCTGCCCGCCCGTTCCACGAACACGCTCGCCGGGTCGATCAGCCGCTCCGCCCCGTCGACCCGGCTGCGGAACACCCCGCGCCGCACCAGCACCAGCCCGAACACCTCCGAGGCCCTGGGCGCGGTCCAGCCGCAGCCGGGATCCTCGCACCGCACTCCCGCGAGGTGCAGCCCTTCCCCGTCCAGATGAGTCCGGCGCTCCACCGGCATGGTCCGCTCCTCCCGCAGGGGCCCGCCGCCAACCGCGCAAGAATGTGCAAGCCGCGCCCGAGGGCCAGGCGACAGCATGACGCCATGACCCGACACAGTCCACCCAGCGCACGCGCCCCGCACGGCGGCCCGTCCGCCGAAGACCACGGCGGCCCGTCCGGCGAAGGCCCCGCCCGTCGTACCGTCCTGCGCACAGCCGCCGCGACCGCGTTCTCGGCAGCGGCCCTCTGGGCGGACGCGGCCCCGGCCGGCGCCGCCGCAGCGGCCGGAACCGCCGCGACCGGCCGCATCGTCCGTCACCGCGCGGGCCCCTTCGAGGTCCTGGCCCTGCTCGACGTGCACGGCCCGTTCCCCGGCAGGCGGACCGACCACTTCACGGGTGCCACCGCCGACGACTGGGCCCGCGCGAAACGCATCGATCCGCGCGCCTTCGGGCCCGCCGACACCTGGGAACTGGACTTCCGCTGCTACGCGGTCCGCAGGCCCGGCGGCCGGGTCACGCTCGTCGACACGGGAGTGGGCCCGGCCGACTCTCCCGCCGCCCCCTGGGCGCCCGTCCCCGGCCACCTGCCGCAGGTGCTGGCCGAGGCCGGAATCCGGCGGCGCGACGTGGACACCGTGGTCCTCACCCACCTGCACGAGGACCACTACGGCTGGTCGGTCTCACCTGCGGGCGAACCGATGTTCCCGGAGGCCCGCTACGTCCTCCAGCGTGCCGAGACCGAGGCCGTCCCGGAGACGGACACCGCGCACCGCTACGTCCTCGCGCCACTGCGCCGCACCGGGCAGCTTCACGAAGTGGACGGCAGGACAAGGCTGTTCAGGCCGGGAAAGGGCCGCTCGGGTGCGATCACCCTGCTGCCCACGCCCGGACACACCCCCGGCCACCAGTCCGTCCTGGTCGACGGCGGAGCGGGCGGCGACCGCCGGATCATGGTCACGGGCGACGTACTCGTGCACGCGGTACAGCTCGTCGACCCCGCCGTCGCGTACCGGTTCGAGAAGGACGCCGATGCGGCCCGGCACAGTCGTGAGCAACTGCTCCGAGAAGCACGGGCGGGCCGTGCGCTGCTCGCCACGGCCCACCTCAACACCACGTTCCTGCGCGCCCCTTGAAGGACTCGTACCCGGTGACGGGCCGTCAGCGCGCGGAGCCCACCACCGGATAGTGATCACTCAGGTTCGTGTAGGTGTACGACTTCCCCCAGCTCGACACCGTCCACGGTGCGCTCTGCTCCTTGATCACGTCGTTGTTCCACCCGTCGGGACGCACGTGCCCCGTCCGTGCCAGGACGTAGTCCAGGTCCTCGCGCGGGTCGTTGGGGTACCGCTCCGCCGCGATCGAGTTGTCGTCCGTGTCGAAGGAGTACGTGTGCCCGGTACGGGAGGCGGCCCCGTCGAGCCCTCCGTCCGCCAGCATCGACGCGTACTCCGCGCTGTGCGAGTCGACATTCAGGTCGCCCGCCACCAGCACCTGCTCCGAAGCCGGAATCTTCTTCGCGTCCAGGAAGGCGTCGAGCTCCTTCAGCTGGGCACTCCGCTTCGCCGCCGCCTCGCCCGCCTTGCAGCCCGGGTCCGTCGACTGGAGGTGCGTGCCGACCACGTGCACCTTCACGCCGTTCACGTCGAGGACGACGTACGCGAAGCCCTTGTTCGAGAACCAGTCGCTCCCGCACGCCTGCTTGTAGACGAACTGCTCCTTCCGCACGATCGGCCACTTGCTGTAGACGGTCACCCCGCCGTCCTCCCCGGACGTCGCCGAGTACGCACCCCCGGTGGCGTCCCAGCCGCTCTTGCTCCGCCCGACGACCGGGCTCTGGTACGGGTACTGGGCCGCCGCGTTGCGCCCCAGCGCGTCGGAAGCGGAGTTGTCGAACGCCTCCTGGAGGACGACCACGTCGTGCCCCTGGAAGAAGGGCGCCGCCGGAATCGCCTTCGCGCGGAAGTCCTGGCCCCAGTTGGGGTACAGGCTCTTGCTGAAGATGAAGGCGTTGTACGAGAGCACGCTGAGCTTCGGCGTATCGGCCGAGGCGCCGGGGGCGACCGGAGCCGCCATGGCACCCGGAACGGCGGTCGCCAGCGTGGCCGCCGCAGCCACCGCAGTCGCGGCAGCGGTCAGCACGCGCCGCCGGGCGGAACGCGACGGATGCGACGAACGCGAGGAAATCGGCACAGAGTTCTCCCGTGAAAGGTGTGGGGCGAGAGGTGCGTTACGCACTGGTGCCGCACATAAAACCAGCCGGAGTTACTTCCCGGTAGACAACGTGCAACCCCCACACCTCGTCACCCCCACCATCAGGGTTCTCACACACCCTTACCGCCACGCATGCAGCTTTCGTCCCAGTTCCACCACCCGCTCCGCCGCCTCCCGCGACGTCGCGAACGACGTCAGGTCCGCCCCGCCCCCGATCCGCCGCCGCACGGTGATCGACCGCGCCGAGGCGAAGGCCCGCAGCCCCTCCGCGCCGTGGACGCGCCCGTACCCCGATTCCCCCGCCCCGCCGAACGGCAGCGACGGCACCGAAGCGAACCCGAGCACGGAGCCCACCGACACCGCGCCCGCGCGCAGCCGCTCCGCCACCGCCAGCCCCTCCTTCCGCGAGCCGGTGAACACGCTCGCCCCGAGTGAGTACGCCGACGCGTTCGTCCGCTCCACCGCCTCGTCCAGGTCCCGCACCGCGTTCACCGCCACCATCGGCCCGAACGTCTCCTCCCGCATCGCCGCCGCGTCCTCGGCCACCCCCACCAGCACCACCGGGTGCACGAACGGCGCACGCAGCGACTCGGGGCCGCCCAGCGGGGCGTGCGCGCCACCGGCCAGCGCCTCCTTCATGTGCCGCTCCACCACCGCCAGTTGGGCCGGACGCGTCATCGGTCCGTACTCCTGACCCGGTGTCAGCTCCCGCGCCTTGCGGACGATCCGCTCCACCAGTTCCCCGTGCACCGACGCGACCGCGTACACCCGCTCGACGCCCGCACAGGTCTGGCCCGCGTTCGCCATCGCGCCCCAGACGATCGCGTTCGCCGCCGCCTCCAGATCCGCGTCCGCGCCCACCAGTACCGCGTCCTTGCCCCCGCACTCCGCGAGCAGCGGCGTCAGCGTCCGCGCACACGCCTCGGCGACCTTCCGCGCGGTGCCGGGCGACCCGGTGAAGGCCACCTTGTCGATCCCCGCCGCCTCCGCGAGCGCCGCCCCCGTGTCGCCGAACCCGGTCACCACCGAGAACAGGCCGCCGAATTCGGCGGGCACGGCCTCCGCGAACGACGAGGCGAGCAACTCGCCGACCCCCGGCGTCAGTTCGGACGGCTTGAAGACGATCCCGTTGCCCGCCGCGAGGGCGTACCCGATCGACCCCATCGGCGTGAACACCGGGTAGTTCCACGGGCCGATCACCCCCACCACGCCCACCGGCTTGTACGCCAGCAGTGCCCGCTGATGGAACGCCCCGGCCCCCGACGGCACCCGCCGCCGCCCGAGCACCCGGCGCGCGTTGCGTGCCGCCCAGTCCACGTGGACCAGCGCGAGCAGGACCTCGGCCCGCGCGTCGTGCACCGGCTTCCCGGTCTCCGCCGACACCACCTCGGCCACCTCGTCCATCCGCCGGGCCAGCGAACGCTTCCAGGCCAGCAGTGCCGCCCGTCGCCCGTCCCACCCGGCGAAGGCCCAGCGCCGCGCCGCCGCCCGGGAGCCCAGCACCGCGTCCCGTACCTCGCCGGGGCCGTGCACCGGATGCGTACCGAGGACCGAACCGTCCACGGGGGAGAGGGACTCGAAGGTCTTGCCGGTGTTCGCCGGGGTCTGGGAGGGCATCAGAACTCCTCGGGAGTGGTGGCGGTGGACGGACGGACCGTGCCCGTCTCGTGACAGCCTGCACCCGTACGGCCCTCGGGTGGAAGCGGGGCACCGGTCACCGGTCCCCGCTTCGCCGCCCCCCTCGGTCCGTGCCGCCCCGCCCGTCGCATACTGGATCACGGACAAACCCGACACGAACAGCCCCGGGGCCCCACCCGCCCCCGACCGCGAGGGAGCCGCCCCATGCGGACCGAACCCGGCCCACCCGCCACCGGCCGCACGGCCGGACCGCACACGGCCCCCTCCCCGCCCCCGCCCGGCGGCATCCTGTGGTCCGTCGCGGGCGACGTCCGCGCCCTCCTGATGCTGCCCGCCGCCCTGACCATGCAGGTCGCCCACCCGGCGATCGGTGCCGGCGTTGACGAGCACTCCGTCTTCCGCACCGACCCGTGGGGACGCGGCGAACGCTCGCTGCGGTCGGTGATGCTCTGGGTGTACGGGGGAGAGGCCGCCGCCGAAGAGGGCCGCAGGCTGCGCACCCTGCACAAGGCGATCACGGGCACGGACGCGCACGGCCGGAAGTACCACGCGCTGACCCCCGCCTACTACGCCTGGGTGCACGCCACGGGCTTCCCCTGCTACCAGCACGCCCTGCGCCTCCTCCACCGCCCGCTCACCGAAACCCAGGAGCGGCAGCTGTACGCGGAGTGGCTCCAGGTCGGCCGCGTCCTCGGCATCCACGACCGGGACATGCCGCAGACCGTCGAGGAATTCTGGCCCTACTACCGCAAGATGCTCGCCGAGGAGATCGAACGTACGTCTGTCGTACGGGAGTTGACCGACCCGGGTCAGAAGGTGCCGCCGCCGGACCGGGGCCCGCTGCCGGTGCGCCTGCTGCTGCGCACCCTGTGGCCCGTACTGCTGCCGCCGCTCGCCGCCTTCCGCTCCTTCGTGACGGTCGGCTACCTGCCGCCCGACGCGCGCGAGGCGCTGGGGCTCGCGTGGTCACCCGCACAGGAGCGCAGGCTGCGCCGCTTCAGCAGGGCCGTGCGCGTCCTCGTACCCCTGCTGCCGGAACGGCTGCGGTATCTGCCGATGGCGCGCAGGGCCAGGGCGCAGCACCGCGCCGCCGCCCACTGACGCACGACGTACGTACGACAGCGGGCGACGGCGCGGACGACCGGTCAAGCGGACACGGCTGCCGGTCCGAAGGCCGGACGATCAGTGGTCGTGGATCGTGTTCGTCTCGGCGATCTTCTTCCACGACTTCGGCGGCACCGGCTTGGCCGCCGGGGAGGCGGCGAGGCCGCGCGCGACCTTCGACTCGGCCGCGGCCGGAGCGGCGGGCTTCTCCGGCTGGTACAGCCAGGTGTCGAAGAGCTCCGCGAGGGGCTTCTTGGAGATCTTCTCCGCGTACTTCACGAAGTCGGAGACCTTGGCGTTGCCGTACTTGAACTGGGTCGGCCAGCCCTTGAGGATCTGGAAGAACGCGTCGTCACCGACCTCGTTGCGCAGCGCCTGGAGGGCCAGCGCCCCCCGGTCGTAGACAGCGATGTCGAACTGCTTGTCCGCGCCCGGGTCACCCGGCTTGACCTGCCAGAACGGGTCCTCGGCCGGACGCGTGGAGTAGAGGTAGTCGGCCAGCTCCTGCGCCGTGCCCTCGCCCTCCTTCTCCGACCACAGCCACTGGCTGTAGCGGGCGAAGCCCTCGTTGACCCAGATGTCCTTCCAGTGGTGCACCGAGACGCTGTCGCCGTACCACTGGTGGGCCAGCTCGTGCACGACCACCGAGACGTTCGCGCCGTTGGCGAACTGGCGCGGGCTGTAGAACGGACGGGTCTGTGTCTCCAGCGCGAAACCGCTGGTCACGTTGGGTACGTAACCGCCGATCGCGTTGAAGGGGTAGGGGCCGTAGATCCCCTCCAGCCACTCCGTGACCTCGGTCGAACGCTCGATGCTCGCGCGCGCCGCACCGTCGTTGTCGCCGAGGTCCTTGCTGTACGCGTTGAGGACCGGCAGCCCGGACGACGTCTTGTCGGTGGTGATGTCGAACTTGCCGACGGCGAGCGTGGTCAGGTAGCTGGCCTGCGGCTTGTTGGAGCGCCAGGCGAAGCGGGTCCAGCCGAGCTTCGAGCTCTTCGACTGGAGGACGCCGTTGGAGATGGCCTGGTGGCCGTCCGGGACGGAGACCGACACGTCGTACGTGGCCTTGTCGAGCGGGTGGTCGTTGCTCGGGAACCACCAGGCGGCCGAGTCCGGCTCCTGCGCGGCGACGCCGCCGTCCGGGGTGCGGGCCCAGGCGGTGTACCCGCCGATCTTCACCTCGGAGGGCTTGCCCGCGTACTTGACGACGATCGAGAGGAAGGTGCCCTTCTGGAGCGGCGCGGCCGGGGTGATGACCAGCTCCTGCTCGCCCTCCTTGGCGAACTTCGCGAGCTTCCCGTTCACCCGCACCTCGCTGACCGCGAGCCCCAGGTCCAGGTTGAACCGCGACAGGTCTTGCTTGGCGGTCGCGTTCAGCGTCGCCGTGCCCTCAAGGAGGTCCGTCGTGGGCTGGTACTTCAGCCGCAGGTCGTAGTGCGACACGTCGTACCCGCCGTTGCCGCTGGCCGGGTAGTACGGGTCGCCGATGCCCGGGGCGCCGGGGGAGAAGGAAGCGGCCGATGCCGGGATCGCCAGCAGCATGGTGGCCGCGGCGAGAACGCCCGGGGCGAGGTATCTGCGGTGCACGAGTGCTCCAAGTGGTCAGGGGGTGCGACGTGTTGGCACTCTATTCAGCCCCTTGGCCACCAGTCATGTCCATGGTTGCTGCTGTCACACGATTGCCATACGGCCGACATGACCACCCGCACCCCATTTGCCGCCACAGCCTTTTACCGTCTCTGTACTGCCCTCTTTTGCGCGGGAGTTGACCGCGTTACCGTCCGGCCATGCCGATACCAGCGCGGGCCGGGCGCCCGAGACGCCGCTCCCTCGTTCCTCTGACCGTGGCCGCGATGACGGCCGTCCTGCTGGCCCCGGCGGGCTCCGCGCAGGGCGCGGACGCACCGTCGCCCCCCACGGAGGCCGCGGCGAGACCCACCGAGAGCAGACCCGTCTATGCGTACGACAACGCCGTCCGCGAGTCCGTCTGGGTCGACACCCGCATCGACGGCGACAAGGACGGCAGGACCGACCGGGTGGCCGTCGACATCGTCCGGCCCCGCGAACTCGACCGCTCCGGCCGCCGCATCCCCGTCATCATGGACGCCAGCCCGTACTACCGGTGCTGCGGACGCGGCAACGAGAGCCAGAAGAAGACGTACGACGCCAACGGCAAGCCGCTCCAGCTCCCCCTCTTCTACGACAACTACTTCGTGCCGCGCGGCTACGGCTACGTCGCCGTCGACTTCACCGGTACGAGCCGCTCCGACGGCTGCGTCGACATCGGCGGCCGCTCCGAGATCGCCTCCGCCAAGGCCGTGATCGACTGGCTGAACGGGCGCGGCACCGGCTACACCACCCGTACCGGAAACGACCGCACCCGCGCCTCCTGGTCCAACGGCGACACCGGCATGATCGGCAAGAGCTGGGACGGCACCATCGCCAACGGCACCGCCGCCACCGGCGTCGAGGGCCTCAAGACCATCGTGCCGATCGGCGCGATCTCCTCCTGGTACGACTACTACTTCCAGCAGGGCGCCGACCTCTACGACGGCGGACCCGAGGACCTCGCGGCGGGCATCGAGAACGCCGAGTACGCCCAGCGCTGCGCCCCGACGAAGAAGTACCTGTCCGACAACGCGCCCCTCAACGGCGACGTCACCGCGATGTGGGCCGACCGCGACTTCGTGCCCGACGCCCGCAAGGTGAAGGCCAGCGTCTTCGCCGTGCACGGCCAGCAGGACCTCAACGTCCGCATGCGCAACTTCGGCACCTGGTGGAACGCCCTCGCGAAGCAGGGCGTCGACCGCAAGGTGTGGCTGTCGCAGACCGGTCACGTCGACCCGTTCGACTTCCGGCGTGCCGAGTGGGTGCGGACGCTCCACCGCTGGTTCGACCACGAGCTCATGGGCTACGACAACGGCGTCGACCGCGAACCCATGGCCGACATCGAGCGCGCCCCCGACCAGTGGTCCACCGACAAGGTCTGGCCGCCGCGCTCCACCGAGTCCACCAAGGTCCGCCCGGACAACGGCAGTTCACCCGGCGTCGGCACCCTCTCCCTCAAGCCCGCCGAGCCCGGCGCCAAGGAGACCTTCACCGACAATCCGGCCCTCGACGAGGACACCTGGGCCGCGAAGATCGACACCGGCACCCCGGAGAAGGCGGGCTTCGCCACCAAGCCGCTCTCCCGCGACCTGCGCCTGTCCGGCACCGGAAAGGTCACCCTCAAGGTGACCCCCTCCACCGCCAGCGCCAACCTCAGCGCGGTCCTCGTCGACCTCGGCCCCGACACCATCCGCGACTACGCGGCACGGGGCGAGGGCATCACCACCCTCACCACCCGCAGCTGCTGGGGCGCGAGCACCGCCGCCGACAGCGCCTGCTTCAAGGACACCCGGGCCAACACCAAGGCCGTCGACCACACCGTCTTCAGCCGGGGCTGGGCGAGCCTCGCCCACTACCGGGGCGACGGAAAGGCCCGTCCGCTCACCCCCGGCACGACGTACGAGATCACCATCGACCTCGCCGCGTCCGACCACGTGGTCCCGGCCGGCCACCGGCTCGCCCTGATCGTCGGCGGCACGGACGCGGGCCTCGTCGAAGCCCCGGACAGCCGCCCCACGGTCGACATCTCGCTCTCCGGCACGTCGGCGAGGCTGCCCGTCGTCGGCGGTGAACGGGCCTTCGCCCGCGCCACCTCCGGCAACAGTCAGGCCGCCCCGCTCTCGCCGGGCGCGCGCGACTCCGTCCCCGTACCGCAGAACCTGTCCCGACTCCCGGGGGAGACCCGATGAAGGTACGCGTCCTCGGCACCCTGCTGGGCACGGCGGCCCTCGCCGTCCCCCTGCTGTCCGCCCCCGCGCACGGCGCGGACACCGGCCGCACCGCTCCTCCCCGTACCGGATTCGAATCCTCCAACGGTGCCCGCTGGACCACCCAGCCCGAGGAGCAGGACTTCCTGCGGGCCGTCGACGGGGCCAGCGCCCGCACCACCCTCACCACCATCGGCACCACCAAAGAAGGCCGCCCCGTCCAGCTCGTCCGCATCGCGGAACGCCCCCGCACCACCTCCACCGTGCTTCTCATCTGTAGCCAGCACGGCAACGAGCCCGCCGGACGGGAGGCGTGTCTCAGCCGGGTCCGCGACCTGGCGTACGCCACCGACCGCAAGACCCGGGACTTCCTGCGCGGCACCACCGTCCTGGTCGTGCCGACCGCCAACCCGGACGGCCGCGCCGCGAACACCCGGGGCAACTCCGACGGCGTCGACATCAACCGCGACCACATCGCACTCGCCACCGCCGAGGGCCGCGCCATGGCCGCCGTACTGCGCGACCGCAAGCCCGACCTGGTCTACGACCTGCACGAATACGGCTCCACCCCGAAGGTCTACGACAAGGACCTCTTCGACCTCTGGCCGCGCAACCTCAACACCGACCCGCACCTCCACGCCGAGTCGCAGAAGCTCTCCGACCGCTACGTCCGCCCCACCGCCCACGCCTCCGGCTTCACCACCGGTACGTACGGCATCTGGACCGACCCGGTCACCGGCGAGCCCACCCAGCAGGTGGCGGGCGACGGCCAGGAGCGCATCCTGCGCAACGCCTCCGGCATCAAGCACTCCGCGGGCCTGCTCATCGAGAGCCGCGTCGACGCCCTGACCGAAGCCGAACAGAAGGACGAGGCCCTCAACCAACGCCGCCGCGTCGCCTCCCACCTCACCTCCCTCGACGGCGCTCTCCGGTACGCCGCCGAGCGCCGCGTGCCCCTCGCGCTGGCCACCACGCACGCCCGTCTGGCCGGTTTCGCCGACCGGGGCCCGGTCTACCTCGGCGGAGCGGACAACGACCCCGCCGAGCCGTCCGAAATCCTGGCCGACCCGCCCTGCCGCTACGTGCTGACGAAGGATCAGATCGCGGACGTACGGGACGAACTGGCCCTGCACGGCGTCGCGTTCAAGTCCACGGCGAGCGGCGCCCACGTTCCCCTGCGGCAGTCCCAGCGTGCCCTGATCCCCCTCCTCCTCGACTCCAGGGCGACATACCCCCTCACGAAGGGAAAATCCGACACGCACTGCTAGCTGGCTGTGACGCGCGTCACCTCTGGTACGGGTAGCGGCAGGGAATCTCCCCACCCGAAAGGTGACCACGTGTCCCACGACGACCAGCCGTCGGGCGACGGCCGGGCAGCTTCGCCACTCATGGCGGATCTGCCCGGCAGCCCGCACGCCACCCACAGGCCACGGACCGACCGGATCGTGTTCGGCGTCACCGCCGCGCTCACGCTCGGGTTCGTGCTCTGGGGGGCCATCGCCACCAAGTCCCTGGAAGACGCCTCCAGCACGCTCCTCAACGGCCTCATCCACAACGGCGGCTGGGCGTTCATACTGGCCGCGTCCGCCTTCGTCGTCTTCGCCCTGTGGCTCGCGGTGAGCCGCTACGGCAAGATCACGCTCGGCGACGAGGGCGAGAAGCCCGAGTTCAAGACCATCTCGTGGGTCGCGATGATGTTCAGCGCGGGCATGGGCATCGGCCTGATGTTCTACGGCGTCAGCGAACCACTGGGCCACTTCTCCTCCCCGCCCCCCGGCACGCATCCCGCCAACGCGGCGGAAGCCATGCAGACCGCCATGGCCACCACCCTCTTCCACTGGACCCTGCACCCGTGGGCGATCTACGCGGTGGTCGGCCTGGCCATCGCGTACAGCACCTTCCGCCGTCGCCGCCGCCAGACCATCAGCGCGGTCTTCACCCCGCTCATCGGGGAGAAGCACGCCAACGGAGGCGTCGGCCGCTTCATCGACATCCTCGCCATCTTCGCGACCCTCTTCGGCTCGGCGGCATCGCTCGGCCTGGGCGCGCTCCAGATCGCCAGCGGAATGAAGGAGCTCGGCTGGATGGAGAAGGCGGGCACCGGCCTCCTCATCTCCATCATCGCCGTCCTCACCGTCGCCTTCGTCGCCTCGGCCGTCTCGGGCGTCGAGAAGGGCATCCAGTGGCTGTCCAACACCAACATGGTGCTGGCCCTGCTCCTGGTGGTCTTCGTCTTCGTCGCGGGCCCCACGGTCATCGTCCTCGACCTCCTGCCGACCTCCATCGGCGCCTACCTCGGCGACCTCCCGCAGCTGATCGGCCGTACAGAAGCCACCGGCGGCAAGGACGTCGCGACGTGGCTGGGCAGCTGGACTGTCTTCTACTGGGCGTGGTGGATCTCCTGGACGCCCTTCGTCGGCATGTTCATCGCCCGCATCAGCCGGGGCCGCACCATCCGCCAGTTCGTCGGCGGCGTCATCCTGGTCCCCAGCACCGTCAGCCTGATCTGGTTCGCGGTCTTCGGCGGTACGGCGATGAAGATGAAGGCCGCGGGCAACCTGCCCGACGAAGCGACCCCCGAGGGCCAGCTCTTCGGCCTCCTCCACGAATTTCCCATCGCCACCGCCACCAGCATCCTCGTCATGATCCTCGTCGGCATCTTCTTCGTCTCGGGCGCCGACGCGGCCTCCATCGTGATGGGCACGCTTTCCCAGCAGGGCTCCTTCGAACCGACCAAACCGGTCGTCGTCTTCTGGGGCGTGGTGACGGGCGCGGTCGCGGCGATCATGCTCCTGATCGGCGACGGCGGCGGAGACGCCCTGAAGGGCCTCCAGAACCTGACCATCCTGGTCGCGGCTCCCTTCGCCGTGGTCATGGTCGGAATGTGCTGGGCCCTGATGCGCGACCTGCGGCGCGACCCGCTGATCGTGCGCGGCGAACTGGGGGTTGAGGCGGTCGGGGCGGCCGTCGTCGAAGGCCACGAGAAGTACGACGGCGACTTCGAAATCCAGATCGGCCCGGGCACGGGCGACTCCAGCCTCTCCGACACGCTTAGCCCTTCCGGCACATCCAGCCCTTCTGGAAACTCCAGCCCCTCCGGCGTTTGAGGAGCGGGGGTCCGGGGGCAGCGCCCCCGGCAGTAACCGCAACCAGAACCCCAGCCCCGCGGCCAGCGGTTTAGGTGAAGGGGCGGGGCTGGGGTCATCCCGCCTGTCCCCTCGGGCCCCACCCACCTCAAGACCCTCCCGGCCGGGAGCAAGGACCCTCCCGGCCGGGAAGGGCCGAATTTCCCGAGGTCCCGCACACAACCACCCCGCCACGGGGAATACTCACCTCATGCCTGCCGCGCACGCGACCTTCGGACTGGCCCCGGCCATCCGAGCCGGGGGAGTCCTGACCAACGGGGTCTACCAACTCCACCGCGACTTCATGGACTTCGTCGTCGACGGCCACCCCCTCCTCCACCAGCTCTCGGACCTCGACGCCGTCTCCCCCCTCGCCTCCGACGTCCCGCCCGCGATCTTCGTCACGCACGTCCGCAGACTCCTCCTGGAGGCCGCACCCCCACTCCCGGACAACCGGTACGTGATCTACGGCTGCCCCGAGTGCGAGGGCCTCGAATGCGGAGCGGTCACCGCCGTCATAGAGCAGCAGGGCTCCGACGTCGTCTGGCGCGACTTCGCCTGGCAGACCACGGAGACGGTCGACCTCGACCGTGACGGCTACCACGGCATCGGCCCGTACCGCTTCGACGCCGTCCAGTACCGCACCGAACTCTCCCGCCTCCTCCCACCCGACGCACCCGACGCACCGGCCGGAGCCGACCCCACCGAACCCCTCCTCCGCCGCCGCGTCCTCCTCATCGGCAACCGGGTCGCCGTCCTCGCCAAGCTGGCCGCAGCACTCCGTACGATCAACATCGGCGCGGAGATCGCCGAGGACGCCGACCGCGTTCCCCCGGACGAGATCCGCACCTACGGCACGGTCGTCTTCGGCCGCACCATCGCCGAACACCAGAAGGAAGCCGTCCGGGCCGCCTTCGCCCGAGCAGGCGTCGAACCCACCTACCTCGACGGCCTGGCCCCGATAATCCCCGTCCTCGTCGCCCAGATCGAACACGCCCTGGACCCGAGTCCGCCCGAACAGCGCCGCCTGACCCGCCTGGTCGCCGCGGACGACGAAGCAGGCGTCGAGGTCACCTCGACCTGCCGCGTCCAGCTCTACGCCTACCGCCAGGACCGCCTGCACCGTACGCACGCCCAGGTGGTCTTCGAGGGACTCCTGGAAGCGGGCAGGCACCGCATCCCCCTGGACGGAAAGGCCACCCGCGGCCAGTCGTACATCGTGGCCCGCACCATGGGCGCAGTCCTGGTCACCCCCATGGCCCGCTGACCCCTCCAGCGGCTTCCCCCTCGGGCGGCACCCCCTTCCGCTACCGCTAGCCCCTGGGGCTCCGCTTCCGCCTAGCCCCCTTGGGCTCCGCCTTGCCCCGCCCCCTTGGGCGGCGGGGCCGCCCCCCGGGGGCGGAACGGGCGGGCAAGGGGGCGGCCCCCTCGCTCCGGGCCCACCCCGGAGCACCCCCGCCCCACCCCGGCACCGGCCGCACCCCTCGCAAAGGCCCCGCCCCGCCCCACCTGCGCCGACCCCCCAGAAAGCCACCCCCCGCCTCGATTAGGATCAGCCACCTCATGACTGCAACCCTCGTCGCCAAAGACCTCGCCGCCGGCCACGGCGACCGCACCCTCTTCTCCGGCCTCGACCTGGTCATCGCCCCCGGCGACGTGATCGGTCTCGTCGGAGTCAACGGTGCGGGCAAGTCCACCCTCCTCCGCCTCCTCGCTGGCCTGGACACCCCGGAGGGCGGTGAGCTCCGCCTCTCCCCGCCCACCGCCACGGTCGGCCACCTCCCGCAGGAGCCCGAGCGCCGCGAGGGCGAGACGGTACGGGACTTCCTCGCCCGCCGCACCGGAGTGGCCGCGGCCCAGCTCGCCCTGGACACCGCGACGCAGGCCCTCGTCGACGGTGCCCCCGGCGCGGACGACGCGTACGCGACCGGCCTCGACCGCTGGCTCGACCTCGGCGGCGCCGACCTCGACGAGCGCGCCGAGGAGGTCGCGGCGACCCTCGGCCTGACCATCGGCCTCGACCAGCCCATGACCGGCCTCTCCGGCGGCCAGGCCGCCCGCGCTGGCCTCGCCTCGCTACTCCTCTCCCGGTACGACGTCTTCCTCCTCGACGAGCCCACGAACGACCTCGACCTGGACGGCCTCGACCGTCTGGAGTCCTTCGTGAAGGGCCTGCGCGCGGGCACCGTCGTGATCTCCCACGACCGCGAGTTCCTCACCCGCACGGTCACCAAGGTCCTCGAACTCGACCTCGCCCAGCAGCAGATCAAGCTGTACGGCGGCGGCTACGACGCGTACCTGGAGGAGCGGGACACCGCCCGCCGTCACGCCCGCGAGGAGTACGACGAGTTCGCCGACAAGAAGGCGGCGCTGGAGGGCCGGGCGCAGATGCAGCGCGGCTGGATGGACAAGGGTGTGCGCAACGCGCGCCGCAAGTCCACCGACGGCGACAAGCTCGGCCGCAACATGCGCAGCGAGTCGAGCGAGAAGCAGGCCGCGAAGGCCCGCCAGACGCAGCGCATGATCGAGCGCCTCGACGTGGTCGAAGAGCCCCGCAAGGAGTGGGAGCTGCGCATGGAGATCGCCTCGGCCCCCCGCTCCGGAGCCGTCGTCTCGACGATGCGTCACGCCACCGTCCAACGGGGCGACTTCACCTTCGGCCCGGTCTCCCTCCAGATCGACTGGGCCGACCGCGTCGCCATCACGGGCGCCAACGGCTCCGGAAAGTCAACCCTGTTGGCCGCCATGCTCGGCCGTCTCCCCCTCGACTCGGGGGACTCCACTCTCGGCCCGGGCGTCGTCGTCGGCGAGGTCGACCAGGCCCGCGGCCTCTTCTACGGGGCGGAGACCCTCCTGGACGCCTTCTCCGCCGCAGTCCCCGACACGGAACCGGCCGAAGTCCGTACGCTCCTCGCCAAGTTCGGCCTCAAGGCCGACCACGTGAGGCGCCCCGCCACCACCCTCTCCCCGGGCGAACGCACCCGCGCGGCCCTCGCCCTCCTCCAGGGCCGAGGCGTGAACCTCCTGGTCCTGGACGAGCCGACCAACCACCTGGACCTCCCCGCCATCGAACAACTGGAGTCCGCCCTCGACTCCTACGAGGGAACCCTCCTCCTGGTCACCCACGACCGCCGCATGCTGGACGCGGTCCACGTCACCCGCCGGGTACAGGTGACAGAGGGCAAGGTCACCGAGGCATAACCCGAGGGTGCCCCTGGATGTCCCCGCAGGGGGCCATCCAGGGGCACGGGGCGGGAAGGGAACCCGCCGCAGGCGGCCTGAAGACCAACCCAGCCCGCCCCGCGCAGCGAAACCGCCTCCCGCTCCGGAGCCCTCAGCCCCGCTTGCCCCGATCCACCAGCCCCGCCTTCCTCAAGGCATCGGCCATCGCGCTGTTCGCAGGTGCCGGAGCCGACGAAGGCCGCCCGCCGCTCTGGCCACCCTGCCGCGCGGCGCCGCCCTGGCCCCGCCCCTGCCCACGCCCACCGCCACCGGCACGGGAACCGCCACCGCCGGCCTCACCCCGCCGCTGCTGCGGGGCCCTCCCCTCCGTACCCCCGGAGGAGCGGGACGACGAGGCCGAACCCCCCACCTCGTCCTCCAACCTCAGCGTCAGCGAAATCCGCTTTCGCGGAATATCGACCTCCATCACCTTCACCCGCACCACGTCCCCCGACTTCACCACATCCCGAGGGTCCTTCACGAAGTTCTTCGACAACGCCGAAACGTGCACCAACCCATCCTGGTGCACCCCGACATCCACGAACGCTCCGAACGCCGCCACATTCGTGACGACTCCCTCCAGCACCATTCCCGGCACCAGATCGCCGAGCTTCTCGACGCCCTCCTTGAAGGTGGCCGTCTTGAAAGCAGGCCGAGGGTCGCGCCCCGGCTTCTCCAGCTCCCGCAGAATGTCGGACACCGTCGGCAGCCCGAACTTCTCGTTCACGAACGCGTCCGGCCGAAGCCCCCGCACCACGGCCACATTCCCCACCAGGGACTCCACCCCCGAGGCCTTCGTCATGGCGCGCACCACCGGATACGCCTCCGGGTGCACGCTCGACGCGTCCAGCGGGTCCTCGCCGCCCCGGATGCGCAGGAACCCCGCACACTGCTCGTACGCCTTGGGCCCGAGCCGTGCCACGTCCTTCAGCGCCTTCCGCGAGCGGAAAGGACCGTTCGCGTCCCGGTGCGCGACGATGTTCTCCGCGAGCCCCGACCCGATGCCCGAAACCCGCGAAAGCAGCGGCGCGGACGCCGTATTGACATCCACCCCCACCCCATTCACACAGTCCTCGACCACCGCGTCCAGCGACCGCGACAACTTCACTTCCGACAGGTCGTGCTGGTACTGCCCGACCCCGATGGACTTCGGGTCGATCTTCACCAGTTCCGCCAGCGGATCCTGAAGCCGCCGCGCGATGGAAACAGCCCCGCGCAGCGAAACGTCCATGTCCGGCAATTCCTGCGAAGCAAAAGCAGAAGCCGAATAGACGGAAGCTCCCGCCTCCGACACCATCACCTTCGTCAGCTTCAACTCAGGATGCTTCGCGATCAGTTCACCGGCCAGCTTGTCGGTCTCCCGCGAAGCCGTCCCGTTCCCGATCGCGATCAGGTCGACCGCGTGCTCCTTCGCCAGCCGCGCCAGCTTCCCGAGCGCCTCGTCCCACCGGTTGGCGGGCACGTGCGGATGAATGACGTCCGTGGCGACGACCTTGCCCGTCGCGTCCACCACCGCGACCTTCACGCCCGTACGGAACCCGGGGTCGAGCCCCAGCGTCGCCCGCGTCCCGGCCGGTGCCGCGAGCAGCAGGTCGCGCAGGTTCGCCGCGAAGACCCGTACCGCCTCGTCCTCGGCCGCCGTACGCAGCCGCAGCCGCAGGTCGATCCCCAGGTGCACCAGCACCCTGGTCCGCCACGCCCAACGCACCGTGTCCAGAAGCCACTTGTCGCCGGGCCGCCCCCGGTCGGAGATCCCGAACCGCCGGGCGATCATGCCCTCGTACGCACTCGGACCCGGAGCCTCGCCCGGCTCCTCCGGCTCCAGCACCAGATCGAGTACGTCCTCCTTCTCGCCGCGCAGCATCGCCAGCACCCGGTGCGAGGGCAGCGCGGTGAACGGTTCCGCGAAGTCGAAGTAGTCGGCGAACTTCGCGCCCGCCTCCTCCTTGCCCTCCCGTACCTTCGCGGCGAGGCGCCCACGCGTCCACATCCGCTCGCGGACCTCGCCGATCAGGTCAGCGTCCTCCGAGAACTTCTCGGTCAGGATCGACCGGGCGCCTTCCAGTGCGGCGGCGGCGTCGGCGACCCCCTTGTCCGCGTCCACGAACGCGGCAGCCGCCACGGCCGGGTCGACCGACGGGTCACCGAGCAGCCCCTCCGCCAGCGGAGCCAGCCCCGCCTCCCGGGCGATCTGCGCCTTCGTACGGCGCTTGGGCTTGAAGGGGAGGTAGATGTCCTCCAGCCGGGCCTTGGTCTCGGCGGCCAGGATCCGCGCCTCCAGGGCGGCGTCCAGCTTGCCCTGCTCCCGTACGGAATCGAGGATCGCCGACCGGCGGTCCTCCAGCTCGCGCAGATACCGCAGCCGCTCCTCCAACGTGCGCAGCTGCGCATCGTCGAGCATCTCGGTCGCTTCCTTGCGGTAGCGCGCGATGAACGGCACGGTCGAGCCGCCGTCGAGCAGCTCGACGGCGGCCTTGACCTGGCGCTCCTTGACGCCGAGTTCCCCGGCGATCCTGCTTTCGATGCTTTCGATGGACGTCGTCACGGTGTTACCGACTCGCCTTCTCCTGCGGGCAGTGCATGGTGCACCTCACGGCTGCGTCACCGAGGGTGCACCTGCATTCTGCCGTGCGGCACCGACAAGCCGTTCACGGGCTCACACCCGGCGGGTCCTGCGCCCACCCCCGGAGGCCCCGCCGAACAGCTTGGCGAGCAGCCGGAAGGGCAGCGTCACGACGGTGGCTATCGCCCCGCCCACGGTGCGCAGGGCATCGGCAATGGCTCGGAACACGGGGCCTCCTCTGTCGTACGGACGTTCCCCGTCCGGGTAGCCGCGAGCCCGCCCCGTAAACGCGTCGGAAGCGCGCCGGGAACGCACCGGGAGCGGAGACGGCCCTCAGCCCTTCCCGAGCAGCGTCTCCGGGAAGGCCCCCGCGGCGGCGGCCGTCAACAGGAAGCCGCGCCCCAGTTCCGTGAGCCGCTCCACGCCCTCCGCACCCAGGTGTTCGTACGGGGCGAGGTCGAGCCGGTCGGTCGCGTCCTCGACGTCGGCCCGCAGCTTCGTGCCCGCCTCCGTCAACTCGCCCTCGGCGTCCAGCAGCCCGCGCCCCCGCAGCCGGTCGGCGGCGGCGTCCCAGTCGGCCCGCGACCAGCCGCGCGTCCGCACCACCCAGCGCGGGTTCATGCCCCGCCCCGTCGCGGTGTGGCTGACCAGCGCCTCCACCGGGTCGAGACCGGCGTTCAGCAGAGCGGTCAGGTGGCCGTCGCCCCGGTGCTCGCGCAACAGGGTCGCCGCGTGCCAGAGCACGAGGTGCGGCTCCTCGGGGTACGGCAGGTCGGCGTGGGCCGCGTACAGCGGCCGGGCGTGCCGGGTGCACGCCTCCGCCGCCCGCCGCGCCAGCGCCGCCGCCTCCACGATCTCGGGCGACCCGATGACGTCGTCCCCGAGCAGCCGCCGCAGCGCCGCGTCCGCGGCCCGCATCCGCGCCCCGAGCACGGCCTCGGGCGACGCGATCTCCCACACGGCCGGGACGACCTTGGCGATCAGGTCGTAGTTGTAGTTGTAGAAGGCCGCGGTGATCACACCGGGACCGACCTTCCCCAGGGCGGCGGCCCGGCCGACCATGAACGGAGCCTCGTCGTCCACGATGCCGATCGCGGTGAGCTCCTTGGCGTACTCCGGCGAGAAGTACACCGTGGAATGGAGCGAGTTGAGGGGATTGTGGCAGCGGCGCCCGGCACGCGCGGGCAGCGAGGAAGTCGTCATGCCTGCACGTTACCGACTGCTTAGTACGGAGGGTAGGGCGGGCCCCGATGGCAGAAAAGGTGGGGAGCTCGTCATTGCGGCCATGCCCTCGGGTGTCGAACCATGAAGTCAGCGACACCGAAACCGACACCGACACCCACCACGGAGGGGGAACCGGCCCATGCCGCACCTGCACCGACGCGTACTGGTCGTCCTCTTCGACGGAGTGCAGAGCCTGGACGTGACGGGTCCTGTGGAGGTCTTCGCAGGCGCGGCGGAGGCGACGGGCACCCCCTACGAAATCCTCACCGCCTCCGTCGACGGCCACCCCGTCCGAACCAGCAGCCACCTCACCCTCCTTCCCGACGCCCCCCTGAGCCCCCTCGCCCCCGCCCTCGAAGAGGCCATTCCCGAAACCCCCGAAACCCCCGAAACCCCCACCCACCTCACCCTCCTCGTCCCCGGCGGACCCGCCACCAAGACCCTCGACCCGCGCCTCACCACCTGGCTCCGGACCAACGCCCCCCACGCCGACCGCCTCGTCTCCGTGTGCAGCGGCGCCCTCTACCTCGCCGAGGCGGGGCTCCTCGACGGCCACCGCGTCGCCACCCACTGGCACGTCGCCGACCACCTCGCCCGCACCTATCCCGCCGTCCACGTCGACCCCGACGCCGTCTACGTCCGCGAGGGCCGCCTCGCCACCTCCGCCGGGGTCACCGCCGGAATCGACCTCGCCCTCGCCCTCGTCGAGGAGGACCACGGCCGCGACGTCGCCCTCACCGTCGCCCGCCACCTGGTCGTCTTCCTGCGACGCCCGGGAAACCAGGCCCAGTTCAGCGCCCAGCTCTGTGCCCAGACCGCCCAACGCGCACCGCTGCGCGACGTCCAGCAGTACATCTCCGAACACCCCGCCGCCGACCTCTCCGTCGAAGCCCTCGCCGCCCGCGCCCAGCTCTCCCCCCGCCACTTCGCCCGCGCCTTCCACGCCGAAACGGGGACCACCCCGGGCCGCTACGTCGACCGCGTACGCCTCGAACACGCCCGCCGCCTCCTGGAGGACGGCCCCGAGGGCGTCGAGTGCGTGTCCCGGGCCAGCGGCTACGGCACGCCCGAGGCCATGCGCCGCGCCTTCGTCAAAGCACTCGGCACGGCCCCCGCCGAATACCGTCGCCGCTTCCGTACGGCAACGCCCGCCGACTGAACTCACACACCGTCAAAAACCCCGCCCGGAAAGGCATTCCCATGCAGATCGCCATCGCCCTGTACGAGAACTTCACCGCCCTCGACGCCATCGGCCCCTACGAGACACTCGGCAACCTGCCCGGTGCGGAGACCGTCCTCGTCGCCGAGCAGGCCGGCCCCGTCCGCAACGACCGGGGCGACCTGTGCATCGTCGCCACCCGTTCCTTCGCCGAGGTCACCCGCCCCGACATCGTCATCGTCCCTGGCGGCCCCGACGCGACGAACCAGACCGAGAACACGGCGCTCCTGGACTGGCTCCGGGCCGTCGACCCCACCACCACCTGGACCACCTCCGTCTGCACGGGCTCGTTGGCCCTCGCCGCGGCGGGCCTCCTCCACGGCCGCCGGGCCACCACCCACTGGTTGGCGATGGACACCCTGGAGGGGCTGGGAGCCCGCCCGACGGGGGAACGGGTCGTCTTCGACGGCAAGTACGTCACCGCCGCAGGCGTCTCCTCCGGCATCGACATGGGCCTGACCCTGGTCGGGAAGATCCAGGGGGACATGGTCGCGCAGGTCATCCAGCTCATGACCGAGTACGACCCGCAGCCGCCCTACGACGCCGGATCACCGGACAAGGCCCCGGCCGAGGTGGTCGCGTACTGCCTCGGTGAGCTGAAGGTCTGATGGAACGTCAGACAGGCGTCACGCGTTCCAGGTGAAGTCCGGCGCCCGGCGCTCCAGGAAGGCGGCGACCCCCTCGGCGGTGTCGCCGCTTCCGCGCGCCTGCTCCGCCCAGTGGTCGTCCCGGTCGGTGCGCCCGTCCGCGAACTCCTTCGCCGCCGCCTGCGTGAGCTGCGACCGCGACACCAGTACGCGCGTGAACTCGGCAACCCGCTTGGCGAGTTGCCCCTCCGGCAGCACCTCGTCCACCAGCCCCGTGCGCAGCGCCCGCTCCGTGTCGATCAACTCCCCGGAGAACAACAGGTACTTCGTGGCCGCCGGGCCCACCAGAGCCGCCAGCCGCCGCGTCGACGACGAGGGGTAGACGATCCCCAGCTTCGCCGGAGTCACTCCGAAGAGCGCCCCCTCCTGCGCGAACCGCAGATCGCAGGCCGCCGCGAGCTGGCTCCCGCCGCCCACGCAGTACCCCCGTACCGCCGCCAGCGTCGGTTTCGCAAACGCGGCGAGCGCCTCCTCGGCCCGCACCGCCAGCTCCTGCGGAGTCCCTCCCGTATCCCCGGGGTCGCGCAGGGAAGAAATGTCCGCCCCGGCGCAGAAGGTCTCCCCCTCACCCACAAGGACCAACGCCCGCACCTCGGGGTCGACGGCCAGCCTCCCCAGCAGTTCCGGCAGCTCGCGCCACATCCCGGCGGTCATCGCATTGCGTTTGGCGGGATTGCTAAGCACCACCGTGGCGACGGAGTCGGTGACGGAGCAGGTCACCCGGGAAAGCGGATCCATGGGCCGGATGCTATCCGCCCCTTCCGAACCTATGATCGGGGGCATCGGGGGGCCGAGGCAGGCACGGGGGCCGACCGAGGAGTGCTCACATGGTGCAACCGACCCGCGAGAGCAAGAAACTGAGCCGGAACTTCGGCTGGCTGGCGTTCCTGGGCATCCTGCTGGTCATCGGCGGCCTGGTCGGGCTGTTCTACACCGGCTTCGCCACCCTCACCTCGATGGTCCTCTTCGGCTGGCTGCTGCTGGTCGGCGGACTCGTCGGCCTGCTCCAGTCCGTCCAGTCACGCGGCACCAGCTTCTTCTGGCTCGGCGTCGTCGTCGCCGCCCTCAACATCGCCGCGGGCGTCGTCGTCATCCGCCACCCCGTCGTGACCGCGGAAGCCCTCACCATGTTCGCCGCCCTGCTCTTCCTCACCGGTGGCCTCTTCCGGGTGGTCGGCAGCGTGGTGGTGCGCGGTCCGCAGTTCGGGTGGACCCTCGTCCAGGGTGCGTTCGGCCTGCTGCTCGGCATCCTGGTGCTCTTCGACTGGCCGCACTCCAGCCTGTACGTCCTCGGTACGTTCTTCTCGCTGGCCCTGTTCTTCGACGGGCTGGGCCTGGTCTCCATCGGCATGGGCGGTCGCCGGGTCATGGAGATGGCCTCGGAGGCGATGCGACCCGAGACGCCCGAGACGACCGAGACGCCCGAAACCCCCGAGGGCCGGCGCGCGACCCCCGCTCCCGAGCCGGCGGAGCAGACCCCGGACCAGCCGGAAAGGGCCGACCTCAACAAACCGGAAGATCAGGGCCGGTCAACGAACTGACGGTCAACCGGACGGCAACCGTCGCGAACGGTTGCAATCCCGGTCGTCATCGGTCGATTTCCGTCAACTTGTGATCAGTGCGTTGGTCCGGACCGTTGTGCCCCGAACACTCGAACCGTGGTCACGACCGAGCGCGAGGGCGGGTGCCCGATGATGGAGAGCCGTGGGAGCGCCCCACCCCCGGACGGGGCCGTGGGCGCCCCGCCGGGGAACGGGTCCGTGGACTCCGCGGAACCCCCACGGGCCTACGAGGGCGTCTGGCGGTTCACCGCCCCGGCCGTCGACATCTCCGTACCCCAGGCCCGGCACGCGGTGCGCGACCTGATCCGACGCCAGCGCGTGCCCGCGTCGGAGGACCTGGTGCAGGGACTCCTGCTGATCGTCTCCGAACTGGTCACCAACTCCGTCAAGCACGCGGCCCTGCTCTCCCCGGAGCTGGCCGTGGAGGTGGCCGTCGGCGCCGAGTGGATACGGGTGTCCGTCGAGGACAGCCACCCCTACCGCCCCAAACCGCTGGAGACGGACTACGCGCAGACCGGCGGGCGCGGACTGCTGCTCGTACGGGAGATCGCCGCCGAATCCGGCGGCGTCTGCGACGTCGAGCACACCGCGAGCGGCGGCAAGGTCATCTGGGCCGCCCTGCCGCTCACCGCGCACTAGCGGTCGGGACCGGGGGCCTACCAGCCCGCCGCGTCCCCCGTCAGTTCCCTGATCGCGGGCCGCGCCGCGTCCAGCACCGTCATGAACCACGCCGAGAACGGGTCCTTCGCGTGCTGCTCCGCCAACTCCTGGGGCGTCACGAACGCGGTGTCCCCGACCTCCTCCGGGTCCGGCCGCAGCGACGACTGCACCAGCCCGACGAAGAGGTGGTTGAACTCCTGCTCGACCAGACCGGATGCCGGGTCCGGGTGGTTGTAGCGGACCGTTCCCGCCTCCGCGAGCAGCGTCGGGGAGACCCCCAGCTCCTCGTGCGTACGCCGGGCGGCCGCCGCGAAGGGGCCCTCGTCCGGATAAGGGTGGCCGCAGCAGGTGTTGGACCACACGCCGGGGGAGTGGTACTTGCCCAGCGCGCGCTGCTGGAGCAGCAGCCGCCCCGTCTCGTCGAAGAGGAAGACGGAGAACGCGCGGTGCAACTGCCCGGGGGGCTGGTGGGCGGAGAGCTTCTCCGCGGTGCCGATGGTGTTGCCGCTCTCGTCGACCAGTTCGAGGAGGATCTCTGGGGCGTCGGCGCCCGCCGATCCGTTCTGTGCGCTGTTCGCCGCAGTGGCTGGTGTGGTCGGCATAACCATCCTTCGCTTCGGTTCCCGGCTGCCAAGTCTGCCGTACAAAAGCCGCTTGTCCGTACTTCGGACGGACTTCGGCCGTATCGGTGGCGCAAAGCCTCCGTGAAAAGGGCCCTGCCCCTGTCGCGGGTGCGACAGGGGCAGGACTTCCCACTCTTCGGCCGGATCAGACCCCGGTTCTTCGCCCGGATCAGACCCCGAACGCCGCCGGGTACCTGATCTCACCGCGCGGCGGTTCCACCGCCTCGTCGAGCACGAGCGCCATCATGGCCTCGTCCGGTACCTCGAAACCGGGCCGGATGCCCAGCCCGGACGCCGGAGCGAACCCGAACTTCGGGTAGTACTCCGGGTGCCCGAGCACCAGCAGCACCCGCTCCCCACGGACCCGGGCGGCATCGATCACAGCGCGCGTGACCGCTGCCCCCGCCCCCTGCCGCTGGAACTCCGGAGAGACCGCGACGGGTGCCAGCGCGGCCGCCGGAGCGCCGTCGACGTGGCAGCGGGTGATCAGCGCGTACGCCGCGACGGAGCCGTCCGGCGCCTCGGCGACGTACGACAGACCGTCCAGCCATGCCCCGGGGTCCTGGCGCAGTGCCTCCACGAGGTCCGCCTCGCCCTCGGTCTCGAAGGCGGCGGCGTTCACGGCGTGCACGGCCGGAACGTCGGCGGCGGTCTCGGGACGGGTCCGCCAGCGCGGGTCGACGGGCCGCAGGACGTACCCGCTGTACCCGTATTCCGATCCGTGCTTCCGGCGGATCTCGATCTCCTCGCGGCTCATCGCGAGGGCCTCGGCCATGCCGGGCACGGCCGGATCGGTGGTGGCGACCCGCTCGCCGAGCGGGCCGTAGTACTCGTCCCAGTCGTTCTCCGGCTGGAGGTACGTACCGAGGACGTCGTACCCGGCTGCGACGGCCGCCGCCGCGTTCTCGGCGCGCGAGCGCAGCGGGTACTGCGGGTCCCAGAAGGCGCGGACCCCCGCCGAGGGCTGCTCGGCGGTCCACTCGATCTCGGAGACGACGAGCACGCCGCCCGGCGCGAGCAGCCGCTTCCACCGCGCGAGGGCGGTGGCGAAGCCGATGTTGTACGCCGACCCCTCGGCCCAGACCAGGTCGAAGGAGCCGTCCTCGAAGCCGGGGCCTTCGAGGGCGCCCATGTCGGCGTTGACGGTACGGATCGAGTCACTGAGCCCACGGGCCGAGGCGGACGCGCGCAGCTCGTCGAGGAACGGCTCGTAGAGGTCGACGGCGGTCACCCGCGCACCGGCCTCGGCTGCCAGCAGCAGCGCGGCACGGCCCGGGCCGCAGCCCAGGTCGAGGACGCGCGGACGCTCGGGAAGCCGCCCCGCCAGCGAGGCGAGGGAGAGGAAGTGCCGGGTGGTGCCGTCCGAACCGGGGCTCTGCCGGGGCAGGTCGCGGTGCAGGGTCATGAAGGCGTCGACGATGACGTTGTCGGACAACGTGGATCCCTTGTCAGGAAAGGGCCCCCACGGGTGAACCGGAAAGGTGAGGTGTCAGCCGAGGGACCGGGAGATGAGGATGGTCCGTATGCCGCAGGCAGCAGCGTGCGTCACGACAGTCATCAACTCATCACCCTTCTCACTCACCGTTCGTCCGAGACCGAACGTCTCTTCGATCACCCTAACAGCCCGCACCGAAGGGCCGCACGGGACTTTCAGTGGCAGACCTTCACCTCGTGCGCCGCGTGCCCGCCCGGCTCCAGCTGGAAGGTGCAGTGCTCGACGTCGAAGTGGTCCCCGAGGCACCCCTGCAACTCGTGCAGCATCTTCTCGTGCCCCACGGAATCCAGTACGTCCTGGCTGACCACCACATGGGCCGACAGCACCGGCATGCCCGACGTGATCGTCCACGCGTGCAGGTCGTGCACGTCCTCCACACCGGGTGTCCCCAGAATGTGCTCACGCACCTCACCCATGTCCACGCCCTTGGGCGCCGCCTCCAGCAGGACGGACAGGGTCTCGCGCAGCAGCTTCACCGTGCGCGGAACGATCATGAGGCCGATCACGAGCGAGGCGATCGGGTCGGCGTACTGCCAACCCGTCAGCAGGATCAGCGTCGCCGACACCAGTACGGTCACCGAGCCGAGCGCGTCCGCCAGCACCTCCAGATAGGCGCCCCGCACGTTGAGGCTGTCCTTCTGCCCCTTGACCAGCAGCGACAGCGAAATCATGTTCGCGACCAGGCCGACCAGGGCGAAGACGATCGTCAGACCGCCCTTGGTCTCGGCGGGAGTGATGAACCGCTCCACCGCCTCGATGAGTACGTAGCCGCCGACGCCGAGCAGCAGCAGACAGTTCGCCAGCGCCGCCAGGATCTCCGCGCGGGCGTACCCGAAGGTGGCGTTCCGGGTGGCCGGACGGTTGGCGAAGTGGATCGCCAGCAGCGCCATCGCGAGTCCGAGTGCGTCCGTCGCCATGTGCGCGGCGTCCGCGATGAGCGCGAGCGAGTCGGAGAGCACCCCACCGACGATCTCGACGACCATCACACTCAGTGTGATGGCCAGGGCTATTCGAAGCCGTCCCTTGTACGCGGCAGCAGCCGTTCCGGTGGGCGGCGGCCCACCGTGAGAATGCCCGTGATCGTGCCCAGCCCCCATGAAGAGCCGCCTCCTGAGACGTGACGAGTGGTGCGGGACCGTGCGGCCCGACACCTCAGTGAACTACGGGTGGGGGGTATGGGCAAGCCGGGACTGAACACCGTTGTCATGTGCTCTGACCTGCGGAAATGACCGCAGGTCAGAGAGCCGGAGCGATCTCGCGCAGGTTCCGTGCAGGTATCCCGGAGGCTCCGCCGCCCGGCCCGCGCGCCGGGCTCGGGGACGCGGTTTGTGGGGCGGGGCGGGAATCGACCATGATGATCGCGGCGGCCCCGGCGTCGCCCGGTGCGGTCCTGCCGGAAGCCTGAACGGGCAGTGAAATCAAGGTTCCGTTCATCCGATAGCCTCTGCCGAATGCCGCCCCGCCCGCCCGTGTGCGGGCCCACGGGTGCGGCATCTTCGAAGCCATGCTCAGGCGTGTAGCCATGCTCAAGGAGTGAGTTCGTCTGTCGACCGCAATCCTCACGGGCCCGCCGGTACCCGGGTCGTCGCTCGAAGGCGAGCTGCGGTCACTGGGATTCGACGTACGGTCCGCCGCCGACCCCGCTGAGGCCGCGAAGCTCCTCGACGAGACGCCCGCCGCCGAGCGCGTCGCCCTCGTCGACCCCCGCTTCGTCGGCCACGTGCACGCGCTGCGCCTCGGCCTGACCGACCCCCGCTTCCCCGCGGCCGCCGTCACGGGCGCGCTCACCGCGCAGCCCGAGGCCCGCGCCGCGCTCAGCCGCGCCGCCCGCACCGCGCCGGGCTCGCCCGACGAGGTCGCGGCCAGGCTGGACGCCGAAGGCGTCGCCGTACAGCGTCCGGAACTCGGTGCGCTCGTCGCGGCGGTCCCGGCCGACCAGGCGTCCCGCACCGAGGCCGAGCAGGCCGTCGCCGCCGTCGACGACGAGGCGATCCGGCTGCGCACGGCCGTCAAGTCCCGCGACGGCTTCTTCACCACGTACTGCATCAGCCCGTACTCCCGCTACATCGCCCGCTGGTGCGCACGGCACGGCTTCACCCCGAACCAGGTCACCACCGCCTCCCTCGTCACCGCGCTCATAGCGGCGGGCTGCGCGGCGACCGGCACCCGGGGCGGCTACGTCGCGGCCGGGCTGCTGCTGCTCTTCTCCTTCGTCCTGGACTGCACCGACGGGCAGCTCGCCCGCTACTCGCTCCAGTACTCGACGATGGGCGCCTGGCTCGACGCGACCTTCGACCGGGCCAAGGAGTACGCCTACTACGCGGGCCTCGCCCTCGGCGCGATCCGCGGCGGCGACGACGTATGGGCGCTCGCGCTCGGCGCGATGGTCCTCCAGACCTGCCGCCACGTCGTGGACTTCTCCTTCAACGAGGCCAACCACGACGCCACCGGCAACACGAGCCCCACCGCCGCCCTCTCCGACAAGCTCGACAGCGTCGGCTGGACGGTCTGGGTGCGGCGCATGATCGTGCTGCCGATCGGCGAGCGCTGGGCCATGATCGCCGTCCTGACGGCACTCACCACGCCCCGGATCGTCTTCTACGCCCTGCTCATCGGCTGCGCCTTCGCCGCCTGCTACACCACGGCCGGACGCGTACTGCGCTCGCTGACCCGGCGCGCGACCCGCACCGACCGTGCGGCACAGGCGCTGGCGGACCTGACGGACTCCGGTCCGCTGGCCGAGTCCGTCGCCGGTACCTCCCGAGGCGGGCGGACGGGCGGCGGCTTCCTCGCCCCGGTCCTCGCCCTCGTCGGCGGGACGATCCTGGTCGTGGACGCGCTGGTCAACGGCGGCACCTGGACGTTCGTCGGCGCGGCCGTCCTCTACGCCTTCCTCGGCGGACTCGCCGTCCGGTCCCCGCTCAAGGGCCCCCTGGACTGGCTGGTGCCGCCCTTCTTCCGGATCGCGGAGTACTGCACGGTCCTGGTCCTCGCGGTCAAGGCGGACGTCGCAGGCGCCATCCCGGCGGCATTCGGGCTGGTCGCAGCGGTCGCCTACCATCACTACGACACGGTGTACCGCATCAAGGGCGGCACCGGAGCCCCGCCGAACTGGCTGGTGCGGGCGGTCGGCGGCCACGAGGGCCGCACGCTGGTGGTGGCCGTTCTCGCCGCCCTGTCGACGACGCTCGACTTCCCTCTCGCACTCACGGTCATGGCCGTGGTCATCGCCTTGGTGGTGCTCGCCGAGAGCATCCGTTTCTGGGTCTCCTCGGGAGCACCCGCCGTACACGACGAAGGAGAACCCGCATGATCGGCCTGGTTTTGGCGGCGGGCGCCGGACGGCGTCTGCGTCCCTACACCGACACGCTGCCCAAGGCCCTCGTGCCCGTGGACGGCGACACCACGATCCTCGACCTCACCCTCGGCAACTTCGCGGAGATCGGCCTCACCGACGTCGCGATCATCGTCGGCTACCGGAAGGAAGCCGTCTACGACCGCAAGGCCGCCCTGGAGGCCAGGTACGGCCTCACCATCACCCTGATCGACAACGACAAGGCCGAGGAGTGGAACAACGCCTACTCCCTGTGGTGCGGCCGCGACTCGATCCGGCACACGGTGATCCTCGCCAACGGCGACACCGTGCACCCCGTCTCCGTCGAGAAGACGCTGCTCGCCGCCCGGGGCGACGGCAAGAAGATCATCCTGGCGCTGGACACGGTGAAGCAGCTCGCCGACGAGGAGATGAAGGTGATCGTCGACCCCGCCAAGGGCGTCAGCAAGATCACCAAGCTGATGGACCCGGCGACGGCGACCGGTGAGTACATCGGCGTCACCCTCATCGAGGGCGAGGCCGCCGACGAGCTGGCCGACGCGCTGAAGACCACCTTCGAGCGGGACCCCGACCTCTACTACGAGGACGGCTACCAGGAGCTCGTCAACCGGGGCTTCCAGATCGACGTGGCCCCCATCGGCGACGTGAAGTGGGTCGAGATCGACAACCACGACGACCTCGCCAAGGGCCGGGAGATCGCGTGCCAGTACTGACCCGCCTGATCCCCTCCCCGCTGACCGTCGACATCTCCCGGGGCGCCCTGGACGATCTCGCCGGTCTCCTCGCGGACCAGCGGATCTCCGGCTCGGGCTGCCTCGCCATCGCCATCAGCGGCGGCTCGGGCCAGGCCCTGCGCGAGCGCCTCGCCCCCGACCTGCCGGACGCCGACTGGTACCCGGTCGCCGACGGCACCATCGACTCGGCGGTCAAGCTCGCCGACGACATCAAGGGCAAGCAGCGCTACGACGCGGTCGTCGGCCTCGGCGGCGGCAAGATCATCGACGTCGCGAAGTACGCGGCGGCCCGCGTCGGCCTGCCCATGGTCGCGGTCGCCACCAACCTCGCCCACGACGGCCTCTGCTCCCCGGTCGCCACCCTGGACAACGACAACGGGCGCGGCTCCTACGGGGTTCCCACCCCGATCGCCGTCGTCATCGACCTCGACGTGATCCGCGAGGCCCCCGACCGTTTCGTACGGTCCGGAATCGGCGACGCCGTCTCCAACATCTCCTGCGTCGCCGACTGGGAACTCGCCCACGAGGTCCACGGCGACCCCATCGACGGCCTCGCCGCCGCCATGGCCCGCCAGGCGGGCGAAGCGGTGCTCCGCCACCCCGGCACCATCCGCGACGACGCCTTCCTCAAGGTGCTCGCCGAGGGCCTGGTCCTCACCGGCATCTCCATGACCGTGGCGGGCGACAGCCGCCCCGCGTCCGGTGCCTGCCACGAGATCAGCCACGCCTTCGACCTGCTCTTCCCCAAGCGCTCCGCGCTCCACGGCGAGCAGGTCGCCATCGGCGCCGCCTTCGCGATGCACCTGCGCGGCGCGGCCGAGGACGCCGCGCTCTTCGCCGACGTACTGCGCAGGCACGAACTGCCCGTACTGCCCGGCGACATCGGCTTCACCGTCGACGAGTTCGTCCAGGCCGTCGAGTACGCCCCCCAGACCCGTCCGGGACGCTTCACGATCCTGGAACACCTCGACCTGTCCGCAGACCAGATCAGGGACGCTTACGCCGACTATGTCAAGACGACCATCAGTAGCTGAACTCCGTCCCGTCGTTCACCCCGCGGGCGTCAAGGACCGGCGCAGCGGCGAGCACTGGGGCGGCCGCCTGTACATGCGCGAGATCTCCCTGCGCGTCGACCGTTACCTGGTCAATACCCGCATCACCCCCAATCAGCTGACGTACGTGATGACGGTGTGCGGCGTGCTGGCCGCGCCGGCGCTTCTCGTGCCCGGCATCTGGGGCGCGGTGCTCGGCGTCGTCGCCGTACAGCTCTACCTCCTCCTCGACTGCGTCGACGGCGAGGTCGCCCGCTGGAAGAAGCAGTTCTCGCTCAACGGCGTCTACCTCGACCGCGTCGGCGCGTATCTGACGGACGCCGCCGTGCTCGTCGGCGTCGGCCTGCGCGCCGCGGACATCTGGGGCACCGGACGCATCGACTGGCTGTGGGCCTTCCTCGGCACCCTGGCCGCCCTCGGCGCGATCCTGATCAAGGCGGAGACCGACCTCGTCGCCGTCGCCCGTCACCAGGGCGGCAAGCCGCCGGTCGCGGAGTCGGCGAGCGTGCCGCGCTCCTCCAAGATGGCGCTGGCCCGCAAGCTGGCGTCCATGCTCCAGTTCCACCGGCTGATCCTCGGCATCGAGGCGACGCTGCTGATCCTGGTCCTCGCGGTCTTCGACGCGGTCCGCGACGACCTGTTCTTCACCCGGCTCGGCGTCGCCGTCTTCGCGGGCATCGCCATGCTCCAGACGCTGCTGCACCTGGTGTCCATCCTCGCCTCCAGCAGGCTGAAGTGAGCGCCGCCCAGGGGCACGGCTCCCTCAAGGTGGGCGCGGTCATCATCACGATGGGCACCCGCCCGGACGACCTGAACGCCCTGATCGACTCCGTCCGCAAGCAGGACGGCGACCCGGTCGACATCGTGGTCGTCGGCAACGGCGCCCCCGTCACCGGCGTCCCCGGCGACGTACGCACCGTGGACCTGCCCGAGAACCTCGGCATCCCCGGCGGCCGCAACGTCGGCATCGAGGCATTCGGACCCTCCGGTTCCGACGTCGACATCCTGCTCTTCCTCGACGACGACGGCCTCCTGCCGAACACCGACACCGCCGAGCTGTGCCGCAAGGCGTTCGAGGCAGACCGCAGGCTCGGCATCATCAGCTTCCGCATCGCCGACCAGGACACCGGCGTCACCCAGCGCCGCCACGTCCCCCGGCTGCGGGCCTCCGACCCGATGCGCTCCTCCCGCGTGACGACCTTCCTCGGCGGGGCGAACGCCGCCCGTACGAAGGTCTTCGCGGAGGTCGGCGGACTCCCGGACGCGTTCTTCTACGCCCACGAGGAGACCGACCTCGCCTGGCGGGCGCTCGACGCGGGCTGGATGATCGACTACCGCGCGGACATGGTCCTGTACCACCCCACCACCTCGCCCGCCCGGCACGCGACGTACCACCGGATGGTGGCCCGCAACCGGGTCTGGCTGGCCCGCCGCAACCTGCCCGCACCCCTGGTGCCGGTCTACGTCGGCGTCTGGCTGCTGCTCACCCTCGCCCGGCGCCCCTCGGGGGAGGCGCTCAAGGCGTGGTTCGGCGGTTTCAAGGAAGGCTGGAAGACCCCCGCGGGTCCTCGCCGCCCCATGAAGTGGCGTACGGTATGGCGGCTGACCCGTCTGGGCCGACCACCCGTCATCTGACAGGCTCGGAACAGCCCTCCCGGGACGGCAAGCATCGGGTTTTGTCTCCCGGGACCCGGATACCCGCGCGCCAGCGCCCACCGGTTCGCGCATCTTTGAAGACGAAAGTTTCCACTTGTGAGTGACACTTCCCAAGACGGAGCGGTCGCTATGAGCGCCCCTCCCTCTCCCGACGAGGGACTGACCCCGGCGCAGCTCGCCGCCAAGTACCACCTCTCGGTGAGCGGCGCCCGGCCCGGACTGCGCGAGTACGTCCAGCAGCTGTGGGGGCGGCGCCACTTCATCATGGCGTTCTCCTCGGCCAAGCTGGCGGCCCAGTACAGCCAGGCCAAGCTGGGCCAGCTGTGGCAGGTGGCGACCCCACTGCTGAACGCGCTGGTCTACTTCCTGATCTTCGGGCTGATCCTGGACGCGGGACGGGGGATGGACAAGGGCGTCTACATCCCGTTCCTGGTCACCGGCATCTTCGTGTTCACCTTCACCCAGAGCTCGGTGATGGCGGGCGTGCGGGCGATCTCCGGCAACCTCGGTCTGGTGCGCGCGCTGCACTTCCCGCGCGCTTCGCTGCCGATCTCGTTCTCGCTCCAGCAGCTCCAGCAGCTCCTGTACTCGATGATCGTGCTGTTGCTGATCGTGATGGCCTTCGGCAACTTCCCGACCTGGTCGTGGCTGCTGCTGATCCCGGCGCTGGTGCTCCAGTTCATGTTCAACACGGGCCTCGCCCTGATCATGGCGAGGATGGGGTCCAAGACCCCTGACCTGGCACAGCTGATGCCGTTCATCATGCGCACCTGGATGTACGCCTCGGGCGTCATGTTCAGCATCCCGGTCATGCTGAAGGACAAGCCCGCGTGGATCGCCGACACCCTCCAGTGGAACCCGGCGGCCGTCTACATGGACCTGATGCGCTTCGCGCTGATCGACGGGTACGGGTCGGAGAACCTGCCGCCGCACGTCTGGGCGGCCGCGGCGGCCTGGGCGGTTCTCTTCGGGGTGCTCGGCTTCGTGTACTTCTGGAAGTCTGAGGAGCGTTACGGCCGTGGCTGAGGACATCAACGACAGCACCGAGGGGCGCGTCCCCACGGTCATCGCCGACGACGTGCACATCGTCTACCGGGTGAACACCGGCGGCGGCGGCAAGGGCGGCGCGACCGCCGCCCTCAACCGCATCCTGCGCGGCAAGAAGACCGACCAGGTGCGCGGCGTACGCAAGGTGCACGCCGTGCGCGGGGTGTCCTTCACGGCGTACCGGGGCGAGGCCATCGGTCTGATCGGCTCCAACGGTTCCGGCAAGTCGACCCTGCTGCGCGCCATCGCCGGGCTGCTGCCCGCCGAGAGCGGCAAGGTCTACACCGACGGCCAGCCCTCGCTCCTCGGTGTCAACGCGGCGCTGATGAACGACCTGACCGGTGAGCGCAACGTGATCCTCGGCGGACTCGCCATGGGCATGTCGCGCGAGCAGATCCGCCAGCGCTACCAGAGCATCGTCGACTTCTCCGGAATCAACGAGAAGGGCGACTTCATCACCCTTCCCATGCGGACCTACTCCTCCGGCATGGCGGCGCGCCTGCGCTTCTCCATCGCGGCGGCCAAGGACCACGACGTCCTGATGATCGACGAGGCGCTGGCCACCGGTGACCGGAAGTTCCAGATCCGCTCGGAGCAGAGGATCCGCGAGCTCCGCAAGGAGGCAGGCACGGTCTTCCTGGTCAGCCACAGCAACAAGTCGATCAGGGACACCTGCGACCGCGTCCTGTGGCTGGAGAAGGGCGAGCTCCTGATGGACGGCCCCACCGAAGAGGTCGTCAAGGCGTACGAGAAGGAGACCGGCAAGTAGCCGGGCTCTGCCCGAGCCGCCGTCAGGGCCCCCGCCGGAACCGGCGGGGGCCCTGACGCTGTGTACACGGGTGAAGGACGACGCCGGGGGTCTCACGGGGCATCAGATTTCGGCCGATCCGCCAACTGGCCGAGCCCCGGGGAAGGTTGGTCCCGATTGGAGTGTTGTTGTAATGCGCGCAACACCCCGCGGAGATGCTTCGCGTTGTACAACGTAAGCTGTACCGGTGCTGATTCGCGGCAAGTGGGGCGATACCCCCTCGGGGCCCCGCCTCAGAGCACTCTCCGCTGTCGGATGACGGGCGGCGTGTCCGAAATGGGATGTTTTGAGTCGGCAGTGTAGAACGGGAGGTGTGACGGCAATGGCAATGGAATATCTCCAGGTCCGAGATGCTTTCGCCGTCCTCGTCGAGGGCGGTCGGCGATGACCGGAGTACGGGAGGCGCACCCCGGCGCCCCTGGGCGCAGCACCCTCGACAAGGCCGCGGACGAGAACTTCCCCGTGGCCCCCTTCTTCCTGCCGCGCGCCTGGCGCGACGACCTCATGGCCGTCTACGGGTACGCCCGCCTCGTCGACGACATCGGCGACGGCGACCTGGCCCCCGGCGGCCGGGACGCCGAACTCCTCGGTCTCGACAAGGAGCAGACAGACGACCGGCTCGCGATGCTCGACGCCTTCGAGGCCGACCTGCACCGCGTGTTCGACTCCACGCCCCGGCACCCCCTGCTGGTGGCACTCCAGCCCACCGTCCGCCGCCGCGGCCTCACCCCCGAGCCCTTCCTCGGACTGATCGAGGCCAACCGCCAGGACCAGACGGTCACGCGCTACGAGACGTACGAGGACCTCCTCGCCTACTGCGAGAAGTCCGCCAACCCCGTCGGCCGCCTCGTCCTCGCCCTCACTGGCACCACCAGCCCCGAACGCGTCCGCCGCTCCGACGCCGTCTGCACGGCGCTCCAGATCGTCGAGCACCTCCAGGACGTGGCCGAGGACCTGGCCCGTGACCGGATCTACCTCCCGGCCGAAGACATGCGGCGCTTCCACGTGTCCGAAAAGGACCTTGCCGCGCCGAGCGCCAACTCCTCAGTGCGCTCACTGGTCGCATTCGAAGCAGAACGCGCCTCCCGCCTCCTGAATGAAGGACCCCCGCTCGTGGGTAGCGTGCACGGCAGACTGAAGCTTCTGCTGGCCGGTTTCGTCGCCGGTGGCCGCGCCGCCCTCAAGGCGGTTCACGCCGCCGGATTCGACGTACTCCCTGGACCGCCCAAGCCCACCAAGCTCAGTCTGCTGCGCGAAGTGGGAGCGACTCTGCGAAGAGAGGGGTGAGCCGGACCATGGAGGGACTCGAAGAGACGCCTGCGCCGGTACTCGCCGCGTACAGCTACTGCGAGGCGGTGACCGGACAGCAGGCGCGCAACTTCGCGTACGGCATCCGGCTGCTGCCCACCGACAAGCGCAACGCGATGTCCGCGCTCTACGCCTTCTCCCGGCGCGTGGACGACATCGGCGACGGCACGCTGCCGCCGGAGGTCAAGGAGAAGCGCCTGGGGGAGACCCGGGCGCTGCTCGCCCGGATCAGCGCCGGGGACATCGAGGAGGACGACACCGACCCGGTGGCCGTCGCACTCACCGATGCCGCCCGCCGCTTCCCGATCCCGCTCGACGGGCTCGACGAGCTGATCGACGGCGTCCTGATGGACGTTCACGAGGCGACCTACGAGACCTGGGACGACCTCAAGGTCTACTGCCGGTGCGTCGCCGGAGCCATCGGACGGCTGTCGCTCGGCGTGTTCGGCACACCGTCCGGCGCACGGGACGCCGATCGCGCCCCGGAGTACGCCGATACGCTCGGCCTCGCTCTCCAGCTCACCAACATCCTGCGCGACGTCCGCGAGGACGCGGGCAACGGACGCACCTACCTGCCCGCCGAGGACCTCGCCAAGTTCGGCTGCGCGGACGGCTTCCACAGCTCCACCCCGCCTCCCGGCTCCGACTTCGCCGGACTCGTCCACTTCGAAGTGCGGCGCGCCCGCGCCCTGTTCGCCGAGGGCTACCGGCTGCTGCCCCACCTCGACCGGCGCAGCGGTGCCTGCGTCGCGGCCATGGCGGGCATCTACCGCAGGCTCCTGGACCGTATCGAACGCGATCCCGAGGCCGTTCTGCGCGGCCGTGTGTCGCTGCCCGGACGTGAGAAGGCGTACGTCGCCGTGCGCGGACTCTCCGGGCTCGACGCGCGTCACATCTCCCGGCAGACCGCCAGGAGGCGTCCTTGAAAGGGGCGGGAAGAGCGTTTCACGTGAAACATTCGAATTCGGTGTGCATGCCGTGCACGGCATGGAACGAGCGAAAGCCGCAGAATTCGCGGAATTCGTCGAACCGGTGCGCAACCCTCCACCGGCCTGACGCGTCCCTGACTGCAACGGCCACGTCGGCGTTCTGCACGGCACATCGCTCGGGGGAGGGTGCATGACTCACGACACCATGCCGCCCACGCCCACCGCGGTCGTCGTCGGCGGCGGCCTCGCGGGTGTCACCGCCGCCCTCGAACTCGCGGGCGCGGGCGTACGCGTCACCCTGCTCGAAGGCAGGCCCCGGCTCGGCGGCCTCGCGTTCTCCTTCCAGCGCGGCGATCTGACGGTCGACAACGGACAGCACGTGTACCTGCGCTGCTGCACCGCCTACCGGTGGTTCCTGGACCGCGTCGACGCGGCCGAACTCGCTCCGTTGCAGCGCCGGTTGGACGTCCCCGTGCTCGACGTCGGCGACCCGCGCGGCCCCCGGCTCGGACGGCTGCGGCGCACCGCGCTGCCCGTACCGCTGCACCTGGCCGCCAGCCTCGCCACGTACCCGCACCTCTCGATCGCCGAACGGGCCTCCGTCGGGCGGGCCGCGCTCGCGCTCAAGGGGCTCGACCCGGCCGATCCGGCGCTGGACGACATCGACTTCGCGACCTGGCTGACCGAGCACGGACAGTCGCAGCGCACCATCGAGGCGCTCTGGGACCTGGTCGGCGTCGCCACCCTCAACGTGCGCGCACCACAGGCATCGCTGGGGCTCGCCGCCAAGGTCTTCAAGACCGGGCTGCTCTCCGACCCGGGCGCCGCCGACATCGGCTGGGCCCACGTCCCGCTCGGCGACCTGCACGACGTCCGCGCCCGCAAGGCCCTCGACTCCGCCGGAGTGCGGACCGAACTGCGCGTCAAGGCCGACTCCCTGACCCGTACGAGGAAGGGCGGCTGGGTCGTCGAGGCGGGCGGGGAGCAGATCGCCGCCGACGCCGTCGTCCTCGCCGTGCCGCAGAAGGAAACGCACGCGCTGCTGCCCAAGGGGGCGCTGGACGGACAGGACCGGATCAAGGAGATCGGCGTCTCGCCCATCCTCAACGTCCACGTCGTCTACGACCGCAAGGTGCTGCGCAAGCCCTTCTTCGCCGCACTCGGCACCCCCGTCCAGTGGGTCTTCGACCGCACCGACGCCTCCGGGCTGACCGGCGGCGGCCAGTACCTGGCGCTCTCGCAGTCCGACGCGGCCGACGAGATCGACGCCCCGGTCGCGGAGCTGAGGGCGCGCTACCTCCCCGAACTGGAGCGGATGCTGCCCGCCACGCGCGGTGCGGAGGTACGGGACTTCTTCGTCACCCGGGAGCGCACCGCGACGTTCGCCCCCACACCCGGCGTCGGGCGCCTGCGCCCCGGTACGCGCACCCGTGCGCCGGGTCTCTACCTGGCCGGTGCATGGACCGCCACCGGGTGGCCCGCGACCATGGAGGGCGCCGTGCGCAGCGGACTCACCGCAGCGCAGGCCGCGCTCTCCACACTCGGCCGCCCTTATGAACTTCCGCCACTGGAGGCGGCATGAGCATCAGTTATGGAACAAGAGGAGAGCCTGTGACCCCGGCGAACCCGGCTGTCGACACCGTGGACATCGCGGCGCTGTTGGAGCGCGGCAGGGCCATGTCCGCCCCGGTGCTGCGTGCCGCCGTGGACCGGCTCGCGCCGCCCATGGACACCGTCGCGGCCTACCACTTCGGGTGGATCGACGCCCAGGGGCGTCCCTCCGACGGCGACGGCGGCAAGGCCGTCCGCCCGGCCCTCGCCCTGCTGTCCGCGGAAGCCGCGGGCGCCACCCCCGAGGTCGGCGTGGCCGGCGCGGTGGCCGTGGAACTCGTGCACAACTTCTCGCTGCTGCACGACGACCTGATGGACGGCGACGAGCAGCGCCGCCACCGCGACACCGTGTGGAAGGTGCACGGCCCGGCCCTGGCGATCCTCGTCGGTGACGCCCTCTTCGCGCTCGCCAACGAACTCCTCCTGGAGATCGGCACCGTCGAGGCGGGGCGCGCGACGCGACGCCTCACCACCGCCACCCGCAAGCTGATCGACGGCCAGGCCCAGGACATCTCCTTCGAGCACCGCGACCGGGTCACCGTCGAGGAGTGCCTGGAGATGGAGGGCAACAAGACCGGAGCCCTGCTGGCCTGCGCCGTCTCCATCGGCGCGGTCCTCGGCGGCGCCGACGACAAGACCGCCGACACCCTGGAGGCGTACGGCTACCACCTCGGCCTCGCCTTCCAGGCCGTCGACGACCTGCTCGGCATCTGGGGCGACCCCGACTCGACGGGCAAGCAGACGTGGAGCGACCTGCGCCAGCGCAAGAAGTCGCTGCCGGTCGTCGCCGCGCTCGCCGCGGGCGGTCCCGCATCCGAGAAGCTCGGTGAACTGCTCGCGGCGGACGCCGAGTCCCAGGACTTCGACACCTTCTCCGAGGAGGAGTTCGCCATGCGGGCGGCCCTCATCGAGGAAGCGGGCGGACGCGAGTGGACCGCTCAGGAGGCCCGCCGCCAGCACGCGGTCGCCATCGAGGCGCTGCACGGTGTCGACATGCCGGAGCACGTGCGGGCGCAGCTCACCGCGCTCGCCGACTTCGTGGTCGTACGAAAGAGGTGACGGCCGCCCGGCGTATATCCGGTCCCGCTGGGGGCTAGCCCCAGACCCCCAGCAGTCGCCGTCCGGGCCGCCTTCAACGGTGGCCCGGACGACGGAAACCCCAGCACAGCAGAAGTCCAACTGCACGTAAGGGGAAACCATGACAGCGACGACCGACGGAAGCACCGGGTCTGTGGACCCCGGAGCGACTTCGGCCAGCCAGACCACCACGAGCACTACTTCTCCGCATACTCCTCCTTCTTCTCCTTCTCCTGCCTCTACGACTTCCCGGACGAGCACCACCACCGTCGCGCCCGACGTCCTCGACGCCGCACGGCGGGCCACGGAACGGGCGGTCGGTCATCTGCTCGACCGGCAGGACGCCCAGGGCTGGTGGAAGGGCGACCTGGAAACCAATGTGTCCATGGACGCCGAAGACCTCCTGCTGAGGCAGTTCCTTGGCATCCAGGACGAGAGGACCGTCCAGGCCGCCGCCCTCTTCATCCGGGGCGAGCAGCGGGAGGACGGAACCTGGGCGACTTTCAACGGCGGGCCCGGAGACCTCTCCGCCACCGTCGAGGCGTACGTCGCGCTGCGGCTGGCGGGCGACCTCCCCGAAGATCCGCACATGATCCGGGCCGCCGCCTGGGTACGGGCCAGGGGCGGGATCGCCGCGAGCCGGGTCTTCACCCGGATCTGGCTGGCCCTCTTCGGCTGGTGGAAGTGGGACGACCTCCCCGAACTGCCGCCCGAGTTGATCTTTTTCCCCAAGTGGGTTCCTCTCAATATCTACGACTTCGGCTGTTGGGCACGGCAGACGATCGTGCCGTTGACGGTGGTCTCCGCGAAGCGCCCGGTGCGGCCCGCGCCCTTCGCGCTGGACGAACTGCACACCGATCCGCGTGATCCGAATCCACCCAAACGCCTTGCCTCGCCCGCCAGTTGGGACGGGCTCTTCCAGCGTCTCGACAAGGCGCTGCACGTCTACCACCGGTTCGCCCCGCCGCCGCTGCGGCGCACCGCGATGAAGTCGGCGGCCCGCTGGATCATCGAGCGGCAGGAGAACGACGGCTGCTGGGGCGGCATCCAGCCGCCCGCCGTGTACTCGCTGATCGCCCTCCATCTGCTCGGCTACGACCTCGAACACCCCGTGATGAAGGCGGGGTTGGAGTCGCTGGACCGGTTCGCGATCTGGCGCGAGGACGGGGCCCGCATGATCGAGGCATGCCAGTCCCCGGTCTGGGACACCTGTCTGGCCACCATCGCGCTGGCCGACGCGGGGCTGCCCGGCGACCACCCGGCACTGGTCAAGGCCGCCGACTGGATGCTCGCCGAGGAGATCGTGCGCCCCGGCGACTGGGCGGTGCGCAGGCCCGGGCTCCCGCCGGGGGGCTGGGCGTTCGAGTTCCACAACGACAACTATCCCGACATCGACGACACCGCCGAGGTCATCCTCGCCCTGCGACGCGTCCAGCACCCGGACCGCGAGCGGATAGAGGGAGCCATCGCCCGCGGTGTGCGCTGGAACCTCGGCATGCAGTCCAAGAACGGCGCCTGGGGTGCCTTCGACGCCGACAACACCAGCGCCTTCCCCAACCGGCTGCCGTTCTGCGACTTCGGTGAGGTCATCGACCCGCCGTCCGCCGACGTCACCGCCCACGTGGTGGAGATGCTGGCCGTCGAGGGCAAGGCCCACCACCCGCGCACCCGGCGCGGCATCACCTGGCTGCTCGCCGAACAGGAGGACAACGGGGCCTGGTTCGGGCGGTGGGGCGTCAACTACGTCTACGGCACGGGCTCCGTGGTGCCCGCACTCACCGCTGCGGGGCTGCCCGGCTCGCACCCCGCGATCCGCCGCGCGGTGGCCTGGCTGGAGTCCGTGCAGAACGACGACGGAGGCTGGGGCGAGGACCTGCGCTCGTACAAGGAGCCGGACTGGGTCGGGCACGGGGCGTCCACCGCCTCGCAGACCGCCTGGGCGCTCCTCGCGCTGATCGCGGCCGGGGAGAGCGACTCCAAGGCCACCGAGCGGGGCATCGCCTGGCTCGCGGAGACCCAGCTGCCGGACGGCTCCTGGGACGAGCCGTACTTCACCGGCACCGGATTCCCCTGGGACTTCTCCATCAACTACCACCTCTACCGGCAGGTGTTCCCGCTCACCGCACTGGGCCGGTACGTCCACGGGGAGCCCGTGTTCCCCACCGCCAGGCCCTGACGGGGCCGCCGCACCACCCCACGGTCCGCACCGGACCACCGTCCACGCCCGCTCAAGGGGGCTGAATTGACCCGAACCCCGGGTTCAGCTGGACCCGGCAGTACCAAGCCGCTGCTGATCGCCTGCGCGCTCGGCATCGAACGCCTCGCCCTGCGCGGCGGCGACCGCAGCGGTGCGGCAGGACCCGTCCTCGTACTCCGTACCGGAATGGGCCCGGAAGCCGCCGACTACGCCATCGCCCGCACTCTCACCGAGGAGGGTCCGGCCAGGGACGCGGCGGTCATCGCGTCCGGATTCTGTGCCGGGCTCGCCGCGGGCATGCACCCCGGCGATCTCGTCGTCGCCACCGAGACCCGCGACCGCCGCGGCAACACGGTCTGTACGGACGTGGAGCTGCTGGCCGACGCGGTAGCCAGAGCGCTGCCGGAACGGGTGGTCCACACCGGGCCACTGGCCGGCAGCGACCACGTCGTGCGCGGGACGGCCGAGCGGGCCGTGCTGCGTGCGGAGGGCGCGATCGGCGTGGACATGGAGTCCGCGGCGACCCTCGCAGGCGCCCTGCGGGCCGGACCGAGGCCCGTTGCCGCCGTCCGGGTGGTCGTGGACGCACCCGAGCACGAGCTCCTGCGGCTCGGCACCATCGGCGGAGGAATATCGGCTTTCCGTGTACTCCGCCACGTTCTTCCGGCGTTCTACGAATGGCACCGTTCTTTGCTGCTCCCCAGGAGGTGAGCCAGATGGCAATGCCGCTCCGTCAGACCATCAGGGTCGGGACATACCTGCTCGAACAGAAGGTCCGCAAGCGGGAGAAGTTCCCGCTGATCGTCGAGCTGGAACCGCTCTTCGCGTGCAACCTCAAGTGCGAGGGCTGCGGCAAGATCCAGCATCCGGCCGGAGTGCTCAAGCAGCGCATGCCGGTGGCGCAGGCCGTGGGGGCGGTGCTCGAATCGGGCGCCCCGATGGTCTCCATCGCCGGTGGCGAACCGCTGATGCACCCTCAGATCGATGAGATCGTCCGGCAGTTGGTGGCGAAGAGGAAGTACGTGTTCCTCTGCACCAACGCCATGCTGCTGCGCAAGAAGATCGAGAAGTTCACACCCTCGCCGTACTTCGCCTTCGCGGTCCACATCGACGGGCTGCGCGAGCGGCACGACGAGTCGGTGGCCAAGGAGGGCGTGTTCGACGAGGCGGTGGAGGCGATCAAGGAGGCCAAGCGGCGCGGCTTCCGGGTGACCACCAACTCGACCTTCTTCAACACCGACACCCCCCAGACCATCATCGAGGTGCTCAACTTCCTCAATGACGAGCTGAAGGTGGACGAGATGATGATCTCGCCCGCCTACGCCTACGAGAAGGCCCCCGACCAGGAGCACTTCCTGGGCGTCGAGCAGACCAGGGAGCTCTTCCGCAAGGCGTTCGCCGGGGGGAACCGGAGGAAGTGGAGGCTGAACCACTCGCCGCTCTTCCTGGACTTCCTGGAGGGCAAGGCCGACTTCCCGTGCACCGCGTGGGCGATCCCGAACTACTCCCTGTTCGGGTGGCAGCGGCCCTGCTACCTGATGAGCGACGGGTACGTCCCGACGTACCGGCAGCTCGTCGAGGAGACCGACTGGGACAAGTACGGGCGCGGCAAGGACCCCAGGTGCGCGAACTGCATGGCGCACTGCGGCTACGAGCCGACGGCCGTCCTCGCCACGATGGGCTCCCTCAAAGAGTCCATCCGCGCCGCCCGCGAGACCGTCGCCGGAAACCGCGGGTGATGTGATGACCGCCGGAGTGCCAGTGCAACTGGGGCTCCCCGCGCTGCCGGCCCGACCGCTGGCGATGCGCCGCACCTCGCGGCGCATCCAGGTCGGGCCGGTGGCGGTCGGCGGGGACGCGCCCGTGTCCGTGCAGTCCATGACCACGACCCGTACGTCCGACATCGGTGCCACGCTCCAGCAGATCGCCGAACTGACCGCCACGGGCTGCCAGATCGTACGGGTGGCCTGCCCGACGCAGGACGACGCGGACGCGCTCGCCACGATCGCGAAGAAGTCACAGATCCCGGTGATCGCGGACATCCACTTCCAGCCCAAGTACGTGTTCGCCGCGATCGACGCCGGGTGTGCGGCGGTCCGGGTGAACCCGGGCAACATCAAACAGTTCGACGACAAGGTCGGCGAGATCGCCCGCGCGGCCTCGGACGCGGGCACGCCCATCAGGATCGGCGTGAACGCGGGATCGCTGGACCGGCGGCTGCTCGCCACGTACGGCCGGGCCACCCCGGAGGCGCTCGCGGAGTCGGCCCTGTGGGAGGCGTCGCTCTTCGAGGAGCACGGCTTCCGGAACATCAAGATCTCGGTGAAGCACAACGACCCTGTCGTCATGGTGCATGCCTACCGGCTCCTGGCGGCGCGGTGCGACTATCCGCTGCACCTGGGCGTCACCGAGGCGGGCCCCGCGTTCCAGGGGACGATCAAGTCGGCGGTGGCCTTCGGGGCGCTGCTCAGCGAGGGCATCGGCGACACCATCCGGGTCTCGCTGTCCGCGCCGCCCGTGGAGGAGGTCAAGGTCGGACTCCAGATCCTCCAGTCGCTGGGACTGCGGGAGCGGACCCTCGAAATCGTGTCGTGCCCGTCGTGCGGGCGGGCGCAGGTCGACGTGTACAAGCTGGCGGACGAGGTGACGGCGGGACTCGACGGCATGGAGGTGCCGCTGCGGGTCGCCGTGATGGGCTGCGTGGTCAACGGGCCCGGTGAGGCGCGCGAGGCGGATTTGGGGGTCGCTTCGGGCAATGGGAAGGGTCAGATCTTCGTGAAGGGGGAAGTCGTCAAGACCGTCCCCGAGTCGAAGATCGTCGAGACCCTGATCGAAGAGGCGATGAAGATCGCCGAGAGCATGGAGGACGCCGGAGTGCCCTCGGGCCGCCCCGACGTCACGGTGAGCTGAACAGTCATCCGAGAGGGGGCCGAACGTGGCGATCTTGGAAGGTATCCGGGGTCCGCGGGACCTGAAGGCGCTGGACGAACCAGAACTCGTCGAACTGGCCGAGGAAATCCGGCAGTTCCTGATCCAAGCGGTGGCCAGGACCGGGGGCCATCTCGGCCCCAATCTCGGCGTGGTGGAGCTGACCATCGCGCTGCACCGCGTCTTCGAGTCACCGGTCGACCGGATCCTCTGGGACACCGGCCACCAGTCGTACGTGCACAAGCTCCTGACGGGACGTCAGGACTTCTCGAAGCTGCGCGGCAAGGGCGGGCTGTCCGGCTATCCGTCGCGCGAGGAGTCCGTGCACGACGTCATCGAGAACTCGCACGCGTCCACCGTGCTCGGCTGGGCGGACGGGCTCGCCAAGGCCAACGAGGTGCTGGACAGGCCCGACCACGTCGTCGCGGTGATCGGCGACGGGGCGCTGACCGGCGGCATGGCGTGGGAGGCGCTCAACAACATCGCCGCCGCCAAGGACCGGCCGCTGATCATCGTCGTCAACGACAACGAGAGGTCCTACGCGCCGACCATCGGCGGTCTCGCCAACCACCTCGCGACGTTGCGTACGACGGACGGCTACGAGCGCTTCCTGTCCTGGGGCAAGGAGGTGCTCCAGCGCACCCCGGTCGTCGGACAGCCGCTGTACGAGTCACTGCACGGCGCGAAGAAGGGGTTCAAGGACGCCTTCGCACCGCAGGGCATGTTCGAGGACCTCGGGCTCAAGTACGTCGGTCCGATCGACGGGCACGACGTCGCGGCGGTGGAGTCCGCGCTGCGCCGGGCCAAGCGCTTCCACGGCCCCGTACTGGTGCACTGCCTCACCCAGAAGGGGCGCGGGTACGCCTTCGCCGAGCAGGACGAGGCCGACCGCTTCCACGCGGTGGGCGCCATGGACCCGCTGACCTGCGAGCCGCTGAGCCCCTCCAACGGTCCCTCCTGGACCTCGGTGTTCGGCGACGAGATGGTGAAGGTGGGGGCCGAGCGACGGGACGTGGTGGCGCTGACGGCGGCGATGCTGCATCCGGTGGGGCTGACCAAGTTCGCCGAGGCGTATCCCGACCGGGTGTGGGACGTCGGGATCGCGGAGCAGCACGGCGCGGTGTCGGCGGCGGGGCTTGCGACCGGCGGACTGCATCCTGTGTTCGCGGTGTATGCGACATTCCTCAATCGTGCCTTCGATCAGGTTCTGATGGACGTCGCCCTCCACAAGTGCGGTGTGACGTTCGTACTGGACCGGGCCGGGGTCACCGGAGCCGACGGGCCCTCGCACAACGGCATGTGGGACATGTCGATCCTCCAGGTCGTACCAGGGCTGCGGATCGCCGCCCCGCGCGACGCCGAGCAGTTGCGGGCACAGCTCCGGGAGGCCGTCGCGGTGGACGACGCGCCGACCGTGGTGCGTTTCCCGAAGGAGTCGGTCGGACCCGAGTACCCCACCCTGGACCGGATCGGAGGACTCGACGTACTGCACCGGGACGACGACCCGCAGGTGCTCCTGGTGTCCGTGGGGGCGCTCGCCGGGGTCGCCCTGGAGACCGCGAAGCTGCTGGGGGAGCGCGGCATCGGGTGCACCGTCGTCGACCCGCGCTGGGTCAAGCCCGTCGATCCGGCGCTCGCCCCGCTCGCCGCCCTGCACTCCCTCGTCGCCGTCGTCGAGGACAACTCCCGCGCCGGAGGCGTCGGTTCCGCGATCGGGCAGGCGTTGCAGGACGCCTCCGTCGACGTACCGCTGCGCACGTTCGGCATCCCGGAACAGTTCCTCGCGCACGCCAAGCGCGGCGAGGTGCTGGCCGACATCGGGCTCACGCCCGTCGAGATCGCCGGCCGGATCGGCGCGGCCACGATCCCGTACGAGACCGGCACAACGGAACAGAAGGAGAACTGACGGAATGACCGAAGACGCGCCCGAGGCTCTCGCGGCTGCCGCGGACACGCCCGCCAAGGGATTCGACCTGGCGGGGCTGCTCGCCGCACGCGGCGGGGAACGGTACGAGCTGCACGCCCGGCACCTCAACCACCAGCTCCCGCGCATGCTCCACACCATCGGCTTCGACCGGGTGTACGAGCGGGCCGAGGGCGCGTACTTCTGGGACGCCGAAGGCAACGACTACCTCGACATGCTCGCCGGATTCGGGGTGATGGGCCTCGGCCGCCACCACCCCGTCGTCCGCAAGGCGCTGCACGACGTGCTCGACGCCTCCCTCGCCGACCTCACCCGCTTCGACTGCCAGCCGCTGCCGGGACTGCTCGCCGAGAAGCTGCTGAGCCACAGCCCGCACCTGGACCGGGTGTTCTTCGGCAACAGCGGTACGGAAGCGGTCGAGACCGCGCTGAAGTTCGCCCGGTACGCGACCGGCAAGCCGCGCGTCCTGTACTGCGCGCACGCCTTCCACGGGCTCACCACGGGCTCGCTGTCGGTGAACGGCGAGAAGGGGTTCCGGGACGGATTCGCCCCGCTGCTGCCCGACACCGCGATCGAACTCGGTGATCTGGACGCGTTGGAAAGGGAGCTGAAGCGCGGCGACGTCGCCGGGTTCGTCGTCGAACCCATCCAGGGCAAGGGCGTCCTGGAATCCCCGCCCGGGTTCCTGCGCGCCGCCCAGGAACTGCTGCACCGGCACAAGGCGCTGCTCATCGCCGACGAGGTGCAGACCGGCCTCGGGCGGACCGGCGACTTCTACGCGTACCAGCACGAGGCGGGCGTCGAGCCGGACCTGCTGTGCGTGGCCAAGGCGCTCTCGGGCGGGTACGTGCCGGTCGGGGCGACCCTCGGCAAGGACTGGATCTTCAAGAAGGTCTACTCGTCCATGGACCGGGTGCTGGTCCACTCGGCCAGCTTCGGATCCAACGCCCAGGCCATGGCCGCCGGGCTCGCCGTGCTCTCCGTGATGGAGGACGAGCAGGTCGTGGCCAATGCGCGGCGGACGGGAGAGCTGCTGAAGTCGCGGCTGGCGGCCCTGATCGGGAAGTACGAGCTGCTGCACGACGTACGCGGGCGCGGGCTCATGATCGGCATCGAGTTCGGGCGGCCGTCCTCGCTGAAGCTGCGCAGCCGGTGGACGATGCTCCAGGCGGCCCGCAAGGGGCTGTTCGCGCAGATGGTCGTCGTACCGCTGCTCCAGAAGCACCGGATCCTGACGCAGGTGTCCGGCGACCACCTGGAAGTGATCAAGCTGATTCCGCCGCTGACGGTGGGGGAGAAGGAGGTCGACCGCTTCGTGGCGGCCTTCACCGCCGTGATGGACGACGCACACGGCGGCGGTGGTCTGATGTGGGACTTCGGCAGGACACTGGTGAAGCAGGCGGTCGCGAACCGCTGAGCCGTTGTGAAGCGGGCAGTCGCGAACCGCTGAGCTGTTTCCGGAGTCCGCCGAACCCCTTCCGGATGCTTTTGCCTCTGAGGCAAGAAGTTTGCCCCAGGGGCAAAGGGTCTGGCTCAATGGAGGCATGACGCCACGCCTCGAAGAGGCGGCCGAGGGCCCGGTGTACATGCCCTCCGTCGCTCCCCACCTGCGAGAACTCCGCCGCACCAGCGGATTCACGCTGGAGGCCGCGGCCCGCCGCGCCGGACTCTCGCCCGCGCACCTCTCCCGCCTGGAGACCGGCCAACGCCAGCCCTCGCTGCCGATGCTGCTCGCCCTGGCCCGTATCTACGGTACGACGGTCTCCGAGGTGCTCGGCGAGACCGTCGCCGACCCGAACGCCGTCATTCGCGCCGGGGAGATGACCGCCCGCGAGGCCGACGGCTGGACGTACCGGCAGGTCGGGAGTCACGGCCGGGCCATGCAGGCGCTGCGCGTCAACGTGCCGCACGCGGCCCAGCAGGATCTCGTACGGGTGCATCCCGGCGAGGAGTGGCTGTACGTGCTCAAGGGGCGCCTGCGGCTCGTGCTCGGGGAGCGCGTGCACACCCTGGACGAGGGCGACAGCGCCCACTTCGACTCGCTCACCCCGCACCGGATCACCGCGGTGACGCCGGACGGGGCCGAGCTGCTTTTCCTCCACACACTGATGCAGAGCACCGTCGCCGGGCTCTGCCTGCCCCAGGAGTCATGAGATGACGGAGTTCGCCGCCCGGCCGCAGGGACTCGCCTCGGCCCAGGGGCTCGGCCAGCCGCAGGGACTCGTGAAGGCCCCGGGGCCCGCGCCCGCGCAGAAGCTCACCGCGTCGCAGACCGCCGCCATGAGCGCGATCGCCCTCGCCGCCGAGGAGGCGGCCCGCACCGACCGGCCCGGCTCGGCCAAGGGCGCCGAGTGGCAGGACGGCGCGGGCAAGGCCGGGCCGGACGGATTCGTCGCGGACAAGGCACCGCACGGGCTCGTGGTGCGGGTCTTCCTCTACGTGGTGGTCGGGCACATCATCGCGGCGTTCATCTTCCTGCTCTTCACGCTGGGCGACGCCTGAGGGCAGACGGCTACTCGGTCAGGCGCTCACGCAGTGCCGCGCGGACCTCGGGGGAGAGTCGCAGGCCCTGTTCCAGGTAGGCGTCCGTGGTGCCCCAGGTCTCCTCGATGGTGTCGAAGGCCGCGTCCAGGTACTCCACGCGGGCATCGAAGAGCGGTGCGAGCAGGCTCATGACCTCGGCGTTCATCGCCTCGGGGGAGTCGCTGCCGCGACGCACCCTGTACCGGCGGTGCGGGTCGTTGGACTTCACGTAGTCCGCGCGGATCGCGTCCGGCTCCACGCCCACGGCCAGCAGCGTCACAGCGATCGCCAGACCCGCCCGGTCCTTGCCCGCCGCACAGTGCATCAGTGCCGGAACGCTGTCCTCCGCGAGCGCGTGCAGTACCCGGCTGTGCTCCGCCGTCCGCTCCGCGATCATGCGGCGGTACGAATCCGTCATGCGGGCCGCGGCCTTGCCGTCGGCGAGGACCTCGCGCAGCTGGTCGATGTTCCCGTCGCGCACCATCCGCCAGAACTCCGTGCCGTCCGCCGGGTCGCTCAGCGGGATGTTCACGTTCCGTACGCCCGTCAGCTCGACGTCCGGACCCTCCAGCCGCTGGTCCGCCGCATTGCGGAAGTCGAAGACCGTGTGGAGGGCGAGGGCGTCGAAGAACGCCGTGTCCGTCTCGGTGGCGTGCGCCAGGTGGCCGCTGCGGAAGAGCCGTCCGTAACGTGTCCGCCCGCCGTCGACGGTCGGCAGGCCGCCCACGTCGCGGAAGTTCCGTACACCTGCGAGATCCGGCTCGGCCGACGGCGATGCCTGCTGCGTCACGAGTGCTCCTCAAGGTCGTTCACCGACGCGGGCACGTCGGCGGACACTGGCCGACAATACGACAGACGTACGCCGATCCACCCCGAAATGGGGGCCCCGGGCAACCAACTCGGGGGATGCGGGAGGGCGAGTGAGCAGAATCATAGGGACGGCAGTGACTTCTGCTGCCGAAGCGTCAAACGGCAGGCCAGAGGCGGGAGATGGCGTCCGGGACGGTTGCTCGCGACCGGGAGAATCGTGGAGAAGGGGTGTCCGGGAGAAGGAGAAGGCGGGAACGGCTTGTTCAGGCGGTCCGCACTCGCTTACGGTCACCGTCAATCCGGGTGGACCGCCGAATCCTGCCACCGCTCGGAGTCCGCACCCACTTTCTTCGTGTGGCAGGAGCGGGGGACCCAGGTAGTACGCCGGACCCGGAGGACGAAAGTCCGCCGGTACGGCTTGGGGTGAAGCAGCGCTCCCACCGGAGCGAGGCCGGGCAGCTCCAGCCCGAACCCGACAGCTCACCTCGCAGGCGCCGGAGAGGAATCCGTCATGCCTGCAAAGGGTAAGCACCGCCGCCCGAAGCCCAGTTCCTCGCTCACCCGCGGCTTCGTCGCCGCCGGTACGGGCGGTGCGGCACTGGCCCTTCCGCTCATCGGCGCCACCGGGGCGCACGCCGTGGACAAGGGTGCGGCGCCTGTCGCGCTGCCGCAGGAGGCGCCGAAGGCGCAGATTCCGCAGCAGCGGACGGCCCCGCAGGCGCAGCAGCCGCAGAAGGCCGCGCCGCAGACCGACACCCGTACGTACTCCGTGGTGAGCGGCGACAGCCTGTCGAAGATCGCGGCGGACGAGGACGTGCGCGGCGGCTGGCAGAAGGTCTACAGCGACAACGAGAAGGTCGTCGGTGAGGATCCGTCGCTGATCTTCCCCGGCATGAAGCTCACCCTCGGCGGCAAGGCCCCGGCCGGGTCCGGCTCCTCGGCCTCCGCCGCCTCCGACCGGCAGGCGTCCGCCCCCGTCGCGCAGCAGCAGAAGACCGAGCGCGTGGAGCGTACGGAACAGCGCGCGGAGCAGCGGGCCGAGAAGCGCGTGGAGAAGAAGGCCGAGTCCCGGCGGACCGAGCGCCAGCAGTCCAAGAGCTCCGGCTTCTCCGCGCCCGTCCCCTCGGGCGTCTCCACCCCGTACCGCGCCTCCGGCGGCAGCTGGTCCAGCGGTTACCACACGGGTGTCGACTTCCGCGCGTCCTCCGGCACCCCGGTCAAGGCCGTCGGCGCGGGCACCGTGGTCTCCGCCGGTTGGGGCGGCGCGTACGGCAACGAGGTCGTCATCCGGCACAACGACGGCCGTTACTCGCAGTACGCGCACCTCTCCGTGCTGAACGTCCGCTCCGGCCAGGGCGTCTCCGGCGGCCAGCAGATCGGCTACTCCGGCTCCACCGGAAACTCCACGGGACCGCACCTCCACTTCGAGATCCGCACCGGTCCGGGCTACGGCTCCGACATCGACCCGCTGGGCTACCTGCGCAGCAACGGCGTCCCGCTCTAAAAGGGAACGGCCACCGGTCCCCAACGGATCGGACACCGGCTCGGCCCCCCGTCCGGCGTACTCGCCCCCGCACCCCTCCCGGTGCGGGGGCGAGCCCCGTTCCGGGACGGGGTGCGGCCCGCTCAGGAGGCGTCACCTGCGTATTCCGGGTTGGATGAATCTTGACCGGTGGCATATATCACGCCCCGTCAACCCCTCCCTACGGTGGCGTAGGTCACTTGCGAAAGTGAAGGATGTGTCGACGTGGCAGACGATTCGAGTTCATTCAGCGCAGGCACCATCGGGTCGTACGCGGCGATCGGGGACAGCTTCACCGAAGGGGTCGGAGACCCTGGTCCCGACGGCGCGTTCACCGGGTGGGCCGACCGGCTCGCCGTCCTTCTGGACGACCGGGTACCCGAACACACCTTCCGATACGCAAACCTTGCCGTACGCGGCAAACTCCTCGACCAGATCGTGGCCGAGCAGGTCCCCCGCGCCAAGGAACTGGCCCCCGACCTGGTCAGCTTCTGTGCGGGCGGCAACGACATCATCCGGCCCGGCACCGACCCCGACGACGTCGCCGAACGGTTCGAGAAGGCCGTCGCCGACCTCCACTCGGCGGTCGGCACGGTCATGGTGACCACCGGCTTCGACACCCGGGGCGTCCCGGTGCTGCGCCATCTGCGCGGCAAGGTCGCCACCTATTCGGCGCACGTACGGGCCATCGCCGACCGGTACGACTGCCCGGTCCTGGACCTGTGGTCGCTGAAGTCCGTGCAGGACCGGCGCGCCTGGGACTCCGACCGGCTGCACCTCTCTCCCGAGGGGCACACCCGGGTCGCGCTGCGGGCCGGTCAGGTCCTGGGCCTGGAGATTCCCGCCGACCCCGACCAGGCGTGGCCGCCGATGGCACCGCGCGGGCGGCTCGAAGCGCGGCGCGACAACATCGACTGGGCGCGCGAGCACCTGGTGCCGTGGATCGGCCGACGGCTGCGCGGCGAGAGCTCCGGCGACCACGTCGAGGCGAAACGGCCGGACCTCCTGCCGCTCTGATCCCTGCCGCCCGTGGGGGATCGGGGCAGGCCGGTGTTGCCGAGAAGAGGAAGAGCCGCTGGTCGTACCGGACTCCGGCTCCCTGTGGCTCTCCACCTCGGCGCCGATTGTCAGACCCCACCCGTAGCGTTCTGGACATGGTCGTCACAGGGGGTGGCGGTCCGGGAGGGGGAGAGCTGTGCACTGGCATGGGGACGTTCTGATCGTGCCGTTGGAGAAGAAGGCGGTGCCCGCGTACGCGGCGGACGCGCCCGGCGAACCGCATGGCGCACGGGGCTGTCTGGTGCTGGCCAGCAGTACGGAACAGGGCGATGGGCAACAGGGGGCGGGGAGTCCGTACGGGCAGGATCTGAAGACACGGGACGTGCACGACTGGAGTGCTGTGGCGGCCGCGACCGGTCCTGCCGACCGGGCCGCGGCGGAGGAAGGGATACGGCTCGCCTACCGCACGGCGGGCCTCGCCGAACCGGAGCGGATCGTCTGGGCGGCCTCGCCCAGGGCCGCCGTCGAGGCCGTCGAGAAGAACGAGGCAGGACGCCTCGACCGGGAGGACGGCCCCGCTCTCGTCTACCCCGACGGGTTCGCGCTGCACGCCTGGCGCGGCATACCGGTGCCCGCCGAGTTCCCCGACGAACTGACCGGGCTGAGCCGGGCCAGGATCCGGGACGAGGAGAACGCCGGACTGCGCCGAGCGATGCTGGAGCACTACGGCTACGAGCGGTACCTGACCGAGTCCGGGGCCGAGCCCGTGCACCGCGGCGAGACCGGCATCCTGTGGCGCATCACCCTGCCGTTCGACGAGGACGTGGTGGTTGTCGAGGCCGTCGACTCCACCCCCGGACCGGACGGCGCCCACCGCACCTCCTGGCTGCGGGTACCGCCCACCACGAGGACCGCGAAGGAGGGAGCCGCCCGGACGTTCGGACCCGGCCCCGACCCCGGACCCGGAACCAGCCCCCGGGCCTCCTAAGCCTCCGGGTCCGCCGCCTCGGGCAGCAGGGCCTCCGGGCCGATGAGCGAGGTGTTGCCCGGGACCGTGCAGGCGTACGCCCCGGCCAGCGCGCCGAAGCGGGCGCTCTCCTCCAGACTCCGGCCCGCGAGGCGCCCGTACAGGAACCCGGAGACGTACGCGTCGCCCGCACCGTTGGAGTCCACCACCGGAGCGGGCGGGACCGTCGCCGGAACCGGGCGAGGGGTGCTGCCGCCGTCGAGGGTCAGCAGGTACGAGCCGCCCGCACCCGCCGTCGCCACGACCGCCTGTGCCCGGCCCTCGCGCAGGATCTCCCGCATCACGTCGCCGATCCGCTCGCCCGCCCCGGCCGCGCTCAGGAACACCAGGTCGGCGCGGAGCGCGAAGTCGCGGTGGTGGTCGGCCACCCCGTCCCAGTCGTGCAGGTCGGTGGAGAGCGGGACGCCGGACGCCACCAGGTCGTCCAGCAGGTACCGGGCGAAGCCCATGATCGAGACGTGGACGTGCCGGGCCCGGCGGACGTGCGGCGCGTAGAAGTCCCGCGGCATGCGCAGGTCGGCCGGGTCGCGGGAGTCGTAGAACGACATCCGGCGGCCCGTCGGGTCCACCAGGTTGACGGCACGTCGCGTGCCCGCGGGCGAGATCAGCGGCTCGAAGTCGACATCCCCCTTGGCGAGCCGCTCCCGCACCTGCCCGCCGATCCAGTCGTCCCCGATGACGTCCAGGAACTTCACGCCGAGACCCAGCGCCCGGCAGCCCAGCGCGACGTTGCCGCCGGTGTGCCCCGGCCACTCGCCGATGGGGGAGACCCCGACCGAGTCCGCCAGCGGCACCGGCAGCTGGTCCACCCGCACCACCGTGTCCACGCCGCTGCCGCCGATCACCAGGACGTCGTACGTGCTGCCCCCGTCAGGACCGTCCTGCTGCTGCCCGTGCTGCCCGTGCTGCGACAACGCGTTCCCCTCTCCGTGCCCGGACCCCCGTCGACGCGCCCAGTATGGCGGGTGCGCGGCGCAGGCCGTGCCGGGTCGCCGACCCCCTTCCCCAGAGGGCCCTGAAGGTGAACTCCGGCACCTCGCCAGAGTGGCGCGGACCGGCCGGGCGCGCGGAGTGCTGGGATGTCCCCCACCCTGTTCCGCCGGGAGCCTCGCAGCCCCGGCCTCCGGAAGGACCCCCATGCCCGTGTTCCCGCCCTCTCCGCGCCGGACCTCATCGCGCGTCCTCGTCGCCACCGCCCTCGCCGGCGGCCTGCTCGTCGCGGGCGCGGTGCCCGCGTCCGCGCTCTCGTCCGCCCCGGTCACGGCCGGTGTCGCCCGCCCCGCACCCGCCACCGTGACCGTCACCGGCTCGGGGGAGGCCACCGCGACCCCCGATACGGCCTTCGTCAACCTGGGTGTCGAAGCCACGGCGCCGACCACCAAGGAAGCGCTCGCCGCCCAGTCGACCGCCGCACAGGCACTGCTTGCCGCGGTCCGGGCACAGGGCGTGGCCGACCGCGACGTGCGCACCGAGAGCCTCTCCCTGAACCCCGTCTACCAGTACGACAACGGCAACCAGCGGCTGACCGGCTACCAGGCCGGGCAGAGCTTCTCGGTACGGGTGCGCGACCTCTCCCGCACCGGTGCCGTCATCCAGGCGGCCATGGACGCCTCCGGCAACGCGGGCCGGGTCGGCGGGGTGACCTTCGACGTCGCCGACGCCGCGCCGCTGCGCGCCGCCGCCCGCCGCGCCGCCCACCTCGACGCCCGGGAGAAGGCCGCCCAGCACGCCAGGCTCAGCGGCCGGTCGCTCGGCAGGCTGGTCTCGCTCACCGAGTCCGACTCCGGCCGCCCGCGTCCGGTGGAGGTGCCCGCGGGCGCACTCGCCGACGCACCGGCGTCCGTGCCTGTGGCCCCCGGCCAGGTGAAGGACGCGGTCATCGTGACCGCGGTCTACGAACTGAACTGATCCCTGCGGCGTCGACGCCCATTCCACGGGGGAGAACGGCCGGGCACGCGACAGCGGCCATGACCGTTCTCCCTGCGGAAGAAGCCCCCTGCCGTGCGGCCGGCCGTCACGGGCCCGTTCCCCCGCCGTCGCACAGGGGTGCACATAATGGAATGAAGCCGACCCCTTGGAGGTGCCGTGACCAGTGCGGATTCCCCGCAGAAGCCGTTGCGCGAAAAGCTGCGAGGGCTGAGGACCGCGGCGTTCGGCGCCGACCCCGCCGGGGAGCGCATGGAACGCATCCGCCGGTCGCCGAACTTCGCCGACGGCGTCTTCCAGAACCCCGAGGGCACCCGGGCCGCCCGGCCCTCGCCCAAGTCCACCTCCGGCCTGATGAAGACGTACTTCCGCAAGGAGGAGCGCGTCCTGCGCGCCCCCGCGGGCACCGTCCCCGTGCACGCCACGACGCTCGCGGACATCCACGAGCCGCCCCCCTCCGGGCTGCGCCTGACCTGGATGGGCCACTCGACCGTCCTCGCCGAGATCGACGGCCGCCGGGTCCTCTTCGACCCGGTGTGGAGTGACCGCTGCTCCCCGTTCGACTTCGCGGGACCCAAGCGGCTGCACCCCGTGCCGGTGCCGCTCGCCTCCCTCGGCGAGGTCGACGTCGTCGTCATCTCGCACGACCACTACGACCACCTCGACATGCCCACGATCCGCGCCCTGAAGGCCACCGGCGCGCTCTTCGCGGTCCCGCTCGGCGTCGGCGCGCACCTGGAGCACTGGGGCGTTCCCCCGGACCGCATCCGCGACCTGGACTGGAACGAGTCGACCGAGGTCGCCGGAATCAGCCTGACCGCCACCCCGGCCCGGCACTTCTGCGGCCGAGGACTGCGCAACAGGCAGCACACCCTGTGGGCGTCCTGGGCGGTCGCCGGGCCCGAGCACCGGATCTACCACAGCGGGGACACCGGCTACTTCGAGGGCTTCCAGGACATCGGCGCGGCACACGGCCCGTTCGACGCCACGATGATCCAGATCGGTGCCTACAGCCCGCACTGGCCCGACATCCACATGACCCCCGAAGAGGGCATGCGGGCCCACCTCGACCTCCAGGGCGGCATCCCGCGCGGCGTGATGCTGCCGATCCACTGGGGCACCTTCAACCTCGCCCCCCACCCGTGGGACGAACCGGGCGAGGGCACCGTCACGGCGGCCGCCGCCGTCGGCGCGGCGATCGCCCTGCCGTGCCCCGGCGAGCCCTTCGAACCCACGTCGGACTCCGTGCCGTCAACACCCTGGTGGCGCGGCGTCGCGGCGCGCGGGCCCGGCACCGAGGCCCCCAGCACCTCGGCACAGCTGACGTCCCCCGTGGTCGTACAGAAGGAGACAGCGGCGTCCGCATAGCTGCATGCGGCATCGCACACCGGTCGTCCCCGCATTCCGGGGGCGGCCGGTTTTCGTCTGTGCGTGCGAAGCCTCATACCAGAGCGGGACGCCGGGCGGGCAAGTTTGGCAACTGCCCCTCACCCATGGAGTGTTCCCGACTACTGTGAGTGCCCGGTGATCAACGGGGGCCCGCATCACCCGAGTTGAGCCCAGCCCTGCTCCGGCCCCGGAAACCGGACCGGACGCAGGCCCTGACACCAGGAGGGCCAGTCACGCCGCATTCGTGGGGCCCCACGTACCAAGGACGCTGATGTCTCAACTTCGCGCACCAGCCGCGCGAGCAGACCGCCGCGAGGGCGGGCGGCACGGCCGGCCGGGAACCCGTCCCCCCGCTGCCTCCGCTCCCGAGGCGCAACTGCGTCCCCAGCTGCTCCGCGCCGCCGTGCTTCCTGCGGTCGTCGTCGCCCTCAGCGGGGCCGGAGCGGTGCTCCACACGGTCCGCACCGCCGGGATCCGTCCGACGCAGAGCTTATGGATCGGGCTCGCGGCAGCCGCCGTGCTCGCCGCCGTCGCCGTGCTCGTCGCCGTGGTGGCGGCGCTGCGGGCGGCCCGTTCGGTCACTCTGCGCTGCACCGAACTGCGCCGCACCAGCGTCCGCCGTCAGGACGAACTCCGTGCCGTCGTCGACGGGCTGCGCCGGGGCGAGGATCCGGACATACGGCGTACGGTGCCGCCCGGCGCACCCCGGGGCGGCGACGAGTTCGACCAGCTCTCGCAGGAGATGGGACGCGCCCACGACGTGGCGGTGACCGCCGTCGTGCAGGCGTCCCAGTTCTCCAGCAGCGCCGGTACGGACCAGAAGGTGGAGGTCTTCGTCAACCTCGCCCGACGCCTCCAGTCCCTCGTGCACCGCGAGATCCAGCTCCTCGACGAACTGGAGAACGAGGTCGAGGACCCGGACCTGCTCAAGGGCCTCTTCCACGTCGACCACCTGGCCACCCGCATCCGCCGCCACGCCGAGAACCTCGCCGTGCTCGGCGGGGCCATCTCACGCCGTCAGTGGAGCAACCCGGTCTCCATGAGCGAGGTCATGCGCTCCTCCATCGCCGAGGTCGAGCAGTACTCGCGGGTCAAGCTGGTGCCGCCGATCGACGGCACCCTGCGCGGCCACGCGGTCGCCGACATCATCCACCTCCTCGCCGAACTCGTGGAGAACGCCACGGTGTTCAGCGCCCCGCACACCACGGTGCTGCTGCGCGCCCAGTTCGTCACCGCGGGCCTCGCCATCGAGGTCGAGGACCGGGGCCTGGGCATGCCGGTCACCGAGCAGAACAAGATGAACGCCCTGCTCGCCGACCCCGACCAGGTCAACGTGCAGCACCTCCTCCAGGACGGCCGGATCGGCCTCTTCGTGGTGTCCGCCCTGGCCCGCAGGCACGGCATCGCCGTCCGCCTCCAGAACAACATCTACGGCGGGGTCCAGGCCGTACTCGTGCTCCCGGAGGGTCTGTTGGGCGAGGAACACGACGCGTCGGGCGCGGGTGCGTCCCGTCGGCCGGCCGGAGCGCACACCGCCGCCGTGCCCGCGCAGGGCGATCCGCCCCCGATATCCGGGGCACCCCTCGCGCAGATGCCCGCCGGGCGGCAGGGCGCCCCGCCCCTGCCCTCGCGCGTACGCGCCCCCGACCCCGGGCACGTACCGCAGCAGGAAACCGCCGTCCCGCAGCCCGCACCGCCCGCCCGCTTGTCCGAGACCGCCGACAACACCCCGCTGCCCGTGCGCGGCGAGCGCGGCGAGCGGCCCAATCCGGCCGCCGCGGTGCCGGGCGTCACCCACGGGCTCACCGCCCCGCCCGAGTTCGTCGTGCCCGCGGAACCCGTGCACAGCACGGCGCGGACCGCGCCCGACGGTGCGGTGCGCGGCCGGGTCAGCAGGCCCCGGCTGCCGAGGCGACGGAGCCAGGAGAACCTCGTACCGCAGTTGAAGGACGGACCCGCCCCGCGCAAGGACGACGAGCAGCCCGTGCTGCACGACCCCGGTCTGATGGCCGCCTTCCAGCGCGGCATCGACCTGGCCGAGGCGGCGGACCCCCGGACGGAGGAGCAGCCCTCCGGCACCGGCCGGTCCGGTTCCGTACAGCCCGATGACACGCACTTCCCCACCCCCAAGGAGTGACCCCCATGGTGAGCGATGCGCCGACCGGCCAAGTGACCGACCTGGACTGGCTGTTGAGCGGACTCGTACAAAGGGTTCCGTACACCCGCAGCGCGGTACTGCTCTCCTCCGACGGACTCGTCAAGTCCGTGCACGGCCTGGACACCGACAGTGCCGACCACATGGCCGCCCTCGCCTCCGGGCTCTACTCGCTGGGCCGCAGCGCCGGAATGCGGTTCGGCGACGGCGGCGAGGTCCGGCAGGTGGTGGTCGAGCTGGACTCGACGCTGCTGTTCGTCTCGACCGCCGGATCGGGCACCTTCCTCGCCGTGCTGGCCGGGCGCGAGGCCGACGCCGCCGTCCTCGGGTACGAGATGGCGATGCTGGTCAAGAGCGTACGGCCGTACCTGGTGACGCCCGCGCGGCAACGGGCGGGCAGTGCGCCGAACGCCCCGGGGCGCTGAACGTGGCGGCCCCGCAGGACGGGCCCTGGCTCGACGACGCGGCAGGCCGGCTCGTCCGCCCGTTCACGGTCAGCAACGGCCGTACCCGCCCCAGCGTCGAACTCGACCTGCTGACCATGGTGATGGCCACCGGAGCCGCCCTGCCCATGCACCTCGGTCCCGAGCACGTGCAGGCGATCGGCCTGTGCGACGACCCCATGTCGGTGGCCGAGATCGCGGCACACCTGCACCTCCCCGCAGTCGTCACCAAGGTCGTGCTGAGCGACCTGGTGGACTGCGGGGCGGTCCTCACCCACGCCCCGATCCTCCAACACCCCACGACCGACCGCGACTTGCTGGAGGCAGTGCTCGATGGTCTACGACGACAACTCTGACTACGGCTCCGGTTACGGGCCCGGGGACGACTACGGCCGCGAGGGCGGGCGCCCGGACCCCGACGAGGTCTTCCCCACCGCGCTGAAGATCCTCGTCGCGGGCGGCTTCGGCGTCGGCAAGACGACCTTCGTCGGCGCGGTCAGTGAGATCGATCCGCTCAGCACGGAGGAGCTGCTCACCCAGGCGAGCGCCGACACCGACAGCCTGGAGGGCGTCGAGAACAAGTCCATGACCACCGTCGCCATGGACTTCGGCCGCATGACCCTCGACAAGGACCACGTCCTGTACCTCTTCGGCACGCCCGGGCAGGAACGGTTCTGGTTCATGTGGGACGAGCTCTCCAAGGGAGCGCTCGGCGCGGTCGTCCTCGCCGACACCCGTCGCCTGGAGGACTGCTTCGCCGCCGTCGACTTCTTCGAGCAGCGCGGCATCGGCTTCGTCGTCGCCGTCAACGAGTTCGACGGGGCCTTCCGGTACGAGCCCGAAGAGGTGCGCGGCGCCCTCGACCTCAACCCGGAGATCCCCATCGTGATCTGCGACGCCCGGCTCGCCAGCTCCGGCATCGCCACCCTCGTCACCCTCGTCAAGCACCTCCTGTCCCACGCGCCCGCCGCCCCCACCACAGCCCACGGAGCCCACCCATGACGGGAGCCCACCTATGAAACACGACAGGATCGGCCATCTGCTCCTCACGCCCGCCGACCAGGAGGGACCGGAACGGGCGCGCAGGCTGCGGGAGTTGGGGTTCGGCGGGCGGCCCGACCCGATGCTGGACGCGTTCGCGGTACGGCTCGCGGAGGCGACCCGCGCACCGTACTCGATGGTCAACTTCATCGACGAGAACCGGCAGTTCTTCGCCGGGCTGCACACCCCCACCGGCACCCACTCCGGCAGCGACCTCGGGGCGGCGGCAGCCGCCGGACGGATCGGTAGGGCCATGGCCCGCGACCACGGTTACTGCCCGCACGTGGTGGCCCGCCGGAAGGCCCTCGTCCTGGAGGACGTCTGCGACTACCCGCGCTTCGCGGGCAACCCCGTCGTCGACGAGATCGGCATCCGCTCCTACCTCGGGGCGCCCCTCATCGACCGGGACGGCATCGCGCTCGGAGCGATCTGCGTGGTGGACACCAAGCCTCGGCAGTGGGGGCGGGAGGGCCTGGAGACCATCAAGGCGATGGCGGCCGAACTGATGGCGCAGATCGAGCGACGCGAGGACGGCGGGATCTAAGGGGGACGAGTTCCTCCGTTTCGTACGGGACGGAGGCGTGACGGACACCTCGCCGGTCGCGGCGCGGACGGCGGTGGCAGCGGGCGTACGGGCCACGGACTCGCTCCGCGACGGGGGCACGCCGCGCCGGGTGCCGGAACTCGACCCGGAGCTGGTGGCGTACTTCGAGCGGGGGCAGGTCAGGGGCTGAGCGAGGCCGGGGTCTGGCATGAGTGTGCGGGTCCGGGGGAGGGTCAGCACCGTACCCCCGCAGCGAGAGCCCAGAGAGGCAGGCCGACCATGACCGACCCCGTCACCCCCGGCACGGCGACCGCGCACGACGGCGTCCAGATCGCCACGTACACCTGGCTGCCCGACAGCGGTCGCCCGCGCGCCCTGGTCCAGATCGCGCACGGCGCGGCCGAACACGCCCAGCGCTACGACCGGTTCGCCCGCCACCTCGTCGCCCACGGGTACGGGGTCCTCGCCTGCGACCACCGGGGTCACGGTGCGACCGCCACCGGCACCGGTGGGCTCGGCGTGGCGGGCGACGACGGCTGGCGGAACATGGTCGCCGACCTGCGCACGGTCGGCGACCAGGCCCGTGCCCTGCACCCGGGCGTGCCGGTGGTGCTGCTCGGGCACAGCCTCGGCGCGATGCTGGCCCGCGACTACGCACAGGAGTACCCGGACGGGCTGGCCGGGGTGATCCTGTCGGGGGTCTTCCGCTCCCTGCCCGGCACCGACCTCGAAGCGGCGGCCACGGACCTGGAGCGGCGGGCCGAGGCGGCGGGCCGGGACTCGATCGCCTCCTTCACCGCGGACCGGTTCGCGAACTTCAACGACGCCTTCACCCACCGCACCGGCTTCGAATGGCTGTCGCGCGACGAGGCCGAGGTCGACGCGTACGCGGCCGACGAACGCTGCGGATTCCCCTTCAGCACGGGCCTCTCGCTCGACTGGGTGCGCGGCATCCGCAAGCTCAACGACCCCCGCAACCTGGCCCGCGTCCCGGCCGACCTGCCCTTCCACCTGGCCGTCGGCACCGAGGACCCCTGCAACCAGGGCATGACCCTGGTGCACGAACTCCTGGAGGACCTGCGGTACGCGGGCGTCGAGGACCTCACCTGGAAGGGGTACGAGGGGGCCCGCCACGAGATCCTCAACGAGACCAACAGGGACGAGGTCCACGACGACCTGACGGCCTGGCTCGACAAGCACGTATAGACGCGGGCGGACAGGCACGGGTGCGCAGGGGCAGGTCGGCGCGGTGGCCGGGCCGATTGTCAGTGGCTGCCCGTACCGTTTTCCCATGACCGATGCCGAGGACGTACGCAGGGTCGCGCTCGCCCTGCCGGACACTGCCGAGAAGCTCGCCTGGGGCAGCCCCACCTTCCGGGTGGGCGGGAAGCTCTTCGCGGCGCTGAGCGAGGACGACACGTCGGTGGCCTTCAAGTGCCCGAAGGAGGAACGCGCCGAACTGATCCAGGCGGAACCGGAGAAGTTCTTCGTCAAGCCCGGACACGACGACAACTACGACTGGCTGCGGGCGAACCTGTCCGCCCTGGAGGACGAGGAGGAACTCCGCACCGTCCTCCTCGACTCCTGGCGGCAGGCCGCCCCGCGCAAACTGCTCGCTCTGCACCCGGAACTGGCCGACCCCGAACGCTGAGCGTCACCGCTGGCGGAGGAACGCACCGATCCGCTCCCGCAGCGAGGCCGCGTCGAGCCCGTGCGCCGCGAGGTGTTCGGTCATGTCCCCGTACCGGCGCAGTTCGCGCTGCCCGACGCCCAGACCGAGCACCCGGTGCGGGAGGTCGGCGAGCGCGTCGTTCGCGGCGGCGGTCGAGGTCCCGGCGAGGTACGGCTCGACGAGGACGACATCGGCGTGCCCGGCGGCCCGCAGTGCCGCGCCGTCGAAGGGCCGCACGGTGGCCGCGTACAGGACGGTCACGTCCAGCCCCGCCACCGCGTCCAGTACGTCGTCGAGCATCGGCCCGACGGCGACCACGGTCCCGCCGCGCCCCTCCCGCACGGTGACGAACCCCCCGTCGCCCCGCACCTCTCGCGCCCGCGCGTTGCTCTGCAACGACAGCCGTACGTAGACCCGCTCGTCCCCGTCGGCCACGGCGTGCCGCAGCAGCTCCTCCGCCTCGTCGGGATGCCCCGGCACGTGCACCGTCCACCCTTCCAGCGTGTCGAGCAGCGCCACGTCGCCCGGCGCCATGTGCGTGAACCCGCCCGCCGGCCAGTCGTAGGAGGCGCCCGCGCTGACGAGTACGCCGCCCACTCCCTGGTGCCCGAAGTCCAGCTTCACCTGCTCGAAGGGCCGCTCCACGAGGAAGCTGGCGAAGGTGTGCACCACCGGCCGCATCCCGGTGAGCGCCATTCCGGCCCCCGCCCCCACGAGCAACTGCTCCCGGATGCCGACGTTCACCACCCGGTCCGGATGCGCGCGCCGGGTGGCCGAGAAGCCGTCCGCACTGATGTCGGCGAGGACGACCGCGACCCTGGGGTCCTCGTCCAGCAGGCGTGAGGTGGTGGCGATGAAGCGGTCCCGCATCGTATCCATGGTCAACTCCTGTGCTCGGCAAGTCTGTTAAGGGGGGCGAGAGGATCAGTTCTTGGGTTCCACGCGGGCCACGACCACGTGCGGGCGGCCCGGGTGCGGGGCGGTGTACGCGGCGTACAGCGCCTCGTGGTCGCGGCCGTCGACCGTGGCGGCGGACCAGCCTGCGGCCTCAAAACGGGAGGCGATCCCGCCGGGCCAGCCGTGTGTGGCGGACGTGTTGTCGATGACGAGCGCGTGCAGCCTGTCGAGTCCGGCCGGTCCGGCGAAGGCGAGCGCCTCGTGGTTGCTGCCCTCGTCCAGTTCCGCGTCTCCGAGCAGCACCCATACGGCGGGGTCGGTGAGCCCCTGCGCCCGCAGCCCCAGCGCCGTACCGACCGCCAACGGCAGACCGTGCCCGAGGGAACCGCTGCCGATCTCGGCTCCCGGGACCAGTACGCGGTCCGGGTGGTGCCCGAGCGGCGAGTCGTACGATCCGAAGCCCGGCAGCAGTTCCTCGCCGAAGAACCCCTTGGCGGCGAGCACCGCGTAGTACGCCATCGGGCCGTGCCCCTTCGACAGCAGGAACCGGTCCCGCTCCCTGTCCTCGGCGGTCTCCGGGGTCACGCGCAACACCCGGTCGTAGAGCACCCAGAGCGCGTCCAGGGTCGACGTCGCGGCGGGACCGTGCTTCTCGTCCCCCGTCATCAGGCCCATCAAGCGCCCCAGGTCCGGGTATCCGTACGCGGTCTGCTTCCCCTGTGTCTGTGTCGTCTCGCGCGTCTGTGTCATCTCGTGCGTCTGTGTCGTCATACACACGACTCTCAGACATCAAGTGGACTTGAGGTCAAGCCCCTCAGGTCGGCGGGGCGGGCCGACCCCGCTGATCGACGCGCATGACCTGGGCAAAGGCGTTCGCAACCACGTCCTGATGTGCGGTATTGTTCTCGTACGAGCTCGGCCGGGGAAAACCCCAGGTCAGGCGAGTATCGGGACGTGGCGCAGCTTGGTAGCGCACTTGACTGGGGGTCAAGGGGTCGCAGGTTCAAATCCTGTCGTCCCGACCAGCGTTTTCGCGGGTCGGAAGTCGTGTCGGAGAAATCCGGCACGACTTTTCTTTTTCCCGGGCCGCTTCGTGCCGGTGGGTGTGGTCCCGGCGCGGGGTGCGGATCTGCTACTCGGTGCGGCCCGAAGCGGTCGTCGCGCTGGAGGAGCTGGTGGCCTCACCGCGCGCTCTGGTGCTGGCGGAGACGGGCTGAGGGCGGCCGGTCTCCGGCAGGGCGAACCGGCGCAACTCCGCGGCCGTGCAGCCGAATTCCTCGCGCAGGGCGCGGGAGAGGTGGGCGCCGTCCAGCAGGCCCCAGTCGGCGGCGATGGAGGTGGCCGTGCGGTGGGACAGGGCCGGGTCGGACAGGTCGCGGTGGATGCGGACGAGGCGTTCGTGGCGGAGCCAGGCGGTGAACGTGCGGTCGCGGCTCTGGAAGAGCTGGTGGAGCCGCCGTACGGAGATCCTGTGGTGGGCGGCGACCGACTCCGCGCACAGGTCCGGGTCGCGCAGGCGGGCGAGCGTGTGCAGGACGATCCGGTCCACGAAGGCGGCGGCGGGGGTTTCGACGCGTTCGCCGGGGATGTCGGTGAGGGTGCTGATGAGCAGGCCGGTCACCGCGTCGAGTACGTAGGCGGAGCGGTTGCCGGAGAGGGTGTCGACCTGGTCGCCGAGGGCCGTGAGGAGGGCCGCGCAGAGGGCGGCCGTGCCGGTGTCGGAGGGGATCGGGATTCCGCTGCGGCGGGCCAGGGTGCGGGCGTACGGGCCGAGCAGGCCGCGGGGGAGGCCGATGACGACGACGTCGCACGGGTCGGGCAGGTGGAGGGCGTACGGGTGGGTGGTGTCCAGGGCGAGCAGGTCTCCGGGGTGGGCTCGGTGTTGTCCGTCGCCCTGTTCGGCGTGGGCGGTGCCGGAGAGGTGGAGGGTGACCTTGAAGAGGTCGGGGTCGGAGGAGGAGATCAGGCCCGGTGTGCGCAGTACGGAGTGCGGGGTGCTGCGGAGGCGGCCCGCGTGGAGGGCGGCGTCCCCCGCGGAGGCGACGGTGGCGTGGAAGGGCGGGCGGGGCGGGGCGGTCACCCGTAGCGGGACGAGGAAGCCGGAAACGGTGTGCTGGAGTTCCTCGGCGTGGGCGAGCGGCGGGGCGAGCGGTGGAGTGAGCAGTGGGGTGGGCGTTGTCGGATTGGCTTCTGTGGGGGTGGCCTCCGAAGGGACGGTGTCGTTCATACGGGCCCCCTTCCGTGGTGTGCCGTCGGCGTTGCGCGGTACGGCGAGTGGTCGTGCGCGCTGTGGCGAGTGCCCCCGCTCCCTTGCTTCTAGCGTGTCAACCAGCGGAAGAGAAGGGGGACTTCCGCGCGGAGGGGGCAGGGGCCGGGCACACGGGGGATGCGGGAGCCTGGCCCCGGCTCCCGCCAGGTGCACCTGCCGGTGGTGTGTTCGGCGCCCGGCCCAGGACGAGCCGCCTCACGGGGGCGCTCGCGGGGTGAGGGAGGAGGGGGCGGGTCCCCGGTGTGACGGTGCCGAGGACGCGGGGGCCTCTCGCCCCGGTGCAGGAGGGCACGTTGCCCGGGAGGCCGTGCAGGGTGAGGAAGCCCAGGAGGGCGAAGGCGCACGCCTCTTTGGCGTCCGAGGGGAGGCCCAGGACGTCGGAGGTGCGGAGCGGGGCGCCGGGGCCTAGTTCGTCGCGGAGGGCCGTCATCAGGGTCGGATTGCGGGTGCCGCCGCCCGAAGCGATCACCTCCGTCGCGCCCAGTGGGCGTACCGCGTCGGCGACGGTCCTGGCAGTGAGGCGGGTGAGGGTGGCCAGGACGTCGGCGGCGGGGAGGGCGGTGAAGTCGGCGAGGGCTGTGCGGAGGTAGGGGAGGTGGAAGAGTTCCTTGCCGGTGGTCTTGGGGGTGGGGAGGCGGTAGTACGGCTCGGCCAGCAGTTGCCGCAGCAACGGGTCGTGTACCTGGCCGGAAGCGGCGAACGCGCCCTCCGCGTCGTAGGCGAGACGGCCGCCGGTCAGGTCCTGGACGGCCGCGTCGAGCAGGGCGTTGGCGGGGCCCGTGTCGAAGGCGAGGGGGGAACTCCCGGTGAAAGCCGTGATGTTGGCGATTCCGCCGAGGTTCAGGGCGACCGGTGTGCCGGGGCGGCCTTGCAGCCAGAGTACGTCCAGGAGGCTCACCAGAGGGGCGCCCTGGCCGCCCGCCGCCAGGTCCCGGGGCCGGAAGTCGGACACGACGGTGAGGCCGGTCGCCTCCGCGATCCAGGCGCTCTGGCCCAGCTGGAGGGTGCCGTACGCCTCTCCTTCCGACACCCAGTGGTAGACGGTCTGGCCGTGCGAAGCGATCAACTCCGCCTGCCCTGCGCAGAGTTCGTCGTTGGCTCGGACGGCGAGGGAGGCGAATGCCTGGCCGATCAAGGTGTCCAGGCGGCACACCTCGGCCAGGGTGGTACGGGACGGGGGGAGCGCCCCGGCGAGGGCGGAGCGCAGGCCGGGGGCGTACGGGGTGCTGATCATGCCGAGGGGTGTGAGCGTCAACACGCCGTCTGCGAGCGTGAGTTCGGTGGCCGCCGCGTCGATCGCGTCGTAGGAAGTGCCCGACATCAGGCCGATGACCTTCATCGCAGTGGCTCCCGGTGGTCGTTTCCGCGCAGCGTCAGCAGGGCGAGCATGCTCAGGGCGCAGGCCCCGGCCGCGTAGTAGGCGGGGATGTCGGCGTCGCCGGTGCGTTTGATCAGTTCGGTGATGATGAGTCCCGCGCACCCGGAGAACACGGCGTTGGACAGGGCGTACGCGAGGCCGAGGCCGGTGCAGCGCACCGACGTCGGGAACATCTCGGCCAGCATCGCGGGGCCCGGGCCCGCCATCAGGCCGACGACGACGCCTGCGGCGAACACCGCCGCTCCCTTGCCGGTGGTGGAAGTGCCGTCGCTCTGGAGGAGGTTGATGAGGGGGAGGGAGAGTGCCGTCACCAGTCCGGCACCCGTCAGCATCACCGTGCGGCGGCCGATGCGGTCGCTCAGCAGGCCCGCAGGGACGATCGAGACGGCGAATCCGAGGTTGGCCAGCACGGTCGCCACGAGTGCCTCCCGGAAGGAGGCGTTGAGCGTGGACTGGAGATAGGAGGGCAGCACGACCAGGAAGGTGTAGCCCGCCGCCGCCCAGCCCATGATGCGGCCCGCGCCCAGGAAGATGGCGCGTGCGACGTCGGCCCTGCGTGGCGGCGGTGGTGAAGTGTGCTGTGCGGCAGCGAAGTTGGGGGTTTCCTCCAGGCGCAGGCGTAGCCACAGGGCGACCAGGCCGAGGGGGAGTGTCAGCAGGAACGGCACCCGCCAGCCCCAGTCGTTCAGGGCCCCCGGAGTGAGGAGGGTGGCCAGGAGCGCGGCCACGCCCGCGCCGCCGAGCAGGCCGAGCGCCACGGTGAAGGACTGCCAGGAGCCGTAGAGTCCGCGGCGGCCCGGCGGGGCGAACTCCGTGAGGAGGGACACCGCACCTCCGAACTCCCCACCGGCGGAAAGTCCTTGGAGGATGCGCAGGAGGGTGAGGAGCCAGGGGGCCGCCGCGCCGATCGTCGCGTACGTCGGCAGCAGGCCGATCAGCGTCGTCGCCGTCGTCATCAGCACGATGACCACGATCAGCGTCGGCCGTCGGCCGATCCGGTCGCCGAGGCGTCCGAACAGGGCGGCCCCCACCGGTCGGAAGAAGAAGGCCAGAGCGAAGGACGCGTACGTCTTGACCAGCGCTTCCGCGTCGCCGCCGCCCTCGGGCGTGAAGAAGTTCGCCGCGATGACCGTCGCGAAGTACCCGTAGACCCCGAACTCGTACCACTCGACGAAGTTCCCGACCGAGCCCGCGACCAGCGCCCGGCGGGAGCGGGCCGGGGGTGCGGTCGAGGGATCGGGCGGGGCGGGGGGTTCCGTGGGTGGGGTCATCCTCCCTGTCTTCCCGGGGCGGGCGCCGGGAAAGCAGGGCGGACGGCGAATCACCTGTCCGGAAGCTCGGCCGCGTACGGTGGTTCCGCGCCCGCCCGGGAGCAGGTCAGCGCCGCCGCTCGGGCCGCGAGGCCCAGGAGGTCCCGCCACTCGTCGCCGTCCAGCGCCGCCACCGCCTCCCCCGACAGCAGTCCGCGTACGGCGAGACCGTGGAGCAGCGCCGCGTTCACGGTGTCCCCGGCGCCGATCGTGTCCACCACGTCGACCCGGACCCCCGGTGCCGCGAACTCACCGCGCGCCGTGAAGGCGGTCAGGCCCTGTGCGCCCCGCGTGACCACCACAGCCGCAGGTCCCGCCGCGAGCCAGCCCGCCACGTCGTGCCCGAGCCAGTCCGCGTCTTCCTCACTCAGCTTGAGGAGCGTGACGTGCGGGAGCCAGGTGCGAAAGCGCGCCCGGTAGGCGTCCGGGTCGGGGATCAGCCCGGCCCTGATGTTCGGATCCAGCGCGACGAAAACGCCGCGTGCAGCTTCCCGCCGCATCAGTTCCTCGTACGCGCTCGCCCCCGGCTCCAGGACGAGGGAGCAGGTACCGAAGGACAACGCGTCGACGGCGAAGGGGAGTTGGCGGGGAGTCTCGAAGAGGCGGTCCGCGCACTCCGCCACGTGGAAGGCGTACGAGGCGGAGCCGTCGGCGTCGAGCGAGGCGACGGCCAGCGAGGTCGGCTCCGGGCCGCGCTGGAGCAGGGCGGTGGAGACGTTCTCCTCGTGCAGCCGCGCCACGAGTGACGTGCCGAAGGCGTCGGTGGAGATCCGTGAGCAGAACGCGACGTCCGCACCGAGGCGGCCGAGTGCGACGGCCGTGTTGTAGGGGCCGCCGCCACGGGCGGGCAGCAGCGGGGCCAGGGCGTCGCCCCGGGTTCCGGGCACCAGGTCGATCAGGGCCTCACCTGCGACGACGATCACGGGACGTTCCTTCCGGGCGCGTGCGCCGTGCGGCGCGGGTGGCGGGGTGTGGGCGCCCTGCGGCGGCGGGTGGGGACGCCTCGGGGCACCGAGCGAGGACGCCTCTCGGCACCGAGGGGGGACGCCTCTCGGCACCGAGTGCGGGCTGCCGGAGCATACCCGCAGCTCAGCGCCGCCCGTGCGGGGGCCGCTGCCACGTGCCCGTACTCACCCCGCGAGCGCGAAGTGACGTACCCCGTCCACCGTGGCCCAGCACAGCACCCCCGTCTCCGCGAGCACCTCCAGATGCGCGTCGATCTCCAGGATCGCCAGCATCCGGTGCTGGCCGGGAAGGTCGTCCAGACGGCGCAGGCGGCGGGTCCACGGAAGGGCGCGGGCCACGTCGTGCGCACTCCGTGCGCCCTTGCGGACCTCGCGGATCACCGCGTCGAGACGTTCCTCGTGGTGCGCGAGGAGTTCGTCGACACGGGTGTGCGTGCTCGTGGTCACCGGGCCGTGGGCGGGGAGGAGCAGCGCGTCCGGCAACTCCCGTACGAGACACAGGGATTGCTGGTACGAGCGGAGCGGCGAGCGCTCCGGACTGTGTTCGAAGCCGATCGACGGGGTGATGTGCGGCAGTACGTGGTCGCCCGCGAAGAGGAGCCCGGCCGCCGGATCGCCGAAGACGACGTGCCCCCGGGTGTGCCCCGGAGTCGCCAGTACCTTCAACTTCCTCTCGGTGAGCGGTACTTCCTCCAGGTCGTCCAGCCAGGCGTCCGGCGGGCCGAACGGCATCGCCCACTCCTCCTCGGTCACCGGCATCGCGGCCACGGCGTCCGCGAGTTCGCGCGCGCCGCAGGAGCGGAGCTGGGCCACCTGTTCGGGGTGGGCGCCCCGGCTCAGGTCGAGGCCCTCGATGGAGTGCCGCTCGCCCCGGCCGATCCGTACGCGGACGCCGAGGGATTCGCGCAGGACCAGTGCCTGTGTGTAGTGGTCCCAGTGGGCGTGCGTCACCAGGATCTGGGCGAGGTCGCCGAGTCCGTGCCCCAGGGGGCGCAGGGCCTCGGCGAGGGCCTTCTCGGTCTCCGGGCCCGCCCAGCCGGAGTCGATGAGGACGGGGCCCTCCCGGTCCTCGACGAGGTAGACGTTGACCGCGTTCAGACCTTCCAGCGGAAGGGGGAGCGGAATCCGGTACACACCCGGGTGCACGAGGTGGGCACCGGGTTCCGTCCAGTCGTCGGGCTGGTCGGGGAGGGTGGCGGGCAGGTCGGGGAGGGGTTGTGCCATGGCGCGCTCCGCTTCCAGTTCCGTGCCAGGTGCTCGGCAGGTTTCCGTGGCCCGTACGTATCCGTGGCCCGTACACACCCATGGCCAGGGCAAATCCATGGCGAGTGCAGGCAATTCGAGCGTAGCCGTGATGCGGCGAAGCGGGCGCTGTCGCCGACGCGTTGAGCGTCACAGTGCGCAGGGGTGGACTGTGCGGCCCGCCCCCGATCTCGAACAAGACGGCGGGCCTGTTGTCCACCGCCCGGTTGTCCCGTGCGGTGCGCTGCTGATGTGTTGTGTCACCGCACCCGCGTACGGACTCGGTCAGGCCCTTTCGTCGCTCCGGCCGGACACCCACGCGAGCGCGTCCCACACCCCCTGGACGTACTCCCTGGGAATGTCGCGGCGTACCGGGTCGGCCAGCTGGTTCTCGGCGGCGGCGAGTTCTGCGGTGATCTGGTCGCCGTCGGGGGCGGCCGAACTCGGGTCGCCGGTGACAGGGGTGGTCTGGGCGCTGCCCAGCGCCCAGACGTAGCCCGCGAGCGCGCCTCGGCCGATCTGGGTCTGCCGGTGCGGGGCGGCGGCCTCCGCCTCCAGGGCGTGGAGGGCCGCCTCGACCTCGGTGCGGGGGCGGACGCCGACGGCGTCGGGCGGGGGAGTTCCTTGGTCTGCGTCGTGGAGGGTCATGCTTTGCGTGTGTCCGGACGGGGCGGGGTGATGTGCGGTGGGCCGGAGTGGACGAGACCCTTGCCGCAGCCGGGTTCGCGAAGGCCGGGATCGACGCCGTTACTGACGGGGGCTGCGCCCCTCGCCCCCTGCACGGCTTCGCCGCGCGTCCTCAAGCGCGGACGGGCTGGAATGGGTCCGCCCGTGCGTCCTCACACGCCGGACGGGCTGGATGTGGTGCGACGCGCAGGACCTCCGCGCCCCCCGATGGCCTACCGTGTGGCCCGTGGAAAGGCACCAGGACAGACTCCCCGGCCCACCGGGGCCCCCGCGCATACGCATGGCCGTCGCGGCACTCGTCGCGGCCGTCGCGGCGGCCGCGGGCGCCTGGGCGTACCACCGTGCGGGCGGCAGCACGGGCGACATCGTCCGCGACCTCGCGGTCGGCCTCGCGTACGCGGGTGGCGGCCTCACCGCCTGGTGGCACCGGCCCGCCAACCGGACCGGGCCGCTCATGGTCGCCGAGGGCGTCAGCTGGTTCGTGGGCAACCTCCAGGGCACCGGGGTGCCCGCCCTCTTCGCGTTCGGCGCCTGGTGGGAGGCGCTCAACATGGCCGTCCTCGTCCACCTCGTCGTCTCCTTCCCCGACGGCCGCACCGGCTCCGCGTTCGCCCGCCGCCTCGTCGTCTTCTCGTACGGACTCGTCGCCGTCGGCGGACTGCTGCGCGCCCTCACCTACGACCCGGCGGTCGTCGCCCTGGAGGCCACGTACCTCTCCTGCAACGACTGCGGGCCGAATCTGCTGAACGTTCCGGCACTGAACGGCCTCTTCACGCCGGTCGACACCGTCTACCGGGCCCTCGGCTGGCTGCTGTCGATCGTGCTCGTCGTCGTCATCGTGCGCCGCTGGCAGCACGCGTCGGTGGCGCGCCGACGGGCGCTGCTGCCCGCCTGGATCGCCATCGCGATCGCCTCCGCGTTCCTGCTCTGGGACCTGCTGCTCCTGTTCCTGCCGACGCCGCCCACCGGCACCTTCCAGGAAGTCGTCTTCCTGCTGTCCGACATCACCCAGGTCGCCGTCCCCGTCGCCTTCCTCGTCGGTCTGCTGCGGATGCGCCTCCAGCGCGCCGAGGTCGGCGACCTCGTCATCGGCCTGGGCAGCGACCCCGACCAGGACGAACTGCGCGCCGCACTCGGCCGGGTCCTGGGAGACCCGGCCCTGCGGCTCGGGCTCTGGACGGAGGAGAAGGGCGCATACGTCGACGGGGCGGGCCAGACCGTACGCGGCGAAGGGCCGGGGCGTACCCGCGTCGACTCCTCGCGGGGCACCCCGCTCGCCCTGCTCCAGCACGACCCGGCGCTCGCCGAGGACCCGGCGCTCCTCGAATCCGTGGGGGCCGCGCTGCGGCTGGCCCTGGAGAACGTATGGCTGCGTACGCAGGCCAAGGAGGTCACCTCCCGGATCGTGCGCGCCGCCGACGCCGAACGCGGACGGCTGGAACGCGACCTGCACGACGGCGCGCAGGCCCGCCTCGTCTTCGCGATGATGGCGCTGCGCCGCGTCGACCGGGGCCTCGTCGACCATCCGGACCCGTCCCTGCGCGCCTCGCTCGGCGAGGTCGAGAGGAGCCTCACCCTCGCCCTCGAAGAGCTGCGCGGCATCGCCCACGGCATCCACCCCGCCGTCCTCACCCGCGAAGGGCTCGGGCCCGCGCTCACCGCGCTCGCCCAGCAGGCCGCCGTTCCCGTCGTGGTCGCCGCCGAACCGCGCCGTTACGATCCGGTCGTCGAGTCCACCGCGTACTTCACGGTGTGCGAGACCCTCGCCAACGCGGCCAAGCACGCCCACGCCCGCGCGGTCAGCGTCTCCGCCCGGCACACCGGCGACCGCCTCGTCGTGGAGACCGTCGACGACGGCGTCGGCGGCGCGGACACCGCCCTGGGGAGCGGGCTGAGGGGGCTGGCCGACCGGCTCGCCGCCGTGGACGGGATACTGCACGTCGACAGTCCCGCAGGTGGCGGGACCAGGATCAGGGCGGAGCTGCCGTGCGCATGACAGTTGGCGGGACCGGGGCGGAGCGGGCGTGAAGGTGATAGTGGCGGAGGACTCGGCGCTCCTGAGGCAGGGGATCGTACGGCTCCTCACCGACGCGGGATTCGACGTCGCCGCCGCACTCGGCGACGCCCGGGCGCTGCCCGCCCTCGTCGACCTGCACCGCCCGGACGCCGTGCTCCTCGACATCCGGATGCCGCCCACGCACACCGACGAGGGCCTGCGCGCCGCCGCCGCGATCCGCGAACGGCATCCCGGGACCGGCATTCTGCTGCTGTCGCAGTACGTGGAGACCACCGACACCGTGCGGGAGCTGGCGCGTGACCCGCGCGGCTTCGGCTATCTGCTCAAGGAGCGCGTCGCCGACATCGACGACCTCGGCAGCGCGCTGAAGAGGGTCGCGGCGGGCGAGAGCGTCCTCGATCCGCAGGTGGTGGCCCGGCTGCTGGCCGCGCCGCGTGCGCCGGGCCCGCTCGACGAGCTGACCGGCCGCGAGCGCGAGGTGCTGGGGCTGATGGCGGAGGGCCGAAGCAACGACGCCATCGCCCGTCATCTGGTCATCGGCGCGAAGACGGTCGAGACGCACGTCCGCAACATCTTCGCCAAGCTGGCGCTGGAGGCGGACCTGCACGACCACCGCAGAGTCCGGGCCGTGCTGACGTATCTGCGCGCCTGAACCGGGACACAGGGCCCGGCTCAGGCGCGGCAGGAAGAGGTACCAGCAATCCGTTCCGGGACGACGTCTCCCCCGAGATCCCCCGTCGTTCCCCCGTCGTCGTCCGCGGAACGGTGCCGGTGAAAGCAACCATAGGCAGCCCGCCGGGGCCTGACATCAGGGTCTGCCCTGAGATCCGGAACCTTCGCGTCCTGCTGGATCAGCAGCTTCCTGGATCAGCGTCATCGCGGCCTACGGGATCAACGGGTCAGACCGAGCCCATGTCCGCGCTCAGCCACCGCTGCGGCCGGATGCGGAACACGACCTGCTCGCCGTGCTCCTTCCACGACCACTCCACGTACCCCGCGACCTTGTCGGCGGGCAGGTAGCGGGCCGACATCTCGGTGAGCTGCTCCTTGGTGGCGGGCTCCTCCGCGACCACGGGCCCCTCCACCGACACGTAACGGACCGTCGGCTCCGTCACGTCGGCCATCAGCGAGACGCGCCCGGCGGCCCGGATCAGGTCCGCCTTGCGGGAGGCGGCCGAGGTCAGGACCCACAGGTCGCCGCCCGGCTCGTACTGGTACCAGATCGGCACGGTCAGCGGGGCCCGCCCGTCGGCGTCGGCGACGGAGAGGGCGCCGATGTGCGGCTCGGCGAGGAATCGGGTGCGTTCTTCCGGTGCGAGTGCCACGAGAGCTCCTTCGGTACGGGACAACGAACACGTCAACCATCCACTACATCACAGCCGTTCCGGGCTCCGGGGTTCGTCCGTACGGGGGAGGCGGTCCGGGTATGGCTGCGGGCGACGCGCAGGCGTTTGAGACTTCCCGTGCCGGACACTCCGCGCTGCCCAGACCGCCGGTCTGCCGCGGGCGTCCCGGGAGGAGCGACGAACCGATGGAAGTGTGGCTGCTGAACCACCTCAGCACGCTCGGCCTCGCCATACTGATGATCGGCGGCGTCTTCGTCTTCGCCGCACTCGGCAGCATGATGACCCGGCGCAAGTTCCCGCAGGTGGTCAAGGGCACCAACAACGACATGGTCGGTGTGCTGCTCGGCATGTACGGCGCGATCTACGGCATCATCCTGGCCTTCGTCGTGGTGGCCGAATGGGAAGGCATAGGGGTCGCCGAGAACATCGTCGCCAACGAGGCCACCCACGCCGCGGAGATCGTCCGCGGCGCGGCCGCCTTCCCCGAGCCGGTGGAGAAGAGACTGATCGCTTCCGTCGGCGACTACACGCACGCCGTCGTCGAGGTCCAGTGGCCGTTGATGCGGGCGGGGAAATCGGACAGCCGGGCCACCGAGAGCGCACTCCAGGGCATCTACCAGGTGCTCCAGAGCTACGAGCCCGTCACCGAGTCCGAGAAGACCTACTACGCGCAGGCCGTCGCGCACCTCGACGACGTCGTCTCCGACCGGCGCGACCGGATCACCGCCTCCACGTCCGAGCTGCCCATACTGCTGAAGGTGCTGGTCTACGGCGGCGCGCTCGTGATGGTCCCGCTGACCTTCCTGTACGGAATCCCCAACAGGAAGGCCCAACTGATGTTCGTCGGCTCGGTCGCCGCGCTGATCGGGGTGAGTCTGCTGCTCACGCTCTCCCTGGACCGGCCGTTCGCGGGCGACCTCGCGGTGCCGCCGACGCCGTTCAAGGAGGGTGCGCTCGCGCAGTTCTGGCAGTAGGCGGGTTGTCTGAGGCTCGCGTGCCCATGAGGGTGCCCCGGGGTCGGTTTCAGCAAGCCGTCGTACGGGTGAACCTCCCGGCCTGGGCGAGGTCCCCCTCGATCCCGGCGACCGCCGACCGCAGTGCGGGCAGCACCTCGGTGCGCACCTCTGCGGCGGTCCGCCGACTGCTGTGCATGGCGACGTTGACGGCCGCCACCGCCACTCCCGTACGGTCCCGGACCGGCACGGCCACCGACCGCAGACCCTCCTCCAACTCGCCGTCCGTCATGGCGTATCGGTCCTCCCGCACCTGCTCAAGGAGGGCTGTCAGCTCCTCGACGGAGGTCCGGGTGCGGGGGGTGAGCGCCTGCGGCGCGGAGGCGGCGAGCAACGCGGCACGCTCGCCCTCGGGCAGGTCGGCCAGCAGAACGCGGCCCATGGAGGTCGCGTACGCGGGAAACCGGGTGCCCACCGTGATGTTGACGTTCATGACCCGGCTGGTGGCGACCCGTGCCGTGTACTGGATCTCCGTGCCGGTCAGCACGGACAGCGACGTCGAGTCGTGCACCCGCTGCGCCAGCGCTGCCAGGTGCGGCTCCGCGATCTGCGGCAGCGACAGCCGCGACAGCGGCGGGAACCCGAGCCCCAGCACCCGGGGCGTCGGCCGGAACATCCCGTCCCGGGCTTCCACGTACCCCAGGTGCACGAAGGTGATCAGCGCGCGCCGTGCCGTCGCCCGCGCGAGACCGCACGCCTGAGCCACGCCCGTCAGCGTCAGCTCCGGACGGCCCGCGCCGAACGCCGTCAGCACGGTCAGCCCGCGCGCCAGCGACTCCACGAAACCGGCGCCCAACTCCTGCTTCGACGCGCTCGTCCAACTCGCCAGTGGGGCGGGGGAGGTGACGGCCTCCTCGACCGGAGACTCGCGCAGCTCCTTCTCCATTTCCCCAACGGCCAGGCGTAGTTGGGGCAGTACGGTCTTGCGCAGTGACGCCGCGCTGTGCCTGCTCGTGTGGCTCACCACGCTCACGGCACACACCGGCCGCCCGGCCGCGTCCCGTACCGGGAGCGCCAGCGCGACCAGTCCCGGCTCGATCAACTGGTCGTCCAGCGCCCACCCTTGTTCCCGAGCCCACCGCGTGCGCTCCGCGAAGTGGGCCTCGTCCGGCGTGTCTTCCAGTGGCGGTACGGCGAGGAAGCCGAGCCCCTGCGGATCGGCCGTGCGGCGCTTCCGCCAGCGCGCCCACGCCGCTTCGTCCCAGTCGGTCGCGAACAGGGCGCCGGGCGCGGTCCGTTCGGCGGGCAGCAGGTCACCGATGCGGAAGCTGAGCGACATCGCGCGGCGCCGCGTCGACTGGTGGACGAAACGGATGCCGTCGCGGTCGGGCACGGCGAGCGACACCGACTCGTCCAGCGCGTCCGCGAGGTGCTCCGCGTGCGGGCCGAGCAGGCCGGGGACGCGGAGCGCGGCCAGATAGGCGTTGCCCAGCTCCATCAGGCGCGGCGTGAGCGCGGCGTCGCGGCCGTCGAGCCGTAGGTAGCCCATCCGGGCCAGGGTCTGGGTGACGCGGTCGACGGTCGAGCGGGCCAGGCCCGTGGACCGTACGAGATCGCCCGGACTCAGCCGCCCGCCCGCGTCGGTGAGGCGGCGCAGCACGTCGACGCCGCGCAGCAGCGGGCCGACGGCCTCGGCGGGCAGGTCGTCGGCGGGGCCTCCGACGGCGGGGCCTCCGTCGGCGGGGAGCGCGTCGTCGGCGGTCGTGTTCGTGTCGGGCATCGGTTCTCCGTGGCTGGTCCGAGGGGCAACCGTAGCCGGACCGCGCCCCGGGGCGGGTGGGGGCATTGACAGGGCGGACGGGCCGCCGCAGACTCTGGACGAGTCAAGTGTGAACTCTAGTTCATCAGGCGAACAGCCTGGGGTCAGGAATTCCTTCATGGACAAGGTCAGGGCCACCGCAGCCGACGCGGTCGCCGACATTCCCGCCGGAGCGTCCCTCGCGGTCGGCGGCTTCGGACTCAGCGGCGTGCCGAACGTGCTGATCCAGGCGCTCTACGACGCCGGACCCGGGGACCTGAGCGTCGTCTCCAACAACTGCGGCGTGGACGGCGGCGGCCTCGGCATCCTGCTCGCCGCAGGCCGCATCGTCCGCGTCACCGGCTCCTACGTCGGCGAGAACAAGGAGTTCGCCCGCCAGTACCTGGGCGGCGAACTGGAGGTCGAACTCGTCCCGCAGGGCACCCTCGCGGAGCGCCTTCGCGCGGGCGGGGCGGGCGTCCCCGCCTTCTTCACCCCCGCCGGAGTCGGCACCCAGGTCGCCGACGGCGGACTGCCCTGGCGCTACGCGGCGGACGGCTCGGTCGCCCTGCCCTCGCCCGCCAAGGAAGTGCGGATCTTCGACGGCCAGGAGTACGTCATGGAGCGCGGCATCCGCACCGACTTCGCACTCGTACGGGCCTGGCAGGGCGACCGGCACGGAAACCTCGTCTTCCGCCGCTCGGCACGGAACTTCAACCCGCTCTCCGCGACGGCCGGACGGATCACGATCGCCGAGGTGGAAGAACTCGTCGAGCCGGGCGAGCTGGATCCGGACGCGGTGCACGTACCGGGCGTCTTCGTGCAGCGGGTGGTGGCACTGACCCCGGAGCAGGCCGCCGACAAGGCCATAGAGCGGCGCATGATCTCCGCGCCTCCGACCCGAGAGACGGTACGTCCATGAGCTGGACCCGAGCGGAGATGGCCGCCCGCGCCGCCGCCGAACTGACCGACGGCAGCTACGTCAACCTCGGCATCGGCCTGCCGACCCTCGTCCCCAACCACCTCCCCGACGGCATCGACGTCGTCCTGCACTCCGAGAACGGACTGCTCGGCGTCGGCCCGTACCCGAAGGAGACGGAGGTCGACCCGGATCTGATCAACGCGGGCAAGGAGACGGTCACGGTCCTCCCCGGCTCCTCCTTCTTCGACTCCGCCCTCTCCTTCGGGATGATCCGGGGCGGGCACATCGACACCGCGATCCTCGGCGCCATGCAGGTCTCGGCAGGCGGCGACCTCGCCAACTGGTCCGTGCCCGGCAAGATGATCAAGGGCATGGGCGGTGCCATGGACCTCGTCCACGGAGCCCGCCGGGTCATCGTCCTCACCGACCACACCGCCAAGGACGGCACCCCGAAGATCGTGGGGGAGTGCACCCTGCCGCTCACCGGCAAGGCGTGCGTGCACCGCGTCATCACCGACCTCGGCGTCCTGGACGTCACCGACGCCGGACTGGTCCTGATCGAGACCGCGCCCGGAGTGAGCGCGGAAGAGCTGATCGAGAAGACGGGCGCCCCCGTGGCCCTCGGGGAGGTGGCGGGCCGATGACGACGCTCCGTGACGTATACGTGGTGGATGCCGTCCGCACCCCGGTCGGCAAGTACGGCGGTGCGCTGGCCGGTGTGCGGCCCGACGACCTCGCCGCGACCGTGCTGCGCCAACTCTGCTCCCGTACACCGGACTTGGACCCAGCCCGCATCGACGACGTGTTCTTCGGCAACGCCAACGGTGCGGGCGAGGAGAACAGGGACGTCGCCCGCATGGCCGTCCTCCTCGCCGGGCTCCCGGTGTCCGTGCCGGGGGTCACCGTCAACCGGCTCTGCGGCTCCGGCATGGAGGCCGTCATCCAGGCGGCCCGCGCCATCGCCGTCGGCGACGCCTCGGTCGCCGTCGCGGGCGGAGTCGAGTCCATGAGCCGCGCCCCCTGGGTGCTGCCCAAGCCCGAGCGCGCCTTCCCGGCCGGTCACCAGCAGCTGTACTCCACCACCCTCGGCTGGCGGATGACCAACCCCCGCATGCCCGAAGAGTGGACGGTCGCGCTGGGGGAGGGGGCCGAACTCGTCGCCGACCGTTACGGCGTGACCCGCGAGGCGCAGGACGCCTTCGCCCTGACGAGTCATCAAAGAGCCGCAGCGGCATGGCGGAACGGCCTGTACGACGGCGAAGTCGTCCCCGTCGAGGGCGTCGACCTGACCCGGGACGAATGCGTCCGCGAGTCCTCCACCATCGAGGCCCTCGCCAAACTGGGGCCCGTCTTCCGCGAGGGCGGCACCGTCACCGCGGGGAACTCCTCCCCGCTCAACGACGGCGCGGCGGCCCTCCTCCTCGCCGACGAGGACGGCCTGCGTGCCACCGGCCGCGAACCCCTCGCCCGCATCAGCGCCTGTGCCGTCACCGGCATCGAGCCGCAGTACTTCGGCGCGGGCCCCGTCGAAGCGGTCCGGCGCGCCCTGAAGAAGGCCGGTCGCGGGGTGGGCGACCTCGACGTCGTCGAGCTGAACGAAGCCTTCGCCGCCCAGGCCCTCGCCTGCCTCACCCAGTGGCCCGGCCTGGATCCCGCCGTCGTCAACCCGCGCGGCGGCGCCCTCGCCGTCGGCCACCCCCTCGGCGCGTCCGGAGCCCGCATCACCGGGGCCGTCGCCCACCAGCTCGCCGCAGCCGGTTCCGGCACCGGGATCGCCACCCTGTGCATCGGCGTCGGGCAGGGCCTCGCACTCGTACTCGAAAGGTGAACACCCCTTGAGCAAACCAGAACTGACGCAGAAGCAGATATGCGCCGAGATGGCGGAGCGGCACGAGGCCGTCGCCAAGGCGGTCGCGGAAGGCGCCCGGGCCCCGCACCACCCGCCGCGCGACTTCACCCCGTACCGCAGCAGCGTCCTGCGCCACCCGCACCAACCGCTCGTCGCCCTCACCGGCGACGGCGACCCGGAGGCCGCCGAGCTGCGCGGTCCCGTCTTCGGTGTCACCGACGTGACGGACCTCGACGCCGACCTCACCCGGCAGCACCAGGGGGAGCCGCTCGGCGAGCGCATCACCGTCAGCGGGCGCGTCCTCGACCGCGACGGCCGCCCCGTACGCGGCCAGCTCGTCGAGCTCTGGCAGGCGAACGCGTCGGGCCGGTACGCCCACCAGCGCGACCAGCACCCCGCACCGCTCGACCCCAACTTCACCGGCGTGGGAAGGTGCCTGACGGGCGATCAGGGGGTGTACTCCTTCACCACCGTCAAGCCGGGCGCGTACCCGTGGCGGAACCATCGCAACGCCTGGCGGCCCGCACACCTCCACTTCTCGCTCTTCGGCACCGCCTTCACCCAGCGCCTGATCACCCAGATGTACTTCCCCGGCGACCCGCTCTTCCCGTACGACCCGATCCTCCAGTCGGTCACCGACCAGGCCGCCCGGGACCGGCTCGTCGCCACGTACGACCACGCTCTCTCGCGCCCCGAACGGTCGCTCGGCTACCGCTGGGACATCGTGCTGGACGGGCCCGCCGCCACACTGCCCGACCCCGAGGAGAACCACTGATGGCCACCTCGCTCCCGCCCACCCCCTCGCAGACGGTCGGCCCGTTCTACGGCTACGCGCTGCCCTTCCGAGGCGGCGGAGACATCGCCCCCGCGGGCCACCCGGGCACGATCACCGTGCACGGACACGTACGCGACGGGAACGGCGCACCGATGCCCGACGCGGTGATCGAGACCTGGCAGGCGGCCCCCGACGGCTCCCTCGACGGCCGTCCGGGCACGCTCCGCCGCGACCCCGTGACCGGCGGCTTCCTCGGCCGCAACGGTGTCGACTTCACCGGCTTCGGGCGCGTCGCGACGGACGCGGACGGGCACTGGGCGGTCCGAACCCTGGCACCGCCGTCCAGCCTCCCGTACCTCGCGGTCTGCGTCTTCGCGCGCGGCCTGACGCACCACCTGTACACCCGGGCGTACTTCACGGACGACGTGCGCGAGGGGCCGCTCGCCGACCTCCCCGCCGACCGCCGCGCCACGCTGCTGGCGGTGCCCGAGGCGGACGGGCTGCGGCGCTTCGACATCCGCGTGCAGGGGGAGCGGGAGACGGTGTTCCTTGAATTCCGCTGAGTTCTCGGCCTCCGGCAACCTCTTCTCGCCCGGCTCGACCGGCGGCCCGGCGGAGGCCGCGACCGGGGACCACGCCTTCCTCCAGGCCCTGCTTGACGCCGAAGCCGCGCTGACCCGGGCGCAGGCCCGCGTCGGGGCGGCCCCCGCGAGCGCCGCGACAGCCGTGACGGCGGCGGCCGAAGCGCACCGGTACGACGTACGGGACCTGGCCCTGCGGGCACGGGCGGGCGGCAACCCGGTGATCCCGCTGATCGCGGACCTGACCGAGCGCGTCGCCCAACTCTCCGCTGCCGACGCGGAGTTCGTGCACCGAGGCGCGACCAGTCAGGACATCCTCGACACGGCCCTGATGCTGGTCGCGGCACGCACCCTGGACCACGTCCTGGCCGATCTGGACCGTACGGCCGACGCGCTGGCCGCGCTCGCCGCACACCACCGGGCGACCCCCATGCCGGGCCGTACGCTCACCCAGCACGCCGTCCCGACCACCTTCGGGCTGAAGGCGGCGGGCTGGCGCTCACTGGTCCTGGACGCGTACGACAGGCTCGTGACGGTGCGTGGGTCGCTGCCCGCGCAACTGGGCGGTGCGGCAGGCACGTTGGCGGCCTTCGGAGAGTTCGGTGCGCCTCCGCTCGACCTGGTGCCGGCGTACGCCTCCGAGCTCGGCCTCGTCGCCCCCGTCCTGCCCTGGCACACCCTGCGTACCCCGGTCGCGGACCTGGCGGGCGCGCTCGCCCTCACCGCGGGGACGCTCGGCAAGATCGCCGCAGACGTGCTGGTGCTATCGCGCACCGAAATCGGCGAACTCGCCGAAGGCTCGGGAGGCGACTCCTCCGCGATGCCGCACAAGAGCAACCCCGTCCGCGCCACCCTGATCGCCGCCACCGCACGCCAACTCCCCTCCCTCGCAGCGGTGTTGTACACGTCCTTGGCGGCCGAGGACGAACGCCCCGCAGGGGCCTGGCACGCGGAGTGGCAGCCCCTGCGCGACGCACTCCGCCTCACGGGCGGCGCGGCCCGGGACGCGGCCGAACTCTGCGCGGGGCTGACGGTCCACCCCGACCGCATGCGCGCCAACCTCGACCGCACGGCGGGGCTGATCGTCTCGGAACGTCTGAGCGCCGCCCTCGCCCCGCTGCTCGGCCGTGCGGAGGCCAAGCAGGCCCTGGCGCGGGCCACCCGGCACGCCACGGAACACGGCACGCACCTCGCGGAGGCGCTCGGCCGGGACCCGGCGGTCCTGGAGGTGTGCACCGCCGAGCGCGTCCGCGACCTCACCGACCCCACCCGGTACCTGGGCTCCGCCCCCGAGCTCGTCGACCGGGCCCTCGCCCGGCAGCCCCTCTCCCACCACCCCCGCACCCCCGGTCAGGACCCCCGATGAACCACCCCCTCCTCCACCACCGCACCGAAGGGCCCGCCGACGCCCCGCCCCTCCTCCTCGGGCCCTCCCTCGGGACCACCCTCGCCGTCTGGGACACCCAAGCCGCCGCACTGGCAGACCGGTTCCGGGTCGTACGGTGGGACCTGCCCGGGCACGGCGGGTCCGCCGCCCAGCTGATCGAACCCGGGGCGACCGTCGCCGACCTCGGGCGGCTCGTACTCGCGCTCGCCGACGCGCTCGGCATCGAGCGGTTCTCGTACGCGGGGATCTCGCTCGGCGGAGCGGTCGGATCCTGGCTCGCCGTACACCACCCCGAGCGCGTCGAGCGACTGGCCCTCGTCTGTACGGCCGCCTGCTTCGGCACACCCCAAGCGTGGCAAAAGCGCGCCCAGTTGGTCCGCCGCGAGGGCATGGAGCCGCTCGTGGCGACCGCGCCGGGACGCTGGTTCACGCCAGGGTTCGAAGGGAGCGCCGCAGCCGAACTGGCCGCAGCCCAGAGGAAAGTGGCCCCGGCCGCCTACGCGGCCTGCTGCGACGCGCTCGCCGCCTTCGACCTGCGCGACGACCTCGGCAAGATCACCGCCCCGACCCTCGTCGTCGCCGGGCGCGCGGACGCCGCGACCCCGCCCGCCGCCGCACGTCTCCTGGCCGACGGCATCCCCGACGCCGGACTCGTTGAGATCCCGCACGCCGCGCACCTCGCCGGAGTCGAGCGACCGAACGCCGTACTCGCCGCGCTCCAGGGGCACTTCACCACCCCGGCCCCCGGCCCCGACCGGACCGAGCGCCGCGCCCACCACGACGGAATGACCGTACGGCGTGCCGTTCTCGGCGACGCCCACGTGGACCGGTCCATCGCCCGGACCACCCCCCTCACCGCCCGCTTCCAGGACTTCATCACCCGCTACGCCTGGGGCGAGATCTGGACCGGCGACACCCTCGACCGGCGCACCCGCAGCTGCGTCACCCTCACCGCCCTCGTCGCGGGCGGCCACCACGACGAACTCGCCCTGCACGTACGCGCCGCCCTGCGCAACGGACTCAGTCACGACGAGATCGGCGAAGTCCTCCTCCAGTCCGCCGTCTACTGCGGCGTACCGGCCGCCAACTCTGCCTTCGGCATCGCCCAACGCGTGCTGGACGAAGCCGTCGAAGAACCCATCAGCGAAACGGACAACTGACCCCATGCACACCACAGTCGGCATCATCGGCGGCGGCCCTGCCGGACTCCTCCTCGCCCGCCTCCTGCACAACGCGGGCATCGACAGCGTCGTCCTGGAAGCCCGCGACCGCGCCTACGTCGAGCAACGCCAGCGCGCCGGAATCCTCGAACAGGGCACCGTCGACGTCCTCCGCTCCGCCGGAGCCGGTACCCGCATGGACGTCGAAGGCATGCCGCACGACGGCATCGAGCTGCGCTTCGACGGCCGCGCCCACCGGATCGACTTTCCCGCCCTCACGGGCGGACGCAGCGTCATGGTGTACGCCCAGACCGAGGTCGTGAAGGACCTGATAGCCCTCCAACTCGCCTACGGCGGACCGCTGTTGTTCGGGGCGGACGTCACCGCCGTCGAGGGGGCCGACACCGACCGCCCCACCGTCCGCTACCGCCACGACGGCGAGGACAAGACCCTCACCTGCGACTACGTCGTCGGCTGCGACGGCTTCCACGGCGTCACCCGCACCGCAGTCCCGGACTCCGTCCGCACGACGTACGAGCGCACGTACCCCTACTCCTGGCTGGGCATCCTCGCCGACGCCCGCCCGGTCTACGACGAGCTGATCTACGCCCACCACGAGCGCGGATTCGCCCTCGCCAGCATGCGCTCGCCCACCGTCAGCCGCCTCTACCTCCAGGTCCCGAACGGCACCGACCCCGCCGACTGGTCAGACACTCGGATCTGGGACGAACTCGACGCCCGCTTCGCCACGGCCGCCGACCCCGGCTGGAAGCTGGAACGCGGCCCGATCACCGCCAAGTCCGTTCTCCCCATGCGGAGTTACGTCACCGAGCCCATGCGGTACGGCCGTGTGCTCCTCGCTGGGGACGCCGCCCACATCGTCCCGCCGACCGGGGCCAAGGGCCTCAACCTGGCCGCAGCCGACGTCGTACGCCTCGCCGAGGCGTTCACCCGGCTGCACACCACCGGAGCCACGGACCTCCTCGACGCGTACTCGGACGCGGCCCTGCGCCGGGTCTGGCGCGCCGAGCACTTCTCGTACTTCATGACGACGACGCTCCACACCGAGCCCGACCAGTCCCCGTTCCAGACCCGGCTCCAGATCTCCCAGCTCGACCGCATCGCCTCCTCGCAGCACGCGGCGGCCGAACTGGCGGAGAACTACGCGGGATTGCCCTTCACGGGCTGACGGAGCTACCCGGGGCTGCCCTTCACGGGACGAGCGGGCTGAGCGGGCTGAGCGGGCTGAGCCGCACCGGAGGCGGACGGAGTTGTACGGCTGCGCCCGCCGAGCCGCACCGCCACCGGCACCAGCGAGATCGCCGCCGCGCCCAGCAGCCCCGCCAGCGCGAACGACGTGAAGCCCCAGCTCTGGTTGCCGCTCGACGCCAGCGCCCCGCCCAGCCACGGCCCGAACACCGCACCCGTCCGCCCGACCCCGGTCACCCAGCCGAGCCCGGCGGCCCGCTCGCTGTCCCGGTAGAGCGTGTTGCTCGCCGCGTACACCATCACCTGCGCACTGAACAGCCACACCCCGGTGACGGCCACGACGACGTACGTCCACCCCAGCGGCAGGTGCGACTTCAGCAGCAGCGCGCCGACCGCCGTGAGCACGAACCAGATCGCCGACACCCGCACCGCCCCGAACCGGTCGGCGGTGCGGCCCGCGATCAGCATGCCGACGATGCCGCCCGCGTTGACGACCATGAGGAAGCTGACCGACGACGTGAGCCCGTACCCCGAGGCCCGCATCATCTGCGGCAGCCACGTCGACACCCCGTACACGAGCAGCAGTCCGCAGAACGACGCCAGCCAGAGCAGCGGCGTCGCCCACCGCGACTCCGGCCGGAACAGGGCAAGCACGGCGTTCCACCGCCCCTTCGCACCGGCCGCCGGAGCCGCCGTCGCCGTCGGCCGCGCCAGCCCGTACCGGTCGGCGACCGCGTCGGCCCGCGCCCGCTCCCCGCGCGCGAGCAGCACCCCCGGCGACTCCGGCATCAGCTTCAGCAGCAGCGGTACGGCGATCACGGCGGGCAGTACCCCCGCCCAGAACACCCAGCGCCACCCCGCCGCCGGAGCGAGCGTCAGCCCGAGCCCCGTCGCCACCATGCCGCCCGCGTGGTACGAGGTCATCAGGAGCCCCGCGGTGAGCGCGGCCCGGCGCGGCGGCGCGAACTCCATCACCATCGCCAGGCACAGCGGCATCAGCCCGCCGAGCCCGAGCCCCGCGACGAAACGGCCCGCACCGAAGAGCGCGGGCGTTCCCGCCAGCGCGCACAACGCCGACCCCAGGGAGAAGAGCAGCACGCTGCCCGCCAGCATCGGGCGGCGGCCCAGCCAGTCGGTGAGGTTCCCGGCGGTGAGCGCGCCGATGAGCATGCCGAACGTGGTCCAGCTGCCGATGGTGCCCGCGCCGGACGGAGTCAGGCCGAGGCCGGGGTCGTCGAGCATGTGCGGCATGACCGCGCCGTAGATGTTGACGTCCATGCCGTCGAAGAAGACGGCCAGCCAGCACAGGGCGAGCACGGGCAGGACGGAGCGGAAGGTGTGCGGGCGGTCCGGGGGAGCGGAGGCGGTCATCCAAGTCCCTTGTGGTGTGGGGGAGGTGAGGGCCTTGGCTTCTGTTCGTTCGTCCAGTGAACTTAGCTTCGGCGTCGGGGTGGCAAGAGTGTCCGCCCGGGACGGGTGCGCGTCAAGACGCCGAGGAGGTCGCCTGCGCCCCGCACGGCAGCCCGTGTGGGATCAGCCCGACCGTCACCACCACGGTGACCGTATGGCCGAGAGGAGGGATGGTGTGCGCCAACTTCGCTTCTGTGCGGTTGCGTTGGGGCTGGTCGTGCGGTTCCCCGCGCCCTTAGGGCATGCTCCGCGGCTCCCGCGCCCTCGGGGCATGCTCTGTGCGGCTCCCGCCCTTCTCACCCCACCAGCCGCAACCCGACCTCGGCCCTCCCCACCCGCACCGTCTGCCCCCACCCCACCTCCACCGCGTCCCCCTCCATCCCGTCCCCGAACGCCACCATCCGGTCCGACTCCACCGTCACCCGCAGCCTCTCGGTCCCCGCCAGCACCCCCTCCACCCGCGAGGTCCCCGTCGTCGGCGACGGCCACGCCTCCCGGACGAACCAAGCCAGGCCCGGATCCCTCGGTCCCGGCAGGGCCAGCGCCGACCCGCGTTCCAGCCAGAGCGAGCGCAGCCACCCGGTCGCCCCGGTGCCCGTCCCGATCAGCACGCCGGAGGATGCCTGGGCCTCGTCCCCCGGGGTGTCGTCGAGGCCGATCCGGTAACGCGCCGTCTGGTGCCCCGCCGGGCCGAGGAAGATCTCGTTGAGCGCCACCAACCGCTGGGTGTCGTCCGCCACCGCCTCCACCATCGTCAGCAGCTCGCCCGCCCCGCCCGCCCCCGCCGCCGCCCGCATCAGCTTCCCCGCGTCCGCCGCCCGGTGCCGCACCAGCACACCGGGATTGCGTCCCGGATCGGTGTCGACGCCCACCACGGGCTGCCCGTCGAGATACTTGGCGGCGTTCGCCACCAGTCCGTCCTGCCCGACCACCACCACGACGTCCTCGGGACCGAACAGGAACCGGTCCAGGTCCGCCCGCTCCACCCGCGCCTGCCGCCACTGCAACGGCACCGCCCCGGCCACCTCCGCCAGGGCCCGCCGGGTCCGCGCGTGCCGCTCCTCGACCTCCTGGACGCTTCTGCCCCGCGAGCGCAGGAAGAACTCGGCCTGGCCGCGCGTCCCGTGCCGCGCGAGCAACTCCTCGTACTCACTGGTGCGATGGACCAGCACTGCCCGAGGGGCGAGGCTCACGAGCGGTTGCCCCCGCCCGCGCCGCCCAGCCGCGCCAGCATCCCCGACACCACGTCGGGCGACACGGTCAGGCTCTCGATCCGCGGCACGTTCTCCGCGAGCCGGGTCGCCGCCAGGGCGTGCAGGATCTCCGGGGCGACGTCCCCGTGCACCCGCAGCCACGCGGCCTGCGCCTCGGCCCGCGCCTCGCCGACCGCCCGCGCCGCCTCGGCCTGCGCACGCGCGAGCCGTACCGTGCGGGCGGCCTCCGCCTCGGCCTTCACTCCGTCGGCCGCCGCCGACTCCTCCGCCTCCCGGCGGGCGTTGGTGCCCCGCTGATCGACCAACCGCTCTTCCTGACGCGCGAGTTCGATCCGGCTGGCGAGCTCGTTCTCGGCGATGGCCCGTTCCCGTTCGACCGCGACCGCCCGCCGCTGGTACGTCGCCCGGTCGGCCTCCTGCTGGATCTGCTCCCGGGCCGGGGTGCGCAGGGCGCGCTCCACGTCCGCCTCGGGCCGGATCGCCACCACCCGCACCGCGACGACCTCGATCCCGGTCGCGGGCAGCCGGGGCTCGGCCTCCAGGCCGGTCGCGATCCGGTCCCGTACGACTGACACCCCGTCAACCAGTGCCTCCGCCAAGGGGATACGGGCCAACGTGTCCAGGGCGTGCTGCTGAGCGGTCTCGGTCAGCAGCGTCGCCAACTGCTCCAGCGGCGCGCCGCGCCAGGCCCCGGAGTCGGGGTCGACGGAGAAGTCGAGCCGGGCGGCGGCCACCGCCGGGTCGCTGATCCGGTAGGTGACCGTGGCCTGGAGGGTGACGTCCTGGAAGTCGGCGGTACGGGCATGGAAGGCCATCGCCAACTCCCGGTCGCTGACCGGCACTTCGGAGAGCGCTGCGGTCAGTGACCGGAACCAGAAGCTGAGCCCCGGCCCGTCGTGGACGAGCTTGCCGCGCGCGTGGTGGCGGATGTGGGCGGTGGGCGCGGAACGCAGATGACGCCAGCCCAAGCGCCGGGTGATGTCGGCCATGAGGAGGACCCCTCTTTCTCGTCGCTACGACGATAAGAGGGGTGGGTCGTTATCGTCAAGGGGACGAAATGGGGGCGGCTCCTTCCTCCCGACCCAAACCGTGCTCCTCTTCGAACGGCCCCTCGGGCACCCCGTACGCGGGCGTGATGCCGATGACGTTGATCGCGGTCACCGCGCCGTACGCCGTCGCCGAGTACAGCGACGGCACCCCGAGCAGCGCGTTGTCCCGGCTGAAAGCGAACACGACCCGGCTGGCCGTCGCCGTCCTCCCCGGCCCGGCGCAGGCGTGTGCGGGTAGCGGCGTCGGGCCGTTCCTGTTCGGTCTGCCGTCAGTCCGAGAAGATCGCGCGGCGCAGCGGGGGGATGGTGCCGCACAGTCGGAAGAACGTCCGTGCGACGGTTCGGACCGTGTGGCTGGGCAGGGTGGCCAAGCGCAGGTACATGGTGGCGGCTCGCACGGCAGCGAAGCCGTTCTTCAGCATCGCGCGCTCGTACTCGGCGACGGCGGGGAGCAGTTCGGCTTCCCCCCGGTCGACCGCGATCAGTGCGCGGCGCAGCACGTTGGCGTCGTACAGCGCTGCGTTGCCGCCGAGACCGCCGACCGGCGGCATGGAGTGGGCGGCATCGCCCAGTACGGTCACCTGGGTGGTCGGCCAGGGCTTTATCTGCCGGGCGGTGGTGAAGTCGAACTGCTCGATGGTGTCCGCAGGCGTCTGGGCGATCAACTTGCGCAGGTCGGGATGCCAGTGCGTCAGGCGGGACGCGACCAGGTCGCGCAGCCGGTGCCCGCGCCCGCCCGCCGAGGCGTCGGGCAGGTCGGCGGGCAGCGCGCGCCGGTGGGCGACGTAGGCCCACATGACGTAGTCGTCGTCCTTGGCGTCCTGGACGAGGAGACCCGGGTCCAGGTCGGCGGCCCGCAGCTGGTCGCCGACGTGTTCGGCGGTGGTCCCGTCCGTCTCCCGGCGGCGGAATACCGCCGTGAACAGGAAGTCCCGCTTCGGCAGGAACATGTTCTTGGTGCTGACCAGTTCTTCGGGCAGCCATGCTGACCCGTCGCCCAGCGGAAGTTTGCCGCCGATCCCGACGCCGGGTGCGGGGGTGCGCCGTGCGTGAGGCAGCAGTTGCCGCCGTACGCGTGAGTTGGCGCCGTCCGCGCCGACCAGCAGGTCGCCGGTGGCCGAGGTGCCGTCGGTGAAAAGGGCGGTGGCGGTGCCGTCGGCGTTCTGCCGGTAGCCGGTGGTCTCTTTGCCGAAGTGGACGATGCCGTCCAGGCCGGCGAGTAACAGCCGCCGCAGGGTGACCCGGCTGACGGCGTGTGTCTGTTCGGTCGGGTCGAGCCCTGCGGGTGGGGCGTCCTCCCGCATCAGCAGCCGCATCTTCTCGGTGAACACCCCCATGCCGGGCCCGGAATCACCGGCGGTGGCCACCAGGATCTGCCAGAGGTGCGCGGGCAGGCAGTCGTGCAGTGCCCGGCTGCCGACCGGTTCGATGTTGAGCCGGTAGCCCTGCGTCCGTGCATCGGGGTCGGCGTCGCGTTCGTAGACAGCGACGTCGATTCCGGCGGTGTTCAGGCCCTGCGCCAGGCACAGGCCGCCGATGCCTCCGCCGATGATGATGACCCGGAGTCGACGTGTGGACATGGGGTGTTCCTCCTGGGGCTGGCGGGGGTCAAGCTCGGATCAGCAGCTGTTCGAGGAGTTCGAGGACGTCGCCGGCGCGGTCGGAAGACAGGCTCGCCCCCTTGACGGTGGCGATGACCAGCTCCGCTCCCGTCGCCGGGTCGACATCGGGGGCCAGCGCACCGGCGGCCGCGGCATTGGTCAGCAGAGCGTGCAGTGAGTTCCGCCAGCCCTCTTCGTGGCTGGCGATGATCTTCCGCAGCTCGGGGTCGCGCCGGGCTCGCAGGTCCAGTTCGCGCAGGACGATGTGGAGTTCGGGCTGATCGACGATCTTCTGGGCGAGGGTGGCCAGATGGTGCCGCAGGCGCTCGACGGGGCTGCCGTCCGGCGGTGTGGTCGACCGGAACTGCTGGGTGGCGTGGTCGACGACCGCCACCACCAGGTCCTGTTTGGTGGGGAAGTGGTGGTGGATCGACGAGTGGTCGATGCCCACGTGGGCGGCCACGTCCCGCAACCGCAACCGCTCGAACCCGCTCTCGGCCAGGCATTGGTACGCCGCCTGCACGAGAGCGTTCCGACGCTCCGGACCAGCCGGTGGCCTACCGCGTCGCGCTGCCGCCATGTCCGCCTCCATTAATTCACCAAGCACTTGGTGGATTAATATCAGGCGTGCTGACGCGACGTCAATCCCACGGATGAAGCACCGGCGGCGGGCGCCTGGGTGACGGGTCTCCTGACGGCACGTTGAGGTCTTCCGGCCCGACCGAGGAACACCTCCCCGAGCCCGGCGAACCCCAGAGGACCAGCCCCCGCAACTCCTCCGGGTGCGGCTCGTCGGCCGTCGGTCGCAGCGCCACCGTGTCCGCGCCCGCACCACGCGCTAGCGGCAACGCAGCTGTTCGCCCGTCACCGGCGCCCCCTCCACCATGCTCCTGTCGTACGCCACCTCCACCACCGACCGCCCCGCGTTTCCCACCTCCACCTGGAACGCGTGCCCGTGCCCGGCGACCGGCCGCAGCACCGCCCCCGGCAGCGCCGCCGCCAGGGTGGAGGCGTACCGCTCCCAGTGCGGGTCGTACGTGATCACGGTCGGCCCCTCGGCCCGTACCGTCGGCGGCTCGCCCTTCGTCACGTCGAAGCCGCTGCGCCGCAGGGCCTCCGCCACGTCCGGGTCGTCCACCCGCACCGGCACCGTGCTCGGCTCCATCTCCACCGGTACCGCCCGCAGCGTTACCTCCTCGGTGACCGACCGGTCCTCCCGCAGCGCCGCGAAGAGCCGGTCGGCGCGCACCTGGTCCCACACCAGCGTCGAACCCCACCCCGGCACCCGGTGGTCGAACTCCTTCATCGGTACGGTCGCGAACTCCAGCTGATCCGCGCGCAGTTCACGCAGTCCCCAGCCCAGCTTGAACAGTGTCGCCACATCCGTGCCCGCGTCCGTGCGCAGGTGCGGGAGCAGCGCCGACGCCGCGTCGACCAGCCGCACCGGGTTGCTCAGCGCCCCCGCATCGGACAGCCGCGTCAGCAGCCCGAGCAGCAGCCGCTGCTGACGGCGCACCCGGCCCAGGTCGCCGGGCGGCGACACCTTCCGGGCCCGCGCGTACCGCAGCGCCTTCGCGCCCGTCAGCACATGGGTGCCGGGAGTGAGGTGCAGCCCCGAGTTCCGGTCCTCCAGGAGCTTGTCCGTGCACACCTGTGCGCCGCCCAGCGCGTCGACGGCGTCGGCGAAGCGGGCGAAGTCCGTCTCCAGGTAGTGGTCGATCCGCAGCCCGGTGGCCTGCTCGACCGTGCGCACCGCGAGGTCGGGGCCGCCGTGCTGGTAGGCGCCGTTGATCTTTCCCGCGTGGTGCGGATGGGCGTGCGGGGCGAACGGCACGTACGAGTCCCGGGGCAGCGAGACCACGCTCATCCGGCGGCCGTCGTCCGAGACGTGCACCAGCATCGTCACGTCGGTGCAGTCGCACTCCTTGCCGCCGACGTGGAGCCTGCGGATCTGCTCCCGCGTCATCCCCCTGCGCCGGTCGACGCCGACGATCAGCAGGTTCGTGCCCGGCGCGACCAGGGCCTCCTCGGACAGCGTGCCGTCGTGGACGAGTGCGTACGGGGCCGGGCCGGGAGCCGGGGCGTCGGCCGTCGCCGGGAAGGAGCCCGCCGCGAGCGAGGCCACCAGCAGCGTCGCGAGCGCGAGACGGCGACGACGGGAGCGAGTACGGCCGGAGAGGGGGCGACTCACGGGCAAGGGGACCTCCAGGAAGCAAACCGAAACGGTACGGGCCGAAACGGTACGAATCGGATCCCCAAAATGGGGCAAACCTGGCGTGAACGTCCCGCAGCCTAGCGCAGCCCGCCCCCAAATCGATTGCAGCCGTGCGGATCATCTGCTTAATCTCCGCGTCATGCTGCCCGAGGTGAACACGGAAGAAGAGTGGGACGCCGTCGTTCCCGACGACGCGGTCGTACGCCCCGGAGCCGCGGACCTCTGTACCCGGCTGGGCCTCGGCGGAGCGCCCCTCGTCCGCTTCACCGAAGGCTCGCAGCCCGTCTACGCCGTCGGCGACGACCACGTGCTCAAGCTCTTCCCCGGCGTCGACGCCTCGGACGCCGTCACGGAGAGCCGCGTGCTCGCCCATCTCCAGGGGCGGCTGCCCGTCCCCACCCCCGAACTCCACGCCACCGGCGCGTACGAGAACGGCTGGCGGTACGTCCTGATGTCCCGCCTCCCCGGTGAGGACCTCGCCCGGGCCTGGCCCCGCATCCCGGCCGACGCGCGCCAGAGCGTCGTCGGCGAGGCCGCGGCCGCCCTCGCCACCCTGCACGCCCTGGACCCCGGCCCCCTCGCGGACACCCTCGGCCCCGCCGACTGGGGCGACTTCCTCCTGCGCCAGCGCGCCGGAGCGGTCGAGCGGCAGCGCTCGTGCGGCCTTCCCGAGGCGTGGACGGAGCAGATCGCGGGCTTCCTCGACTCGGTCGAGCTGCCCGCCGACCCGCCCCGCGTCCTGCTGCACACCGAGCCGATGCGCCAGCACTTCGTGGTCGACCCGCACATCTGGCGGCTCACCGGACTCTTCGACTTCGAGCCCGCGATGTTCGGCGACCGGGCCTACGACCTGGTCGGCGTCGGCCTCTTCCTCACCAAGGGCGAGCCGGGTCTGATGGCCCGCTTCCAGAAGGAGTACGGCCGGTCCTTCGACCCGCGCCAGCTCCTCGCGTACACCCTGCTGCACGTCTACGCGAACCTGCCCTGGTACTTCCGCGAACTGCCCGCGCCACCCGAGCCGACGTGGGAATCGGTCTCCGAGACCTGGTTCGGAACAGGCTGACACGCCCGGGAGAAACCGGCCCGGTTGTTGACACCCCGCAGCGGCGCGCCGCGCGCGCCGCCCCGGTGTTCCCCTCGCGCACGTCCGAAGCGATTCGAACGCCGCCGCCCGCCCCGGGACGCGCCGGGCCCGGCGCTCGCGGCGCGAAGAGAGGCGTACGACAGCGTGGGTCCGCGCGTGTAAGGGGCCGAACATTTCGAACATCCGGCCCGCAGCAAGGCGGTATTCGGCCACATGGGAGCCGTCTGTGACCGCCTGCGCAATATGCGGACCGTTTTCGTGCCGCCCCGCGCCCCCGTCGTGCGGAATCCCGGATTCGGCACCTCGAAGCCTCGCGATGGCAAGGGGTGTGCGCGTAAAGATCCGTCCCGATGGCCACGTGTGCCCCCTGGAGATCATCCACAGCGTGCGCCGGGCCCGTGAACCGGCGGACCGACAGCCCCGGACACTCCGCGCTCAACATGCTTCAGGTGGTGGGCAGTTGCATCGTTATTGACGATCGGACATGGGCATATAGGCCCCAGCACAGAACAGAACACCGCACTGCACGTTGAAACCTGGACTCCAGGGGGATTTCCCATGAACGTCGCTTCGGATCACCGGCTTGTTCAGCCTCTGCCGCACGTGCCCTTCTACTGCCCCGTGACTCCAGCGGCGCACCCGGCGGCAGGAGTGCTGGACGAGCTGACCGTCGACTGGATGTTCCGGCAGAACCTCGATACCGACGAGGACCAGCGCGCCCGGCTCGCGCGCTGCGACTTCGGCGGACTCACCGCCTTCACCATGCCCTACGGCAAACTCGCCCCCCTCACCCTGATGGCGAAGCTCCACGCCGTCCTCTTCTCCCTCGACGACGGCGTCTGCGACGAGGCTCGGCCGACGGCCGGCGAGCTCGCCCGGGAGGTCGGCCTCATCATGCGGGCCGTCGAAGCCCCCGGCGATCCGGTCCCCGGCGAGTCCCGGCACGCCGCCGTGCTGCGCGACCTGCGGATCGAGCTGGAGCGCTACGCCACGCCGCGCCAGATCCGCCGCTGGGTCGACGCCATGCGCGTCTACACCTCGGGCCTGGTCTGGGAGGCGGAGTGCCGCCGCAGCCCCGGCCAGCCCTCCGTGAACGACTACGTCACCCTGTGGATGCGGGCCATCGGAATGGCCCCCTCCACGGCGATGATGGAGATAGTCGCGGGCTACTCCGTCCCCGACGAGGACCTGGAGGACCCCCGCGTACGGGCCCTCACCGAGATCACCTGGACCCTCGTCAGCTGGGACAACGACCTCTACTCGCGCAACAAGGAACTCCTGCGCGCCGACGACGACCTCAACCTGATCGACGTCCTGTGCCACGAACTGGGCTGCGGACCCGCCGAGGCCCTCCAGTACGCCGTCGCCATGCGCGACCGCGTCATGGTGCTCTTCCTGCGTCTGCGCGACCAGGTGCTCCAGGACGGCGGGGCCGAACTGCGGCGCTACGTACACGACTTGGGTCAGTTCGTACGCGGTCACCTGGACTGGGCGGCCCGCTGCCCCCGCTACCGCGTGCCCGCCCAGGTGGTGACCCCGCTCGCCAAGCCGGTCGGCTGGTGGAAGCACCGCCCGGCCGACGACAGCGCCGACGCGCTGCCGCTGCCGACCATCTCCTGGTGGTGGGACCACCTCGTCGAGGAACGCGCGGAAGCCGTCCGGCACGCCGCATGACGCCCCGCTCAGTACCCCCGCCACCACGTGACGAGCTTGCGCCACGCCCGCACGGGTGCCGCCCCCCGCCGCTGCGCCGGAATCGCGACGGCAGGCGGTGCCGCCTGGGGCGCCTGAGGCACCGGCTGCGGGACCGCCGCGGACGCGGGAGCGTCCGCCCGCTGTGTCTCGACCTGCCAGTCCCGGGACGGCGCGCCGCGCTGCGCAGGAGTGGTGGGGCCGGTTACCTCCTGCGGCGGACGCGAGGCGAACGACACCGGAAGCTCGATCAGGTGACGAGTCATCAGGGAACCCTTCCAGCGCAACTCGCTCTCCTCCACGGAGAGTTGCAGGTCGGGCAGACGCATCAGCAGCGCGTCGACGCCGGTGTCGGCGATGGCACGCCCAATGTCCTGGCCGGGGCACTCGTGCGGGCCGCCGCTGAACGCCAGGTGGGAGCGGTTGCCCTGCATGGAGGCGGTCGGCTCGGGACGCACCACCGGGTCGACGTTGGCGGGGGCGATGCCGATGATCAGGGCGTCGCCCGCCTTGATCTTCTGCCCGCCGAGTTCGGAGTCACCTGCCGCCCAGCGGCCCAGGATGCTGGTGAACGGGGGCTCGTCCCACAGGGTCTGCTCCACGGCCTCCGGCAGCGTCATGTGCCCGCCGCTGAGCTGGGCGCGGAAACGCGGGTCGGTGAGCATCATGCGCAGTACGTTGGCGATGAGGTTGGCGGTCGTCTCGTACGCGGCGATGAGCACCAGGCGCAGGTGCTGGGCCGCCTCGTCGTCGGTGAGCCCGGCCGGGTGGTGCACCAGCCAGGACGCGAAGTCCTCCTCGGGCTCCGCCCGGCGGCGCACCACGAGACGGGTCAGCGCCGCCATCACGTACTCGTTGCTGGCGATGGCGGTCTCGGTGCCCTTGATCATGTCGCGGGCGGCCTGCACGAGGCGCTCGTCGTACTCCTCGGGCATGCCGATGATCTGGCACATCACCATCATCGGCAGGTGCTCGGCGAACTGGCTCACCAGGTCGGCGCGCCCGTCCTGGCAGAAGTCGTTGACCAGCCGGTTACTGAACCGGTTGATGAAGCGGCGCACGCCCCGGTGGTCGATCCGGGAGATGGAGTCGGTGACCGCACCGCGCTGGCGCTCGTGGTCGGCGCCGTCCTTGAACACGCAGATCGGCTGGTACGCGAAGATCGGCGCGAGCGGGTTGTTCATGGTGACGGTGCCGTCCTGCAGCAGCCGCCAGCGGCGCGAGTCGCGGGAGTACAGCGACGGGGTGCGCGTCATGTGCAGGTTCTCGCTGTGGCCCAGCACCAGCCAGGCCGGGACGTCCCCGTTGAGGAGGACGGGGGCCACCGGTCCGTGCTCGGCGCGCAGCTTCTCGTACAGACCCATCGGGTCCTTCTCGTGCGCCGGGCCGTACAGCCTGCGCAGCCCGCCGGGGCCGATCTCGCTGATCTCGGAACCCGTGGCACCCGCGGTGTGCGCCGGGCATTCGGGCGGCGGCACGGGGGAGGGATCGAAGGGGGAAGTCATAGCAACTCCAGGAAGGGATCGGGAAGTCGGGGAGGCGGCCCCGAAGGAGGGCTCGAAGGCCGCCTGGGCCGCGGCGCGGCGGTCAGGACCGCTGGAGGGCCAGCGCGTGCAGATAGTTCATGAGCGTCATCAGCACGTCGCGGCTGGACGCCCGCAGCCGGGCGTCGCAGTTGACCATCGGCACCTCGTCGGGCAGGTCCAGTGCGTGTCGCAGCGCCTCCATCGGGTGACTCGGCGCGTCCGGGAAGGTGTTCACGGCCACCACGAACGGCACCCCGCGCTCCTCCAGCCGCCCGATCACGTCGAAGCTGACTTCCAGCCGCCGGGTGTCGACCAGGACGACCGCGCCCAGCGCGCCCTCGAACAGGCCGTTCCACAGGAACCAGAAGCGCTCCTGGCCGGGCGTGCCGAACAAGTACAGGATCAGCTGCTCGCTGATGCTGATCCGGCCGAAGTCCATGGCGACGGTCGTCGCCGTCTTGCCCTCGATCCGTGAGTTGTCGTCGACGCCGATGCTGGCCTGCGTCATCGTCTCTTCGGTGGTCAGCGGGCGGATCTCGCTGACCGCGCCGACCATCGTCGTCTTTCCGACGCCGAAACCGCCGACGATCACCACCTTCACCGCGGCGGTGGCAGTGCTGGGCAGTACGTCCTCGGTACGGGGGCCCGTGATGGTGTCAGAGCCTTTGAAGTCCATGCATCACCGCTTCGAGAAGGGACCGGTCGGGGAGTACGGCACGCACGATCGGGGCGCGCGATTCGACCAGTTCGGTAGCGAGGAGGTCGGTCAGCAGCGAGGTGACCACGCTGAAGGGCAGGCGCAGGTACGCGGAGATCTCCGCCACCGACAGTGGCGCCCGGCACAGCCGCAGGATCGCGGCCTGCTCGGGCTGCACCGTGGGCGACGGGGTGGAACAGGCGACGACCATGGTGACCAGGTCGAGCGCGGCTCGCTCCCCGCCGTCCGGGCCGCCGGTGATGACGTACAGCCGCTCCGGATCCCCCTTCGCCGACCCCGGTTCGGGGGACGGCGAAGGGGGAGCGGGCAGCTTCTCTCGGCGTTCGCGGCGGGGTGACTTCATCCGTGGTGCCCGTCGTGCCGGGGCGGACTGGTCAGGTGAGCTCCGATCCGTACGACCAGGTCGCGCATTCGGGCACCCACCATTCCGGCGTCCACCGTTTCGTCGGCGAGGACCGCGAGGTAGGCCCCCGCACCCGCCGCCATCAGATAGAAGAAGCCGCCGTCGATCTCGATGACGACCATCCGCATCCGGCCGTCGCTGTCCGGGATCTCGGCGGCGACGGCCGAGGCCAGGCTCTGGAGCCCGGCGCAGGCGGCGGCGAGGCGGTCGGCGGCGTCGGGGTCGCCGCCGTGCCGGGCGATGCGCAGTCCGTCCGAGGAGAGCACCACGATCTGGTGGATGCCCGGTACCCCGGTGGCCAGGTCCTTCAGAATCCAGTCCAAGTTGGCCCGCTGCTGGATCACTTCAGATCTCCCTTGTCCCACGTGTTGTCGTGTGTGCCGTCGGCCTGGTGCGTGGGCGGGCCGTCCGCCTCGGCCGGCGGGTCCAGCGGCACTCCGTTGGCCGCCTTCGTGAATGCTTCGAGCCAGATGCCCGGCTCGGGTTCCTCCTTGACGGGAGCCAGACCGGCCGCCGCGGCTGCCGCCGCTGCCTCGGCCGCTGCCTGGCGCTCCTGCGCGGGAAGGTTGTGGGAGCCGAGGGGCGCGCGGCCCCGGCTGCGTCGTTGCGGCAGCCCGTTCTCGGTCCATTCGGTGACCACCGGAACGTCGTCCTCCATGGCCGACATCGGTACCGGCCGAGGCGGTGCGACCGGCGCCGGGGCGGGCGTCGGCGGCGTCGGCCTGGCGGCGGGACGGGGCTTGCGCTGGGGGGCGCGGGCCTCTTCGGGCGTCATGCCGCCGCTCGTGCCGCCGCGCGGAACGGCGGAGGCGCCGATGCCGTGGGCGATGCCGGGGGCGGGTCCTGTGGTGACGATGTCGCGCGGAACGATCAGCACCGCCCGCACCCCGCCGTACGCGGACTGCCGCAGCGAGACCTGCAGGTTGTACATCTGGGAGATCCGTCCGACGACTGCCATGCCGAGGCGGGGCGTGTCGCCGAGCTGGTTCAGGTCGATGCCCGCCTGTGCCTCGGCGAGCATGTTCTCGGCCCGGCCCCGGGCCTCCTCGCTGAGGCTGACGCCGCCGTCCTCGATCTCGATGGCGATGCCGGTCTGCACCTCGACCGCGGTGACGTGCACCCGGGTCTGCGGCGGCGAGTAACGGGTGGCGTTGTCGAGGAGTTCCGCGCAGGCGTGGATGAGCGGCTCGACGGCGGTGCCGATGATGGCGACCTTGGCGATCGAGTGCAGATCGACGCGCCGGTACTCCAGGATGCGCGACATCGCGCCGCGCAGCACGCTGAACAGCGGTACGGGACGCGGCCACTGGCGTGAGGGCCGCGCGCCGCCGAGCACCGAGATGGAGTCGGCGAGACGGCCGATCAGGGCGGTGCCGTGGTCGATGCGCAGCAGGTCGTCGAAGACCTCCGGGTTGCGTCCGTGGTCCTCCTCCATCTGCCGCAGTTCGCTCGCCTGCTGGTGGACGATGGCCTGCACACGGCGCGCGATGTTGACGAACGCGCGCTGCGCGGACTCTCGACGGGCCTCTTCGAGGTCGATGATGTCGAGCACCTTGCGCAGCAACTCGCGCTGTGCGTACGGCAGATCCCGGTAGCGCTCGTCCGCGTCGACGACGTCCCGCATCACCTCGGCGGGCGACTCGCTGGAGCGCAGCCGCCGGATCGCGGCGGGCATGAGCTCCTTGGCCAGCCGTACGGTCTCGTCGTCGTGGTCGGCCAGCCGTCGTTCCAGCTGGACGACGCGCGCCGCGTGGTCGGCGTGCGCGACGCGCAACGCCCTTCCGCGCCGCACGATTTCACCCATGAGGACGGCGACGACCAGCGTCGCCAGGGCTCCGGCCCAGACGACGGGTATCCGGGCGGCTTCGCCGACGTACACCGCCGCACCCACCGTGGCCGCGACCGTCAGGACGACGGCCAGGGCGATCGGCTGGACCGGGAAGGACTGCCGCTGTTGTGTCGCGTGCGCCTGATGTGTCGCCTGTCGTGCCTGATGTGCTGTCTGACGAGGGGGGGATTCAACCCGAACCATGGAGAGCCTCTGGCGGTGATTGGGGGACGTTTTCAAACAAGTACGACCTAGGGGAACAAGTGGATGAATACACATCAACTCGGTTGTTGCGCAGCGAGCTTAGCCCGCTCGCGTGAGGGCGTCGGCCGGTTGTGCCAAGCCCCTGCACCGATCGTCGTCCCAGGCATAGACTCACCGACTTTGCACGTTCGGCGCTCGGTTGTGTGCGGGGAGTCACTGGATGGAGGGAATGTTCCGCGAGCGTGGGACGGTGACCCGTGGGGCTTGATAACGCGCGACGGGCTGCCGGGAAAGCGCGACGGGTTGCCGGGGAAGCACGACGGCCCGCCCGCCCCCGAAGGGACGAACGGGCCGTCACGGCGCGTGTTCCGCGCCGAAGGGCTACTTCTCCCGCGTCAACATCGGGAGCAGGAGAGCCGCGGACCAGCTGAAGTTGGTGGAGTTCAGCGGGGCCCCGGTGAGCGGGTCGTAGTTCTCCATGATGGGCCCCTGCCCCTTCAAACCGCCCGCATGTGCGAGGAGTTGCCCGGTCAACGCGTCCGCGTCCGCGTCGTACCCGTACCGGCGAAGACCGCCCAGCGCGAAGTACGCCTGGTCCAGCCAGACCGGACCGCGCCAGTACTTCGTCGACTGGAAGTACGGCGAACTCTTCGCCACCGTCGGGAACGGCACCTTCGTGGCGAACTCCTGGGGGTCGTTCAGCTTCCCCCGCACCGCCTGCGCCTGTGCCTTCGACGCCGTCCCCGACCACAGCGGCACCGCGCCCTCGATGCCCCGCCCGCGTGCGGTCAGCAACTGGTCACCGCCCAGCGCCTTGTCGTGGAACCACCCCGTCGCCGGGTCGTACATCCGCTCCCGCACGGCGGCGTGCGTCGCCCGGGACCTCTTCTCCCAGGCCCGCGCCTCGCCGGACGCGCCCAGCACCCGGGCGATCTTCGCCAAGTAGCCCTGATCGGCCGCGAGATAGGCGTTCAGGTCCACCGACTCCTGGTTGACGGAGTACCCGGTGACCTTCCCGTCGGCCCCCTTGTTGGCGACGACCGCCGAGCCGAGCGCCGCGTCGAAGCGCGGCGCGTTGTCCATGCCGCTCTCCCAGGCCGCCGCGACGAGCTGCTCCTCGGGCGAGTCGTTCGCCGGGTCGAGCGTCGCCCCGTACTCGGCGAGACCGTTGCCGTCGTGGTCCCGGTTGCGGTACCACCACGCCTGGTACGCCTGAAGCTTCGGGTACATCTCCCGGAGGAACCGCCGGTCGCCCGACTTCGCGTACACCTCCCACACCGCCCACGCGGCCAGCGGCGGCTTGGAGTTGCGCTCGTTCCAGTTGCCGCCCTCCCGCGTGGGGTCGTTGTAGAAGACGCAGTCCGGGAGCATCCCGGCGTCCTGCGGACGGGTCGTGCTGTCCGCCCGTATCTGGTGGTCGAACATCGACCGGATCTGGTCCTGGGCCAGCGACGGCTCGAAGCGGGCCGTGCCCACCGCCTGCTTCCAGGTGTCCCACGCCCAGAGACCACCGGTGAACCACTTGTACGAGATCGACGGTGTGATCCCGTCGTGCGTCAACCTGCCCGCCGCGCCGCGCCAGTTGGTCACCAGTGTTTCGAGCGACTTCACCGCGACACGCCGGTCCGCCTTCGGCACCCCGCGCGTCACGGAGTCGACATAACGACGCCAGCGGGCGTCCGTGGACGCGGCCGACGCGTCCGGGCGGGCGAGCGCGGACCGTACCGCCGGAGCCTCCTTGACGCGCTCCGCCTCGGTGAAGGTGTACGACTCGGTCCAGTCGAAGGAGTGACTCCGGCCGGGCTTCAGGGTGACGGGGGAGGCCGCTTCGGTGCGGTACGTGTCCCCGTCGACGGTCGTAAGGACCGGCTCCCGGTGGGTGATCTCGAAGCGCTCGGTGCCGTCGGTCAGGTAGTCCCAGGTCTTGCGCACCTTCGCGAAGTCCACACCGACACCGCGCCCGGTCGCCTTCAGCTGCGGGGCGTCCTTCATCGGCGCCTCCTGGGGCCGCAGCAGCGACCCCGTCCAGCCCGCGCCGAGCGTGCGCGTCTGCCGCCCGGTGTTGCGGACCTCCGCCCGCACGAGCGCGGTGCGCTGCGAGGAGAAGCGGAGTTCCAGGTCCAGGCGCAGACCGCCCCCGAGGTCGTACGACTGGAGGAGCCGGCCCGGCTGCGAGGTGAAGCGCGGCGCGCCGCCTGCGGTGAGGTCCAACTGCGCGCCGGACTCGGTGAGTTGGATACGGCTGAACGCCTTGCTCAGCCACCAGGGGTACTCCTGCGCGATGTACAGGGGACCGGTGAAGCCTCCGTAGGCGGCGGTGTCACCCGTCTTGGGGAGGGCGTACGCGTGCCAGGCACCCCGGTCGGCGAACACGTTCACCGCGTTGTTGCGGCCGTCCGCCTCGTCGGGGTACGCGGCGTTGGGCGAGCCCTGCCGGTCGAGGACGTTCGCGTAGTCCGCAGAGGCCGCGTCGGTGCGGTCCACCGGTCTGGGCGGTACCGAGGAGGCGGGGGCCGCCGTGATTCCGGCGAGGAGCGTGCCGGAGACGAGGGCCACCGCGAGGGCGCGTCGCGAGGATGAGTTCATGGTCGCCTTTCAGCTTTCGGTTTCCGTGGGAGTGGTACGGATGACGGCCGCGCCGAGCGGCCCGAGCCGGAGGTGCTCCCCGACCTGCTCACCTGTCAGCAGGTCGGTGCCGGGCGGCGCCGGGATCGCGGCCTCCCGGTCGGTGTGGTTGAGGAGGAAGAGGTACGGGCCGCGCCGTACGGCCTCGACCCCCGAGGGCGGCGCGCCGTCCAGGACCGGCAGCACCTCCGCCTCGGTCAGCGCCCCGTCGAGCACGGAACCGAGACCGAAGCCGCCCAGGTGACAGCTCAGATAGCGGGCGCTGCCCCGCCCCCAGGAGTTCCGGGTGACGGCGGGCAGTCCGTCGAGCACTCCGAGCACTCCGGCGGCGTACGACAGCAGCGTCTCGGCCCCTTCCGGCACGAGCCACTCGCTCCACAGGGAAGCCTGCGCCTCCTCGCCGACCCGCACCGTCTCCCCGTCGGGAATCGGCCAGAACTCGTCGACGACCACCCCGAGCACCTGCCGCAGCGGCCCCGGCGCACCCCCGGCGTGCAGGTGGTCGTGCTCGTCGACGACCCCGCTGAACGGCCCGCACACCAGATGTCCGCCCTCGTGCACGTACGCGGCCATCCGCTGTGCGTGCTCGGTGCGCAGCAGGTACAGGTTCGGGGCCAGCACCAGCCGGTACGGGGACAGATCCGCGTCCGGCGGTACGAAGTCCACGGTGACGCCGCGCGCGTACAGCGCGTCGTACCAGGGCCGCAGCAGGTCGCGCCAGCGCATCCGCTCCGAGGGGTGGTCGGTGCCCTCCAGCGCCCACCACGAGTCCCAGTCCAGGACGATCGCGGTCTGCGCGGCGGTCCTGCTGCCCGCGACCTCCGCGAGCCGCCCCAGCTCCGCGCCGAAGCGGACCGTCTCCTGCCAGCCGCGCGAAGCGGTTCCCCGGTGGGGGAGGAGCGCGCTGTGGAACTTCTCCGCACCCGCCCGCGACTGCCGCCACTGGAAGTACATGATCCCGTCGGCGCCCCTGGCGAGCGCCTGGAGTGACCAAAGGCGTTGCAGGCCAGGGGGTTTGGGGACGTTGACGGGCCGCCAGCTCACCCCCGAAGGGGCCTGCTCCAGGAGCAGCCACGGCTTGCCGCCCTTGAGGGAGCGCATCAGGTCGTAGTTCAGGGCCGCGCCGACGTGGGACGCCGGGTCGGCGGGGTCGGGGTAGGCGTCGTCGGAGACGACGTCCTCGTGCTTGGCCCACTCCCAGTAGTCGAGTTCCTTCATCATCGACATGAAGTTGGTCGTGGCGGGGATGCCGGGGGAGTGCTGGCGCAGGATCTCCCGCTCCATGCGGTGCAGCCTCAGGAGCGCGTACGAGCAGAATCTGCGCCAGTCGAGCAGCTGGGTGGGATTCACCGGGCCGGGGGCGGTTCTGGGAGGCTCGACGTAACCGAAGGACGCGTAGTGCTGGGACCAGAAGGCGGTGCCCCAGGCGTGGTTGAGCGCATCGACCGTGGAGTAGCGCTGCTTGAGCCAGCGTCGGAAGTGCTGCGCGGACGCGGGGCAGAAGCACTCCGTGACGTGGTCGCCGTACTCGTTGTTGATGTGCCACAGGGCGAGCGCCGGGTGCTTCGCGTACCGCTTGGCCAGCTTGCGGACCAGCTTCCCGGCGGCCTTGTAGTACGCGTCGGAGGAGGGGCAGTAGTGCTGGCGCGAGCCGAATTCGAGACGCACCCCGTCGGCGGTGACCGGCAGGACGTCCTTGTCCAGGCGCACCAGCCAGACGGGCGGAGAGGCCGTACCCGTCGCCAGGTCCACGCCGATGCCGTGCGCGGCGAACAGGTCCATCAACCGATCGAGCCAGTCGAACTCCCACTGAGCGTAGTCGGGTTGGATCCTCGCCCAGGAGAAGACGCCGACCGTCACCATCGTGACCCCGGCCTCCTGCATCAGCTTGGCGTCCTCGGCCCAGGTCTCCTCGGGCCACTGTTCGGGGTTGTAGTCGCCGCCGTAGTGGATGCCGCCGGGCAGGGGGCGGGGGCTCGGGCTCACTGTTTCACCGCCCCGCCGAGCAGTCCGGAGACGAACTGCCGCTGGAAGCACAGGAAGAGGAGCATCAGCGGCAGCGTCGCGAGCAGCGAGCCGAGCATCAGCCCGGAATGGTCGACGCGGGAGAGCCCGGTCAGGGTGTTGAGTGCCACGGGCACGGTGTAGGTGTCCTCCGAGTTCAGCATGAGCAGCGGCCAGATGAAGCTGTTCCACGCGCTCATGAAGGTGAAGATGACGAGTGCCCCCAACTGCGGCCGCACACAGGGCAGTACGACCGTGTAGAAGGTGCGCAGCTCGCTGGAGCCGTCGATCCGCGCCGACTCCAGGAGCTCGTCGGGGAAGTCCAGGAAGCCTTGTCGCATCAGCAGAATTCCGAAGGAACTCGCGAGGAACGGCAGGATCACCGCCTGGTACGTGTTGACCCAGCCCAGACTCGCCATCATCTGGAACAGGGGCACCAGCAGCACCTGGAAGGGGATCATCATCGTCGCCAGGATCACCCCGAGCAACAGCCCGCGTCCCCGGAACCGGAACTTCGCCAGCCCGTACCCGCACATCGCGGAGATCAGCGCACTCAGCACGGTGTGCACGAGGGCGATGCCGACGCTGTTGAGCATGACCCGGCTGAAACCGATCGTCTCCTCCAACCGGGCGAGGTTGTCCAGGAGTTGACCGCCCGGAACGAACGGTGGCGGCGACCGGAAGAGGTCGGCTGTGGAGTGCGTGGAAGCGATCGCCATCCAGATGAACGGCACCAGGCTGATCGCCGCGCCGACCACCAGGACCAGCCCGACGGCCAGCCCCGCCAGCCGCCGCGCCGGGCTCTTCCGCGCGCCGGCTTCCGTACGTACGACCGCTTGAGCTGTGCTCATCGGCGCTTCTCCCGTCCGAACAGGAAGTACTGGGCGATGGACAGCACCGCGATCAGCGCCACGACCACCCACGCGATGGCCGCCGCATAGCCGAAGTCGAGCTGCTCGAAGCCGGTCTTGTAGAGGTAGACCACGGGGGAGAGGGTCGCGTTGTCGGGTCCGCCCCGGGTCAACACGTAGTTCTCGTCGAAGAGTTGGAGGGTTCCGATGGTGGAGGTGACCGCGCAGAAAAGGATCACCGGGCGCAGCTGCGGAACGATGATCCTGCGGTACGTGGCGAAGGTCCCCGCCCCGTCCAGTGCGGCGGCCTCGTACTGCTCCTTGCCGATCGCCTGGAGTCCGGCGAGCAGGATCACCGCGTTGTACCCGGCCCACCGCCAGGTCAGCGAGGCGATGAGGGAAATCCGGGCCCAGGCCGGGTCGTTGAGCCAGTCGATGGGGCCGAGCCCGAACACGGCAAGGAACTGGTTCGCCAGCCCGCCGTCCGTCTTCAGCAGCACCTGGAAGACGACGGCGTACGCGACGAGCGTGGTGACGGCGGGCAGGAAGTAGAGCGCCCGCCAGGTGCCCTTGAACCGCAGCCACGACTGGTTGAGCAGCCCCGCCAGGAGCAGCGCGAGCACCACCATCAGCGGTACCTGGACGAGGAGGATCAGTCCGACGTTGAACAGGGACTCCAGGAACGCCGGGTCCGACGCCATCCGCCGGTACTGGTCGAACCCCACCCACACCGACGCCCCGTCGCGCTCGGCGGTGAAGCTCTGGAGGAGGCTCGCGCCCAGCGGGTACGCGAAGAACACGATGAACAGGACGGCGGCGGGCCCGGCGAACACCCAGGGGATCACCCGGTGGCGTCGCCTGCGGTGCACGGGCGGTGGCGGCGGTGCCGCGACGGGGGCGGGCGGGAGCGTACTCGTGGGTGCGGCCATGGTGTGCTCAGCCCGCGATCCGCTGCCGACCGGTGGCCGCTGCGATCTGCGCGGCGGCGGACTCCAGCGCCTGCTTCGGGTCCTTGTCGCGCAGCAGGATGCCCGAGATCGTCGAGAACATGATCTCCGTCGCCTTCGCTCCGTCCTTCGTGTACTCGACCGGCGGCGTCGACGGCGCCAGGTCGGCGAAGACCTTGAGTGCGGCCTGCCCGCCGAAGTACTCCTGGGGGCTGCTCAGGTACGGGTCGGCCAGCGCGGGGAGGTAGGCGGGGAAGAGGCCCTCCTGCTTCAGCATGGACACCTGGTTGGGCGCACTCGTCAGCAGGAACTGGACGAAGGCGTAGGCGAGTTCGGGGTGCTTGCTCTGGCCGGGTACGGCGAGGACGGAGCCGCCCCGGTTCGAGGTGCGGACGCCTCCGGCGGTGAAGGCGGGCATCGGCATCACGCCGAACTTCCCCTTCAGCTCCGGTGCGTCGGCGGTGAGCGTGCCCATCCACCACGCGGCGCTCGACTCGGTGGCCGCCTTTCCCTCCTTCGTGCCGGTGACCAGACCGTCCCACCCCTTCTGGTAGTCGACCAGGCCCTTGTCGGCGAGCGTCTTGAGCAGCGTCGCCGCCTTCACACCCTCGGGGCTGTCGACGGCGACCTTGCCGTCGACGTAGAAGTGCTGGCCCTGCTGCTGGAGCAGCATCGCGAAGGTGGAGTCCTCGACCGAGTCGAGGATGAGCATCTTGCGGCCCGTGCGCTTCTTCAGCTGCTCGCCCGCCTTCACGTAGTCGTCCCAGGTGGCGATCGACTCGGGCTTGATCCCGGCCGCCCGGAAGTAGTCGCCGCGGTAGAACGTCGCGCACGGGCCGATGTCCCACGGCAGGGCGACGACCTTGCCCTGCGGGTTGACCACCGTCTTCCAGGACGCCTTGTCGAAGTCCTTCTCGGAAGGTCCGGCGAGCTTGGTCAGGTCGTAGAAGCCCTGGGGGAAGTTCCCCATGTACGTGACCATGCGGGGGCCCTCGACGGTCAGGACGTCCGGGAGGCCCGAGCCGCTCTTCAGCCCCACGGTGATCTTGTCGTAGGCGCTGTCGTAGCCGATGTCGCGGACGGTGACGGTGGTCCCCGGGTTCTTCTGCTGGAAATCGGCGGCCAGCCGCTTGAGAGCCTTCGCCGCGACGTCCCAGGACCAGACGGTGATCGAGCCCGAGAGCTTCTTCCCGTCGTCCTTCTTCACCTCCGGAGCCGGTCCGCCCTTCGTCCCCGTGCCCCCGGTGGCGCAGCCCGCGAGCGCGGCCGTGGCCCCCGCCGCGAGCCCGGTGGCAAGAACTGCTCGTCGTCCCGGTCGAGTTGACACCCTTGTCTCCTGCCGTCGGAATGCCTAATGCTGTATACAGAACACTGAATGACGCCTCGCTGCGTCAAGAGTTGTACGTCAACTGCCCCTGAAATTCCCGGAGTCGGGCCCAGATGTCCGTTCCGGGAGCTCTTCGCCAGCGGAGGCGCGGCATGACTCCACCCGAAAAGTCCCCCGATCGCCCGTACGCCACGGACCCGGCCCCTGTGCACCCGTACGCTTCGGGCTCGACCCCCGTGCACCCGTACATCCCGAACTCGGTCCCGGCCGTGCGGCAGGCGATGCTGGAAGCCGTGGGCGCGAGCAGCGTCGAGGACTTCTACGCCGACATCCCCGAGGAGATCCGGCTCCGCCGCTCCCTCGACCTGCCCGCACCTCTGCGCTCCGAGGCCCAACTGGTGCGCCACATGGAGAAGTTGCTCGCCCGCAACACCCCCGCCTCGCGCACCCTGAGCTTCCTGGGCGGCGGCTGCTACCCGCACCACGTACCGGCGGTCGTCGACGAGGTGATGGGCCGCGCTGAATTCCTCACCGCGTACGCGGGCGAACCGTACGAGGACCACGGCCGCTTCCAGACGATGTGGGAGTACCAGTCGCTGATGGCCGAACTCCTCGACGTGGACGTCGTCAACGTACCCGTCTACGACGGCTTCCAGGCCGCGGGGACCGCCCTGCGCATGGCGGGCCGCGTCACGGGTCTGCGCAGGCTGCTGATCAGCGGCGACGTCGACCCCGACAAGCTCTCCAAGATCCGCGACTACGTCCGCCCCGACCACGAGGTGGTCCTGGTCCCCGCCGACCCGGCGACCGGGTGCGCCGACGTGGCCGCACTGCGGGCGGCCCTCGCACAGGGCGACGTGGCGGCCCTGTACGCGGAGGCCCCCAGCAGGCTCGGCCTCGTCGACCCGACCCTCCCCGACCTGGCCCAACTCGCCCACGACGCAGGCGCGTTGTACGTCGTCGGCTGCAACCCCATGACGCTCGGCGTACTGGCCCCGCCCTCCTCGTACGGAGCCGACCTCACCTGCGGCGACATCCAGCCCCTCGGCATCCGGATGAGCTACGGCGGCGGCAACGCGGGCTTCATCGGCGCGAACGACGACGAACGCCTCGTCTCCGAGTACCCCACCCGCCTCTTCGGCCTGGTCCCCACCGACGTCGAGGGCGAGTACGGCTTCGGCGACGTCGCGTACGACCGCACCTCCTTCGCCCTGCGCGAGGAGGGCAAGGAATGGGTCGGCACCGCAGCCGCCCTGCACGGCATCGGCGCCGGCGTCTACCTCTCGCTGATGGGCCCGCAGGGCATGCGCGACATCGGCGAGACGATCCTCGCCCACACCGCGTACGCCAAACAGCGCCTCGCTGCCATCCCCGGCATCGAGGTCCCGCACGCCGACGCCGTCCACTTCGCCGACTTCCCGGTCCGGTACACGGGCGGCCGAGGCACCGCCGAGATCCACGCCGACCTGCTCGAACGGGGCATCTTCGGCGGCATCGAACTCGCCCCCGACCAGGCCCTGTTCTGCGTCACCGAAGTCCACACCAAGGCCGACATCGACGAGCTGGCCGCCGCCCTGGAGGAGATCGTCAAGTGAGCGCCCACCCCACCGCAGGCCCCGTCGCCCCCGAGGACGCCCGGATCGCCGACAAGCCCGCACTCCGCCGCTTCCACCAGGCGTCCTGGGACGAGAAGCTGATCTTCGAACTCGGCTCGCCCGGCGAACGCGGCGTCCTGGTCCCCGCCGTCGACCCGGAGATCGCCGAAGCCCTCGGCGGCTGCGATTCTGGCGGGACGGTCGAGATCCCGGCCGCACTCCGCCGCCGCACCCCTCCCGCCCTCCCCGAGATCGGCCAGCAGCAGGTGCTCCGGCACTACCTGCGGCTCTCGCAGGAGACCCTGGGAGCCGACCTCAACGTCGACGTGGGCCAGGGCACGTGCACGATGAAGTACAGCCCGAAGGTCAACGACCGCTTCGTGTCCGACGAGCGGATCGCCGGGCTGCACCCGCTCCAGGACGAGTCCACCGTGCAGGGAGTCCTGGAGATCCTGTACCGGCTGGAGGGCCTCCTGAAGGAGGTCTCCGGCATGGACAGGGTCTCCCTCCAGCCCGGTGCGGGCTCCGCCGCCATCTACGCCAACGTCGCCATGATCCGCGGCTACTTCGCCGACCGGGGCGAGGCCGGCACCCGTGACGAGATCATCACCACGATCTTCTCCCACCCCTCGAACGCGGCCTGCGCGAAGACGGCGGGCTTCAAGGTCATCACCCTCCACCCGGACGCCGACGGCTACCCCGACATCGAGGCGCTGAAGGCCGCCGTCGGCCCGCGCACCGCCGCCCTCCTCATCACCAACCCCGAGGACACCGGGATCTACAACCCCCGCATCGCGGAGTTCGTCGACATCGTCCACGCGGCGGGCGGCCTCGCCGCGTACGACCAGGCCAACGCCAACGGCATCCTCGGCATCACCCGGGCCCGCGAGGCGGGCTTCGACCTGTGCCACTTCAACCTGCACAAGACCTTCTCCACCCCGCACGCCTGCGGCGGCCCGGCGGCCGGTGCCTGCGGAGTCACCGACGCCCTGGCGCCGTATCTTCCGCGTCCCACCGCCGAGTTCGACGCGGAGAGCGGACGCTACTGGCTGGACGGGGACCGCCCGCACTCGGTCGGCAAGATCCGCCCGCACCACGGGGTCGTCCCCAACCTGGTCCGCGCGTACGCCTGGATCATGTCCATGGGCGCGGAGGGACTGCGCGAGGTCGCCGAGACCGCCGTCCTCAACAACAACTACCTCCTCCACAAGGTGCGGCAGATCCGGGGCGTCTCCGTCCCGTACGCCGAGGGCCGCCCGCGCGTCGAGCAGGTCCGCTACAGCTGGGAGCAGCTGAACGAGGACACCGGCATCCACAGCGAGCAGATCGGCGTCCGCGCGGCCGACTTCGGCACGCACTACTGGACCAGCCACCACCCGTACGTCGTCCCCGAGCCCATGACCCTGGAGCCCACCGAGTCGTACTCCCGGACCGACCTGGACGAGTACGCGGCGATCCTCGCCGAGGTGGCACGGGAGGCGTACGAGGACCCGGAGACGGTACGCACCGCACCGCACCGCTCCACCATCCACCGGGTCCGCCCGGAGGCCCTCGACGACCCGGCCGTCTGGTCCCCGAGCTGGCGCACCTACCGCCGCAAGGTGCTGGGCGTGTGATCCGGCTCGGTCTCGTGGTCAACCCGGTCGCCGGTCTCGGCGGCCGGGTGGGGCTCGGAGGCAGCGACGGTACGGAGGTCCAGCGGAGGGCGCTGTCGCTGGGGGCCGTGCCGTGCGCGGGGGAACGGGCGGCGGCGGCCCTGGCCGAACTGGCCTGCCGCACAAGGGACTTCGAGCTGGTGACGGCGTCGGGTGCGATGGGGGAGGCGGCTGCGCGTACGGCGTCGGTGGCGGCGCGGGTGGTGTACCGGTCGCGCCTCGGTGCGCCCGGTACACCCGGTGCAACTGGTGCGACCGGGCCCCGGGACACCGTCGAGGCCGTCCGTGCGCTCGTGGCGGAGGGCGTCGGTCTCCTGCTCTTCGCCGGGGGCGACGGTACGGCCCGGGACGTGCTCGACGCGCTGGGGGAAGCGGCCGGGGTGCCGGTCCTCGGCATCCCGACCGGCGTCAAGATGCACTCGGCGGTCTTCGCGGTGAACCCGCGTGCGGCGGGGGAGGTGGCGGCGACGTGGGCGTCCGCGCGGACCCGCCCGCAGGTGCGGGACGCGGAGGTCATGGACCGCGACGAGGCCGAACTCCGGCTCGGCCGCCTGACCTCCCGCCTCTACGGCTGGCTGCCGGTCCCGTACGTTCCGGTGCGCGTGCAGCAGCGCAAGGCGGGCAGCACGGTGGTTCCGCCGGAGGCGGTGGGCGGCATCGCGGCGGAGCTGGCCTCCCGGCTGACTCCGGACGAGTTCCTGATCCTGGGCCCCGGCACGACCACCCAGGCGGTGGCGGCGGCGCTCGGCGCGGAGGTTCCGCTGACGGGCGTAAGCGCTCTGGTCCGTGCGGATGGGGAGGGCGGGGTCCGTACGTGCGGGTGCGTGGCGGGCACGTGCGGGTGCGTGGGGGGTGCGGCGGGCACGTGCGGGTGCGTGGAGGGTGTGGCGGGTACGTGCGGGTGCGTCGTGGCTGGCCGCGCAGTTCCCCGCGCCCCTAAATGCCCTCCCCCTAGCCCCTCTGTGTCCCTCCCGCCCAACCCCGTTGAGCTCCGCCCGCCTCGTCCCCTTGGGCGGCGGGGCCGCCCCCCGGGGGCGGAACGGGCGGGCAAGGGGGCGGCCCCCCTCGCTCCGGGCCCACCCCGGAGCGCCCCCGCCCCACCCCCGGGGCCCGCACCTGACGGATCGGCCCCCGCCCAGCCCCAGCACCGCCCGCACCCTGCAAGGAGCCCCGCCCCACCCCCGTACCGCACCGCCGCCACCCACCTCACCTCCACCCACCTCCTCACCCTCACCCACCACCACCCCGCCCTCATCGCCCTTTCCCCCATCGGCGGCCAAGGCTTCCTCCTCGGCCGGGGCAACCAGCAGATCTCCCCCGAGGTCCTCCGAGCCGTCGGCCCCGACAAGCTCCTCGTCCTCGCCACCGAGTCCAAGCTCGCCGCCCTCCACGGCCGCCCGCTCCTCATCGACACGGGCGACGCATCCCTCGACGCCGAACTCTCCGGCTACCTCACCGTCCTCACCGGCCGAGGCCGCACCGCCCTCTACCGGCTCAGCCACTGACCCAAGACACCCCCAAGCCCCCCAAGGAGCCCCGCATGATCGACCTCACCGGCAAGCGCGCCCTCGTCACCGCCGGTGCCTCCGGCATCGGCCGCGCCTCGGCCCTCCTCCTCGCCGAACTCGGCGCCCGCGTCGTCGTCGCCGACATCGACACCGAAGCAGGCGAAGCCACGGCCAAGGAAGCAGAGGGCCTCTTCGTCCACTGCGACGTCTCGCAGCGCACCGACTGCGAGCAAGCCGTCCACACCGCCCACACCGAACTCGGCGGCGTCGACGTCCTCTTCAACAACGCCGGAATCATCCGCCGCTCCACCGTCTGCGAGATCACCGAGGACGACTGGGACCTCGTCATGGCCGTCAACGTCCGCTCGATCATGCTGATGTCGCGCCTCGTGATACCGGGCATGGTCGCCGAGGGAGGCGGCTCCATCATCAACACCGGCTCCGGATGGGGCATTTCGGGCGGCTCCCGCGCCGTCTCGTACTGCGCCTCCAAAGGGGCCGTCGTCAATATGACCCGCGCCATGGCCATCGACCACGGCCCCGACCTGATCCGCGTCAACTGCGTTTGCCCCGGCGACACCGCCACCGGCATGCTCGCCGAGGAGGCCCGCCAACTCGGCGAGAGCGCCCAGGTGTTCTACGAGGACGCGGCCGACCGCCCGCTCGGCCGCATCGGCCAGCCCCGCGACATCGCGCAGACCGTCGCCTTCCTCGCCTCCGACGCCTCCTCGTTCCTCAGCGGCGCGATCATCCCCGTCGACGGCGGCGGAACCGCGTAACGCACGCACGCCCACCGGCCACCCGTGGCATTCGCACACCCCGGGTGGCCGATAATCTGAGCCGGACGAGGGGAAGGGCCGCCGACATGCCTATCGAGAACCGCCCGCTGCGCGAGCAGGTCAAGGAGGAGCTGATCAAGCGGCTCGGCCGAGGCACGATCCCGACCGACGAACCCATCAACGAGGGCCGCCTCGCCACCGAACTCGGTGTCAGCCGCACACCCCTCCGCGAAGCCCTGATCTCGCTGGAGCGCGAAGGGATCATCACCAGCGAACGCGGCAAGGGCTTCCGCTTCGCCCCCATGAGCGCTCAGGAGTTCCGCGACCTCACCACCATCGTCGCGACTCTCGAATCCCTCGCCCTGGAGTCCACGGACCCGGCCCAACTGGCCGCCCTGGCACCCAAGCTGCTCGAAGAGGCCCGCGCCTTCTCCGCGCCGCAGGCCCGGCACGACGTCATCGAGCAGTACGACGACGCCTGGCACGCGCTGCTCCTGTCCGGCTGCCCCAACGTCCGCCTGATGGACCTGATCGCGTCCCTCAAGCTCACCATGCACCGCTACGAACAGGTCGCGCTCGGCGACCAGGACGTACTGGAGCGGTCGGCTGAGGAGCACGAGCGCATCGCCGAATTCCTGGTGAGCGGCGACGTGCCGAACGCCGTCCGCGCCCTCAAGGAGAACTGGAACAGCGGCATGGACCGCATCCTGGAACGCCTGACGGCCTGAGTCCGGAGGGGCGGGACCCCCTCCGGACTCAGGCCGTCGCAACCCGCCGTACTACTGCCGCGCTACCGCTCCTCTAGGCGATCGACGCGGAAATCACCGCTGCCACCGCGATGTTGCACGATGCCGTCACCCACACCGCGGGGTGCGGTTCCTGCTCCACGAGCGTCTTGCCCAGCTTGCCGGGCGTCACCACGTCGACCACCCAGAACGCGATCGCCATCATCACCAGGCCCAGCACGCCGAAGGCGGCCGTGGACACCAGGCCCTTGCCGAAGTCGTCGTACGTCGTCCAGATCGACGTGAAGACGATCCCGCCGATGCCCAGCAGGGCGGAACTGAGCAGCAACGCACAGTTCCGGTTGCGCTCCTCCCAGATCTGGCGCCCCAGCTTGCCCGGAGTCAGCGCGTCCACCAGGAAAATGCCCAGCGTGAGCAGGACGACGCCGAGGGCGCCGTAGGCGGCGGCACGGCCGATTCCGTTGACGATGTCTTCCATTGAGAAGTCTCAGTCCCCGTGGTGAGTGGCGCACGGGCGAGTACCCGTGATCGCGTGTTAAAGGAGACGCAAAACCTACCGCACGGGCGTGGTGGAGCGGCATGGCCCCGTCACAACCCATCCCGCCGACCGCCTTGCCGGGCCCGGGGCGGCCGGGACCACTGCCGGAGTCTCCGCCCCCGCCCCTCGGCTGCGCGCAAGGACGGCCGCTCGCCGCGCGGCACTGGCAACACGTGGTTCTGAATACCGGCCGGGGGCATGGGTGTTTTGGCTAAGCGACGGCGGGAAGTGCCGTGATGAGGACCGTCAGGGTCGTTCGTCCGTGTTTCACAGTTCCCTCTCTTTGATTCCTTCGAAGGTGGGCTACTCCCGCTCATGCCGACCTCCGGAGCCCAGAACGCGTCCCCCGTCACATCACCTCCGCAGAGAGAAGCGACCGGACGGCAGGTGCCCTCGTCGGCGCACGTTCCCCGGGCGCCGGCGCGCCCCCGACCGAGATCCCCCTTCCCCCGCGCAGCCCCCTCGGGCACCATGGCCCCGTGGACTTAGCCGATCACCGTCACCTCGACGCCCTCTACCGCGACCCGTACCCTCTCTACGCCCGCGCCCGCGCAGTCGAGGGCCTCACGTTCGTGCCCGAGTTCGACGCCTGGCTCGTCGCCCGTGACGCCGACATCCGCGAGGTCCTGCGCAGGCCGGAGGACTTCTCCTCGGCCAACGCGCTGCGCCCGGACGTCCGCCCGGGCCCCGCTGCCCTCGCCGAGTTCGCCAAGGGCCTCGGCGGGTTCCGTACCGTACTGAGCACCGACGGCGAAGCCCACCGCACCTACCGCGCGCCCCTCAACACCGGCCTCTCCGTGGCCCGGCTCAACGCCGTCCTCCCGTACGCCACCGCCCGCGCCGAAGCCCTCGTCGACGCCTTCGCGGGCCGGGGGCGGGTCGAGCTGATGGGGGAGTACGCCGAGAAGCTGCCCGGCGGTGTCATCGGCCGGGTCCTCGGCCTCACCGAGGAGGACGCCCGCACCGCCGTCCACGGCAGCCGCCGCGCCGAGGAACTGCTCTTCCGGCCCCTCGACGAGGACGAGCAGGTCGCCGCAGCCCGCGACGTCGTCACCCTCCAGCACCTGCTGGACAACTACATCCGCGAACGCCGCGCGCACCCCCAGGACGACCTGATCTCCACCATGACGGCCGCCCTGATGCCCGGCAGCGGCGACCTCACCCGCGAGCAGCGCGCCGAGATCGTCTCCCAGTTCCAGAATCTGCTGATCGCGGGGCACCTCACCACGACCGCCCTGATCGGCAGCACCGTGCACCACCTGCTGCGCGACCGCGCCCAGTGGGAACTGCTGTGCGCCGAGCCCGGGCGCATCCTGGCCGCCGTCGAGGAGGCCGCCCGCTTCGACACCCCGATCCAGGGGTTCCGACGGCTCACCACCCGTACGGTCACCCTCTCCGGCACCGAACTCCCCGCCGGAACCACCGTGTTCGTGGCCTACGGATCCGCCAACCGCGACCCCGCCCGGCACTGCCCCCACCCCGACGCCTTCGACATCACCCGCACCGCCCCCGCAAAACACCTCGGCTTCGGGCACGGCGTCCACGGCTGCCCCGGCTCGCACCTGGGCCGCGCGCAACTGCGCATCACCCTGGAACTGTTCACCCGCCGCCTCCCCGCTGTGACATTGAGAGACATGCGCCTGGGGCGAGCGGCGGACCAGCAGGTCGTCGTACGACCCACTCTGATCCATCGCTCGCCCCAGGCGCTGCACCTGACCTTCCCGGCCGAAAAGCCGGGCCGGGACCCGTCCGGGGTTTAGTCCAGGTAGTCGCGCAGCACCTGCGAGCGCGACGGGTGACGCAGCTTGGACATCGTCTTGGACTCGATCTGGCGGATGCGCTCGCGCGTCACGCCGTAGACCTTGCCGATCTCGTCCAGCGTCTTCGGCTGGCCGTCCGCCAGACCGAAGCGCATCGAGACGACGCCCGCCTCACGCTCGGAGAGCGTGTCCAGGACGGAGTGCAGCTGCTCCTGGAGGAAGGTGAAGGAGACGGCGTCGGCCGGGACCACGGCCTCCGAGTCCTCGATGAGGTCGCCGAACTCGCTGTCGCCCTCCTCGCCGAGGGGCGTGTGCAGCGAGATGGGCTCGCGGCCGTACTTCTGGACCTCGATGACCTTCTCGGGGGTCATGTCGAGTTCCTTGGCCAGCTCCTCCGGGGTGGGCTCGCGGCCCAGGTCCTGGAGCATCTGGCGCTGGACGCGGGCCAGCTTGTTGATGACCTCGACCATGTGCACCGGGATGCGGATGGTGCGCGCCTGGTCGGCCATCGCGCGGGTGATCGCCTGGCGGATCCACCACGTCGCGTACGTCGAGAACTTGAAGCCCTTGGTGTAGTCGAACTTCTCGACCGCACGGATCAGACCGACGTTGCCCTCCTGGATGAGGTCCAGGAACAGCATGCCTCGGCCGGTGTAACGCTTCGCCAGAGACACCACGAGGCGGAGGTTGGCCTCCAGCAGGTGGTTCTTGGCGCGGCGGCCGTCCTCGACGAGGATCTCCAGCTCGCGGCGGAACTGCGGGGTCAGCTCCTCCGTAGCCTCGCCGTCCTCGCCGTCGAGCTTGTGCTCGGAGAAGAGACCGGCCTCGATGCGCTTGGCCAGCTCCACCTCCTGCTCGGCGTTGAGCAGCGGCACCTTGCCGATGAGCTTCAGGTAGTCCTTGACCGGGTCGGCGGTGGCGCCCGCGACCGCGACCTGCTGCGGCGGCGCGTCGTCCTCGTCCTCGTCGGACAGGACGTAACCGGCGGTGCCGGGCTTGGGGGTCTCTTCCTCCTCCTCGCCGTCACCCGCCCACTCGTCGGTCTGCTTCTTGGCGGCGGTCTTCTTCGCCGCCGTCTTCTTGGTGGCGCGCTTCTTCGGAGCGGGCTTGTCCGCGGCCGACGTCTCGTCGAGGTCGTCCTCGACGGAGGGGGCCTCGGCGGCGGCGGCCTTGGCCGCGGTCGTCGTCTTCTTGACCGGGGCGGCCTTCTTGGCGACGGCACGCTTCACGGCGGGCTTGGCCTCACCGGAGGCGGCGGCCTTGCGAGGGGCGCGCTTGGCGGCCTTCGCGGGCTTGGCGGCGGCGGCCGCCGTCACCATCAGCGTCACACCCTCCTCGTCGAGGACCTGGTTCAGGCTGCGCAGGACCCGCTTCCACTGGTCGACAGGGATGCTGTCCGCTTCGAAGGCATGGCGGACGTCGTCGCCATTGATGTGGCCCTGGTCCCGGCCGCGCTCGATGAGCGAGACCAAGGACGGCGATTCGGCGATCTCCTGAGGGAACGGGCGGGACGGACTGAGCGACACGAAGAGCCTCTCGTAGCGAGAAATACAAGTGTGATGGCGGGAGCGAGGCCGCAGCCAGCCTCGTTCCACAGGTCGGAAGGCTTGGCCGCGCGACGGCACCTGTCAGGTCATCGCGCACCCGCATTGTTTCGTTACGCCTTTTCTCAAGTGACCTGAGCCACTCTTCCCGGTCCGGGCGGACCCCGACGTGCAAGGGGTCCTCCGACAGCGTGACGAGGTGGTGTGCGGGCCGCCGGGCGGGCCGAGTGGAATCCCCAAGGGTACCCCTGGGGGACATCTCTCCCCCGAGGGCGGGGGTTTCGCCCGGATTTCCCCCACCTGGGCGACACCCGGGCGACCGCCGGACCGGAACACCGGCCGGACGCGAACCGGTCACGGGCCGGATACGGGCTGGGCGCGAGCCGGGTACGGACCGGGCGCGAGCCGGATGCGCAAACGTGATCACGCGATCGTGATCACGCCCTATCCGGGCAGCCGTGACCCGCATATCCTCCGACCTATGCGCGTCGCACTCTTCGTCACTTGCGTCAACGACGCGGTGTTCCCGGCCACCGGAATCGCCGTCGTGAAGCTGCTGGAGCGGCTCGGGGTCCAGGTGGACTTCCCCGCCGCGCAGACCTGCTGCGGGCAGCCGCAGTACAACACCGGCTACCGCCGCGACACCGAACCACTGGTCCGCAGGACCGCCGCCGCCTTCGAGGGGTACGACCACGTGGTCACCCCTTCCGGCTCCTGCGCCGCGATGATCCGCGACAACTATCCGCGCATCGGACGTCTCCAGACCAAGGAGGGACGGGGCGACGACCTCGCCGCAGCCGCCGCCTCACTCGTTGCGCGCACGTACGAACTGACCGAGTTCCTGGTCGACGTCCTCGGCGTCACGGACGTCGGCGCGTACTTCCCGCACACCGTCACCTACCACCCGTCCTGCCACGGACTGCGCACGCTGGGCCTCGGCGACCGCCCCCGCAAGCTGCTCGAAGCGGTCGGGGGCCTGGAACTGAGAGAGCTCCCCTGCGCCGAGGAGTGCTGTGGCTTCGGCGGCACCTTCGCCGTGAAGAACTCCGATGTTTCCGCCGCGATGGGCGAGGACAAGATCCGTCACGCGCAGTCGACCGGAGCCGACTTCCTGTGCGGCGCGGACAACTCCTGCCTGATGCACCTGGGCGGCATGCTCCGCCGCGAGCGCTCCCCGCAGCGCGCCCTGCACCTCGCCGAAATCCTGGCCAGTACCGAAGAGGAGCCCCTGCTGTGAGCGCCCCCACGTCCGGCACCAGCTACAGGAACGGCGCAAACAGCACCTATCTGGGCATGCCGTCCTTCCCCCGTGCGGCCCAATCCGCCGTCCGGGACACCACCCTCCGAGCCAACCTCCGGCACGCGACCCACACCATCCGCGACAAACGCGCCAAAGCGGTCGCCGAGCTGGACGACTGGTCCCACCTCCGCGAGGCCGGAAAGCAGATCAAGGACCACACCCTCCGCCACCTGGACCGCTACCTCCTGCAACTGGAGGAGGCCGTCACCGCGGCGGGCGGCACGGTCCACTGGGCCGCCGACGCCGACGAGGCAAACCGCATCGTCACCGACCTCGTGAAGGCGACGGGGGAGCGCGAAGTGGTCAAGGTCAAATCGATGGCCACCCAGGAGATCGGCCTCAACGAAGCCCTGGAGGCCGAGGGGATCACCGCCTACGAAACGGACCTCGCCGAGCTCATCGTCCAACTGGGCGACGACCGTCCGTCCCACATCCTCGTCCCGGCCATCCACCGCAACCGGGGCGAGATCCGGGACATCTTCACCCGCACGATGAGCGAATGGGGCCGCCCGGCCCCCGCCGACCTCACCGACCGCCCCGCCGACCTCGCCGAAGCCGCCCGTCTGCACCTGCGCGAGAAGTTCCTCCGGGCCAAGGTCGGCATCTCGGGCGCGAACTTCATGGTCGCCGAGACCGGCACCCTCGTCGTCGTGGAATCCGAGGGCAACGGCCGCATGTGCCTCACCCTCCCCGAGACCCTGATCTCCGTCGTCGGCATCGAGAAGACCGTCCCCACCTGGCGCGACCTCGAAGTCTTCCTCCAGACCCTGCCCCGCTCCTCCACCGCCGAACGCATGAACCCGTACACCAGCACCTGGACCGGTACGACCGACGGCGACGGCCCCCGCACCTTCCACCTGGTCCTCCTCGACAACGGCCGCACCGACGTCCTCGCCGACGAGGTCGGCCGCCAGACCCTGCGCTGCATCCGCTGCTCCGCCTGCCTCAACGTCTGCCCGGTGTACGAACGCGCCGGCGGCCACGCGTACGGCTCGGTCTACCCGGGCCCCATCGGCGCGATCCTCACCCCCCAACTCCGCGGCACCGCATCGGAACTGGACGCCTCCCTCCCCTTCGCCTCCTCCCTCTGCGGTGCCTGCTACGAGGTGTGCCCGGTCGCCATCGACATCCCGGAGGTCCTGGTCCACCTCCGTGAGAAGGTCGCCGACCAGGGCGGCAAGGGCCACCGCCTGGAGAAGGCGGCGATGAAGTCCGCCACCTGGCTCCTCGACCACCCCACCGCCCTGACCGCCGCCGAACGCGCCGCCTCCCTGACCCGCAAGGCCCACCCCCGGCGCATCCCCGGCGGCGCGGCCTGGACCAACACCCGCGACCTTCCGGAGCTGCCCGCCGTGCCGTTCCGGACCTGGTGGAAGAGGAACCGCACCTCATGACTCCGACGACGTCCGGCCGGGCCCGCGTCCTCGCCCGTATCCGTACGGCTCTCGCCGACGCCCCCGAAGCGCCCGAGCCCCTCCGTTCGTACGCCACCACGCACACGCCCGACGACCCGGCAGCGGTCCTCGACCTCCTCCACGAGAACCTCGCCGACTACCGGGCCATCGTCCACCGCACCACCGAGGACGACATCGCGCACCTGCTGACGCGCCTGCTCGCGGAACGCGGCTCGGCCTCCGTCCTCGTCCCTGGGGGCCTGCCCGCGCACTGGCTCTCCGCGGCCGACCCGGCCCGCGTCCACGACCGGGCGGCCCTGACCGCCACGGAACTCGACCAGGTCGAGAGCGTCGTCACCGGCTGCGCCCTCGCCATCGCGGAGACCGGCACGATCGTCCTCGACGGCAGCCCCGACCAGGGCCGTCGCCGCATCACCCTGGTCCCCGACCACCACATCTGTGTGGTCCGCGCCCCCTCCCAGGTCGTCGCGTCACTCCCGCAGGCCATGCCCCGCCTGGACCCGACCCGCCCCCTGACCTGGATCTCGGGCCCCTCGGCGACGAGCGACATCGAACTGGACAGGGTCGAGGGCGTCCACGGCCCGCGCACCCTGGAGGTGGTCCTCCTCACCGAAGCGTGACCGGCACGCCCAACCGGCAAGCCCGCGCCTCACCGCCCCCTCAGCCGAGGCGCCTCCGCCCCGGCGTCCACCGCCGGAGCCCCCGGCCCGCCCACCCGCTCGGCGAGTCCCCGTGCCCACGACACCACCGCCCCCAGGTCCATGCCGTGGTCCGCACCCTCGTACGCGCCCAGCCCCGCCGCCCCGCGCAGCAGCAGCCTCGCCCCACCCGTGGCGTTGCCCCGCGCCGCATGGGTGAGCCCCACCGCCACCTGCGCCAGCGCCCGCCACAGCGGAGCCTCGTCCTCCGGTCCCGCCTTCCACGCGTCCTCGAAGACTTCGTGCGCGTGGAACGGCATTCCCGCATCGAGCAGCCGCTGCGCCTCGCGCACCGAATCGTCGGGGGAGCGGACGATCCCTTCCGGCTGCCGCTCCACCCCCGGAGCCCCGTAGGGGAGGGGCCGCCCGAGCCCGTCCCGGGGCCGGGCGTTGCGCGCCCGCCCCTCTCCGTCCCGGTCACGCTGTCCCTGACTGCGGTCCTTCTCGGCCATGGTTTCCTCCCGGGAATGCGGAAAAGCCCGTATCAGAATGCTCTGATACGGGCTCCGACCTGCGAGAAATCGCTGGTCGGGACGACAGGATTTGAACCTGCGACCCCTTGACCCCCAGTCAAGTGCGCTACCAAGCTGCGCCACGTCCCGGTGCGCGTCTGACCTGGGCTTTCCCCCTGGCTGGGCGCGCATGAGAACAATACCGCACCTTCACGGGAGGTCCGAACCGCCTCCGCCCGGCGCCCCTGGACGCCGGGCGGAGGCACCCCTCGGTCCCCTACGGAGCCGACGGCTCCTGCGCCGAGCCGCTCCGCTGCTGCGGAATCCCCGTCGAGAGCAACGGAGCGAGATCCTCCCGGGGCTCCCCCTGCACCACGGTCACGTTCCGCGCCGGAGCCGGCACCCGGATGCCCTCCGCCAGGTACCGCTGGTGCAGCCGCTTGATGAACTCGTGCTTGACCCGGTACTGGTCGCTGAACTCGCCCACGCCCAGGATCACCGTGAACCCGATCCGCGAGTCCCCGAAGGTGTGGAAGCGCACCGCGGGCTCGTGCTCGGGCACCGCGCCGGTGATCTCCTTCATGACCTCCGCGACGACCTCCGTCGTCACCCGCTCGACGTGCTCCAGGTCGCTGTTGTACGCGACCCCTACCTGCACGTTGATCTGGAGCTCCTGCTCGGGGCGGCTGTAGTTCGTCATGTTGGTGCCCGCGAGCTGGATGTTCGGGATGATCACCAGGTTGTTGGAGAGCTGCCGCACGACGGTGTTGCGCCAGTTGATGTCCACGACATAGCCCTCCTCCCCACTGCTGAGCCGGATGTAGTCGCCGGGCCGCACCGTCTTCGACGCCAGGATGTGCACGCCCGCGAAGAGGTTCGCCAGGGTGTCCTGGAGCGCCAGTGCGACCGCCAGGCCGCCGACACCGAGCGCGGTCAGCAGCGGGGCGATCGAGACCCCCAGCGTCTGGAGCAGCACCAGGAAGCCCATCGCGACGACCACGACGCGTGTGATGTTCGCGAAGATCGTCGCCGACCCGGCCACGCCGGACCGGGACTGCGCCACCGAGCGCACCAGCCCGGTGGCGATCCGGGCCGCGGTGAGGGTGGCCGCCATGATCAGCAGGGCGGTCAGCACCCGGGACACGTTCTGTCCGGTACGGGCGGTCAGCGGCAGCGCCGCCGCGGCGACCGCGATACCGGCGGCGACGGCGGCGACCGGGACCAGGGTCCGTACGGCATCCACCATCACGTCGTCACCGCTCCACCGCGTACGGCTGGCCCGCTCGCCCAGCCAGCGCAGCAGCATCCGCAGCAGGAGGGCGGCGAGGAGCCCCGCGGCCACCGCGATTCCGGCGACGACCAGGTCGCCCAGGGCGAGCGCGCGCTCCATCAGTACGCTCCCCGGTTCGCCCCGACGAGGACCGCCACCGCATAGCGCTCCCTCGGAAGCACGGCACGGCGTCGGTCGAATTGCCCCTGGGGGCGGCATATATGAGGTGTCGTCACCTTGAGTACCTGCTCATTCCGGTCGCACGGGTACACCGGAACGGGCGCCGTCCCTGACGGGCCGTCCGGTGCGGACGTCATCCTGCCGCATCCGCACCGCGCCCCTGCCGTCGGCTACGGCTTGCGGCCGACTCCCGCGTACAGCGGCACCGCAGTCCCGTCCCGCTCCTCACCCACCCCGAGGTGCGGCCGCCAGTCCGGCAGCCAGACGACGCCCGGGTCCACCAGGTCGAGCCCGTTCGAGGTGAAGAACCGTTCGGTCTCCTCCCGCGTCCTCGGTACGAGCGTCACCCCGCCGGCCCGGTACATCGCGACCGCCTGCCGGGTCCGCTCAACGTCGACGTCGCCCGCGAGCTGCGTCAGTACGAGATGGCTCCCGGACGGCAGCGCGTCCACGAGCCGCCCCACCACGTCGTACGCCCCGTCCGCGTCCGGGACGAAGTGGAGCAGCGCGATCAGCGACACCGCGACGGGCTCCGTGAAGTCCAGTACGTCACGGGCCAGTCGGGCGATCCGGTCCGGCTCGCGGGCGTCCGCCTGGAGGTAGGCGGTCGCCCCCTCGGGGGTGCTGTTCAGCAGCGCCTCAGCGTGGGCGAGGACGATCGGGTCGTTGTCGACGTACACGACGCGCGCCTCGGGGTTCACCCGCTGGGCGACGGTGTGCAGGTTGGGGACGGTGGGTATCCCGGCGCCGATGTCCAGGAACTGGCGGGTGCCGGTCCTGGCCAGGTGGCGGGTGGCGCGCTGCATGAACCAACGGTTGTGCCGGGCGCAGTACTTGGTCTGCGGTTCCAGCGAGACGATCTGACGCCCCAGCGCCTCGTCCACGGGGTAGTTGTCCTTGCCGCCGAGGAACCAGTCGTAGACGCGGGCGGGGTGCGGCCTGCTGGTGTCGATCTCGATCCGGTCGGGGGTGGGGGCCGTGTCGGCGGCGGGCGGCGTAGAGGTCATCTGCCAACTCCTTTGTCGGACAGGCACGTTGGGGTGCGTGCTCCTGGCCATCGTGCCCTGTTGTGGCCCATGGGTCAGCCGGTACGGGGGAGTACGACGCCATCCGACACCGGAAATCCAGCAGCCCCCGACGCCGCCCCCGCCGGGGCCCGCCGCGCCCACAGCAGCGCTCCCACCACCATCACGCCGCCGCCCAGCAGCCACGGCCAGGGTCCCACCGGCAGGGTTCCCAGCGCCAACCCGCCCGTAGCCGCCATGAGCTGGAGGCACAGCGACTGCACCGACAGTGCCGTGGCGCGCTGCTTGCTCGACACCCGGCGGTGCAGCAGCTCGTTCTCGCTCGGTCCCGCCGATCCGACCCCCAGGTAGAACACCACGAACCCGAGCGCCGCCAGACCCAGGGCCAGAGGCCCCCCGAACGCCGCCGTCCCCGCCAGCAGCAACAGCCCGCACGCCGCTACCGCCAGGCTGACCAGCACCGCCCGCTCCCCGCTGCGGGCCACCCGCGCCGTCAGCGGAGCGAGCGAGGCGCCGATCCCGGCCACCGCGAATCCCACGCAGGCCAGTGCCGAGTACAGCACCGCACCCGACTCCGCGGCCCCCGTGACACCCGCGGCCCGCCCCGGCGCGAGCAGCTCGACCGCGGAGAAGCCGACCCCGGTCGCCCCGGCGGTGAGCAGCACCCGGCGGACCGTCGCCTCGCTCATCCCCAGACGTACGCCGCCCGTCATCGTCGCGGGCACGTCGCGGAAGATCGCGCGCAGTGTCGTCGGGGTCCTCGGCGGCTCACGCAGGGCGGAGAGCACGTACAGGACGAAGCAGACCTCGACCGCCGCACCGATCAACTTCGGTACGGACAAGGGGAGTACGGCCCCGCCTGTCGCCTCGGACAGCCGGGCCCCGAGGTTGGGGCCCAGCCCGAGCAGCCACGGCAGCGCGCCGCCGGACAGGGTGCCGATCGCCAGCCCGGCGGACTGCGCGGAGCTGCCGCGCGCCAGCCCGGTGCGCAGGTCCGCGTCCGGCCCGGCGTGGGCGTGCACCGTGTCCACGTACCAGGACTCCGCGGGCCCGCTCGACAGTGCCCGCGCCGCCCCCATCAGTGCCATGCCGACGACCAGCAGTGTGTGCGAGGTGCCCACGGCCTGGAGCGCCAGGGCGGCGACGTTGAGCAGCCCGGCCGCTGCCAGCACCGGGCGGCGGCCCAGCACGTCGGAGAGCCCGCCCGTGGGCAGCTCCAGCAGGGCGGCGGTGATCGAGTGCGCTGCGTAGCACGAGGCGACCGCGGCCGGGCCGAGGCCGCGTTCGGAGAAGAGGAGGACGGCAGTGCCGACCCCCAGGCCGATCGGCAGCCAGAAGAGCAACGTCACGGCCGTGTACCGGCGGCGCGCGGTGCGCAGCGCGGGGGGCTCGGCCACCAGGAGGGAGGGCCCGGTCATGACGCTCTGTCAGAATTGTCCGGCATCCCGGGAGTTGCCTCAGGGGAAGGATGGTTGGGGTCAGCGAGAGGGAACCCGGCGATCACGGCGATGACCTGTTCCGCGCGCGGGTCCTTCTCGTCGCGCGCGGTGAGCTCGTCCAGCTTCGCCTCGTACGCCACCCGCAGCTCGTTCAGCGACTCGGGGGTCAGCCGGGGCATCGCGTCGCTGATCCCGGACGGTTCGGTCCACTCGGGTCCGAGCCGACCGCCCGCCATGTCCGCTTCGTGTTGGACCAGCGCCAACCGCAGGTGGTCGATCTGGCGCCTGCGCATGAAGTCGACGAAGGCACGGCTCTCCGGGGTGGCTTCCATGGCCTCGTTGTTCCACGTGGTCATGGTGTGTACGGACTGCCAGCGCCGCTCCCGCCCGTCCCGGTGCTCCGCCTCCTCGACGAACGCGTACTTGGCCAGCACTCTCAGGTGGTAGCTGGTCGAGGCGGACGACTCTCCGGTCCTGGCCGCCAGTTCGCTCGCCGTGCCCGGCCCGTGCTGTCGCAGCAGCCCGAGCAGCCGGATGCGCAGGGGGTGGGTGAGGGCCTTGAGGGCCGCCGCGTCCTGCGTCGGATCAAGGACGCGTTCCCGTCCGGCCGGTTCTTCCGCGTGCTCTTCGTTGACCATGTGCGGCAGCGTAAGCGGGAACCCGCACTCTGCAAAAGTAATTTTGCAGAAATAGTTTGGGGAAATCTTGCCTCCTGGCCACGCTCTGCGGAGGGGCCGCCCCGGACGGCCGCAGCTGGCTGCTCACTTCTTGCTCGGCCCGGGACGCGATGACCTTCTACCGGCGCTGGCTGGTACGAGGTCCTCCCGGAGGCGCGCAAATCCGCCGCGATCCGCCCAAGCCCCGCCCCCGTCCGGCTCCGTACACAAAGTCGCCTCCATACCTCCGCCCCGCGTTCGCCTTTCTGACTCCCGTCCTTCCGCCGTGATGTGGGAAAACGCATACATGTGCGACGACGACCTCATCCCTCCCCGCCCCGACCTCAGCGAAGAACAGTGGCTGCGTGCCGAACCCGAGCTGGCCGACGGGTCCGTCGGCGACCGCGTCCGTGCCATGAGCACGGTGCGCAGACGCGCCCTGCTGGGCGGCGCGGCCGCCGGAGCGGCACTCGCCGTGCTGCCGGGAACGGCCGCGGCGGGGGCCCGTACCCCGCAAGCCGTCCGGCCCCGCGCCGCTGCCGTCGACACTTTCCCCTTCCCCGAACGCCCCAACTCCGACGGTGAGTTCGCGATCCTCGTCACCGGAGACGCGGGCACGGGCGAGGAGGAGCAGCACGCCGTCGCCGCGGCCGCCCGCGAGGTCTGCCGCCGCGAGGGCATCGGCCTGGCCGTCGGCCTCGGCGACAACATCTACGAGAACGGCCCCGAGTCCGACACCGACTCCGAGTTCCAGACCAAGTTCGAAGAGCCCAACACCGGCATCGACATCCCCTGGCTGATGGTCCTCGGCAACCACGACTGCTCGGGCCTGATCCCCGGCAGCGGCGGCGACCCCTCCCGAGGCGACCGCGAGGTCTCCTACGCCCGCTCCTCGCGCCGCTGGTACATGCCCAGCCGCTACTACACCGCCGCCCTCCCCGCAGGCGGCACCGACCCCGTGATCGAGTTCTTCGCCCTCGACACCAACCCGGTCGCCTCCACCGTCGCCCAGCTCGACCCGCACTACTACTGGAACGGCCCCTACATGCGGGCCCAACGCGCCTGGCTCGACGGTGCGCTGGGCGCCTCGCGCGCCCGCTGGAAGGTGGTCATCGGCCACCACCCGTACCTCAACAACGGCAAGCACGGCAGCGCCGGTACGTACGACGGCTTCCTGATCGGCCACTACACCCGTGGCATCCACCTCAAGGAGCTCTACGAAGAGGTCGTCGTCGGCCGCGCCGACCTGATCCTCTCCGGCCACGACCACACCCTCCAGCTCCTGGAGCCCACCACGCGCACCGCCGGAACCCGGCAGATCGTCTGCGGGGCCTCCTCCAAGTCCGGTGACGGCAAGGCCCATGCGAACCACCCGGCCACCTGGCAGAACTTCTCCGACCACGGCTTCATGGTGCTCAAGGTCTCCGACCGGGCGATGACCGTGGACGCCTACACGGTCGACGTCCCCACCCGTACTGCCCGCCTCGCCCACACCACCCGTACCACCACGCCCGTACACGCCAGGGAGGCGGAGCCCGCCGGAGCGGCGCGCGGCTGATCGGCACCCGACCGGCCGGTACCCGGCCGGCGGCCGGTCCCCGGGGCGTGACCCGCCCGCCCCGGGGCCGTACCCGCGCGGCACAATGGGCGACCATGCGCACCTCCAGCACCACGGCTCTCCCGGGCACCGTCGTCCACCCGGTCCCGTACTTCTCCCAGTGGGCCTCGCCCGAACTGGCCGAGGCGATCGTCACCCGCCGGCTCCCGGCCACCGAGGACCCGTTGTGGCGCGCCTACGGGGCGCGGTCGCCCCAGGAGTACGACTGGTGGTCCTGGCGGCTGTGCGGCATGGCCTGTCTGCGCATGACCCTCGCCCACTGGAACCTGCCCGTCCCCACGGCTATGGAACTGGCCGCCGCCTGCGTCGAGGCGGGCGCGTACGTACGACGTGCGGACGGCGGCCTCGACGGGCTGATCTACGCCCCGTTCGCCCGACACGCCGAGGCGAGCTGGCCGCTCACCGCAGAGTCGCGGCCCGGTCTCCCCGTCGAAGAGATCCGCCAACTCCTCGCTCAGGGGCGGCTGTTGATGCTTTCCGTCCACCCTTCCGTACGGGAACTGCCGCCGACCGATCCGCCCCGCAGGGGCGGCCACCTGGTCCTCGCCGTCGGCTACGACGCCGAGGCGCTCCTCGTCCACAACCCGTCCGGATTCCACGGCCGCTCCCAGGAGTTCGCCCGCATCCCGTGGTCCGAACTGCACCGCTTCTACGCGGGCCGGGGCGTGGTCCTGGGCGGTCGCACGACCTGACACACTGTCAATCGACCCTGGCGGGGCCTCAGTCGTCGTCCAGCACCAGCCGCGCGCCGACCGCGTCGACGTCCTGGTCCGTATTGCTGAGCAGCACGACCCCCCGTCCGCGCTCCCGGTCGAAGCCGACGAAGGAACGCGAGCCGTCCGTCGCCCCGTTGTGCCAGGTGAACGCGCGCCCGTCACGCGCCGATGTGATCCAGCCGAACCCGACCCGGTCGCCGTCCGCGGCGTAGCGGGGACGGGCGGCGTCCGCGCCGGGCGCGTTCCCCTCCAGCATCGCCCGGATCAGCAGTGACAGATCCCGCGCCGTCGACCGCATGCCGACACCGGCGGGCGCGTACCCCGCGGAGATCCACGGGGTGAGGGCCTTGCCGGTGTGAGCGTGCGGTCCCGCGAAGGAGGCAATGGGCTTGACGGGCTCGTACGTCGTCCGCACCTCGGTGGCGCTCATCCCGAGCGGGGCGAGCAACTCCCGCTCCAGCAAAGCCGGATAGCCGCCCTCGACGTGCGCGCCGAGAGTGTGGCCGAGCAGGGACATCCCCAGGTTCGAGTACGCGAAGGTGCCGCGCGCCTGCGTCGGTGCCACCGCGACGGCGTGCCTGAGGAATTCCGCGACGCCCATGGCCCGGTACGGATCACGGCCGCGCGCGACGGCGAGCGCCAGCCGCAGGTTGGTGAGCAGGCCCGCCCGATGGTGCAGCCTCGGCAACCCCGAGCGGTGCGAGGCGAGTTCGGCCAGCGTCGCCGACGCGGCCCCGGCGTGCGCGAACCGCGCGTCCGGCAGCGCCGAGGCCACCGACTGGTCCGCCGAAACGGTGCCCGCCCCGTCGAGCGCGGCCAGCAGCATGCCGGTGAAGACCTTCGCCACCGAACCGGTCTCGAAGGAGGTGTCCGGCGTCGCGGGCCCCCCGGCGTCCGTGCGCCCCGTGCCGAGCGAGGCGAAACGGGTCTCCCCGGATGCGAGGAGGGCCACCGACACGGTGTGGAAGTTCCCCGGCGCGCCCAGGGCGCGCCGGACCTTCAGGGCCAGTTCGAAGTCACCGGACTCCCGGTCGGCCGCCCACGGGACACCGCTGTCCGTCTTCGTCATCTACGTGTGCTCCCTGCGATGAGGTTCGGCCACCCCGGAGTTGCAGGAAGATCGTATCCGGGGTCGTGCCCGGACCGATCCGCGAGGACGCGCGGTCGGCCCGAGCACGAGGGGCAGCCGGTGTTCAGCAGGTGCGTCCCGTGTACCACGCACCGTTGATCTTGTTCGCTGCTCCCAGCCACGTCTCACCCGGGTACACGCAACGCTCGTAGTCCGGGGCCCAGTTCGCGTCCACCTTGATGATGACGTGCGAGCCGTCGTTCGTGCAGTGGTGGTAGAAGGCGTCGCTGCCCGTCTTGTAGAACCCGCACGGATTTTTGACGGCCCCGACAGCAGCCCCCGGGACGGAACTGGTCGTGGCCGTGGCGGCGTGCGCCGCGCCGATCGGGGCGAGCGCGAGAGCGACGGCGCCGAAGGCGGTCAGCAGGGAACGGTGAACACGCATGGGGAATCTCCTGGTCCAGGGCAAGAAGGCACGAAAGGCAGGCAGGCCGCACACCCGGCGGCCACGGGTGCGCGGTCGGGCACCCGGAGGCGACCCGACCGCGCACCCGCCGACCCTCGCGCCCTCAGCCCCGCGCAGTCACGCCCCTTCGCCCTCAGGGGTGGAGTCGCCGCCCGAACGGCGTACGTCGGCGATCACGCAGCTGACGTTGTCCGGGCCGCCGAGCGCGTTCGCCCGGCCCACCAGCTCCCGTACCGCCGCGTCGGGGTCCTCGACGCCCGTCAGCACCTCCCGGATCTCACCCGTGGGCACCACGGCCGACAGCCCGTCCGAGCAGAGCAGGTACCGGTCGCCGGGCAGCGCGTCCTGCACCCGTACGTCGGCCACCGCATCGGGAGCGTCGGCCTCCGTGGTCAGAGCCCTTGCCAGCAAAGCCCGTTGAGGGTGCGAGGCGGCCTCCGCCTCCGTCAGCCGCCCCTCCTCCACCAGGGACCGCACCATCGTGTGATCCGTCGTGATCTGGAACAGTCCGCCGTCCCGCAGCAGATAGGCCCGCGAATCCCCGATGTGCACGAGCGCCAGCTGCGACCCTGTCCACACCATCGCGGTCAACGTCGTCCCGGCCTGCCCCTCCCGCAGGTCCCCGGCCGCCGCCCCGCGCACCGCACGCCGCGCCTCCTCCACGGCGTCCTCCAGCGCGTTCAGTACGCCACCCGCCGTGACGGTGGAGGCATCCGACTCCAGCCGCCGCAGTACGTCCACGGCGGCGGCCCCGGCAGCCGTGCCCGCCTCCCCGAATCCGTCGGCGACGGCGAGCAGCCGCGCCCCCGCGTACGCGGTGTCCTGGTTGCTCTCCCGCACCCGCCCCACGTCCGACAGGGCGGCGTAGCGCATCTCCAGCGGTGCTGCCGTGCTACTCATGATCGTTTCCTTCCGCGACAGGTGACCGACGAGGAAAGAGGCCAGGTCCCGGCGGTGCGCGGTGTCGGCCTCGACATCGGCCCAGTACGCCCGCACCTCTTCGGCGGCCCCCGCCGCGTCCCGCGCACAGACCTCGCGGATACGCGCCAACGGCATCCCGAGCCTTCGCAGCCACGCCACCAGACGCGCCCGCTCCAACTGCCCGGCCGCGTAGAAGCGGTACCCGGTCAGCGGATCGACCCGCACCGGAGGCAGCAGCCCCAACTCGTCGTACAGCCGAAGTGCCTTCGGCGACAGCCGGGACGCCCTCGCGAACGCCCCGATCGTCAACAACCCCGCATCCGCCGTTCCCACGAGCTCTCTTCCCTCCCCGCGCCGGACCCGTCCGGCCCGGCACCGCCGATGCTGGGCCTTGCCCCAGGGACAAGGTCAACCAACTGCTTCAAGAAGGCGGCTCCCCACCCCCTGACCAGCATGTTCGCACCCGCCGATAGGCTGAACGCCCACGCCCCGCGAACACTCCAGGAACCTGCCGTGCCCGCCAGCCCCGCCCCCGCCTCCCGTCTCCTGTACGTGACCGACCTCGCCTACCCGGCACGCGGACGGCGCTACTGCGACGAGGACATCCAGCTCTCGGCCGCCCTCCGCGAGGACTTCGACGTCGCCCTCTGCCACCCACTGGACGCCGCCGCGCTCATGGACGGCTTCGACGCCCTCCTCGTCCGCAACAGCGGCCCCGTCCTGCACTACCAGCAGGGCTACGACGCCTTCCGCACCCGCGCCCTGGCCGACGGCGTCCGCGTCTACAACCCGCTCACCGGCCGCGCCGACATGGCGGGCAAGCAGTACCTCCTGGACCTCACCGCCGAGGGCCTTCCCGTCATCCCCACCGTCGACCGCCTCGAAGACCTCCCCGCGCTCCCCGCCACCGACCTCTACGCGGTGAAGCCGAAGGCGGGAGCGGACTCCATAGGACTGGAATTCGTACGCCGCGAAGACCTGCCCGCCTTCACCACCGGGGCCCTGCTCATCCAGCCCCGCATCGACTTCCGGTACGAGGTGTCGTTCACCTACGTCGACGACGCCTTCCAGTACGCGCTGTACGCCCCGGACCCGGAACGCCGCTGGGAACTCGTCCCGTACGAACCCACCGAGGCCGACCTCGCCTTCGCCCACCGCTTCATCGCCTGGAACACGCTCTCCCACGGCATCCAGCGCGTCGACGCCTGCCGCACGCGGGACGGCGACCTCCTCCTGGTCGAACTGGAGGACCTCAACCCCTACCTCTCCCTCGACCGCGTCGACGCCCCCACCCGCGACGCCTTCGTCACCGCCCTGAAGTACTCGCTTCACGGCTTCCTGGAATCCGCCCGCCCCGCGTGAGTGCGGGGACGTGCCGCCCTGCCGGGCGGGGAACCCCCGGGGGATTCAGCGGAAGGCGTCGACGTTCTCCGAAGCCCACTGGTGGAACGGGCGGGCAGGCGCTCCGGTGACCTGCGCGACCGTGTCGCGCACCATCAGCAGCTCGGGGTTCACGTCTCCGCCGGTGACGTCGAGCACCGCGTCGGCGGCCTCGGGGCCGAAGACCGCGGCCATCTGTGCGTGGGCCTGTTCGCGGCTGATCTCGGCGAAGGGAACCTCCCGGCCCAGTGCCGTTGCGATGGCCTCGACCTGCTGACGGGCGGTCACCGGTTCCGGCCCGGTCAGGGCGTAGGTACGGCCGTGGTGGCCGGGCTCGGTCAGCGCCACGCGCGCCACCGCTGCGATGTCCCCTGGGTGAAGGGTGGGCAGCGCGGTCTCGGCGTACGGCGCGCGGACGGTCTCGTGGCCCCGGATGGCATCGGCCCACATCACGGAGTTCGAGGCGAACTGCGTCGGCCGCAGGATCGTCCAGGCCATGCCGCTCGCCTTGAGCAACCGCTCGACCTCCAGGTTCTCGGCGGCGGGGCCGAGGTGCGGGTGGGTCTGGACGGTGATGGACGACACCAGCACGATGTGTTCCACGCCCGCCTGGCGGGCGGTTTCGAGGATCTCGGCGTCCGATCCCAGACGCGACAGGAGGAACAGCGAGCGCACCCCCTCCAGCGCGGGCTTCAACGACGTCGGGTCCGCGAAGTCGCCCTCCACCGCCTCGACCCCGTCGGGAAGGACGGCCCGCGCGGCATCGCGGGTGAGCGCTCTCAACGGCCCGACACCGGCCGCGTGCAGCTCCCTCAGCAGGGCAGGGCCTATGTTTCCCGTGGCTCCGGTCACGAGGATCATGGTGGGTTTCCCGTCGTCAGGTGATCAAGTAGACGACACGGTAGAACCTCAACCACGCTCCAGGTCAAGCGACTTGAGAACCTCTCGGTGAGCACACGGGGAGGCCGCCTGCCGGTGGGTGGCGTGTGACCCCGCCGCGCCCCACCGTTCGGTTCCGGCCGGAACGCGTCACGGTCCTGGTGGGGCGGGCGGGGCGTGGTGTGACCCGTCGGGGGACTAGCGGACCGGGCACTTCTTCCACTGGAAGTGGTACTTCGTGCTGAAGCTGCCGTCCGTGGAGTCCATCGCGATGAAGCTGTTGGTCCGGGCGGTGTCGGAGCTGCCGCCGTTCACCAGGAGCTCGGTGTTGATGTTGAAGTTCCGGGTGGCGCCGCAGGGGGCGAAGACAAGTGCCTCGATGCCCGTCTTGTCGGTGGCCTGCCAGTTGCCCGTGTAAGGGCCCTGGAGTCTGTGAGTGCGGCGGTCCGTACCCGACATTCCCTGGAAGTAGTAGCTGGAGTTCTGCGTCGCGTACGCGCCGGACTTCAGGTCCGCGAAGCCCCGGTAGTCCGCCGTGGCGACGGCGTAGGTGTAGCCCTGCGGGACGTTCACCCGCAGCCCGAGCTGGCAGTTCTTGCGGAAGTCGACGGCTTTGGCACCGGTGCCGACCTGGGCCAGGTACTCGCTGTACGTCACGGTGAAGGCGGTGTTGTCGGGCGAGACAGCCACCGACGCGGTGCCCGGTCGGCACCCGGAGCCGTTGACCTGGACGAGGTTGACGGTGACCTGGTCCGCGGGTGCGGCTGCGCCGGGGGACGACGCGCTCGCCGGTCCGGCGGCGGGGACGAGTGCGGCCGTGGCGAGGGCGGTGGCCGCGCCGATGAACACCGTTCTGAGCATGGGGACTTCCTTCGGGTCGTGCGGCGCCCCACTCGAACTGGCTCGACGGAGTCACCGATGACCGAATTTGACCACAGAGTCACTAATTGCGCACGATGGGTGATTTTGTGTGTTTATACCGTGAAGTTCGGGTTCCGGGGCGTCAGCGTTGGACGGTCCGTCTCGTGCTCGTCACAGCTCCACCACCGTCACCTCCGTCGCCTTCACGCTCGTCCACACCGGCACCCCGTCCGCCAGCCCCAGCTCCGCCACCGCCTGCGGCGTGACCTCCGCGACCAGGTCGGGGGCTTCCGGCGACGTGATCAGCAGGCGCAGCCGACTGCCGCTGGAGGTGACTTCGCGGACCGTTCCCGGCCAGACGTTACGAGGGCTGCCGCCCGGCCGCTCCCGGTGCACGGCCACGGCCTCCGGCGCGATGATCGCGAGCGTCCGGGCGCCCACCGGCAACGGATCCGCCACAACCAGCGTCCCGCCCCCCGGCAGTCGTACCCCGCCCTCGGCCGCGGTGCCCGGCCACGCGTTGCGCCCCAGCATCCGCGCCACCCACGGCGAACGCGGATGGCGGGTGACGTCGGAGGGGGGTGCGTCCTGGAGTACGCGCCCCCCGTCGAGCACCAGCACCCGGTCGGCCAGCGACACCGCCTCGACCGGGTCGTGGGTGACGATCAGGCAGACCCCGCCGAACCCGGCCAGGTGCACGCGCAGCACGTGCCGTACCCGGGCCCGGGTCGTCTGGTCCAGCGCGGACAGCGGCTCGTCGAGCAGCAGCAGTCGGGGGCGTGAGGCCAGGGCCCGGGCCAGTGCGATGCGCTGGGCCTGGCCGCCCGACACCTCGGCGGGCTTGCGGTGCGCCAGCGCACCGACCCCGAGCCGGTCCAGCCACTCCTGTGCGCTCCGGCGTGCCTCCGCACGCGGCACCCCGCGCGCCCGGAGGCCGTAGGCCGTGTTCCCGAGCGCGCTCAAGTGGGGGAAGAGCGCCCCGTCCTGCGGAACCCAGGCCACGCCGCGCCTGTGCGGCGGCAGCCCGGTGACGTCGTCGTCGCCGAGCCGCAGCCGGGCGTGGGCCCGCGGAGTGAGCCCCAGCAGCGCACGCAGCAGCGTCGTCTTGCCCGCCCCGTTCGGGCCCACGACGGCGAGCGTGGTGCCGGGGGAGGCGTCGAGGCTCAGCTCGTTGAAGCCGGTGACCTCGGCGTGCAGGGGCCACGTGGCGGTGGGCTGCGGGGGAGTGGGTACGGCGGCCGATGCGTTTCCGGCCGACGGGTCGGGGGCAGGGCCGGGGGCGGGGCTGGGCGAAGGGCCGGGGTCGGGGCCGGGCGCAGGATCAGGGTCGGGAGTCGCGGTGCGACGCCGGGCGGCCGGACGCGGCGTTCCCGTCCACCGTCCCCGCAGGCCCACCAGTACCGCCATCGCGATCACGAGCAGCAGCAGGGACACCGACGTCGCCGCCTCCGGATCCTCCTGGAGCAGCAGATACACCTGGAGCGGCAGCGTCTGGGTCGTCCCTGGCAGATTCCCCGCGAAGGTGATCGTCGCCCCGAACTCGCCCAGCGCGCGGGCCCAGGTCAGCGCCGCCCCCGCGACCAGCCCGGGGGCCACCATCGGCAGCGTGACCGTGAGGAAGACCCGTACCGGCGAAGCGCCCAGCGACGCCGCCGTCTCCTCGTAGCGAGGACGCAGGCCCCCCAGCGCCCCCTCCAGGCTGATCACCAGGAACGGCATCGCGACGAACGTCGCCGCCACGATCGCCCCCGCCGTCTCGAACGGCAGCGTGATCCCGAAGGTCTCCTCCAGCCACGGCCCGAGCACCCCCCGCCGCCCGAACGCCAGCAGCAGCGCCACCCCGCCCACCGTCGGCGGCAGCACCATCGGCAGCAGTACCAGCGACCGTACGAGCGCCTTCCCCGGGAACTCCACCCGCGCCAGCAGCCAGGCCAGCGGCACCCCCAGCAGCAGCGACAGAGCAAGCGACCAGAAGGAGACGTACAGCGACAGCTGGAGCGCCTCGACGACGTCGGGGCTGGTCAGGTGCGTGCCGACTGCGCCCCAGGACGTACGGGTGAGGATGCCGACCAGCGGCATCAGCAGGAACGCGACGGCCAGCACCGCGGGCAGGGCCAGCGCCAGGGGAGCGCGGGAACCCGCCGTGCGGGTGCGGGGGCGGAGGCGTTTCATCGGCGGTTCCTGAGCTCGGCGGTCGCCCGTGGTGGGGGAGTGGGGCGTGGACGTCCTGTTGTACGTGATCCACCTGCGGTGCGGGATGCGTCCGCGGTGCGTGACCGACCTGCGGCTACGGCTTCTGGAAGCCCGCGTCCTGAAGGATCATCTGCGCCTCCGGCGAGGACAGCCACGTCACGAACTCGACCGCGCCAGCCGCGTTCTTCGAGGTCTTCAGTGTGGCGGCCGGGTACGCGGCGACCGCGTTCTGCGCGTCCGGGATGTCGACCGCGTCGACCTTGTCCGTCGCACCGGAGGCGTCCGTCCGGTAGACGATGCCCGCATCGGCCTCGCCCAGCGCGACCTTGCTCAGGACCGAGCGCACGTCGGGTTCCTGGGAGACCGGCTGCACCGTGATCCTCTGGGCGTCGAGGACCTTCTGGCTGTACCGCCCGACCGGCACGGCGGGGGCCGCGAGCACCACCTTGAGCTTGCTGTCCGCGAGGTCCTTCAGGCCGCCGACCTTCTTCGGGTTGCCCTTGCCGGTGGCGATGACCAGGCGGTTCCTGGCGATGACGGACGGCTGGCCGGTGTCCGGGACCAGCCCGTCCATCGTCCTGGTGTCGGCGGTCACCAGCGCGTCGGCGGGCGCCCCCTGCTTGACCTGCGCGGCCAGCGCCTGCGAACCGGCGAAGGAGAAGGTGACCTTCGTCCCCGGGTGCGTCTTCTCGTACGCGGCGCCCGCCGTCCTGAAGACGTCGGTGAGCGAGGCGGCGGCGAGGACGGTCAGCTTCCCCCCGGAGGCCGCGGACTCACCGGCCGCCCCACTCTGCTTCTTCCCGGTGTCCGGCTTGTCGTCGCCGCCTCCGCAGGCGCTGAGCGGGACGAGCAGGGCTGCGGTGCACAGGGCCGCCGCGGTGCGGCGGCCGACTGCTGAGGTCTTCATGCGGTGCTCCTGGGCTGCGTACGAGCAGGGAGAAGGGAAGCGGGGGAAGGGCGGGTCGGGTCAGGTGCGGTCGATGTGCACGCTGGTGGACTTCACGCGGGCGGTGGCCTGCATGCCGACCTCCAGCCCCAGTTCCTCGACGGCTTCCCGGGTCAGGAGCGAGACGAGTCGGTGCGGCCCGGCCTGGATCTCCACCTGCGCCGCCACGTCGCCGAGCTTGACCGCGGTGACGATGCCGGGGAACGCGTTGCGGGCGGAGGTGTAGGAAGCCTCGTCCTCGCCGGGGGCGCTCTGGCCCACCTCGACGGAGAAGGCCGCCAGCGCGCGGCCGTCGATGACGCGTCGGCCGCTCTCGTCGCGGTGGGTCTCGACCCGGCCCGCGTCGGCCCAGCGGCGGGCGGTGTCGGGGCTGACGCCGAGCAGGCGAGCCGCTTGTCCGATTGTGTAGGACTGCATGTGCGGCAAGATAAACGACTTTATTGCGCAGCTGCAAGGTTTTGAGTGGAAGCCACATAGCAGGTGCCAGCCTGCTTGGACGAATGACCGAAGGGGCGCCCAAAGGGGCGCGCGGGCGCATCCAGGGGAGTGAAGTGCAAGAGCGCCCGCCGGTGTGCGCCGGATCATCGGGAAAGCTCCTGAGCTGCGCAAACCCTCAACTCCCCGCCGAAGTGGACACATGTCCGACGGATTTCGTGGTGCGGGGGGCGCCCGATTCGCACCTAAAGTCTTGCCGGTCTTGTCAGTTCGGAACTTCTCAGTTCAGAACCTCTGTCGACCCGAGCGAGGTGTCATGTCCGGCGAACTGTCCTATCTCCAGGACCGGTTGAAGGCGTGGGGAGTCCGCCAGGCGAGCTGGGGCGGTCCCCTCTACCGGGGGCGCGCGACCCCCGGACCCGCCGACCTCGCCCTGATGTCCAACGACTACCTCGCACTCGGCGGCCACCCCGCCGTGGTCGAGGCCCAGACCGCCAGCCTCCGCGCGCACGGGAACGGGGCCCTGATGTCCGGCGCGTTCACCGGCGACACCGACCCGCTGCGCCACCTCGAAGCGGACCTCGCGGACTGGCTCGACGCCCCCGCCGTCATGCTCTGCCAGTCCGGCTGGGCCGCCAACGTCGGCCTGATCCAAGCCGTTTGCCCACCCGGCCACCCCGTCTACGTCGACGAACTCGCCCACGCCTCCCTCTGGGAGGGCATCGCCGCCGCCAAGGCCGTCGCCCGCCCCTTCCTCCACAACGACACCGAGAACCTCGAACGGCTGATCCGCCAGTACGGGCCGGGACTGATCGCCTTCGACGCCCTCTACAGCGTCACCGGCGACCTCTGCCCCCTGCTGGACCTGACCGCCCTCGCCGCCCGTACCGGCTGCGAACTCATCGCCGACGAATCCCACACCCTGGGCGTCCTCGGCCACCGGGGCGCGGGCCTCGTCCCCTCGCTCGGCCTCACGGACAGGATTTCCTACCGTACGGCGAGCCTGGCCAAGGCGTTCGCGGGCCGGGCCGGGCTGATCGCCTGCTCGCGGGAGGTCGCGGGCTACCTCCCGTACCACTCCCTCGGCGCGGTGTTCTCCTCCACGCTCCTCCCGCACGACGTCGCCGGTCTCGCCGCCGCGCTGCGCGTCATGTCCACCGCCGACGACCGCCGCAAGCGGCTGGAGCACAACGCCCGCGTCCTGCGCGACGGCCTCACCGCCCTCGGCTACAACGTCTCCCCCAGCGAGAGCCAGATCATCCCGCTCCAGCCCGGCACCGAACACGGCGTACGCGTCCTCCAGCAGGCCCTGGACGCCAGGGGAGTGTTCGGCGCGGCCTTCGTGCCGCCGTCCGTGCCTAACCGGCGGTGCGTCCAACGGCTCTCCGTGCACTCCGAGTTGACCGCCGCCGACCTGGACCGGGTCCTGGAAGGCTGCGCGGCCGTACGCGACGACGTCGGACTGTCCACCTGGAAGTCCACCCGCCGCCTCGCCCTTCGCTGATCACCCCTGACTGTCCCTGACCGCCCCTGATCACCTCTGTCATCCGAATCTGCCATCCGAATCTGCCATCCGCATCTGCCATCCGAATGGTCACCTCTGCGACCCACATGTTCACCCCTGTCACCCGAACCCCGCATCCCCTACGGAGAGCCATCATGCTGACCACCGACGCCCGCCAGACCCGCATCACCGAGATCGTCTGCGACCGCCTGGAGCTGGAGCCCGGGGAGCTCGCCGAGACCGACCGCTTCGTCGAGGAGCACGGCGCGGACTCCCTCGCGCTGATCGGCGTACTGGCCGCCCTGGAGAAGGAGTTCAAGGTCACCATCGACCAGAGCGAAATGCCGCGCATGGCCCATCTGGCGGGCGTCCGCGAGGTTCTCGCCGAGACGAAGGGCTGGTAGGCAGCTCATGCCCCCCAACCCGGAAGGGGCCCCGCCGAAGGGGCCCCACCCCCGCATTCCGACCCCCCTCGAACTCCACCTGCGGCTCCGCCGCCGCGCTGCGGGCCCCGCCCCCGCCTGCCCCCCGTTCCCCGCACCCCAGGCCCGGCCCCTCGACGGCCCGGCGCCAGGGCCCCGGCGCGTCGTCATCACCGGCCTCGGCCCCCTCTCCAGCATCGGCACCGGCACCGAACAGTTCACCGACGGCCTCCGCCGAGGCCGCTCCGGCGTCACCCCCATCACCGCCTTCGACACCACCGGCTTCGCCCACGCCAACGCCTGCCAGGTCCAGGACTTCGACCCCGCCCGCATGCTGCACCGCCTCGACGCCGCCGCCCACGGCCGCGCCGCCCAGTTCGCCGCGGCAGCGGCCCGGATGGCCGTCGAGGACGCGGGCCTCACCGACGCCGAGCTGGCCTCCGTACGCTGCCAGATCTCCGTCGGCACCACCGACGGCGAGTCCTACGACCTGGACCTCATCACCGAGGCGCACCTGCACGGCGGCCTTCCGGCCGTCGCCCCGCAAGCCGCCCGCCGCATCCCCGCCCCGCTCCTGGGTATCGCCGTCGCCCGTGAACTGGGCCTCGCCGACGCCGAGATCCTCACCATCGGCACCGCCTGCTCCGCGGGCAACTACTCGCTGGGCAACGGGCTCGACGCCATCCGCCACGGCGACGCCGAGTTCGCCCTGTGCGGGGGAGCGGACGCCTTCTGCCGCAAGACGTTCGCCGCGTTCTACCGGCTCGGCACCATCGCCCCCGACTGCTGCCGCCCCTTCGACACCGACCGGCAGGGCATCCTCACCGGCGAGGGTGCGGGAATGCTCCTCCTCGAAAGCCTCGACTCGGCACTCGCCCGAGGGGCCCGCATCTACGCCGAAATCCTCGGCTACGGGCTCAACTGCGACGCGTACCACCCGGTCGCCCCCCAGGAGGACAGCGTGGCCCGCTGCCTCCAACTCGCCCTGGAAGACGCCGGGGTGAAACCCGCCGAGGTCGACCTGATCTCCGCCCACGGCACCGGCACCAAGGCCAACGACGTCACCGAGAGCCGCGCCATCCGCCAGGTCTACGGGGACGCCACGCCCCGCACGATCTCCCTCAAGTCCATGCTCGGCCACACCATGGGCGCCGCCAGCGCGCTCGGCGCGATCGCCTGCTCCCTGGCGATCACCCACGGCTTCATCCCGCCGACCATCAACCACCGCACCACCGACCCCGAATGCGCCGTCGACTGCGTCCCCAACCACGCCGTCGCCGCCGACCTGCGCATCGTCCAGAACAACGGCCTCGCCTTCGGCGGGAACAACGCGGCCGTGGTCCTCGGACGCTACGCACACGAAGGGCGCTACGCACACGAAGGGCGCTACGCACACGAAGGAGAGGCACCGTGAACATCACCGCCTGGTCGGCACTCTCCCCCTTCGGCCACACCTCGGCCGACTTCGCGGCAGGGGTACGCGACCGCCGCCCCACCGCCGCACCCGTCCTCGGCGAGGACGGCCAACAGGGCTGCCTCGTACCGGGCTTCGAGCCCCGTACCGTACTGGGCAAGAAGGGCACCCGCGACATGAACCGGGTCACCGCCCTCGCCGTGACCTCGGTCGGCGCCGTCCTCGACGGGAGCGCGGACGGTGGTGCGGGCGGCGGGAGCACGGACGGCTGGGGTACGGACGACCGGGGCACGGACACCGGACTCGACACGGCCCTCGTCCTCGGCACCACCACGGGCAGCGTCCAGTCCATGACCGACTTCACCCGCTCCTCCCTCACCGGCGAACGCCCCTACGACGTGGAACCCGGCGTCATCCCCAACAGCGTCATGAACTGCGCCGCCGCCCAGTGCGCCATCCGCCACCGCATCCAGGGCCCCAACACCACCCTCGCGGGCGGCCGTGCCGCCGCCCTCCTCGGCCTCCTCTACGCCCGCCGCCTGCTGCGCGCCCATCGCGCCCGTACGGTCCTGTGCGGGGCGGCCGAGGAGTACTCGCACGCCCGCACCTGGCTGGAAGCCCGCAGCCGGGGCGGCAGCGCCCCCGTCCTCCTCGGTGAGGGCGCGGCCGTACTCCGCCTCGTACCCGCCGAACTCCCCACCTCCACACCGTCGTTGGCCACGGTCCTCGCCGTGCACACCCGCCACGCCCCACCCGGCTGCGACCCCACCGAAGCCCTCCACACCACCCTCATTGAGACCCTGAGCCGCGCCCGCGTCGCCGCCGCCGACGTCTGGTCGGCGACCTCCTCGGGCCTGGAAGCCACGGAGGACGACGCCCTCGACGCCCTCTTCCCCCGCCAGGCCCGCGACCGGCTGCCCGCCCTCGGCCCCCTCATCGGCGACACCGGAGCCGCCGCATCCGCACTCCAGATCGCCACGGTCCTCGCCGCCGCCGGACAGGCGCCCGGCGGACCCGCGGTCATCACCTCCGTCGACGGCCAGGGGCTGGTCGCCGCCGCCGTCCTGCGCCTGGGAAAGGCCCACTGACATGCACACCCCCTCCACCCCTGCCCCCAAGATCGCCCTGGTCAGCGGCGGTTCCCGAGGAATCGGGGCCGCGATCGTCCGCCGCCTGGCACGGGACGGCTGGGACGTCGGCTTCTGCTACCGCTCCGACGAGGAGTCCGCCCGGCTCGTGGAGAAGGAGGCCACGGAACTCGGCGTCCGGTGCCTGGCGCTCCAGGCAGACGTCTCCGACCCCGTCCAGGCCAAGTCCTGGGTGACCCGGACCGAAGACGAACTCGGCCCCGTCGCCGCGGTCGTCGCGAACGCGGGCGTCATCCGCGACCGGCCCCTCGTCCTGATGTCGGACGACGACTGGCACCAGGTCATGGACACCAACCTCGACGGCGTGTTCCACACCTGCCGCGCGGCCGTCTTCCCGATGCTCAAGCGCCGCACCGGCTGCGTGGTCACCCTCTCCTCCGTCGCGGGAGTCCACGGCAACCCCGGCCAGACCAACTACAGCGCCGCCAAGGCCGGAATCATCGGCTTCACCAAATCCCTCGCCAAGGAAGTGGGCCCGCACGGCATCCGCGCCAACGTGGTCGCCCCCGGCCTCATCGACACGGACATGACCGACGCCCTGCCCTCCCGCGACCGGGAACGCCTCCTGTCCTCCATCGCGCTCCGCCGCTTCGGCACCACCGCCGAAGTGGCCGACCTGACGGCGTTCCTGGTCTCCGACCAGGCCGGCTACCTCACCGGCAGCGTCCTGGAAGTCCACGGCGGAATCGCCCTCTGACCTCGGGCGCTCCCGCCGTCCCGGAACGCGCCACGGCTCACCCGCACCGCCGCGTACGACCGCACCCCTCCCCAGGGCCACCCCCTCCCTTCCGCAGGGCCACCCTTCCCTCGCACGGACCCGCGCCAACCCGGCGGGCCGCCGCCCTTCCGTGGTCCTCCGCGGACCTCCGTGGTCCCGCGCGCCCCACTCCTTCCCGTACCGGGCCATCCGCCCCCGTACGGGACCACTCGCCCCCGTACGGGACTACCACTTCCCGCCCGGGCCGCGCGATCCGCACCGGCCGACACCCGACGCGTCCCTCGTGCACGAGCCGTGCAGCCGCCGCCCGCCCCGGCCGAGCCCCGCGACGGCACCGCCCGGCCGGATTCCCCAACTCCCGACTCCATCCGCACCTTCGGAGGTCCACAGTGGCACCGCACTCTGACAAGCGCAGGCCGGACGCCCCGCGCGGCCCGCTCCCGTACGACCCGGTCAGCGCGGCTCCGCGCGGGCTGCGCGCGTACGCCCCGGTCGCGGCCGCGCTGCGCAGCCTGCGTTCGTACGATCCGCGCACCGTGCTCCCCCGAGAGCTCCGGCCGTCCGCCCTGGCCACCGCCGCGCTGCGCGCCCTCCGCCCCACCACGCCGAACGCCGACACACCGAACGGGGACGCACCGGACCCCGACGCACCGGATGCCCCGCCCGCTTCCGGCCGAGGTCCGCGTCCGGACGCCCCCGTCGGCCCGCGCGGCGCACGCCGCAAGTCCCGTGGCCTCGCGCGACGCTCGCGCCCCGACGCCGAGGACGCCGCGCGGGCCCGGCGTCCGGACGCCCCGGGCGCCCCGCACGGCACACCCCTCTCGCCCCCGGCGGGGTCACGCACCCCGTCCCCCGGCGTCCCGGCCGCCTTCCGCACCGAGCCCCCGGCCGTCGCCCCGTGCGCCGAGCCCCCGGCCGCCCCCCGGCGCGCCGTACGCCCGGACCGCACCCCCGGCCCGACCCACGGCGGCACCGACCGCCCGCTCGGCCACGGCTCCCGGGGCTCCCGCCCCTACGACGCCGTCATCGTCGGCGGCGGCGTCGGCGGGCTCGTCTGCGCCGCCTACCTCGCCGTGTCCGGCCTGCGCGTCCTGCTCGCCGAACAGCACGACGTCACCGGCGGCAACGCCCAGGTCTTCCGGCGCCGCCGCGCCTACGAGTTCGACGTCGGCATGCACTACGTCGGCGACTGCGGCCCCGGCGGCCTCCTCCCCGCGATCCTCTCCGGACTCGGCGTCGGCCCCGACCGGGTCGCCTTCCGTCCCCTCGACCCGGACGGCTTCGACCGCATCGTGCTCCCGGGCACCACCGTCGACGTGGGGGTCGGCTGGAACAAGTACCTCAAGAGGCTCAGCGCCGCCCTCCCCGCCGAACGCCGCAGCCTCGCCCGCTGCGTCCACACCCTCCGCGACGTCGCCGCCGACCTCCGCGCGGGCATGACGACCCGGCCGGGCGCCGCCCGCGCTCCCATGACCCGGTCCCTGATCAGCTGGGGCGGCCGTACGCTCGGCGAGCTGTACGACGTCTGCGGGCTCAGCCCCACCGCCCGCACCCTGATCGCCGCCCAGTCCGGCAACTACGGAACTCCGCCCTCCACCACCCTCACCTCCACGCACGCCACCATGCTCGACCACTACCTGCGCGGCGCGTACGCCCCGGTCGGCTCCGGCCAGACCATGATCGCCACGCTCGTCGAGGTCATCGAGGCGCACGGCGGCCAGGTCCGCACCCGCTGCCCCGTGGAACGCATCCTCGTCACCGACGACCGCCGCGTCGAAGGCGTGCTCCTGGCCGACGGCGAGACCGTTCACGCCCCCCTCGTCGTGTCCAACGTGGACTACCGGCGCACCGTCCTCGACCTCTGCGGAGGCCGAGGCTTCTCCACCGCCGTCCTCGACCGCACCCGCCGCGCCACCATGCGGGCCGCCGTCGCCACCGCGTACATCGCCCTCGACCGCCCCCTCGACCTGCCCAACACCAACATCTGGTGGTGGGGCGGCACCGACATCGAGGCCGCCTACGCCCGCGCCCTCACCGGCGACGGCTCCGACCCGACCTTCGCGTTCCTCTCCTTCGGCTCCCTCAAGGACCCCGACAGCCGCACCGTCTGCCCGCCGGGCCACAGCAACTTCCAGATCATGACGCTGATGCCGCCCCTCGAAGGCCCGCCGGGGCGCTACCGCCGAGACCCCGCCTACGAGGCCGTCAAGAGCCGTCTGCGCGACAACCTCGTCGACATCGCGGAATCCGTCCTCGGCCCGGTCCGCCCCCACCTCACCCACCTCGAAACCGCCACCGCCCACACCAACCACCGCTACATCCAGGGCGGTTCGGGCACTCCGTACGGCTTCGACGACTGGGGCGGGCACGGTCGACGCCCCAGCATCCGCACCGGAGTGGGCGGCCTGTACGCGGTCGGCGCGAACTCCAGCTTCGGCGCCGGAATCCTCGGTACCGCCCTCAGCGGCATCTCCGCCGCGGGGCGCATCCTGAACCGCCCCCTGCTCTCCGAGGTCTGCGCCGGTACGACCCTCGCCGACCCCGGCCAACTCCCGCCCCGGACGCCGGACTTCGACCCGCTGCGCATCTCCCGCGGCCTGGCCCGCAGGGACGCCCGGGGGCTCGCCCGGATCGACTGACCGAGCCCGGCACCTGTCGCCCCGTCGGCCCCCGTCCCCGTACCCTCCCTCTGTATTCGCCGTACTTCCGGCGAACCGAGGGAGGGGTCCCGTCATGCAGCCGCACCAGAACAACCGGCCCCGGGCGAAAGCCCGTTCACGCACCGGCAGACTTCCGGAGCTGGCCTACGCGGCACTCCTGGCGGCAGGCGTCGCCCTGCCCTTCGCCCAGGCCGTCCCCTGGTTCGTCGCACACGGCCCGGACGCACCCCGATTCCTCGACGACCTCTTCGCGAACCGCATCAGCAGCTTCTTCGGCTGGGACGTCATCGTCGCCGTCCTGGCCCTGCTGTTCACCGTGACCGTGGCCGACACGAGCCTCACCGCGCGCCAGCGCGTCCTCACCGTCCTCGGCTCCCTCCTCGGAGCCTCGGTGGGCCTGCCCCTCTACCTGCTGCTCCGCCAACGCAACCGCCGCCTCCGCTCCGGCGACGCCGCCCCCGACGCCTCCCGCCCCAGCCCCTAGGCTTCTCCCCGCACGTGCACACCCGCCCGTACGCCCGTCACCGCACCCACCCCCGGAGCCCCACCCATGCCCGACTCCACCACCCCGCCCGCCTTCGCGGCCGCTTTCCCCTTCCCCGACGCGAGCCACCCCGACCGAGGCCCCGCCCCGCACCCCCTCCTCGCCCCCGTCCTGGACCTCCTCGGCACCTGGCAGGGGCACGGCACCGGCACGTACCCCACCCTCGAAAGCGACTTCAGCTACGCCCAGGAGGTCACCTTCACCCACGACGGCCGCCCGTTCCTCCACTACGAGGCCCGCGCCTGGCTGATCGACGCCGACGGCACGCCCCTGCGCCCGTCCGCCCGCGAGAGCGGCTGGTGGCGGCTCCAGCCCGAGGGCCGCGTGGAAGCCCTCATCACCCAGCCCACCGGCATCGCCGAGATCTCCGTCGGCGTGGCGACGGCCAGCACCGTCGAACTCACCACCGGGGAAGTCGCCGTCACTCCCACGGCGAAGGACGTCAAGGCCACCCGCCGCCTCTACACCCGCACCGACGCGGCGACCCTGACCTTCACCCACGACCTCGCCGCCGTCGGCCACCCCCTCCAGCACCACCTCGCGGCCCGCCTCCACCGCCGCCCCTGACGCACGGGGGCGGAGGCCCGCCTCCCCCGTGCGGCGGAGACGCACCGTACTCCCGGCCGACGCACCACCAATCCCTCCGCCACCACCATGAATCCCATGCCGCTGAAGACGAAGCCCCTCCCCGACGTCCCCCGCTGGGCCGTCCGCGCCGCCTACGCCGTCCCTCTCGTCACCCTGCCCTCAGGGCTGTGGCGCCTGGCCCTGGTCGCGGGACTGCCGGTGCTCGGCAACGCCGAATCCGAAGGCTTCCGCAGCGACTGGGAGCCCCTGTATGTCATCTCCCTGAGCGTGGTCTCCGAACTCCTCGCCCTCCTCACGCTCGGCCTGATCAGCGCCTGGGGCGAGGTCGTACCGCACTGGGTCCCCCTCATCGGCGGCCGTGCGATACGCCCCATGGGTGCGGTCGTCCCCGCCGTGCTCGGCGCCACGGGCCTGTTCGGCATCTACGGGTGGTACGTCTACGCCAACATCTTCACCGACCTGGCCCCCGGCATCACGGGCACGCCACTCCAGGAGGCCATCCTCCTCGTCTGCTACCTCCCGCTCCTGGCCTGGGCCCCCTTGCTCCTGGCCGTCACCTTCGCCTACTACCGCCGCCGCGTGCCCGCGGCTCGCTCCGCCGCACCGGTCGGGTGAGCCCGCTCCCATTCCGGGTGACCACGGTGATCCGGGTGACCACGGCGGTGCGGAACGTCAGTCGTCAGCCATACCGCCGTCCTCGCTCTCCGGCAGGGGGCAGCCGAAGGCGAGCACGCGCTCGCACAGGGTCCCGGTGACGATTCCACCCTCCACCGACACCTCCGCGAGCCACTCCACAGCCTCCAACTGCTCCACCAGCGAACCGATTTGATCGCCGTCCACGGCGCACAACGCGGCCAGCGCCTCCACCTCAAGGCCCCGGCCGGAGGCCCCCAGGCGTCCGTCGGCGCTGCTGTGCGCGGCGCAGGCCAGAGCGAGCAGCCGTACGGCCGCAGGCATCTTCTTCTTGCGCAGTTTGCGGTCCCCCACACCCTTCTGCGCCCACCCGGACAACTTGGTCCGCACCAGCTTCCCGAAGCCGAACGGTCCGACCATGCCCTCCTCGGGAACGAGAGAAGGCACGACGATCTGCGTGGGATTCTCGGGCGCGGAACCCATCACCTCGGCGGCCGTCCCCGGCAACCGCAACCACCCCGCGTCGACGAGCTCCTGGAGCGCCTCCTCGGCGTCCCCCACCGGCCAGCCGTTCACATCCTGACCGGTGACGTTGCCGCTGCCGGTACGCGCACAACGCAAGGTCAACAGCAGCACCAGCAGCCGTGCCTCCGGCCCCGGAACCGGTGCGTGGTCCCGTACGTGGGCGAGCACGCCCCGCGCGTGCTGCCACTGGTTGGCCCCGGTCAGCACCCGCTCGACACCCCCCGCGGTGTTCTCGCCGGTCCGGTTCGCATGCTGGAAGCGGACGGTGGCCGCGGACTGCTCGGCCCGCTGGGCCTCGTCACGCAGGCTCGCGTCCCCCGTCAGGTCCGCCCAGGTGACGAAGGCGCGCGCCTTCCGCTCATGGAGATCGGCGAGCGCCGCCAAGTCGGGCTCACCGGCCCTCTGGTACCTGCGGAACGCATCGCCCAGCTCGATGAGTTCGTCGCGAAGCCCCACGGGCCGCAGATCGTGCGGCACCACCCGCTGCGCGATCCGCCCCTGCCGCCTGGGCCGACGCGCGCGGGGTGCGGGCGCCCGCGGCGCGGGCACGCGCCCACCGCCCGCCGCGTCCCTCTCCGCCGGGTCCATCCCCGGCGCGGACGGCGACGCGGCGGAGAAGTGCGGAGCCCCCACCCCACCCACCACTTCCCGAGCCTGTCCCGCTCCACCGGCGGGCGGCGGCGACGCGGCGTCGGCCGACGCCACCACCCGGGTACCGGGGTGCGCGGCCGCGCAGCGGGCACAGCATTCCCACGCCCGCCACCAGCGCCGCATCGGATCGATGGCCACCGCCAGCACCGTCGTCCCTCCGCACTGCCGCTCCACACCCCCTCTGCCACTCTCGTCGGTGTGCGCCCGGCACCCCTCGGCACGACAGGCGCACGTCGCCTCTCGCCGAGGCCCGCCCGTCGCCCGTAGATGCGCCATCAGATGCGCCGCCGCGAACGACCGCCCCTCAGCGGCCGAAGGCAACTGGCGCGGCGCACACGCGGGCCGACTGCAATCCACCTTCACCGCCGCGACGTCCCGTCCCACCGCATCCAGACGTACGGTCCACAACCGCCCGGCCACCCGCTCGCTCTCCACCTGGGCCTGCGTCACGAACTGCCCCTCCCTGCTCACTGCTTGACCGGAGACCCGGAACACTGCGCATCATCATCCAGCATGACGACCCCGCTGTGCGACGATCCGACCACACTGCGTCAATTTCCGTCCAGCGTGCGCCGCATCGCCATGTTGCTGACCAGCAGGCCGCCGTCCACCGGCAGCGTCACCCCCGTGATCCAGGTGGCGTCCGCCGACGCCAGGAACGTGACGGCCGCAGCGATGTCCTCGGGCTCTCCGAGCCGTCCCAGCGGATAGTGCGGCGGGAGGTCGTCGAGGCGGGTCTGTCGGCCGTCCCAGGCGCCGGTGCGTACGGTTCCGGGCTCGACGACGTTGACGCGCACTCCGCGCGGCGCGCACTGCACGGCCAGCGTGCGGGTGAGGGAGGCCAGGCCCGCCTTCGCGGCGCTGTAGGCGTGGTTGCCGAAGTGCTGCTCCGCGTTGACCGAGCCGATGTTGACGACCGCCCCGCGCCCGTCGGCCGCCGCCAGGTGCGGCAGGGCGGCGCGGGTGCAGCGGAACGCGCCGTGCAGGCTCACCTCGAAGTCCTCGTACCAGGGCTCGTCGGGCGTGTCCTCGAAGAGCGGGGGCTCGGCATGACAGGCGTACGCGTTGTTGACCAGCACGTCGAGTCGGCCGAAGGCGGCGAAGGCCCGGTCCACCGCCGTCTCCACCGCGCCCCGGTCGACGACGTCGCAGACCTGCGCCAGTGCGGTCCCGCCCGCCTCGCGTATCCCCTCGGCCACCTCTTCGGCGCGCAACGGGTCCCGGTCGGTGACGAGCACCCCCGCCCCCTCCACCGCGAACCGCCGGGCGGTCGCCGCCCCGATGCCCTGGCCCGCGCCGGTGACGAGTACGCCGTATCCACCAAAACGTGTCATGCCCGCACCGTAGGCACGGCCCCTGCGGGAGGACGGCCGGGAGGGGTGAGTACCAGCCACGGGAAGTCCGGCCGACGACGCTCTGACCGGGACGCGGGCCCCGGCAGGGGCGACCCCGGCCGGCCCGCGTCAGTGCCCCGCCCCTCAGCGCCCACCGTCGTCGAACCCCGCCGCCGACCGTGCCAGCCCGTCCGCCGCCGTCGAGCACCGCCCCGCGAGCAGGTTCAGCCGTGCCCGGAAGGCGTCTGCCTGCGGTCCGTCCCAGTCCAGTTCCCGCGCTGCCGCCCGCAGCCGGTCCGCGTGCTCCCGCAGACTGCTCGCGTGCACGCGCAGGCCCTGGGTCGGGCCGGGGCGGTCGGGCGACGCGGTCGGGTAGTGGCTCGTACGGGTGCTCATGAACGTCCCTCCCACGGGGCGAACGCGTTCGTCGTTCCGGCGAGCGCCGGGCCCAACTCCGGGTGATGGCGCAGCAGTACGGTGACCATCGAGTTGCGGTCGACCCACTCCAGGCCCTCCGCCGTGTAGACCTCCGGACGGTAGTCGGTGGTGAAGAAGCGGTCGCTCTTCAGCCGCCTGCTCGCCATCAGGATGAAGATCCGGAAGAGGGTGTCGCTGAAGCCGAACCCCTCCGGGCGCGGCTCCGCCAGATTCCCCACCAGAGTGTCGACCCGGTCGAGCCGGTCCTCGTACAACTCCCGCAGCAGCGCGGTGTCGTCCGCGTGCCCGCCGGTCAGCTCCTCGAACGACGTGACCGGGCGCTTCCGCAGCATCTGCCGGTACGCGTTGTAGCGCGGGATGCCGCGCTCGCGGTCGCGCAGGATGTCGACCGTGCCGAGATCGATGTGCTCGCCGGAGAGGCGGCTGAGGTCGCGCAGCGCGTCGGGGTGGTTGTGCAGGACGAGCGCGCCCGGGTGGGCGGTGCCGAAGGAGTACAGCAGGTCCGTCGCCCCGTACACGTCGACCGCCAGCCGCGTCGTCGCGCCCTGCATGTCGTCGAAGCCGATCGACTCCCGCGTCGTGCCCCGCCGGTGGTCGCGGATCGTCAGCTCGTCGGGGATCAGCGGATGCAGCCGGTACGCGGAGACGAACTCCTCCGTCATCGAGTACGGCGCGGCGTGGTGCGCCGTACTCGAACCGAGGACGCCGCTCAGGGCTTCCCCGCCGAAGGAACCGAAGCGCCGCTTCGCCCAACGCGGCAGCAGGCCGTACCAGTTGGCGTTCATCGCCCTGCGCACCACGGGTTGGTCCAGGATGCCGGGCGTCCACTCCACCGTGTGGATCTTCGCCATCAGAGCGGTGTTCACCAGCCGCGCGGTGTGGAAGAGCCGCTCGTCGTCCCAGGTGGGGTGCTGGGCGGCGATCGCGTCGCAGATGGAGTTGTGCTCCTTCGCGAAGAGCGTGTGGAGCAGCGAAAGCCCGGTCCAGTAGTCGTTGTTGAAACCGGTCGCGTCCAGGCAGTCGAGACCGGGGCGGGAGTCGGCGGGCAGCCGCCCGTCCTCGACGATCAGCCTGCCGCGCTCCCCGGTCCGCAGCGACCGGCACCGCTCCTCGCTCGAACCGTAGATCTGCGAGCCGTCCCACCAGTGCGACACCGTGTTCTCGTACGTCGGCGGGGCGTCCGGCGACGTGTGCGCGACCGGGTCCGGACGGGTCCGGCTCACCCGCATCGGGCACTGCGCCCAGTCGTCGTCGGCGGCCAGCGGCACCGTGAACGGCTCGGCCCGGTCGTTGTCGCCGTGATTGGCCCAGCCGTGGTTCTGGAACTGGATCCACGCCGCCGCGAGGAGGTTCAGCGACGTCGCCGGGACGAATCTCCGCCGCGCCAGCACCTGTCGGCTCACCTCGCGGGGGCTCGGCCGCATCAGCTCGTCGTCCGGGTCGGGGAAGGCCAGACCGAGGGGCGAGTTGCGGTCCAGGCGGGTCCCGGCCCGGCCCATGTCCTCGTCGTACGGGTCGTACCCTGACCCGTCGTAACTGCGGAACGGGGCGAGCGAGGCGGCGGGCCGCCGGGGGCGCTCGCCGCCCGCCCCGTACGTGTCGTGGAGGTTGTGGCGGCGCAGGTCGTAGCGGAGCGCCATCAGGTTGGCGATGCCGAGCGGGGTGGGCAGCTCCCACCAGTCGCGCGTGCGGTTGAGCCGGGCGAAGAGCGCCGACCCGGCGCGCTCGACGAGGCCGGGCGGCCCGAACGGCTCGGGCGGCTCGGTGCGGGCGGGCCCGGGCGCGCCGTCGGCCGTACGGGTGGGCGGGGCGTCAGTGGCGGACGGGGCGTCAGGGTGGGGGACGGTCTCGGACATCGGGAATCCTCAGCGGTCGTGGAACGAAGCAGGCGGCGAAGCAGGTGGCGATCAGCGGTCGTGGAGGGCGAAGAAGCGGTTTCCGGTCACCCGGCCGCGGTACGCGGCGAGCTCCGCGTCGACGTGCGCACTCGCCTCGGGGACGTCGTGCGCCAGGTTGTGCGCGTACCGCTCGGCGGCATGGCACAGCGGGAAGGCGTGGGTGTCGTCCGTCCAGGTGTACTCGGTGAACTCCGGGCCCAGCGGGTACGGCGACACCGCCGATCTGCCCTCCAGGCTCGGCACGATGTCGTGCTCGTTGACCAGCGAGAACACCCGGGTACGAGGGTCGGCGGGGCGCTTCTGGTCGATGGGCGAGCCGATCGCGACGACGTGCGTGACCGTGTACAGGACGTTGAAGTCGCGGTGTGCCGCCAGGTTCATCGCGGTGACCCCGCCCTGGCTGTGCCCGACGAGTGCGACCTCCGCGCCCGAGGGGATCATCTGCCGCAGCGCCTTGCGGACCGCCCTGCTGTACGCGGTGTCCGCACCCGCCACCGAGTCGATGGCGCCGAGGAGGTCCTGCGGGGTCTCCGCGCCCAGCGTGCGCGCCATCCCGGCGAACTGGACGACGTACCGCAGCACCCCGTCCGGGCCGATCACCTGCTGGACCAGGAGCAGGCCCTCGGTGCCGATCAGTCCGATGTTGGTGATCCAGCCGACGAGCGTGCCCGACGTGTCGAGGGCACCGAGGAGGTCCGGGTCGGGGGTGTGCGGCTCGGCCCGCCCCTGACCCCGGTCCAGGAAGTCCCACACGCGGCCGCTGAAACCCATCAGGTAGTCGGAGGTGAGCGCCCTGCCGGTGGCGACCTGCCAGCCCGCCTGGTCGTTGAAGGGGTTCTCGTCGGTCAGCGCGTTCCAGGCGATGATGTCCGCGAACGACGGGGCGAGCAGCGCGAGAGCGTACTCGGCGCCCTCCTCGTGCAGCAGTGCCTTGAACGTGCGCACCGCCTCGACCTGGCGGTCCTCCTGGATGGCCTGGAGGACCTTCGACGTCGCCGGGTGGCCGAGCAGCTCGGGGTGGCGGACGGCCGCCGCCCGGATGCGGGCCTTGAGCCCGGCGACGGCGAGGCTCACCGCCAGGTTCTCCCGGCTGGTCAGCACCCCGGCCAGCCAGGCGACCGCCGCGAGCGGGGTCCGCCCCTGCGGCCCCCAGCCGAGCCCCTGGGGATTCAACAGCGTTCGGATCAGGGCGCGTTGGGAGGCGCGAGTGCGCCGGGAGCCCAGGGCGGTGAGCGGCAGCCGCGTACCGAGCGCCACCCGCGAGGCGTAACGGGACGCCTCCCGTACCGCGTCGGCGGCCTCGGCGAGCTCCCGGCACACGTGGTGCAGGGATGCGACGTCGGGTTCGGGGCCCGGCGCGGCGGTGGACGCGGAGCCGTACGGCGGATCGGACGACGGACCCGGCAGGGGCCCTGAGTTCACGTCGGACATGGCGTGTGCACTTCCCGGTGGGGTCGGGTCGTTCTCGCAGACGGGGGCGGGTGTACGCGGCTGAGGGCGGGCCGGTCAGCGGGGGGCGAGCCGCAGCCGGACGGCGGCCGTGCCCAGCACACCGGGCAGCGGCCGCGCGGTGTCCAGGACGGGACGCGCCCCGGTGATGCGGTGGTCGCGCAGCACCTCGGCGCAGACCGCGGAGCTCAGCAGCAGCCCCAACTGGTCGCCGGGGCACCTGCCTTGGCCGTGACTGAACGGAGCCATCGCGGTGTCCCGGTCCGCATCCGGCTTCAACCACCGGCCAGGGGCGAAGAGATGGGCACCCGCGACCGCATCCGGGTCCCGCTGATGGAACCCGATCGGCACCATCACCGCCGTCCCGGCGGGTTGCCGCACCCCCCGCCACTCGGTCTCCTCCCTGGTCACCCGCACCAGGTCAGGGACGACAGGGAACAGCCGGATCGACTCCTGGACGCAGGCCCGCAGCCGGGGGAAACCGGGCCCTCCGGTGCGGGCGTCCTCGTGCGCCGCCTCCTGCTCGGCCGGATGCGCGCCGAGCAGCAGCAGCGTGCGCGCCACGACGGCCGCCGTGCAGGCGTCGGTGGCGAGCAGCCAGTGGTGGGTCTGGCCCACCGGGTCGGTGCCCTCGGGGGAGGGGGCGGCCAGCGCGCGGGCCGCCAGGGCGTGGGCGGGCGCGTCAGCCGCGTACTGGGCGATGCGCGCCGTCGCCTTCTCGTACAGGGCCCTGCTGTCGCGGGCCCGGACCTTGCCCATCCAGTTGGCCCGGCCGCGCAGGATCGCCAGCCACTGGGCGAGTTCCTCGTCGTCGGCCGCCCGGTCGCCCAGCACGATCCGCCGTGAGACGCGGCTCACGGCCCTCAGTACGGCGGGGAAGGCGAGCGTGCCGGACGTGGTCAGCGCCCGGCACTCCTCCTCGACGATCCGGAGGTAGTCCGCACAGTCCGGGTGGACAGGATCCCGCCAGGCCAGGACCTCGTCGTTGAGGTCCCGGCGCTCCTCGCGGCGCGCGCCGCGCGAGCAGATCACCCCGGTCGGCTCGAACACGCTGAGGCTGTCGTACTTGTCCGGTGGATCCATGGCCAACGCCATCACCGGCTCGTCGAAGAACCGCCGGACGTCCTGCGCGTCGAACAGCACCAGCATGTCGCCCGACAGGCCGCGCACCAGGACGGGTGCCCCGCCGTGCCGCTGCTTCATGGCCCGCAGCGTGGCGTTCGACCAGGCGGGCTGGCGCACCTTCGCGTACAGCGACACCACCGGATGGCGGAGGCTGACCAGACCCCGGGCGAACGCGGGCAGCGTGTGGGTGGCGACGAACCGCACCGTCTCGGCACGGCCCGCCCGCACGGGTGGCGGGGGAGTGGAGGCGTCCTGGCCGGTGATGGTGTGCGGGGCGGCGGCGGGCAGCGTCATGCCGTGACGACCTTTCCGGGGTTGAGCAGGTTCTTCGGGTCGAAGAGGCGTTTGAGGCCGCGCTGCAACTCCAGGGAGACCGGGCCGAGTTCACGCTCCAGCCAGTCCCGCTTGAGGGTGCCGATGCCGTGCTCGCCGGTGCTGGTGCCGCCGAGGGCGAGACCGGCGGCCATGATGTCGTCGTACGCGGTCTGCGCCCGCCGGAACTCGTCCGGGTCCGACTCGTCGAAGACGACGGTCGGGTGCAGATTGCCGTCACCCGCGTGCCCGAGCGTGAAGACCGTCAGCCGGTGGTGGGCGGCGATGTCCTCGATCAGGCCGACGAACCGGGCCAGTTGGGAGCGCGGCACGGCCACGTCCTCGATGAAGGAGGTCATCGCGTCGCCCTTCGTCGCGGCGTACGCAGCCAGCGCCGGACCGACCAGCCTGCGGGCCTCTATGATGCTCCGGGCCGCGTCGCCGTCCGCCGCCGTCTCCACGTTTTCCGCGCCCGCCGCCCGGCACAGCGCCTCGATCGCCGTCAGGTCGGCCGCCGGGTCGGCGGAGTCGCACTCCACGATCAGCGTGGCCGCGCTGCCCGCCTTCAGCAGCGGATGCCCGTACGCCACCACCGCGTCCGACGTCGCCCGGTCGAGCAGCTCCAGCGCGGACGGGGCGTGACCGGCGGCGGTGATCTCCGCGACGGCGTCCCCGGCGGCGGTCAGGGTGGGGAACTGGGCGAGGAGCGACAGTGCCGGGGGTCTCGCGGGCCGCAGCGCCAGCGTCGCCCCGACCACGACCGCGAGGGTCCCCTCGGAACCCACGATCAGGTGCGTGAGGTCGTACCCGGCGACGCCCTTGACCGTGTCGTGCCCGGTGCGCATCCGCCGCCCGTCCGGCAGGACGAGGTCAAGGCCCAGCACGTAGTCCGCGGTCACCCCGTACTTCACGCAGCAGATGCCGCCCGCGCCGGTGGCTATGTTGCCGCCGACGGTGCAGCGTTCCCAGGAGGCGGGGTCGGGCGGATAGCTCAGCCCGTGCTCGGCGACCGCCTCGGCGAGGTGCTTGGTGACGACTCCGGGCTCGCACCGTACGAGACGGTTCGCCGGGTCGATCTCCAGGATGCGGTCCATCGCCGCCAGCGACAGCACGAGGCAACCGTCGACGGCGTTCGCCGCCCCGGCGAGACCGGTGCGCGCCCCCTGCGGGACGACCGGCACCCCCGCCTCGTACGCGAGCGCCATCACCTGCTCGACCTGCTTGACGGAACGGGGCACGACCACGGCGGCAGGGGTGCCGTACTCCGAGAACGGGGCGGAATCTCTTGCGTGTGCGGCCAGTTGGCCGGGGTCGGTGAGCAACGCCCGCGCGGGGAGCACGGCGGCGAGCCGGGACAGCAGGGTGGCGGATGCGGTGCTGAGCGACATGACGGCCTTCCGGGACGGGACGGCAAGGAGGGGCAACAGGGCCTAGAGAGAGGGCAGTTCCGTGCTGACAGGCACGTCGAGAAGCACTGGCCCCTCCTGCTGGAGAGTCGACTCCCGTACGAACTTGGTGAGTTCGGCCGCGCCCGACATCCGGTGCGCGCGCACCCCGTACCCGAGGGCCACCGACACGATGTCCAGGCCCGGAATGTCCAGACCCGGCGCCCCCTGGGCCTGCTCCAGCTGCGCGAACCACTGGAGGATCGCGTACCGCTGATTGCTCAGGACGACGAAGGTGACCGGGACCTTGTACGTGGCCGCCGTCCACAGCGCCTGCACGGCGTAGTGCGTCGACCCGTCGCCGATCACACACACCACGGGCCGCTCGGGAGCGCCGAGCTGGGCCCCCACCGCGGCGGCGAGACCGAAGCCGAGACCGCCGCCCGCCGTGAACAGGAAGGAGCCGGGCCTGCTGATCCGGGTCGCCTCGTGGAACTGGCCCAGGTTGGACGGGGACTCGTTCACCCACAGGGTGTTCTCGGGTGCGCCCTTGGCGATCGCGGTCATCGCCGTGAGCGGGGACATCAGCCCGTCGGTGTCCGTGACCGGGGCGGCGCCGGTGGTGGCGGACGGCGTCTCAGCGTGCTCCGCCCCGCGCGGGTCAAGACCGGGGAGGTGCGCGAGCAGCGCCCGTACGGTGAGGGAGAGATCCGCGACCAGCGCGTCCCCGACCGGGGCGCGGGCCGCCTCGTCGGCGTCCCGCGTGAGCTGCACCAGCTCGGCCCCGTCCGGCAGGTAACTCCCGGGAAGGTAGGGGTAGTAGCAGAAGACCGGGGCGCCGATGACGAACACCAGGTCGTGGCCCGCCAGACACCCCGACAGCGGGGCGATGCCGGGGGGCAGGACTCCCCGGTACTGCGGGTGCGACTTCGGGAACGACACCCGGCCCTCGGTCGGCGCGGACCACACCGGGAGGCCGGTGCGCTCCGCCAGGGCGACGACGTCGTCCCACGCCCCGGAGGCGTCCACGTCGTTGCCGACGACCAGGACCGCACCGCGCGCCGACGCGAGGCGGTCGGCGAGATTCCGTACCGCCTCCTCGCCGGGGGAGGCGGCGTGGCCGACCGTGCGGGCGGCGGTGCGGGCCGCCGCCCGGTCCGTGTCCTCGTCCACCTCGGCGTCGAAGTCGTCCATCGGCAGCGACAGGAAGACCGGCCCCCGGGCGGGGGTTTCCGCGATCTGCACGCCCCGGGCCAGCGCGGGAGCGACGTCCACGGGGCGCGGCGGCTCGTACGCCCACTTCACGGCGGGCAGCGGCAGGTGCGTGGCCTGCGGGTTCGTGAGCAGTGCCTCCATGGTCAGCATGGCGCGCACCTGCTGGCCGGCCGTGACGACCATGGGGGTGCGGTTCGCGCGGGCGTTGAGGATCGCGCCCATCGCGTTGCCCGTGCCCGGGCCGGTGTGCAGGTTGACCAGTGCGGTGCTGCCGGAGGCGAGGGCGAACCCGTCGGCCATGCCGACCACCACCGCCTCCTGGAGCCCGAGCACGTACCGGAAGTCCTCCGGGAACTCCTTGAGCATCGGCAGCTCCGTGGACCCCGGGTTGCCGAACAGCGTCGTCATTCCGCGCGCCCGGAGGACGTCGAGCACCGATTCGCGAACCGTGCGCATGAAGGGGCCTCCGTGGAAAGCGGCGGGTTGCAGGCGGTACTCCATTCATCACACGGCGTGGTGGGCGGCGACACTGCGTATACGCCAAGTGAGTGACGGGCGGTGGCAGCCCCCGCTGCGGGGCCGCCTATCCTCCGGAGAGACCGCCCGTCGACGAGTGAGGACCCTTCCGTGCCCGCAACCCCCGCCCCGCACACCCCTCTTGCCGACTTCACGCTCCCCGGCGGAGTGCTCACCGACGACGGCTTCGAGCATGGCGCGTACACGCTGAGCTCCCGGCGCGGCCGACCCCTGGTGCTCGCCTTCTACCCCGGCGACGACACCTCCGTCTGCACCAAGCAGCTCTGCTCGTACTCCAGCGGCCTCGACGTCTTCGCCGACAGCGGGGCCGAGGTGTGGGGCATCAGCCCGCAGGGACTCGACAGCCACGAGTCCTTCGCCCGCAAGCACGGCCTGCGGATGCCGCTGCTCGCCGACACCGACCGGAGCGTGGCGAAGTCCTTCGGCATCACCGCCCCCGGCATCGGCCTGCGCCGCGCCGTCTTCATCGTCGCCCCCGACGGCACCCTGCACTGGAAGCACGTCTCCCTGCTGGGGGCGACCTTCCAGACCACCGACGTCCTCGCCAGGGAACTGAGGTCCCTCACGGCTTCCTCATGACCCTCTGCTGCGCACCGTTCCTCCTCCGGGGTCCGCTGCTCGCGGTGGTCACCGTCGCCCACGGGAAGCGCCGTACGAAGCAATCGAACTGACGGACCGCACGCGAAGGGCCCGGGCCGTCCGACCCGGGCCCCACCTGCACGTCCGCCTCCTCCGTGCCCGCACTTGTGTGCGAGTCGGCTGCGTCACACCTGAATGCACCCGAACGGCTTTGCATGGGCATGCGCTTCCATGCATACTCTTCCTATGTCTAAGGTCCTCACCTCCCTCCCCGCCGGCGAGCGCGTCGGCATCGCCTTCTCCGGTGGTCTCGACACCTCCGTCGCGGTCGCCTGGATGCGCGACAAGGGCGCCGTCCCGTGCACCTACACCGCCGACATCGGCCAGTACGACGAGCCGGACATCGCCTCGGTCCCCGGCCGCGCCAAGGCGTACGGCGCCGAGCTCGCCCGCCTGGTCGACTGCCGCGCCGCACTGGTCGAAGAGGGCCTGGCCGCGCTCACCTGCGGTGCGTTCCACATCCGCTCCGGCGGGCGCGCGTACTTCAACACCACCCCGCTCGGCCGGGCCGTCACCGGCACCCTCCTGGTGCGGGCGATGCTGGAGGACGACGTCCAGATCTGGGGCGACGGCTCCACGTACAAGGGCAACGACATCGAGCGGTTCTACCGCTACGGCCTGCTCGCCAACCCGCACCTGCGGATCTACAAGCCCTGGCTGGACGCGGACTTCGTCACCGAGCTCGGCGGCCGCAAGGAAATGTCCGAGTGGCTGCTGGCCCACGAACTGCCCTACCGGGACTCCACCGAGAAGGCGTACTCCACCGACGCCAACATCTGGGGCGCCACCCACGAGGCCAAGATCCTGGAACACCTGGACACCGGCGTCGAGACCGTCGACCCGATCATGGGTGTCCGGTTCTGGGACCCCTCGGTCGAGATCCTCACCGAGGACGTCACGATCGGCTTCGACCAGGGCCGCCCCGTGACGATCAACGGCAAGGAGTTCGCCTCCCCGGTCGACCTCGTCATGGAGGCCAACGCCATCGGCGGCCGCCACGGCATGGGCATGTCCGACCAGATCGAGAACCGGATCATCGAGGCCAAGAGCCGAGGCATCTACGAGGCCCCCGGCATGGCCCTGCTGCACGCCGCCTACGAGCGCCTCGTGAACGCCATCCACAACGAGGACACCCTCGCCCAGTACCACAACGAGGGCCGCAGGCTCGGCCGCCTCATGTACGAGGGCCGGTGGCTGGACCCGCAGGCGCTCATGATCCGCGAGTCCCTCCAGCGGTGGGTCGGCGCGGCCGTCACCGGTGAGGTGACGCTGCGGCTGCGGCGCGGCGAGGACTACTCGATCCTCGACACCACGGGCCCGGCCTTCTCGTACCACCCGGACAAGCTGTCCATGGAGCGCACCGAGGACTCGGCCTTCGGCCCCGTCGACCGGATCGGCCAGCTCACCATGCGCAACCTCGACATCGCCGACTCGCGCGCCAAGCTGGAGCAGTACGCGGGCCTCGGTCTGATCGGCAGCGCCAACCCGGCGATCGGCGCTGCCCAGGCCGCCGCGACCGGCCTCATCGGCTCCATGCCCCGGATGCCGGAGGGCGGCGCGCAGGCCATCGCGTCGCGCGGCGAGGTCTCCGCCGAGGACGAGGCGCTGGACCGGGCCGCGATGGAGTTCGGCACGGACTGAACCCGGCTGTCCCACCCGCCCGGGAGGCCCCGTCCGACGCTCACGGCGTCGGACGGGGCCTCCCGCCGTTCCCCGATTGGACGCATGGCCGCCACCACCCCGAAAAGCGAGGAACTCCAAGGCCACAGCCATGTCCACGCCATGCAGCCGATCACGGAAAGTCACTCGGAGGTGCGGAGATATTGCGATAAGTGACCAATTTTCGGACGGTGGTGACGAGCAGTTCGCTCACTCACTTCCGAAAGGACCCTCTTCATGCGCATGTCCCGGAAAGCCGGCCTCCTCGTCTCGACCGCAGTGTGCGGCGCCCTCGCCCTGGGCACCGCGGGCCCGGCATTCTCGGCCGTCCACGACGCGCCCGTGACCTCCGAGGCGCCCGTTCCCGCGATCCCGGGGGCCGACGCCCTCGCCAAGCAGACGAAGACGCTGGGCGACCTCGGTGGCGCCCTCACGCCCGTCACGGAACTGGTGAACGCAGTACTCAAGGCACCGAAGGGCAAGCTCGCCCCCGCCGACGCGGCCAAGCACGCCAAGGCGGTCAAGGAGGCGCTCGCGAAGGTCGGGAAGGCCGCGCCCAAGACGGCCCCGAAGGCCGCCCCGGCCCCGGCGGCCGACCTTCAGGCCAAGGCCGTGGCCACCCTTCAGGCCAGTGTCGACGCCCTCCTGAAGGCGTCCGCCAAGGGCGACCCCAAGGCGGTCGCCGCCGCCGTCACGGTCACCCTCACGGCCGCCGTCAACGTCGTGGTGAGCGTGGCGCTCGCCGGTGGCCTGCCGGTGCCCAACCTGCCGGGCCTCCCGAAGCTGCCCAAGGTTCCGGGTGCCCCCGAGGTCCCGAAGATCCCGGGCGTCCCGGCCGTCCCGGCGCTTCCGGCGGTCCCCGGACTCGGCGGCTAGAACCGACGTGCGTACCACCGTGGGGCCCGTCCGGATGCGTCCGGACGGGCCCCACGGCTTTCGGGGCTCCGCGATCCGACCCGCTACGCGGAGGTGCGTAGGGTGCGCATCCGCACGTACGCGTACACGCACCCGGCCAGCGCCAGGTCGGACAGCAGCATGAAGCCGATCGAGTAGGAGTCCTTGGCGCTGTAGATGGCCCCCATCAGCAACGGCGGTACGAAGCCGCCGAGTCCGCCCACCGCCCCGACGATGCCGGTGACGCTGCCCACCCGGTCCTGCGGCGTCGCCTGCGAGACGAGCGCGAACACGCTGCCGCCCGCCGCCCCGAGCCCGGCAGCCAGCGCCAGCAGCGCGATCGTCCCCACCGGACCGAGTGCCGGGTCGAAAGCCTGCACGACGGCGAACAGCGCCACGACCGCCAGCGCCCCGGCCGTGACCACAGCGGGGTGGAAGCGGTCCGACAGCCGCCCGCCGATGGGCCGGAACACCACCGTGACCAGGGCGAACCCGGCCGCTTTGGTGCCCGCGTCGGTCGGCGACAGCTCGTACCAGGTCTTCAGGTACGTCGGCAGGTACACGCCGAACGCGACGACGCCGCCGAACCCGATCGCGTACAGCGCCGACAGCTCCCACGTGACGCGCAGCCGGCCCGCCTGCCCCAGCCGGGTCGCGAGCGAGGCCGTGGGCACGGCCCGGTCCTGGCGGTCGGTGATCAGGACGGCCGCGAGCACCGCGAAGACGGCGAGCGCGAGCGCGACCACGACGAAGGGGAGGTTCTCGCCGTGCGCGGCGATGCGCGGAGTGAAGTACCCGGACAGGGCGACGCCGCCCGTGCCCATGCCGAAAACCCCGAGGGCGAAGCCCCTGCGGGACGGTGGGAACCAGGAGTTGACCAGCGGGACGCCGATCGCGAACGTCGTGCCGCCGAGACCGAGCAGGAACCCGACGAGCAGCATCAGCGGATAGCTGTCCCTGGCCGGAATCAACAGCAGTACCGGGACGATGGTCAGCGCCGAGACCAGCGGAAACATCAGCTTCGCGCCGTACCGGTCGGTGAGCGCACCCGCCGGAATCCGCCCCAGCGACCCCACCAGCACCGGCACCGCGACGAGCAGCGACTGCTGGAAGGAGCTGAGGCCGAGCCGGTCCTGGTAGCCGACCGCCAGCGGGGCGATCAGGTCCCAGGCCCAGAACGTGAGCGTGAACCCGAGCGTCGCCACGAGCAGATTGCGGTACGCGGCGGCGGGCGGCCCCGCCCCGGCACTGTCGACGGTGTCGGTCCTGCGGGGGTGCGCGGTGTCCATACGGCCAGTGAAGTCACCGCACGGCCCGTCGGCGCGGGGGAGTGGGCCGTACGCGGTACCCCTGTACGGCCCCGCGCACGCACCGTCACCCCTGTACGGCGCCCTCGGCGACCGCGTCCAGTGCCAGGTCCAGGCGGACCGGGCGGGCCTCCCCGTGATGCGTGGCCGCCGCCGCGCGCGGGGCGTGTCCCGACGCCTTCGCCGCGAGGACGTACGGGCCCCCGGTCGGCACCGCGAGCGCGTAGCGGCCCTCGGTGTCGGTCAGTGCCGCACCCGCCTGGCGGCCGCGCCGGTCGATCAGCGTGACGCTGGCACCGGCGACGGGCGTACCCGTCGGGCTCAGTACCCGGCCCCGGAACGCCGCGAGGGCCTCCTCGGCGCGTGCCAGGAGGGCGTCCTCCTCGCTGCTGGCACGCAGCTGTCCGTGACTCTGCTGTCCGTGGGTCTGCTGTCCGTGGGACTGCGCGGCGGCCCTGCGGCGGCCCGGCAGGAACAGGGCGAGCAGGACGCCGACCAGGACCGCGCCCGTGGCGATGAGGAACGAGACGCGGAAGCCGTGCATCGTCGGGATCGCGACCCCGCCCACGTGCTGCGCCGTGTTGGCCAGCACCATGCCGATGACCGCCGACGACACCGAGGTGCCGATCGAACGCATCAGGGTGTTCAGCCCGTTGGCCGCACCCGTCTCGGACGGGTCGACCGCGCCGATGATGAGCGCGGGCAGGGAGGAGTAGGCGAGGCCGATGCCCGCGCCGATGACCACCGAGATGACGACGGTCTGCCAGGCGGCGCTCATCAGGCCGAGCCCCGCGCCGTAACCGATCGCGATGGTCAGCATGCCGAGGATCAGCGTGACCTTCGGCCCGTACCGTGCGGACAGCCGGGCGTAGAGGGGCGCGGTGAACATCATGGTCAGGCCGAGCGGTGCCACGCACAGCCCCGCGACGACCATCGACTGGCCGAGGCCGTAGCCGGTGGCGGACGGCAGCTGGAGGAGCTGCGGCAGGACCAGCGAGATCGCGTAGAAGGCGACGCCGACCATGATCGAGGCGAGGTTGGTGAGCAGCACCTCGCGGCGGGCGGTGGTGCGCAGGTCGACCAGCGGCGCCTTCAGCCGCAGCTCCATCACGCCCCAGGCGAGGAGCACCGCGACCGCCGCACCGAAGAGCCCCAGCGTGCTGCCGCTGCCCCAGCCCCAGTCGCTGCCCTTGGTGAGGGGCAGCAGGAACAGGACAAGACCCAGGGCGAGGCCGATCGCGCCCGCGACGTCGAAGGTCCCCTTGGCGCGCAACGGGCTCTCCGGCACGACGAGGAGCGTCAGCGCGATCGCCACGACGCCGAGTCCGGCCGCACCGAAGAACAGCGCGTGCCAGTCGGCGTGCTGGGCGACGAGGGCGGCGACCGGCAGGGCGAGTCCGCCGCCCACGCCTATGGACGAGGACATCAGCGCCATGGCCGAGCCGAGCTTCTCGGGCGGCAGCATGTCGCGCATCAGGCCGATGCCGAGCGGGATGGCGCCCATGGCGAACCCCTGAAGCACCCGGCCCGCGATCATCACCAGGAGCTGGTCGGTGAAGGCGCAGACCAGCGACCCCACCACCATGATCGCGAGGCTGGTGATCAGCATCCGGCGCTTGCCCGCGAGGTCGCCGAGGCGGCCCATGATCGGAGTGGAGACGGCACCGGCGAGCAGGGTCGCGGTCATGACCCAGGTGGCGTTGGAGGGGGAGGTGCTCAGGAGTGCGGGCAGGTCTTTGATCACCGGCACGAGCAGGGTCTGCATGACCGCGACGACGATGCCGGAGAAGGCGAGAACAGGGACGACGCCGCCTGTTCGGCGCGTGGTGGTCGTCGGCTGTGGCATGAGGTGGGGCCTCCGGGGGCTGTCTCGGGCAGGGTGCGGGTGGGGTACGTGTAACTCGAACCTGTCTCCCGAGGCGACTATTCCGATGATCGCCGTACGAAGAGATCCTTGACCTTTCATTGACCACGGGCCGGACCACGGGCCGGACCACGGGCCGCACCGCGAGCCTGGCCGGGGGCCGATCTCGGCCCCGCTCGCGGCCCGCTTCCGCCGCCCCCGGCGCTTGCCCGAAATGCCGTCATTGCCAGGATGGTGCTTTGATCGTTCGAGGCCCCGGGCGCGGAACCCCCCGCCGGGCCGCACCGGCGAAAGGACGGCAGACATGCAGGGACAGGACGCCATAGCCACGGAGGGCCTGGCCGCCCGCCCCCTGACCAAGGACGCGGTCCCCGCCTGGCACGAGCTCCACCAAGCCGTCGAAAGCACCGACCGCACCGGTGACCACGTCGGCGCCGTCGAACTCGCCGAATCGCTGGACGATCCCAAGCTCGACCTCCAGCGCGACAGCGTCGCCCTGTGGGAGGGGCCGCGCATGATCGCGTACGCCGTGCTGCACACCCCGCACGGCGCGGTCGACGGGGCGCGCTTCGGCGGGGACGCCGCCGTGCACCCCGACTGGCGGCGGCGCGGCATCGGCACCCGGCTCGTCGCCTGGCTCCAGGACCGCGCCAAGGACCGGTACGCGGCCGACGCGGAGCTGTCCGCCCTGCCGGGCGAACTGCTGCTCGGCGGCAAGGCCGGGGACGAGGGGCTGCGCAGGCTGACCGAGAAGTGCGGTTTCACCCCCGTCCGCTGGTGGTTCCTGATGAAGCACCCGCTGAAGGGCGTGCGGGACGCCGCGCCCCGCCCCGCCCCCGAGGGCACCCGCCTCGTCCCGTACGGCTCGCAGTACGAGGAGGCCACCCGCCTCGCCCACAACGACGCCTTCCGCGACCACTGGGACTTCACCCGCCTCGACGCCGCCGACTGGCGGACCTGGGTCACGGGCGTGAGCGCTTTCCGGCCCGCGATGTCCCGCCTCCTCGTGGCGGGCGACGAGGTGGTCGCGTACCTCCTCGCGGAGGAGAACGAGGCGGACACGGCGGCCACCGGCAGCAGGGACTGCCACGTCGGCTACCTCGGTACGCGCAGGGACTGGCGCGGCCGGGGCGCGGCGCCCGCACTCCTCGCGGACCTGCTGCGCACGGCCGACGGGTCCGGCTACGACACGGCCTCGCTGACCGTCGACACGGCCAACCCGAGCGGCGCGCTGGGCTTCTACGAGCAGACCGGCTTCGTCGCCGACCGCGAGTCCGTGACGTACGCGATCCCCCTGGGCGGACCGCACACGAACTGACGGCCGTACGCACGGCAGGAGCACGGGGCGGGCGGCACCTCAGTTCACGGGGCGCACAGCTCCGCGAAGCGGTCCGCGTCGACGTTGCCGCCGGAGACGATCACCCCGGTCCTGGGCGGCAGTTGACCGATCCGTCCCGTCAGCAGCGCGGCGAGCCCGGTGGCGCCGCTGGGCTCGACGACGATCTTCAGCCGCTCGAAGGCGAACCGCATCGCGTCGCGGATCTCGTCGTCGCTCACCAGCACCACCGCGTCCACCAGCCGCTGGTTGACGGCGAAGGTCAGCTCGCCGGGACTCTGGATCGCCTGGCCGTCGGCGATGGTGCGCGGCACGGGCACGGTGATCCGCCTGCCCGCCTCCAGCGACTGCTTGGTGTCGTCCCCGGCCTCCGGCTCGACCCCGACGACCCGGGTGCCGCCGTACAGTCCCTTGGCCACGGTGGAGCTCCCGGCGATGAGCCCACCGCCGCCCACCGGGGCCACCAGCAGGCCGAGTTCACCGCTCTCCTCGATCAGCTCCAGCGCGGCGGTGCCCTGCCCCGCGATGACGTCCGGGTGGTCGTACGGCGGGATGAGCGTCAGCCCGCGCTCCGCCGCCAGGGCTCCGGCGAGCTCGATCCGGTCGCCCCCGTACCTGTCGTACGTGACGATCTCCGCGCCGTAGCCCAGCGTCGCCTCCACCTTGGAACGGGGGGCGTCCTCGGGCATGAGGATCACCGCCGTCGTGCCGAGCTCACGGGCGGCCAGCGCGACGGCCTGGGCGTGGTTGCCGGAGGAGAAGGCGGCGACGCCCTTGGCGAGTTGGCCGGGGGAGAGGCGGGAGATCGCGTTGTACGCGCCTCGGATCTTGAACGCGCCTATCCGCTGGAAGTTCTCGCACTTCAGGTGCACTTCGCTGCCGACGCGCTCGTCCAGCGTGCGCGAGCGCAGCACGGGGGTGCGGTGCACGACGCCCTTCAGCCGTGTGGCGGCGTCGCGGATGTCGTCCAGGGTCACCGGGAGTGTCATGTGTGTCCTTACGCAAACGGGTGGGCCGGGCGGGGTGCTGTTCCCATCCTGCCCCGGTTCGCCCCCGGTCCGACTCGAATTACTGGGGCGCGAGTGACGCGAGGTGCCCGCCGACGAACACGTCATCCGAGTGGCTAGGGCCTTCTCCGCAGGCCGTGGCGTGGCCCGGGTCTTCTCCGCAGCCCGTGCTCCTTCCCCGTCCGTGCGCTTCACCCGTGCCGGGCGGGGAATGCATGTCCTCGTTCTCGGGGTGCGCCGACAGGGGCTCCGTACCGCGCGAGGCCAGGGGCGCTCATGGAAGAGTCCGTCGTCGGACGACCGTACGCATGGGACCCGGCCACCCTGCGGGAGGAGGACTGGCTGATCCAACTACCGTACTTCCGGCCCGACATGCGGCCCTCCGGGCAGGCCGTGCTGCCGCCGGATCTGACGGCCCGTCTGCTCGCCGCCCTGCGGGAAGGCCCCGGACTGGCCGTCCTGCGCGGCCTGCGGCTGGACGGGCTCAGCGACCAGGACTGCGCCGGACTGGGCCAGGAGATCGTCTCCCTGGCGGGCACGCCGCGCCCCCACGAATCCGCGGCCCCCCAGGACCACCTGCTCGGCGCGGCCCGCCCGCCGGGGGCGCCCGTGCCCGTCGACCGTACGAACGTGCCGGGCAGCGGCCCCGAGGAACCGGTCCTCGCACCGCGGGAACCCGCGCTCGCCCCGCACACCGACCGCGCCGGACCGCCGGGGCCGCCCCGCCTGCTCGCCCTGCTGTGCGTCAGGCCCGCACCCACCGGCGGCGAGTCCTTCCTGATCAGCGGCAGCACGGTGCACGACCGGCTCGCCGCGACGCGGCCCGGTGAACTTCCCCTGCTGTACGGGGACTTCCACTTCGGCACCGAACCCGGACTCGCGCGAACCGGCCCCGTGTTCGCCCGGTGCGACGACCGGCTCACGGTGCACTACAACCGGCACCAGATCGAACGCGGCCACCGGGCGGCGGGCGACCCCCTCGGCACGGACAGGACCCGCGCCCTCGACGCCTTCGACGCGTTGCTCGCCGACGCGAGCCTCTTGCTGCGCGTGAGCCTGCGCCGAGGGGACCTCCTCCTGCTGGACAACACCAGCGTGCTGCACGGCCGCACCGCCTTCACCGACCACCCCGACCCCCTCCGGCAGCGCTGCCTCACCCGGGCCTGGGCGGACTGAACCGGGTCCTCTCCGGCCCCTATAGATGATGTGTTCGGAAACCGCCACGGGCCGTGCGCCCGCACCTGGCCAATTCCTGCCCTGCCCGGAGGCTCCGGGGCGTGCGGGGGCCGCGCCGAGCGCCCCTTCGCGCCCGCGCACGCGGCTGAATCCCATCGGTAGCGGGGCAAACCTCACGCGAGCACGATCATCGTATCGAGTTAATGTCACCCGATTCTGCGGGCCGAAGGGCCGAACCGGTGGCTACTGTCCCCGGTGTCTGGACGGATTCCCCGTCATTGCAATGCACTTACTCCGCTTTGCCCCGGTAACGGGTACATGCCGATTGCCGCGCCGATCAAGGAGAGCCCACCCGATGAGCGTTGACACAAGCCCCGGCACGCAGGTGACATCGCCCCAGCAGTCGCTGGGCACGGCGGCCGCCCGCAACCTCGCCTCCACGACCAAGTCCGCCCCGCAGATGCAGGAGATCACCTCCCGCTGGCTGCTGCGGATGCTCCCCTGGGTGGAGACCAAGGGCGGGGCCTACCGGGTGAACCGCCGCCTCACCTACACCGTCGGCGACGGGCGCCTCGACTTCGTCCAGGACGGCGCCGACGTCCGTGTGATCCCCCGCGAACTCGGTGAACTCGCCCCGCTGCGCGGCTTCGACGACCTCGACGTCCTGACGGCGCTCGCCGACCGGTGCGAACAGCGCGACTTCCGCGCGGGCGAGACGCTCGTCGAACGGGGCGCGCCCGCCGACCGGCTGTACCTGATCGCCCACGGCCGCGTCAGCCAGACCTCCGTCGGCAAGTACGGCGACGAGCAGTCGGTGGCCGTACTCGCCGACGGCGAACGCTTCGGCGACCAGTCCCTGTTGGACCCCGACGCCCACTGGGGGTACACCGCCACCGCCGACACGGCGGGCACCCTGCTGACGCTGTCCCGCGCCGACTTCGACTCCGTACGGGAAACCGCGCCCGCCCTGCGCGCGCACATCGAGGAGTTCAGGTCGTTGCCGCGCCAGCGGCAGAACCACAAGGGCGAGGCCGAGATCGCCATGTCCGCCGGGCACACCGGCGAACACGGGCTGCCCGGCGCGTTCGTCGACTACGAACTGAAGCCCCGCGAATACGAACTCTCCGTCGCCCAGACCATCCTGCGCGTCCACACCCGCGTCGCGGACCTCTACAACGGCCCGTTCAACCAGACCGCCGAGCAACTGCGGCTCACCGTAGAGGCGTTGCGCGAGCGCCAGGAGTACGAGCTCATCAACAACCGGGAGTTCGGGCTCCTGCACAACGCCGACTTCAAGCAGCGCGTCCAGCCCCGCACCGGACCGCCCACCCCGGACGACCTCGACGAGATCCTCTGCCGCCGCCGGGGCTCCAAGTTCTACCTCGCCCACCCCCGGACGATCGCGGCGATCGGCCGTGAGTGGAACGCGCGCGGCCTCTGCCCGGAGCAGGTCGACATCGGCGGAGAGCTGGTGCGGGCCTGGCGCGGCGTACCGATCCTGCCCTGCGACAAGATCCCCATCACCGAGGACAACACCAGCTCCATCCTCATCATGCGTACCGGTGAGGACAACCAGGGCGTCATCGGCCTCCACCAGACCGGACTGCCCGACGAGTACGAACCCGGTCTCTCCGTCCGCTTCATGGGCATCAGCGAACAGGCCCTGATCTCCTACCTGGTCACCACCTACTACTCCGCCGCCGTCCTGGTTCCGGACGCGCTCGGCGTGCTGGAGAACGTACAGATCGGGCACTGGCGCTCCTGAACCAGCTCCCGGACCAGGTCCTGAACCAGCTCCCGGGCCAGCTCCTGAACGAGCTTCCGGACCACCCGACCACCCAGCCCATCCGGCCAAGGAGCCCCATGCCCCCGCCCGATCCGGCCCCCGTGCAGTCGACCCTGCCCGAGTCCGCCGCACGCTTCGGGGCGCACGTCCTCGCCGAAGCGTCGGCCCGCGCCTTCGACCTCGCGGCAGCCACCGGAGGCCCGCCCCGCGTCCCGTCCCTGCCGGGACCGTCCGCAGAGGTCGCGCCCCCGGCCGCCGCCCCTGCGCCGCCCGTCGCGGAGACGCCCCCCGACCTGGCCCGGCTCCTGGGTGGCCCGCGCGGTCTCGGCACGGCGGGCCTGCGCCTGACCGCACTCACGGAACCGCTGCCGAAAACCGCTGCGGAACCGCTCTCAGAGCCCCCTGCTGAGCCTGCGGGCCGCCCGATCCCCGGTCTCTACTTCCACCCCGTACCGGAACCCGACCCCGTACGCGTGGCGGAGATCAGCCGCCGGATCAAGTCCTGGGCACTGGAGGAGGTCGACCTCTACCCCGACGACTGGGAGGACGAGTTCGACGGCTTCTCCGTCGCCGGATACATGGTCGGCTGCCACCCGGACGCCCCCACCGTCGACCACCTGATGCTCGCCACCCGCCTGATGGTCGCCGAGAACGCCGTCGACGACTGCTACTGCGAGGACCACGGCGGCTCGCCCGAGGGCCTCGGCGAACGGCTCCTCCTCGCGCACACCGCCCTCGACCCCCTGCACACGACCAAGGAGTACGAACCCGAGTGGGCGCAGTCCCTCCACGCGGACGCCCCCCGCCGGGCGTACCGCTCCGCGATGGAGTACTTCGCCGGGGCGGCGAGCCCCTCCCAGGCCGACCGGCTCCGCCACGACATGGCCCGGCTCCACCTGGGGTACCTCGCCGAAGCGGCGTGGGCCCAGGAGGACCGCGTACCCGAGGTGTGGGAGTACCTGGCGATGCGCCAGTTCAACAACTTCCGCCCCTGCCCCACCATCACCGACACCGTCGGCGGCTACGAACTCCCCGCCGACCTGCACGCCCAGCCCGCCATGCAGCGCGTCATCGCCCTCGCGGGCAACGCCACCACGATCGTCAACGACCTCTACTCGTACACGAAGGAACTCGCCTCCCCGGGCACGCACCTGAACCTGCCCGTGGTGCTCGCCGCACGCGAGAACCTCTCCGAACGCGACGCCTACCTCAAGGCGATCGAGGTCCACAACGACCTCATGCACACCTTCGAGTCCGAGGCCGCCGCCCTGGCCGTCGCCTGCCCCGCGCCGAGCGTGCAGCGCTTCCTGCGCGGCGTGGCCGCCTGGGTCGACGGGAACCACCGGTGGCACATGACCAACACCTACCGCTACACCCTGCCCGACTTCTGGTGACACGGGCCGCAGCACCGTCGCTCTCGCTCCGATACGCCGTCCTTCCGCCAGGCCGTTATGCCGTCATGCCGTTTACGAACAGAATGGAACCATCTGTGACCAGCACCACCTCCGCTTTCGTGCCCGCCCCCTCCACCCCTTACCAGGGCGACATCGCCCGCTACTGGGACGGTGAGGCCAGGCCCGTCAACCTGCGCCTCGGCGACGTCGACGGGCTCTACCACCACCACTACGGCATCGGCGACGTCGACCACGCCGCCCTCGGCGGTCCCGAGGACAGCGAGGCCGAGAAGAAGCTCGTCACGGAACTCCACCGCCTCGAATCCGCCCAGTCCGTCCTCCTCCTCGACCACCTCGGCGACATCGGGCAGGGCGACACCCTGGTGGACGCGGGCTGCGGCCGGGGCGGCACGAGCGTCATGGCGCACCAGCGCTTCGGCTGCAAGGTCGAGGGCGTCACCCTCTCCGCCAAGCAGGCCGAGTTCGGCAACCAGCGCGCCCGGGAACTCGGCATCGACGACCACGTCCGCGCCCGCGTCTGCAACATGCTCGACATGCCCTTCGAGAAGGGGCAGGCCGCCGCCTCGTGGAACAACGAGTCCACCATGTACGTCGACCTGGACGACCTCTTCGCCGAGCACTCCCGCGTCCTCAAGGTCGGCGGCCGGTACGTCACCATCACCGGCTGCTGGAACCCCCGGTACGGCCAGCCCTCCAAGTGGGTCTCGCAGATCAACGCCCACTTCGAGTGCAACATCCACTCCCGCCGCGAGTACCTGCGCGCCATGGCCGACAACCGTCTCGTCCCCCAGGCCGTCATCGACCTCACGCCCGAGACACTGCCCTACTGGAAGCTCCGGGCGACGTCCTCCCTGGTCACGGGCATCGAGGAGGCGTTCATCAACGCGTACGAGGACGGCTCCTTCCAGTACGTCCTGATCGCCGCCGACCGGGTCTGACCCCGGTCGCGCACGAGGGCCGGAACCGCACGCCGCGCGGTTCCGGCCCCGCTGCTGCGGGCGGGTCAGCCGGTGCTCCGCGCGCCGCCCCGCTGGAACATCGCACGGTACTCCCGGGGCCGACGGCCCGTGTGCCGGGCGAAAATGCCGGTGAACGTCCCGGGGTCGCGGTACCCGACCTCGGCGGCGATGCGCGCCACGGTCCGTTCGGTGGTCTCCAGCAGGTGCCGGGCCCGCTGCACCCGGGCCGCCTGCACGTACGCGAGCGGCGACTCGCCCGCCTCCTCACCGAAGCGCCGCAGCAGGGTGCGCGTGCTGACGTGGAACTCCCGGGCGAGGGCGGCCAGATCGTAGCGGGCGTCGAGATGCTGGTCGAGCCACCGCTTGACGCTCAGCGAGAACTCCCGGCCCGGGGTCGGCAGGAGCGCCGAGTCGACGTACGGGGCCTGGGTGGAGCGCGCGTCGTCGACGAGCGCGATGCGCGCGGTGCTCCGGGCGACTCCGGGGCCGTGGTGCTGGCGGATCAGCTGGAGCGCGAAGTCGTACATGGCACTGAAGCCCGCCGTGGTCGTCACCCCCCGGTCCGTCACCACCAGGCTCTCCGGGCACAGGCGCACGCCGGGATACCGGCGGGCGAGCCGGTCCGCGTACAGCCAGGACGTGGTGGCCCCCCGCCCGTCGAGCAACCCGGCCTCGGCGAGCAGGAACGCGCCCACGCAGATCGACACGACGGCCGTCCCCGCTGCCTCCTGCGCGCGGATCGTCGCGACCTCGGGACCCAGCTGCGCGAGCGTCGCAGCGAGGTCGGGCGCGGGCGGGGGCTCGAAGCCCGGCACGATCAGGACGTCGGCGGGGCGCACCGCCGACACGTCGAGCCCCGCGCCGCCGGACGCGGCCACCCGCCGCCGGGGAGAGACGACGGTGACCTCGTAGGCAGGTCGTCCGTCCCCCCGCGCGGCGGCGACGTGGGCCGCCATGGTCAGGAGGTCCGGGACTCCGTACACCTCCGAGGCGAAACAGCCCGGATAGGCCAGCACGCTCACCCGCAACGGACTCATGGATCCCCTCCGGCCGCCGGAACACGGATGGCGAGATTACCCGGACACCTGGCGATACCGCCGCTTCCCGGGACCACGGACCACTCCGGATCATCACCGGCATGACCCTCACCCCCGGAACACGCGGACAGCGCGACCCCCTGGACGACTTCACCCGGCGCACCGTCGGCATCGACGACGTCCACAAGACCGTGTACGTCGCCGGGACCGGACCGGCCGTGGTCCTGATGCCCGAGATGCCGGGCATCAGCCCCGACGTGGCCCGCTTCGCCCGCTGGATCCGGGACGCGGGCTTCACCGTGTACCTGCCCTCGCTCTTCGGCGTCGACGGCGCCCATCCGCTGGCCGAAGCACGCGAGACGGTGGTCAAGCGCGCCTGCGTCAGCGCCGAGTTCCGCGCCTTCGCCGGGGGCGGCACGAGCCCCGTCACCGGCTGGCTGCGCGGCCTCGCCCGCCTCGCGCACGACGAGTGCGGCGGGCCGGGAGTCGGCGCCATCGGCCTCTGCTTCACCGGCAACTTCGCCCTGACCATGGCGCTCGAACCCGCCGTCGTCGCCCCGGTCGTCAACCACCCGTCGCTCCCGCTCGACGACCCCGGCGCCCTGGAACTCAGCGACGAGGACGCCGCCGCCGTGGCCGAGCGCGTCGAACGGGACGGGCTCAAGGTCCTCGCGTACCGCTTCGAGAACGACACCTGGTGCACCGGCCAGCGCTTCGCGGCGTACCGGAAGCTGCTCGGCGACGCCTTCGACGGCCGTGTCCTTCCGGCCGAGGCGGCGAACACCGACCCGCCGCCCTTCTTCCGCGATGTCGTCGGCTGCGCCCACAGCGTCGTCACCGCCCACCTCGTCGACGAGGAGGGCCACCCCACCGTGCGGGCCAGGGATGAGATCCTCGCGTACCTGGCGGCACGCCTGGGGCCCCGCGCGGAAGGAACGCGGGGCCCCAGGCCATGACGTACGGCTCAGTGGCATGCCGTAGGGGGCACGTCATGCGGCACGTCGTGCTCAGGCGAACATCTCGGCCAGCAGCTCCGGGCCGATGGCGATGGGGGAGGGGCGGTAGGCGGGCGGCTGCGCGCCCAGCAGCTCGCGCACCAGGAAGTCCCAGGAGCGCGTACGGACATAGGCGATGCAGTCGATGAACGTGTGTTCGGCGCCCGGCACGAGGAGCAGCTCGAAGTCCTTGTTCGCGGCGACGAGCCGGTCGGCGAGCCGCAGCGTGTGGCTCGGGTGGACCTGGTCGTCCAACTCGCCGTGGATCAGGAGCAGTTTCCCGGCCAGCCGGTCCGCGCGCTCCACGTTGGACGTACGGGCCCACGCCTCGGGGGCGTCCGCGCCGTCGTAGGTCTCGACGAAGCCCGGGTTGAAGCAGCGCGCCTCGTGCGAGCCGGACATGGCGACGCCCGCCTTGTACGTCTCGGGGAAGTCGAGCAGCGCCCGCGCCGCCGCGAACCCGCCGCCGGAGTGGCCGAGCACACCCACCCGGTCCAGGTCCATCCACGGCCGGGTCGCCGCCAACTGCCGCAGCGCCGCGACGTGGTCGGCCAGAGCGCCCGCATCGCCCAGGTGTCCCCACGAGGCGTCGTGGAACGCCTTGCTCCGCCCCGGGGTGCCGCGCCCGTCCAGCGCCACCACCACGAAGCCGAGCGCGGCGAGGGGTTCGGCGTCCATGCCCATGCCGCCGGGGTCGAAGCTCGGGGCGACCCGGGCGACCTGCGGGCCGGGGTAGACGTTGTCCACCACCGGGTAGCTCGCGGCGGGGTCGAAGCCGCGCGGCCGGTACAGCACCCCGTAGACGTCCGTCTCCCCGTCGGCCGCCTTCACGCAGAACCGTTCCGGCGCGGTCCAGCCGGTCGCGGCGAGCTTGCTGACGTCGGCCCGCTCCAGCTCGACCAGCACCCGCCCGGTGACGTCGACGACGCGGGACACCGGGGGAGTGTCGACGGTGGACGCGGAGTCGAGGAAGAACTCCTGGCCCGGGGCCATGGTGACGACGTGGTCCTGGTCGTCGTCGGTCACCTTGGCGAAGCCGGACCCGTCCAGCGAGACGCGGCACACGGTACGACGGTAGGGATCCGCCTCGACCAGCCCGGCGGCGGTGAAGTACACCGTCCGCGAGGTCTCGTCGACGCGCAGGATCTCCCGCACCGCCCACTGGCCCGAGGTGACCTGACCGAGCAGCGCGCCGGTGCGCAGGTCGTACCGGTAGAGGTGGCCCCAGCCGTCGCGCTGCGAGTACCACAGCACCTCGTCGGCCAACACCCGTACGAGCGGCGGCTCGTAGTAGGACTGGTTGGGCTCCACCCGGGTCTCGCCGGACTCGCTGAGCACCACGGTGACCTCGCCGGTCGCCGGGTCCATCCGGTGCAGGGAGAGCGTCCGCAGGTGGCGCGGCCGGGCCAGGAAGTACACCGCCGAGCCGTCCTCGGCCCACCACGCCCACTGGGCCGTGACCGGGGACATCGCGGGCATGAGCAGCGGCTCGCCCTGGGCGCGGACCACGGTGCCCGACGCGACGTCCAGGACGACGAGTTCGGCCAGCGGTATGTGCGCGTCCCCGGCGTGGGCGTACCGCTGGGAGTGCAGGACGGGTGCGCCGCCGCCGGCGGGCGCGGCCTCCACGAGGTGGGTCTCGCGGACCTCGCGCTCGTCGGTCCGGTGCGTCAGCACCTTCGTCGAGTCGGGCGACCAGGCCACCGAGGGAGGCAGGTACGGCAGGCCGATCTTGCGCAGGAGGGTGGAGTTGCCCGTGGACTCGGGGCCCGTGCCGTACTGGTGGTGGGCTATGCCGTCCGTGGTCAGGGCCCAGTCGCTGCCGTCGGCCAGTGAGCGCGCCCACAGGTCGTGCCCGCGCCGCGATACGGCGAACTTGCCGTCGGGGGAGGGTACTTCGAGGGGGTTGCCCGGCGGGGTGAACTCGGCGGGCTCGCAGACGTAACTGTCCAGTCGGCAGCTCCAGTACGCACCGAAGGCGTCGAACTCGACGGCGTCGTCGGTCAGTTGGATGCCCATGAACGGCAGTCCTTCGGGGTCGGCCTGCTGGCCGGACGCGGAGGCCAGTGCGGCGGCGAGCCGCGCGTGGTCGAAGGCGGGCTCGCGGGTGCCCGCCGCCGGGTCGACCCGCACGAATCTCTTGCCGGAGCCCGTGTTCACCGCGTACCAGAACCGGGCCCCTCCGTCGGTCCACTGCGGCCTGACCCTGTCTCCGGTGACGAGCTCGCCGGGACGGGCGGGGCGGCGCAGAAGCTGTTCGGCGGCCTGGTAGTTCTCGGTGGTGCTCATGTTCGTTGCCCTTCCGCGGCGCGGGTGTCGTGGGTGGTGGTGGGGTGTCAGTGGTGTCTGGGGTGGGGTCAGTTGCTGCGGGCGGTGATGTCGCCGTACGAGGTGGTGGCGTGGAGGGTGAGCGCGGCGTCGGCGCCGTCGGCGTTCTGGAGGGTGTTGACGATGCGGCCGTACGTGGTTCCGGCGTCGAGGGTGGCGGAGGTGCCTCGGGCGGCGCCGACGGTGATGTTCCCGGCCTCGGTGCGCAGGGTGACCTCGCCCCGCACGGCCTCGGTGATCGTGATGTCGCCCTTGGCGGTGGACACGCGGGCCGCGTCGCCGAGCCGCCCGACCTGGATGTCACCGGCCTGGAGGCCGATCCGTGCCCCGGCGGTCTCGTCGAGCTTCACGCTGCCGTGGGCGCTGTCGTAGGTGACCTCGCCGAGGCGGCCGACGGTGTGGAACTCGGCGGTGGCGGTCTTGCCCTCGACGTGCGAACCGGCGGGGAGTTCGACGGTGATCTCGACGGCGCCGGTGGAGCCGAGCACCTGGTTCTTGGGGGTGGGGGCGGTGATCCGCAGGACGCCGTCCGCGTAGTCGACGGTGGTCTCCTCGGCGGCCTTGACGTCGCGGCTCTTGGAGGGGTTCGCGGGGCGGACCTCGACGGTGGTGTCGGTGCGGTCGGAGGCGGTCAGACGGATGCCTCCGGCGGGGATGTCGAGGTGGGCGGTGATGGCGGCGGGGGTGGCGAACTGCTGCATGGCGGCGTCCTTCGTGTTGGCCGGTTTCCCGTCCGGCTCGTTCTTTCCGACGACCTGAACGCTACGTTGCCTTCACCATTCAGGCAACAGATTCGTTGCATCCAATTCCCCTTTGGGCAGGTGAGGATGGTGATATCGTTGCAACGGCTTCTCGCCTAATGCAATAGCGTCCACGCGTTACATTGCAATGGAATGAAGGTGAACGCTATGACGGGATGTCCTGGGGCCCTGCCGACCAGGGCCGGGCGGAGCGCTCGACGTGTGCGAGTTGGGCGGCCAGGATCTCTTCGAACGCGGCGCGGCGGTCCGCGCCCTGGGGTTTGACGTCGCGGGCGAAGTGGGCCACGGCGGGAAAGCGTTCGGGGTCGGCGCCGAGGACCGCGACGCGGAAGAGCTCCATGCCCTGTTCGTACTCCACCGGGCCGATGGTGCTGACCCCGGCCTCGGAGGCGATCAACGCGACGAGGAGCACCGTGATCCGGTGGTAGTGCGCCGGGATCTCCTCGTCGGGCAGTCCCGACTCCCGCAGTGCCTGTAGCAGTTGCTCCATGACCATCCGGGAACCGGTGCCGCTCGACGCGTAGCGTCCCCAGGCGGCGGCGAGTTGCGGCTGCTCCCCGAAAGCCTCCCGCACGCGCAGCGCCAGAGCGGTGATGCGCTGCTGCCAGTCGCCCTCGGGCCGGTAGCCCTCCATGACGCCGAGCAGCACCCGGTCGGCGACCGCGCGCACTAACTCGGTCTTGCTGCGGAAGTGCCGGTACAGGCTGGAGGAATCGGTCCCGAGCACCGCGGCCAGCTTGCGCACGCTGAACGAGTCCGCGTCGTTCGTGCGCAGCAGCTCCGCCGCCGCGTCCAGGATCTCTTCGGTCGACCAGCGCCTGCGGCCCGTCATGTCGCTCCTCTCACCGGATCATCACCCTAACTCACGCCAACACCAATGCACTTGGCGTTGCACGCACCGCGTGCATAATGAGGACAACGGCCTGCCCGACGGCCCGGCGACAGCCGGTCCCGCATGCCGGTCGTGCCCTGCTGTCCGGGGTGGCGCCTCCGAGACGGAGCCCACCGCGTGAACGACGAAAGGACGCACCCCTTGCACGTCCCACTGAATTCCGCAGCGCTGAACGCAGCCTTGGAGAACGTCCACCGCGCCGGTGTACCGGGCCTGTTCGCCGAGGTGCGCGACGGTGAGCACACCTGGCGCGGCGCCGCCGGTGTCGCCGACCTCGCCACCGGCCGCCCCGTCACCGCCGACCTGAAGCACCGCATCGGCAGCGTCACCAAGACCTTCACCGCCGCCGCCGTGCTGCAACTGGTCGACAGCGGCAGGATCGACCTCGACGCCCCGGTCGGCCACCACCTCCCGGACCTGGTCCCCGGCTTACCCGGCGACACCATCACGGTCCGGATGCTGATCAACCACTCCAGCGGCCTCGCCGAGTACCTTCCGTACGTCTACCCCTCGCTCAAGGGCATGCCGGTCGTCACAGCCACCGGCCCCGAAAGCCTGGAGGAACACCGGTTCACCCGCTTCGACCCCACCGAACTCATCGAACTGGGCGTCGCCGCACCGGCCTTCAGCCCCCCGGGCGCGGCCCCGGGCCTCTACTCCAACACCAACTACCTCCTCATGGCCGCCCTCATCGAACGCGTCACGGGCACCCCGGCCGAGCAGCACATCACGCAGCACGTGATCGAGCGCGCCGGACTCCGTCACACCGAGTTCCCCACCGGGCCGCACATCGACGGCCCCCATTCCCGCCTCTACGAGTCCTGGTTCGGCATGATCGACCCGCCGCGCGACTTCAGCGTCTTCGACATGTCCTACGCGGGCCCCTCGGCCTCGCTCATCTCCACCGTCGCCGACCTCAACCGGTTCTACGCCCAGCTCATGGCCGGGGACATCGTCAGCCCGGCCGCCCTGGCACAGATGCAGCAGACCGTCCGGATCATCTCCCAGGAGGGCAAGCCCATCGACTACGGCCTCGGCATGTACCCGATGCGAGCCCCCGGCCGGGAGACCTTCTGGGGGCACGGCGGCACGGTCTGGGGCGCGGGCACGCTCGCCATGATCCGCGCGGACGGCGGGCGGCAGCTGGCCGTCGCGTTCAACCTGCAGAGGTGGCAGCGCCCCGGCCCCTCGGGCGGCCTCGAACCCCACCCCGTCGACGACGCACTCGCGGCCCTCTACGACCAGGCGATGTACGGCTGACCCCTGCCCTGCGACTCCTGCGACCGACTCCTGCGGGCCCTTCGCCTCAGCGCACCGGGAAGCCGAAGGAGTAACCCTGCGCCGTGAGCCGGGGGAGGAGCAGGCGCAGCGCCTCGACGGTCTGGGTGCGGTCGCCGCCCGCGTCGTGGAACAGGAGTGTCGGTCCGTTCGGCAGCTCCCGTTCGACGGTCGCGACGATGGCGTCCGTACCCGGCCGCTCGAAGTCCTTGGAGTCCACGTTCCACCCCAGCGGACGCATGCCCAGGCCGGCGGCGAGCCCCCGGCTGTACGGGGTGAAGGCTCCGCCGGGCGCCCGGTAGTACATCGGCCGTACGCCCCCGGACGCTTCGGTGATCATGCGTTCGGCGTCGCGGATCTGCTGCGACTGGTAGAGCTGGGACTTCTTGTCCATGGCGGTGTTGTGCGACACGGAGTGGTCGCACAGCCGGTGCCCGGCCGCGACGACCCTCTTCACGAGGTCCGGGTGGGCCTGCGCCTGCGTCCCCACCATGCAGAACGTGGCCTTCACCCCGTACTCCCGCAGCAGGTCGAGGACCCGGGGGGTCCACACGGGGTCGGGCCCGTCGTCGATGGTGAGATTGACGCCGAGCGGCCCGGCGTCCGATGCGTGCGCGATGGTCGCCGCGACCGGCTCAACGGAACCGGCCACGGAACCCGCCGCGTTGGGCTTCGACGGCGAGCCGCTCTCGGTTCCCGCCTGTGCGGTCCACACCGAGGCTCCGGCGGCGAGCACCACCACCCCGAGCGCCGCCCCGACGACCTTGCCGTACCAGCCCCGCCCGCTGTCGTGCCGTGCCATGTCGGTCCCTCTTTCCCGCAGTTCCTCACCGGTCCCCGATCGCTTCGCGACCACCTGGCAGGACGAGGGACGGAGCCCGGTGGATGCGCCCGTTACCGATCAAGGACAATTCCGGAGGACTTCGCGGACAACTCCCCGTCACCCCGTCGAGTGCGGCGTCCGGGAGCCGACGTTGCCCGTCCTCGTCCTCTCCCAGTACGTGGCCACCGCCTACGCCACCCACCTGCTCGGCGGCGGCGACCGGGGAACGGCGGGGCTCGGCTACCTGCTCAAGGACCGGGTCGGCGAGGTCTCGGAGTTCCTGGACACCCTGGACCGGGTGGCGGGGGGCCAGACGGTGATCGACCCCGAGGTGGTGCGCGTCCTGCTCGCCCAGCAGACCGAGAGCAGACCACTGCGCAGGCTCACTCCCCGCGAGCGGGAAGTCCTGGGCCTGATGGCCCAGGGATTCAACAACCAGTCCATCGCGCGACGCCTCACGGTCACCGAGGCATCCGTGGTCAAGCACTCCAGCAACATCTTCATGAAGCTCGACCTCGACCCCGCTGAGGGCAACCGACGCGTCCTCGCCGTCCTCGCCCATCTCCGGGGAGATCCCGCCTGAACGATTTTCGTCCGTGCACGGGGGGATCCAAAAAGATGAACATTGCTCTACTCTCACGCGCATGCCGTGGATCCGCAGGTTCTCCGCCGTGCCGCCGGTGCTCCTCGCCGCCCTCCTCGCTCTGCTCCTCCTCGTGCTCGCCGCGCCCGCCGCGAGCGCGCACGAGGAACGGCCCGTGACCTTCCCGGACGGCTCCGGATCCGTACCCGAGTACCGGACGGGGGAGCCCGATCTCCTCGTCTGCAAGACCGGCCGGGCGGCCTTCGAGCGCCGAATCGCCGCATTTCCGGAGCAGTTGAGGAAGCGCAACCTCGCTCTGTACGCACGCTGCGAGAAGAGCGGCTACCGCCATCTCCAGGCCGCCGTGGACGCGGTGAAACGGCCCGGCATGAACATCGCGATCCTGCCCGGCCTGTACGAGGAGGAGCCCTCGCTGCCGAAACCGGCCGGGGCGTGCGCCTCGCTGAAGGCCCCCGACTCCTCCCTCGGGTACCAGATCCTGTCGTACGCCCAGCAGGTCCAATGCCCCCGCAACCAGAACCTGGTGGCGATCCTCGGCAAGAAGAACCTCCAGATCGAGGGCACCGGTGCCTCCCGCCTCGACGTGGTCATCGACGCCAAGTACCAGAAGCTCAACGGGATCCGCGCCGACCAGTCCGACGGCGTCTACTTCCGCAACTTCACCGCCCAGCGCACCACCTTCAACTCGCTGTACGTCCTCGCGGGCGACGGCTTCGTCATCGACGACGTACTGACCCGCTGGAACGACGAGTACGGATTCCTCACCTTCGCCAGCGACCACGGCCTGTACAAGAACTGCGAGTCCTACGGCAACGGCGACTCCGGCATCTACCCGGGCAGCGCCTCCAACATCAACGAGGGCCGGGGCTACGACGTCCCCCGCTACTCGATCGAGATCACCGGCTGCCGCAGCCACCACAACATGGTCGGCTACTCGGGCACCGCGGGCGACTCGGTCTGGGTGCACGACAACGAGTTCGACCAGAACATGGGCGGCGCCTCCATGGACAGCGCCTTCCCAGGACACCCCGGACTCCCGCAGAACCACGCCAAGTTCGAACGCAACCTGATCCACGACAACAACGCCGACTACTACCCCTTCGTCGCCGACGGCACCTGCGCCAAGCCCCCCGTGCAACGCGGCTACGAACAGGGCGTGGTCTGCCCGCAGATCTCCATGCCACCGGGCACCGGCATCATCACCGCGGGCGGCAACTGGAACCTGTACGAGAACAACTGGGTGTACGGCCACCGGCGCGCGGCCTTCTACCTCAACGCGGTCCCCGCCTTCATCCGGGGCGAGAAGGCATGGTCGAAACAGACCGACACCTCGCACCACAACCGCTACGCGAACAACATCCTCGGCAAGGACAGGAAGGGGGCCTCCCGGCCCAACGGCATGGACGTCTCCTGGGACGGACAGGGCCGGGGCAACTGCTGGCAGGACGGCCCGGACGGCTCCAGCCCCGGCACCCTGCCCCAGTGCGGCGGCGCACGCGGAGACCTTTTCGGAGGCTCCGACCGGCTCGTGGGCGAACCGGTCAAGCTCGCGCAGCTGCTGATCTGCGCCGACTACAGCGTGCAGGCGCGCAGACTGCCTGCGGGCTGCGACTGGTACGGCGCGCGCGGCATCGAACGCGTCGAGACCCAGCTGGCGCTGGCCGTCGCCGCCGTCCTGCTGCTGGTCGGCGGGGTGCTGTGGTGGCGCCGTCTGCGGGCCTCCCGGCTGGGCTCGTCGGCCGCCCTGCTGGGGGTCGTGGGCCTCGCCCTGGACGTGGCGGGTTCGACCATGCCGCTGGCCGCCACGCCGGTGCCCGCCGCGGCTCTGCTCTGCCTCGGCCTGTGGTGGGCGGGGACGGGCCTGGCGCTGCGTCCGACCCGGCCCTGGCTGGCGCGGCTCAGCCTCCTGCTGGGCGCCCTCACTCTGCTGGACGCCTTCGACAAGGCGGTACTGATGGTGCCCTGGATCCCGCTCAGCCCCGCCTGGATCCGCACCCTGATCGCGGTGATCTGGGTCCTGTGGGCCGTGATCGCCTCGGCGACCCGACCGGGCACCCCGACCCGGCCCGCCGGGCCCCCGGCCGAGGCCCCCGCCGACGACAACGACCGCACCCCCGTACCGAAGTCCGCGCCCGGCGCGGCGTCCGGTCCGTTTGGCAGCGCCGGCGCCCGTCCCAGTGCTCAGGAGCCGACCCCGTGATGCGGACCTCCCCCACTGCCGCAGGAGGCACGCTGTGACCCCCCGGCCCGAGGACACTACGCCCCGCAGCCCCCTGCACGGCCCACGCCGCACCGCCATCGGGACGCGCCCGGCCGCACGCCCCGGGACCCGCCGTGCCCTCGTCGCGCTCGCCCTGCTGCTCTTCCTCGGCGGTGCGGCGACGGGCTGTGGCGAACCTGCCACCACCCACCACAAGCCCGGCACCACCCACCAAGAGGCATCCGGCGACGTGGGCACCCTGCTCACCGGCGACGACGGCACCGGACACCGGCTCCGCGAGGTCCCGTCGGACGGCGCCCCGCAGGTCCAACTCGCCCTGCGGCCCGACGCGGAGGACGGCTTGAACCTCCACCTGACCGTGCGGAACTTCCGCTTCACCCCGGACAGCGTCGGCGGCGCCGCCCTCCTCGGCTCGGGCCACGCCCACCTGGAGGTCGACGATCGTCAGATCGCCCGCCTCTACGGCCCCTGGTTCCACCTGCCCGCAGCCCAAGTGCCCCAGGGCGCACGCACCCTGACCGTCCGCCTCTACGCCGACGACCACACCGCCTGGGCCGTCGCGGGCAAACCGATCGAGGCCACCACCCCGCTCACCGGAGCCATCGCCACCCCAGGAGGCCACACCCACACCGGCCCCGGCAGCCCCGCCCCCTCCGCCCCGGCCCCCGCACCGACCGCACCGGCGGCCGACCGCACCGTCACCATCACCGTCCGCGACGGAAAGGTCACCCCCGCTCCCGGCCGCACCGAGCTCAAGCGCGGCGAACGGGTCGCCCTGCGCGTCACCAGCGACCGGGCCGACACCCTCCACGTCCACGGCTACGACAAGGAACTCGCCCTGCCCGCAGGCCGGGAGGCCACCCTGCTCCTGACCGCCGACCGCAGTGGCCTCTTCGAGGTGGAAACCCACGAGTCCGGTCTCGTCCTGACCCAACTCCTCGTACGGTGACCCCTCGCGCGGTGAACCTGGCCCACGGCATCGGCTCCCAGCACGACCTGCCGATCTCTCCCTTCTACGCGTTCGCCGGAGCCTTCGCGGCGCTCTTCGTCTCCTTCCTCGCCCTCGGACTGCTCTGGTCCACCTCCCGTTTCCGCGGCGACCGCTCCGGCCTCGCCCTGCCCGCCGGGATCCAGCGAGCCGCCGACGCCCCGGCCACCCGCGCCACCCTGCGCGCACTGGGACTGGCCGCCACGCTCGCCGTCGTCCTGTACCTCCTCCTGGGCCCCGACGACCCCGACCGCAACCCCGCCCCCGGAGCCGTCTACGTCCTGCTCTGGGTCGGTCTCATCCCCGCCTCCCTCCTCTTCGGCCCCGTCTGGCGCCTGCTCAACCCACTCCGGCTCCTCACCCGAGCCCGTCCCCGCCGCCCCTTCCGCCCGCTGCCGCCCCGACTCGGCCAATGGCCCGCCGCAGTCGCCCTGTTCGCCTTCACCTGGCTGGAGCTCGTCTCCCCGGACCCGGCGGCCAGCACCTCCCTCCTTGTCGCCCTCCTCGTCCACACCGTCGTCCAGCTCGCCCTCGCCGCCCGCTTCGGCGAACGCTGGTTCGCCGACGGCGACCCCTTCGAGGTCTACTCCACCCTGCTGGCCCGCCTCTCTCCCCTCGGCCGCCGCGCGGACGGCCGTCTGGTGTTCCGCAACCCCTTCCACGGACTCGACGCGACCCCCGAACGCCCCGGGCTCGTCGCCGTCGTCTGCGTCCTGCTCGGCTCCACCGCGTACGACGGCTTCTCCGACAGTCCTGTCTGGATCAACGCGATCCAGACCTCCCCTCTCGGCCGCACCACCACGGCCACTCTCGGCCTCCTCTGCTCCGTCGCCCTCGTCGCCTCCCTCTACTGCCTGTGCGCGGCGGCCACCCGCCTCCTCAGCGGACCCCACCCGGGCCGACTCACCGCCTTCGCCCACTCACTCGTGCCGATCGCGCTCGGCTATCTCGTCGCCCACTACTTCTCCCTCCTCGTCACCGAAGGACCACGCACAGTAAGCATGGCACTCGCCACTGACAACGCCCCCGAACCCTTGCCTCCCTTGGGTCCCGGCGCGCTGGCGGCACTCCAGGCGATCGCGGTCGTCACCGGTCACGTCCTCGGTGTGATCGCGGCACACGACCGCTCCGTCCGCCTGTTCCCGCCCGCCCGCGCCGTGAGCGGGCAGCTCCCCCTGCTCACGCTGATGATCATCTACACGATCGGCGGCCTCAGCCTCCTGCTGACCTGAACACAGGCAGGGGCGAGGCGGTCCCACGACGGGGGTTCAGACCGAACGGAGTGCCTCCGCCGGAGACACACGGGCGGCGCGCAGCGCCGGGCAGATCCCCGTCCCGCCCAGGTCACCGCCGCCGCCCGGCGAATCAGCACCGGCAGCGCCCTGGACGAACGGCTCTGCCTCACCGGGCCTGACGGCGCGGTCCGCCCACCTGGGCCCGGCACCTGTCGCGGGCGGCCCCGCCCTGCTCCGGCAGGTTCGCCGCGACCTGCCGGAGCAGGGCGGAGCCGCCCGCGCGATCACCCGCACTCACGACGGCCGGATCACCGCGCCCCCGCACCCCGACGGCGACCCCGCCCTCCGGTTCGAGCGGCCGCGCGCCTGACCCGCCCTGCTCCTCCCGGCCGGGCGCGGTGCGCGGCGCGTCCCCCGTCCCGGCCGGTTCCCCGCTGCCCTCACCCGTCTCCGCGATCCGTACGGGACCAGGACGCCGCCGTGTTCACCGCATCGGCCACCGGCCGTACGTGCGGCGGGCGGACGATGCCGTAGTGCGTCGTGTCCAGCGTTGCCGTGGCCTTGAGGAACGGCAACTCGGCTTTCCACGCGATGAGTTGACGGTGTACGGAGTCCGGCTCCGGCAGCCCGGGAACCGGCAGGCCCGCCAGCCAGAGATGCGCGGGCGTGGCGGCCAGCCGGGGCAGCACGTGCCGCGCCATCGCCGCCAGGTTCGCCCGGCAGCACACCGCGAGACGCGCGGCGTACGCCTGCGCCCGGGGGCTCTGCGACGCCGTCCCGCCCGCCGATTCCGCACGGCCCTGGCCGAGTTCGTACGCGAAGACCGCCTCGATGCCCTTCTCGTCGTCGTCGTACGTGAGGAACCGGGCGGCGCCGTCCGGCGGCGGCGGGTCCAGCAGGTGGAGCCCTTCGGCGGGTCGGCCCGCCGCCTCCGCCTCCGCGGCCATGGCGTGCGCCACCCACGCCCCGAACGACCAGCCCGCCAGCTGCCACCGCCACTCGCCGTGCGGGAAGCGCTCCTGGAGCGCGGCGTGGTACCGGCGCGCACGCTCCGCGAGGGACCAGGCCGCGACGCCGGGCCCGTGCTCGGCGGAGCCGCGCAGGAAGGGGTCCGCGACGAGGCAGACGGTGAGGTGCGGGTCGAGCGCCGACACCAGGTCGCGGTACGCCTGGATGTCGCCGCCCACCGGATGCACCAGGCACACCAGGTCGGTGCCGGTACCCTCCTGCCAGACCTCAAGGGTCACTTCGGGGGCGGGCACGGAACGGAATTCCGCCGAGACCTCGGTGGTCCGGGTGGCCGCTGCGGTTGCCTCCGGCGCGGCCCCGGCCTCCCGGGGCAGGTGCCCCAGCAGCTCCTCCACGCTCACCCGGTGACTGAGCCGGGAGAGTTCCAGGTCGACGCCGAAGTGCTGCTCCACCTTGGCGATGAGGTCGATCATGGTGAGGGAGTCGGCGCCGTAGTCGTACAAGGACACCTCCGGATCGAGTTCCGCCGCGTCGAGCCCCAGCCACTGACCGAGCCAGCCGGTGAGGGTGCCGCGTGCGTCGTCGGGCGCGGCACCGCGTCCCCGGTCCTGGCCCTCTGGCAGGGCTCGACTCTGCGGTGGGTTCCCGCCCTTCGGTACGCCCCGGTCCTGCGGCGGCGCGTAGAAGGCGGCGGCCCGCCCGATGTCCGTCGTCGACACCAGCAGGTGCGGCAACTGGAGTCGCAGCGCCCGTGCGAACACCAGCCTGCCCTCCGCATCGGTCAGGCCGACCGCGAGATGGGCGTGATGGCGTGCGTCCCCGTGCAGGGCCCGCCCGGCCATGCCGCCCTCGCGCCAGACGTCCCAGCCGAGCGCGATCCGCAGGGTGCTCTCGCCCTCTCCCGACCGGTGCCCGGCGAAGCCGTCCAGCAGACCGTTCGCCGCCGCGTAGTCGAACTGGCCGACGCCGCCGAACAGTGCCGACATCGACGAGCAGTACACGGCGAAAGCGGGCCGGTGGCGTTCGATCAGCCGCTCGACCAGCAGCGCGCCGCGCAGTTTGCCCTCCGTCGCAGGCCGCATCGCGGCACTGTCCCGCCGCGTCAGCAGCCCGCCGCCCGGCAGGCCCACCGCGTGCACCACCCCGTCGATCCGCGTGGCGACACCTTCGAGGAGTCCGAGTACGTCCTCGACGCGGGCCACTCCCAGATCCGCCTCGACCAGGTCGACGCGGTCCGCCCACGGCGCGAGCGCCTCGGGGAGAGCGGCCCGGCGTGACACCAGTACCAGACGGCACGCGTCGGACTCCACGAGCAACTGGGCGGCCAGCGCACTGCCGATCCCGCCGGTACCGCCCAGGACCACGTACGTCGGGGGACCCTCCGCCCCTGTGGGCTGGAAGGCCGCCACCGATGGTGCGGTCGGCTCCGGAACGGGCACCGGCAGCACGGCCTGACGCCACCAGTAGCCCTGCCGCAGCGCGAGCCGCCGCTCCGTGCCGGAATCCTCCCGCGCCTGCACGCGTTCGGCGAGCAGTCCCGCCAACGCGGCTGCCCAGCAGTCCAGTTCATCACTCGGCAGGTCCAGCCACCGTGCGTCGACGGCGCACTCCTGTGCCGCCACCTCCGCCGCACCCGCCAGCAGCCCCAACTCCGGCCGCCGTACGGGTCCTTCGACGGGCTGCGCCGCGTACGAGAGCCACCAGGGCCGCAGCGTTACGGGGTGCGACAGTTCGGCCGCAGCGCGCAGCAGGGCGGCCGGGGTGTCCAGACAGGCCCGGCGGGCGCGGTCGAGCGAGGTGTCGTCGACCGCCCCTCCGACCCCGAGCGGCAGCGCGTGCAACCAGTCGACGACCGGGCCCGCACCCGGAACTGCCGAGACCGGAGACGAAGCCACGAGTGCGTCGAAAAGCTGCCGCAGGGAGTCGCAGTCAGCCGCGTCCACCGCGTACGCGTCCTCACCGAGACGGGCGAACCCTTCTGCGGCGACGACACCGACGACCCGGTCGAACACAGCACGGAAGGGCCGCAGGGCAGCCTCCGGCAACGGCTCATCCGTCATCACCACCAACAGGCCCTGAGCGGAGCCCACTTCACCGGGACCACCGGCTCGGCCCCGTCGCACCCAGTGCGGCTGGTGCAGCCAACCCGCCTCGCCCACGCGCTCGGGCCACTCCCCGGCGGCGGTCCCCGGCGAGCCGTCACCCGTCGTCACGGTGCGCCGCAGCTCCGACGCGTCGTACGTGGTGAGGGCGAAGGCGGGCGGCGGGAAGTCCCACGGAGCCTGCGCCGAAGCCTCCGAAGCCTCCGAAGCCTCCGACCACCGGACGAACCGGCCCGCCAGCCAGGCCGCGACCAGATCACCGGGCGCGTGCTCGCCCACGGACAGACCGTCGTCGGCTACGTCCGGTACGCCCGCCTCGACGGGCCGCACCGTCCCTTCGGCGACCGCGTCCAGCCAGACCGCCGCCTCCGCCGCGTCCGCGCACACCGCCGCCACCCGCAGGCGGCGCGCCGGACGCCCGGCCCGGAGGTGCCGCACCACGCTGTCGTACGTCTCCGGGCGTGCACGCAGGTGGGCGGCGATGCGCGCGGCGTCGGTGCGCAGCGCTTGTGCACTGCTGCTGGAGAGCACCACGCACGGCACTGCCGCACCCGCCGCATCCGCTGTGCTCGTGCGGCTCGTGCCGCTCGTGCCGTCCACGCTTCGCGCGGTGTCGGCCTCCGGGGCCGGGCCGCCCGTCGACGAGTCGCCCGCCTCCAGTACGACGTGCGCATTGGTGCCGCCGATGCCGAAGCTGCTCACCGCGGCCACCCTCGGCCGGTCGACGGGCCAGGCCCGCGCCTCGGTCGGGATGAAGAACGGCCCCGCGTCGGGCCCGATCTGCGGGTTGAGCCGGTGGAAGTCGACCTGCGGGGGAATCACCGCATGGTGGATCGCCAGGACGGCCCTGACCAGGCCGACCACTCCGGCCGCCGCGCCCAGATGCCCGATCTGGCTCTTCACCGAGGCCAGCGCGACCGAGGCGGGTGCACACGCCGGGGAAGTGTTCCCGGCTGCCGCGGCGTCTTCCTCGCCGAAGGCTTGACGCAGCGCGCCGACCTCCACCGGGTCCCCCAGCGGAGTGCCGGTGCCGTGCGCCTCCACGTACCCCAGATCGGCACCGGAGCGACCGCTGCGGCGCAATGCCGCACGGATCACGTCGCGCTGGCCTGCCAGCGACGGTGCGCTGTAACTGAGCTTGCCCGCACCGTCGTTGTTGAGTGCCGAGCCGGTGAGTACCGCGTACACGGTGTCGCCGTCGCGGCGCGCCAGGCGCAGCGGCTTGAGCACCACCACGCCCACACCGCTCGCACCGACGGTGCCGCTCGCGTCGTCGCTGAAGCCCCGGCAGTGGCCGTCCGCGGAGAAGATGTGCTGCGGGCGGTAGGCGTATCCGTCCGTCAGCAGCGTGTCGACGAGCACTCCGCCCGCGAGCATCACGTCGGCGTCGCCCTGCCGCAGCAGGCCCGCCGCGACGTGGACGGCGACCAGCGAACTGGCGCACGCCGCCTGCACGGTGAACGCAGGACCCGCGAGGTCGAGGTGGTAGGCCACCTTGGTGGTGAGGAAGTCCTTCTCGTGATGCAGCGCGAGCTGGAACCCGTCGGGCAGCCGCTCGGGGTCCGCCTCGCGCAGCAGGGACTGGAAGTAGGTGTTCTCGCCGCAGCCCGCGACGAGCCCGATCCGAGGCCCGGCCTTCTCGCCGGACCGCTGCCCGGCCCCGGGCCGCTGTCCGCTCCCTTCTCCGGCCCGCCGCGCGTCCGCCGCCCCTGACCCGCCGATTCCGGCATGCGCGAGCGCTTGTACGCAGCTCATCAGGAGATGCCGCTGCTGAGGGTCCATCAGGCGGGCTTCCTGGCGGCTGATGCCGAAGTGCTCGGCGTCGAACGAGAGCAGCTCCGACATCTGGCTGCGCACCCCGACCACGCCTTCGGGCGCCTCGAAGTGCTCCATGCCCCGGCCCCCGGTGCGTATCAGCTTCCAGAACGCGGCGAGATCGTCCGCACCGGGGACGCGTACGGCCATGCCGACGACGGCGATGGGTTCACGCGCGTCCGACGACTCGTCGTGCTCCGCTGTGCGCTGCTCAACAACCTTTCCACGCGGGCGCGTTGGCGATTCCCGGTCGTCGAGATGGGCCGCGAGGCGGCGTACGGTGACGTGCTCGAAGAGGTCCGGGATCGAGAAGCGCAGCTCCGGTTCGGCCGTGCAGCGCAGATGGAACCGCATCAGGCCCAGGCTGGACGCGCCCGCGTCGAAGAAGCGTTCGTCAGGTCCGGGGGACAGGCCGAGCACCTCCTCGAAGAGTTTCGTCAGCCGTGCCTCCCGCGCCGACAGCGCGGCCGCCCTGGGGGCCGCCTCCGCCAAGGCCGTGGCCCGCGGTACCCCCAGTTCCACGCCCGGCGCCGTGAGCGCCGCCCTGCGGTCCAGCTTTCCGCTCGGCGCGAGGGGCAGTCGCTCCAGGACGCGGAAGCGGTCCACCCGTACGTACGAGGGCAGCAGCGGTGCCAAATGCCGTGCCAACTCCGCCTGATCCGGCGGGGAATCAGGATCGCGCAGCTGCAAGCAGGCCACCAGCCGGGTGCCTTCCGCTGGCTGGGACCCCGGTTCGACCTGCACCGCGACGACCGCGTTGACCACGTCCGGGTGACGCAGGAGCGCCGCCTCCACCTGGCCCAGTTCGAGCCGGTGGCCGCTCAGCTTGATCTGCTGGTCGTCGCGCCCCCGGTAGTGCAGCAGCCCTTCGTGGTCGAAGTGCGCCAGGTCGCCGCTGCGGTAGAAGGTGCCGAGACCGGGCAGGTCGACGAAACGCTCCGCGTTCAGGCGGGCGCTCTGGACGGCGTCGCCCGCGTAGCAGGGAGCGGCCATCGGCCCGCCGATGAGCAGCCGACCCGGCATCCCCGGCGGCACGGGAGCGTCCGCCTCGTCGACCACCCGCAGCCACGCGCCCGCCACCGGACGGCCGATCGCCGGACGCTGCGGCCAGTCGGCCGGGTCGCCCTCCAGGCACAGCGCACTCACCACATGGGTCTCGGAAGGACCGTAATGATTGAACAACCGGGCCCCCGGCATACCGGCGAACCACCGCCGGATCGCGTCCGTGCACAGCAACTGCTCGCCCGCCGTGACCACTTCACGCAGCCGCGACGGATAGCGGCCCAGCCGGACGCCGTGCTCGGCGAGCAGATGCAGCGCCACGTACGGCAGGAACAGCCGCTCCGCGCCCGACGCTTCGAGCTGGTCGAGCAGGGCCGGTGCGTCCTGCCGCCACCGGGGGTCGACCAGGTGCAGCCGCCCGCCGCCGCACAGGGTGCTGAAGACCTCCTGGAAGGAGACGTCGAAGGACAGCATCGAGAACTGCTGGGTGACCGCCGCCTCTGCCAGGCCGCCCGAATCCCGCTGCCATTGCAGCAGGTTGCACAGCGTGCGGTCCGGTACTCGCACGCCCTTCGGGACGCCCGTGGAACCCGAGGTGAAGAGCAGGTAGAGGGGGTGCCGCCCGTCAGGATCCTCCGGCACCTCGCCCGGTTCTTCGGGTGCCGACGGAGGGTGCGCCGCCAGTTTCACCGGGCGGCGCGGCAGGGAGTCCGGGGCGATGCCGTCCAGCGCGTCCGCACCACCCTCCGGCACCAGCACGCACAGCGGATTCAGCTGGCCGAGTATCTGCCGCAGCAGCTCCGGCGGGTACGAGGGGTCGAGCGGCACCACGGTCAGGCGGAGCCGGGCCAGCGCCAGCAGCGCCACCACGTGCGTCTCCGAGGGAGCGAAGTGCAGGGCCACGCAGGGATCCCCGTCCTCCGCGCCCGAGAGCGGGAACTCACGGCTCAGTTCCGCTGCCAACTGCTGTGTGTACGCATCCAACTGACGGTACGTCAGCGTGCGCTCGGGGCCGACCAGAGCGGGCGCGTCGGGGGTGCGGCCCACCTGCCGCGCGAACCCCTCGGCGACGGTGACGAAGTCGGCGGGCATCGGCCGCGCCCGACCGGGCTCGGGCAGCCGCTCCCGGTACGGTGCGACCAACTCGGCCAGGGTTCCTCCCCGGGGACGGGGCCGCGCCCCGTCGTCCTCCCCGAGCAGCCGGTCCAGGCCGTCCCGGAACAGCTCCGACATCGCCGTCACCGCGTCGGTGGCGAAGAACCGGGCGTCGTACTCCCACAGACAGTCTAGCGCCCCCTCGGACCCGGGGCCCGGCCCGCCGCCCGGCCGAACGCCCCGTTCCACGACGGAGAGCGTCAACGGGCATTTGGCATCCGCTGGTTGGGGCCACTGGGGAAGGACCCGGCAGTCAGGGAAGGCGAGTGCGCCGAAGTCCGTGTTCTCCAGCACGAAGAGGAAGTCGAAGGGCGTGCCCCGGGAGCCTCCTCGGCCGGCCGCCCCGTCGTGCAGGGCGTCCGCCAGCGCCACATCCTGGAGGGCGAGCACGTCCTGCGCCACGGAGCCCAGCCGTGCCAGCAGGGGGCGCAGCTCCTCCCGTATCCCCAACTCCACCGGAATCACCACGGTGTTCGCGAACATGCCGACCCCGGTGGAGAACTCCCGCACCGGCCGGTTCGCCACCGGAGCGGCCATCCGCAGCCGCGTACGCCCCGTCACGCCGTACAGGCTCCACGCGTACACGCCCAGCAGGACCTGGAACCGGGTGAGCCCCAACTGCCCGCAGAGGCGGTCGAGTGCTTCGCGGCGGCCCGCGTCGAGGGTGGTCCGCAGCAGACGCCCCGTGCGGATCTCCGTGTGCAGGACCGGCTCCAGGGCATCCGGTGAATCTTCCGTGTCCGACATCAACTCGACATGTTTGGCGCGGAGTTGGGAGCGATCCGACCGGTAGGCGTCGGAGGTGAACCACTCGGCCTGCCAGTCGGCGTAGTCGAGCGGCGTGGGTACGGCACCCGGGTCCGGGAGCGGAGCCCGCCCGCCGCGCGCCGCGACATACCCGGCCGACAGCTCTCCGAACAGGATGCTGAGCGACCAGCCGTCGACCGCGATGTGGTGCAGGGACAGCAGCAGTTCACCCCCGTCGGGCCGTGGCAGCCAGCACGCCCGGAAGAGCTCGGGACGTGCCAGGTCGAAGGGAATGTCGAAGAACCCGGAAGCAGCCCCGGGGGACGGCTCGCACCACGGGTCGTACGGTTCGCCCACGACCTGCCGCAGACCTCCCGGCGTCGCCTCGAAGGCGGTGCGCAGCGCGGGATGCCGGACGACCAGGTCCCGCAGTGCCCGCCGCAGCGCATCCGCGTCGACCTCGCCCGCCACGTCGAACGCGAGCGGAACGTGATAGGCGCGGGAGGCCGGGTCCTGCTGCTGGAGCAGCCACAGCCGCTGCTGTTCGGCGGTGGCCGGAGCGGACTCGGCCCCGGACGGCGCGGCGGGCACCGGGTAGCGGGCGGAGCGTACGGCACGGCCCGGCGCGAGGCCCGCCTCGATCGTCGAGGCGAGCCCGGCGAGGTCGCCCGCAAGGACGCGGGCCTGCGGCACCTCGACGCCCCAGCGCCTGCGCACCTCGTACCGCAGCCGCAGCGCTTTGAGCGAGTCCCCGCCGACGGCGATCCAGCGATCGGAACCGCGCAGGTCGTCAACTCCCGTTACGTCCGAGGCGAGTTGCAGCACCTCACCCAGGAGACCGTCGTGCGTGGGGTCCCCCTCTTCGAGGTCCCCGTCCGTACGGCCGTCGTCGCCACGCCAGGGATTCCCGGCACAGGCCGCCAGTGCGTCCCTGTCGACCTTCCCGTTGGCGTTGAGCGGCAGTTCCGTCAGGAGGTATGTCCGGTGCGGGCGCATGTACGCGGGGAGACCGGCGGACACGTGCTGTTCAAAGGCGTCGTACGACAGCTCGGAGCCCAGCACCAGATGGGCCAGCAGCTCGTTGACGCCGTGCGCGTCCCGCCGGGTGCACACATATGCCTGGCGCACCGCCGGATGGGTCAGCAGGCACCGCTCCAGCTCACCGGGCTCGATGCGGAAGCCGCGCACCTTGACCTGCCGGTCGGCCCGTTCGACGTACGTGTAGCGGCCCTCGTCGTCGCGGTGCACCAGGTCGCCGGTGCGGTAGTGCCGCCGCACCCCGCCGTCGTACCACGGCAGGGTGGTGAAACGGAGCGCGGTCTCCTCGGGGAGATTGCGGTATCCCGCCGCCAACGCGTCGCCGGACAGGAGGAGTTCGGCGACCTCGCCGCATTCCGCCTCGCGGCTGCCGTCGACGACGGCGACCGCTCCGGTGCCCGGCAGGGGGCGGCCGATCGGCACGAGGTCGCCGGTGAAGTCGCGCGGGACGGGATGGCAGAGCGCGAACGTGGTGGCCTCGGTCGGGCCGTAGACGTTGTGCAGACGGGTGGCGGAGGCGTGGTTGTGCCGGTACCAGCGCCGGATGAGCGGGGCGTTGAGCTGCTCGCCGCCCACCAGTACCTGACCGATGGTGGCGAAGCAGTGCGGGACCTTCTCGACCACCGCGTTGAACAGGGCCACCGTGATGAACAGGACGTCGATGCCCAGTCGTTCGGTCGCGGCGGCCAGCGCATCGGGCGACTGAGCGGTGTCGTCGTCGACGATCACGCAGCAGCCGCCGGTCAGCAGCGGGGTCCAGACCTCGAAGCTGAGCGCGTCGAAGGCCGGGTTGGACAGGCAGGCGAAGCGCATCCCCTCGTCCAGCCGGAGATACCCGGGCCGGGCCAGCCGCAGGATGCCCGCGTCGTGGACCTCGACGCCCTTGGGACGGCCGGTGCTGCCCGAGGTGTAGAAGAGGAAGGACGGGGCGAAGCCGCCGGACGGCGGGTCGCACGGCGTCGGGCTCGCGTCCTGGAGGAGCGACTCGATCGTCAAAGCCGCCACCCCCGGCGGGAGTTCACCGAGCCCCCCGGTGCTGCCGGCCTCCTCGGAGCGGTCGGCCTCCTCGGAGCTGTCTGCTTCCCGGAGGACCACCGCCACGCTGGCCGAGTCGCTCACGATGTGGCGTCGGCGTTCCGGAGGGCTCTGCGCGTCCAGGGGAACGACGGTCGCGCCCAGGCGCAAGGCACCCAGCATGGCGCAGACCAGCTGCCAGGAGCGCGGCAGGCGGAGCGCGACCGCCTGCCCGGGCCGCACACCCCGGGCGCGCAGCGCCTCGGCGACGGCGGCGCTGCGCCTGTCGAGTTCCGCGTAGTCCAGTCGGCGGGCGCCGTCAACGAGCGCGAGCGCGGTGGGGTGCCGACGCGCCCGGTCGAGCACGGCGGCGGCGAGCCCCGGCGCGGGGATGCCGGAGAGGGGTACGAGGTCGCTCATGCCTGAGCCGCCGTTCCGGACTGCGGGCCCTGCGCGGACCGCACCGACACCGGCGCCGACTGCTCAGACACCACCGACGACACCGGCGACGACTGTTCCGACACCACCGACGACTGTTCCGGGACCGGCGACGACCGCGCCCACCGGGCCAGCTCCGCCCCGATCGTCGCCGCCACCTCGACCACCTCCGCCGACTCCAGCATGTCCCAGTGCCCGCATCGCGCGGGTACGACCTCACAGGTCCCGTCCGTACGCCGCTGCCAGAACGCGCGGTGCTCCCGCAACTGCTCCTCCGGCACGCCTTCGACCGCCTGCATCAGTACGGTCCTGGCCGTCGTCACCGCCGGTACGTGGTCGACGGTGGTGAGCCGGTTGTGGTTGTAGAGACGGAAGTACTGTTCGATCTGCGCGTCGTCGATGCCCGGGTACATGCCGTTGAACTTGACGAGCTTGTCGCGGAACTCCGCCATCTCGGCAGGCACGACAGCCGCCCGCTCCTGCGGATCGTCCGTGCCCGGTGTGTCGAGCAGCACCACGCTCAGCGCCCGCTGCCCCTGCTCCGCGAGCCGTCGGCCCATCTCGTGCGCGACGAGACCGCCGTACGAGAGCCCGGTGAGCACCAGCGGGCGGTCCGCGTCGAGCAGCGGCCCGACCAGTTCCAGATACGCGTCGGCCATGGCCTCGACCGTGGGCAGGAAGGTTTCGCCCGGGTTGACGCCCGGCGACTGGATGCCGTGCACACCGACGGAGTCGGGCAGTGCCTTGGCCAGCGAGAGGTAGCAGAAGGCGGTGCCGCCCGCCGGGTGTACGCAGACCACCTGGGTGCTGCCGTCACCCTGCCGGAAGGTGAGGGGCCCGCTCGGCGGGGCATCGGTCGCCTCCCGGCGCAGCAGACCGCCCAGGTCCTCGATCGTCGGGTGCAGGAGGATGTCCCGGACCGGCAGCGAGCGGCCGAACTCCGCACGTACGGCATGGGCCAGTTTGATGGCGGAGACCGAGGTGCCGCCGATGTCGAAGAAGCTGTCCCGAATGCCTATGTCGGGGTGCAGCAGCAGCCGCTGCCATATCTGATAGAGCGTCAACTCTATGTGGTCGCGGGGGCTTTCCTGGTTGACCTGGGCGGGCCTGGCGGCGCGGGACAGCTCCAGGACGGCAGTGCGGTCGAGTTTGCCGTTGGGGGTCTGCGGCAGGTGCGGCAGCTCGACGTAGAACGCCGGAATCATGTGGCTTGGCAGCCGCCGGGCGAGCGCGGCCTTCCACGCGGCGGCGTCACGGGGCACGGCCGCCCCCGCATCGGCGGGGGACCCGCTGTCCGCACCGGACCCGGAATCCGTGCCGACGGCGGCCACCAGATACGGCTCGCCGCCCGCGTCCAGATCGGTCAGTACGGCCGCCTCGGTCACCCCGGGCTGCGCGAGCAGCGTGGCCTCGATCTCGCCCAGCTCCACCCGGAAGCCGCGCAGCTTGATCTGGTGGTCACGCCGCCCCACGTACATCAGATCCCCGCCGGGCAGCCAGCGGACCAGATCGCCGCTGCGGTACATGCGGGTGCCCGGCACGAAGGGGTTGGCCACGAAGCGTTCGTCGGTGAGCCCGGGGCTGTTCAGATAGCCGCGCGCCAGTCCGGCCCCGCCGATGTACAGCTCCCCGGTGACACCGATCGGCACCGGCTCACGCCGCTCGTCCAGTACGTACGCACGCGTGTTGGCGACCGGCCTGCCGATCGGCGCCTGCCGGGCGAGCGGGCGCGGCTCGAGATAGGAGGTGCAGTACAGCGCGGTCTCGGTGGGCCCGTACGCGTTGAAGACGCGCAGCCCGGGCAGCGCCTGCTCCATCCGGTACAGACTCTCCTCGGGCAGCGGCTGCAACCCGGTGCGGACACACCGCAGCGCGAGCCCGTCGAGACGTTCCTCCGGTGCCTCGCAGATCCACTTGACGTACGCGGGCGGCAGCAGTACGTCCACGACGGCGTGCTCGCGCATCCACCCCACCAGCGCCTCGGGATCGTCCCGCACGTCCTGCGGGACCAGGTGGAGGACGCCGCCGGTGGAAAGCGGCAGCAGGAACTCCTGCACCGAGGCGTCGAAGGAGAAGGACGGCCACATCGCGGACGGCAGCCCGGGAGCCGCGCCGAACTCGTGGAGCCAGTAGTCGAGAAGGTTGAGGATGCCCCGGTGGGTGGCGGCCACCCCCTTGGGGCGGCCGGTCGACCCGGAGGTGTAGATGACGTACGCCAGGTCCTCGGGCCGCGCGGCGAGGCCGGGGGACTCGCGGTGCGCGGCGTCGAGGGGCACCCCGGGACCACCCTCGGCCCCGCCCTCTGCCAAGGCCCCGGCCTCCGCGTCCGCCAGGGACACCCACGGAGCCCCGCCCGAAGCCTCCTCGGCCCCTGCCGCGTTGCTGAGCACCAGCACCGCACCGGAGTCCGCGACCATCCCCGCGAGCCGCTCCGCAGGCAGGGCCGGATCCAGCGGCAGATACGCGCCACCGGCCTTGAGGACACCCAGGATGCCCACCACCATGTCCACGGACAGCTCCGTGTGCAGCCCGACCACCCGGTCGACGCCCACGCCCCGGTCGGTCAGCGTCCGCGCCAGCAGGTCGGCCCGCCGCCCGAGTGCGGCGTAGTCGAGCCTCTCGCCCCGGTGCACCACGGCGGTCTGCCCGGGCCGCTCGCGCACCTGGGCCTCGAACCGCTCGACGAGTCCGGCGCTCCCGGTGGGGAGGCCGGAGTCGTTGAAGGCGACCAGCACCTGAGCGCGCTCCTCGGCATCGAGAAGGGTGACCTCCGAGAGGGCCCGCCCGCTCCCGTCGGCCAACTGCTCCAGCACCCTGCGCAGATGACGGACGTACCGCTCGGCCGTCCCGGCGTCGAACAGCGCGGAAGCGAAGGTGAGCGTCCCCTCGATGCGGCCGTCGGCCTCGCCGAGTTCCAACGCCATGTCGTACACCGAGGTTCCGTCGCCCCCTCGACGGCTCGCCACGTCCACTCCCGGCAACGCCCAGCCGTCCGGCCCGTCGCCCCGCTCGGCAGCGCGCCAGTCGAAGAACACCTGGAACACCGGCGGACGCCCCAGACTCCGCGGCGGCTTCACCAGATCGACGACCCGCTCGAAGGGCAGCTCGGCGTGGTCCGACGCCGACCGCACCGCCTCCCGTACGCGTCCGGCCAACGCCTGCCCGTCCGGGTCCCCGGAGAGGTCGACGCGCAACGCCAGTGGGTGAGCGAAGTGCCCCACCAATCCGGCCAGCTCGGGGCGCGGCCGGTTGGCGTGCGGCATCCCGATCACCACGTCGTCCTGGCCCGAATGGCGCGCCAGCACCAGCGCCCACCCCGCGAGGACCACCTCGGCGACACCGCACCCGGCCCGGCGTCCGAACGCGGCCACGGCGGAGCTCAGCTCGGCATCGAGCCGTACGGGAACCCGCGAGCCCCGGAAGTCCTGCTCGGCCGGCCGGGGCCGGTCGGTCGGCAGCTCCAGGAGGGCGGGAGCACCCGCGAGCGCCTTCGCCCAGTACGCGCCCTGCCGCTCCGCCACACCGCTTTCCAGCCACTGCCGCTGCTCCACGGCGTAGTCGGCGTACCGCATGGGCAACGATGTCAGAGGCTCGCCGCCGTCACCGCTCACCGCTGTGCCGAAGGCGGCGTAGAGCTGTCCGAGCTCCCGCCCGACGACCCCGGCCGACCACGTGTCGAGTGCGGCCTGGTGGAACGTCAGCAGCAGCACATGCGCGTCCTCGCCCCGCACGACGAGGCAGCCGCGCACCGGATGGTCCACGGCCAGGTCGAACGGGGCGGACGCCGCCTCCCGCTCCAGTTCGGCGAGTCGCGCCTCGGCGTCGGGCTGCCCGGTGAGGTCCCGTACGGAGAGCGGGAAGGCGGCACCCGCCGGATCGACCTGCTGGTACGGTGCGCCCGCCACCGTGACCAGCCGGGTACGCAGCACCTCGTGCCGCTCCACCAGCGCACCCAGCGCCCGCAGCAACGCGTCCCGGTCCAGTGCGCCGTCCAACTCCAGGACCACCGGCACGTGACACGCCTCGTCGGCCCCGCGCATCTGCGCCAGGAACCAGAGCCTCCGCTGCGCGGCGGTGGCCGGTGTTCCGGCCTCTGTCGAGGTGTGCTCCACAGGGGAATGGAGGGACTTCGGGTGCGCGTTCAAGGCCAACTCTTCCACTGTCGGGAGCTGCCGTCGGCCGTACGAACGCGAATCCTGGAACCGCACCGTCGGCCGGTCCGGCCTTGTCACGGATGATTGATCAAAGCGACGAATTCTGTCAATGGAGGATCTTCCAGACTCGTCCGAAATCCGGATCGTGCTGTCCGGCCGTGGTCACTCCGCAGATCCTCGGAAAGGGGGCGGGCCCGGCAACGGCACCCGGGTGGGCCAACGCGCGGTGTGCCGACCGGGGGAGGCAGAGGGTGCTGTCCGCCCGGTCCGGGGTCTTCCGTCGCGACCGCTGACCCGTGACCGGCGCGCGCTGACCAGCGAGCCGCCACGGCCGTCGAGCCCTCGTTCACCTCGTATGCACCCGGACACCGGGCTGCCCGTCGTCCCCCGTCTGCCGCGCCGACACCCGCAGGCAGGACGCTCGCGCAGAACCACCCCTGACAGAAGGAGACTTGCGTGCCTCGCTCCCGAACAGCCCGGTCGCTCGTACTGGCCCTGACCACGCTCGCGGCAGCGGCCCTGACGGTGCCCGCCCAGGCCCAACACCGTGCCTCTCACGGCCCGCTTCCCGTCGTCACCCCGCGTGCCGAGACGCCGGTCCTGCACGACGACGCCGAGGGCGGCAACGCCGACGCCGACGATCCGGCGATCTGGCGCAACGCCGCCGCTCCCGGCCGCAGCCTGGTCATCGCGACCGCCAAGGAGGGGGGCCTGCGCGTCTACGACATGGACGCCCGCCCGGTGCAGTCGCTGGCCGCGCCGCCCGCCGCCGGGCCGGACGACGCCCCGGGCCGGTTCAACAACGTGGACCTCGTCCAGGGCCTGCGCCTGTCCTCGGGACGGGCGGACCTGGCCGTCACCAGCGACCGAGGCCACGACCGGCTGCGCTTCTACCGCATCGACCGCGAGCGCAGCGGAGGCCCGCTCACCGACGTCACCGACCCGGCAGCCCCCGCAGTGTTCTCCCGCGACCAGGCCGAGGTCAACGACCAGCAGACCGCGTACGGTCTCGCCACCTGGACCGACCCGAAGTCCCACCGCTCGTACGCCCTGGTGAGCCGCAGGGAACGCACGAGCATCGCCCTCCTCGAACTCCTCCCGGCCACCGGCGGCAAGGTCACGTACCGCAAGATCCGCACCCTGGACCTGCCCTCCACGTTCCGGCTGCCCAACGGCACCTCGTGGACGCCCTGCGGGGAACCCGGTGAACTGCCGCAGGTCGAGGGCATGGTCGTCGACCCGGCCGACGGAACCCTCTACGCGGGCCAGGAGGACATCGGCATCTGGCGCCTGCGCGCCGACCTCACCGGCACCCCCCAACTGATCGACAAGGTCCGCGAGTACGGCGTCCCGGGCACCTACGACGAGCAGACCGAGGAGTGCACCCAGGGCACCGACCCCGGCTTCGGAGGCAGCAGGCTCACCGCGGACGTCGAGGGCCTCACGCTGGTCACCGAACGCGACGGCGACGGCTACCTCCTCGCCTCCAGCCAGGGCGACAACACCTTCGCCGCCTACGACCGCGAGCAGAAGGACGACAACGCGTACGAGGGCGGATTCCGCGTCGCGCCCGCGAGCAGCACCCTGGACGGCTCCGAGGAGTGCGACGGCGCCGCCGCACTCAACGCCCCCCTCGGCTCCAGGTACCCGCACGGCCTCCTCGTCGTACAGGACGGTCACGACGCCCCCGGCGGCGGCGACCGCCCCGCGACCAACTTCAAGTTCGTCGACCTCGGCAAGGTCCTGAACGCCCTCGACGACTGACCCGCCCCCGGCTCCGGTGACCGGCGGGCGGTTGACTCTCCCCCCGTGGGAGACCCGAGAGTGAAGCGCATGGACGACGACAACGCCGATCTCTGGAGCATCGGGGAGGTGGCGCGGAAGACCGGACTGACGGTGAAGCTCATCCGGCACTGGTCCGACACCGGAGTGGTGCCGCCCGCCGGAAGGACCCCGGCCGGTTACCGGGTCTACGACTCCGACGCCGTGGCCCGCCTGGAGCTGGCACGGACCCTGCGGGACCTCGGCCTGGGCCTGGCGGCGATGCGCGCTGTCCTGAGCCGCGAACACACCTGGACCGAGGTGGCCGAGGCTCACGTCGACGCACTGGAAGTACAGATCCGCGCGCTGCGCTCGCAGCAAGCGGTCCTGCGCTCGGCCACCCGCCGCACCACCACCCCCGAGGAACTCACCGCCATGACCCGACGGGCACGCATGTCCGCCGCCGAACGCCGCACGCTCCTCCAGGACTTCCTCACGGACCTCCTCGGAGACCTGGACGTTCCCACCTACCGCCACGGCCTGCTGGCGGCCACCCCGGACCTGCCCGCCGACCCCACGGACGAACAGGTCGACGCCTGGATCGAACTGAGCGAACTCGTCACGAACCCGGCCCTGCGCAACGGGATGCGCCGCATGGCGCGGTACGCCGCCGAGCACGCTCCCGGCGAGCACGACGAAGGCACGCTGCGGGAGGCGGAACGCGTGACCGACGGCTGGCTCAGCCGTGTCAACGCGGCGATCGACAGCGGGCTCGCCCCGGACTCACCGGCAGCCGATGCCGTCGTCGCCGCGGTCGTGGCCGCCTGGATTCCCACGCAGGCATCTCTGCCTCGCGGGCCGCGCACGGACGACGCGCACGCTCGCCGCGTGCTGTTGGAACAGCTTGAGGTCGCCTCCGACGTACACGTCGAGCGCTACTGGCACCTGCTGTGCCTCGTCAACGCCAGACCGGTACGGCCCAGCATGGCGGCAGCCGGGGAGTGGCTGACGACCGCGCTGCGGACCAACCCCGAACCCGGCGCACGCGCCGCGGAACTCGGCGCGATGTACGACACGGGCGCCGACGCGTGGGAGCCGACGGGCGTGCTGAACGCCTGCCGCGAAGTCCTGGCAGCCGTGACCGGCCTCGTGTCCGCCGTGGACCCGGGCCGCTTCGACCGGCCGACACCCTGCGCCGACTGGGACGTCCGCGCCCTGCTCGACCACCTGGTCTGGGAGAACCTGTTGTGGGCGGGCCTGGCCGACGGAGCCCCCCGTACCGACGTGGCCGCCGATCACCTCGGCGACCATCACGTCGAGGCGTTCCGGTCCGCCTCCGAAGCGGCCCTGGCGGCCTTCGAGCGGCCCGGCATGCTCGACCAGCGGTACGGTCCGGCACCGGGACGGCGGTTGGTCGAGCAACTGGTGATCGAGATGCTCGTCCACGGATGGGACCTCGCCAGGGCCACCGGGCAGCCGCACGACCTGCTGCCCGGCCTCGCCGCATCGGCCCTGCCCGTCGTACGGGAGATCTACGGCGGCCTGCCGCGCACCGCTGCGGGCTCGTTCGCCGAACCGCAGCCGCTCCCCGCCGACGCGTGTGCGCTCGACCGCCTGGCCGCCTACCTCGGCCGCACCGTCACCTGACGGACCCCCGGTCAGCGGCGACCGGCGGTCAGGACGAGGAGGAACTGGCCGCCGCCCGCCTCGATGCCGGCGGTCACCGGCAGCCCCGGCACCAGCCGGGAGAACCGGTCCACCAGCCAGTCCGCAGCTTCCCGGGCGTCCCGCTCGGTCGGGCAACGGCCCACCATCTCGCGGCCCCCCTTGCGCTCCAGCCGCCCGGCAACGGTGATCAGCGGCGCCGGTTCGACCACGTACAGATGCTCCGGCCAGGCGATGACCACCTTGACCGCACCCTTGCGGGTGTTGCACCCGCGGTGCGCGAGCCGCTCGGCGACCTTGGCCTTCCGGTCGGCGGTCCGGCTGTCGACGCTCGGCCCCCGAGGGTCGTTCACCGACTCGTCGGGGTCGACCGGCTCGTCACAGACCCAGCACCGCCAGCCGTCGCGCTCGGCCACATCATCAAGAAGACTCATCCGAGCAAACTAGCCTGCCCAGCCGCCACACCCCACACCAGGGCCCCGGCCACGTCCCCACGTCGGGGGGCACCTTCGTGGCACCTCCGGCGCAGGGCCCCGACCCGGTCGAGTACGGTGCGCCCGTACGTCTGCCGGAGTGTGGTGGGGGAGCGAGCGATGGGTGCGGTGCCGGAGCCCGCGGGCACGGGCGAGTTGAAGCGGCGGCTGGGGGTCTTCGACGCCGTGGTGATCGGCCTGGGGTCGATGATCGGGGCGGGGATCTTCGCCGCCCTGGCTCCGGCGGCCGGTGCGGCCGGGTCGGGGCTGCTGCTCGGCCTGGCACTGGCAGGGGTGGTGGCGTACTGCAACGCCACGTCCTCGGCGCGCCTGGCCGCCCGGTACCCCGCCTCTGGAGGCACCTACGTCTACGGGCGGGAGCGGCTGGGCGAGTTCTGGGGCTACCTCGCCGGGTGGGCGTTCGTGGTCGGCAAGACCGCCTCCTGCGCGGCCATGGCGCTGACCGTCGGCTCCTACGCGTGGCCCGGCCAGGCTCATGCCGTCGCGGTCGCCGCCGTGGTGGCGCTGACCGCCGTCAACTACGCCGGGGTGCAGAAGTCCGCCTGGCTCACCCGCGTCATCGTCGCCGTGGTCCTGGCCGTGCTGGCCGCGGTGGTCGTCGCGGCGGCCACCTCCGGCGACACGGACACCACCCGGCTCGGCATCGGTGACGACGCGACCTTCGGCGGGGTGCTCCAGGCGGCGGGCCTGCTGTTCTTCGCCTTCGCGGGCTACGCCCGCATCGCCACCCTCGGCGAGGAGGTCCGCGATCCCGCCCGCACCATCCCCCGGGCGATCCCGATCGCTCTCGGCATCGCCTTCGTCGTCTACGTCGCCGTCGCCCTGGCCGTCCTGGTCGTGCTGGGCCCGCAACGCCTCGCGGACTCCACCGCTCCGCTGTCGGACGCGGCCCGAGCCGCAGGGGCGGACTGGCTGGCGCCGGTCGTCCGGACGGGTGCCGCGGTGGCCGCGCTCGGCTCGCTCCTCGCGCTGATCCTCGGAGTCTCCCGTACGACCTTCGCGATGGCCCGCGACCGGCACTTCCCGTACGTCCTGGCCGCCGTCCACCCGAAGTTCCAGGTCCCGCACCGCGCCGAACTCGTGGTCGGCGCCGTCGTGGCCGTGCTCGCCGCGACCTCCGACGTGCGCGGGGCGATCGGCTTCTCCTCCTTCGGGGTGCTGGCCTACTACGCCGTGGCCAACGCCTCCGCCTGGACGCTCACACCGGACGAGGGCCGACCTGCGCGGATCGTCCCGGTCGTCGGGCTGGCCGGGTGCCTCGTTCTGGCCTTCGCCCTCCCGGTCTCCTCAGTGATCGCCGGAGCGGCGGTCCTGACGGCCGGTGCCGCCGCCTACGCGGTGCGTCGCGCGGTGACCGCCCGCAGGGCCTGACCGGCTCACCGGCCGCCACCGCCGTAATTTCAGCGGGCGACCCCGACGCCCGCGACCGACCAGTGACTCACGTCACAACTGGTTCCTGTCAGAAATCGGGCTCCTGTCCCGCTCACGTCACCGAGAGGGTCCAGCGGATCGAACCGACAGGAGCATCACATGAAGCACCGCATCGTCGTCCTCGGCGCCGGATACGCCGGGACCTACGTGGCGGGCAACCTGGCCCGCCGACTGTCCCCGGCCGACACGGAGATCACCGTGGTCAACGCCGTACCGGACTTCGTCGAGCGGCTGCGGCTCCACCAGGTCGCGGCCGGCCAGGAGATCGGAACCCAGAAGCTCGCCGACATCTTCGCGGGCACGGCGATACGGCTGTGCCTGGCCCGGGTCACCGCCGTCGACCCCGGACGCCAGGTCGTCGCCGTGGCCGGTGCCGAAGGCGACGGGGAACTCGGCTACGACACGCTTCTCTACGCGCTCGGCAGCCACGGTGACGACCGGAGCGTCCCCGGCGCGGCCGAGCACGCCTTCGACGTCGCCGCCCGGCCTTCGGCGCTGCGCCTGCGCGAACGTCTGGACGGCCTGCCGGAAGGCGGGCGCGTGGTGGCCGTCGGCGACGGGCTGACCGGCATCGAGACCGCCACCGAGATCGCCGAATCCCGTCCCGGCCTGTCGGTGACGCTGGCCGCCCGAGGCGAGCTGGGGGCCCAGCTCTCCGCCGGAGCCCAGGGCCACCTGCGTCTGTCCTGCGACCGGCTGGGGATCACCGTCCTGGAGCACACCAACGTCGAAGCCGTCGAGGCGACACGGGTCCTGTGCGCCGACGGCACCGCCCTGGCGTCCGACGCCACCGTGTGGACGGCCGGGTTCGCGGTCACCCCGATCGCCGCCGCCGCCGGGCTGGAGGTCACGGAGAACGGCCGGATCGTCGTCGACCGCACCATGCGCTCGCTCTCCCACCCGAACGTCTACGCCGCGGGCGACAGCGTCCTGGCCGTCGGCGACAACGGCCGACCGCTGCCGATGTCCTGCGCCACGGCCGGTTACACCGGCATGCAGGCCCTGAAAGCCATCGTGGGACACCTCACCGACAGCAGGATCGGACACGTCAAGCTGGACTACCTGGCCAACCACATCAGCCTCGGGCGCCAGGACGGGATCCTGCAACCGGTCGACCGCGAAGGACGGGCGAGGCCGACGTACCTGGGCGGTCGGAAGGCCGCACGGCTCAAGGCGGCCATCCTCAGGATGTCGTTGTGGACCAACGCGCACCCGACCTTCTGCATGCCCAAGCGCAAGCGCCACCTGGTCGCCGCAACGGACGCCTCCGCCGCGAAAGTACTCCCGCACGGGCCAACTGCGCCCGCCGACAAGGCAGTCGCGTAGCCACCTAGGGTGTTCCGCATGGACAGCACCGCCAGTGACCGCTTCGGCACCGGTCGGTTCGAGGCCAGCCGAAACCGGCTGGCCTCGATCGCCTACCGTCTGCTCGGCTCGGCCTCCGACGCCGAGGACGCCGTCCAGGACGCCTTCCTGCGCTGGCAGGCCGCCGACCGGGAACGGATCGAGATGCCGGAAGCGTGGCTGACCAGGGTCGTCACCAACCTGTGCCTCGACCGGCTCCGCTCGGCACGGGTGCGCCACGAGCGAGCTGCCGGTGCGTGGCTGCCCGAACCGCTCCTGGAGGGCGACCCGATGCTCGGCCCGGCCGACACCTTCGAGCAGCGGGAATCGGTTTCGCTGGCCGTACTGACCCTGATGGAACGCCTCTCGCCGGTCGAGCGAGCCGTCTACGTCCTGCGCGAGGCGTTCTCGTACAGCCACGCCGAGGTGGCCCAGATCCTCGACATCACCGAGTCCGCGAGCCAACAGCACGTCCACCGGGCCCGGATCCGGGTCGCCGCCGAACGCCGCCGGAGCGGTGGGACCGACCCCGCGTCCGCGCGGCGGATCGTGGAAGAGTTCCTCGCCGCCGCCGCGTCGGGACGCACCGAACGGCTGGTGGCCCTGCTCACCGACGACGTGGTGGCACTCTCGGACGGCGCCGGGCTGGCCAAGCGGCTGTTGCGGTTCAAGACCCCCGAACAGGTCGCCTCCCACGTGCGGGCCGGTTTCAAGCCGACGCCGGCGAAGCGGCGGCTGGCGGGCGGCTCACCCACGTTCCATTTCGCGTGGGTCAACGGCTCCCCGGCCGTCGTCGCCGTGCTCGACCACCGGGTCGTGGGCGCCGCGGCTTTCGAAGTCCGTGACGGGAAGGTCGCGTCCCTGCGCGCCATCGCCGCGGCCGGCCGGCTCGCGCGCCTCAACGAGGCGTGGCGGCAGCACGAACCCGACGCACCGGTCATCACCTCGTGGTGACCGGAGCGGCCGACCGTGGTCGTACGTACCCGTCGGCAAGGCGTGACCGCGCGGGAGCCTCCTGTCCGGCGGCGCGGCGCGGCGGGACCGTGACTGACCGCGAAGGCCCAGCAACTCCCTAGTAACGGTCCAGGATGAGCTGCGTCTTGAGGATGTCGCCCCGGTACAGCCAGCCGTTGGACTCGGCGACGGCGATCGAGTTCTTGTGCAGGTCGGCAGCCGCCGTGCGGGAGTCGGTCTTGAACGACAGCTCGACGACGTACTCCGTGCCCGTACCGTCCGCCCCGACCACCGGCAGCACCTCGACGCTCGCGTCGTCGGAGGCCCCCCACGCCCCGCTGTACACCTTCGCCGTCACCGGACCGTGCGCGCGGGACGCACCGAGCGTGGTCGCACCCCAGCCGTTCGGCTTCGCGTCCTTCAGCTTGCCCGGTACGTCGCTGACCAGCCAGCCGCGTCCGGTGTCGCTCGACGGCAGGGACGTGCCGGAGTAACCCGAGGCGCTGCGCTTCTTCTCGTTGCTGAAGCTCAGGGTCTGCTTGCCGTAACCCCAGTCCACCTCGGCCTTGTAGTTGGTGTCGCTGCTGTCGAACCCGGCCGCGTTGGCCGTGTTCAGAGCCGCGTCGAGGTTCCCGTCCGTGACCGGGAAGCGCTTCTTGTACGTCTCCTCGAACGACGAGCCGTCCTTGTGCCGCAGCCGGACGCTCCACCCCTCGGCGTCGAGGGCCCGGTTGTCGGTGTCGTAGTAGCTGTACGAACGTGCCTTCGCGGACCCGGTGATGCCGAACGCCGACCGGAGGGCCGCACTCGGCGCGCGGGACGCGTCGAGCGCCGCCACCGTGAGGTTGATCTTCACCTCGTAGGTGGGGACGGCATTGGCGGCGGCGTGCGCCGGGGAAGCGGGAGAGAGGAGCGCGGCGGACACGGCGAGCGCGAGAACGGAACCGGCTGCGGCCGGGCGCAGGGCCCGGAGAGTGGAGGTCATGCGGCAAATGATCACGGTCGTGCATGAGGAGGGGGTGACCGGCGAGGGTGGGTGTGATGAACCGGAGACGTCCGGCCGGGCGCCGCCGCGCGCTCCCGGCTGTGGCTCGGGCTCTGCCGGGCGGCACCGGCCGGGCGCCCGTTCGCCACGGCGGGCACCCCGTACGCCCCCCCCTTGCGCATCCCTTGACATCTGTGGCCCGACCGGTCAGATTGCTGAGCCTTCGTCACCTTTGCTTCCTTGCGCAGCACTTGGAGACTCCATGTCCAGACCCTCCATGCTCAGACCCTCGGTGCCCAGACCCTCCCGTCCTTCCCGGCGCGCGGTGCTCGGAGCCGCCGGACTCGCGGTCGGCGCCGGTGCGCTGAACGGCACGGGCACGTCGTACGCCGCTGACGCCCCGGTCGTCGGTGAGTACGACGTGGTGGTGGTCGGATCGGGTGCGGCCGGGCTGACCGCCGCGCTCGCCGCGAAGCAGCGGGGCCTGAGCTGTGTCGTGCTGGAGAAGGCCCCGACCTTCGGCGGGTCCGCGGCACGCTCGGGTGCGGGCATCTGGATTCCCAACAACCCGGTGATCCTGGCCGCCGGGGTACCGGACACACCGGCGAAGGCGGCCGGTTATCTGGCGGCCGTCGTCGGCGACGAGGTACCGGTGGAGCGGCAGCGGGCGTTCCTCGCGAACGGTCCGAAGATGATCGACTTCGTGCAGCGCAACAGCCCGCTGCGGTTCCGCTGGATGGAGGGGTACAGCGACTACTACCCCGAGCGGCCCGGCGGCCTGGCGATGGGCCGCTCGATCGAGCCCGACGTCTTCGACGGCAACCTGCTCGGTGCGGAGCTCGCCCGGCTCAACCCCTCGTACCTGCCCGTACCCGCAGGTCTGGTGGTCTTCAGCCAGGACTACCGGTGGCTGAACCTGACCGCCGTGCACCCCCGGGGCGTGGCCGTCGCCGCCGAGGCACTGGCACGCGGCACGGCGGCGGCGCTGCGCGGCGAGAAGCCGCTGACCATGGGGCAGGCCCTGGCAGGGGCGCTGCGCAAGGGCCTGCTGGACGCGGGCGTACCGGTGTGGCTGAACACCCCGCTCGTGGACCTCCACTCGGAGGCCGGTCGCGTCGCCGGAGTGCTGGTGGACCGGGCGGGCGCGCCGGGCCTGGTCCGAGCCCGACACGGCGTGATCGTGGGGTCGGGCGGCTTCGAGCACGACGCGGCCATGCGACGGCAGTACCAGCGAGCGCCCATCGGTACGGAGTGGACCATGGGCGCGAAGGAGAACACCGGCGACGGCATCCGGGCCGGGCAGCGCGCCGGTGCGGCGCTCGCGCTGATGGACGACGCCTGGTGGGGCCCTGCGGTACCGCTGCCGGACGGTCCGTACTTCTGCCTGGCCGAGCGCACGCTGCCGGGGGGACTGTTCGTGGACGCGGCGGGCGGCAGATTCGTCAACGAGGCCGCCCCGTACAGCGATGTGGTGCACCGGATGTACGACCGGAACCCCGCCGACCCCTGCATCCCGGCCTGGCTGGTCGTCGACCAGAACTACCGCAACCGCTACCTGTTCCGCACGGTGGCGCCCACGCTGCCCTTCCCGCACTCCTGGTACACGTCGGGCGCGGTGCACTCGGCGCTGACCCTGGACGGCCTGGCCCGTGAGATCGGGGTGCCGGGGGCGGCGCTGCGCGCCACCGTGAACCGGTTCAACCAACAGGCCCGCACCGGCAAGGACACCGACCAGGGGCGCGGTGACAGCGCGTACGACCACTACTTCGCCGATCCGTCCGTCGGCCCCAACTCCTCGCTGGGGCAGCTGTGGCTGCCGCCGTTCCACGCCCTGAAGATCGTCCCGGGAGATCTGGGGACCAAGGGCGGCATCGTCACCGACGCCTCGGCACGGGCGTTGCGCGAGGACGGTTCGGTGATCGAGGGCCTGTACGCGGCGGGCAACGCGAGCGCCGCGGTGATGGGACACAGCTACGCGGGTGCGGGCTCGACCATCGGCCCCGCGATGACCTTCGGCTACCTCGCGGCACAGCACGTCGCGGACAGCGCCGCCCGTGCCGCTCGTCCCGCTTTCTGACGGTCCGTACGGAGTCGCGGCGGGAGGTGGTGGTGAGGGGGTGTGATTGTTGCGTGCACGTCATCTCTTGTTGTCCGGGGTGTGCCAAGGTCCGCTCAGCGCCTGTTGTGCCGCCGGACCCGGCCCGGTGCCGGGCATCGTGAGAGGACCGTGTCACCATGTCCCGTCGCAGTACCCGTCTCAGCCTCGCGGCGTCAGCCGCAGCGGCCCTGTCGCTCCTGGCGTCGGCCGTCCCCTCCGCCGCCCTCCCCGCCGAGTCCGCCCGAATACCGGCGGCCGGGGGACTGGACTCCTACTACGCCGCAGCGGAGGGCAAGAGCGGCGCGGCGCTGAAGAGCGCGCTCCACTCGATCATCAGCGCGCAGACGAAGCTCTCCTACGACCAGGTGTGGGAGGCGCTGAAGAACACCGACCAGGACCCGGCGAACAGCGCGAACGTGATCGAGCTGTACACGGGGAAGTCCCTGGCCAAAACCCGTAACGGGGGCAACGTCGGCGACTGGAACCGCGAGCACGTCTGGGCCAAGTCCCACGGCGACTTCGGTACGTCCGCCGGGCCCGGCACCGACCTGCACCACCTACGCCCCGAGGACGTCACGGTGAACAGCATCCGGGGCAACAAGGACTTCGACAACGGCGGCAGCCCGGTGTCGGGGGCGAGCGGCAACTTCACCGACGGCGACAGCTTCGAGCCGCGCAGCGCCGTCAAGGGAGACGTGGCGCGGATGATCCTGTACATGGCGGTCCGTTACGACGGCGGGGACGGGTTCGCGGACCTGGAGCCCAACGACCGGGTCAACAACGGCTCCCTGCCCGCGATCGGACGTCTGGCCGTGCTGAAGCAGTGGTCGCTCCAGGACCCGCCCAGCGCCTTCGAGCAGCGCCGCAACGAGGTCATCCACAGCACCTACCAGCACAACCGGAATCCGTTCGTCGACCACCCGGAGTGGGTCGAGAGCATCTGGTGAACCGGTCGGCCCGGTTAGTCCGGTCAGCCCGTCGGACGCGGGTGCTCGCGGCGGCAGTGCAGGAAGAGGTGGGGCTCGGGAGCGGCGTCCGGGTGCGCGGGCGTGAAGAGGAGGCTTTCCACGTGGGTCACGGACAGCCCCGCCTCCCGTACGGCGGCGGTGAAGTCCTCGGCGGCGAAGCTCGTCACCCGTACGTCCTGGCCCATGAAGACGCCCTGGACGTCCTCGACGTCCAGGGGCACCGTCGCCACCACGCACGTTCCGCCGGGGCGCAGGGCGCGCGCGAGCCGGTGCAGCAGTGACGACTGCTCGGCGCGTGACATCTGGAGGAGCGAGAAGTAGACGCAGACCGCGTCGAACGAAGCGTCCGCCAGGGGCATGGCGCGGATGTCCGCCTGCCGGAAGTCCGCCTGCGGCACCCGGCGGCGCGCGAGGTCGACCATGACGGGAGAGACGTCGACGCCCACTACGTCGTGCCCGGCAGCGGTCAGCGTGGCCGCGGTGGGCCTCCCCGTGCCGCTGCCCACGTCCAGAACCCGGCTGCCCGGGGTCAGGTCCGCCAGCAGCCGCCGGAGGGAGCCGTGGTGGGCGGGGGAGGCGCCGAACGCGCTCTCGTACTCCGCCCCCAGAGCGTCGAAGACGGCCGCCGCCCGGGGGGCGCGCTCCTCGTCCATGGCGGTACGTCCTCTCGTCGTGCTTCTCGCGCGTCCGCGCATCACGTCCTGCCTTGGCATGCCCATCCCAGATGAGACGAACCTCGTGTACACAGTGCGGAAGCGCACGCGAGGAAGAAAAGAAGAGAAAGAAGAGAAGGGGACACAGTGAGAACGAAGTCACGGACGTACCGGATGTCGCTCGTGCTGGGCAGTGCCGTCGCGCTGGTCGTCACGGCGACCGGCAGTGCCCACGCCGAGCCGCCGAAGGCGTTGCCCGCGCAGGCGGACGTACAGGAACAGACCTACCAGCCGGCCTTCGACTACGACACGGACGGCTGTTATCCGACCGCCGCCATCGGCCCTGACGGGACGACGAACGGCGGCCTGAAGCCCTCCGGTGCGCTCAACGGGCAGTGCCGTGACGCGGTGGACCTCGACAACACCAACGGGTACGCCCGCCAGAAGTGCAACAACGGCTGGTGCGCCGTGATGTACGGGCTGTACTTCGAGAAGGACCAGGCCGTGCTGGGCAGCGGCCTCGGGGGACACCGCCACGACTGGGAGCACGTCGTCGTGTGGGTGCAGAACGGCGAGGCGCGCTACGTCGCCACCTCCGCGCACGGGAACTTCAACATCCATTCCCGTGACCGCATCCGCTGGGACGGGACGCACCCCAAGATCGTCTACCACAAGGACGGTGCGAGCACGCACTGCTTCCGCCCCGCGACCTCGGGGGACGAACCTCCGGAGAACCACGAGCGCACCTGGCAGTTCCCCGCACTCGTGGGCTGGAACGGCTACCCCGAGGGGATTCGCGACAAGCTCAGCCGGACCGACTTCGGCAGTGCCGTGTTCGGCCTCAAGGACGGCAACTTCGCGGCGCACCTCGCGAAGGCCAAGCCGAGCGGCATCCCCTTCGACCCGTACGCGTAGGACCCCGTACGCGTAGGACCCTGTACGCGGAGGACGCGGGCCGCCCCCTGCGGATCGTCCCGTCAGGGGCGCAGCCCCGCCGCCAGCAGCGACCGCAGTTCCTGCGGCGCCTCGATGAAGCGGTAGTGGCCTCCCTCCAGCAGGGCGAAGCTCGTGTCGCCGCAGGCGGACCAGCCGGTCATGAGGGAGGGGGCGATGCCCGTGTCCTCGGTCCAGCCGATCGCTGTGATCGGCGACGGCAGCCGGACCGGTTCGGGCACGTGGTAGCGCGTGTTCATGTCCACGTCCTTGCGCAGCACGCCCAGGTACAGGGCGAGCAGGCTCGGTTCCAGGCTGCCGCCCAGTTCCGTGACCAGTTCGCGCAGTTCGGCGGCCAGTTCCTCGTCGGTCATGTCGAGGAAGCGGCCGTACGGGCCGTCCTGCGGAGCCACCTCGGAGGAGACGAAGAGCCGGGCCGGGGCCGGGTGGCCCCGCTGGGTGAGCCGTACCACCGTCTCGTACGCCGCCAGTGCGGAGCCGCAGTGGCCGAACAGTGCGTAGGGGCGGTCCAGGTAGGGGTGCAGTGCCTCGGCCAGGTCGTCGGCCAGGGACTCGTACGTGGAGTGGGCCGGTTCGCGCATCCGGTTCTCCCGGCCCGGCAGTTGTACCGGGCAGACCTCGACGCCTTCGATCGTCGTCGGCCACTGGCGGTACATGCTCGCACCGCACCCCGAGTACGGCAGGCAGAAGAGGCGCGCCGCCGCCGTGGGCGACGGTTCGCGCAGGAACCACTTGTTGCGGGGCGGGGGAGTGGTCATCGGCGGGGGCCTTCCGTGCGGCGGGTCTTCGCGGTGATCGGCAGGTGGGCGTATCCCGCGATGATGTTCGAGCGCAGGCGGGTCGGCGGGCCCGCGAGGGTGAAGTCGGTGAACCTGGCCAGCAGTTCCGCGAAGAAGACCCGCAGGGTCACCCGGGCGACGGTGTGCCCGATGCAGTAGTGCGCGCCCACACCGAACGCGAGGTGTTTGTTGGGAGCGCGCCGGATGTCGAAGGTGTCCGGGTCGGCGAACACCCCCTCGTCGCGGTTGGCCGAACCCAGCCACACCACGACCGGTGCCCCCGCCGGGATCAGTACCCCTCGGACCTCCACGTCGCGGGTGGTGTGGCGCATGAAGTGCTGGGTGGGCGACGCCCAGCGCAGCGACTCCTCCACCCCGCTGTTCAGCAGGTCCGGGTGAGCGGCCCAGTCGTCGAAGCCCGGCGTCCCGGCCAGTGTGGCCATCGCCGCGTTCGGGGGCTGGGCCGTGGTGACCGTCGCGCCCAGCAGCAGGCTGTAGCAGTTGGACACGATCTCGCCCGGTGACAGCCTGCGTCCGTCGAGCTCCATGGTCAGCAGCACGCTGATCAGGTCGTCGCCCGGCGTACGCCGCCGCTGGGTGACGAGGTCCTGGAAGTAGGCGAAGAGTTCGCGGTGGGCGGCCCGCAGGGTGGCCTGTGCCCCCGCCGCGAGCTGGAACTCGGGGTCGTCCGCCGCGATGCACATGTGGGTGAGCCGGATCAGGCGCGGCCAGTCCGCCTCCGGCAGTGCCATCATCGCGCCGATCACCCTCATGGGCAGCGCGGCCATGGCGGTGGCGAAGTCGAAGGGGCCCCCGTCGGCGAGGGGTTGGAGGAGGTCGACGACGGTGCGGCGGATCCGTTCCCGGTCGTTCTCCACGTTCTTGATGGACAGGGCCTGTTGCAGGGGGCCGCGCAGCCGGGCGTGGGCCGGTGGGTCGGTCACCGCCATCTGCTGGCCGCCGGCCGGGTCGCCCTTGCCCAGCAGGTTGAGCAACGTGCCCTGTTCGGAGGTGAAGGTGTCGTGGTCGCGCAGGACCCGGGCGGCCTCCGCGTGAGTGACGACCGACCAGTACCCGATGTCGCGGACCGGCTGCCAGCTCACCGGAGCGGATCGGCGCAGCTGCCGCCAGGCCGCGTGCGCGCCGTCTCCCCCGTAGAGGTCGGGGTCGATCAGATCGACCTGCTGCGTCGCGGAGACCGGGCAGCGCCCGCCGGAAGGTGCCGTCGTCATCGGGTCTGTCCCTCCCACAGCTCCACGAGCGCGGCCGCGAACTCCGCCACGGTGGGGGAGAGGAACAGCGTCAGCGCCGGAACGTCCATGTCGAACTCCCTCTGCACGACCGCCAGAAGCTCGGTGGCCAGCAGCGAGTGGCCGCCCAGCTCGAAGAAGTCGTCCTCGATGCCGATCGGTTCGACCCCCAGGACGTCGCCCCACAGCTCGGTCAGCCGCAACTCCACGGTGGTGAGCGGTGTGACGAACGCGTTGGCCACGTTCCTGGGCACCCGGGTCGCCGTCGGCAGGGCCCGGCGGTCGACCTTGCCGTTGCGGTTCAGGGGAAGCTCGGGGCGGATCAGGATCGCCCAGGGAACGAGGTAAGGGGGCAGCTTCTCCCGCAGATCCAGGCGCAGTTGGCGGCCCAGACCGATCGCGTCGCCGAGGTCGGGTTCGGTGGGCACCACGTAGCCGAGGAGTCTGGTGCCCCCGGCCGGGTCCGCCTGCGGCAGCACGACCGCGTGCCGCACCCCCGCCATCTGCTCCAACTCGGCCTCGACGGCCTGCGGTTCGACGCGGTAGCCCTGCACCTTGACCTGTTCGTCCGCACGCCCGACGAACTCCAGCGTGCCGTCCGGGCTCCGGCGCACCAGGTCGCCGGTGCGGTACATCCTGGCCCCCGGCTCGGTGGCGAAGGGGTCGGGCACGAACCGTTCGGCGGTTGCGGCGGGGCGGTGCAGATAGCCGCGCGACAGTCCGGCACCGGCCGCGTACAACTCGCCGCACTCACCCGGGGGCACGGGGAGCAGGTCGTCGTCCAGTACGGCGACCCTGGTGCCGCTGATCGGGCGGCCGATCGGCACGCTCTGCCCGGCCGCGAGGGTGCTGCTGGTCCAGCAGGTGGTGTAGGTGGTGTTCTCGGTCGGTCCGTACCCGTTGGTGAAGAGCAGGTCCGGGTACGTGTCCAGCAGCCGCCCCACATGACGGGGCGATGCGACGTCACCACCCGTGAGGACGTGGCGCACACCGGCGAACGCGTCCGGCCGGGAGCCCGCCATCTGGTGGAAGAGCCCGGTGGTCAGGAGGAGAACGGTCACGCCCTCGGTGCGGACGGTGTCCGCCACCTGCTCCAGGGTGATCGCGACCGGTGGGAAGACGACCAGACGGCAGCCGTTGACCAGGGCGGCCCAGATCTCCAGCGTGGACGCGTCGAACGCGACCGGCGCGATGTGCAGGAAGACGTCGTCGGCCCTGGCTTCCATCCAGTCCGCGCCCCGGACCAGGCGGTCGACCGCCCGGTGCGGCACGGCGACGCCCTTGGGCTCTCCGGTGGACCCCGAGGTGTAGCTGACGTAGGCGAGCCGGTCGGGGTGGCAGGGGGGCGCGGGAGCGGTCGGCCCCTCGGTGGGCTCCGGCGTTCCTGGGTCTGGCGAGATCGCCTCGGGGTCCGGCGAGATCGCGGCGACGCCTTCGGGGACGCGGTCCAGGAGCGGTACGTCGACGATCACCAGCCTCACCCCGGCGTCGGTGAGCAGGGCCTCCCGTCGGCCCGGCGGGTCGTCCGGTTCGAGTCCGAGGTACGCGCCGCCCGCCATGAGCACCGCGAGGAGAGCCACGATCAGCTCGGGGGACCGCCGCATCAGCACGCCCACGACGTCCTCCGCAGCCAGGCCCTCGGCCCGGAGCCGCTCCGCGAGGTCTTGGGCCCGGGTGACGAGCTGCTGATACGTGAGGGTCTGGCCGTCGCAGGTCACGGCGGGTGCGTGCGGTGCGCGCCCGGCCTGCTCGATGACGAGTTCATGGAGGGCCCGTGCGGTGAACGCGGGCTCTCCACTGCCGATGAACCCGGGAACGCCCGTGGTGTCCGTCGTCGGGATCGTGCTGGTCAACTGATTGCCGCCTTCGTGTCCTGAGGTGATGCGGTGGGCGCCAGACGGACCCAGGTCGCCGTCGAGCGGGCCAGTTCGGTTCCGTCACGGCGCACGAGCGCCGTGGTGCAGCTGTGGACCCGGCCGTCGCCGGGCGTACCGCGCCCCACCGCGACGACGGTTTCCCCGACGCGGGGCAGTGCCGTGATCCGGGCCGTCATCCGGCCCAGCACCAGCGGGCTGCGCAGCGGGTCGAGCGTCCAGCCTCCGGGGCAGTCCAGCGCCGCCCACACCAGTTCCTCGGAGACGAGGCCGGTCCCTGTCCCGTCGTCGGTCGAGGCGTCCGGCGTCCAGAGACAGGCGACGTGGTTGCCATGGCCCGCCACCGGGCCGGGTGCCAGCCGCAGGCCGTCCGGGTGCCGGGGACCGCACACGAAGCAGGTGGGGAAGGGGTGGGCGCCGTGCCCTTCGTACCGGAACATGGCCTGCTCGGCGAGGTCGGGGGCGATGGCTTCCACGGTGTCGGTGCCGATGGCCTGGGGTGCTGCGGTCGCGACGAGGACGTCGCCGTGCCAGACGTGGACCCGCCGGCCGGCCGGGGCCAGCCGGAGGTCGGTGTCCAGCGGAGGCGGGGCGTGCAGCTGGACCACGAGGTCGCCTTCGACGTCCAGCATCCGTCGCGCGCGCGGCGCCAGGAGACCGGAGAAGTAGCCGCCGTTGGCGCTGGCGGGCGGGCCGTTGTAGCGGCGGCCGACCCGGATCGTGTCGTCGGGGGTGCCCACGGCTCAGACCGCCGGGACGAAGAAGAACGTGTCCCGGGCCGCGATGAGACCCGGGGGCGTCATGCGGAAGAAGTCCGCGAACCGCAGCTCCACCCGGTCGCCGTTGTGCAGTACGCCACGGAACAGACCGTGGACCGCGATCTCGTCGTCCGTCGCGACCAGCGTGGCCAGGGTGTGCTCGCCCTCGCGGATCACCCGTTGCTCGCGGTAGAACCGCTCCAACTCGGCGTGCCCGACCAGTGGTTCGTACCCGGGTCGGCGGTAGCACGCGTCGGGAGCGAACAGGTCGACCAGCGCGGTGACGTCCGATGCGTCGATGAGTTCGTAGTAGCGGTGTATTCGGGAGACCCCGAGCGTGGCCGTCGTGTGGTCCATTACGCAACACTTCCTGTGGTCTCTGTCTGAGTCGTGGACCGCCGGACGGGACCCGGCAGGGCGGCGCCGGGGCTGTCCTCGACGGCCTCGGCGAGGCGGGCCGGGGTACGTGCCTGGAACAGCGCGCCCAGCGTGAGTTCCCGGCCGGACCTCACCCGCACCCGGTTGACCAGCCTCGTCGCGAGCAGCGAGTTCCCGCCGAGCGCGAAGAAGCTGTCGTGGACGCCCACCTCGGGCAGTCCGAGCACCTCGGCGAACAGGGCGCACATGGCCTGCTCCGCCGGGCTGGCGGTCACCGGCCCCGACGCGCCGGACACCGGCCCCGACGAGAGCGACGGGAAGCGCGGCGCGGGCAGTGCGGACCGGTCGATCTTTCCGCGCGGCGTCAGCGGGAAGGCGTCCACGGCGATGATCTCCGTGGGCACCATGTAGTCGGGCAGCACCGCCGAGGCATGATCCCGCAGCGACGCCACGTCGAGCCCCGGGGCCCCGGCGGCCGGTACCACGTAGCCGATCAGCCGTTTCTCGCCCGAGGGGTCCAGGGCCGCGAGCACCGTCGCCCGGGCGACGCCGGGATGCCCGGCGAGCAGCGCCTCGATCTCGGCCAACTCGATCCGGAATCCGCGGAGTTTGATCTGGTCGTCGACCCGGCCGAGGAACTCCAGGTCGCCGTCGGGGCTCCAGCGGACCACGTCGCCCGTGCCGTACATCCGCTCGCCCGGCTCGCCGAACGGGCACGGCACGAAGTGGCGGGCGGTCCACCGCGGACGGTTCAGGTACCCGCGTGCCACACCCGCCCCGGCGACGTACAGCTCGCCCGCCACACCGGGCGGCACCGGCGAAAGCGACGCGTCCAACACGTACACCCGCCTGTTGTCCATGGGGCGGCCGAGCGGCACCACGTCGGGCACGGGCCGCCCCGGGCGCAGCACGGTGCGGGTGGTGAACGTGGTGCCCTCGGTCGGCCCGTACGCCGCGACGACCACGGTGTCGGGGCACCGGTCGAGCACGCGCCGGACCGCGTCGGCCGGAACGACGTCCCCGCCGGTCCACACCTGGGCGACGCCGGACAGGGCGTCGGGGGACTCGTCCGCGAGCACCCCGAACAGTCCCGCCGTCAGCCACAGCGCGCTGACCCGCTGTTCGACGATGAGCCGCCGGTACGCCGCGAGGTCCAGGTCGCCGGGAGGGGCCATGACCACCTGGCCGCCGTTGAGCAGCGGCACCCACCACTCGTAGGTCGAGGCGTCGAAGGCGTGCGGGGAGTGTGCGAGCACCCGAGGGGGGTTCTGGCCGTGCCAGCAGTGGTCCGACGTCATGCCCAGAACGTTGCGGTGGGTGAGTGCCACGCCCTTCGGCGTGCCGGTGGAACCCGAGGTGTACAGCACGCACGCCAGATGATCCGGATGCAGCGGCACACGGGGGTCGTCAGCCGGTGCGCCGGGAAGGCCAGACGCGCTGGCATCGACCACCAACTCCGTTACCCCGTCGGCGAGTTCGTGTTCCTCGGTGGCCCGATGGGTAAGCAGGACCGTGGCGCCGGTCTCGGCCATGACGTGGCGCAGCCGGGCCGCCGGGGAACGGGTGTCCAGGGGGACGTAGGCGCCCCCGGCCTTGCTGATCGCCAGGACCGACACGACCACGTCGAGGGAGCGTTCCATGAGCACGGCGACCCGGGACTCGCCGCGCACTCCCCGTGCGACGAGCCGGTGCGCCAGCTGATTGGCGCGCTCGTTCAACTCCTCGTACGACAAGGTGAGGTCGCCGAAGGTTACGGCCGACGCGCCGGGTGTGCGAGCGACTTGGGCGGCGAAGGCCCCGGGCACCGTCGTCGAGGGGAACGGGCGGGAGGTGTCGTTCCACTCCACGACCGTCCGGTGCCGTTCCTCGGGGGAGAGAACGTCGTGGCTGCCGAGCGGACGGTGGGGGTCGGCGGCGACGGTCTGAAGGAAGTGCAGGAACCGCCGCTCATGGGAGGCGAGTTCAGCAGCGGAGTAGAGCGCCGGGTTCGCGTCGAGATCGACTCTGGGCCGGGTGCCGTCGGACCGGTCGTAGACGGAGATCGAAAGGTCTTCGACGGGTCCGTTCGACAGGTTGTGCGCCGTGGCGCGGAGCCCGGCGAACTCCAGACGGTAGTAGAAGGACATGATGTTGGCGACGGGGCCGAAGGTGACCTGCTGAGGCTCGTCCTCGCCCAGATCCCTGCGGAGGTCCTCGCCCCGGTAGCGCTGGTGCGGCCGCGACGCGCCCACCTCGTCAGCCACTTGGCGAACGAGGGCGGTGAGGTTCTGCTCGGGGCGCACCTGGAGCCGCAGCGGCACCACGTTCGCCACCATGCCGGGTACGGCCAGCTCGGCGGGGTCCGTACGCCCCGTCACGGGCATGCTGAGGACGACGTCCCCCTTGCCGGTGACGCGGTGGAGATACGCGGCGACCGTGGCGATCACCGCGGTGGGCCAGGTCGTACCGGCGTGCTGGGCGGCACCGCGCAGCGCGGCCATGGTGGGCGCGGACAGGCTGCTCGTACGGCGCAGGAAGCCGCTCGATGCCTCGGCCGACCGGCCGGCGGGGCTGACCGGGGCGTCCCGCCCGGCCAGCCGGGCCGCCCAGAACTCCCGGTCCCGTGCGCGTTGTCCGGATCCGGCGTAGTCCGCGTCGTGGGCCAGGAGGGTGGTCAGCGGGCCGAAGGCGGTTCCCCGGCGGTCGGTGCCCCCGACCAGAGCGGTGTACGTCTTGGCCACCCGCCGCGCGAGGAGCGACATGCTGAAGCCGTCGACCACGATGTGATGGACCCGCTGGTACCACAGGAAGCGGTCCGGCGCGATCCTGAACAGCGCCTGGCGGAACAGCGGACCGCGCAGGAGGTCGACCGGGGTGGCCAGTTCCGCCCTCATCCACGCCACGGCCGCCGCATGCGGATCGGGCGCGGAGCTGAGGTCGGCCCTGTGCATCGACCAGGTGGGGTCCAGGGAGGGTTCGACAGTCTGCCGGGGCCCGTCGGCGCCCACGGTGAACCGCACGCGCAGCGAATCGGTCTCGTCCACCACACTGCGCACCGCGCGCTCGAACAGGTCCTCGTCGACCGGTCCGGGGATGTCGAGGTACTCGCCCGTGTTGTACGCCGCACTGCCCGCACGCAGGTGGTGGGCGAACCAGATTCCGGACTGCGCCGACGTCAGTGGCAAGTCGGCACTCATGTGGCGGCCTTCCTGGAGGGATCGAGGATCGAGGACAGGGTCTCGGTGAAGGCCGCGACGTGCGGCGGCGACAGCATGTCGAAGTGGTTGCCGGGCACGTCGAACACGCTCAGCCCGCCGTCGGTGTGCTGCTCCCACAGCGCGGTGTCCACCTGGGGGGTACGGAGCGTGGGATGGTCGTCGGCGCTCACGAAGAGGTGGATGGGCATACGCAGCCGCCGCGTCGAGCGGTAGCGCGCAACAGCGTCACCGTTCGCGGCGAAGATGCGTTCCATGCGGCGCAGGAGCGCGGTCCCTCCCTGTGCGGGGAGTTGCTCCGGGCCGGAGCCAATCCGGAACGGAGCGTTCCCGTTCTCGGGGCGTTCGCCGCGCGGTGCCCCCGGCGCCCCGACGTCGATGATGCCGAGGAACTCCGGCGCGTTGCCCTCGTCCTCAAGGAGCCGGGCCATCTCGAAGGCGACGAGCCCCCCGTAGGACCACCCCATCAGCAGGTACGGCCCTTCGGGCGCCACCTTCCGCAGCTCGCGGAGGTAGCGGTGTGCCTGCTCCTCGACCGTGGCGAGCGGCTGCTCGTCGGTGTCGTAGCCGACGGCCTCGATGCCGTACACCGGCCGGTCAGTGCCGAGGAGTCCCGTCAGCGAGAGGTACCCGGAGGCGCCACCGCTCTGCGGATGCACCAGGAACAGCGGCGCCCGCCGGGAATCGCTCTCCACCAGAGGCACCACGAGCTGCCGCAGTGCGGCCGGTGCGGCGGGGAGCTCCGCGCACAGGCCCTCGACGGTGGGGTGGCGGAACACCGTGTTGAGCGGTGCGCGCACGCTCAGCTCCCGGCGGATCTCCTCCATGAGCTGCACCGCCCTGAGCGAATGCCCGCCCAGCTCGAAGAAGTTGTCCCGCACGCCGACCTGCGGGCAGCCCAGCACACGCTGCCAGATCCTGGTCATCCTCAGTTCCAGCACGTCCCGAGGGGGCAGTACCGGGGAGTCCTGGTCCCGGCGGGCGGGGGCGGGCAGGGCCCCTCGGTCCACCTTGCCGTTCGTGGTCAGCGGCACCCTCTCCAGCGCGGTCAGGGTCGCGGGGACCATGAACTCGGGGAGGGTCTCGCACAGGGCCCGCCGCAGTGCGGGCAGGTCTCCCGTGCCGTCCTGCCACACCACGTATCCGGCCAGTTCGACGTCCGCTCCGGTGCCGCGCACCGTGACGACGGCCCTGGCGACTTCGGGCCGTGCCAGCAACGCGGCCTCGATCTCGCCGAGTTCGATGCGGTATCCCCGCACCTTCACCTGTTCGTCGGTGCGGCCGAGGAAGACGAGGGTGCCGTCCGGCAGGTACCGGGCGAGGTCCCCGGTCCGGTACAGCCGCCCGCCGCTGCCGTACGGATCGGGTACGAAGCGCTCGGCGGTCAGCGCAGGACGGTTGGCGTATCCCCGGGTGACCCCGACGCCCCCGATGTGGATCTCGCCGGGGACGCCGACCGGCACCGGGGCCCCCGCCCGGTCCAGGAGGTGGACCCGGAGGTTGCCGAGCGGGCGGCCGATCGGGACGGAGGCGCCCGGCCGGTCGAGGTCCCGCGCGGCGTCCACCCGGTGGGTGACGCAGCCGACGGATGCCTCGGTGGGCCCGTAACCGTTCCACAGGGTCGACACCACGCCGAGCAGCCGCCTCGCCAACTGGGGCTGGAGCGCCTCGCCCACGCAGATCGCCTGGAAGCGGCCGCCCCGCCAGCCGCTGTCGAGCAGCAGGAGCCAGGTGGCCGGGGTGGCCATCAGCGTGGTGACGGCGAACCGGCCCATCATCTGTGCGAGCCGTGGCCCGTCGACGGCGACCTCCGGCGGGGCGATCACCACGCTCGCGCCCCACGCCAGGGGCATGAACACCTGGGGGACGAGGACGTCGAAGGAGATCGAGGCGACCGAGGCGACGACGTCGGACCGGCCCAGGTCGAGCTGACGGCCGCGCACCACCAAATAGTTGACGACGCCCTCGTGGGGCACCAGCACGGCCTTGGGGCGGCCCGTCGAGCCGGAGGTGTAGATCGAGTACGCGAGGTTGGCTGGATCCGCGAGGGCGGGCAGCGGTCCGTCGGACCACGCCGCGATCAGGTCCGCCTCGGTGTCCGTCCACACGAGGGCGGCACCGGTCTCCGGGAGCCGGTCGGCCAGCGACCGCCGGGTGACCAGCAGCGGCACCTCGGCGTCGGCGAGCATGAACTGAAGCCGCTGCTGGGGGAGTTCGGGGTCCAGTGGCAGATAGGCGGCACCGGACTTGAGGACGGCGAGCAGGGCCACGACCAGGTCAACCGAGCGGGGCAGGCACACGCCGACGAGACGCTCCGGGCCCGCGCCCCGGTCGCGCAGATGACGCGCCAACCGGTTGGCGCGCCGGTCGAGCTCCCCGTACGTGAGCCGCTCGTCGCCGCAGTGGACCGCCGCCGCTTCGGGGTGCAGCACGGCGTGCTGTGCGATCAGCTCGTGCAGGCACAGGCCCGAGGGGGTGGACTCGGCGGTGTCGTGCGCCGATGCCAGGAGTTCTCGGCGTTCGTCCCCGGTGAGCAGCTCCAGCCGGGAGAGCGGACGTTCGGGGTTGCTCACCGCGCTGTCGAGGAGGCGCAGGTAGTGGCCGACCAGGCGCTCCACGGTCGGGCGGTCGAAGAGGTCGCGGTCGAAGGCGACCGTGCCGGTCGTGCCCGTCGGCCGTTCGGCGACCACCAGGCTGAGATCGACCTTGACGGTGCCGTTGTCGAGGTCGACCGGCTCGGCCTCCACCCCGGGCAGCCGTGGCCCGGCGGCACTGCCCGACAGGCCCGCGAACAGCACCTGGAACAGCGGGTTGCGGTCGAGACCGCGTTCCGGCCGCAGTTCCTGGACGAGTCGTTCGAACGGGATGTCCTGGTGCGCGTACCCGTCGACGGCGGTGCGGCGGACCCGGCCGAGCAGTTCGGCGAAACCGGGGTCGCCCGACAGGTCGGTCCTGACGACCAGAGTGTTGATGAACGCGCCCACCAGATTTTCGAGTTCGGGCCGGGTGCGGCCCGCGACCGGTGTGCCGACCGCCACGTCGCTCTGCCCGCTGTAGCGGGCGAGCAGCGCCTGGAATCCACCGAGCAGCGTCATGAACAATGTGGTGCCGTGCTGCTGCCCCAACAGCCGCAAGCGGTCCACCAGTTCGTCCGGGAAGGCGAAGGTGATCCGCTCGCCGAGACCCGAGCTGACCGGGCCGCGCGGCCGGTCGGTCGGCAGGTCCAGCGTGGCCACGTCCGCGAGCTGCCCCCGCCAGTAGTCGAGTTGGCCCCGCAGCCGCTCGCCGCTGAGCCGGTCCCGCTGCCAGTGGGCGAAGTCCGCGTACTGGATCGACGGCACGGGCAGCTCGTGCTTCCGGCCCTCCAGTCGGCTCCGGTACATCGCGGAGAGGTCGTCCCACAGCAGCGGCATCGACCATCCGTCCACCGCGATGTGATGGACGACGACCACCAGGAGGTGTTCGTTCTCGCCGGTCCGCAGCAGGGTCGCGCGCAGCAACGGGGCGCGAGTCAGGTCGAACGGGCGCCGGATCTCGGCGTGGGCGAGCGCGAGGGCCTGTTCGGTTCGGCTCTCCCCGGCATCATCTCGTACGTCCACGAAGGCCAGTTCAAAGGAATCGGCCGGTGCGACCGAGGGCTCGGGCCGCCCCGACCGCTCGGTGAAGACCGTACGCAACACCTCATGACGGTGTATCAGATCCGCGAAAGCGTGTCCGACGGCGGCCACATCGAGCGGGCCGCGCAGCCGGAAGACCTCGTGGACGTTGTAGCGGGCGGGTCCTTCGGAAAGCTGCTCGACCAGCCACAGGCGTTCCTGGGTGTACGAAGCCGTGTGCGTGCCCTCGGGGCGGGGTGGTACGGCGGACGGTTCGCCACCGGCAGCGGTGTTCTGCCGGGCGGCGCGGATACGTTGCTCCAGCAGCGCCCGTGCGGTGGCAGGAGCGGCTGCGGGAGGTACGTCCGGTGTGGGGCGAGCGGGGTGCTTCGTCACAGGTGTGGGTCCTCTCCGGCGGGGGTGGGCCGGGTGGGAGTTGGCGCTGTCGAGATCTGGGTGCTGTCGAGATCTGGGCGCTGTCGAGATCTACGCGTTTTCGAGGTCTGCCAGCAACGCCGCTTCGATGCCCTGGGCCAGTTCCGCGACGGTGGGGCAGTAGAAGAGCAGGGTGAGCGGCAGTTCGAAGTCGAGTGCCCGGCAGAGCCGGGACATGACCTTCGAGGCGAGCAGCGAGTGTCCGCCCAGGACGAAGAAGTCGTCGTGCACGCTGCTCGGGGCGACGTCGAGGACCTCGGACCAGACCTCCAGGACGAGCAGTTCCGTCTCGGTGGGAGGTGCGTCGTCCGGCGTGCCCCGCCCGGCCTCCGGCGGCACCACGGGAGCGGCCGGGATCGCGCGCGGGGCGAGCTGCGGCCCCCAGGCCGAGATCGGCTGCTCGGGGCTGGTGACGAGCCGGTCGAGCAGTTCCCGGTAGTCCTCGGCGAAGCGTTCCACGGTGCTGCGCTCGAAGAGATCCGCGGCGTAGCGGACCACGCCGGTGAAGCGGTCGCCCCGGTCCGTCAGGGAGACCTCGACGTCGAACTTCACCAGGTCGTACGGCATGTGGTGGGCGCTCGCCTCCAGCTCCGGCAGCCCGGACGGGAGGGCGGGCTCCGCCTCCACCTGGAACATGACCGTGAAGAGAGGGTGCCGACCGAGATCGCGTTCGGGGTGCAGCTCCTCCACCAGGCGCTCGAAGGGCACGTCCTGGTGGGAGTAGGCGTCCATCGCGCACCGGCGCGCCCGGTCGAGCGCCTCGGTGAAGGTGGGATCTCCCGTCAGGTCCGTTCGCAGGACCAGGGTGTTGACGAAGAACCCGATCAACGGTTCCACCTCGATGCGGGTCCGTCCGGAGATCGGCGTTCCCACCGGCAGGTCCGGCTCGCCCGAGTGGTGCGCGAGCAGCACCTGGAAGGCGGCCAGCAGGGTGATGAACGGCGTCACCTCATGGGCGAGCCCCAGCGCCCGGATGCGAGGGGTGAGCTCTGCGGGGAACTCCACCTCGATCTGGTCCCCGCGCCCCGACCACAGTGCGGGACGCGGGTGGTCGGTCGGGAACGACGACGGGTTCTTATGGCCCAGCCGCTCCCGCCAGTGGGCGAGCTGCTCGCGCAGTGCCGTACCGGTGAGGTGCTGGTGCTGCCAGTCGGCGAAATCCGCGTACTGGACGGGGAGTTCCGGCAGGTCGGACGGTCTGCCGCAGACCGCGGCCCGGTAGACGGCGGAGAACTCCTGCCACAGCACCGAAAGCGACCAGCCGTCGGCGGCGATGTGGTGGAACACGAGCACCAGCAGGTGATCGTCGGCGGCGGTACGGATCAGCCGGGCGCGCAGCAACGGCGCGGTACCGAGGTCGAACGGGGTGCCCGCGTCCTCGACCGCCAACGCGTGAGCCCGCTCCTCGGCCTGTGCCCAGGGGAGGGCGGCGAGGTCGTTCAGGGCCGGTACGAACGTGTCGACCGGCTCCGTGACCTGGTACGGGGTGTCGTCGATGACGACGATCCTGCTGCGTAACACCTCGTGCCTTCGCACCACTTCGGTCAGCGCCAGGACCAGCGCCCCTTGGTCCAGCGGGCCCCGCAGGCGGACCGCGACCGGCACGTTGTGGTCGGCCCGGCCCGGCCGGAGCCGGTCGAGGAACCACAGCCGCTGCTGCGCGAAGGACAACTTCGCCGGAGTTTCCACGCACCGTTCGGAGGAAGGCATGACGGATTCACCTTTCACGGCGTTCGGGAAGTCTGTGGAGAACGGGAAGGCCCCGCTGATTCGCTTCACCGCGAACCGCATCAAGGACGCTAGTCGACGTTCACCCGGCTCGGCAAGATCGTTGGGGTGGTCCGACGTCAAGAAATCTTTTCGTTGCGTCCGGATGGGTTCGATGGATAACATCACGTCGTCGAACGCCAACATGTTGATCCGGGTCACGAGGTAAATTAACGCCCGGGTTGACATCGGAAAGTCCGAGCGTTTGCACTGGTCATACCTGCTCTCATGGAGAGTGAATGCCGTGCGTGGCCGAGGGTATGGTCTCAACTCGAAGATTACCGGGCAGTATTGCGTTGCAATTTTCTGCCGCCCCGAAGGTGATTATTGGCGTCCTTTCATGTAAGGGTGCCATTCGAGTTGAACGCCTTAAGGAATTCTTATTTCGGGCACACGGGAACACCGGCACACGGGTGCGCAGACACGCAAGCGTGCAGGCATGCAGGAACGTGCAGGAGCTTCGGAGAAGTCATGATGCGACACCAGAACTTAGTGAGTTCCTTCGTCTCCCACGTCATCAACCACCCCGGCGATCCGGCGCTGGTCTGGCACGGGGAAGAGACGACCTACGCCGAACTCCACGAGCTGGCGGACCGGGAGCGCACCCGGCTCACCCGGCTCGACCCCGGTGGGGACGAGCCGATCGGCATCCTGGCGGCCAAGTCGCCCGCGGTGATCTCACTGGTGCTCGCCTGTCTGGTGGAAGGGCGCCGTTTTCTCCTGCTGTCACCCTTGTTGACGAGAAGATCACTGGATCGGTTGTTCGCGCAGGCAGGTTGCTTGCACGTGGTGTCGCCGGAGAGCCCGGCGAGTCGCGAGAGCCCCGGCACTCCATCGGCCAGGTCCGCCGCTCCGCCGGAGCCGCGCCGGGCCGAACCGGACGACGTGTCCTTCATGCTCACCACCTCCGGGTCCACCGGGGAGCCGAAGATCGTGCCGCTGAGCACCGGCGCGGTGGACCGCTTCACCGACTGGGCGGGCGAGCACTTCGGCATCCGCCGGGGAACGACCGTGCTCAACTACGCCCCGCTCAACTTCGACCTGTGCCTGCTGGACGTCTGGACCACGCTCAAGAACGGCGGCCGGGTGGTCCTGGTCGACCCGGCGCAGGCCACCGACGCCCGGCATCTCCTGGACCTCATGACCCGCCACGAGGTCCAGGTCGTCCAAGCGGTACCGATGTTCTACCAACTGCTGGCGGACGAGGCCGCGCGACGCGGCCAGCGGCTCGACACGGTCGAGCACGCCGTGTTCACCGGCGACAGCATGCCCACCCGCTGCCTCGCCCGACTTCCCGAACTGTTCGGCACGGCACGGCTCTCCAACATCTACGGCTGCACCGAGACCAACGACAGCTTCCTCCACGAGGTCGACCGCAGCGAGCCAATGGACACGCCGGTCCCCATCGGCAACCCGCTGCCCGGCGTGCACGCCGTGATCGTCGACGCCGACGGCGAGATCCTGACCGGGCCCGGAACCGGCGAACTCCATGTCGCGACCCCCTTCCAGACCGACGGCTACCTCGCCCGGGAACAGGACGTCGACCAGGCCGCTCAAGCCGAGGGGGAGGACAAGTTCGCCACCCATCTCCACGGTCACCACGAGCGGCGCTACTTCCGCAGCGGCGACCTGGTGCGCCGCGACCGGGACGGCCGGATCACCCTGGAAGGCCGCAACGACCACCAGGTCAAGGTCCGTGGCGTACGGATCAACACCCATGAGGTCGAGCAGACGCTGCTGAAGCACCCGGACGTCGTGGAGGCGGCAGTAATGGCGGTGCCCGACCCCGTGGCCGGTCACCTCCTGCACGGCGTCGTCCGACGCACCCCCGCCAGCGGGCTCAACAGCCTGCGGCTCCGCGGACACTGCGCCGGGCTGCTGCCCACCACCGCCATTCCCTCGACCGTGGTGATCGTGGACGACCCCTTGCCGAGGACCTCCACCGGCAAGATCGCCCACGCGCTCGTCGCGGAGGCACACCCCCCTCACGTACGAACGAAGGAACACTGACATGCAGCACGACACGGTGGTCAAGCAGTTCATCATCGAGGAGTTCCTGCCGGACGTCGACATCACCGAACTGGCCTCCGACTACGACCTGATGGCCGGAGGGGTCATCGACAGCCTCGGCCTGCTCAAGACGATGGCCTGGCTGGAGGACAGTTTCGACCTGCGGGCCGAGGAGATCGACCTCGTCCCCGAGAACTTCCGCACCGTCCGTGAGATCTGCACGCTGATCGAGCAGACCGAGCGGCAGCAGGCGGAGGCCAAGTAGCCATGCACGACGTGCCCTTGGCGCTGCTCACCCGGGACCGCCCCATCGAGCAGCAGGCGTGGCGGTCCTTCTGGGACCGGCTGCACGAAGGCGGTCTCCAGCGGGGTGAGACGGTGGCGCTGCTGGCCTCGCTCGCCACCCGTATGCCCGACCAGGACACACTGAGCGCGTTCCTGCGCTCACTGGACGAACGCCGCCCGCAGCCCGTCGGACTGCCGGACGGCACGGTCAACATCGTCGGCACCGGCGGCGGCCCCAGCACCTTCAACATCTCCACCGCCGCCGCACTCGTCGCCGCCGCCATGGGGGTCCGCGTAGCCAAGACGGGCTCTCGCGCCTATACGAGCACCTGCGGATCGCAGGACCTGCTGGAACTGCTCGGCATCCCCCTGACCACCTCCTACGAACAGACCGGTGCCATGCTGGAACGGCACGGCATCGCCTTCCCCGGACACTTCGTCTACCCCCGCGAGCTGATGCTGCTGGCGAAGAGCATTCTGCCGCTGGAACTGCGCACCCTCGGGCGGTTCGTCAACGCGGTCGGGCCGTTCCTGGCGGCGATGCCGGTCTCCTGCCGACTCGTCGGCGTCGCGGACCCTTCGCTGCTGCCGACCCTGCGGTACGTCGCGGACAGCACGCCCGACCGCAGGACCTGGCTCTGCAGCAACGCCCAAGGCATCGACGAGCTGGTCAGCTCCGTCGACAACGTCATCCACAGCAACGACGGCACCGGCCCCGAGCTGCTGCGCGCCGATGCCTCCGGCCCGTACTCGATCACTGATCTCCGTCCGGCCGGGCGCAAGGAAGAGGTGGTCGCGCACTTCCTCGACGTGCTGTCCGGCAAGGGAGGGCCGCTTGCCACCCGTACGGTCTGCCTGAACGCCGCCGCGCTGGCCGTCGCGAGCGGACTCGTCGAGGACTGGACCGATGCGAGAGCGGCAGCCGACGACGCCCTGCGCAGCGGCCGCGCACTCGACCTCGTCAACCGGCTGCGGACACAGCCCGGGCGTACGACTGCGGGCGGGGCGGGCCTGCGGTGAGCGAGTTCTTCGCGCGGCGAGCACCCGACCGGCCGGGCCTGGCCCTGTTCCTCAACGCCGGGGATCCGCCACTGCCCGTACTGGCCGACATCATGCGGATGCTCGACGACTGCCGGGTGGACTGCCTGGAGCTGGCCGTGCCCTTTCCCGACTCGGTCACGGACGGGGAGGTCAACCGGCGTTCCGCGCAACGGGCGTTGGGGCAGGGCGTCGGGCTCGACGAAGTGCTCGACTTCCTCGCCGCGATCCGGCCCGGTCTCCGCCACCTGAGGGTGGCGCTGCTGGCCGACTGGAGCCACACGGTCAAACCCCTGCCGCTGGCGGACTTCACCGCCCGGGTCGCAGCCTCGGGCGCCGACGGACTGCTCGTCCACGGTCTGCCCCCACGGCTGCGTACCGGCTGCCGGGACGCGGCCCGGGACGCGGGGCTGCCCCTGGTGACCACCTGCTACCCGAGTTCGGCCGAGGAGGTGAAGGCCGAGGCCGCCGAGCACGCGACCGCGTATCTGTATCTGGTCGCCCACTACGGCCGCAGCGGCGGCACACCCTCCGTCGACCGTCGCCAACTGGCCGACACCATAGCGATGTTGCGCAGGAGATCGACGGCGCCCATCGCCGTCGGATTCGGCATCCGGTCCAGGACCGACATCGCCGCGGTGCACGCCCTCGGCGCGGACGCCGCGATCGTGGGCAGCGCCGGAGTCGCCCGCATCGAGGAAGCACTCGCCCAACAGGCCGACGTGGTCGATGAGTTCCACACCTTCGTCACCACCCTTCTTCCCCCTTCCCCTACCCGGTCAGGAGTTTCACCCCATGATTGTCCGACGTCTTGACGAGGTGGCGGCCGTGGACTGGGGCAACGGCCTCAGCCGCAGATTTCTGGTCGAAGCCGATGGCATGGGCTATTCGATGACCGACACCACGGTGCGAGCGGGCACCACGTCCCCGCTGGAGTACCGACGCCACCTGGAGGCGTGCTACTGCATCAGCGGCACGGGCGAGGTGGTCGATGCTGACGGTACGTCACACACGATCGAGCCCGGCACGCTCTACGCACTCGACCAGCACGACGCCCACTTCCTCATCGCGGGACCGGACGAAGACCTCCGACTGGTCTGCGTCTTCACGCCCGCGCTGCACGGAAGCGAGCGGCACAGCCTGGACTCCTCCGAATTCTCCCACTACTGAGGGGTGCTGACGCATGATCAGATGGGACGCCGACCAGGAAGCCCTGCGCCAGGGCATCGGCCGCTGGCACCAGGCGCTCAGCTCCGGCCACACGGAGCGGGACGCCGCAGGCGTCTTCCCGTACGAGCAGTGGAAGCTGATCCAGGAGTCCGGCATCCTCGGTCTGCCCTTCGACGAACAGTGGGGCGGGCTCGGCCAGTCCCTGCTCACCACCATGTACGTACTGGAGGAACTCGGCGCCGGATGCCGTGACGGCGGACTGAACTTCTCCGTCTCCACCCACATGGTGAGCGTCGGCGTACCCGTCCAGCGCTTCGGATCGGACGCGCTCAAGCAGCGCTATCTGCCCGGAATCTGCTCCGGGGAGACGATCGGGGCGCATGCGATCACCGAGACCGAGAGTGGCTCCGACGCGCTGGCCATGCGGACGACGGCGACGCGCGAAGGTGAGACCTTCGTGCTGCGGGGGAGCAAGTGCTTCGTCAGCAACGGACCGGTGGCCGACGTGTTCGTCGTGTACGCCCGCACCCACCCGGACGGCGGCCCGCTGGGCATCAGCGCCTTCGTCGTGGAACGGGACACCCCGGGGCTCTCGGTCGGAGCTCCCGTCAGCAAGATGGGGCTGCGCACCTCACCACTGGGCGAAGTGCACTTCGACGACTGCCGACTTCCCGCGTCCTCCCTCATCGGGCGCGTCGGCTCCGGGTTCCTCGTCCTGGACCACGTGATGAAGTGGGAGATCCTCTGCTCCTTCATCATCAACACCGGCCAGATGCGCCACCGGCTCGACCGCGTGGTCGCATACGCGCGCACGCGCTCCCAGTTCGGGAAGCCGATCGGTGCGAACCAGTCGATCGCCCACCGGATCGTGGACATGAGGACCAGTCTGGAGACCGCCCGGAGGTGGCTCTACGACACGGCGGAGCGCCTGACGGCCGGCGAGAACGTCACGATGGACGTCGCCACCGGCAAACTGCTCACGAGTGAGAGCAACATCGCCTCCGCGCAGGCCGCGGTGCAGATCTTCGGAGGCCAGGGGTACCTCACCGAGTGCGGACTGGAGAAGGACCTGCGGGACGCGACGGCGGGCACCATCTACTCGGGCACCTCGGAGATCCAGCGCAATCGCATCGCGTCGATGCTGGGGCTGTGACGCCGATGCTGGTCAAGATCTGCGGCGCCACCTCCCTCGGGGACATCGAGCTGCTCGCCTCGGCGGGAGCCGACCTCGTCGGCCTGTGGCACGGCGTTCCCGGTGGCCGCGCGGACCTGCCTCCGCAGGAACTGGCGGCACTGGCCGAGGCCGCACACCGCACCCAACGCCTCCGTCCCGTCCTCGTCACCTTCCTGAACGACACCGAAGCACTGCGCACCGCCCTGACCGCCACCCGGGTCGACTGGATCCAACTGCACGGCTACCAGACACCCGGCACGGTCCGCGCGCTGAAGAGAGCGGGGGACCGCACCGTGATCAAGGTCGTGCACGTCGCGCACCGCGGCGCACAACGCGCGGGCGCCTGTCCCGAACTGCCCCTGATCCCGTCGTACGAGCGGGCGGGAACGGATCTCTTCCTGGTGGACGCCACGGCCGAGGACGGCCGCATCGGCAGCACGGGACACCAGGTGGACGGCTGCGCCGTGCTGGAGGTCGTGGAGCGGATGTCGCGCCCCTTCCTGCTCGCGGGCGGCATCTCGGCAGACAGCCGACCGGACTACCGGGCCGTGCTGGAGCACCCCCTGTTCCGGGGGATCGACGTGGACACGGCAGCAAGGGACCCCGACAGCGGACGGTTGCGGGCCGAGCGGGTCACGGCGCTGGTCCGGGGCTGGCGAGCGGGCGCCGAGAGCTCGGGGGCGGAGTCATGACGGCCGCCTTCACCGAGGCGCTGCTGGGTGCCCGCCGACCGGTGATCATGGAGCTCAAACGGCAGGACGCAGCGGGCCGCGACCTCTTCGGCGGCCGGTCCGTCGAGGACGTGGTCACCGCCTACGAGGACGCAGGCGCACCCTGCCTCTCCGTGGTGACCGGCCGCTGGTTCGGCGGCACCCGAGCCCTGCTGCACCAGGTCGCACGGTCCACCGAACTCCCGCTGCTCCAGAAGGACTTCATCACCCACCGAAGCCAGGTGGAGCAGTCCAGGGAAGACGGTGCGTCCGCCGTCCTGCTCACCGCCGCGCTCCTGCCGAAATCCACCCTCGGCAGCCTCATCGAGCACGCCGTGCAGCTCGGCCTGACCCCTTTCGTCGAGGTGACGACGGAGGCGGAGACGCTCCGTGTGCCGAGGGCGCGGGACTGTGTGATCGCGGTCAACAACAAGGACATCACGACCCGCGAACGCGGCCCGGCGCATCTCGGACGGAGCACGGATCTCCTGCCGTCGCTGCGGCGCACCGGCACCCCGTGCCCGGTCAGCGCCAGCGGCATCGAGCACCCGGACGGCGCGGCCCGGCTGCTGCGGGAGGGCTTCGCCGGAGTGCTCGTCGGCACGGGGCTCCTGCGCGCCGAAAGCCTCTCCCGCTGGATCGACGACTTCGACCGCGAACACCAAGATCTGCCCCGACCACTCGAACGACCGCAAAAATCCCAATGACCGCAACAGCCGCAACAACCTCACCAACCGGAGGACAGCACATGAGCAACACAGCAGCAGAGCAGTGGAAGGTCGTCGTCAACGACGAGGAGCAGTACTCGATCTGGAACGCCGACCGCGACACTCCGGCAGGCTGGCACGAGGTCGGCGTGCAGGGCGCGAAGGACGAGTGCCTCGCACACATCGAGAGCGTATGGACCGACATGCGCCCGCGGAGCCTCCGACTGCGTACCGCTGCCGAATCCGATGCCCAGTGAACAGGACACTCTCCCCACCGGCCCCGGCCGACCCGCCCCGGCCCCTGCTCTCCACCACCCTGCGCATGGAGCCGGACGACGCCCGGGCATGGGTCGTCGTCGACCGCACGGTCGACGGGCTGGCCATGGGCGGGACCAGGATGACCACGACGGTGACCGAGCGGGAACTGGCCCACCTCGCCAGGGCCATGACCCACAAACTGGCGTTGGTCGGCCTGCCCATCGGGGGTGCCAAGGCCGGTATAGCGCCCGCGCCCGGAGTGCCCGTCCAACGGCCCGAGGTCATGCGGGCGTTCGGCCGCGCGGCAGCCCCCCTCCTGCACGGCGGCATCTACCTCGGATGCGACCAGGGCACCACCTATGCGGACCGCCGGACAGCGTTCGAAGCCGCCGGGTACGACGTCGCCCACCGGCCCGGCGCGACCCGGCTCACCGTCGGCTGGGACGAACTGTGGACCCACATGGCCGACATCACCGGGTTCGGCGTGGCCGTCGCGGTGCTCGGAGCCCTGCGCGCCGCCGGTACGCGGACCCCGCAGCGCATCGCGATCCAGGGATACGGCACGGTCGGCCGCGCGGTGGCCCGCCACCTGTCCGACCACGGGCACCGGGTGGTGGCCGTGGCCGACGTACGGGGCACGATCGAGGACCAGAACGGGCTGCCCGTCACCGAACTCACCGCGCTCACCAGCAGCGACGGCACCATCGACCGCACACGGCTGCCCGCGACGGCCCGGGTGCACAGGTCCGCGCAGGCATGGCTGCACGTCGACGCCGACGTCCTCGTACTCGCGGCATCCGCGGCGGCGGTCCGCGAGGACACCGTGTCCCAGGTCCGGGCCGGGACGGTGGTCGAGGGCGGGAACATGAGCTGTACGGAACCGGCCCGTCGGCTGCTGCGCGAGTCCGGCCACACCGTCCTGCCGGACGTGGTCGTGAACGTGGGCGGCGCGGCGGCAACCGGCTGCGTCCTCGCCGGACTCGCCCCGTCCGACCTGCCCCTGCCACGACTGTCCGCATGGCTGCGCGCCTGGATCTCCGCCAGGATCACCAGGAACTGCGAGCTCGTCCAGGAACTGCACACCTCGGGCAGCACGGAACCGGTCGCACAACTGCTCACCGCGAAAGGGCTGCACCAAAACCCCGCCCCATAACGGCCGAACCGTTCTCACCCGACCTTCAGCACCCCGGCCCAGCCCGTGTCCGATGGCCCAGTGGTCGACGCGGTGCGGCTGCTGGACGAGTCCTTGCGCAGCGGCGAGAGCGCCCGGCCCCGGTGGCGGTGGGGCGCTGGGGCAACCCAGGCCGTTCGGCGTGCGTCCTTTCGTCTGAGCGGGATGGGTTTCCCGCCTGCCGCATACCAACGGGGACATCTGATGAGTGACAAGGCCCGCAGCCTCTTCGAGGCCCTCGATCTGAACGGCGACGGGCTGCTGACCCGTGAAGAGGTGATCGTTGCCCTGCGGACGAGGGGACCGTCGCTGGCCGCAGCAGGTGTCATCCCGTCCTGGGGGGTGCAGGACGCCGACGCGTCCTCCGCTCTGTTCGATGCCGCCGACCAGGACGGCGACGCAGCACTCACCTTCGAGGAGTTCACCGCAGTCGTGGACCGCCGGTTCGGCTGGAGCTGACCGCCGGGAAGCCGAGCGGGCCCGGTGCCAGGACTACGGGAATGCGTCCTCCGACGCATGGTGGCGGCAGGTCGAAGCCCCCGACTGGTATCGCCAGCTCTCACACCGTGTCATGCGGAAGCCTCCAGCGTGGGGCGGTTGGCGGTCAGGAACTCGCCGCCCGCGAAGAGCAGCGGTTGCTCGGCCGGGAGCAGGCTGAGGGCCAGGACCTCGCCCACGACGATCGAGTGGTCCCCGGCCGGGTGGACGTCGCGCACGGCGCAGTCGAACCAGCCGGATCCGTCGAGGAGGACCGGGTTGCCGGTGGCCGGGCCCGGTGCCCAGGGGTCGTCGGCGAAGTCGGCGGCGCCGCCGGGCCGGGCCGGGTCGGCGAACCGGCGGGCGGTGGCTTGCTGGCCCGCGCCGAGGACGGTCACCGCGAAGGTGCCCGAGGCGAGCAGGTGTTCACGGATGCGGGCCCGCTCGCCGACGCAGACCAGGACCAGCCTCGGTTCGAGGGACACGGTGGTGAAGGAGTTGGCGGTCATCCCGAACGGGCCGCTGTCCATCCGGGTGGTCACCACGGTGATGCCCGTGGTGAAGCGTCCGGCCACGCGCCGGAAGAGCTGGGCGTCGCTGTCGGCTTCGGTCATCGACGTGGGCAAGACAACCCCTTGGAAGTGGTGAAGTGGTGAAGTGGCGGGCGGACGGAGTGGCGGTCGGCCGTCAGCGGGTCAGGACCTGTCCGTCCCCCGGCCGGTGGCTGCGCGAGCGGCGCAGGTCGGCGGCGACGAAGGTGCGTTGCAGCCAGCGGTCGCGGCCGTCGTAGCGCGGTACGAACGCGGACCGCCCGTGGACCGTCACCCGGTTGTCGACGACGGCCAGGTCGCCCGGCGCGAGCCGCACCGCGCGGTACGACTCCTGGAACAGGTCCGACAGTTCGGCCAGGGCCGTCGCCGCCCGCGCGTCCAGCGGCCTCGTCGCGGCTTCGTCTATCCGCAGCACCGGGTCCTCGTCGCCGTGCGCGAGCACCGCGTGCGGCCGCCGGTCCCCGTCCGTCGCGAAGGACGGAGGCGGCGAGGTCTCGAAGTGGGGGCCGCGCAGCACGGCCAGGGACGACTCGCCGAGGCGGGGCAGCACCTGCCGGGAGGAGCACAGACGCAGTTCGGCCTCTCGCTCGTGGTCCGCCCGCAGGCACAGCAGCAGGACGTGGTCGGGGCGGTGCTCGTGGAAGGCGTTCTCCACGTGGAAGGTCAGCCGGGTCGATCCCGCGTTGCCCTGGAAGTCCTCCAGGCCGGGCACCGGCACCACGTCCTGCACGAGCGCGCCGGACTTCTCCGGGCGGTAGGAGACGGGATCGCCGAGCCCGTGCGCGACGAGCATCAGCACGGCCGCGGGCAGGGTGGCGGTGCGCTGGACCGAGCCCGGCACGGTCGGGGTGTCCGGCACGGTGCCGGGGTCGATCGGCAGGCCGCGCAGCAGCAGCGCGCCCGAAGTGCCGGAGTCACGTCGGTACTCGGTGAGGGCACGCCGCAGCGAGGCCGGTGCGTCGGCCCAGGCGTGCCGTACGGCGCCGACCCACTGCGGCGTGTCGATCCGGCCGTCGGCCACGGTCAGCAGGGTGTGCGCTAGCGCTTCGAGCTGGGAGCGGGCGGGCGCGTCCAGCACCACTTCGCTGCTCGGGGGTGGGGCGCTGTGGGGCAGTCGGGCAGCGGTCATCGGGGTCATCGGGGTCATCAGGGGGTTCCTTTCGGAGCGGCTCAGCCGCTCGGGTGCAGCTCGATCGGCAGGCTCTGCAGGAAGCGGAAGTTGATGCTGTCCAACCGCTGGAGCCGGGGGGCCGTCAGCCGCAGTTCGTCGGTCCTGCGCAGCAGGGTGGAGACGGCGATGTCCACTTCGACGAGGGACAGCGCGGCGCCGAGGCAGTAGTGGATGCCGTGCCCGAAGGAGAGGTGGTCGTTGGCCTTGCGCGTCACGTCGAGGGCGTCCGGGTCCGCGTAGCGCAGCGGGTCGCGGTTGCCGGCTCCGAGCACCAGGGTGACCGACTGCCCCTGGCCGATCCGGTGCCCGTCGGTCTCGAAGTCCTCCAGCGCGATGCGGGTGGTGAACTGGACCGAGCTGTCGTACCGCAGGAACTCGTGCGCGGCGTTGGCCGACAGCTCCGGCTCCTCGCGCAGCCGCTTCGCCTGCTCGGGATGGTCGATCAGCGCGAGGACCGCGTTGGCGATCAGGTGCGTGGTGGTGGCCTGTCCGGCGTCGATGAGCAGCAGGAAGTTGGCGAACACCTCGTCGTCGGTGAAGTCGCCCGTCGCGACCCGGTCGGCGATCACCTCGCTGAACCGGTCGACGGCGGTGCCCGCCCGGCGCTGTTCGGCGACGCGGTCGAACGCCTCGCGCAGGGCCTCCAGCCGACCGAACTCCCGGTCAGACTGGCTGAACAGCTCGTGCAGCAGGCTCTGCCAGTTCTCCAGCAGGTGGGCGGCGTCCGCCGGGACCCCGGAGAGGTCCGTGATCAGACCCCGGGTCAGCGGCTCCGCGTAGTCCTTGACGACGTCGAGCGTGCCGCCGCCCTCCTCGGCCGCCCTGGCGAGCAGCTCGTCGGCCAGTCGCTGCACCGCCGGGCGCATGGACTGGACGAACCTCGGGGTGAGACCCGGCTTGATCAGGCCGCGCAGCCGGGTGTGCCGCGGCGGCTCGTTGAACAGCATCATGTCCGAGAGGGGACGGGCCAGCGGCTCCATCTCGGCCTGTGCGGCCGGCGGGAGCTGCTGGTGGAAGTCGCGTATGCGGGCGCCGGACAGTCGGCGGTCCTTGCCGAGCCGAGTGATCGTGGCGTGGTCCAGGACCACCCAGCTGCGCATCATGTCGTCCCAGTGGACGGGCCCGCGCTCGCTCCGGATGCGTCGGTACAGGGGGTAGGGGTCGGCCGCCCACTCGGGACGGAAGCCGTCCAGCAGGCTCAGGGCTGTGTCGCCGGGCAAGAGATGTCCTCGCTTGTTGTTCGAAGGATCCGGAAGGGGGGTGTGACGGTGTGTCAGGCGAGGTGCTCGGTGAGCACGGCACCGATCCGGGCGATCGGCCCGGGCCGGGTCATCTCGCCGTGCGTGCAGTCGAGGTCGTGGCGCCGCACCGGTCCCGACGCGTACGGCTGCCAGTCCTCGGGCTCCGGCGCGCCGTCGGGGCGGCCGCGTGCGGCGGTGAAGTGGAGCAGCTCCCCCCGGTACACGCCTGCGGCGCCGAGCCGGGCCAGCCGGTCGTTGGCGGCGAACACCGCGCTCAGCGCCCGTACGCGCTCCGTGTCGAGCCCGGAGAGCGGGCTGCCGTCGGCGTGCAGGACGTCGAGGAAGCGGGCGTGGTCCAGCGGTTGGTCCGCATCGGCCGGATCGGCCGTGTGCCCGAGGGATTCGAGGAGCACCGCCAGCGTCCGAGGCGCGTCGGCGGTCAGCTCCGGGCCCGTCGGCCCCGTGCTGCCGGGATAGCTGTCGAGCAGGGCGAGCAGCTCCACCTCCTCGCCCTCGGCCTGGAGCTGTACGGCGATGGCGTGTGCGACCACGCCGCCGAAGGACCAGCCGAGCAGCCGGTACGGACCCGTGGGCCGGACGGCCCGGATCTCGGCCAGGTAGTCGGCGGCCATCTCGGCCACCGTCGCGGGCAGTTCGCCGGGCCGGGTCAGACCGCGCGCCTGGAGGCCGTAGACCGGGGAGTCGGCGGGCAGATGCCGCAGCAGGCCCGCGTACCCCCAGCTGATGCCGGCCGCCGGGTGGACGCAGAACAGTGGTGTGCCCGAGCCACGCGGCCGCAACGGCAGCAGCACTCCGAGCGAGTCGTCGGTGCCTCCGGATTCCAGCCCAGCGGCCAGCGCGGCCACCGTCGGCCGGGCGAACAGGTCCCGGACGGTGACCTCGATGCCGAGTGTGGTGCGGATGCGGCTGGTGAGGCGGGTGGCGAGGAGGGAGTGTCCGCCGTTTTCGAAGAAGTTGTCGTGGGTGGTGATGGTGGGGTGGTTGAGGACTTCGGCGAAGAGGGTGGTGAGGATTTCTTCTCGGGGGTTGCGGGGTCGGTGGGCGGGTTGAGCGGTGGTGTGGGTGTGTTGGGGGGCGGGGAGGGCTTTGCGGTTGATTTTGCCGTTGGGGGTGAGGGGGAGGGTGTCGAGGATGACGATGGTGGTGGGGATGAGGTGAGTGGGGAGGTGGTGGGTGAGGGTGTTTTTGATGTGGGTGGGTGTGGTGGTGGTGTCGTTGGTGACGGCGTAGGCGATGAGGCGGGGGTCGCCGGGGGTGTCTTCGCGGAGGGTGGCGGTGGCGGCGTTGACGGTGGGGTGGGTGAGGAGGGCTGCTTCGACTTCGCCGAGTTCGATGCGGAAGCCGCGCAGCTTGATCTGGTCGTCCACGCGCCCCACCGACTCCAGTCGGCCGTCCGCGCACCAGCGCGCCAGGTCGCCCGTGCGGTACATGCGCTCGCCGGGCTCGAACGGACTCGCCACGAAGCGGCCGGCCGTCACCCCGGGGCGGCCCAGATAGCCCCGGGCGAGAGAGACGCCCGATACGTACATCTCGCCGATCACCCCTCGGGGCACCGGCCTCAGGTGCTCGTCGAGTACGTGGATGCGGGTGTTCCAGATCGGCCGGCCCAGCGAGACCGAGTCCCCGGTCAGCGCCTGGCCGGGCTCGACGCGGAACTCCATGCAGCCGACCGTGGTCTCGGTCGGCCCGTACTCGTTGACCACCGTCACCCCGGGGTTCTCCCGTCGCCAGGACTCCAGGGCGCCGGTCAGCAGCAGTTCCCCGCCCAGCGACAGCGTGCGTGACGGCGCCACCCCCTCCGGCGGCGACAGCAACGGCAGATGACTCGGGGTCGCCTTCACGAACGACACCTCGGTCCCGCCTGCCGCCCCGGCCTCCAACTCGCCCAGGCAGACGGTCCCGCCGCTGATCAGCGGCGCGTACATCCCCGTCACGGAGAGGTCGAACGCTGGCGAGGAGTGCAGCAGCGTGCGTTCCTCCACGCCCGGGTACGCCTGCACGGCCCAGCTCAGGTAGTTCACCAACGACTCGTGGGTGACGACGACGCCTTTGGGTTGGCCGGTGGAGCCGGAGGTGTAGATGACGTAGGCGGGGTGGTGGGTGTGGGTGGGGATGTTGGGGTTGGTGTGGGGGTGGTGGGTGTGGTCTTGGGTGAGGGTGTCGGGGGTGATGGTGAGGAGGGGTTGGGCGTCGTTGAGCATGTAGGTGATGCGGGGTTGGGGGTATTGGGGGTCGATGGGGAGGTAGGCGGCTCCGGTTTTGAGGATGGCGAGTTGGGCGGTGATGAGGTCGGGGGTGCGGGGGAGGGTGAGGGCGATGAGGTGTTCGGGTCCTGCGCCTTGGGTGATGAGGTGGTGGGCGAGTTGGTTGGCTCGGGTGTTGAGTTCCGCGTATGACAGTGATTCGTTCTGGAAGACGAGTGCGGTGTGGTCGGGGGTGCGGGTGGCTTGGGCTTCGAAGAGTTCCGGCAGGGTGGTGGGGGGTTGGTGGGTGGTGGTGTTGTTCCAGTGGGTGAGTTGTTGGTGTTCGTGGGGGGTGAGGAGGTCGATGGTGTTGATGTGGGTGGTGGGGTTGGTTGCGGTGGTGGTGAGGACGTGCAGGATGCGGTTGAGGAGTTGTTGGGCGGTGGTGTGGTCGAAGAGGTCGGTGGCGTATTCGAGGGTGGCCCGCAGCCCTTCCCCCTCCCCGGCCTCGGTGAAGAACAGCGCCAGATCGAACTTGACGGACTCCCACCCGAACGGCTCGGGCACGCCGTCGACACCCGGCAGTTCCAGCCGCGTCTCGCTGGCGCCGTCCAGCTGAACCAGGACCTGGAAGAGCGGATTGCGGGCGAACGACCGTGCGGGGTTGAGGACTTCCACCAGTCGTTCGAAGGGCACGTCCTGGTTCTCGAAGGCGCCGAGGTCCACTTCCCTTACGCGGGAGAGGAGTTCGCCGAAGGTCGGGTTGCCCGACACGTCCGTACGCAGCACCAGTGTGTTGAGGAAGCAGCCGACCAGGTCCTCCAGCGCCTCGTCGGTGCGCCCGGCGACCGGTGTGCCGAGCGGGATGTCGGTGCCTGCTCCCAGCCGCGAGAGGGTGGCGGCGAACGCGGCCTGGAGGACCATGAACAGGGTGACGCCGTGGTCCCGCGCCACACCCAGCAGCGCCGCGTGGGTCTGTGCGTCCACTCCGGACCAGACCGTGCCGCCCCGGTGGGACGCCACTGCGGGGCGGGGGCGGTCGGTGGGCAGGGTGAGTTCTTCGGGGAGGTCGGCCAGTGTGTCGCGCCAGTAGGTGAGTTGGCGGGAGAGGACGCTGTCGGGGTCGTTCTCGTCGCCGAGCAGCTCGCGCTGCCACAGGGTGTAGTCGGCGTACTGGACGGGCAGCGGCTCCCAGTCGGGAGCGCCGCCCGCCTGGCGGGCGGCGTAAGCCTGGGTGAGGTCGCGGAACAGCGGGGCCATCGACCAGCCGTCGGTGGCGATGTGGTGCAGCACCAGCAGCAACACGTGCTCATCGGGACCGAGTTCCAGGAGCTCGGCGCGGAGCGGAAGCCCGGTCGCGAGGTCGAAGCCCCGGCCCGCCGCCTCCTCCAGGGTCTCGCGCAGCGCGTCCTCCGTACACGCGCTCACCCGCAGCGGGACATGCGCGTCGGCACCCTCGGCGACCCGTTGGACGGGTACGTCGCCCACTTCGGGGAATGACGTGCGCACCACCTCGTGCCGGGTGGCCACGTCGTTGATCGCGGCCTCCAGCGACGCCACGTCCAGCGGCCCGCGCAGACGCAGCGCGAGCGGACTGTTGTAACCGCCGTCGAGCTCGTCGAGCGCATGGATGAACCAGAGGCGCTGCTGTGCGAAGGAGAGCGGCGGTTCGCCGTCGCGAGGCATCGCCGTGAGCGTCGGCCGCCGGGCCTTGTGCGCGTCCAGGACGCCGTCGAGCGCGCTGACGCAGGGGTGGTCGAACAGGTCGCGGACGGTGACCTCCACGCCGAGCGCCGTGCGGATCCGGCTGATCAGACGGGTGGCGAGCAGGGAGTGCCCGCCCAGCTCGAAGAAGCCGTCGTCGATGCCGACCGCGTCGATGCCGAGGGCGTCCGCGAAGAGCGCGCAGAGGATCTGCTCGCGCGGGGTGCGCGGTCCCCGGCCGTTCGGCGCGGCGTCGAACTCCGGGGCGGGCAGGGCCCTGCGGTCCAGCTTTCCGTTCACGGACAGCGGCAGCGCCGTCAGCGCGACCACCGCCGCGGGCACGAGGTGCGCCGGAAGCCGCTGCGCGGTGAACTCCCGTACCACACCAGGCAGTTCGTCCCGGCCCGCTCCCTCGGTCGGCACCACGTAGGCCACCAGCAGGGTGTCCCCCTGGGGAGCCCTGCGCGCGACCACGGCCGCCTGCGCCACCTGCGGGTGGGCGGCCACCGCGGCCTGGACCTCGCCCGGCTCGACCCGCTGGCCGCGGATCTTCACCTGATCGTCCACCCGGCCCAGGTACTCCAGGCTGCCGTCCGTGCGCCACCGCGCGACGTCCCCGGTGCGGTAGAGCCGGGAGCCGGGCGGCCCGGACGGGTCGGCGACGAAGCGCTCGGCCGTCAGCCCTGCCCGCCCGGCGTACCCGCGCGCCAACTGGACGCCCGCCACGTACAGTTCACCGCGCACGCCGACCGGCACGGGACGCAGCGATCCGTCCAGGACGTGTGCCCTGGTGTTGGCGATCGGCGCGCCGATGGGCACCGGCCCCGCCGTCTGGTCCGGGAGACACTGCCAGGCCGTGACGTCCACCGACGCCTCGGTGGGGCCGTACAGGTTGTGCAGCTCGGTGCCCGGCAGCAGTTCGAAGAACCGCGTCTGCGTCGGCAGCGGCAGCACTTCGCCGGAGCACACCACGCGGCGCAGGCCCACGCACCGTACGGCCGTCGGCTCGGCCAGGAACGCGTCCAGCATGGACGGCACGAAGTGCGCCGTGGTCACCGCCTGTTCGCGCACCAGCGCGGCGAGGTAACCCGGGTCGCGGTGCCCGCCTGGCCGCGCCACGACCAGCGCCGCCCCGTGCAGCAGCGGCCAGAAGAACTCCCAGACCGATACGTCGAAGCCGAACGGTGTCTTCTGCAGCACCCGGTCGTCGGCCGTCAGCCCGTAGCGGGACTGCATCCAGGCCAGCCGGTTGACGATTCCCTCGTGCGGCACGACGACGCCCTTGGGGCGCCCGGTCGAGCCCGAGGTGAAGATGACGTACGCGGGATGGCCGGGCAGCAGCTCCCCGGACCCCGACCCGGACCCCGACCCCGGCCCCGACCCGGGCTCGGCCGGGTCCAGCGTCCCGGCGGGCAGACCGGCGAGTGACGCGACGGTCGCCGGGTCGTCCAGCGTGATCCGCGGCCGGTCCCGGGGCAGCGCCGCACCGAGCGCCGTCGTCGTCAGCACGGCGGCCGCGGCGGCGTCGGTGAGGGTGAGCTCGATCCGCTCGGCCGGGTACTCCGGGTCGACCGGCAGGTACGCGCCGCCCGCCTTGACCACCGCGAGCAGGGCGACCACCAGATCGACGCCCCGCTCCAGGCAGACGGCCACCACCGACTCCGGGCCGACGCCCCTCTCCCGCAGGAGCCGCGCCAGCCGGTTCGCCCGCGCGTCCAGCTCCTCGTACGACACCGTCAGGCCCTCGAACACCACGGCCGCCGCGGTCGGCGTGCGGGCCGCCTGGGCCTCGAACAGGGCAGGCAGCGTCGTCGGTACGGGCGCCCCCGACGTGTCGTTCTCCTGCGACTTGCCGTTCTCCTGCGACGCGTCGTTCTCCTGTGACGTGTCGTTCCACCGGGTGAGCTGCTCCCGTTCGCGCTCGGTCAGCAGGTCGACCGCGCCGATCCGGGCGCCGGGGTCGGCCGCCACCGACTCCAGTACCCGCACCAGACAGTCGAGGAGCCACTGCGCCGTATCCGGGTCGAACAGTTCGGCGGCGTACTGGAGCGAGGCGGTCAGGCCCCGCGCCGTCCCCGCGCCGTCGCGCACCTCGGCGAAGAACACGCCCAGGTCGAACTTGGCGGCGCCCCAGCCGAACTGCTCGGGCACGGCCTCGACCCCCGGCAGTTCGAGGCGCGCGTCACCCAGGTCCTCCAGCTGTACGAGGACCTGGAAGAGCGGGTGCCGGGCGGCGTGCCGGGCCGGGTTGACCGCCTCGACCAGCCGCTCGAAGGGCACGTCCTGGTTCTCGAAGGCGCCCAGGTCCACCTCGCGGACGCGCGCCAGTACGTCACGGAAGGCGGGGTTGCCCGACAGGTCGGTGCGCAGCACGAGGGTGTTCACGAAGAAGCCCACCAGCGGGTCCAGCGCCTCGTCGGTGCGCCCCGCCACGGGCGTCCCCACGGGGATGTCGGTGCCCGCGCCGAGCCGTGTCAGCAGCACGCAGGCTGCGGCCTGGAGCACCATGAAGAGCGTCACCCCGCACTCGCGGGCCAGCTCCACCAGCGCGCCGTGCACCTCGGGGTCGATCTCGGCCCATACGAGGCCGCCCTGGTGGGTGGCGGATTCGGGGCGGGGGCGGTCGGTGGGCAGGGTGAGTTCTTCGGGGAGGTCGGCCAGTGTGTCGCGCCAGTAGGTGAGTTGGCGGGAGAGGACGCTGTCGGGGTCGTTCTCGTCGCCGAGCAGCTCGCGCTGCCACAGGGTGTAGTCGGCGTACTGGACGGGCAGCGGCTCCCAGTCGGGTGCCTGCCCGGCGAGGCGCGCCCGGTAGGCGTGGGCGAGGTCGTGGAGCAGCGGGGCCCAGGACCAGCCGTCGGTGGCGATGTGGTGCAGTACGAGCAGCAGCACCGACTCCTCGGGGCCGGTCGCCAACAGCATTGCCCGCAAAGGGAGTTCCGTCGCCAGATCGAAGGGGACACGGGCCTCGGCGTCCAGCGCGTCCGCCAGGCCGGCCGGTCCGCAGGGCGTGACGGCCAGTTCGACCGTCGCCGTCTGCTGGGGGACAACCAGCTGGTACGCCTCTCCGTCGGCCTCGCCGAACACCGTGCGCAGCGCCTCGTGGCGGCCGACCAGGTCGTTGACCGCGGCGCCCAGCGCCGACGCGTCGGCCGACCCGTGCAGCCGGAGCGCCATCGGGGTGTTGTAGGTGCCGCTCGGGCCCTCGAAACGGTGGATGAACCAGAGCCGTTGCTGGGCGAACGACAGCGGTGTGCGCTCGGGGCGCGGCACGGCCCTCAGCGCCGGGCGTAGCTCGGCGTTCCCCGCCAGGTTCTCGGCGAGCCGTGCGGGCGTCGGACCCTCGAAGAGATCGCGAATGCTCAGCTCGATGCCGAGTGTGGTGCGGATGCGGCTGGTGAGGCGGGTGGCGAGGAGGGAGTGTCCGCCGTTTTCGAAGAAGTTGTCGTGGGTGGTGATGGTGGGGTGGTTGAGGACTTCGGCGAAGAGGGTGGTGAGGATTTCTTCTCGGGGGTTGCGGGGTCGGTGGGCGGGTTGAGCGGTGGTGTGGGTGTGTTGGGGGGCGGGGAGGGCTTTGCGGTTGATTTTGCCGTTGGGGGTGAGGGGGAGGGTGTCGAGGATGACGATGGTGGTGGGGATGAGGTGAGTGGGGAGGTGGTGGGTGAGGGTGTTTTTGATGTGGGTGGGTGTGGTGGTGGTGTCGTTGGTGACGGCGTAGGCGATGAGGCGGGGGTCGCCGGGGGTGTCTTCGCGGAGGGTGGCGGTGGCGGCGTTGACGGTGGGGTGGGTGAGGAGGGCTGCTTCGACTTCGCCGAGTTCGATGCGGAAGCCGCGCAGCTTGATCTGGTCGTCCGCGCGCCCCACGAAATCGAGCTGTCCGTCGGGGCGTCGGCGTACCAGGTCGCCCGTGCGGTACATGCGCTCGCCGGGCTCGAAGGGACTTGCCACGAAGCGCTGCGCGGTCAGGCCGGGGCGTCCCAGATAGCCCCGGGCCATGCCGGGACCTGTCACGTACAGCTCGCCGACGACGCCCACCGGCACCGGTCGCAGGTGTGCGTCCAGGACGTGGGCCCGGGCGTTCTGGATCGGCCGTCCGATCGGCGGAACGGCCGAACCCTCCAGGGGCTCGCTCATGGTGGCGCACACGGTCATCTCGGTGGGGCCGTACGCGTTGATCAGCCGTCGCCCCGGCGCCCAGCGGCCGATCAGCTCGCCGGGAGCCGCTTCACCGGCCAGCACCAGGGTCACCCCCGGGGGCAGGCTGTCGGCGGGCTGCTGTGCCAGGGCAGCCGGAGGCAGCGTGAGGTGGGTGACGCCCTGCCGGGCCACCAGGTCCGTCAGCGGCTGCCCCGGCATCAGCTCCTCGGCGGGGGCCAGCACCAGGGTGGCTCCGGTCAGCAGCGCCGTGGCCCACTCGGAGACCGAGGCGTCGAAACTGGGCGACGCGAACTGGAGCACCCGGCTGCCCGGCCCGATCCCGAACCGCTCGGCCTGCGCGCCGACCAGGCCCGCGATGCCCTGGTGGGTGACGACGACGCCTTTGGGTTGGCCGGTGGAGCCGGAGGTGTAGATGACGTAGGCGGGGTGGTGGGTGTGGGTGGGGGTTTCCGGGTTGGTGTGGGGGTGGTGGGTGTGGTCCTGGTCCATGGTGGGGGAGTCCAGGACGAGGAGGGGTTGGGCGTCGTTGAGCATGTAGGTGATGCGGGGTTGGGGGTATTGGGGGTCGATGGGGAGGTAGGCGGCTCCGGTTTTGAGGATGGCGAGTTGGGCGGTGATGAGGTCGGGGGTGCGGGGGAGGGTGAGGGCGATGAGGTGTTCGGGTCCTGCGCCTTGGGTGATGAGGTGGTGGGCGAGTTGGTTGGCTCGGGTGTTGAGTTCCGCGTATGACAGTGATTCGTTCTGGAAGACGAGTGCGGTGTGGTCGGGGGTGCGGGTGGCTTGGGCTTCGAAGAGTTCCGGCAGGGTGGTGGGGGGTTGGTGGGTGGTGGTGTTGTTCCAGTGGGTGAGTTGTTGGTGTTCGTGGGGGGTGAGGAGGTCGATCGTGTTGATGTGGGTGGTGGGGTTGGTTGCGGTGGTGGTGAGGACGTGCAGGATGCGGTTGAGGAGTTGTTGGGCGGTGGTGTGGTCGAAGAGGTCGGTGGCGTATTCGAGGGTGGCCCGCAGCCCTTCCCCCTCCTCGGCCTCCGAGAACGTCAGCCCCAGGTCGAAGACGGATCGATCCCAGCCGAGCTCCACGAACTCGGCCCTGACACCCGGCAGTTCGAGGTGCGCCTCGCCGGTGTTCTGAAGCTGGAGGTGGACCTGGAAGAGCGGATGCCGGGCGCCGTCCCGCTCCGGATTGAGCATCTCCACCAGTCGCTCGAAGGGCACGTCCTGGTTCTCGAAGGCACCGAGGTCCACTTCCCTTACGCGGGAGAGGAGTTCGCCGAAGGTCGGGTTGCCCGACACGTCCGTACGCAGCACCAGTGTGTTGAGGAAGCAGCCGACCAGGTCCTCCAGCGCCTCGTCGGTGCGCCCGGCCAGCGACATGCCGAGCGGGATGTCGGTGCCTGCCCCCAGCCGCGACAGGGTGGCGGCGAACGCTGCCTGGAGGACCATGAACAGGGTGACGCCGTGGTCCCGCGCCACATCCAGCAGTGCCGCGTGGGTCTGTGCGTCCACTCCGGACCAGACCGAGCCGCCCTGGTGGGACGCCACCTCGGGACGGGGGCGGTCGGTCGGCAGCGGCAGCTCACCCGGCAGATCGGCCAGCATGCCGCGCCAGTAGTCGAGTTGGCGGGAGAGGACGCTGTCGGGGTCGTTCTCGTCGCCGAGCAGCTCGCGCTGCCACAGGGTGTAGTCGGCGTACTGGACGGGCAGCGGCTCCCAGTCGGGTGCCTGCCCGGCGAGGCGGGCGGCGTAGGCGTCGGTGAGGTCGCGGAACAGGGGGGCCATCGACCAGCCGTCGGTGGCGATGTGATGCAGCACCAGCAGCAGCACGTGCTCGTCCGGGCCGGTCGCCAACAGCCGTGCCCGCAGCGGAAGTTCCTTCGCCAGATCGAACGGGTCGCCCGCCGCTCCGGCCAGCACACCGGCCAGGCCCGCCTCGTCGCACTCCTCGACAGGCAGCCCGAAGGCCACCTCGTCCAGTTCCCGTAGTTCCCGTACGTGCTGGTACGGCTCGCCGTCGACGTCGGGGAAGACGGTGCGCAGCGCCTCGTGGCGCTCCAGGAGATCCACCAGGGCGGCTCGCAGCGCCGCCGTGTCCAGTGGCCCGCGCAGGCGCAGGGCGATCGGGCTGTTGTAGCTGCCGTTGGGGCCCTCGAAGCGGCTGGCGAACCACAGGCGTCGCTGTACGGGTGACAGGGGAATCATGGGGACGGTGGCTCCTTCTGACGCGTGCGACTGGCGCGTGCAACCGACGGGTGCGACTGACGGGTGCGACTGATGGGTGCAACTGGCGCGAGCGCGGGAACGGCCACGATCTCCGCCGCCTTTCTCCGTTCGATCTCCAGCGCATCAACGAACGGGCCCCTGACCCGCACCGACCGGCCATCGGACGCGGATCGAAAGGAGATCGGCGGCCGGGACCCTGCGGGGGAAGCGATCCAGCCCCGTACGGAAGGCACTTTCCATGACCTCTGCTCCGACCAGATCCGGTCCGGCCGAGGAACGGTCCCTGCCGTTGCTGGTCACCCCTCCGCAGCCGGGCGCCGACCTCGTCTCCTGGGCGGCCGGGGCGCGGCGGGAGCTGCGCGCGGACCTCCAGCGGCACGGCGCACTGCTGCTGCGCGGCTGGGAGGTCCCCTCGGTCGCCGTGTTCGAGGAGTTCCTGCGCACCGCGATCGGTGAGCCCCTCGCCTACGAGCTGCGCTCCTCGCCCCGCCACGCGGTCGCCAACAACGTCTACACCTCGACCGACCACCCCGCCGACGAAGCGATCTTCCTGCACAACGAGCAGTCGTACGGGCACGTCTGGCCGCGCTGCATCGCCTTCCACTGCGTGACCGAACCGGCCACCGACGGCGCCACGCCCATCGCCGACCTGCGTGCCGTCACACGCCGGATCGACCGGGAGACCGCCGCGCACTTCGCCGACGGCTACCAGCTCGTGCGCCACTTCCACGAGGGCATGGGCCTGTCCTGGCAGACGGCGTTCGGCTGCGAGTCCCGCGAGGAGGCCGAGGAGATCTGCGCGCGGCACGACATCCGCTGCGAGTGGCTGGACGACGGGCTGCTGCGCACCCGCCAACTGCGTCCGGTCACGGCCGGGCACCCGGCGACGGGCGACGAACTGTGGTTCAACCACCTGGTGTTCTTCCACCCGACGACGCTCGCGCCGGACGTCCAGGAGGCCCTGCTCTCCGCGTTCCCCGCCGACCAGCTCCCGTACGACACGCGGCACGCCGACGGCTCGCCGATCGACCCCGCCGTCGTCGCCCGCCTGCGCGCCGCGTACGAGGCGGAGAGCGTCAGGTTCTCCTGGCGCCGGGGCGACATCCTGGTCCTCGACAACATGCTGACCTCCCACGCGCGCGAGCCGTACACCGGTGAGCGCCGGATCGTCGTCGCCATGGCCGAGGCCGTCGAGCGCGCGGGGGCCCGCTCATGAGCGAGAGCGAGAGCGAACTCGAAAGCGGGATCAGCAGCGGGAGTGGCGATCTCCGGCAGCCCACCGACGTACTGGAGCTGCTGCGCCTCGCGGTACGGAGCGATCCGCACCGGATCGCCGTGCACGGCCCCGACGGCACCTGGGACTTCGCACAACTCGACGAGCAGACCCTTCGCCTCGCGGCCGCGCTGTCCGCCCGGGGCGTGGGACGCGGTGCGCGGGTCGGCGTGTGCCTGCCCCGCGGCGGCTCCCTCGTGGTGGCGATGCTGGCCGTGTGGCGGGCCGGGGCGGCCTACGTGCCGCTGGACCCGCACCATCCGCGCCGCAGGCTGGCGGAGGTGGCCGGCCGGGCGGGGCTGCACCTGCTGATCGCCGAGGACGACGGGGGAGACGGCACGGGACCCGCCCCCCTCGGCGTACCCGTGCTGATGCCGGGCACGCTCGACGGGCACGCGCCGCACGACACTCCTCCCGTACGATCCGATCCCCTGGATCCGGCCTACGTCATCTTCACCTCCGGCTCCACCGGCACCCCCAAGGGCGTCGAGGTCACCCGGGGCGGCGTCGCCTCCCTGGCCGCGTCCCTGGAGCAGGCCGGGGTGTACGCGGAGCATCCGCGCGTGGTCGCCTGGAACGCGGGGGTCGCCTTCGACGCCTCGGTCCAGCAGTGGATCCGGGTGTGCCGGGGCGACACCCTGGTCGTGCTCGACGAGGCGGACCGGCTGCACCCCGAGCGGCTGGCCGCCGTGCTGGACCGCCACCGGGTCGACGACCTCGATCTGACGCCCTCGCACTGGGAGTTGCTGCGCGACGTGCTGCTCGCACCGCGCCCGGACGGCCGACGGCTGCGGCTGCTGATGGGCGGCGAACCGGTGCCCGGGCACACCTGGCGGGAGCTGGCCGCCGCCACCCGGCGAGGCGTCCTGGAGGCGGTCAACCTCTACGGCCCCACCGAGTGCACCGTCGACGCCACCGCCGCGTGGATCACCGGCGACGCCCCCACGATCGGCCGCGAGCTGCCCGGCGTGCGGCTGTACGTCCTGGACGACGAACTGCGCCCGGTGCCCGAAGGGGAGCCCGGGGAGATGTTCCTCGCCGGCCCCCGGCTGGCCAACGGCTATCTGCATCGTCCGGCACTGACCGCGCGGCACTTCCTCGCGGACCCGTACGGCCCGCCGGGCACCCGGATGTACGCCACGGGCGACCGGGCGCGCCACCGGCCGGACGGCGCGCTGGAGTTCCTCGGGCGCCGCGACCGCCAGGCGAAGATCCGGGGCTACCGGGTCGAACTGGGCGAGGTGGAGCGGGTCCTGGAGGGTGCGCGGGACGTGGCGACCGCGCACGTCGTGCCGCGCGGGGCGGGTGCGGCCGACGCCCGCCTGGTCGCGTACGTCACCGGGGCGGGTTCGGCCCCGCCGAGCGCCCAGGGGCTGCGGCGGTACGCGGCCGACGTGCTGCCCGACTACATGGTGCCCACCTCGTTCGTCGTGCTGACGACCATGCCGCTGACCGCCAACGGCAAGATCGACACGGCGGCCCTGCCCGAGCCGCAGGAGGACGCGCCGCCCACGGCAGGGAACGCGGGAAGTGCGGGGAACGCCGAGGACACGGCGGCGTTCACGGCCGAGCTGTGGTCCACCGTCCTGCGGCAGGAGGTGGTCGAGCCCCACGACGACTTCTTCGCGCTCGGCGGCCAGTCCCTGGCGGCCCTGCGGGTCCTGAAGAAGCTCAAGGACGGCCTGGGCCTGCCCCTGTCGATCAAGGACATCTACCGGTACCCCGTCCTCGCCGACCTGGTCGCGCACCTCGAATCGCTGCGCGCGCAACCGGCCGACAACTGATCACCCCATCCGCACCCCATCCGAGAGGGACGTCCGCGTGAACGACACCGTCCTGGTCCGCCCGAACCGCTCCCCGCAGGCACGGCAGGAGCTGATCTGCCTCGCCTTCTGCGGCGGCGGCGTCGGCGCCTATCTGCCCTGGGCCGAGCGGCTGCCGTCCGACACCGGTCTGGGTGCCGTCTGCTATCCGGGGCGCGAGGGCCGCTTCGGCGAGGAGTTCGCCGAAGACTGGGACGAGCTCGCCGAGGACGTGGTCGAGGCGCTGGAGACGCAGACGGACCGCCCCTACGTGCTGTTCGGGCACAGCCTGGGCGGACTGCTGGCCTTCGACGTGGCCGTACGGCTGGAGCGGCGCGGCGGCGCGCTGCCCAGCTCGCTGGTCATCTCCTCCGCCGCCGCGCCCCGCCCGGGTCAGTCACCGCAGGACATGTGGCCGACCACGCCCTGGGCGGGCTGCACCGACGAGGAGATCGTCACCTGGATGCGGGCCTTCGGCATCCTGCCGCAGTACGCGCTCGACGACCCCGACCTCCTGGACATGGCCGTCGAGCTGATGCGCGCGGACATCCGGGTCAGGGACTCGTACGCGTACGAGGAAGGGGTCACCACCGGCGTCCCCGTACAGCTGCTGACCGGTGAGACGGACGAGGTGATCCCGCGCTCCGCGGGCGAGCGGTGGAGCGAGCTCGCCCGCGGCGGGTTCCGCCACGACGTACTGCCGGGCGCGCACTTCTACACCCCCGAGGTCTGGGAGACCCTCCCCGGGAGACTGACGGCCATCGGCTGCTGAGCCCGCGCCGCCTCCCCCTCCGAGAGGGCCGCCAACTGCTGCTGGGCCTCGGCCAGTTCGGCCAGTCCCAGGCGGCGGAACGCGGCCAGGGCCTCCTCGGTGCGCTGCGCCGCCTCGGCCGGGCGGCCCAGCGCGCTCAGTACCCGGCCCAGGATCAGCAGGGCCTGGGCCCCGTCGCGGTCGGTGCCGCGCTCGCGGCACTGCTCGACGCTCCGCTGCGCGAGCGACAGCGCCCGGTCGAACTGCCCGAGCGCCCGCAGCGCGTCGGCGAGCCCGGACCGGCAGACGGCCTCGCGCCGCCGCAACCCGGCCTCCGTACAGATCGCCAGGCACTCCTCGAACGAGGAGACCGCTTCGACGTGATGGCCCATCTCGTACAGCGCGAGACCGTGCACATACAGTCCGAAGCCGAGCCCGGGGACGTTGCCGAGCGCACGCAGCGGCCCGATCGTGGCCGCCGCGGCCCGCCGGGCCTCCTCGGCGTGGCCGTCCTTGAGGCGGGCCTGCGCGGCGTTCAGGCTCGTCACCAGCTCACTGGCACGGTGCCCCGCGGCGCGCGCCACATCGGCCGCCTCCTCGTAACGGCGGGCGGCGTCCGCGTAGTGCCGGCGCAACTGGGCGATCAGCCCCAGGTCGTTGAGGACCTGGTGCAGCAGCGCCGAGTCACCGGTCCGGCGCAGCGCCGCCTCGGCGGCCAGCGCGTGCGTCTCGGCGGCGTCCAGGTGCAGCTGCTGCAGCGCGGCGTTGCCGCAGACGAAACGCGCCCGGCCCGCGGTGCGGTCGGCATCGGTCCGCTCGCTACCGGTCCGCTCGGCGCTGATCCGCTCGGCGGCCTCGGCGACCGCCTCGGCGGCGACGGCCAGCCGGCTGTACGGGATCTCCTGGCCGAACGGGCTGAACAGGACCAGCGTGTCGGCGGCCGCGGAGAGGTGCCGGTCCGTGCCCATCGGGTCGCGGGCGGCGGTCCTGGCCGCGTCCACGGCGGTCTCCACCTCGGCCTGCACCCAGGCGCGGGCGGCCGGCAGGTCCCTGAAGGCCGGGCCCGGCCGGCAGCCGGGCGCGAGCAGGTCGACGACCGGGTCACCGGGGACCATGGCCTGGAAGGCCCGGTACGCGCCGCCCCGCAAGCCCTCCAGCAGCCGCTCCAGCGCCGCCACGCGCTCGTCGTCCCGCTCGGCGGGCAACTGCTCCGCGAACTCCCGCACCAGGTCGTGGAACCGGTAGGAGCCGGGCTGCGGGGACTCCAGCAGAGCGGCGTCCACCAGCGATTCCAGCAGGTCCTCGGTGTCGGGCTCGGGCAGCGCGAGCAGGGTGGCGGCCGAGGCCAGGGTGGTCGCGGCCCGGGTCACACAGGCGACCAGGCGGAACGCCCTGGCCTGCGGAGAGGTCAGCATCCGGTGGCTGAGCTCGAAGGTGTTGGCGACGGCCAGCTCGCCGATCCGCAGCTCGGCCAGCCGCCGGTCACTGTCGCTCAGCCGGTCGGCCAGCCGGTCGACCGACCACTGCGGGCGGGCCGCGAGGCGGGCCGCCGCGATCCGTACCGCCAGCGGCAGCCGGCTGCACGCGCTCAGCAGCCGCTCCGCGCCGGAGTCCGCCACACCGACCCGCTCCGTCCCGGCCACCCGGCCCAGGAGCTTCCAAGCCTCCTCCGGAGTGAACAGGTCGAGGTCCAGCTGGGTGCTGATGGGCAGACCGATCAGCTTCGCCCGGCTGGTGATCACCACGGCGGACCCGGCCGAACCCGGCAGCAGCGGCCTGACCTGCGCCGCGTCCCGGGCGTCGTCGAGCACCACGAGCACCCTGCGGTCCGCCAGGACGGTGCGCAGCAGCCGTGCCGCGTCGGCGGTCCCCGAGGGCAGTGCGCGACGCGGCACGCCCAGCGCGGTGAGGAAGGCGTCCAGCGCGGTCTTCGGGTGCTCCGGGTCCTCTGCCGTGCCGTACAGATCGGCGTAGAGCTGCCCGTCGGGGAACCGCTCCTTGATCTGGTGGGCGAACCGGGTGGCGAGCACCGACTTGCCGACGCCGCCCATACCGGCGATGGCGGTGATCACGGGGGTGTCGCCACCGTCGTCCAGGGCCCGCCTGAGCACCGCGAGGGCTTCCTCGCGCCCGATGAAGTCCGGTATCCCGGAAGGCAGTTGAGCGGGAACCGGCTGGAACTCCACGACCGGGGCGGGCACCGAGGCGGGGGCGGAGACCGGGGCAGGGGCCGGGGCGGCCGCTTCGACGGCGGCGGGAGTGACGGCAGCGGGCTCCGCCTGGGCCGGGGCGCCGGGCGCCGGGCCCTCCGCCAGCATGCGTGCCTGTAGTTCACGCAGTTCCTCGCTGGGCTCGATGCCCAGCTCCTCGCGCAGCACCGTACGGGCCTGCTGGTACACCGACAGCGCGTCGGCCCGCCGGCCCACGTCGCTAAGCGCCCGCATCAGCAGAGCGTACGGCCGCTCGCGCAGCGGGCTCTCCTGGCTGAGCGAGGCCAGCCCTGCGGCGGCCGACGCGGAGTCGCCCGAGGACAGATCGGCCTCGAAGCGCTGCTCCTCCAAGGTGAAGCGCAGCTCCTCAAGGCGGTCGTGCTGCTGACGCGCGAAGGGGCCCGGGACCCCGGCCAGCGGTGTCCCCTGCCACAGGGCCAGCGCGTCGCGCAGCAGTTGCCGGTTCTCCGCGTGCAGCCCCTGTCTGCGCGCCTGTTCCGCCTTGGCCGCGAGCATCTCGGCGCGCAGCGCGTCGACCGAGTCCGGCGGGACGTCGAGCCGGTAACCGTCGCCCACCGATGCCAACAGGCCCTCGCCGGTACGCCCCTTGTCCAGCCGCTGCCGCAGCCGCCACACATTGGTGCGCAGTACGGCGATCACGCTCGACGGAGGGTCGTCGCCCCACACGGCGTCCACCAGCCTGTCGGCGGTGACCATGCGGCCCGCCCGCAGCAGCAGCACGGCGAGCACCGCCTGCTGCTGCGGGGACCCCGCGCGCTGCCAGCGGTCGTTCTGGCAGAGCTGCACGGTCCCCAACACCCGGAAGGAAATGTCATTTTCCATCGCGCTTTTCCTCCACGTAACGCCAAGGGCATGTCCAGCGACTGCCCCCATCCCCCTGCGTTCGATGATCACGTCGAACGCTTTCGCGGATCTTCTCATGCGCTCGCGCGACCCCTCACAGAGCTCACCCGGCGCGTCCCGGGGCCGTGCGGAGCGGTTGAAGATCCGGCGTTGATCGGGTTCCACGACATTGATCCCCAGCCGGTACCGATCGGCGGCGGCCGCAGCGCGCACGACTGCGGAGATCGAGCTGAGAGACGTACATCATGGTGTTCGCGATTCTCTTCCCCGGTCAGGGGGCGCAGTTCCGAGGCATGGGGGCGGACCTCTTCGGCCGCTATCCGGGGCTCACGCAGTTCGCCTGCGACATGCTGGGTTACGACCTCGTGGCGCTCTGCCGCGACGACCCCGACGGCCTGCTGGCCAGCACCCGCTACACGCAGCCCGCCCTCTACACGGTGCAGGCGCTCCAGCTGTTCGAGCGCACCCGCCGCGAGGAACGGCCCGCTGACCACTACCTGGGCCACAGCATCGGCGAGTACAACGCACTGCTGGCGGCCGAGGTCTTCGACTTCGCCACGGGGCTGCGCCTGGTCAAGAAGCGCGCCGAACTGATGGCACAGGCATCCGGCGGCGGGATGACCGCGGTCAGGGATACCCCGGCCGAACGCCTCGCGGAGATCTTCGCGGCGGACGGCGTCGAAGGCATCGACATCGCGGGCTTCAACACCGACGCCCAGATCGTCATCGCCGGGCCGCTCGACGTACTGCCCGCCGCCCACGCCGCCCTGGAACGGCACCAGATCCGCTTCGCGCCGCTGCGCGTCAGCGGACCCTTCCACTCCCGCCACATGGCCCCCGCCCGCGCCGAGTTCGAGGCGTTCCTGGCGGACGTCGACTTCCGTGCGCCCACGACCCCGGTGATCGCCAACGTCACCGGACGCCCCTACCGGCCGGAGGAGACCGTGCGGCTGCTGTGCGACCAACTCGTCGAGCCGGTGCGGTGGACGGACAGCGTCCGTCACCTGCTGGCCATCGACCCCCGAACAGAGTGCGAGGAGCTGGGCGGAAAAGCCCTGCTGCGCATGGTGGAGCACATCCGTGCCGCCACCGCCCCCACCCGGCCCGACGCAACCCGGCCCGACGAAGCGAGGCACCAGGCATGAACAGGACGGAGCTCATCACCCGGTTCGTCGAGGACCGGTTCCTCGTGGAATTCGGCACCGAGGTGACACCACAGAGCAACCTCTTCGACGAGGGGGTCATCGACTCGTTCGGCTACGTCCAGTTGGTGACCTTCCTGAAGGAGGAGTTCGCCATCGACCTCTCCGAGGAGGACGTGCTGATGAACGTCCTCGTCACGCTCGACGCCATCGACGCGTTCGTGGCGCGGAAGCTCGCCGGCCAGGGGGGCGCACCGTGTGCGGGCTAGCCGGATTCCTCGCCGCCACGGCGGCCCCCGGCGACACGCCGGGCGTCATCACCTCGATGCTCTCGCTGATCGGCCACCGAGGGCCGGACGAGGCGGGCTACTACCTCGACGACGGCCTCGCGATGGGCACGGTCCGCCTGGCGATCGTCGACCTCGAAGCGGGCGCGCAGCCGATGCCGGACGCGTCCGAGCGCTACTGGATCTGCTTCAACGGCGAGCTCTACAACCACGTGGAGCTGCGCGAGGAACTGCGCGCGCTCGGCCGCCCGTTCCGTACCCGCTCGGACACCGAAGTGGTGCTCCAGGCATGGATCCAGTGGGGCGCCGACTGCCTGACGCGCTTCAACGGGGCCTTCGCCCTCGCGATCCGTGACGCCGCCACGGGCGAACTGTTCCTCGCCCGCGACCGCCACGGCAAGCGCCCGCTCTTCTACACCGAGCACGAAGGCCACTTCCTGTTCGCCTCCGAGATGAAGGCGTTCCGCGCCTTCCCCGGCTTCCGCTTCCACCTGGACGCCCGGGAGCTCGCCTCGACCTTCGCGGTGTGGACGCCGCTGCCCGACCGCACCCCGTTCACCGGCGTGCGCCAGCTGCCGATGGGCAGCTGGCTGAGCATCCGCGACGGCCGTCGAACGCTCCGCGAGTACGAGCGACTGACCCTGGACGCACCGCCGTTCACCGGGACCGAGGCCGACGCGGCAGCGTTCGTCCGCGAGACGCTGCGCACCAGCGTCGAACTGCGCCTGCGCAGCGACGTGCCGGTCGGCGTCTATCTGAGCGGCGGACTCGACTCCTCGATCGTCACCAAGCTCGCCACCGACCTGTCCGACACCGAAGTGCGCACCTTTTCCGTCGCGTTCGAGGACCGGACCTTCGACGAGTCCGACAGCCAGCGACTGGTGGCCGAGCACCTGGGCACCCGCCACTCGGCCGTCACGGTGACGGCCGCCGACCTGGCGGCCGCCTTCCCCGCCGCCGTCTACCACGCCGAAGTCCCCTCGTTCCGTACGGCGTTCGTCCCGATGTACCTGCTGTCGCGCCGGGTGAGCGAGGCCGGGATCAAGACCGTGCTCAGCGGCGAGGGCGCCGACGAGGCGTTCCTCGGCTACTCCCTGTTCCGCGAGACGATGCTGCGCGCGGCCTGGCACGAGCTGTCCGAGGACGACAGGAGGAGCGGGATCGCGGGCCTGCACCCCGAGCTCGCCCACTTCGGCCCCGCCCACAGCGCCCAACTGGCCGGGCTCTTCCAGCAGTTCGCCACCGAGCGCCTGCCGGGCCTGTTCTCGCACGAACTGCGCTACCAGAACGGGAAGTTCGCCACCCGCCTGCTCAAGGACCGGGGCGAGCCGTTCGCCGACTTGCTCGCCCTGGTGCGCGCCACGCCCGGCTACCGGGAGCTGAGCCCGGTGCAGAAGGCGCAGTGGCTGGAGTACAAGACGCTGCTGCCCGGCTATCTGCTGTCCACCCAGGGCGAGCGGATGGGCCTGGCGCACGGGGTGGAGAACCGCTGCCCGTTCCTGGACCCCGCCGTCATACGGGCCGCCGCCTCCGTCAACCTTCGCTACGACGACGGCGCGCAGGAGAAGGCGATCCTCAGGAAGGCGTTCCACGGCGAACTGCCCGAACAGAGCCTGGCCCGGCCCAAACAGCCCTACCGGGCACCCGGCAGCACCGTCTTCAGGGACCAGCGGCCCGACTACCTGGAGCTGATCCTGTCCGACGCCGAGCTGGCCAGGCTCGACTGCGTCGACCCCGTCTTCGCCCGCAAGTTGGTCAACAAGGTCATGACCGTCCCCGCCGCTGAGATCAGCACCAAGGAGGACCAGGCGTTCGTGTACCTGCTCACGACCGCCGTCCTCAACCAGCAGTTCGTCATGGATCGGGAGAGTTACATGGGCACGCCCCCGGCGGCCGTACTGAACCTGCGCACGGTCGCCGACCGCCGCCGCGCCGCGCAGCCGACAGCCGCGCAGCCGACCGCCGCTCAGCCCACGGGAGCGGCACTGTGACCGCCTCCCGGCCGACGCCCGACACGGGCGACATCGCGATCATCGGACTCGGTCTGCGGTTCCCCGGCGCCGAGGCGCTGGACGAGCTGTGGCAGCACCTGGCCGAGGGCCGGTCGCTGATCTCCGAGGTGCCTGCCGAACGCTGGTCCAAGGAACGGTACTTCGGGGACCCGAAGCCGGGTGCGGAGAAGACGAACAGCATCTGGGGCGGCTTCATCGAAGAGGCCGACCGCTTCGACGCGGCCTTCTTCAACATCTCGCCCCGCGAGGCGAAGAGCATGGACCCGCAGCAGCGGTTCGCGCTCGAACTCTCCTGGAAGGCGATCGAGGACGCCGGATACGCGGCAGGCCGGCTCGCGGGCTCCCGCACCGGCGTCTTCATGGGGGTCTGCCACGCGGACTACGCCGAACTCATGGAGCGCGAGGGCGCGCCGACCGACGTCTACTTCCCGACCGGAACGGCGTACTCGGTCATCTCCAACCGCGTCTCCTACTTCCTCGACCTGCACGGGCCGAGCATCACCAACGACACCGCCTGCTCCAGCTCGCTGGTCTCGGTGTACGAGGCGGTCTCCGCGCTGCGCGGCGGGGAGTGCGACCAGGCGCTGGCGGGCGGGGTCAACCTGTGCTGGTCGCCCAAGCACTTCGTGGCCTTCAGCCAGGCGGGCATGCTGTCGCGCGGCGGCGAGTGCCGGGCCTTCGACCAGGGCGCCGACGGCTACGTCCGCGGCGAGGGCGGGGCCGTCCTGCTCCTCAAGCCGCTCGCCCGGGCGCTGGCGGACGGCGACCCGGTGCACGCCGTCATCAAGGGCGTGGCCACCAACCACGGCGGCCGCACCAACTCCCTGACGGTCACCAACCCGGCCGCGCAGGCGAGTCTGATCGAGGAGCTGTACGCCCGCGAGGGCATCCGGCCGGAGACGGTCTCCTACATCGAGGCGCACGGCCCCGGCACCCCGGTCGGCGACCCCATCGAGATCGTCGCGCTCAAGCGCGCGTTCCGGAACCTGCACGCGGCCCAGGGGACCGAGGCGGCGCCGGACAGCGTCGGCATCGGGTCGGTCAAGACCAACATCGGGCACCTCGAAGGGGCCGCCGGTGTCGCCGGAATGGTCAAGGTGATCGGCGCCCTGGCCGAGCGGGTGCTGCCCGCCACCGTCCACTTCGAGGTCCCCAACCCGCTGGTGCGGCTCGACGACAGCCCGTTCTACGTCGTCGGCGCGACCCGGCCCTGGGACGCGCCCACGACGGACGCGCAGGGGTGTTCCGCACCGCGCCGCGCGGGCGTCAGCTCCTTCGGCTTCGGCGGGACCAACGCCCATGTGGTCCTGGAGGAGTACGTCGCGCAGGACCCGCAGCGGTCCGGGCGCGAGCTGCCCGACGGCGCCCAGGTCGTACCGCTCTCGGCCAGGACGCCGGAGCGGCTGCGCGCGGTGGCGGCCGGCCTCCTGCGCCACCTCGGGGACGCGGCGGTGACGGCGCGCACGGAGCTGGCCGACGTCGCGCACACCCTGCGGACCGGCCGCGATCCCATGGCCGCGCGCCTCGTGCTCGTCGTCGCCGACCACACGGAACTGCGCGCGGGGCTCGAAGCGGTCGTGGACGGCTCGCTCGCCCCGGCCGAGGCGCACGTGCGTACCGCGGTGCCGGTGGCCCCCGAGGCCCTGGCGGCAGCCACCCGCTGGGCACGGGGCGACACCGCCGACTGGGCGGACCTGCCCGGCGAGGAGAATGCCCAGGTCCGCCGCGTACGGCTGCCCACCTACCCGTTCGCACGCGAGCGGCACTGGTTCGAGCCGTCGACGGCCACGGCGGCCGTGCCTGCCGAGGCGGTGCCGTCCACCGCGCCGCACCCGCTGGTGCACCGCAACACCTCGGACCTCGCCGAACAGCGCTACGCCTCGGCGTTCACCGGGGACGAGCCGTTCCTGGCGGACCACCGGGTGCACGGCACCCGGGTGTTCCCCGCCGCCGCCTCGATCGAGATGGTCAGGGCCGCCGCCCACGAGGCCGTGGTCCAGGACGACGGCGCGGACTCCTCCGTGCGGCTGCGCGACGTCGCCTGGCTGCGTCCGCTGCGCGTGGACGACGCCCCGCTCGACGTGAAGGTGGGCCTGTTCCCCGACGGCGACGACCGCGTCGTCTTCGAGGTCTACACCGGGACGTCGGCCACCGATCCGTCGGCCGTGGTGCACAGCCGGGGCGTCGTGGAGCCGCGCGTCGCCGAACCGGTGGCCCCGCTCGACCTGGACGCGCTGCGTGCCGCCTGCGGCACGCCGTACGGCACCGACGAGGCGTACGCCGCCTTCGGCAGGGCCGGGCTCGACTACGGCCCGGCCATGCGGGGGCTGGCGCAGATCCTCACCGGCACCGGCCAGCTGCTCGCCCGGATCGAGCGGCCCGAGGCCGCCCGGGAGGAGGCCGGTCACGTCCTGCCGCCCAGCGTGCTGGACGCGGCGCTGCAGGCTTCGCTCGTCCTGATGGCGCGGGAGGCGGCCGAGCCCGCAGCGGGTCCGGCCCTGCCGTTCGTACTCGACCGGATCGACGTCCACCGCCCGTGCCCGGCGCTGACCTGGGCTTGGGTCAGGCCGAGCGAAGACGGCGACGCGCCGGGCACCTCGCCTGACACCTTCGACATCGACCTGTGCGACGAGACCGGCACCGTCTGCGCGAGCCTGCGCGGCCTGGTGCAGCGCACGGCCCCCGCGCCCGCCGCGCCGACCGCGCCCACCGGGGCCCGGGTGGTCACGGCCACCACCGGCTGGACCCCGGCGCCTCTCGACGGCACCGCCGAGGCGGCCGGGGACGACGTCACGGTGCACGCGTTCCTGGTGGGCGACGCCGCCGCGCTCACCGAACAGCCGCTCACCGCAACGCCGTTCACCGTGCTGCCCGAGGCCGACCCGGGCCGCCCCGCCGAAACCGCCGACCTCGCCCTCGGGCTGCTGTTCGACGAGGTCAAGCAGGTGCTGGCGGCGAGCCCGACGGCGGCGCACCGCTTCGTGGTCCTGGTCGACGACCGGGTGCCGCACCAGGCGCACGCCCCGCTCACGGGCCTGTTCCGCACCGCCGAGCTGGAGGACCCCCTGGTACGGGGGCGAGTGGTCCGCGTGGCGAACCTCGCGGACGCCCCCGCCGAGCGGATCGCCCGCATCCTGCGCCATGAAGCGGCCGACACCGCGCCCGACGCGGAGACCGGCCACGCGGCGGACGGCACCCGCCGCGCCCTGCGCCCGGTAGAGATCGAACTCGACGAGGGACCGCACGTCCCGGCGCTGCGCACGGGCGGGGTCTACTGGGTGACCGGCGGCCTCGGCGGCCTGGGCCGCCACGTCGCCCGCTACTTCGCCCGGCACACCGGGGTGACCGTCGTCCTGAGCGGACGTTCGGCAGCCGGTACCGCGACCAGGGCGGCCGTCGCCGAACTGCGCGCGGCGGGCGTCGACGCCCACTACCAGCGCGTCGACGTCACCCGCGTCGCCGACGTACGGCGCGCGGTGCGCGCCATCGTGCGCAAGCACGGGGCGATCACCGGGATCGTGCACGCGGCGGGCCTGCTGCGGGACGCGTACGTCGTGCACAAGGACGCCGCCGACCTGCCCGCCGTGACCGCCGCCAAGATGCACGGCGCGGTCAACCTGGACGTCGCCACCCGCGATCTGGAACTCGACTTCTTCGCCGTCTTCTCCTCCGTGGCGGGCGTCTACGGCAATGCCGGACAGGCCGACTACGCGGCGGCGAACGCCTTCCTGGACGCCTTCGCCCACCACCGCGGCGCACTGGTCGACAGCGGCGAGCGGACCGGCAGGACCGTCGCGGTGAGCTGGCCGCTCTGGGCGGACGGCGGCATGGAGATGGACGCGGTGACGCGGGAGTCGCTGCGCCGTAGGCGCGGCTGGGAGCCGCTTCCCACGGAGGACGGGCTGCGCCTGCTCGGGCGGGTGCTGCACGACGGCCCCCACCACGTGGTGGTCGCCTACGGTGCCGGGGCGACGCTCCTGCCCGACGGCCGGGCGGCCGGACGGCAGCCCGAGCCCACCGCCGCCCCCGAGGCCGGGGAGGAGCTCCAGGGGGACCTCCTGGAGCGGACGACGCTGCTGCTGAAGCAGCACGTGGGAGAGGTGCTGCGGTACGACCCCGAGGCCCTCGACGCCTCGGCCAACCTGATCGAGTACGGCATCGACTCGCTCAGCATCCTCGAACTGACCACGCGGCTTGAGGGAGTGTTCGGGACGCTCGCCAAGACGATCTTCTTCGAGCATCTGACCGTACGGGACGTCGCGGGCTACTTCGTGACGCGCCACCGCGACCGGCTCGCCGCGCTGTTCGCGGCCGGGAGCAAGGCCGGGAGCGAGGCTGGGAGCGAGGCCGGGCAGCAGCCCGTCGCGGACCCGGCAGCGGGACCCGGCGAGCCGCGTGCGGCCCGCCCCCGCTTCGCGCCGACCACCGCGATCACCGCGACCGCCGCCCCCGGGGCCGTTCCCGACCGTCACGACATCGCCGTCATCGGCATCTCGGGCAGGTACCCGGGCGCCGACACGCTCGACGAGCTGTGGACGATGCTCGCCGAGGGCCGTCACGCCTTCGAGGAGGTCCCGCGCGACCGCTGGGACCACGACGCCATCTACTCCCGCGAACGCAGCGTGCTGGGCAAGAGCGTGATCCGCACCGGGACGTTCCTGCGCGGCATCGACCGGTTCGACCCCCGCTACTTCCGCATCTCCAAGCGCGAGGCCGAGCAGATGTCGCCGGAGGTCCGGCTCTTCCTCCAGACCGGAGTGGAGGCGCTGGAGGACGCGGGGTACTCCCGCGAGACCATCCAGCGGCAGTACCAGGGCGACGTCGGCGTGCTGGTCGGCACCATGAGCAACCACTACGGCCTCTACGGCTTCCAGAACGCCCTGACCAGGGGCGCACCGGCCAGCGGCAGCTACATGGCGACCATCCCCAACATGCTGTCGTACTTCTACGGGCTCACGGGACCGTCGATCTTCCTCGACACCATGTGCTCGACCTCCTCCACCTGCATCCACCAGGCCGTGCAGATGCTGCGGGCGGGCGACTGCAAGATGGTGGTGGCCGGTGGCATCAACCTGCTGCCGCACCCGTACAACCTGATCACCTCCTCGCAGGAGCACTTCACCACGGCCACGTCCGACGTGGTGCGCAGCTTCGGCGAGGGCGTCGACGGGACGATCCTCGGCGAGGGCGTCGGCGCCGTGGTGCTGAAGCCGCTGGCCGACGCCGAGCGCGACGGCGACCAGGTGTACGCCGTGATCAAGGGGACCGCGCTGTCCAACGCCGGTGTCCGCAACGGCTTCACCGTGCCGAATCCGCGCATGCAGACCCGGGCGATCGAGAAGGCGGTCGAGGACGCGGGCGTCGACCTGCGGACGGTCAACTACGTCGAGGCACACGGGTCGGGCACCTCGCTCGGCGACCCCATCGAGGTCGCCGCGTTGACCACCGCGTACCGCACGCACACCGAGGACCGGCAGTTCTGCTCCCTCGGCTCGGTCAAGTCGAACGTGGCGCACCTGCTCGCGGCGGCGGGCGTGGCCGCCTTCTCGAAGGTCGTCCTCCAGCTTCGGCGGGGCAAGCTGGCGCCCTCGCTGCACAGCTCCGTACTCAATCCCGACATCGACTTCGCGAGCACTCCGTTCCGCGTGCAACAGGAACTCGCCGACTGGGAGCCGGTCATCACCACGGAAGGCGGTCGCAGGGTGGTCCACCCCAGGCGCGCAGGCATCACGTCGATCGGAGCGGGCGGGATGAACTCGCACATGATCGTCGAGGAGTACCGGGGACCGGACCAAGCGCCGGTCTTCGAACGCCGGTCGGGCGAGGAGCTGTTCGTCTTCTCGGCGATGACCGAGGAGGCCCTCGGCGTTCACCTCGCGCGCTTCGGCGACTTCGCGGCGCGTACGCAAGAGAGCGAACTGCCCTCGATCGCGCACACCTTGCGCGTGGGCAAGAACGAACTGCCGCGCCGCTGGGCCTTCCTGGCGAAGGACCTGACCGGTGTGCGCACGGCGATCGAGCGCTACCTCGGCGGCGACCGCGACCAGGAAGGCGCGCTCGCCACGGCGGATCCCCGCTCCGCACGGGCCCGCGAGCTCGCCCTGAGCTGGACGGGCGGCCGGAGCGTCGACTGGAGCGAGCTCGTGGACGGGCGTCCCCCGCGCCGGGTGTCGCTGCCCGCCTACCCGTTCGAGCAAGTGCGCTGCTGGGTCGCCGAGGAGGAGGGCGCGCCGTCGGTGACCGCGCCCCTCGCGCTGCGCGAGAAGCTCCACCCGTTCCTGGGCCGCAACGAGTCCGACGTCGACGGGGTGCGCTACGCCCTCGACCTCCACCTGGCCGACCTGGCCGACTACGTCCGGCGGCAGGGCGACGGGCCGGGCGACGGCAGTGGCGAGGGGCCGGACATCGTGCCGACCTTCGCCGTCGACCTCGCCCTGGCGGCCGGGAAGGTCTCCGGCTTCGCCACCGACCCGGTGGTCCGCCGCCTGCGGGTCCTCGGGCCGCTGCGCTGGGCCGACACCACCCGCCTGGTCACGGCCCTCACTACCGAGGGGCACGGAGCGGCGTCCGGCACGGTCCTCGCCCAGGACGCCACCGGAACGCGTACCCCCGTACTCGACTTCGCCCTGCACCGGGGCGAGGCGGGGGAGCCTTCCCCCGAAAGCGTCGTACGCCTCTCCATCGGCGAACTGCGCGACCGGAGCCGCTCCTTCACCACCCGGGACGAGCTGCGCGCCGGGCTGGCCGAGGGCGAAGGCGAGCGTCCGGCGGCGTACTGCGGACTGCGGGGCGGCCACTGGCTGTCCGACGGCTCGCTGCTGCTCGACGTCGCCGCGCCCGAACGGCGGCACGACCACACCGCGCGCAACACCACGGTCGAGCCCTCCGTGCTCGCCGCCGTCGCCGACGGCCTGCGGCTGGTCGCCCGACGGGCCGGCCTGCCCGGCTGGGCCTCCACGGCCCCGCTCCACATCGAGGAGGTCAGGACCCTCGGAACGGGTGGCGAAGTGTCGTACGTACTCTGCGAGTTGAACCCGGGCCCCGACGGTCTGCACGGCTCCGTCCGGCTGCTCGGCCGCGACGGCGAGGTCCGCGCCGCGCTCACCGGGCTCCGGTGCGGCGACGCCCGCGCGGTGAGCCCGGTGGCACCCCAGCCCCGGAGCGAGGACGGCGAGCGGACCCCCGGCCGGAACAACTCCGGCGGGGACACCTCCATCTACGTGGTCGGCGCGCTGCGCGACATGGCGGCGGGCATCCTCAGGTTCGCCCCCGACGAACTGGAGGGTGACACCCCCTTCGACGCCTTCGGCTTCGACTCGATCTCGCTGGTCTCGTTCGCCGGACTCGTGCGCGAGCGGTTCGGCGTCGAGCTGAGCCCGGCCGTGCTCTTCGACGTCAACACGCTCGACGCCCTCGGCCGACACCTGACCGAGGCGTTCGAGGAACTGGTCCTGGCGGCCAGGGCACGCGAGGAGGCGCGGACCGGGACGCCCGCCGCCCCCGCACCTGCTGTCTCTGCTGTCCCCGCCGCCCCCGGACCTGCTGTCTCTCCTGTCCCTGCCGCCCCCCGTACCCCGGCGGACCGCGACGCGCCGTCGCGCATCGCGATCGTCGGGGCCGCTGGCCGCTTCCCGGGCGCGCCCGGCCTGGACGCCTACTGGGACAACCTGGTGTCGGGGCGGGACTCGGTCACCGACTTCCCGGTCCACCGCTACGGCGCCGCCTACGCGCGGACCGTCGACGCGGCCGACTTCCCCAAGTACGCGGGCGTCGTCGACGACGTCGACGCCTTCGACGCCGAGTTCTTCCGGATCACGCCGCGCGAAGCCGAACTGATGGACCCTCAGCACCGGCTGGCCCTGGAGACCGTCTGGAACGCGCTGGAGGACAGCGCCTACCGGCCCGCCGACCTGCCGGAGAACACCGCCGTCTTCCTCGGCGTCTCCGGCGTCGACTACGCCACGCTCCTCACCGCGCACGGCGTCCCCTCGGACGCCTTCACCTCCACCGGCAATGCCCACTCGATGCTCGCCAACCGCATCTCCTACCTCCTCGACCTGCGCGGTCCGAGCGAGCCGGTGGACACGGCCTGCTCCAGCTCGCTGGTCGCGGTGCACCGTGCCGTCGAGGCGATCCGCTCGGGAGCGTGCGAGGCCGCGATCGCGGGCGGGGTCAACCTGCTGCTGAGCGTCGACACCTTCGTCAGCGCGGGGCGCGCCGGAATGCTCAGCCCCGAAGGCCGCTGCAAGGCGTTCTCCGCCGACGCGGACGGCTACGTACGCGGTGAGGGCGTCGGCGCCGTGATCCTCAAGCCGCTCGCCGCCGCCGAGCGGGACGGCGACGCCGTCCTCGGCGTACTGACCGGCACCGCCGAGAACCACGGCGGGCGCGCCAACTCGCTCACCGCCCCCAACGCCGACGCCCAGGCCGACCTGGTGGTACGGGCGATGGGCGGCACCGACCCCGACACGATCGGCTACGTCGAGGCCCACGGCACCGGTACGGCGCTGGGCGACCCGGTGGAGGTGCGCGGCCTGCGGTCCGCGTTCCGGCGCCTCGGCGCCACCGGCCGAGGCACCTGCGGGCTCGGCTCGGTCAAGGGAAACATCGGCCACCTGGAGGCCGCCGCCGGAATCGCGGGACTGCTCAAGGTGCTGCTCGCGATGCGGCACGGCGTGATCCCGGCGACCCGCACCACCGGCGAGCTCAACCCGTACGCCGAGCTGGACGGCGGCCCCCTGCGCGTCGTGCGCGAGAACGAGTCCTGGCCGCGCCCGCACGAACGGGACGGGGCGCCCGCCCCGCGCCGCGCGGGGGTGAGCAGCTTCGGATTCGGCGGCTCCAACTGCCATGTCGTGGTGGAGGAGTACGTCCCCGCCGACGTGCCTGCGGACGTGTCCGTGCCCGCCCCTGCCGTCGTGCCGCTCTCGGCCCGGACGGACGGGCAACTGCGCCAGCGGGCCGCGGACTTGCTGCGCTCTCTGGAGTCGGCCGACGTCCCGCCCCCGCTGGCCTCGATCGCCTGGACCCTCCAGTGCGGGCGGGAGGCCCTGGCCGAGCGGGTCGGCTGGGTGGTCCGCTCGCACGAGGAACTCGCCGACCGGCTGCGGGCGTTCGCCACGGGCCGTGACCTGCCGGGCGACGCAGCCCGGGGGAGCGCCTCCCGGCGGCACACCGGTTTCGCCGCCCGCGCCCAGCAGCCCGGCACACCGGCGGCCACGGGTTCCGTACGCGAGGACCCGGCCGACCTGCTGAGGCGCTGGACCCGGGGAGACGCCGTCGACTGGCGGTCGCTCCACGGCGATCGCCCGCCCCGCCGGGTCCACCTGCCCGGATACCCGTTCGCCCGCGACCGGTACTGGGTCCCGGAGGTCCCGGAGGCGGTGACGCCCTCCACCGACGTACCGGCGCAGGACGCGCCTGCGACGGGAACCGCGCTGCTGGTGCGCGACTGGACCGCGAAGCCCGTGCCCTCCGGCACCGGATCCGGCACCGGTACCGGCGGCCAAGGCGCCCCGGAGCACCGGGTGGTGATCCTCTGCGGAGCCGCGGCCGAAGCGAGCGAACAGGTCCGGCGGAACCTGCCGCAGGCACGCTGCTTCACCGCGACGACGGTCAGGCAGCGCCCCGAGAGCCGGTTCGCCGACCTCTCGCGGCAGGTTTTCGGAATCGTCCAGGAACTGGCTGCCGCGCCCGGCGACGGCAGCACGCTGCTCCAGGTGGTGGTGGAGGCCCACGGTGACGAGGCCGTCAACCTGGCGCTGGCCGCCCTGCTGCGTACGGCGGCACAGGAGAACCCCCGGATCGTCACCCAGCTCATCGGCCTGGACGGCGACGGTCCCACCGGCGCCGACCCGGGTGCCGTCCTCGCCGCCCTGCGCGTCGAGGACGGCACGGGCGGCGACGACCTGGTCCGCTACCGGGGCGGCGAACGCACCGTGCGGACCTGGAGCGTCGCCCGGCCCCCGCACGGCGGGGCGGACACGCCCTGGCGGGCGGGCGGGGTCTATCTGATCACCGGAGGCGCGGGCGGCATCGGCGCGGTCGTCGCGCGGACCATCGCGAGCGACGTCGCCCGGCCGGTCCTGATCCTGGCCGGACGGGGGCCGCGCGACGCGCGCACCGACGGACTCGTCGCGGAACTGAGGGCGGCGGGCGCGCTCGCCGCGTACCACCGCGCGGACGTCTCCCGCTGGGAGGAGGTGCGCCACCTGGTCACCGCCATCCGGCGGGAGTACGGAGGGATCGACGGCGTCGTCCACTCGGCCGGGGTGATCCAGGACGCCTCCCTGGCGCGCAAGAACACCCAGGAGTGGTCGGACGTGCTCGCGCCGAAGGTGGACGGGCTGGTCAACCTGGACCGCGCCCTCGGCAGTGCGCCGCTCGACTTCCTGATCGCCTTCTCCTCCGGGGCGGCCGTCACCGGCAACCCCGGCCAGGCGGACTACGCCACGGCCAACGCCTTCCTGGACGAGTTCGCGGCACTGCGTGCGGCGCGCGTCGAGGCGGGGGAGCGGTCGGGGCGCACCCTCTCCATCGCGTGGCCGCTGTGGCGGGACGGTGGGATGACGGTCGACGCGACAGCGCGCGAGCACCTGCGGCGCAGCCGGGGGCTGGTGCCGATGGGCTCCGCCGATGGCGTCGCCGCCCTGCGGAACGCGTGGGCGCTCGGCACCGAACAAGTGTGGGTGCACCACGGCGAGCTGACGCGGATACCCGGCCTGCCCACCACCCCGGCCGCTCCGACGGCCCCCGGGAGCCCTGAGAGGTCCCGGCAGGTCGGAAATCTCGGGCGCGAAAGCCTGCGGTGCCTCGTCGAACTCTTCGTGGACGTGACCAAGCTGTCCCCGGACAGCGTCGACGCCGACGGACCGCTGTCCGCGCTGCGCCTCGACTCGATCATGGTGGTCCAGTTGAAGAACGCGCTCCTCCCGGCGTTCCCCGATGTCTCGGCGACCCTGTTCTACGAGCTGCCGACCCTGCGGGCGATCGCCGACCACCTCGCGACCGAGTACGCCCCGCAAGTCCTCGCCTGGACCGGCACGGCCGCGACCGCACCGACCCCGCCCACCGACCCTTCCACGCCCGCCCCGCCCACCACCGCCCCGTCCACCACCGCCCCGTCCACGCCCGTGACGCCGCCGTCTCCACAGCCGCGCGAGCCGATCGCGGTGATCGGGATGAGCGGCCGCTATCCGGGCGCGGCGAACGTCGCCGAGTTCTGGGCGAACCTCAAGGCCGGACGCGACTGCATAGGCGAAGTACCGGAAGACCGCTGGCCGTTGGAGGGCTTCTTCGAGCCCGACCGCGCCAAGGCGGTTGCCACCGGCCGCAGTTACAGCAAGTGGGGCGGGTTCCTCGACGGATTCGCCGACTTCGACCCGCAGTTCTTCCGGATGGCACCGCGCGACGCGTACGCCGTGGACCCGCAGGAGCGCCTCTTCCTCCAGGCCGCCTGGGAGGTCGTCGAGGACGCCGGTTACAGCGGCGAGCGGCTCGCCCGGCACCACGGCGGCCGGGTCGGCGTCTTCGCGGGCGTCACCAAGTCGGGCCACGCCCGGCGCCCCTCGGGGCTGCTCCCGTCCGGCGAGGCCGTGGCACCGGCCCTGTCCTTCGCCTCGCTGAGCGCCCGTACGTCCCACCTGCTGGACCTGCGCGGACCGAGCCTGACCCTCGACACCATGTGCTCGGCGTCGCTCACCGCGATCCACGAGGCGTGCGAGAACCTCCACCGGGGCGACTGCGAGGCGGCCATCGCGGGTGGCGTCAACCTCTACCTGCACCCGCACGACTACGTCGAACTGTGCCGCTCCACCATGCTGTCGCAGGACGCGCGCTGCCGCAGCTTCGGCGCGGGCGGCCACGGCTTCGTCCCCGGCGAGGGCGTCGGCTGCGTCCTGCTGAAGCCGCTGTCCAGGGCACTGGCGGACGGCGACCGCGTCTACGCGGTGATCCGCGGCAGCAGCGTCAACCACGGCGGCCGTTCGCACGGCTACACCGTGCCCAACCCGGCCGCCCAGGCCGAGCTGGTCCGCCAGGCGCTGGACCGCGCGGGCGTCTCGGCCCGCCGGGTCGGTTACGTGGAGGCCCACGGCACCGGCACCGAGCTGGGAGACCCGATCGAGGTACGGGGCCTGACCCGGGCCTTCCGGCAGGACACCGACGACGCCCAGTACTGCGCGATCGGCTCCGCGAAGTCGGCAATCGGACACCTGGAGGCCGCCGCGGGGGTCGCCGGGTTCACCAAGGCCGTACTCCAGCTGCGCCACCGGCAGTTCGCGCCGAGCCTGCACGCGGAGCGGCTCAACCCGGAGATCGACTTCGAGCGGACCCCCTTCTTCGTGCAGCGCGAGCTCGCCGAGTGGCGGGCGGACGCTCCGCGCGTCGCCGCCGTCTCGTCCTTCGGCGCGGGCGGTTCCAACGCGCACGTGGTCCTGGAGGAGTACGAGGAGCACGCAGAGGCCGCGCCGGAGCGCGACACGGCAGGCGGTGACCGCCTCGTCGTCCTGTCGGCGCGCACGCCAGGGCAGCTGCGCTCCGCCGTCTCGCGCCTCGTGGACTTCCTGGACCGCCACGACGTGAACCTCGCCGACCTGGCCCACACCCTCCAGGCCGGGCGCGAGGCGATGGACGAGCGGCTGGCCGTGGTCACCGCCTCCACCGATGACCTGCGCGACGCCCTGCGCGCCCACCTCTTCGAGGGCGCTCCTGCCGGTGTGCTGCGCGGCACGGCGGGGCGCCCGCAGGGCATCGCCGCCGAGGTCGCGGCCGACGCCGACCTGCGCGAACTCCTGGTCGCCCGGTGGGCGGGCGCAGGCGAACTCGCCAAGCTCGCCGCCCTGTGGGTGGACGGCGTCGCCGTCGACTGGCAGCTGCTGCCGGGCGCCGGGGACGGAAGGCCCGTCTCGCTGCCGACCTACCCGTTCGCCCGCGAGCGGTACTGGATCGGCGACCTCCCCCCGGCGGCGGGCGAGCCCGCGCCGACTGGGAAGCCCCTGAGTGCCGCACCGCCCGCCGCGCCTCGGGTCACGGAGCCGCAGCCGCAGTTGCCGTCACTGCCGCTGCCGCCCACCCGGCCCTCGGCCGAGGAGTACGTCACGGGCGTCGTGCGCGGCAAGCTCGCCGAGGCGCTGGCGATGGACGAGACCGCGATCGACAGTGCGCTGGCCTTCGCCGACTACGGGGTCGACTCCATCCTCGGCGTACGCCTGGTGCACACGCTCAACGAGGCACTCGGGCTCGACCTGGAGACCGGCGTCCTCTTCGACCACAGCACGGTCGACCGCCTCACCGGCCACCTGCTCGCGGAGCACGGGGACCGCGTCGAACTCCCGGCCCAGGCCGCTCCCGTCGAGCAGCCCAGGCCCGCGCCGTCCTCACCGTCCGCCACGCGAGAGCCGATCGCAGTCATCGGGATGAGCGGGCGGTTCGCCGGAGCCGACTCGCTGGACGAACTGTGGGCGCACCTCGCCGCGGGCGACGACCTCGTCCGCGAGACCGCCCGCTGGGAACCCGGCCAGGACGGCACCGACGTGCCGCTGCCCGGCGGATTCCTCACGGCGATCGACGAGTTCGACCCGCTCTTCTTCAACATCTCCGGGGTCGAGGCCGAGGCCATGGACCCGCAGCAGCGCCTGTTCCTGGAGGAATCCTGGAAGGCGCTGGAGGACGCGGGATACGCCGCGCGCGAACCGGACGGCCGCAACTGCGGTGTGTACGCGGGCTGTTGGTCCGGCGACTACGGGGTACCGGCCGGGCCGGACGCGCCCGCCCAGGCCCTGTGGGGCAACATGGCCTCCGTCATCCCGGGCCGGGTCTCGTACGCGCTGAACCTGGTGGGCCCCGCGATCGCGGTCGACACCTCCTGCTCCAGCTCGCTCGTCGCCCTCGACCTCGCCTGCAAGGACCTGTGGTCGGGCGAGACCGGAATGGCCCTGGCGGGCGGCGTCTTCGTCCAGTCGACACCGCGCCTGTACGGACTCGCGGGCCGCGCCGGGATGCTGTCGCCGTCCGGCCGGTGCCACACCTTCGACCACCGCGCCGACGGCTTCGTGCCGGGCGAGGGCGTGGGCGTCGTCGTACTCAAGCGGCTGTCCGACGCGCTGGCCGACGGGGACCACGTCCACGGCGTGATCCGCGGCTCCGGCGTCAACCACGACGGCGCCACCAACGGGATCACCGCACCGAGTTCCCTCTCGCAGGAACGCCTGCTGCGCGAGGTCCACCGGGCCGCCGGGATCAGCGCCGAGCACGTCCAACTGGTCGAGGCGCACGGCACCGGCACGGGACTGGGCGACCCGATCGAGTTCCAGGCCCTGACCCGGGCCTTCCGCGCGGACACCGACGCGACGGAGTACTGCGCGGTGGGCTCGGTCAAGACGAACATCGGCCACGCGCAGTTCGCCGCCGGGATCGCGGGCGTGCTCAAGGTGCTCCTCGCCCTGCGCCACCGGCAGATCCCCGCGTCGCTGCACTTCGAGAAGGCCAACGAGGCGATCCGCTTCCCTGGCAGCCCCTTCTACCCGAGCACCCGCACGCACGCCTGGAACGTGCCCGCCGGCGTCGCCCGACGCGGTGTGGTGAGCGCCTTCGGTGCCAGCGGGACCAACGCCCACGTCGTCATCGAGGAGGCCCCGGCAGAGCGGGGACGCGACGGCACGGCCCGCCGCGCCGAGCACCTGGTCGTGCTCTCGGCCCGCTCCCGCGAACAACTCGCCGAGCAGGCCGCGCGCCTGGCCGCGCACGTACGGCAGGAGCCCGCACTCGACTGCGGGGACACCGCCTTCACGCTCGCCGTCGGACGCGAGCACATGGCACACCGGTTCGCCTGCGTGGTCCGTGACCGCGAGGACCTGGTACGCGTCCTCGACCAGGGCCTCGAAGGGCCCAGGGCCGTGACCGGCGAGGCGTCCGCACGGCGCGGGGCCGGCCACGGGGGCGGCTTCGGAGACGGGCGGGCCGACGCGGACCCGACGGCGCTCGCCGAGCGCTTCGTGCGGGGCCTGCCGGTCGACCTGGCCGCGCTCTTCACCCCGGGCGCCCACCGCAGGGTGCCGCTGCCCGTCTACCCGTTCGCGCGGGAGAGCCACTGGACCGCCACCGCCGAACCCGTGACCCAGTCCGTGACCCCGCCGGTACCCACCGCACCCGGTACGACCACACCCCGGACCACCGCACCCCGTACCGCCTCGCGCCATCCGCTGATCGGGGCGCCGGAGCCGGTGCCGGGCGAGCCCGGCGCGGTGCGCGCGGCCGTGCTGCTGACCGGTGACGAGCCGGTCCTGCGCGACCACCTCGTGCACGGCCGACGGGTGCTGCCCGGCGTCGTCCACCTGGAACTGGCCCGGACGACCGCCGCGCCGACACTCGGCGCGGACGCCACGACACCGCTGACCCTGCGCGACGTCACCTGGGCGCGACCGCTCACGGTCGACGACGAGGCGCGGCCCGTCGAGGTGCTCGTGCGGCCGGGTGACGGCGGCGGGTTCTCCTTCGAAGTCGCCGAGCCCGGTGCTCCCGGTGCCCCCGGTGACGTCTTCTGCACGGGCCGCATCGCCCGCTGCGACACTCCGCGCCCGGCCTCCGTCGACCTCGCCGCGCTGCGCGCGCACTGCACGGTTCCGATCACCGGGGCGCGCATCGAAGAGGCGCTGACGGACATGGGCATCATCCATGGGCCCGCCCTGCGGGCGATCACCGAGGCGCGGGCCGGATCCTCGGTCGTCCTGGCCCGGCTCGACGCCCCCGGCGCGGCGGAGCTGTCCGGCGCGCCCCACGGGCTGCCGCCCGCGCTCCTCGACTCGGCGATCCAGGCATCGATGGCCCTGCGGCTGGCCGCAGGGGACGGGGACACCGACCGCAGGACCGCGGTGCCCTTCGCACTGGACCGGCTCGACCTCTTCGCGCCCTGCCCGGCCGCCCCGTACGCGGTGGTCACCCTGGCGAACACGAACACGAACACGAACACGAACACGGAGGGCGGGGCGAGCGCGGTCAGCCGCCTGGACATCGACCTGGTCGACGCCGACGGCGCGGTCTGCGTACGCCTGACCGGCTACACCTCCCGGATCGCGCCGCGCCCCCTGCCCGCGCTCCTCGCCCCCGTCTGGGATCCGATGACGCCGACCGAAGGCGCCGGGTCCGTACCCTCCGGCACGGACCGCGTGCTCGTCGTCGGAGGCAACGACGGACAGCGGGCTGCGGTCAGCCGTCAGTTCCCCCGGGCGACGGCCTGGCCCCTGGCACCGACGGCCACGGCCGACGAGGCGGCGGCCGAACTCCTGAAGCTGGACCGGTTCGACCACCTGGTCTGGATCGCGCCCGGCACGCCGTACGGGCCGACCGACACCCCCGGGCTCGTCGGCGCCCAGCAGGAGGGCGTCGTCGCGGCCTTCCGCATGGTCAAGGCCCTGCTGCGGACGGGGTACGACGAGCGCCCGCTGGGCATCTCGCTGATCACCCGGAACTGCCTGGCCACCCACAGGGACGAGGAGGTCAGGCCGGCCCACGCAGGTCTGCACGGCCTGCTCGGCTCGCTCGGCCGCGAGTACCCGCACTGGACGGTACGGAGCGTCGACCTCGACGCGGACGACTGGCCCGACGACCTCGCGGAGCTTCCCGCGGACCGCGCGGGTGACGTCCTGGTGCGGCGCGCGGGCCAGTGGCTGACCCGCCGCTGGGCGCCCAGCGAGGGCGGACCCGTGCCGGAGGTCCCGTACCGCGAAGGCGGCCTCTACGTGGTGGTCGGCGGAGCGGGCGGGCTCGGCACGGCCTGGACCCGGCACGTCGTGGAGCGGTACGGCGCACGCGTCGTGTGGCTCGGACGCCGCCCCCACGACGCCGCGATCGAGGAGAGGCTGCGCGCCGTGCGCGGCGGCCGGGGCGAGGTGCACTACCTCACCGCCGACGCCGCCGACCCCGAGGCGCTGCGCCGCGCCCGTACCGAGATCACGGCCCGGTTCGGCCCGGTCCACGGCATCGTCCAGGCGGCCCTGGTGCTCCGGGACCGGACGCTCGCGGCGATGGACGAGGACGAGCTGCGCGCGAGCCTGGCGGCGAAGGTCGACGCGAGCGTCGCGACGGCCGGGGCGTTCGCCGACGAGCCGCTCGACTTCACGGTGTTCTTCTCCTCGATGCAGTCCTTCGGCCCTGCCGCCGGACAGGCCAACTACGCGGCGGGCTGCACGTTCAGCGACTCCTACGCCCAGTTGCTCGCCCAGCACAGGGACAGCCCGGTACGGGTGATGAACTGGGGCTGGTGGGGCAACCTCGGCAGCGTCGCGTCCGCGTTCTACCGGGAGCGCATGGCCCGTTCGGGCCTGGCCTCGATCGAACCGCCCGAGGCGATGGCGGCGCTCGGCCAACTGCTCGGCGGCCCGCAGCGGCAGCTGAGCTTCGTCAAGCGGACCAGGCCCGACGCCGTCGCGGCGATCGACCCGACGGTGCGGGTCACCGCGTACCGGGGCGACACCCCGAGCGGCACGGCCAGATTCCCGACCGCCACGGCCGGTGCGCCCGGGACGACTGACGCGGCGGACCGCGAGCTGGTGAGCGCGGCGGCCCGCTGGCGCGGCAGTGAGCGCGACCCGCTGCTGCTCCGGCTGACCAGGGCCCACCTGGAGCGGCTCGGCGCCGTCCGGGGCGCAGGGGAGACGGACCTGTCGCTGGAGGAACTCCGCTCCCGCGCCGGCATCTCGAAGAGTTACGGGGCCTGGCTTGAGCACGCCCTGGCGGTGGTCCCGGCCGAGGCACCGCCGCTGGAGGAACTGGTCCGCACCTGGGACGAGCGCCGCGCCCAGTGGTCGGCCAACCCGGACGCGAAGGCCGAACTCGCGCTGGTCGACGCCACGTTGCGCCGACTGCCCGAGATCTTGACGGGGCGGACGCGACCCACCGACGTCCTGTTCCCGCGCGGATCCGTCGAGTTGGTCGAGGGCTGCTACCGCGACAACCGGGTGGCCGACCTGTTCAACCGCGCGATGTCCGAAGCCGCCGTCGCCCTGGTGACGGAGCGGCTGCGCAGCGCCCCCGGGGCCCGACTGCGGATCCTGGAGGTCGGGGCGGGCACCGGAGGCACCAGCGTGGGCATGTTCGCGGCGCTGCGCCCGTTCGCCGACAACATCGAGGAGTACGCCTACACGGACCTCTCGAAGGCATTCCTGAACCACGCCCGGACGGCGTACGGACCCGACGTGCCGTACCTGACGTACGCGCGGTTCGACGCCGAACAGCCCCTGGCGGGCCAGGACATCACGCCGGGCGGCTACGACCTGGTGATCGCGGCCAACGTCCTGCACGCCACCCACGACACCCGCACCACCCTGCGCAACGTCAAGGCAGCGCTGCGCGAGGGCGGTTGGCTGCTGCTCAACGAACTCGCGGCGTTCGACGTCTTCAGCCACCTCACGTTCGGCCTCCTGGAGGGCTGGTGGCTCTTCGAGGACGCACCGCTGCGCGTCCCGGGCTCGCCCGCACTGTCACCCGAGAGCTGGCGGCAGGTGCTGGTGGGCGAGGGCTTCGGCACGGTCACCCAACTGCTGCCGCAGGCACGTGAACTCGGCCAGCAGGTGATCGCCGCCCGGAGCGACGGGATCGTGCGCCAGCGCACGGAGGCGGGAGCGGACGTACCGGCACTGGCGGCACCAGTACCGGCATCAGTACCGGCACCGGTACCGGCGGCACCCCCAGCCCCGGAGGCGGTCGCGCCCGCGTCGGACGGTCCCGGCAGAGCGGACCGGACGGACCGGACGGACCGGGCAGACCGGGCCGAACGGCTGGTCGGCCATCTGCGAGCGAAGGCCGCGCAGACCCTGCGGATCCCGGCCGACCGGATCTCCGCCACCGAGCCGCTCAGCGACTACGGCATGGACTCGATCCTCGTCCTGCGCCTGACCAACGAGCTGCGGCAGGACCTCGGGGAGGTCTCCTCCACCCTGCTCTTCGACGTGGAGACCCTGGACGGACTCGCCGCCCACTTCCTCGCCGTCGGCGGGGAACGGGTGGACGCCCTGCTGACGCGCCTGGCCCCGGAGCCGGAGCCGGAGCCGGAGCCGGAGCTGGCCCCGGACCCGGAGCGCACGCCCCTGTCCCACGTCCAGTTGGGCATCTGGCTGGACCAGCAGGCCCGGCCCGGCCTGACCGCGTACAACGTGCCGATCGCCTTCGAGGTCCACGGCGACCCGGACGAGACGGCGCTCGAAGCGGCCTGCCGCGCCCAGCTCGTACGCCACCCGCTGCTCGGCTCGGTGGTCGGCGAGCAGGACGGAGTGCCATACCTGGAGTTCCGGGGCCCCGACGCCCTCGTCATCGAGCGCGCCGAGCCGACGGCCGAATCGCCCGAGGAGCAACTGGAGTACCTGCGCCGCCTGGTGAGCGTGCCCTTCGACCTGGCCGAAGGACCTCTCGTACGCGTCCACCTGGCGTCGTTCACGGCGCCGGGGAAGACCGGGGCGCCGCGCAGGCTGCTGCTGATCACCGCGCACCATCTGGTGCTCGACGGCACATCGGCCGCGCTGCTGGTCCGCTCGCTCGACGACGCCTACCGGGCGGCCCTGCGAACCGGACAGGAAAGGCCCGGACAGGCAAGGCCCGGACAGGCGCTGCCAGGACCGGACGAGGAGCAGCCGCAGGAGCGGGTCCAGTACGCGGAGTTCACCACCTGGGAGGCCGGGATGCTCGCCGGTCCCGAGGGTGCGGCACACCGCGCCTACTGGGCCGACCGGCTCCGTACGCCACGCTCCGCGCTGCGCCTCCCCGGTGCGGCACCGGTACGGGCGGCGGCGGACGGTGCGCCCGAGCCGCGCGGCGCGACCGTCGCCACCGGCCTCACCCCCGAGCTCTCGGACGCCCTCACGGCCCGCGCCCGAGCCGCCCGGGTCAGCCCCACCGTGCTCTTCCTCGCCTCCTACCTGGCGTTCCTGCACGAGCACACGGGGCAGGGGGACATCGTCGTCGGCCTGCCCACCGCCGGCCGGTCGCAGGAGCGGTTCAACGACGTGGTGGGCCACTTCGTGAACATGCTGCCCATCCGCAGCACCGTCGCCGGGGGAGAGCCGTTCCCCGAGCTGCTCAAGAAGGTGCGCGCGGCCGTCGTGAACGGCCTGGAGCACGGCGCCTATCCGTTCTCGGAGATGGTCCGTGACCTCGGCGAGGAGCGGAACGCGGGCACACCGCCCGTCGTCGCCACCTGCCTGTCCTTCCAGAACTTCGACGGTGCCGCACTCTTCGCAGCCGAAAACGCCGAAGATGCCGAAGATGCCGTGGACGCCATGGACCCCGAGGGCGCCGGAACCGGCTCCGGATCGGGCCTGGTCCTGCGTCCCCTGGACGGGGTCTACCAGGACAGCGCGTTCGAGCTCGCGGTCGAGGTCTACCGGGAGGACACCGGCTTCAAGGTCGTCCTCAAGTACGGCACGGACCGCTTCGAACGCCGCACGGTCGAGACCATGCTGGCCGACTGGCGGGCACTGCTCGAACGGGTGGCCGAGGACGGCGGTGTGAGCCTGCGCGTGGCACCCGTACACGTACAAGAACGGCCGCAGGCTCCGGACGAGCCCGCCGCCGAGCCGCCGAGGAACACCGCGACGGCCCCCCGGGTCCCGCGCGACGCGCGGGAGGAGAAGCTCTGCGGCCTGTTCGCCGAGGCCCTGGGCCGCGAGGTGGTCGGGCCCGACGACAACTTCTTCGCGCTGGGCGGCTATTCGCTGCTGGCGACCCGACTGGCCGCCCGCGTGCGGGAGGCGCTCGGGGCCGAGCTGGCCGTGCGCGCCGTGTTCGAGGCCCCGACGCCCGCAGGGCTGGCAGTGCTGCTGGACCGGCCGGGCGGAGCCCGGCGACCGAGACTTCGCAGGATGACCAATGAAGGAGACGCGTCATGATTCCGTTGTCGTTCGCACAGCGGGGGCTGTGGTTCCTGCACCGGCTTGAAGGACCCAGTGCGACCTACAACATGCCCCTGGTCCTGCGGCTGTCCGGTGAACTCGACCGCGAAGCGCTGGAGTCGGCGCTCCGCGACGTCCTGGACCGGCACGAGGCGCTGCGCACGGTCTTCCCCGAAGAGGGCGGCGAGGCACGCCAGTTGGTCCTCGACCCGAACGAGGCATGGACCGGTCTGCGGATCGTGCGGACCGAGAGGGACGACGTCTCCTCGGCAGTCGCGACGGCGGCACGGTACCCGTTCGACCTCTCCCGGGAGGCGCCGCTGCGCGCGACCCTGATCGAGGCCGGGGAGCGCGAATGGGTGCTGGTGGTCGTGGTGCACCACATCGCCAGTGACGGCTGGTCGATGGGCCCCTTCGCCCGCGACCTGTCGGACGCGTACACGGCGCGTCTGGCGGGCCGCGCGCCGCGGTGGGAACCGCTGCCGGTGCAGTACGGCGACTACACCCTGTGGCAGCGCGAGCTGCTCGGTGATCCGGACGACCCGCAGAGCCTCGCCGCCCAGCAAGTGGCGTACTGGACAAGGGCGTTGGAGGGTGCGCCGGAGGAGCTGGCGCTGCCCTGCGACCGGCCGCGCCCCGCGGTGGCCTCCCATCGCGGAGGGTATGTGCCGTTCGAGGTCTCCGCCGCCGTGCACGAGGGCCTGCGCCGGGTGGCGCGGGGCAACGAGGCGTCGCTCTTCATGGTGCTGCAGGCCGCGCTGGCCGCCCTGCTGTCGCGGCTGGGCGCGGGCGACGACGTGCCGATCGGCTTCGACGTGGCGGGCCGGTCGGACGAGGAACTGGACGGGCTCGTCGGCTTCTTCGTCAACACCCTGGTGCTGCGGGCCGACGTGTCGGGGGACCCCTCCTTCGCCGGGCTGCTGGCCAGGGTCCGCGACACGGCCCTGGCGGCCTACGCCCACCAGGACGTGCCGTTCGAGTACCTGGTCGGCGCGCTGGCCCCGGCCAGGTCGGCCGCCCGCCACCCGCTGTTCCAGGTGCAGCTGGTCCTGGAGGACGGCGGGCCGGCGCCGTTCGACCTGCCCGGTCTGCACGCCCGGGTCGAGATGGAGGGCACCGGCACGTCCCGCTTCGACCTCATGTTCTCGGTGCGCGAGTGGACGGGGTCCGACGGGGAGCCGGGCGGGCTCACGGGCGTACTGGAGTACGCGCTCGACCTGTTCGACCACGGGACGGTCCAGCGGCTGGTGGACGCCCTGACGCGGATCCTCGGGCAGGCCGCGGCCGACCCCGGGCTGCGGGTGGGACAGCTGGCGGTGCTCTCCGAGAAGGAGCGGCACCAGGTGCTGACGGGCTGGAACGACACCGCGTCGCCCGCCGTGGCGGACGACCTGGTGGAGTGCGTCCGCAGGGCCGCGGAGGCGGCCCCGGAGCGGCCCGCGGTGACCGACGGCGCGGGTTCGGTGAACTACGGGGAGCTCGTGGCGCTCGCGGGCTCGCTCTCGGCCCGCCTGCGCGCGCTGCCCGGCTGGGCACCGGGCCGGGTGGTCGGGGTGCTCGCGGAGCCCGGCACCGGCTTCGTGTCGGCGGTGCTCGGCGTGCTGGGCGCCACGGGCGCGTTCGTACCGCTGGATCCCGCGGCCCCCCGCGCCCGGTCGGCGGCCATGCTGGCCGACGGCGGCGTCGGGGCGCTGCTGGCGGGACCGGGCCTGGAGTCCGTCGCCACGGAACTGGCGGCCGCGTCCGGCACGGACGTGACCGTCCTGCCGCTGCACGCCCCGGCCACCGTCGAGCATGAGCTGACCACCGGCGAGCACGGACCGGCCACCGGCGACCACGGCCCGTGGCCCGCGCTCGCGGCCGACCCGCTCGACCTCGCATACGTGATCTTCACCTCCGGCTCGACCGGACGGCCCAAGGGCGCCATGGTGCACCGAGGCGGCATGGCCAACCACCTCGCCGCCAAGATCGCCGACCTCGGGCTGACCGCCGACGACCTGGTGGTCCAGAACGCCCCGCTCACCTTCGACGTGGCCATCTGGCAGATGCTGGCCGCCCTCGCCGTCGGCGGCCGGGTCCGGGTCGTCGACCACGACACCGCCGCCGACCCGCAGGCGCTGTTCGCCGTGGTGGAGGCGGAGGACGTCACCGTCCTGGAAGTGGTCCCCTCGCTGCTGCGCGCCGCACTCGACGCCTGGGACGAGGGACTCGCCGCCCCCGAACCGGCCGCGCTGCGCTGGCTGATGGTGACGGGCGAGGAGCTGCCGCCCGGCCTGTGCGAACGCTGGTTCGCCCGCTACCCGGCGATCCCGATGATCAACGCCTACGGGCCCGCGGAGTGTTCGGACGACGTGGCGCACGCGGTGCTGACCGGCCCCGTCGCCGAGGCGCGGGTCCCCATCGGGGACCCGGTGCGCGACACCCGGCTCTTCGTCCTGGACGACGCCCTCAACCCGGTGCCGATCGGCGTCCCCGGCGAGCTGTACGTGGCGGGCGCGGGCGTCGGCCGGGGCTACGCGGGCGACCCGGCCCGCACCGCCGGCGTCTTCGTCGCCGACCCGCACTCACCGGGCACGGGCGGGCGGATGTACCGCACCGGCGACCAGGTGCGCCGACGCGCCGACGGACAACTGGAGTTCCTGGGACGGCGCGACTTCCAGGTCAAGGTACGGGGTCACCGGATCGAGCTCGGCGAGGTCGAGGCGGCCCTGTGCGCGGCACCCGGCGTCACCGCGGCCGTCGCCGCGGTGGTGCGTGACCGGTCGGGACGCCCCCTGCTGTGCGGTTATGTCGAGGGCGAGGCCCAGCCGCCCGCCGTCCGGTCCCACGCGGCCTCGCTGCTGCCGGGCTACATGGTCCCGGCCGCTGTGCTGGTCCTGCCCGCGCTGCCGCTCACCCCGCACGGCAAGGTCGACCGGAGCGCGCTGCCCGTGCCCGAGCTGGGCGCGGCCACCGCGTCACGGCGGCCCCGCACCCCCACCGAAGAGGTGCTCTGCGGTCTGTACGCCGAGATCCTGCGGGTGGACTCGGTCGGCGCCGAGGACGGCTTCTTCGAGCTCGGCGGGCACTCGCTGCTGGCCACCAGGCTGGCCTCCCGGGTGCGCGGCGTCTTCGGAGTCGAACTGCCGCTCCGCGAGGTCTTCGAGGCCCCGACGCCCGCCGCCCTGGCAGCGCGCGTCGACGCGTCGGCCACCGCGCGTGCCCCGCTGGCCCGCAGGCGCAGGCCGGAACGCGTACCGCTCTCCTTCGCCCAGCAGCGGCTGTGGTTCCTGCACCGGCTGGAGGGCCCCAGCGCGACGTACAACATGCCCGTGGTGATGCGGCTGACCGGCGAACTGGACACGGCGGCCCTGGAGGCGGCGCTGCGCGACCTGATCGGCAGGCACGAGAGCCTGCGCACCGTCTTCCCCGAAGAGGGCGGTGTGCCCCGGCAGTCGGTGCTCGATGCGGACCGCGCCTGGCGCGGCCTGACGGCCGTCCCGGTCACCGCCGAGGGCCTGGCCCGGGCGGTGGACGACGCCGCCCGGCACGGCTTCGACCTGAGCAGCGAGGCGCCGCTGCGCGCCACGCTCCTGGAGGTCTCGCCGCACGAGCGGACACTGGTCCTGGTCCTGCACCACATCGCGTGCGACGGCTGGTCCTTCGGACCGCTGGCGCGGGACCTGGCCCGGGCCTACCGGGCCCGCAGCCAGTCGCACGCCCCCGACTGGGCCGAACTGCCGGTGCAGTACGCCGACTACGCGCTGTGGCAGCGCGAGCTGCTCGGTGATCCGGACGACCCGCAGAGCCTCGCGGCCCAGCAAGTGGCGTACTGGAGAGAGGCGTTGGCGGGTGCGCCGGAGGAGCTGGCGCTGCCCCGCGACCGGCCGCGACCGGCCGTCGCCTCTCACCGGGGTGCCTTCGAGACCTTCACCTTCGGGCCCGAGCTGCACGTGGGGCTGCAGCGGATCGCCCGCGAGCACGACGTGACGCTCTTCATGGTGCTGCAAGCGGGTCTCGCGGCGCTGCTGTCGCGCCTCGGAGCGGGCCGTGACATCCCGATCGGCTTCGGCGTGGCCGGACGCCTCGACGAAGCGCTCGACAGTGTCATCGGCTTCTTCGTCAACTCCCTCGTGCTGCGCGCCGATCTGAGCGGCGACCCGTCCTTCGCCGAGCTCCTCGGCCGGGTGCGCGGTACGGCGCTGGCGGCCTACGCCCACCAGGACGTGCCGTTCGAGTACCTGGTCGGCGCGCTGGCCCCGGCCAGGTCGGCGGCCCGCCACCCGCTGTTCCAGGTGGCCCTCGTGCTCCAGAACACCCGGCGCGCCGCCTTCGAACTCCCCGGCCTCCAGGCCGACTTGGAGTGGGCGAACACCGGCACCTCCCGGATCGACCTCTTCTTCTCGCTCAGCGAGCGGGAAGGTGCGGACGGCAGCCCCGGCGGCCTGGACGGGACGCTGGAGTACGACACCGACCTCTTCGACCGCGCGACGGCCGAGCAGCTCATCGGCCGTCTGCGGATGGTCCTCGAACAGGTGGTGGCCGAACCGGGCCTGGGCGTCGACCGGCTGGAAGTGGTCACCGAGGCCGAGCGCGAGGAGCTGCTGACCGGCGACGGCGCCCCGGCGACGCCCGCACCGAACGGCCCCACGTTCCCCGACCTGTTCGAGGCCCAGGTGGCCCGCCACCCCGGGGCACCGGCCCTGGTACGGGGCGGTGAGTGCGTCTCGTACGCCGAACTGGACGCCCGGGCCAACCGCGTCGCGCGCCACCTCGCCGGGCTCGGAGCGGGCCCCGAGGACGTGGTGGCGGTGGCGCTGCCACGCTCGGTGGACCTGGTCGTGGCGGCGCTCGGCGCGCTGAAGGCGGGCGCCGCGTACCTGCCGCTGGACTCCGGGTACCCGGCGGAGCGGCTGGCGTTCATGCTGGCCGACACCGCACCGAAGGTGCTGGTGACCGACGCCAGGACGACGGCCGCCCTGCCGCCCTGGACCGGGGTACGGGTGACGCTGGACGACCCGGGGACCGCGCACCGGCTCGCGGAGCTGTCCGGCGCGCCCCTGGCGGACACCGAGCGGTTCGCGGCACCCCGGCCCGCGAACCCGGCGTACGTGATCTACACGTCCGGCTCCACCGGCCGCCCCAAGGGAGTGGTCGTCCCGCACACGGGCCTGCCCGCCCTGGCCGAGGCGCACCGCGAACGGCTCGGCGTGGACGCCTCCAGCCGGGTCCTGCAACTGGCGTCCCCCAGCTTCGACGCCTCGGTCTGGGAGCTGCTGATGGCCCTGGCCTCCGGCGCGGCCCTGGTGCTGCCCGAGGAGGAAGGGCCCCTGGCGGGCCAGGAGCTGGCGGCGGTGCTGGCCAAGGACGAGATCACCCATCTGACGGTCACCCCGTCCGCCCTGGAGACGGTGCCCGCGCACGCGGCGGGCGAGCTCACAGGACTGCGGACCGTCGTGGTGGCGGGCGAGGCGTGCCCGGCACCGCTCGCCGCGCGCTGGGCGGCGGGACGGCTCCTGGTCAACGCCTACGGCCCGTCCGAGACGACCGTCTGCGCCACCATGAGCGAGGCGCTGTCCCCCCAGCCTCCCCACGGCGCCCCGGTGCCGATCGGCCGGCCCGTCGCCGGTGCCCGCGTCCACGTGCTGGACGCGCGGCTGCGACCGGTGCCCCCGGGCGTGACCGGTGAACTGTACGTGGCCGGTGCCGGGCTGGCGCGCGGCTATCTGGGCAGGGCCGCGCTGACCTCGGCCCGCTTCGTGGCCTGCCCGTTCGGGGAGCCGGGGGAGCGGATGTACCGGACGGGCGACCTGGCGGCGCGGACCCGCGAGGGCCTGCTGGTCTTCCGGGGCCGGGTGGACGACCAGGTGAAGGTGCGCGGCCACCGGGTGGAGCTCGGCGAGGTCCAGGCACGCCTGGCGGAGCACCCCTGGGTGGGCCAGGGGGTCGTGCTGGCCCGCGAGGACGTACCGGGCGACACGCGTCTGGTGGCCTACGTCGTCCCCGACCCGGACGCCGACCCCGAGGCCGCAGGCAGCGGCGGCGAACTGGTGCGGGAGTGGGAGGAGATCTACGAGCAGGTGTACACCACCACGGACGAGGCGCCGTGGGGCGAGGACTTCCGGGGCTGGGACAGCAGTTACGACACCCGGCCGATCCCCGTCGAGCAGATGCGGCAGTGGCGGGACGCGGCGGTCGAGCGGATCCGCGAGCTCCCTGCGGGCCGCGTGCTGGAGATCGGCGCGGGCTCCGGGCTGCTGCTGTCCCGGCTGGCCGCCGGATGCGAAACCTACTGGGGCACCGACATCTCGCAGGCCGCCGTGGACCGGCTGGCCCGGCACGTGGCACAGGACCCCGCGCTGGCCGGAAAGGTCGAGCTGCGCTGCCTGGCCGCCGACCGGCTGGAGGAGCTGCCGACCGGGTACTTCGACACGATCGTGCTCAACTCGGTCGCCCAGTACTTCCCCGACGCCGACTACCTCACCCGGGTCGTCGACGCCTGCCTGTCGCTCCTGGCTCCCGGCGGGTCGCTCTTCCTCGGCGACCTGCGCAACCTCCACACGCTGCCCGCCCTGCGCACGGGCGTCGCGAGCCACGGCCTGCCCCGCGACACGGCCGCCGACCGGCTGCGCGCCGAGGTGGACCGGACGGTCGCGGCGGAGGAGGAACTCGTGGTCGCACCGGAGTTCTTCACCGCGCTGGCCGGCACGGACGAGCGCGTGGCCGGGGTCGACGTCCGCCTCAAGCGGGGCTCGTTCCACAACGAACTGACCCGGCACCGCTACGAGGTGGTGCTGCACAAGTCGTCGGCCGTGCCGCCCCGCGCCCTGGACGGAGTCCCGCACCAGTCGTGGGAGGCGCTCGCCGACGCGGCCGGGGCGACGGCCGACGACCCGGCCCCCGCCACCGCCGCACTCGCCGCGCTGCTCGCCGACGGCGCGGACGGGCTGCGGGTCACCTCGGTGCCCAACGCCCGGCTGCTGGGCGAGTTCGCCGCGCTGAAGCGACTGCGGGCCGGTGAGGCACCGCACGAGGCGCTGGAGCACCACCAGGGCCTGGGCGTCGATCCGGAGGCCCTGTGCCGACTGGGCGAGGCGCTGGGCCTGCGGGCCGTGCCCACCTGGTCGGCCAGGACCGACCACTTCGACGTGACGTTCCTGCCCGCCGGAGTCCGGGGCCCGCTGACCGGGCCGTACCCGGCCGGTGCGGGCGGCGGCGCACGGACCAACGACCCGGTCGCCGCCCGCAGGCGGCGGCGCCTGACCGCCCGTACCCCCGCGGTCGTCCGCGCCCACCTGCGGGAGATCCTGCCCGGGTTCATGGTGCCGGGCGCGGTCGTGGCGCTGACCGAGCTGCCGGTCACGGCGAGCGGGAAGCTCGACCGGCGGGCGCTCCCCGCGCCCGACTTCGGCGAAGCGGCGGCCGAGGCGTCGCGCGCACCCGCCAACGCGCGCGAGGAGACCCTGTGCCGGCTGTTCGCCGAACTCCTCGGCCTCGAACGGGTCGGCGCCGACGGCGACTTCTTCCGGCTGGGCGGGCACTCCCTGCTGGCCACGCGGCTCGCCTCACGGGTACGAGGAGCGCTCGGAGTGGAGCTTCCCGTGCGCTGGGTGTTCGAGGCGCCGACCCCCGCCGAACTGGCGGCACGTCTGGAGCGGTCGGCGGCACCGGCCCGCCCGAAGCTCCGCCCGATGCGCCGGACGCCCTGAGCGTCACCGGCCAGACCTTCCCCACCCTCATCTGACCAACCATCACATCCCATACACACCAAGGAGATCCATCATGACGAACCCCTTCGACGACAACGACGCCCGCTTCCTCGTCCTCGTCAACGACGAAGGCCAGCACTCGCTGTGGCCGGCCGTCATCGACCGCCCGGCGGGCTGGACCGAGGTCTTCGGCGAGGACGGCCGGGAGGTGTGCCTGGACTACGTCGAGCGCAACTGGACGGACATGCGCCCCAAGAGCCTCGTCGCCGCGACGGACGCGCGGTAGGCCCGGGGAACGCGGAGACCCGACGGAAACAGGAGAGCAACGTGCCCCGGACAGGCATCATCTCGGCCATCGGATCGACACCCATGATCGAACTCACCCGGCTCCTCGGCGACGACCGGATCACGGTGTACGCCAAACTGGAGGGCTTCAACCCGGCGGGCAGCATCAAGGACCGCCCGGCGGTGGCGATGCTGAGCGACATGATCAGCCGGGGTGAGGTCATACCGGGCGAATCAACCGTCGTCGAATCCAGCTCGGGCAACCTCGGCATCGGACTGGCCCAGGTCTGCCGCTACTTCGGCCTCCGCTTCATCTGCGTGGTCGACCCCCGGGCGAACAGGCAGAACATCGGCATCATGCGCGCCCTGGGCGCCGAGGTGGAGATGGTCACCGAGCCCGACGCGGCGACCGGCGACTACCTGCCCGCCCGGGTGCGCAGGGTCCGCGAACTGATCGCGCGGATCCCGGGCGCCCGCTGGACCAACCAGTACGGCAACGAAGTCAACGCGCTCGCGCACCGGACCACGATGCGCGAGATCGTCGAGGCGGTGCCGGGCGGCCCCGACTACCTGATCTGCTCGGCGAGTTCCTGCGGCACGCTGCGCGGCTGCGCCGAGTACGTACAAGAGCACGGCCTGCCGGTGGAGATCGTGGCCGTGGACGCGCTCGGCAGCGCCATCTTCACCCCGGACCCGCCCGCGGTGCCGAGGCTGCTTCCCGGCCACGGCGCCGCCGTCCGCCCGGCCCTGCACCTGCCGGGCCTGGCGGAAACGGTGGTGCACGTGAGCGACCTGGCCTGCGTCGTCGGCTGCCGCAGGCTCGCGGCCACCGAGGCGATCCTGGCCGGCGGCTCCTCCGGCGGGGTGGTCAGCGCGCTGGCCGCGGTGCGCGACACCCTGCCGGACGGCGCCACCTGCGTACTGATCCTCCCCGACCGGGGCGAGCGGTACCTGGAGACGGTCTACGACGACTCCTGGGTCGGCTCCCGGTTCGGCTCCCTCCCGCACCTCTTCGACCTTCCGCGCTCGGACGTCCGGGTCTCGGCCCTGCGGACGCCCGGCCACCACACCCCCGTTCACGCTACGGAGCCCGTCTCGTGCTAGTCATCGGAAACAAGACCGTCCGCGACGTCCTCGACGGCCGCGAACCCGACGTCCTCGGCGCGGTCCGCCGCGCGTACGTCGCACACGCCCAGCAGGACACGTCCCTGCCCCACTCGGTGTTCCTGAGGTTCCCGGACGCCCCGCAGAACCGGATCATCGGCCTGCCCGCCTACCTGGGCGGCACCAGCCCGGTCGCGGGAATGAAATGGATCTCGTCGTTCCCCGGCAACATCGCGGCGGGCCTGGAACGCGCCTCGGCGGCGATCATCCTCAACTCCCTGGACACCGGGCACCCGCAGGCACTGATCGAGGCGTCCGTGATCTCGGCCCGCCGCACCGCCGCGAGCGCCGCCCTGGCCGTGGACGCGCTGACCGAAGCGGCCGCGCACACCGGCGTCTCCCTCGTCGGATCCGGGGTGATCAACGGTGAGGTGCTGCGGTTCCTGCGGGTGGTCGCCCCCGGGCTGCGCTCGGTCTGCCTCTTCGACCTCGACCGGGCCCGTGCGACGGCGTTCGCCCAGACCCACGCCGCCGACCTCGACGTCACGTACGCCGGGTCCCTCGACGAGGCCCTGGCGGCCCACCCGCTGGTCAGCTTCGCCACCACGGCGGCCGTCCCGCACACCGGCCTCACGGCGTGCCGGCCGGGCACGCTCGTACTGCACCTGTCCCTGCGCGACCTGACACCCGAGTCACTGCTGGACGCGGTGAACGTGGTCGACGACCCCGACCACGTGTGCCGCGCCGCGACCTCCCCGCACCTGGCGGAGCAGCTGACCGGGGACCGCGACTTCATCGCCACCTCGATCGGCGAGGTCCTGGCCGCCGACGGGCGCCACGAGCCGGACAAGGAGCGCGTCACCGTCTTCTCCCCGTTCGGCCTGGGGATCCTGGACCTCGCACTGGCCGAGCTGGTGCACGAGACGGCCCTGCGGGAAGACCTGGGGGTACGGCTGAGCGACTTCCTCCCCGTACCGGAACAGGAATCCGCCTGACGGCCTGACGGCGGGGAGCCGCGCGACGCGGCTCCCCGCCAACCCCCCTTGCTTCAGCGAACCGTGGCCGCAGCGGCCCTCGCCGCCTCCTCGGCGGCCCGGGCGGCCTCGGCCGCCTTGGCCGCGTCGCGCCGGACCACCTCCGCCCGGACGAGCGGAATGACGTCGCGGCCGAAGTCGACCGCGTCGTCCAGCAGTTCGTAACCGCGCACGGTGAAGACCTCCACCCCGAGGTCGTAGTAGTCGAGCAACGCCTGCGCCACCGTCTCCGGGGTGCCCACGAGGGCGTTGGAGTCGTTCACGCCGCCGACGATGCCGGAGATCCTGGTCCACAGCGCACGGTCGTAGTGCTCACCGGCCTCGGCGATGGCCACCAGACGCTGCGAGGCGGTGTTCTCCGGCATCACCGCCGCGCGCTTGCCGTCGGGGTCGCTGGGGTCGGCCGGGGGAAGGAACCCGCGGACGTTGCCCTCGATCACGTCGGCGATGGCACGGGCCCTGCTCCAGGCCAGCTCCTTCGTCGCGCCGAGGACCGACCGCACGCCCACCTGGATCCGCGGCGCCCGGGCCCGCCCGGCCGCCCGTGCGGCCGCCGTGACCTTCCCGATCTCCTCCGCGGTACGCGCCAACGGCTCGCCCCAGAGTGCGTAGATGTCCGCCTCGGCGCCGCCGACCTCGAAGGCGGCGGCGGAGGCACCGCCGAAGGAGATCACAGGACCGCCCGGGCGCGCGGACGGGAAGGCCGAGCGGTACCCCTGGAACTCGTAGAACTCTCCCTTGTGGTCGAAGGGTTCCTGATCGGCCCAGGCCCGTCGCATGATCCGGATGTACTCACCGGTGCGGGCGTAACGGCGGTCCTTGGGCAGGAAGTCGCCCTCACGCCGCTGGTCGGCGTCGTTGCCGCCGGAGATCATGTGGAGGGTCACCCGCCCCTCACTGAGCTGGTCCAGGGTGCCGAAGAGCCGGGCGGCGACCGTCGGGTGACAGGCGTTGGGACGGTGGGCGATCGTCACTCCGAGCCGGTCCAGCCTGGCCAGTACGTAAGCGGCGACCGCCGTCGGGTCGGGGATGCCCGCCGAGTAGGGGACGAGCACGCTGTCGAAACCGTGCTCCTCCTGGGCGCGCGCGATGCGCAGCGCGTAGTCGCGATCGAGGACCTTGGTGGTGCGGCCCCTGAACTCCGAGGCGTCGCTGGTGAGGAGGGATCCGACGAATTCGACGGGCATGGAAGACCGGCCTTTCGGAAGTTTACGGATGTACGGATATACGGCTGCTCGGCGCGGGATGCGCCCGGTGTTGCGGTCACTGTCGTCCAGCGCGATGTGCATCGCATCAACGCCTCCGGCCCCGGGCGCACGGCCGCCACGACGTCTCCGCGGCCGCTTACATCCGATGGAGATCCGATGAAGATCCCCGGTCGCCAGAGTCTGCATTGCCCCGCCGGCCAGGGAGCGAACTCCCGGGCCGAGCACAGCGCGGGGCCGCCGGAACACTGAACGGAGACACCCGTGAAGCACACCACCGAACCCGCCGCCCGCACCGCTCGCAAGGCACTCGCCACCATCGCCGCGGCAGTACTCCTGGTCCTCGGGGGCGCATCGGTACCGGCCTTCGCGGACGCGTCCCCGACGCCGACCAAGCCCCCGGTCCCCTCGGAGTGGAGCAGCACCGGCTGAGCCCCCCGCCCGGACGACTCGCACACCGGTCGATTGAGCCCGCGCGCCCCCGCGTAACCCCGCCGCGATCGAGGACACCCCGTCATGCCCACCACCGGGACCACCAGAACCACCCGCCTGGGAAAGGGATTCCACCAGCTGTGGGCCTCGGTCGTCGTCTCCGGCCTCGGTGACGGACTGCGCCTGGTGGCCCTGCCGCTGCTCGCGGCCCAGCTCACCGACGACCCTCGGAAGATCGCGGCGGTGGCACTGGCAGGACAGCTGCCGTGGCTGCTGCTCGGACTGCTCTCCGGCGCGCTGGCCGACCGCTACGACCGCCGCCGGATCCTGTGGACCGTCGACGCGGTCCGCGCCCTGGTGGTCGCCGTCCTCGCGATCGTGGTCGCGGCCCAGGCCGCGACGGTCCCTCTGCTGATCGTCGTGGCCTTCGTACTGGGCTGCGGACAGACACTGGCGGGCGGCGCGTTCGTCGGCGTACTGCCCGTGCTGGTGCCCGACGAAGCACGCCCCCGCGCCAACGCCCGGCTCCAGTCCGGTGTCCTGATCAGCAACACCCTGGTCGGCACACCGCTGGGCGCGGTGCTGTTCGGCCTCACGGCGGCGCTCCCGTTCGTCGTGGACGCCATCTCGTTCGCGCTCTCCGCGGTGCTCCTCCTGCCGCTGCGCGGCGACTTCAGACCCCGTACCGAAGTACTCCCCGGCACCCTGGCGTCCCTGCGCCGGGACACCGTGGCAGGGGTCCGCTGGCTCTGGCGGCACCGGCTGTTGCGCAGGCTCTGCCTGGTGGCCGGGATCGGCAACCTCGTCGGCGGGGCGGTGATCGCCGTCCTGGTGCTCTTCGCCGAGGTCGAACTGGGCCTGGACGGCACGGGGTTCGCCCTTCTCCTGGGCGCGTCCGCGATCGGCGGGGTGGCCGGAGCCAGTGCCACACCGCGCCTGTACGCCCGCTTCAGCACCGCGACACTGCTCAGACTCACCACGGCGGCCGCCGCGCTGTGCGTGACAGCTCTGGGGAGCGCGGCCTCGGCCCTGACCGCGGGCCTCGCCATCATCGGCTACGGCGCGGCCAACGTGGCGTGGAACGTCACGGCCGTCTCGCAGCGCCAGGAACTGGTGCCCATCGAGCTCATGGGCCGGGTGAACACGGCTTACCAGATGGTCACGGGCAGTGCCGCCGCCCTCGGCGCCGCGGGCTCGGGCCTCCTCGCCCACGGCTACGGCCTGCGCACCCCGTTCTTCGTCGCGGCACTGCTCCTGGTCACCGCCTGCCTGCTCAGCCCTGGCTGCTCCACTCGTCGGGGTCGGACGGGCCGTCGGCCCTGACGACCCCGGGGCCGCCCGATGCCGGGAGCTCCGGGTGCTCGGGGGAGAGCCCGGCCAACGGGGCGAGGAAGACCAGTGAGGCGACCGCGCCACCGATGACCGCCAGCGCGGCCTTGGGCGGGAACGGGGACATGGATGACTGCTTCATGGCGTGCGTCCGTTCTCAGAGATCGATGCTCGGGGCAGGGAAGATTCCGTGAGGGCCGTGACGGTTCGGAGTGGAACGGAAAAGAGTCTCCCCCATAGCGGTCAACGACCGATGGACGCCCGTCGGCAATCCCGTTGACACCTGTCGGCGATCCCGCGCGGAGGACTCGCAGCGAAAGGCCGCGGAAGTACTCGACCTGCCCCGGACGCAGCTATCGCGCCGCCAAACCGGCGCTACTTCCTGGCAGTTGGACGACATCGACGCGCTGGCCGCCCACTACGGTGTCCACCCCCTGGCCCTGCTCGACGGGCCGACGAAGGCGCGTGAGGCGCTGTCCGTCGACGGCGGCGTACGGCCAGGGGCCAGGGAGAAGAAGGGAGTTGTCCGATGACCGACAGCTTCAACGCGATCGACTCGCTGCTGTCGTCCGTCACCGAGCAGGCGGCCCTCCCCGAAGGGCGGACGATGTCGAGGTCTTGGCGGCGCCCGAACTGTGCGTGCTGTGCGGCAATTTGGCCGGCCACCGGATCGACGGCTACGCGCAGACTGTCAGTCGGCGCCCGCTGCTCCGGCCTCGACCCCCACTCCGGCAGAACCGGCCGCCGACGTCGACACCACCCCGGCCCCGGTACGGGGGAGTCCAGGCGGTCTACCGGGACCAGGTCGGGCTGGCTTGGGCGCGGGGGCCGGACTGCCGAGGCGAGGGCGGATGTTCCTGAACCATCGCCGCACCCGGGTCGGGCTGAGTGCGGTGCCGGGGCGGATGGTCTTTTCCCAGGGCTTGCGCTGGTGGGCTGCCAGTGGGAGTGCGAGGCGGAGCTGGCTGTGGGCTGCGACGACGAGCCAGGTCCACCGGTCCGCGGCCTTCGGGTCGCGAAGGCGGGGGCGGGCCCAGCACAGAGACTGCTCGAATAGGCAGAATGCGTGCTCCAGGTCGCATCTGCGCAGGTAGCGACCGTGGCATCCTCTCCGTCCCATGCGCTCCGGCCGGGAGCTCGCCCAGGCCGAGACCGGTGAGACGCGGACGCCCGCCCGAACGGAGGTCTAGCGAGATCGACGGTCCTCTGCGGACTGCCGCCCGGGCTGGGGTTCCTGGGGTCAGGGAAGGTCCTTGAAGGTGCCGTCCACGTCGTCCGAGAAAGCGATGAGCTGGGGCTCCATCTCCCCCTCAGCGCACGCGACGTTCTGTGACACCAGCTCGACATCGGGTTCTGCGCCCGTGGCGTCGAGGCGAATGCGCAGAGAGGTCGCGTCTGCGGTGTAGGAACCTTCGCGGGAGACGCCGAGTTTCACGTACCCGACCGTGCCGTCGGCGCGGAAGGTGATCTCGGTCTGGCTGTTCGCGTAGGCGCGGCCCGCGTAGTTGTCCGCAGTGGTCCCGCACGAAGCGGCGGCGGTGGTGCTGGCCGCGGCGGGGGATGCGGTGAGGGCGCATGCGGCGGCCACGAGGACGAGCGCGGACGTGAGCAGAGGGGGCGGGGAATAGCGCATGTGCGGAGCCTCCAAGGGCCAAGAGCGGAATCAAGTTCTCCCCTTGCGGGTCATGCTTCCATGCCGGGGCGGAATGCGCGAAAGCAAGTCCTTGTTCCTGGTGCCCAGCGTTCACCGCTGGTTATGCGTCCGCGCTCATCTGGCTTTCGCCCACATGGAGCCCCCTTTCTGGCCGACGACGTTCTTCGTGCTGACGGCACAGGTACCGGCGGCGGGCACGCCGTCCTGGAGCTGGGCGCCGTGTCGGTCCCACGTCCAAGCGGTGTGCCTGCTCTGGCGGAAGTACTTGCCGCGCGTGGAGTGGACGGCACCCGCGACCACCGGGTCGCCGAGCAGTCGAAGAACTACCTCGCGGTGCCCGTGTCTGGCGCTTGCGGGCGGTGGCCCGTACTCCGCGGAACCCGCGCCAGCCACTCCCGGAAAGCGTCAGCGAACTCCTCGCACGGGCAGGTGTGACCGGTCCGGCCGTTATGAGGCCGGGCAGAATTCGGCGTCGATTACGTCGTCCAGTCGGGCCTGGTCGGGCCGGGTCGGGCCAGTCGGAGTTGATGACGACCGTGGTGCGGTGTCTGCCGTCGCCGGTCGCAGCCGTGTAGGAGAGGTAGCCCTGGATGTGTCCTCCGTGCCCCCAGACGGTCTTGCCGCAGGGCAGCTTACGGGCGAGCAGGCCGAGCCCGTAGGAGAGCTGACCGTTGAGCGGGACGGTGGTGCGCTCCAGGCCCAAAGGGGCGAGAATGGTGCGGCGGGTCTGCTCTGTGTAGGTGAGCCCCGATGCTTTCTCGATCACGAGTCCGGCCAGCGCGCAGCTGGTGTTGGAGTAGTGCCAGCCCGCCCCTGGGGAGTGGTGAGGACAGTGGGCGAGCGCCTTCGCGACGAGTTGTCACGGGGTGAAACGGTCGAAGCGGTGACGCAGAAAGTTCTCGCCACTCAGGTGGGAGCCGACAAAAGCGGGGTCCGAGGTGTAGTCGGACAACCCGCTGGCGTGGTTCAGCAAGTGACGCGGCGTGATGGCGCGGCCGTCATTGCCGTTGCCGCGCACCAGGCTCGGCAGCCAGCGTTCCACCGTGTCGTCGAGGCCGAGCCGCCCCTCGGCGGCCAGCTGGACCAGCGCCGTCGCGGTGAACATCTTAGCGATGCTGCCCGCCCGGAAACGGTGCGTGGGCGCAGGCGCGACCCGCGCTCCCCGCTTGCCCGTCGCTTGCCCGTCCCCGCCGCGGCGTGCCGGGTGCCCCGAACGTCCTCGGTGACAACCAGCGCCCCCGGTGAACCGGCCCGCAGCAGCTTGTGCAGCGCCTGCCGGGGTGGCGTCGTGCGCGGGTGCGGGAGCGGCGGAGGTATCCCGGGCCCCGGGGCTGGCGGGCGGGGCCGTGGCGAGCGCCGGAGCGGCTGTGGCCAGCACGTAGCTCGTCGGACGGCGGGGGATCGGCGGGGAGCTCGCCGGGGTTGGGAGAGGTGGGCGCACAGGACGTCGACGCAGGTCTGGCGCAGGTCGTGGGTGGGGGGCGTCGTCCGCCAGGCCCGCCAGGGCGTGAACCCCGCCGAGGCGTACGGCGGGGGAGTCGGAGCCGAGTTTGTCGACGGCGGTGGAGAAGCGTTCGGTGTGCAGGCGAATGGCCTCGCGGTGCGCTCCGGCCTCGTCCACGCGCTGGCGGCGGTAGGCGACGACCAGGGCGACCAGGGCCCCGGCCCCGGCGACCACGCCGAAGGAGAGCTTCACCAGGTCGAAGAGCGCCTTCGCGTCGAGCTTGGCGGCGGTGACGGTACGGAAGTCGAGCTTGAGCAGCACCATCAGCCCGAAGAAGAGGCCACCCACGACCACGACGGCGGCCGTGAAGGAGAGACCGAGAACCCGGCCCACCTTCCACAGCCGCAACTCCCGCTCTTCCGGGGCGAATTCCGGCTTCGGCGTGGCTGTCATGCCAGGGAAGAAGGGAAGACGTGGGCAGCCGTGGTTGCACAGGTCCGGGGCACGGTGGCTGGTCTCCCAGCCGTACACCCAGCCCGCGTCGGCCGGCGCGCTCCCGGTGCTGCGCGCCGCCACTGATCCTTCGGCGCCGGGCGGCGAGCACTACGGCCCCGGTAAGCCTGGCCGAGACCTGCGGCGCACCCGCGCCGGCAGCACGCTCGGCCCGCGCCCGCGCCCGCGACATGGTGACCGCCCTGGCGCTGTGGGAGGCGTCGGTGGACCTGACCGGTGTCGACCCGGACCCGGCGGCCTGGGTGGCAGGGGTCTCCTGACCGGCAACGTTCGGACGTACTGGGCGCCCGGTACGGATCAGCCGCCACCGGGCGCCCGCCACGGGCCTGACCGCACCGGGCACCCGGCACGCGTCAGACGGTCAGCAGCGCGGGGCTCGCGGCCTTGTCCAGGGGCAGGAAGGTGTCCTGCACCGGGTATTCGCCGAGCACGAAGTGCAGGATCGCCGCGTGCTGGGCCTCGACCGGCGCGATGGCGGCGGCGGTCCTGATGCCCGCGGGGCTGCTGACATGGGTGGTGGCGAAGCTGTAGGTCTGGGCGGCCCCTTCCTCCAGGGAGAGGGCGAGGCGGGCGACGCCCGCGACGCTGTCTACCGCGCCGATCGCCTTGAGCGTGGCGGCCTGGTTGGACAGCGGGACACCTTTGATCGCAGGTCGTCCTGAGCCGGTCAGGACCGCGTTCCATGCCTTGGCGTGGGCGGCGTGCTGGTTCATCGCGGTCACCGCGAAGGTCGCCACGGCGGGCGGCACCTTGCCGAGACGTCCCGCCGTGGCGGCCTTGAGCGCGGCTCCGTAGGCGCAGACGGCCTGGTTCTCCAGAGCCACCGCGAGCGCCACGACCAACAGGTCGCCGGTGTACGGACTCGGCTTGACCGGCCCGGACACCTCGGCCGCGTACGCCGAAGCCGAACCGGTACGCCCGGTCAGCACGAACGCCGCCGCCGCGGACGCCCCGAGCCCGACGAGGAACCCCCGGCGCCGCACGTCGGCCGCCCGTACCTCGTCGACCAGTTCCTCGGCGCCCGCGTGCAGCGCGGGCAGCGTCGACTGATGGGCCTCCTCCATGTCCGCGGTCAACCGCAGCAGGTCTCGCTCGCTGATGTGCAGGTCCACGTCTTGGCGGCGGGTGTTCACTTGACGGCTCCTTCGGTGACCGGGGAGGCGTTCTTGCTCGGGTAGAACGCGTGGGGGAAGGCGACCGAACCGGCCGCGGCCGGCAGCGCGCCGACGTCGGTCGGCAGGGCGATCAGCTCGGGGCGACCCGCACCCAGAAGCGCCTGCACGGCCAACAGGGTCGCCCGGTGCTGCGCCTCGACGGGGGCCACGCTCGCGAACAGCTTGCGCAGCTGCACGTTGCGGACCTCGCCGATGTTCTTGACGTACGTCTGGGTGGCGACGTCCTCCAGCGTGACCGCGAGCGCGACCACGTCGGCCGGCCCCTTGATGCCGGGCAGCGCCTTCTTCACCACGGCCGCGTACTTCGGGTTGACCGACAGCTGGGCGGCGCCGCCCGCGTTGACGGCTGCGGCGTTGAAGGCACGGGCGTGGGCCGAATGCTGGGTGATCGTGGTGGCGATGAAGGCCGCGACGGTTTTGTTGCCGTTCCTGATGAACGGCAGCCCGGCGGCTGTCCGGTACACGCTGACGGCCAGGTTCTCCAGGGAAGCGGCGGTCTGCAGAGCCCTGATGTCGTTCCGGGAGACCGGCCGGTCCATCTCCGCCAGCGACCCGTGCGTCAGCCGCATGGCATCGCTGTTCAAGTCCTGTGACTGTTCGCCCAGTTGATTCAACAACCGGGTGTCGATGCGCTGTACGCCCATCACGCCCCACCTCTTTCTCGCGCCCGCACCGATGCGGACGATCTGAGCGGGGTTCGCGGCGCCGGGCGCGAAGGTTTGGCCGTTGCGCCGGACACCACCCGAACGGCTCCGTGGTCGGCGGCCCTCGACCCTGCCCGGTCGGCCGCCGGGGAGACGGAGGCGGGCAGGAGTCGCCGCGCCCCTCGGTCAGGGACATCCGTGCCTGCCCGACGGCCGACGAAGGGCGGCGGCCCAGGCGCGCCAGTTGCGTCCCGTACGCGGTGCCTGCGGGGCGGCTTCCTGCTCCGCGGCTCCACCGCTAGGTTCCTCGCCCTCGACGGACGGCGGGCCGGGCCGCTCGCCCGGGGGCCCCGGAGGCGTTTGCAGGACATCGACGATCTGCTCCAGTACGGCTTGCTTCAGCCATCCGGGGACGGACTGGTCGGGGCCGTCCCCCCACCGGGTCTCGGGCGTGGTCAGTTGGCACAGTTCCACGACGCACGACGCGCAGCCGCGGCTGTGCTCCACCAATTCGGGCCAGTCCGCGTGAGGCAACACCTGTAGTGCGTGGGCGCCGACGAAGGGAGGCGTGACGTCAGGAGGCATGGCATCTCCGATGGGGAGGCTGACGAAGGGGGAGGGAGGCAAGAAGGAGCAGAACGGCGAGGCGGGAGACGTCGAGGCGGGAGACGTCGAGGTAGCACGTGTGCCGACAACTCCGTTCGCACGGAGGAGATTCGCTACGAACGTCGATCCGGATTGCCCTGCCACCACGACTCGCACATACGGCGCAACCGTCCTCCGGGAGCAGGGCCCTTGCGGCGACCGCGCAGAATTTTCCAACGGATCCGAAGAACGGCCCATCCGCTGAGCGCTCCGCTCCGAAGTACCCACGTGACCAAGATCCTGAGCAAAGGCGTACGTGTGCCGCTCGCCGCCCTCTCCGGGCTGCTGGCCGGCTTCGCGGCGCTGGCGGTCGCCGAGCTGACGGCGGCGCTGGTGCGCCCCGAGGCCGGGCCGGTGATCGCGGTCGGGGGAGCGGCGATCGACCGAACGCCCGTCGCGGTCAAGGACTGGGCGATCCGCCAGTTCGGCACCAACGACAAGCTGGTTCTCCAACTGGGCATCCTCGCCGTGCTGGCGCTGTTCTCGATCGCGATCGGTGTGCTGGCACTCCGGTTCCGCCGTACCGGTGCCGCAGGAGTCCTGCTGTTCGGTGGGGTGGGCGCGCTCGCCGCGACCGGCCGCCCCGATTCCACCGGACCCACCGACGCACTGCCGTCAGTGGTGGGGGCGTTCTGCGCGGCAGGCATCCTGTACTACCTGAGCGGACGGCTCACCCGACCGGCGCCCACCTCCGCTCCGGCGGGAGGTGACACGCGGGGCGACACCGTCGGCGAGCCGGTCGGCTGGGACCGCCGCGGGTTCGTGATCGCGGCCGGTGCCGCGGCCGTCGCCTCGGCGGGGGCGGGGTTTCTGGGACGGTCGCTCAACGCCTCCCAGGGAGCAGGAGCCACCGCTTCGAGGTCAAAGGTGGACCTGCCCCGCCCGGTCTCGAAGGCCCGCCCGATCCCCGCGGGCGCGGCCCTGCACACCCCCGGGATCAGCCCGTTCGTCACGCCCAACAAGGACTTCTACCGGGTCGACACGGCACTGGTGGTGCCGAAGGTGGACCCCACCGCATGGAAGCTGACGATCCACGGCAAGGGCGTCGCCCGGCCCCTCACCCTCACCTATCAGGACCTGCTCGACCGCCCCCTGGTCGAACGTCACATCACCTTGACCTGTGTGTCCAACGAGGTGGGCGGCCCGTACGCGGGAAACGCCCGCTGGATCGGCGTCCCTTTGGCCGCACTCCTCAAGGAAGCCGGGGTGAAGCCGCCCTCGCGCGGCGGCCCCGCCGACCAGCTGGTGGCCCGTTCGGTGGACGGCATGACGATCGGCAGCCCGGTCGAGGACCTCATGGACGGCCGCGACGCGCTGCTCGCCCTCGGCATGAACGGTGAGCCGCTGCCCTTCGACCACGGGTTCCCCGTACGCATGGTGGTGCCCGGCCTCTACGGCTACGTCTCGGCGTGCAAGTGGATCCAGGACATCGAGCTGACCACCTTCGCCGACTACGACCCGTACTGGGTGAAGCGCTCCTGGTCGCAACGCGCACCCATCAAGACCCAGTCGCGCATCGACACCCCCAAGCCCTTCGCCACGCCGAAGGCCGGCACGGTGACGGTCGCCGGGGTGGCCTGGGCGCAGCACCGCGGGATCGACAAGGTCGAGGTACGTGTCGACGACGGGCCGTGGCAGCGCGCCGACCTCGCGGCCGAGGACACCACGGACACCTGGCGCCAGTGGTCACTCCCCTGGAAGGCCACTCCCGGCGGTCACACCCTCACCGTCCGGGCCACCGACCGCACCGGCGCCACCCAGACCGAGGAACGCGTCAAAACCGTCCCCAACGGCGCGACCGGCTGGCACTCCGTGGTGCTGACCGTCGCATGAGAGAAGCCTTCGTGAACCTCAACCTCCGGCATTCGCCCATCAGGCCGCCCCCACACCGGCCTCCCCTCCCACCGATGCACCCGAACCCCCACAGCAACACAACCCTCACACCCATACAGGAGCAGCCATCATGAATGCCCGTCGTTTCCGTCGTGCCGCCGTCGCCGTGTCCGTCGCCGCCGTCCTTCCCCTCGCGCTGACCGCCTGCGGTGACACGGACAAGGACAAGAAGGACACCGGGTCCTCGTCCGCCGCGTCCGAGCCCGCCGCCCCGTCGTCGGCTGCCGCCGACACCGCGATGAGCGGCCCGTTCGGTCCGGGCTGCGCGGGCGTCCCCAAGGAGGGCGCGGGCAGCTTCGACGGCATGGCCAAGGACCCGGTGGCCACCGCCGCGTCGAACAACCCGGCCCTGTCCACCCTGGTCACCGCCGTGAAGAAGGCGGGCCTGGTCGACACCCTCAACAACGCCGAGAACATCACCGTGTTCGCCCCCACCAACGACGCCTTCGCCAAGCTGCCCAAGGCCGACCTGGACGCCGTCCTCGCCGACAAGGCCAAGCTCACCAGCATCCTCACCTACCACGTGGTCGGCCAGAAGCTGACCCCGAAGCAGCTGGAGACGGGCACCTACCCGACACTCCAGAAGTCCACCCTGACCACCGCGGGCTCGGGCGAGTCCTACAAGGTCAACGACACCTCGTCCGTGGTCTGCGGCAACGTCCCCACCGCCAACGCCACGGTCTACATCGTCGACACGGTCCTCATGCCCAAGTAGTTCCGACAGGCCGTCCCGAGGGCCGACCCCCGATCCGCGTGCGGAAGCCCGCCTGCGGAGGCCCGCACACGGATGAGAGTTCGCCGGTACGAAGAGGGGGCGGGCGTCGTCAGACGTCCGCCCCCGTGCCTGCCACGCTTTCCCGCACGCCGTGACGTCGTACGTGCGTGAGTGGGGTCAGAGGAGCCCGATACCGAGCCCGAGGCCCAGTCCTACGCTGATGCCGCCGCCGTAGTAGTAGCCGTCGTCCCACCAGCCGTCGTGGTGGTACCAGTGGTCGTCCTGAACGACGGTGTGCACGCTTGCGGCAGGTGCTGCCGCGCTCGCCGCGCCGGCTGTGGGAACGATGACGGCGGCAGCGCACGCGGCTGCCAGGACACTTTTCGCGAGGATCTTCCGCATGGTGAGCCCCTGTACGTGATCCCGAGACCCCGAGTCCTCCTCCACGCTAGACCTCCTGGGGGCCCGCTGCATGTGGATCACCGCCGCCTGGAAGTGATCGGCTCAGCAGGAAGTCTGCGGTCGTCGCCAGAGCCGTCCCGGTCCTGATGGGGCGTCATGGCTGTTGGTGGCAGCCTGACTTCACTCGATGAATCTTGGGCCGACCCGTCACCACGTCCGTGACGAGCGCCCGGCCCGACGGGGCGTGAGCGGGCGAGGGTGGTTGCTGCCGCCCGCCCGCTTCGCCTCTCTACCAGTCGGTGTTCATGTGCTGCATTCCGTTCATGGACTGCCGCTTCCAACTGCTGTGGCTCCAGGTGGAGGGGTTCCGGCTCTCCTGGTGCCGGTTGCCGTGCCAGCCGTCGTAACAGGTTTGCCGAAGGACGGGTTGAGCTGGCCGATGACGCTGCCCGTGTTTCCGCAGGCGTTGACGGGGACATGGACCGGCGCCTCGACGGGATTGCCGGAGAGGACGCCGGGCGAACCGACGACGGTGGCCCGGACGTCGGCGTCCGCCGCGGCCGCCCCCGCGAACAGTGCGGCTCCGGCCATGACTGCGACGGCCACATACTGAACCGCCTGGTGTTGGGGAGTGGATTTTCGTGTCTGCCAGCGCGGGTACCGCAGGGTTGGCCGCTGCGGTGCCCGCGCTCCCAGAGTTTTGACCTGGGTCAGCAGGAATCGATTCGGTTGTACGTGGACCACCACGTGGCGTTGACGAACCTGTGGGTGGAACCTCCGGCGATGTATGTGCAGGCCGAGTCAGGCCCGTTGTCGAATATCACGCGCACGTTCGTGCCGCTGATGCAGCGGTTGTTGACGTCGTACCACCCGATCGAGCCCTGGCTTCCACGGGCCTGCAGTACGCCGCAGTGGGACGTGGCCGCGGCTGCGGGAGTCGCGGTGAACGCGATTCCCGCAGCAGTGAGCACCAGTCCGGCGAGGGCCGAGCCCAGTTGCTTCGTCTTCATCTTGGGTTCCTTATCCGAAGAACCGTGTCAGCTCCTGTGGCCGACCCGGCAGCCAGAGCATGCAGGGCCACCCCTGACAGGTGCTGTCACACCACGAGGGATATGTTGTGGCGCGTGCGCGCATCCCGACTGCTTCATCTGCTCTTGCTGCTGCAGAGCCGAGGTCCGATGAACGCCACCGCTCTCGCGCTGGCGTTGGGGATCTCGGCGCGCACCGTCTACCGCGATGTTGGTGCTCTGTCTGACGCCGGAGTGCCGGTATACGTGGTGGACGGGCCTCGTGGCGGATATGCCCTCGTCGATGGCTGGCAGACCCGGTTGACGGGACTGACCGACAGTGAGGCCGACACGCTGGCCCTGGTCGGCCTCCCTGGGCCGGCCGCCGAGTTGGGGCTCGGTGCCGCCCTGGCCGCCACGGAACTGAAGCTTCTCGCCGCGCTCCCGCCTGAGGCGGCGGACCGCGCCGGGCGGATCCGCCAGCGCTTCCACCTCGACGCCGTGGCATGGTTCCGCGAGACCGAGTCCGCGACACACTTGAAAGTGATCGCCGCCGCAGTCTGGCAGAGCACGCCGATCGCGATCCGGTACCGGCGGTGGGCGCCACCCCCGTCCCGTGATGTGGAGCGCACGGTGCAGCCCCTGGGAATGGTCTGCAAGGCCGGCGCCTGGTATCTCGTCGCGCGGCCTGACGACGGCGGTTCTCCCCGCACGTACAGAGTGGGGCGGATCCGCCGGGTCATGACCCTCCCCGGGCCGTTCGACTGGCCAGAAGGGTTCGACCTGGCCGCGTTCTGGAAGGACGCTACGGCCCGGTACGAGGCTGATCTGATGCGGGATGCGATGACGCTCCGCCTCTCGCCAGCCGGTTGTGAACGTCTGGCCGAACTACTCGGCACCACCATTGTCGACGCGACCCTGCCGACTCACGACCCGCAAGGATGGACTCACGTGACGATCCCGACCGAGTCCACGGACGACGCAGTGACCAAGGCTCTGCAGCTCGGACCAGATGCCGAGGTGCTCGCCCCCGACGAAGTACGCCGGCGAATGATCGAGACCCTCGCCTCGACGGCTGCTCTGTACGGGCCATAGTCAGTGGTCAAGGGGACGCGCCGCGCCGACCACGTCACTGAGGGACCTTTTCTCGACCTGGTGAAGGTCGTTTACCTGCCTGCGTGAAGCCCGCTGGCGGGCGCCGGAGTACGGGAGTGAGGGACGCGGTTCAGGCTGGGTGCATGAGCGTGATCACCGTGCACCGGCTGACCGGCGATGCCCGCCGGGTCACCGTCCAGCAGGGCGGTGTCACCGTTGATCTCGGGCGGGTCTACAACGACGACGGCCTCGAGGAGGCGCTGCGCCGGGCGGGTCTGGAGGAGGCGTCGGATGTCCTCGACGATCCTTCGGCGGCCGGCTGGGAAGGGGGGGCGGCCCGCACGTGTGGGGGAGCGGGCAGTCGCGGCCGCCGGGCACTCCACCAGGCCCCTGAGGGTGGCCGACAGGCCGCCGGACGGCTCCGGGTACCGGTAGCCGCCTTCCGGTGGGCCGCCCACACCGGGCAGGTCCCCGCCGCCGACGCAGGCCCCGGCCTCTGGACGCGGACGGCGGTCGAGAGCGTCGACGCGGAAGCCGTCCGCGCCGCACTGCGCGGCCCGGTCGGCGCCTCCACCGCCGCCGACCGGCTCACCGCCGCCCTCGGCACCCCGCTCCCGGCCCTGCGCCCGGCGGTGACGTCCCGCCAGATCGGCGACCTCGCCCGCGCCGGCCTCCTGACCGTCCTCGGCACGGCCACCGACGCCCCCGACATCCACCCCGACCAGGTCGCCGTCCTCGCCCGCCGCCGCGACCTGGCCCAGCTCCTCGACCGCCACCTCTGCCTCGGACCCGAACAGGCGGCCATCCGCCTCGGCGTACGCCGCACCGACCTCAAGGAGCTCCGCCGCTTGCTGGCGAACCGCGGCCTCCCGCGCCTGCAACTCGTCCGGCAAAGACACTATGGCTGGCGTCCCACCTTCTCTCCGCCACGGTAGAAGGACCGTCGTGCCGCCACACAGCAATCAGGGTCTTCCCCGCTGAACTTGTCCCGGGCACTACTGGTACCGAAGGGCACCGACCCCACGCGTAATGCTGCTTGCCGTCAGTCTTCTCCACCACCCAGCGGGAGGCCGGCGGCGGCAGCGAACTCGTGTGTGAAGACGGTCATCACGTCGTCGGTTCCGAGATCGAAGATCCCGTCCGGCGGACAGTGCGCCGGACGGCCCGCGACAATCCACACCGTGGCAGCAGGGGCACGAAGCTGCACAGCGACCGGCAGCCGGAAGCCGTGGTCACCTTCGGACCAGAGGATCTCGGCACCCACGAGCGGAACCCCGATGAGTCCTGACCATGCGCGATGCCGATTTACCGCTACGGCCGTCACCCCATCGGGCGGCCCGATCATGGTCAAGTGGCTGGACATCGGCTCCCGGAAGATCTCCAGGCCATGGTGGTCGAAACTGCTGCCCCACACCGCCGAGTAGTGAACGCCGTTCTCGGCGAGCAGCCCGACGCCCATCGTGGCCTGATGCCACACATCGAAGTCCCACTCCTCGACGTCGGTGGCCTCGTCGCCGCAGCTCAGCGGGTAGTACGTCACGCCTACAAGGCGCGTACCGCGCAGACTTTCGACAGTTCTCTCATATTCATCCTCGGTGAGCTTGAGCGACCGCATCCGACCATTGTCATGGTCCTCCAGCCGCTCAGGCAGTCAAGATCGCCGAAGCGGCGCGAGCACTGCTTCCTGCGGCACCGAGTAACTGATCACCCTTCCAGAGGATCCGCATCCAGATGACTTCGCCCCCTTCTGCCTTCGGGCGGGAGGGGGCGATTTCGTCATCTCCCCACCAGATAAGGGGAGTAGCGTTCTGAGTGTCTAGGTCAGAACGGAGCTTCAGTATGCCCGATCCGAACGACAACACGACGGACAACGCCCTGCCTTCCACCTTCGGTAAGCGCGTGAAGCGCGCAAGGGAGCGACAGGGGAAGACGCGCGCCCTGGTGGCTGGCTTCATGGGCCGCTCGACTGAATGGGTGAAGGCAATCGAGACCGATCGCCTGCATATGCCCCGCTTGCCTCTTCTCCTCCGCCTCGCCGAAGCGATCGGAGTGGACGACCTCGCCGAGCTGACAGGTGAGGAGCGCCTCGCCGCTTCGACGTTCACCAAGGGTGTGCACCCAGGACTCCCACGGATCCGGAACGCTCTCACGACGTACAACTTCCGCGACTCCGGACAAGAGCCGCAGTCGGCTGCCGAGCTTGCGGCACGGGTGCGGCAGGCATGGGACTTGTGGCACGGCAACGGTGACCACAGGTCGCGTATCGCGGACCTGGTCCCGGGACTGCTGGAGGATCTACAGCATGCGGCCCGCGCCTATGACGGCACCGAGCGGCGCCGCGTCCTGGTCGCGCTCGCCGAGACCTACCACCTCACCCAGCTCTACTTGAGCTTCCAGCCAGCCCCGGACCTGGTGATGCTCACCGGAGATCGGGCGATGAGCGCGGCTCAGGACGCGGACAGCCCCCGGGCGATCGCCGTTGCCGCCTGGTACATGAACCACGTCTTCCGAGACGCGGGCGAAGCGTCCGAGGCCCGCGTGGACCTGGCGATGAAAGCCGACGCTCTGATCCGGACAACCACCGGGAATGCAGAGGACATTGCCCGCCATGGCCTGCTGCATCTCGCCGCCGCTCTCTCGTACGCAAAGGTTGGCCGTGACGGCGATGCGTGGCGGCACTGGGACAAGGCGGACCGGGCTGCGAAGAAGCTTGGGCCGGAGTACACCCACCCCTACTTGATTTTCGGCAATGGGATGGTCGACGCGTATCGGCTGACCATCCACACGGATCTGTCTAAGCCTGGCCAGGCGGTGGACGTGGCGACAACGATCGATCTCGCACCGATGCCGTCAGCCACCCGCCGCAGCTTCCACATGACGGAGTCGGCTCGCGCGTACCGGATGGAGGGGGAGGACATGGCGGTCGTTCACCTCCTCAAGAAGGCTTACCAGACGTCACCTGAGACCTCGCGGTTCAACATCTTCACCAGGAGCACGGTGACCGAGCTGGTGGTCTCTGGTCCCGCGATGCTCCGCGACGATATCCACTACCTGGCAAGGGAGTTGAAGATCCCCGCATAACCGCGTGGGTACATTCTGTACCTCTCCTCGTGGGGGTATGGGGTATACCCGTCACCCGGAGCCCTCGGTCCTACGGTCGGCAGACACATAAACCCGACCAGACCGGGGGCTTCCGTGACTGGCAGAACTGTGACTTCGTCCGTCGCTGATTGGTTTGCTGGCGCGCATGATGATCCGCAGGCGCCCCATCGGGGGTGGGCGGAGCGGGCGGTGGCGTTGTTGCCGCTCGGTGTCAGCTTCGATGCGGTCCGTATCCCCGCCTCGGTCGTGCGGGCCGCGCTCGGTAGGGACAACCGGGAAGCGATGGCCCGCATTCTGCCGGTGCTGTTCGGCGGCCCGGTGATCCAGGACGGCGCGAAGTGGATCTACGCACTCGTGCCCACGGGCGGCATCGCCTCATGGCCGCCCCAAGCGGGCACGTACCGCGGCACCGGCTGGCTCGCCGTCCCACGCGTCGACCAACTCGCCCCGCCCGGACTGCACTGGACTGTCGCCCCGGCCACCCCCGGGCGCCTCTGCAACCTGGTGGCCGTGGGCCAGATGCTGGCGGTCGGGGCCGCCCGGCTGGCCGGGGAGACATCGTGAGCGTGCCGATGCGGGAGTCCGCGCAGTCATACAGGTCGCCGGAATGCCGGAGTGCCGAGCACCGGATGTGCGCCGGGTCCCGCCGGGAGATCCGGCTTCCCGGACAGCTGCCGTTCGAGCGGCCGGTCGAGGTGCTGTGCTGCGCCTGCACGTGCCACCGCCCTGCGACCGCCCAGGCTTCCCGGTGAGCGACGCCATCACCCCCACCCGCGACGTTGCGATCCGCGTCGCTACCGACGAACTGACCTGGGCTCAGCGTGACGCCGGCCTTGACGCGATCACCGTCGCCCCCGCACCGGACGCGGCCATCTCCTTGTTCATCAACCTGCACCACTCGAACGAGGAGACCGGCCCCCTACCGGGAGGTCCGGGAACCGTGCAGGAGCGGGCTGACGCACTGTCGGCAGCGCTGGCCAACGACGGTGTGCAGTGCACGGTTGAGATCCACGACGCCGAGTTGAGCACCCTGCTCGTGCACCTGGAGGACCCCGAGGACGCCCAGGCCCTGGCCCGGTGGATTGTCGCCGGTCTGCCCCCGCAACGCGCCGCCGCACGCCGCCTGCGGCTCGCGCTCCACGCCGTCGGCACCCAAGTGGTCCCGTACATCAAGGGCGGGCGGATCATGGTCGGAACGGCGACCCCGGTAGACGTCGCTTTCCTGTACCGGGCGTTGGGTGGTGCGGGAACAGCCTCGGACGGGATGGCCGTCATGGGCCCTGGGGCTCTGGAGGACCTCGCGGACATCCTGTCGAGCCGCTTCCGCGGGACGGCCAAAGTGCCCGTCGCGGTGAAGGCGGAACCGGCGTGCGAGCACACCGGATCCAACTGCCTGCAACTGGGCTCGGTCACCGAGGAGCAGGCCCGCACGCTCGCCGCCTGCCTGGAATCGTGGGCCGCCCTCCCCTGCTCCCGAGGCTCGCCCGATGACCGTGGCTGTCCCGGACGAGTCCGAGGAGCAGCCCCTCAGGCACCCGCTCCGGTCGCCCCACCCTGGACAGGCCGACGGCCGGAGCGGGCCTCTGAGCCACCGCCTTACGTACCGAGACGGACAAAGGGCTGGCCATTGGCCGTGGTGAGGGACCGGTGGCCAGTGGCCAGCGATGGCTCACCACGGCCACGGATGATCACTCACCATGGCCAGCGATCACTCACCACGGCGGTTGGCCGTCGCTCACCATGATCGGTGGCCACCGTCGCGAGGCCGGAGTTCCGGTGATGTGTCCGCCTCCCGGAGAGGGTGAGCAGGACACGAATCTCCTGTTCAGGACCATGGTGAGGTACGTGGTGGGTTCCTGGTGGGTTCCGTGGTGAGTCACGGAAGCGGGCCGGTGGGACAGAACACGATCGTCGTAGACCGCGAAGCGGCCCGTCTCCGAATCCGTGGCGGGTGCACGGTGCTGGCCTCCGGGCGGCCACTGGCCACCGCCCTGACCGGCCGCGCGTGGCGATTCTGGCGCGGCCAGTTCCCTGCGACTCCTGGTGGCCACGGGTCATGGTGAGCCACACATGGCCGGTGGTGGTCGTGGTGCGGTGACCGCTCACCATGACCGGTGGCCGTTGCTCACCATGGCCACTGGCCACTCACCACGGCCACTGGCCAGCCGGGCATGGCCGCGAGTCCCGTGTGCCCAGTGCCGAACGCGGTACCGCTGTTCACGCGCGCGGTCTGCTTGGTGCCCGAGAGGAGCCGGGTGACGAGGTGGCACCCGCACAGGTCACCCGAACGGCAGCGACCGCCCCGCAACGCGGGCCCGACACCTCATTGCCACCACCGTCTCGGCAGCGCTACTCGCCCTCGCTGCGCCTGCCTTCCCCGCCGCAGCTCTCGTCGAGCCTGCGGTACCTGCCCCGCAGATCGCAGTCCCCGCCCCGGCTGCTCCCTCGCCCGCTGCTCCCGCACCGCAGGCTGGCCCCAGCGGGCCTCGGTATGACACCCAGCCGCCTGGTGTCAGCGCCTACCTGCCCGCTGAAACCCTCATCGTCGTTCTCACCATCGTCGCCGTCTCCATCCTCGCTCTCCGCTATGGCCCGGCCCTCGCCGCAGCCGGTACCAAGGCGCTGGTCCGCCTCTTCCAGGACACGCCCCCAGCCCCCTGACTACTGCACAAGTGCTGCCTCGGGGACGGCGCGGACCCCACAGGGCCAGACGCTCGGCTCGTGACGCCGACGGCAAAAGCGGGGGCATCGTTGGAAACCTCATGACGGCGCCCCCGTCCTCCCTGGGCCACATGCCGGTCCTCGCCGCCCCCCCTTCTCGGCGCGCTCGCCGCCCTCACGGGTGACATCGCCCGCCTCCTCGTCCCGGCCGAACGGCTACGCCACCACCTCGCCCCGGAGACCGGCACCGTGCCCGACCGCGACGGTCATGGTTACCTCCGGCGGGGAACCAACCATGGAACTAACCACGGCGGGGCTCGCTCCAAGACTTCGGAACGAGCCCCGCCGTCGGGCGATGGAGGAAGCGCGGCACCGCAAGGACTGAAGCGCAGGGTGAAACGCACCCACCTGTTTCACCTCTGGCCTGCGGGTTCTCTGTGAAATGCCGTGACGGGAAGGACGTTTCACGACTCACTCGAGGCCAGCCATTTTCACACCCAGGGCCCCGTCAACTCTCGTCCAAGTCTGGCCTGTGAGTGCTTCCGTCTAGGTGTCTGGTTGGATTCGGACATGGGCAATGGCAGCCACGAGGAATCAGGTCTCTCCAAGAGCACCTGGAGCGACGCAGATTTCGAAGACATGGGGTGGCATGACGCCACCATCCACGGCTTGTCCGTCCAGCCGACCAACGACGTCCTGCCGCGTCTTTTCCTCGACCTTGACTACATCGTCCGCTGGGTCCACCCAGTCCGGCCCGCAACACACTTTTCGTTCTGGGTCTCTCCGGCGACACTCGTCTTCGAAGATGTCTTCGACCTTGAGGGCGACCTCGACTTCAAGGGTCTTGCCGTGGACTTGGAGGTCGACAGGGTGCACCGGCTGGTGATGAATGATGTCCGTCCGAACTTTGCACACTGCCCGCTCTGGCACATCGAAGGCCATGCGTTTGACTTGAAATTCAGGGCCTCGGGCTTCCATCAGTACTTCCGGCAGGCCCCGAGGCTCGTATCCCGGCAGGCATTGCCCTATGCCGAACGCGGGGGTTGTGCCTTCACCGAACTCGGCTTCAGTTGATTGGCAACCTGCCGAGGCATCTGTCAACAGTGAGCACACCGAACGCGTCGGCACAACCTGGGCTGGCCAGATCTCAAACGCGGTCGCAGCTTGTGCTTGAACCTCCGGTCGCGGGCTGGGTAAGTAGTTGGGATACCCGTTGGGGCGAGACGCCCAAGATGTGGGCGATGTCCCGGCCGGTCAAGTCCTGATTCTTGAGAGCTGACGCTGTTCGTCGAAGCTCCGCTGCTGCTTGAAGTTGGGCCTTGTGAGCGTCAACAGTTGCCTGGGTTGAAGCCTCGACGCGTCGGTTGAGCTCGTCACCGAGGTCGACCTTGAGTTGCACGCCGTGCTCGACCCCGGGTACGTCTGCGGCCTTCATGAGGGCACGTCCACACTCGGCTGCCTCGCTCAGCCGGCGAACGTAGGCGGGGGCGAGTCCATGCATTTCGAGCATCCACCCTCCGTCAGCACGATGGGCCACGATCTTGGGCAAGTCCATACTCCGCACCTTCCTCGGGACGAGATGAGAACTCTAGCCCCCCTAGACGAAGACGTCTAGGGGGGCTAGATGAAGCTGGCGCTCGTCGTCCTCGGCGGCTTGGTCCTGCTGCTTCTGCTTCTCGGCGGCCTTACTGGCTATCTGTGCTGGCGGCATCTCACCGCCCATACCCCGATCATGGCGGCGGCCGCCGTGATCACGGTCGTCCTCACCGGCTGCGGCGTGGCCGTGGCGGCCGCCCGCCGACGCTCATGACGCCCCCGGAGCAGGGTGTCCGTACCGCCTCGGGGGCAGGACGGACACCCGCACCCGCAGGCCGCTGACCTGCCGTGGTGAGCCATGGTTGGTTCTGTGGTTGGCCCGTGGTGAGCCGTGGTTGGTTCCTTGGTTGGCCCGTGGTGAGTACGCGCGGTTCTTCACCACGGGCCCGGACGATCACTCACCACGGGCCCAGATGATCACTCACCACGTCGGGGTGCGAGCGCCGTGTGAGTGATCAGTGATGGCCCGGCTGCGCAGCGCTACGGTGATCGACCGCGCAGGCGATCACCCGCGGGCGGCTGGCACATGGGCACGACGGCACCGTGTACGACGCCAGAAGGGGCGCTCGCACCCGTCCTGCCGCTCACCGGATGCGGGGCACCCGACGACGACGGCAAGCCCTCGGCGGCCCCCACAGAGACGGTTCCGGCCGTGCCCGCCCCGGCGGTGTCAGCGGCCGACCCGGACGCGGCGCACCGGGCGGCGGCACTGGCCGCGTACCGGGCGATGACTGCCGCGCAGACCGCCGCGTACCCCAAGGCCAACCCTGCGGGCACCGGCCTGGAGAAGCACGCGACAACGCAGGCGCTGGGCACGATGCGCATCGACCTGCGACGGATGAAATCCGCAGGAACCGTCGTGCGCGGCGGGGCCGGGCACACCCCGACGGTGACCGCCCTGAACATGCGGGCGAAGATCCCCACCGCCACGCTGTCCGACTGCATCGACCTGTCGAAGTACGAGACGTACGACGTGAAGGCACGCAAGCCGATCCCGCTGCCCTCGGCGCCGCCGCTGCGCTACCTGGCCTCGGCCTCGATGGAACGCTGGGACGGCCGATGGATGGTCACCGCCCTCGACCCCCAGGCGGGCGGGACGTGCTGAGCGCCCGCACGGCAGGGGCGCCGCTGCTCCTGGCCGTGGTCCTGGCGGGCGTCACCATCACCGCCTTGCCTGCCTCGGCGGACGGCATCGACCCCGGCTGCGTCGGCTCCAGCGCGGTGTTCGTCCGCGTCTGCGCGGACGACCCCGCCTCGTCGCCGGGCCCGGCCAGCACGCCGGGCTCGGGTGTTTCGTCGGCGAAACAGCGGGGCGGCAAGCCGGACAAGCCCGTCTGCCGGTACACGAAGATGGACCCTCCGCCCCCGGCGGGCAGTCCGCTGTGGGGCGGCCACTCACCAGCGGACAAGGGCGGCATGTTCGTGGCGGAGTGCGACGACACCCAGACCTCCCGCCCGGTCTGGATCGCCGACGGCGCGGCACCCGCCGGACAGGCCATCGACCCGGAGGCCGTCGCCCGCCAGGCCGTGGACAAGGTCCGCCTGGACGGCCCGAAGATCGCCAGCCCCCGCCCTGGCGGGACGTACGTCATCGGCATGCCCACGTGGATGTGGGCCACCCCGTCCGAGTCGACGTTCGGGCCCACCACCGCGACGGCGACGGCGGGCGGTGTCACCGTGACCGCGACCGCTACCGTCACCTCGGTCGCGTGGGCGATGGGCGACGGTGCGGTCGTCGTCTGCCCGGGCCCCGGCACCCCGTACACGAAGGACCGGGGCAAGCAGATGTCACCGGACTGCGGGCACCGGTACACCAAGCTGGCCCGCCCGCTCGGCCAGCCGTACAAGGGCACCGCCACCTCGACGTGGACAGTCGACTGGCAGGTCGTCGGAGGCACCGGCGAGACCGGCACGTTCACCGAGACGCGGGCCACGGCCTGGACGGCACTGGTACAGGAGATCCAGACAGTCGGTGTCCCCCCGGGCACCTGACCTGACCAACACCCTGACTAAGCCCCTGACCAAGCACCTGACTGACCCCCTGACCAAGCACCTGACCCCCCTTTGCCCACGCGCAACCATCAATGCAGGTCAGTGCCCTTGGTGAGCCCTCTCAGAACTCAGACAACCCCCCTCACGCCCCCGCGCCTGCCCTGACCCCGGAAAAGTAGGGCCAGGGCAGACGCGGCGACCGCTCGGGGGGTTCGGGGCGGGACGGGGTGTCGCTGCGCCGGACCGGGGCCCGGCGCGGCCCGAGATGGCGGCCTGGCGGCCGCGCACGGCATTGTGACCCTTGCCCCACCCCTTGCCCCATCCCTTGCTTCACCCCTTGCCCCATCCCTTGCGCCACCATCCAGACACCCGGAACGTTTGCGCTGGTCAGGCCCCATGGTTGGTACCTCACAGAACCCAGACAACCCCCCTCACGCCCTCCTGTCCTGCTACCCCTGGGAAAAGGGGCGGGGCAGCACGACAGGAGACCGCTCGGGGGGCTCGGGGCGGGAAGGGATATCACTGCGCCGGACCGAGGCCCGGCGCGGACCGGAGCGGCCCGGAGACGGCGGCCACACCGCGCGCTGCACACCTGCCGGGCTCGTGCCCTGTCCCAGGGCGGGCTCCCGGGCGTTGCACAGGCACGAGAAACCGTCCCGCTTCTCCGCTGGAGAAAAAGCTTCTGACCACCGTTACTGAGGCTGCCGCATGAATGCGCTCGCGGGGAAACACTGAACTCTGGTCTGTGAATTCGGGTCGCATTCCCAGGGTGTTTGCTCGGGAGTTGCGGCCCTTCTTTCGTGGCTTGCTTTCAGGCAAGAGCGAGGGAATGAGTTCGGGGGTGCAAGCCTTCGGCTGGACTCTCCCGGGAGCTTTCAGGGCGGTCCGGGGTGGTGCTGCCCGAACCCAGACGCTACACAGTCAGAACACGTGATGCACCACCCCTGGGGTGCGTCCGCTCCTGTGAGTGGCGCGGCATCAGATTCCGTCCCGCAGGTGCGGTCTGCTGGTGGGCTCGACCGGACGGTCCCAGGGGGAGGAGGGGGGCAGGGTGGAGCGCAGCGGAGCCCGTCACCACGGTGAGGCCAGCGCCTGATCAAGCCGACAGTCCGTCACTCTCGTTGCGGGGGTGGTGGCTGGGAATCCCAGACCCTACACAGGCCCGCACACGATGCACCTCCTCCCGTAGCCAGCCCCAGTGACCGCGCTTGCGCGGTCACGCCAATTCGCGCTTGCGCGAATTGTATTCCGTTCGGAATTCCGTTTACGGAATTCCATTCCGGCGCTTGCGCCGGAATTAGAATTGCGCTTGCGCAATTCGTCGCTTTATGCCCCGGCTTGCCGGG